>NZ_QYTW02000024.1 GCF_003605405.2 Siminovitchia terrae | reverse complement strand
ATTCATCTCCCACTTACTCATTGGGCTCCGCCCTTTATATTCCTTGAAGTGGGAGTCTTCTGTCAGGAAATGATAAATATGGATAATTTATGCCTGAAGCTCCACAACTCCTTTTGTATCAAAGTGCATACCTTCTTCTTTCAACCACTCGGCCATATTTTCAATATCTTTGGAAAAAACACGATCTGAATGTATAAACGGTACAATCTTCCGGCCATTTTCTAAAAAGCTTCTTGTAACAGCTGCCATCCTTTCTTTTCCTCGTATTTCTACCGCCTGCATACTGCATATAGCTTCAATGGCCAGTACACGACGTGTATTGGTTATTATTTGGTAGGAGTGCCTGGCTCCGATTGTTCCCATACTCACATGATCCTCTTGGTTTGCAGAGGATGGAATCGAGTCAACACTTGCCGGATGAGCTAATGTTTTATTTTCAGAAACTAGAGAAGCTGCAACATACTGCATAATCATTGCTCCTGATTGCAGGCCTGGCTCTGGGCTTAAAAATGGTGGTAAATCGTTTAATTGCGGATTCACTAAGCGTTCGATCCTCCGCTCTGAGATATTTGCCAATTCCGCCACCGCAATTGACAAGAAATCCATAGCCAATGCAATCGGCTGTCCATGAAAGTTGCCGCCTGATAAAACTTTTTCACCGTCTTCAAAAATTAATGGATTGTCAGTAGCCGCATTCATTTCAATTTCCAATTTTTCCTTCGAATAATGTAACGCCTGCCATGTCGCGCCGTGAACTTGCGGTATGCATCGAATCGAATAGGCATCCTGGACACGCAATTCTCCTTGTCTCGTCGTTAAATAACTGCCTTTCAGATAAGCGCGGATTCTTTCAGCCACTTCCACTTGCTCTTTATAGCCACGTGCTAAGTGGATATCTTCGTCAAATGCATCCATGATTCCCCGCAACCCCTCTATCGTGACGGCTGAGATGATTTCTGATTGATAAGCCATTTTTTCTGCTTCTAAGTATGCAACCACTCCCATCGCTGTCATCGCCTGAGTTCCATTTATCAGAGCCAGCCCCTCTTTGGCCGTCAGTGTGATCGGGAAAATGCCTTCTTTTGTCAAAGCATCCATCGATGGTATTCTTTCACCCTTATAAAACACCTCTCCTTCCCCCATTAGTACAAGAGCCAAATGTGAGAGCGGAGCCAAGTCTCCGCTGGCACCAAGAGACCCTTGTTGCGGAATGACCGGATGAATACAAGCATTGACTAGATCCAAAAGTCTTTTGATCACAACAGGGCGCACACCTGAAAAGCCTTTTAGCAAAGCATTTGCGCGAAGAAGGACCATTGCCCGCGAGACAATTTCCGGAAAAGGATCGCCAATCCCACAGGCGTGAGAGCGGATCAAATTTAGTTGTAACTCTTCCACATCTTCTTTTCCAATCAAGACATCACTAAACTTTCCAAAGCCTGTATTGATTCCATAGACAACCTTTTCTTCAGCAACAATTCTTTCAACGGCTTCTCGACTTTTTTTCACCAGTTTCATGCTTTCTTCGGTGAATCCTACCTTTTCCAGGTCAAATAGAATCTGGCGAACTTCAGAAAAAGAAAGTGATTGACCATTTAATCTAATCATTCTATTGGCTCCCTTCATTTCCTTTAGTTGAATAAAGTTAAAATAGAAAGGGGGCTATATCATGAAATCAATAACGATTTCGTGATATAGCCCCCTATTAACTAGTAAACTATGGGCAAGTCATATGTGATTAATTCCTAAACCAATCGTTTCGTGCTCGGAGCCCTTGACAGGTGCACCAATTGTTCCATACAAAGAAACGGCGATCCACTCTCCTTCTTCCTCCTTTGTATACGGGTTTCCCCGCAACACGGCGAAAGTCAAGCCAACCGTTCTCAGTATAGACCCTAATTGTACCTGGCCTCGTGTAACTCCATGCAAAGCCTCAATAATGGCATGATATAATGCATGCGATTCACGGTAAATGTCCGCTTGGATAATTCCATTTTTCTTGGCAGCTGTTTCAATCGCAGCAACTACTTTATGAGCATCCATTGAGCCCACTTTTCCAACGCAGCCCTTCCAATTGGCCTGCTCCAGCTTTTTCAACTGCTCAGATGGTTGTTCAGACAGCAAAAGAAGAATGGCGTGACGGCCGATACGAAGATCTTTATTCAACGACATTTGAACCACCCACTTAGCTAACGCTTGAAGTGCGGGATTCCTACGAACACCAGCGTAACCGCTAGTTATTTAGAAGGCTACCCCCGTAGTCCCTACGGTTGATACGAGTTTCGTATGGTATTGCAGTTTTGTTTACTATGTGACACTTGGTTTTCGTGCCACAGGTTTGATGGTTTATCCTTTTTGCGACTTTTGAAAGGTATAGGCGAACGACAGCCACCCTACAAGTTCTATTTACGCAACAAGCAACCACGCTTGAATTCGTTCTACATAGTATACAACACAGTTTGGCTATCGCCAACCAACATTCATCTCCCACTTTCTCATTGGGCGACGCCCTTCACATTCTTTGAATTGGGAGCTTCTGTCCGGAATGATAAACAACTCTCATCTAACAATCTCTAAAGACTAATAACTACCTTCATTGTAAGCGCTTATCCTAGGAGTGTCAACCACATTTCAGTAACTTAAAATGAGCATTGAAGCCTTGCTTCGTTGTGATTGTTCTGCTTTTCTAACATCGTTCCGTATTTGCTGTAATTTGTATGCCAGGAGAAAGCTTTTTCCAGTACATGCGGTGTTTGGCCGCCGCGTTCAAGGGCTTCCTCATAATAAGCCAAAAGCTGATCGCGATACATCGGATGAGCACAATTTTGTATGATCAGCGGTGCCCTCTCCCTTGGGGCCAGACCCCTTAAATCCGCATATCCCTGCTCCGTAACAACAATATCAACATCATGCTCAGTATGGTCCACATGCGATACGAATGGAACGATACTGGATATATCCCCGTTTTTCGCAATCGACTTTGTCACAAAAATAGCGAGGCGGGCATTTCTAGCAAAGTCACCGGAGCCCCCGATTCCGTTCATCATTTTTGTTCCAGATACGTGCGTCGAGTTGACATTGCCGTATATGTCAAATTCCAGGGCCGTGTTGATGGATATCAAGCCGAGTCTCCGGATGATTTCCGGGTGGTTCGACAACTCCTGTGGCCGCATTATCAGCTTTTCACGGTATATTTCAAAATGGTCGAAGACCTGCTTCATCTTCTTTTCTGACAGTGTAATGGAACAACACGATGCAAAATTGACCTTCCCTGCGTCAATCAGATCAAAGACAGCATCCTGCAATACCTCGGAGTACACCTCCAAATCTTTGAATTCTGAATTCAACATCCCATAAAGGACTGCATTGGCAACAGAACCGATGCCCGACTGTAGCGGCGCGAGGTGCTCCGTGAGCCTGCCTTTCTTGATTTCGCTCCTTAAAAATGAAATTAAATGCTGAGCCATAATTTCAGTTTCATGATCAGGCTCGACTATGTTAGACGGAGAATCTAATTGATCTGTAAATACAATCCCCTTCACTTTATCAGGATCCACAGGAATCCCGATCGTTCCAATCCGGTCAGCCACAGTTGTCAATTGAATTGGGGAACGTTCCCCCTGTTTTTCCGGGTCGTATAAATCATGTAGCCCTTCCAACAATTCAGGCTGAGCCATATTAATTTCAATAATGATGGCCTTCGCATGCTCAGCGAACGACAAAGAGTTTCCAATGGACGTCGTAGGGATGACCATGCCATCTTCCGTAATCGAAATCGCTTCCAAGATTGCAATATCAATCGGACTGATCGTATTTGCTCGTACATATTCGGCGGTATGTGATAAATGATGGTCGACAAATAGAAGCTCGCCTTCATTGATTTTCTTCCGCATGGTGGAATCTGCTTGAAATGGTAGTCGTTTATGAATGATACCTGCTTCAGCAAAAACTTTATCTATATCTGATCCCAAAGATGCGCCGGTAAAAATATTTACCTTGATCTCTTCTTCTCTTGCCCTTTCAAGCAACGCAAAGGGAACCGCCTTCACATCTCCTGCACGAGTAAAGCCGCTTAGCCCCAATGTCATTCCGTCTTTTATCCAAGATGCGGCTTCTTCTGCTGATACGACACGATTTTTCAAGCGAGGGTCTCTTATGCGATCATATTGTTTCCCCATGAAATAATCCCTCTTTCTCAGAATCTATAGTTAAAATCATTTTAGGTCACTATGTAGGTGTAAAGAGAAAAAGGGACTGGAATGGGGTATTCAATGATTAAAACAAGTAAATGTTTGTTTAAAACAGAACATTATCAGAAACCGAGAAGCTTCCGGAAATAGCTTGAATAAGATTGACTGACCGGAATCCTTGTATGATCATTCATTTCTAATACAAATGTTGAATGAGTATCAGGATAGATCGCCTGAATATGATGGACATTGACAATGAAGGATCGATGGCAGCGGATAAAAGAATCCCTCGGCAAAAGATATTCAAATTCCTGCAAAGTGTCTTTGTGTGTTCCAGAAATTCCATCAGCATAAACATGAGTTTTCCTGTCTTTTACCTCCAAATATTTTACCTTTTCAAAAGAGAACGGAATCCATCCATCATTCGTCTTAACCGTAACAGCTGATTTTCCCTCTGTAAGCACGGGATAAACAGCTGTAACACACCCTTCAAGGCTTCCTCCATACTGAAAAGGAACAGCCATCCCATGATAAGGCACCCCGTATACTTCACGATCAATAAATTCAGAGACCTTTTGCCTTGTAGTTAGAGCTTTGTATGTGATCGTTCCCTCTTTAATCGGATCGCCCGGATTGACTTTCAAATCAATACGCTTGCTTGGACGGTAGTATATATACTCCTTTGTATTTGAAACAGCAATAGAAATTTCATCGGAAAACAGCTCTCCGATCACATTTAAAAGAGACAAATTGTCCATTGGAACCACCTTTGATATTTTTTCCTTTGTGACAAGTATATAATACTTCTTTATGATTCAGCATAAATTAGCGTTTCATGCCTCCTGTACAATAAATTAGTATGTTAATGAGCGCCATCTAGAAAAAAATAGTTCCAGACCACTAAATGAAGGAATTCTTAAATTTTCACAGAAAAAAGCATGTGAGGAAAAACTATGGCTTTCCCTTACATGCTTTCTTTCAATATCCATGACGAAAATGCTTTAAAAATGTATTCAGTCTTTCCGTCTTCGGATTTTCCAATACCTGCTCAGGCGGACCCTGCTCCACGATCTTCCCCTTGTCGATGAAGACGACTCGGTCAGAAATCTCACGGGCAAAGTCCATTTCATGCGTCACCAAGATCATCGTCATGTTCGTCGTTTGTGCGATGTCTTTGATAACCTGGAGCACTTCACCAACTAACTCGGGGTCCAGTGCCGATGTCACCTCGTCAAAGAGCATTACCTTCGGCTCCATAACTAGCGCCCGGGCGATTGCCACCCGCTGCTGTTGCCCGCCGGATAGCTGGATCGGGTATTTGTGCACATGATCTTGAAGCCCCACTTTTTCAAGCATCGCCAGCGCCCGCTTCTTTGCTTCCTGCTTTGGCATGCCAAGTACATGGATCGGCGCCTCGGTTACGTTCTTTAATATAGTCATATGCGGAAATAGATTGTACTGTTGAAACACCATACCGATCTTCCCGCGGACCCTGCGCAAGTGCTTCTCTCGGGCGGAGACCAGTTCTCCCTTAACAACTTCGTGCCAAAGCGGCTCCCCGTCCACTATGATCGTTCCGGACGTCGGCTCCTCCAGTGTCATGAGCATCCGGATAATTGTCGTCTTCCCCGAACCGCTCGGCCCAATGATCGTAATCTTCTCACCTTGCTTAATGTCCAGGTCTAGACCCTTTAGGACTTCAAAATCACCGAACGATTTCCGGATATCCCGGTAGCGAACAATCGGCTGGTCCGGTGTCGGTTCCGGCATCTCGTTTACTCCTTCACGGATCGCATCCTGCATTGCTGTCATCATGCGCTCACTCCTTTATTCGTTTGTTGTCTGCTGCGGCTTCTATTGACTTTCCTCTCAACATACTGTACAAGCAGTGACGACGGATAGCTCAGCAACAGGAACAGCAGCCCCACAATGGTGATCGGCTCCAAATAACGCCACGTCTCTGAGCCGATGATTTTAGCTGTCTGCAGCATCTCGACAACCAAAATCGCAGAGAGTAGCGGCGTTTCCTTGAACAGCACAATCAGATAGTTCCCGAGCATCGGTATGACCGGCGGAATCGCCTGCGGCAGGATGACCTTCATCCATGTGTGTGCCTTCGAGAAGTTCAACGCCGTGGCTGCCTCCCACTGACTTTTTGGAATCGAGTCGATCCCCGAGCGGTAGATCTCCGACACATAGGTGCTGTAATGGATACCAAGGCCAAGTGCTCCTGTCATAAACGGGCTGAGCGAAAAGCCGATATACGGAATTTCCGGCAAAGCGTAAAAAAGGAAGAACAATTGGACAAGCGGTGGCGTGCTCCGCACAAACTCGATGAAGCCGACCGTCAGCCACTTAAGCGGCTTAAAGCTGCTTCTCCGCAAAAGCGTAAGCACGAGGCCGAGCGTCAGAGCGATCAGATAGGCGGCAACGGTGGCACCCAGCGTAATCCACATCGCCTTGAAAATCCTTGGAAAAATCTCAATAGCAAAATTCCAATCCCACGTCATCTGGCGGCCACCCCTTTCGCGGCCCGCTTCTCCAGCCAGCGTGCACCGAAGATAAGCGGCAGCGCCAGGACAAAGTAAAGGAGAAGGAGCAGCGTGAAGATTTCCACCTGATCTCCTGTGTAGTTATCTTTTAGGATCCGGCCCTGGAACGTCAGGTCGGCCAAGGTGACTAAAGAGACGAGCGATGTCCCCTTGAGCAGCTCAATCGCATTATTCCCGAATCCCGGCAGCATCAGGCGGAAGGCCTGCGGAAGGATGACGAGCCTCATCCGCTGCCAGCGGGTCATGTTAAGCGCAATGCCCGCTTCTGTCTGCCCGCCGGGCACCGACAGGATCGCTCCCCGGACAACCTCTGAGGCGTACGCCCCGTAATTCAGGCTCAAAGCCAGGACCCCTGCGGCAAACGGGGTAAGCTCCATTCCGAACGCAGGCAGAGCAAAAAAGAAGAAAAACATCTGTACAAGCAGGGACGTCCCCCTGAACAACTCCACCAAAGCACCCATCAAAAACCGGACGATCCAAAAGCGCGACACCCGGCCAAGGCCGGCGACAAACGCGAAAAGAAAGGCAAAAATGGCGGACAGCAGGAGAACTTGGATCGTTACACCTGCGCCGCGCAGCAATTCCGGCAAAAACATCATGTAAGTATCAATCATTATACAGTCCCTTCATATCTAAGGTGCAAAACCCCTTGCATTGATACCAGGATAGAGTCCATTAATTGATATCGTGAAAGTGTAAAAAACTTTTCTATGCGAGCATCTTTGCTAGCTCTTATACGACTATACCAATAGGAGGGCGCTCTTTTAGTGTGCATAAAACCTCTCTATACGACTGCTCCAACAGAGCTGTGTTCTAATGGGGACTATAGTTCCATTTTATACACCCAAACAGTATCGCGATCCGGTCTCGTATAGGGCACAAGTGTGATTTTTACAAGTTCTTATGGCACTATCCTACACAAGGGATTCTTTTCTACGGCGACTCATTATTTAATTTATTGTCCGCAACGATCTGCCGTTGTTACATCATCCGGAAGGTTGTCCTCCCCAAATCCGAACTCTTTATAGATTTCAAGGATCTTTCCAGAATCAATCAGCTTTTTCAACTCTGCATTGTAAGCTTCTCTCAGTTCGTTGTCCTCTTTCCTAAACACAGCAGCCCCGTAGCTCATGACGCTTTCCCCGCCAATTTCCGGCTGTGTAAACGGCTTAGCTTCTTCCACTTTGGACTGGTCCGCTGATTCCACCGCTTCTCTAAGTGTCGCTTCCGTCATCACTGTCGCGTCCACACGGCCGGAGCTTACTGCGGCGATGTTGGAGGAAATGCTGTCTGCTGTTTCAATCTGACTATCTTTAACGCCAAGTTCTTTTAGGAACTCATGCTGATTCGCTCCTGCCATGATGGACACTTTCAAATCTGGATTTTTGGCGATGTCTTCATAGCTGTGCAAATTCTTCGGATTCCCCTTCTGAACAGCCATGCCTTCTCCATAGCGGATTTCCACGTCGCCAAATGCCGCTTCTGCACAGCGTTCAGGACGGATATCCATCCCAGCGGTAATAACATCAAAACGTCCCGCCTGCAATGCCGGTATCAAGGATCCGAATTCCGTAACTTCCCCTTCAACTGTGTCAATACCCATTTCCTTGAAGACTGCTTTGGTGATTTCAGGTGCAACACCTGTCACATCTCCGTCAGATGTTTTATAGCCATACGGTTTTTCATTTGCTACACCAAGCTTCACCTTACCTTCTTTCTTCAGGCGATCAAGTGTGGAGCCATCCGCTTTCGATTCTCCACCACTTCCTCCGCTCCCGCTGCTGTTTCCACAGGCACTTAGTATTACCAACAAACCAACAACAGCTATGACCAACCACTTCTTCAAAGTAAAACCCCCTCATTTTCTCTTTCATTTCGAAATATTCCAATAAAGAAAAGCGCATTTTCCCCTATTTATGCCCGTTATCATTGCATCCTTACTAGACATTTAAAACTAGCAAATAACAATTGAAAGCGCTTTGTATAACAGTCTACGTGAACTAGTTGTGAGGTTCAAACAGCATATAATTGGTTTAATTACGGTTATGCGGGCTCTCGTTGCATGAGGCTGATTTCGCACATGAGATACTCAACATTCATGGAATATGCTCCCATTTCCTAGTAGATATCCCACATTAAAAACACTTGAAGCAGACATACTAATTAATGGAGGTGTCAAAATGGGAAAAGAATCACAAGAAAAGAAACAGGAAACAAACCAGCCCAAACCGTTAAGCGGCTCCCATAAAGTAAAAAACAGAAACCACTCGAGACAAAACAAAAATCCCGGGCATGGAATGTAAAAAGGCGGGGGCACAATTCGATCAGGTCAGCTCCTCATCTGGATAACATTTCATCCGTTATGTAAGAAAAGTGAAAGCGGCTTGTGACCTCGAGGGGCTAGGTGCTAGCCGCCTCAAGCCGCCACATCCTGTAGCTTCGGTGACAGTAGTACTTCCTGTACGTCGGCAGGCTCAGATCGCAACGTCCTGTCGCTTCGCTTGCACTAGTACTTCCTGTACGTCGTAGCTGGACAAAGAAAAAGGTTCCTTTATATAATTTTCCGTAATTCACAAAAAGCCACGCTCATCCAAAAAGATCGTGGCTCTCTTTTTATCAGTCATCTAGAGATAGATGATATTTGATTGCTTCAAAAATATTGGAGTGTTCGATTCCTCGTACTCTCAAGGGGTCAACGAAAAACCCTTATACAATTTGAATTCATTTTGGACTTTTTAAGCCTTTTCTTTTCCCTGCACGTATTGAACAGCCGCTTGATAAATAGACTCATTAAAGTTTTTTTTAATGTTTTTCAACATCTCTTGATCCGTTGTAAACAAGATTCTTTGGCCTTCGCCTTCAATTTTCTTTATTTGAAGACGCTCTTCATTCACGGAAAGCGTTGCTTCCGGCAGCAGCCGAGCTATCAGTAGTTCCCGATTAAATGAAGATTTTGAACTGGTATGAATTTCTTTTTTAATTCGGTTCAAGTCGTCCCATTCAGCCTTCTCCGGAAAAAAAGCATAGCGTGTATTCCATCCACTATTTGTTTCCGATTGAAGTACAATAGAGCCTTTCTCTGTTTCACATGTTTGAAGGCGAAAGTTCCCGGCCGGCGAAGTCACGGGCGGTCCGTCCAATTCTACAGGCTGAAGTGGCAGATCGCTTCCAAATCCGCTGTCGATTAAGTAAAGCTTTCCTTCCTTCCTGAAAAGGCTCATTACGTGGGTACGATCTGTTGCCCAGCCTGTTTCAGTTGCAACAGTGGCGGATACCAAATGTACATCAAGTCCAAGTTCTTTTAAAAGAAGATGCTGCAGAGCATTCAATTCATAGCATAACCCCCCACGCCTCTTTAACAACATTTTTTCCTCAATGAATTCAGGCGTAATGGAGTCCTCCACCTTTAAAAGAACATCCAGATTTTCGAATACAAACCGGTCAGCCAAAAATTCTTGAACTTGCTTTATACGATGCAGATCATCTTTGGCTGAAAAATAATCCTTTTCTTTTAAAAGCTTAGCTATTTCACCACTCAAGACTCTTCTCCCCCTTTTCCGTTTTAACCCATCATACTATTTCCGAGACTTTATGGGGAGGGAATTGTTTCTATATTTGAAATCAATTCTTATCGGGGACCATATCAGACCATATGGAAGGAAATTGCAGGAAACCGGTTATTATTTCAAGCAGTCCGTGACTCATTACAAATAAATCGTTTACAACATGCCTGACTGACTTTGATTTTACATATTGCTCCCGATATGATTATATACATCTTGCAAAAGTGAGGAGGTGAACAAACAATCGGTAAAGTAAAAGAAAAACCTTCTGTCAGGGACAGGAAATCAGCCACGATTTATTTTCGGGAGCCTACTGCCGACGACGGCAGTGAGATATTTGAGCTTGTCAAAAAGTCGAAGGTTCTCGATGTCAATTCGTCATACAGCTATTTAATGTGGGGCAAATATTTTAATAAAACATCCATTGTAGCAGTGGTCGACCGTAAAATTGTTGGCTTCATATCCGGCTTTCTCCAGCCAACCGCGCCAGATACATTGTTTATATGGCAGGTCGTTGTCGACCAGTCCCAAAGAGGTAAAGGATTGGCCACAACATTATTGCTGAAACTAATCAAAAGGCTTGAAAATACAAACATCCGTTTCTTGGAGGCTACTGTCACTCCCACAAACAAACCTTCCAATAACCTGTTTAAAGGATTGGCAAAAAAACTAGAAACTGAGTATACGCAATATGAATGTTTCAGCGAAGATCAATTTCCAGACCCTTCCCATGAAGCAGAAATTGCGTATCGAATTGGGCCATTGAAATAAAAAATTTCTGGAGGTATGTGTAGATTTATGTCGACTATTACTGACAAGCCCGCTATTGCCATGGATGTTTTTGAACTCTTTGAATCGAAAGTCAGAAGCTACAGCCGAAGCTTTCCCACTGTTTTTAAAAAAGCCAAGAACTACAAATTATGGGATATCAATGATAAGGAATATATCGACTTTTTTGCCGGCGCAGGTGCCCTCAACTATGGACATAATAATGAAAAAATGAAAAAGCTCCTTATTAGCTATCTTGAAGAGGACGCCATCACACACAGCCTGGATATGGCCACGGTTGCTCGGGGAGAATTTCTCAAAAAATTTAATGAGATCATTTTAAAACCGAGAAACCTAGATTATAAAGTGATGTTTCCTGGCCCAACGGGGACCAATACTGTGGAAAGCGCACTAAAAATTGCAAGAAAAGTTACCGGACGGAATACAGTCATCAGTTTTACAAACGGATTCCATGGAATGACCATAGGTTCCCTGTCCGTAACGGGAAATGCGTCGAAAAGAGATGGAGCCGGCATACCATTAAACAATACTGTTTTCATGCCATTCGACAATTATGTGGATAACACAAACTCCATTGACTATATCAAAGCCTTTTTGGAAAATAGCAGCAGCGGCGTCGATCTTCCAGCAGCCATGATTTTAGAGACTGTCCAAGGTGAAGGCGGAATCAATGCTGCAAGCTATGAATGGCTGAGAAGTATAGAAAAAATATGCAGAGAATTCGATATATTGTTGATCATTGATGATGTGCAGGCAGGCTGCGGCAGAACTGGAACTTTCTTTAGTTTTGAACCTGCGGAAATCACTCCAGACATCGTCTGCCTGTCGAAATCCGTAAGCGGCTATGGTCTGCCAATGGCCTTGACCCTTATCAAAAGTGAATACGATATTTGGGAGCCTGGCGAGCATAACGGAACTTTCCGTGGAAATAATATGGCTTTCATCGCGGCCGCAGAAGCATTGAACTACTGGGAAACAAACAAATTCTCTCAAGAAATAACCCAAAAAGCGGAAATGGTGAGCTCATTCCTAGACTACATCGTCCATGAATACCCTGAACTAAACGCAGAAAAAAGAGGACGCGGCCTGATGCAAGGAGCAGCTTGCGAAAGAGCGGAAACTTCGGAAATCATATGCGAAGAGGCATTTAAAAGAGGCCTACTTATGGAAACTTCTGGACCTAAAGGGGAGGTATTCAAGTTTCTGCCGCCTCTGATCATTGACAAGGAAGGACTCGAAAAAGGATTCCAAATCGTAGAGGACAGCATTAAAGCTGCTCTAAAGAATTAGAAAAGGGTGATGGAGAAATGATTGTAAGAACATTGGAAGAAGTAATTGGAACGGATAATGAAGTTAAGGCTGATAATTGGGTAAGCCGACGCCTGCTGTTAAAGGATGATAACATGGGCTTCTCTTATCATGACACAATTATATATGCAGGAACCGAAACTCATATTTGGTATAAAAACCACCTGGAAGCCGTATATTGTGTCGGTGGAGAAGGGGAAATTGAGACCATTTCAGACGGAAAAGTATATCCGATCAAAGATGGAACAATGTATGCTCTTGATAAAAATGATGAGCATTATTTAAGAGCGACTAAAGACATGAGAATGATCTGCGTGTTCAATCCACCGCTTACTGGAAGAGAAACTCATGATAAGGATGGGGTATACCCTTTGGTGGAAGATTAATAGAAAAGTGGCGCTGGAACTGGACATTAGAAAAGTGGCAGCGTCTATTTATCGACATCAAACTTGAATATCCTTTTACAGCCCAAGCTGAGTCTATCAGCTTGGGCTGTTTCTTTTTTTGATATAATACGATGTATAAGATTGAAGAAATGAGGATCCTCAATGAAATTACAATTTATGGGTGCTGAAAAAAGAGTGAATGATACAATCATCTTCCCTTCCTTTAACTTGTTAGTCAATCCTGGCCAGGTCGCTGCACTCTATTCAAGCGTGAATGTCAGAGAACAGATAATCAATCTACTGCTTGGCAAAACAGGGCTTTCTCATGGGGAAATCCACATTGGCCAAAACCTTTTGAAGCAACCCACCAAGAATATCGGCTTTTTATTTTTAAACGTAGCATTGTATGAACGCCTTTCAATCGAAGAAATGCTTCATTTTATAAAAAGTTTATACGCATCGAATCAAAACATTGACCAAGCAATAAAAGCAGTTCATCTTGACCATAAAAGGAAATTAAAGATTGATAAATTATCATATTCAGAGAGCAGAAGAGTTCAGTTTGCCTGCCTCCTCTTGCAAAACCCTGCCATTTATATTTTGGAAGAGCCCGATCAAAACCTGGATTTGGAATCAAAACAAATATTTCTTTCTCTCCTTCAAAAGCTCCGACAATTAGGCAAAGCAGTCCTGATTCTAACTGGCAATATGGAAAGTGCAGTTACGGCTGCAGACGAGGTGTATAAACTCGACGGTAGCGGATTATCCCCCATTCAAATCGAAAGTGATGACTCCAAAACCTCTGAGTACCAACTTGAAGAGGAACAACAAACGGATATGGGGCAGCCCGTTCAGTTCAAAAAAATCCCGACGAAAGTCAAGGATAAAATCGTTCTCTTCAATCCCCCTGAGATTGATTATATTGAAAGCAGAGAAGGACAATCCTTTATACATATTAAAGGCGAGGCCTTCCCAAACGACTTTACTCTTCAGGAATTGGAAAATCGATTAATGCCTTTTGGCTTTTTTCGTTGTCATCGTTCCTATATCGTTAACCTGCAAAAAGTTCGTGAAGTGATTACTTGGACAAGGAATAGCTATAGCCTTGTTTTGGAGGACGCCCACAAATCAAGCATTCCCCTTTCAAAGTCAAAAATGGCTGTATTGAAAGAAATGCTCGGACTCAAATAATGTAGAAATACATATTATTTCTCGGGAAATATGTCGATTCCTTTCTTTATTGAACTGTCATTTGAAGCTATTCATATTCTGCAGCTTAGCTAAACTAACAAAGATGAAAAGATTTAACATCCTTTTTGCTCCATTCACCTCATATATAACTCCTTTCATCTGTTTTTTAATGCTTGGTGCAATATTTCCTTGTAACCTGAATATAGCAAACGGATGAAATTACGTTTTTTTGAGGTGAAAATATGGGAAACATTATCGAAGTAAAGGATCTGGTTAAAACTTTCTCTGATCAACCCGCTCTTGAAGGCGTTGACTTTCAAGTAAGAAAGGGAGAAATTTTCGGCTTTTTAGGCCCAAGCGGATCTGGTAAAACCACTACAATTAAAATTTTAACAGGACAAATGAATCCTACCAGCGGTTCGGCGACAGCTTTCGGCCAACCCGTCTCTAAATTGAAACTATCGGATTATCGGAAACGATTTGGAGTATTGACTGACAACAGCGGTTTGTATGAAAGATTATCAATCAACGATAACTTAAAGCTTTATTGTGATTTATATGATGTTCACCGTTCAAGAATTGAAGAAGCTCTTGCAGCTGTTAATCTGACAAAGGATAATAAGAAAATAGTTTCTACATTATCTAAAGGAATGAAACAACGGGTCATTTTGGCACGAGCGCTTCTCCATGAACCGGAGCTTCTTTTTCTGGATGAACCAACTTCGGCTTTGGACCCGACGAATACGCTTCATATATATGAGGGTTTGCGAGCGCTAAATACTAAAGGAACGACCATTTTTTTAACAACCCACGATATGTACGAAGCCGACACCCTTTGTGACCGTGTTGCATTTTTAAACAAAGGAAAAATCCAGTTATTGGATACGCCTGATAATCTGAAAAGGAAATACGCTAATGGGACAATAACAGTAGAGATGTCAAACGAACAGAAGATTGTCGTTCCGATTGGTACAGAAGGTGCGCAGCAGTTATATGAATTAATGAAAACTGATCGAGTGGAAAGGGTTCATTCAAACGAACCAACTTTGGGAGATATTTTCATACAAGTGACAGGGAGGAAATTGGCATGACCTTTTCTTGGAGGCGTGTAAACGCAATTTTAAAAAAGGACTACAAGGATTTTTCTCGGAATTATGCTGTATCCATCGTTATATTTTTGCCACCGATCCTTGCAGCTCTTTACGGTCGCATGGGTATTGACTCAATTGAAGCACATTATACGATTTTTAATATGGCATTTGCTATGGTTGCAGCCTTTGTTCAATGCTGTCTTATTGCCGAAGAAAAAGAGAAGAACACATTAAGAGGATTAATGCTGTCACCAGCAACCACCACAGAGATTTTAAGTGGAAAAAGCTTATTGTCTTTCTTTTCAACAATTCTAGTGATCGCATTAAGTGCTTTCTTTTTAGATTATTATCCAAAGAGCATTGGAATTACAGCAGTCGCAATTATACTATCCACTCTTTTTTATCTCGGCTTAGGGACATTATTAGGTCTGTATGCAAAATCGGTTATGGAGGCTTCCGTCCTGATTCTTCCATTCATAGTCATTTTTTCAGCGGGAACATTTATCACTTCATTGGCAAAAACCTATCCGATTTTAAAAGTGGCTGAATACCTCCCGAACATCCAACTTCTGGAAATTGCGACAAAAGTGGAAAACAACGCTGGTTTTGCAGATGTCCTTTTCAACTTAGGGATTATCTTTATTTGGATTATCATGATCTCCGCTTTGGCTGTAATCGTCTTTCGCAAGCGGATGGTGGACTAAACAAAGAGGGAGGACTTATGATGAAAAAATTGCTAAGTTTTGTAGTAGCCGTGGCCCTTGGAGCAGCAGTGGTGTTCGTCCTTAAAACATTTCTTATTTAAGTCGGCACCTTCCCTTTAATTGTCACAGCCCCTGACCAAAAAAGTCAGGGGCTGTTTTGAATCAATCTTCTTCCACGCCGCACCAATCAATGATGTGAGCAGCAAATACTTTGGCTGTGTCGATGACACTATCAATTTCAACATACTCGTCCGGTCCATGCATATTGGAGCATCTTGGGCCGAAAACAAGTCCCGGTTTATCAAAATATTGAGTAAAGCGAGCATCATTCCCGGCAGCTCTCCCGCCAATTTCAATTTCTCTATCCAATACACCTTCTGCAGTCTTTTTAAATGCTTGTACATAAGGGTCTTCCGGATCTTGATTCCAAGCCTCTGTCGTCCAGCCGTACCACTCTATTTCCGGAGGATGCTGTTCAAGCCATTCATCGCCCTTTATCGCATCTTGAACTGTCTTTTCAATCAGCTCTTTGATTCCAGCACGTGTTTCAGTCGGAATAAAGCCGATTCTGCACTCAAGCACTGCTTCACCAGGAACATTAGATACCCAGTCTCCTCCTACCAGCGTGCCGAGGTTCATGTGGACAGATTGACCGGAGCCTTTATGGAAAAGCTCAAAATAAACCTCTTTCGCCCTCTTTTCTGAGAGCTTTTCAAGTGCATTGTACACCTTATACATTTTGCTGATGGCATTCACGCCCAAATGCGCCATGCCCGCATGAGCTGTTTTTCCAACCACTTTCACCCGGAAATACAACACTCCCGCATGAGCGACGGTTAGTCTTAAAGAGTGAGGCTCAGTCGCGATGAAACCGTCAGTCAAAAAGCCGTCTTCCAGACAAGCGAGTGTACCGCCCGCCCCTCCTGCTTCTTCTTCTAACACGCTTTGAAGCAGAACTTTGCCTTTTGGCTTGATTCCCATGTCTAATAACGCTTTCAAAGCGAACCAATTGGCCATAAGCCCGGCTTTCATATCCCCGGAACCACGCCCGTACAATTTATTCCCTTCGATTTCGCCACCCCATGGATCTTTTGTCCAGTTTTCCACCGGTTCTGGTGAAACAACATCCATATGACCGTTTAACGTTAATGAAGGGGCATCTTCATTACCTTCCCAAATCCCAATAATGTTGTTTCTGCCCTCGAATGGAAGTCCGGAGCTGCAGAATGCAGGATGATCTTGAACTTTCTCATACTCAGGTTGAACCTCGACAACCTTCAAACCGATTTCTTCATACTTTTTCTTCATATATTCTGCCATGGCATTTTCATCGCCAATGACGCTTGGAATTTGAACCGCTTTGACAATGGCCTCGATGAGTTCATCTTTGTTTTCTTCAATGTAGTCTTGAACTTTTTTCTTAGTATCAGTTATCAATTTGGTGCTCCTTCCTACAATGATGTATATAAAAATAAAATCAAATTACATATATCCATATACATTATAAATCAAAATACAAAAAATAGTTAGTCTTTCATTATAATATTTGACAACTGCACCGCCCAGTCGGTATAATATTTTTAACTAAATTATTAGACTATTAGGAGTGAAATATTGTGGCTGAAAAAAAAGACTCGAAAGATAAGATTATTGAAGCCGTTTATGAACTGGTAAGAAATGACGGTATTGCTAAAATGACGATGGAATCGGTTGCAGATAAAGCTGGTATGAGCAAAGGCGGTCTTTTTTACCATTTTCCAACGAAAGAAATTTTAATAGAGGCGATGTTGAAACAGCTGTTTGATCAATTTGACAACCAGCTGAGTGAGGAGCATGAGAATGACAAGCTTCCAGGCGGAACAACCCGATCCTACTTGAAAACCACTTTTCTTAAGTACGATAAGGAAGAAAATGAGTTCGTAGTTGCCTTGCTGGCCGCACTAGTACATAACCCAAATCTGCTCAAGCCTGCTAAAGAGCATTACCAAAATTGGCAGAAGCAGTTGGAGAACGACCAGATTGATCCAGTCATTTCTACTATCGTGCGACTCGCAACTGATGGGCTATGGTTTTCGGAGCTCTTCGGTCTCGCTCCTATTCAGTCAGAACTACGGAATGACGTATTTGAGAAGCTGAATGAACTAGTAAAAGAAGCTGAAAAGTAATAATTGAAAGGAAGTTGAACAAATGTCATCCAACTGCCGAAAAAGCATTCAAAATGAAAGCGATATATTAAGAGCCATTGTCGGATTTTCATCGAACGCTATCTTAATAGTGGATGAAAAACACTCAATCCTCACAGTAAACCCTAAATTTGAAAGCCTTTTCGCAGTTGAAAAATCACAGTTAATCGGAAAAAAAATGATCGATTATGAAAATGAATGGTTCAATGGCAAAATAACCTCTTCTCTTTTAGACAAGAGAAAGCCGAATGTCTTTTCATTTACTTATAAAAGTACTGCCGCAGGAACAGTCACGGTCATTCCCTTGACAATCGAAGAGTCACAAGCAAAGTATTTTATTTGTTTGATAAATGAGGCTATGGAATTATACGAACGAGCAAACAAGGACACCCCACACAATCCATACCTCGATTTAAATTCTCAAGACGTTCAAATGAAGGAATTGATCAAAACTCTTGAAAAAGTGGCGTTATTTGACACGACCATTCTGCTGTATGGAGAGTCCGGAACTGGAAAAGGGCTTCTTGCCAGGTATATTCATCAAAAGAGCAAACGGAATCACGAGCCTTTCATCATAATTAACTGCGCAGCACTTCCTGAACACCTGCTGGAATCAGAACTATTCGGTTATACAGACGGTGCTTTTACTGGCGCTAATAAAAAAGGGAAAATAGGCCTGATTGAAGCAGCTCATATGGGGACTTTGTTTTTAGATGAAATTGGAGAGCTGCCCCTTAACATACAAGCAAAATTGCTTCATGTTATCCAGGATAGGGAATTCACTCCCATCGGAGAGACAAAATCCAAAAAGGTCGATATCCGCATTATCACCGCTACCAACAAAAACCTGAAGAAAATGGTCATGAGAAATGAATTCCGGGAAGACCTTTATTACCGGTTAAATGTCATGGATGTAAAAGTACCGCCTTTGAGGGAAAGGAAAAGTGACATCGTTCCTCTGGCAAATTATTTTTTGGAAAAATTTAATGGCAAATATGAAATAAACCGCCGCATTGAAGAAAATGTTTATCACTTTTTCGAAGAATACCAATGGCCAGGAAATGTACGGGAACTGGAAAATCTAATCGAAAAACTTGTAGTGGTATCCGATGATGTGATTATGATCGATCATATCCCTGCCAACCTGCAGGAAATGGAGATTGTTATACCAGATGATACTCCTGTGACTTCTTTTGATGAATCTTTGGAGAAATTGGAAAGAAAAATTATCATGGAGACTTATCATCGTTTTAAAAATTCAAGGAAGGTAGCCGAGTTCTTAAAAATCAGCCAATCCAGGGCCGCAAGATTGATCAGGAAATACACTCCTTCAAGTTGAACGAAAGCCCCGGGAAGGTGCCCGGGGCTTTCATTCATAACAGCGGGGTCAGACCCCTTCCACTATCACTCCGGATTTCCGTGAAACGGCTGATCCGATATTTTGATAGAGTCTGATGGACATTCCTCACAAGCATCCTCCAAATCCTCAATGAGTTCCTCGTCTACTTCTGTAATTCCTTGGTTGTTGTCCAATTTACTGAAAGACAACCCTTCCTCATCGTGATTGAAAATATCAGGTGCTACTACCCCGCATGCTCCGCAAGCAATGCACGTTTCCCTGTTAACAATCGTGTAAGCAGCCATATGAAATACTCCTTCTTTGATGTCAATTCTTGACTAGTGACTTTCTCGCATCTTCTTTGTTCTCGTGCTCTCCCATAACACTTGTGCTGTGAAGGGTTTGCAGCTTCGCTGTCGGATCCAGATAGACCTTCGCATTGCTTACGGCGACAGGCGCTTCTCCGAATCCGGTGGCGATCAGCTTCACTTTTCCTTCGTATGTGCAAATATCGCCGACCGCATAAATGCCCTCGATATTCGTCTCCATTTTGGAATTCACCAGAATGGAGGTCTTTTCGATTTCCAATCCCCAATCCTTAATTGGTCCCAAAGAAGAGATAAAACCATAGTTCACTAGTACATCGTCCACTTCAAGCTCGACCTTCTCTTCGCCTTTTGTTTCTTGGACGATCACTTTCTTCACTCTTTCGTCGCCGATAAGCTCAACGGGCACAAACGGAGTTAAAATTTCCACCTTTGATTGCTGAAGTAATTCAACACTATGTTCATGGGCACGGAATTTATCTCGGCGGTGAACGATCGTCACTTTCTCTGCGATTGGTTCAAGCATCATCGCCCAGTCGACCGCAGAATCCCCGCCGCCAAAGACGGCGACCCTTCTGCCTTCAAACTGCGCCAAGTTTTGAATGGAGTAATGCAGGTTCGTTTCCTCAAACCTTTCCTCCCCTTCCAATTTCAGCTTGCGGGGTTGGAAAGCACCGTTTCCTGCAGTAATAATGATTGATTTTGAAAAATGGATCCCTTTATTCGTGACCATTTTAAAATAGCCGCCCGCTTCTTTCACGACATTTTCCACTGTCTCCCCAAGACATGTTTGCACTTCAAACTGGTTCATCTGTTCAGTCAGATTGTCGATGAGTTCCTGCGCCCTCACTTTTGGAAAACCGGCAATGTCATAAATGTATTTTTCCGGATAAAGGGCCGACAGCTGTCCGCCCAATTGCGGAAGGCTTTCAATTATTTTTACCGAAGTCTGGCGCATGCCAGCATAAAAAGCGGTGAATAGCCCAACGGGACCGCCGCCGATAATCGTAATGTCTAATACTTCATCTGATTTGTGCATGTTAACCTCCTGTTTCTCATAATTGAACGAATATTAGGAATATTAAACTAAACAATTAAGCTTGAAGGACCTCTTCCCCTTCATTTTCGTTTGCTGGAATCTCTTCCTCGTCAAAATTAAACATCGGCGCAGGTATTTTAAACATCTTCGTAATGTACAAGAGGAATATAAACCCAGCCGCATTCCAGCATATACCTAAAATCAACGCCCGCAGATCCATGCTGAACCACATGATCATCAAGAAGCCAATCCCAATGAGCGGAGATACCAAGTACATGAATGTCTCTTTTAAAGATCGCTTTTTATTTCTGACATAGTAGAAAACGATTACAGATAAATTGACAAAAGTGAATGCTGTAAAAGCTCCGAAGCTGATGAATGAGGCAGCCGTAACCAAATCGAAGAATACCGCGGTCATCGCTACTAGCCCAGATATGATAATATTGTAAATGGGAACACGCGACCTTGGGGTAACATAGCCGAAAACTCTCCTTGGGATTACATTGTCCCTCCCCATTGCGTACAATAACCTCGATATGCTTAACTGTGCGGAAATTCCACCAGAGATGTTACACAAAATAATGACAACAAGAAATACTGAGGCAAATAACATGCCTCCGATTTGCGGCGCTATTTCTGCGGCGGCTGATTCGGGATCTATGAACACAGAAGCATCCGGATACCCGACCTGCATGAAATAGGTTACTGCTGTATAAGTAATTCCGATATATAGGGCTAGAGCAATCATTACCTTGGGGACAGTTTTTGTCGGGTTAATTGTTTCTTCCGCCAAGGTACTGATCGCATCAAATCCAATATAGGAATAAGCCAGAATGGTTACTCCAGCCAACACACCCGTGAGCGTCAGATTTGCCGAAAACAAAGGCTGTAGAGAAAAGATACTGCCCATTTCTGAACTGCTTGCAAGCCCTTTAATAAGGAGAGCCACAAAGATAACAGTAATCAAAATCTGTGCGAATACAAAAACGGTGCTGAGTGATACAGCCACTTTTACATTGAAGAGGTTTGCCACACTGATGACTACAATGGGAATGATCACCCAGAGCCATGCCGGCACTCCCGGAAAATAGGCAGCCATATAGATTTTAATAGCCAGCGCATACAACATAGGCAAAAAAAGATAATCACACAGAGCTGACCAGCCTACCATAAATCCCAGATTGGGATGGAAGGTTCTCTGAACATATGTGTACGCTGATCCCGCACTTGGAAATGCCTTAACCATATGAACATAGCTGAACACAGTAAAAAGAATGGCAACCATTGCAAACATGTATACTAATGGAACATGCCCCCCTGTGGCGAGGGACGCTATTCCAAAAGTATCAAAAACAGTCGTAGGCGTAAGCAAAGCCAGCCCAAGTATAAAAACATGAATGAACTTTAACCTTCTCTTTAAGCCTTGCTGTTCGGTCATGAAGTCCTGACCCCCTCCAACGCATTTAATACTAAGCCATGGAAATGATGAACACCGTGCTCACTGATGGATGATTTCTCTTTGTCGATAACGTAACGGCCATCTGTATAGCCTTTTGACCTCAGTCCCCTTTGAACACTCTCCACTAGGCTGATATCCTCCGGTGTCAGCACCTCATCCTGATATTTGATGCTCTCCCACCCTTCTTCAGTTGGCTCTTTTGACATGAAATAGAATTCCAAATACTCAATAGACTCCTCCGGACTGACAGGTTCGATATACATGATGATTATCCCCGGCTCGCCAGGCATGATATCAAGCGCTAGAGTCGGCCATAACCATAAGGACAAGTATGTCTCATCGCTGGCCATATCCAAATCTCCGGGAATGCTGCAGGAGCCTTTTCCTCTGCTCGTTTGGGCAATATAGTATTCTTGCGGGTTGATTTGATAACTGCTCATATCTATTTGCTTAACAAACTCTGGATGCGCCACTTGGCAGTGGTGACATTCAAGATAATTATCTATTACGTTTTTCCAGTTTCCTTTTATATCGTAACGAATTCTTTTCGCTAACGTCAGATTCTCCACTTCGGGAATCTTAGTGCGAATAGTTTCCTCTAGACTCGGCATCATTTCCCGGATGGGCTTTGCATTCGGGTCCAGATTAATAAAAATGAAATTCAGAAATACCTCAATATTTACCGGCGTTAAACAAGCTTCTTTTTGTTCAAAATTTTTGATTTGATCAACTGCACGGCCCTGATTAAACTGCCCATCCAAATGAAACGTCCATGCGTGATAAGGACAGGAAATCACTGCTTTTTTTCCTTCCCCTTCCACTAATTCATGGCCCCGGTGCGGACATACATTATAAAATGCTCTAATAATATCATCTTTTCCTCTTATAATCATGATGTTTTGATCAAAAACTTGAAAGGTGAAATATTTGCCAGGAGCATCCACTTTTTCTGCATGACCAGCGAAAATCCAGTTTTTATAAAAGATTTCTTCCTTTTCTTTATTAAAAATCTCCTCGCTCGTGTAAAAGTGTGACGGCAGCGTGTATGATTCCTGTGGATCTGCCTTGTATCGATGATTCATAACTGTACTCATTTTAAATCCTCCAATTTTTTTCTATGATGTTTTAGGTAAAGTGATGGTAAGAAGTGCATCTCTTAGAAAGATGCACTTCAAAAAATCTTAATTTGGGAACCAGCCGGCAGGCTGCACATCAAGATTAATATTGATTTGCTTGATTTCTTGGAAATCATCCAATCCGTATGTTCCAAGGCTGCGTCCGATTCCACTCTGTTTGTACCCGCCCCAAGGCGCTTCGTTATAGGTTGTACCGAATGAATTTACCCATGTAATTCCAGCGCGAACTTTTTTGATGACACGCATTGCTTTTGCTCCATCGCCTGAGAAAACACCGCCAGCAAGGCCAAAGTCCGTATCGTTCGCAAGCTTGATGGCTTCTTCTTCATCTTTAAAGCTTTGGATCGTAACAACCGGACCAAAAATTTCCTCCTGCACAATACGCATGTCGGAAGTGACGTTTACAAATACAGTCGGCGCAATGAAAAATCCTTTATCTAATCCATTTTCAGTTAGACGGTGGCCTCCGCATGCCAACTTGGCCCCTTCTTGTTTGCCAATTTCAATATATTTTAAAATAGTGTTCAATTGAGCCTCACTGTTAATCGCACCCATTTGCGAGCTTTCATCCAAGCCAGGTCCTGCTTTAATTTGTTTTGCCCGTTCGACAAATCTCTCTATGAATTTATCGTAAATGCTCTCTTCTACTAAAATACGGCTCCCTGCTGAACATACTTGTCCAGTTCCGTAGTAGATTCCCATTAAGGCGTAGTCTACCGCCGTCTCAAAGTCCGCATCCGCAAAAATAATATTTGGAGATTTTCCACCCAATTCAAGAGAAATCTTTTTCAGATTTCCTGCGGCTGCTTTCATGATTTCACGTCCAACTTCAGTGCTTCCAGTGAATGATACTAGATCGACGTCTTTGCTTTCTGCAATTGTCTGTCCTACAACTGACCCTCTGCCCATCACTAGATTCATTACACCTTTTGGCACGCCAACTTCTTCAATGATTTCAACCAATTTCATCGCAGTAATCGGAGTCGATTCTGCCGGCTTATAAACGATTGTGTTACCTGCCGCGAGCGCCGGTGCAATCTTCCAAACACTCATCAACATCGGGAAGTTCCATGGAACAATAAGTCCTGCCACCCCAACAGGTTCTTTTACGACCATTGCCTGTACATCTTCAGGCACTTGGTATGTTTCACCTTCAGGTGCCATGATCAACCCGGCATAATAACGGAAGCAACCTGCAGCATCAGCAATATCAAACTCTGCCTCTGTTTTTATTTTTCCATTATCCATTACTTCCAGCATTGCAAGCTCATCAAGGTTCTCTTCGATTTTATCTGCAATTTTATTTAAGTAAGCGGCTCGCTCGTAAGTTGTCATATTAGACCAGATACCGCTTTCAAAAGCTGTCTTCGCAACCAAAATTGCTTCTTCCGTCTCTTCTTTTGTTGCTCTTGGAGCCCTTGCAATAACCTCTTGATTTGCCGGGTTAATCACGACATTCACGTCATCTCCCATTGCTTGTCTCCATTCACCGCCAATATAATTTTTAAGCTCAATGATTGTTGAAGTAACTGCCATCCTTTTCTTCCTCCTTTATTTTTAAAAAAGGGATTGCCGTTGCCAAGTTCAATTTCCCCCTTTTTCGTTATCACCTTTATTATTTGCAATTACTATGCCAACCGGTCGGTTCAGTAAAAACCATTGATTTGTAAGCTATTTAAAAACAATGAACAAATAACCTTTAGTCAGAATCGGTTATTTTGAGTCATTTTTGACTGAAACTCGCTCCAAATCTTTTTATTGGGTAAAATCATCTTTATATAGACTGAAACGTGGTGTATATATGGTAAATATCAAATTATTTAATGATTATTTTCTCGCTTCACATATCGCTGTTCCTTTGCTAACCGTCAACAACCGAGACACTCATGATATTATCCGGATGTTTTTTGAAACATATAATTTTAATGTTGTCGGCTTTAAGGAAGAGGATAAAGTAATTGGCTATTTGAATCGTGAACTTTATGATTACAACTCAGAGGCCATTGAAGAAAATCTTATTAGCTTCACCACTGGTGACACAGTCGCTGCAAATACTCCATTAGTCGATATATTGGCTTTAATGGAAGGCAGAGAGCGTCTTTTCTTAATAACAGATTCAACAATCGACTTACTTATCACGAAGGCCGATTTACAAAAACCGCCTGTCCGAATGTTGCTCTTCGGTTTGGTAACCCTTTTAGAAAGTGAAATGGCAGATGTTATTCGAATGTACCATCCGTCAGATGAGTGGAAGGACCTATTAACAGAGGGGCGCGTAAAGAAAATAGATGCTCTTTATGAGAAACGCAAAGAAAAAAATATAGAAATAGATTTGATTGATTGCACGCAATTTGCGGATAAGAAAACGGTAGTTTTGGAGGATGCTTCCCTAAGGGAAAATTTATTTACTTCCTCCAAAAACTCAGCGGAGAAATGGATGCGGAAAGTGGAACTGCTACGAGATGATCTTGCACACGCCCAATCATTGTCCAATTGGTTTGAAACAGAAAATGCCGATTTGTTGGTCAGCGAAATTCAGACATTGATCCATAAATTAGAGCTACAAAAGTTCGAAAAAATTATTTCGAAATAACATTGACAATTCTTAGGTATAGGTATATTATCATTGATAACAATTTCATTTGAAAATCTCTTATTGAGAGCGGTGGAGGGACTGGCCCTGAGAAACCCGGCAACCATTCTTGTTTGTACTAAGCAGGAACAGGTGCTAAATCCTGCAAAATACTTTGTATTTTGAAAAATAAGAGAGTGCGTGAATACTTTCGTGTCTATCCATGCCTCTCTATGCGAGAGGCATTTTTTGATTCACAGAGATTTCCACTCGAAACACTGAAGGGAGGAGCATGGAAGCACGAAAGTTCATATTAATTGAATTCTAAATTGTTTTTGAACTGTAATAAATTTGATTAAAGAGATTAGTATACAATGAAAAGGGGAAGTCAAAATGAAAAAGTGGTTATTATCCAGTTTACTGATATTAGCAATCGCCGCCCTTGCAGCCTGTGGTGGAGGCAATAAAGAAGAAGCTAGCGGGAAAGACAAAAAAGCGGAAGGCCTACTCAGCGACGGAAAGCTGACAATAGGGGTAACAGCCGGTCCACATGAGCAAATCATGGAAAAGGTAAAAGAACTTGCAGCAGATAAAGAATTGGACATTGACATTAAAGTTTTCACTGACTATCCGATTGTCAACGAAGCTTTAGCACAAAAAGAATTAGATATGAACGTTTTCCAGCATGTTCCTTATCTAGACCAATTCAAAAAAGACCGCGATTTGGACCTTGTTGATGTTGGAAATGCTGTAAACTTCCCAATGGGAATCTATTCTTCAAAAGTGAAAGATGTCAAAGAGTTGAAAAAAGGTGCTAAAATCGGTTTGCCCAATGACCCAACAAACAGCGCACGTGCCCTTATCTTGTTCGAACAAGCAGGTTTGATTAAATTAAAAGATGGCGTCGGCGTCTCAGCAACTGTCAAAGATATCGAAGAAAACAATAATGACTACGAATTTATCGAACTTGAAGCAGCACAAATTCCACTTCAATTGGATGAGCTTGCTGCTGCTGCGATCAATACAAACTTTGCAATTGAAAAAGGATTCACACCATCTGAAGATTCCATTTTTATCGAGCCTAAAGATTCTCCATGGGTGAATGTTGTGGCCGTAAGAACAGAAGATAAAGATGATGAAGCGATCCAGAAGTTCCTAGACGTATACCAGTCTGATGAAATGAAAGAATTCATTGATGAAACGTTCAAAGGTTCAGTAATTCCAGGGTGGTAATTAGAAAAGCGGAAGCGCTCGTTTAGCGACGTACAAACTGGAGTGCCTCTGACGAGATAAAGGAAACACGCGTAACGAAGTGGAGCGATGTTGACTTATCGTAGGAAGAGACGCGAAGTTTGCTAGTCGCTGAGCGCTGGAGCTAGACATTTAGAAAAGCGGAAGCGCCTTGATCAGCTCCGACAAGCACAAGTCGATTCCCGAGGAGGCAGTACTTCAGCCACCACAGGGAAGCGACTTGTGACCTCGAGGAGCTAGGCGCTGAAGCTAGACATCAGAAATGTGAAAGCGCCTGTTTATCGACGGACAGACTGGAGTGCCTTCGACGAGATAAAGGAAACACGCGGAACGAAGGCCGCCTCAAGTCGCCACATCCTGTGGCTTCGGTGGCACTAGGACGTCCTTGTCCGTCGGAGCGATGTTGACTTATCGTAGGAGGAGACACGAAGTTTGCTAGTCGCTGAGCGCTGGAGCTAGACAGTTAGAAAAGCGGAAGCGGCTTAATCAGCGCAAGCAAACAAGTCGATTCCCGAGGAAGCAGTGCTACAGCACCACAGTTTGACTGATGAGCTCGTGGGGCTAGGCGTTTTAGCTAGACACAGAGCGACTCCTGACGTGATAATAGAGAAGGAAGCTTGATGGTCGCTGAAGCCTAGGGTTGGACAGTATCCTTTATACCTGCCTAAAAAATGACAGGTGGATGATGCTGCGTCATAGCAGCTCCGCCTTTTAATGAGGCTTTGGGATTACACTAGAATCAAGACTATCCATCAAATGATACATTTTTTCCGTTGATTTTAATGAAGGGAGCAAGACCAAAATGATTGAACTAGTGGGGATCTCAAAGACTTTTAACGGTAAACAGGGAGCTATTCATGCGTTGAGAGATGTATCCCTCTCCGTCAAAAAAGGTGAAATATATGGCGTAATCGGCTATAGCGGCGCTGGAAAAAGTACGCTGATCCGCTGTGTGAATCTGTTGGAAAAGCCTGATACAGGATCGGTTATTGTCAAAGATGTAGATTTGACAAAACTATCAACAAGTAATCTCCGCAAAGCACGCGGTGATATCGGGATGATTTTCCAAGGCTTTAACCTTTTAAAAACAGCTACAGTATATGATAACATCGCCCTGCCATTGAAGCTTACCGGCCTAAACAAAAAAGAAGTGGAAGAGCGCGTTGAGAAATACTTAAAAATCGTCGGCTTGGATGAAAAGCACAACGCCTACCCTGCAGAGTTGTCCGGAGGACAGAAGCAGAGGGTGGCCATTGCAAGAGCCCTCTCCCACGAACCCGAAATTCTTTTAAGTGATGAAGCGACAAGTGCCCTTGATCCGGATACAACAGAAGCCATTCTAGATTTGCTGCTAAAGATCAATAAAGAACTCGGAATCACTATTTTATTGATTACACATGAAATGAATGTCATCCAGCGAATTTGTGACCGTGTTGCAGTGATGGAAAACGGAGAAGTGATTGAAGAAGGAAAAACTAAAGATATTTTCACAGCTCCGAAACATGCAACGACAAAGAAATTTGTTAATAGCCTGTTTTCCCATAAGATTCCTGCTGATATTCTTACAAGCTTAAATCAAACTGGCCAGGTTGCCACTCTCTCCTTCTTTGGAGAATCATCTGGAGAGCCTGCTCTCGCCTTAGTAAGCAAAAAGTTCGACATTTATCCGAACATCTTATCAGGAAGCATTACCCAATTGAAAAACGAATCATTTGGACAACTTGTTGTCCACTTTAAAGGCGATCCCGCCGAAATTAAAAAGGCCATTCAGTTTTTGAAGAATGATCAAGTGAAAGTGGAAGGTGTGAAGATCAGTGACGCAGATACAAGAGTTTCTTGATAATTGGGGCGAAGATATATGGATAGCCATCCTTCAAACCTTCCAAATGACTGGAATCTCGCTTGGAATTGCGATTTTGATTGGCCTTCCTTTGGGAATCCTCCTTGTCTTGACCAGGCCTGGAAAAGCGCTAAGCAACAAGTTTGTCTTCGGACTCTTAAATATTATTATCAACATCATCAGGTCCGTCCCATTTATTATTTTATTATTTTTCATCCTTCCATTTACGAAATTTTTGGTTGGTACTTCAATCGGCGTAAAAGGGGTGATTGTTCCACTGGTCATCTACACAGCACCGTATATCGCGAGATTGATGGAAACTGCCCTGCTGGAGGTTGATCGGGGTGTAATCGAAGCATATGAAGCAATGGGAATCAAAACGAGACATATCATCTGGCATGTACTTGTAAGAGAGTCGCGCTCTTCTATAGTTCTTGGCTTAACAATTGCGACCATCTCCCTGATTGGTGCAACAGCAATGGCAGGTCTTGTCGGCGGAGGCGGACTTGGTGATCTGGCATACCGATACGGACACCTTCGCTATGAAGTCGATGTCATGTACGTAACAGTTATTCTTTTGATCATTCTTGTACAAGGATTGCAGTCTTTGGGCAACCGGTTGGCTGCCGCGATGAAAAAGGACTAAAAAAGGCGAAAGTACCTGTATTATGCCTATGGTTATTATGTTCCATTGAGGATAGATCATTATACTAAGAAAAGAGGAATTGAATCATGAAAAAGTGGGTATTATCCAGCTTATTTATTTTGCTAATTGCAGCCCTTGCCGCATGTGGCGGAAGCAAAAACGAATCTGAGGATAAAGGCGATAAAGCTGAAGGTCTCCTTAGCGACGGAAAACTTACTGTAGGTGTTACAGCCGGCGAACATGAGGAAATTATGGAGCAAGTAAAAGAACTTGCAGCTAAACAAGACTTGGAAATTGAAATTAAAACTTTCTCTGACTATCTAATCGTTAATGAAGCATTGTCTCAAGGAGATCTTGATCTAAACGTATTCCAACACGAACCTTATTTGAACGAGCAGAAGAAAGACCGTAACTATGATATCGTTCCGGTTGGAAACACAATTACTAGCCCAATGGGTATTTACTCCAACAAGGTAAAAGATTTAAGCGACCTTAAAAAAGGTGCAAAGCTAGGACTTCCAAACGATCCCTCAAACGGTGGACGTGCCCTTCTTTTATTTGAAAAAGCAGGTTTGATTAAACTTAAAGAAGACGTTGGAGTAGCACCAACTGTCAAAGATATCGTAGAGAACAAAAACGACTATAAGTTTGTAGAATTGGAAGCCGCACAAATTACGCACCAATTGGATGATTTGGATGCTGCTGCCATCAACTCCAACTACGTAATTGACAGTGGACTTGTTCCTACTGAAGATTCCATCTTTATCGAAGAAAAGGACTCTCCATGGGTTAACGTTGTCGCTGCTAGGGCAGAAAACAAAGACGATGAAGCAATTAAAAAATTCGTAGATATTTACCAAGCTGATGAAATCAAGAAGTTCATCGAAGACAAATACGAGGGATCTGTCATCCCTGGGTGGTAATTAGGAAAGCGGAAGCGCCTTGGTCAGACCCGACAAGCACAAGCCTATTCCCGAGGAGGCAGTACTTCAGCCACCACAGGGAATAGGCTTGTGACCTCGAGGGGCTAGGCGCTGAAGCTAGACATTAGGAAAGCGGAAGCGCCTGTTCTTCGACCGACATACAAAAAAGCATGGTCCATTCTACTATAGAATGCGCCATGCTTTTTCTTGTTTCAACTTAATCTCTTACGTTCTGCTCCTCAGGCCTTATATTCCCTATTCAGCATATAACCAAGATCATTTGAGATTTTCGTAGCCGCCTCTTTCGTTTTTACTTTCATAAGCTTCCTGTTGGAGCCTTGAAATCGCGACGCTGGGCCACTTACATTTAAAGCTGCAACTACATGATCTGTATGGTCATAAATCGGATAGGAGATGCCAAATGTCTCGGTATCCTGTTCGCCATAGCTTAGGGAATAACCCTGCCCTCTGATCGTTTCAATTTTCTCGTACAGATCTTCCTTATTCATGATTGTATTCTCAGCAACTTGGTGAAAGTTCATTTTGTTAATGATCTCTTCACGTTCTGAATTTGGCAAATAGGCCAGCAGCAGTTGCGGACCAGAGCCAAGATACAATGGCGATCTTCTTCCTACACGTGTATATAGTCGTACAGCCTGGTTACTTTCCACTTTTTCAATATAAACGGCCTCATCTCCATCCCGAATAACGAGATGGACGGTTTCGTTAATCTCGGACTGCAGCAATTGCATATGCGGAAGAGCGCTCTTCCTTAACTCTAATCCATCTGCAACAAGCCCTCCCAATTCTAAAAGCTTGATTCCCAATTGATACCGTACATCATGTATACTGTTCTTACTTTTCGTTAAAAAGCCCATATATTCTAATGACGAAAGCAAACGGTACACTGTGGGTTTCGGCATGCCAGACCTTTCTGCAAGTTCATTTAAAGTTAGTTCCAAGTCATTCTCAGAAAATAAATCCAGTAATGTTAAAGCCTTCACTACACTTTGATTCATGGAACCCCTCCTTCTGAAAACATTAAAAACGTTCTACAAAGTCAGTTTAATTATTATATCACGAAAAACATGCAAGGCAGTTTCACAGTGTTAATACAATATTAAGGACCACTCCGTATAAAAAAACACCAAGTGGACATTCTTTGTCCACTTGGTGCATCTTTGTTGTATGAAATTACTTATTGAGCTGTCTGTGTTTTTTGCATTGCATCACTTGCAGATAAGAGCTTTGGATCTGTAATGACTTCAATTAATGCCGGCTTCCCGCTGTCAACAGCTCTTCTAAACGCAGGAAGAAAGTCCTCATTGGTTCTAACTTGTTCTCCATGACAGCCAAAAAGCTTTGCCATGTCTGCAAAATTCGGATTTGTTAATCCTGTGGCCACAACCCTTTGCGGGAAGTGTTTTTCCTGGTGGGCACGTATTGTTCCGTACATATTGTTATTTACTACAATTGCTATGACAGGAATGTTATTACGGACAGCCGTTTCAAGTTCTTGCATCGTCATCATGAATCCGCCATCACCAGAGAATGAAATCACTCTTTTATCAGGACATGCCACTTTAGCTCCAATGGCACCCGGAAGGCCGTAGCCCATGGCACCAGAGGTTGGGCCGATATATCTATTTCCGTTGGTGAAACGGAAGTATTTAGAAATCCAGCCGAAAAAGTTTCCAGCATCACTTGTAATAATCGTGTTTTCCATCGTTTCTCCCAGCAATTCGGCTACGACTGCGTTCATTTCTGCATAACTCGCGTTCACAGTCAGTTTCGGAGGGGTAGAAGAAAGCAAATAAGCTTCGTGGCAATCTTTCACGATCTTTTCTCTCTTCTCATCTTCCACAGGCTTAATGAGATCCAGACACTTTTGCAAAAACCGTTTGGCATCGGAAATGACACCCAGCTTCGCAGGATATGCCTTACCAATCATACTTTGATCGATATCGACCTGGATAATTTCTGCCTGATCCCCAATCAACGTATAATCTTGGGTTGTCACTTGAGAGAACCGATTGCCAATAGACAGGACAACATCTGCATTTTTAATATAATTAAGAAGCTTTTTATCTGATCCAAACCCAAGCCAGCCAGCGTAGTTTACATGATCATTAGGGAATGCATCGAACCTGCGGAAAGCTGTGGCTACAGGTACATTCATCAACTCGGCAAAACGAGCAAGTTCTTTCGAGGATTTTGATGCAATAACGCCGCCGCCCGCAATAACGATCGGCTGCTTAGCTTCGTAAAGTTTCTCGAGCACTCTTTTTACAATCTCTTCGTTTGCCTCTGGAGCTTCATAATCATATACGGTCCCTTCTGCATATTCCATCGTATCTTCCAGCATGTCATGTGGGAGTGATACAACCACAGGACCCGGACGGCCAGAACGGGCTGTATAGAAAGCCCGATGGAGTATTTCAGGAATTCTTTCCACTGACTCAATTTCCACCGCCCATTTACAAAGATGACTGAAGTATTCGGAGAATTCTACCTCCTGGAATGCCTCCTTCCCTTTAAACGGGCGTTCTACTTGTCCAATTAACGCAACAAGAGGGGTAGAATCCTGCATTGCTGTATGAAGACCGATTGACAGGTTCGTTGCACCAGGACCTCTTGTCGCCATGCAAACCCCTACTTTTCCGGAAGCTTTTGCGTAGGCTTCCGCCATGAATGACGCTCCTCCCTCATGACGGGTCGATATGAGCTCAATTTCAGGATGCTTATAAAGCGCATCAATTACACCTAAATAACTCTCGCCGGGTACGCAAAATGCCTTTTGCACTCCTTCTTTTTTCATTACCTCAACAACTATTTGACCACCTGATAGCATTTATCTTCCACTCTTTTCTTCATAATATTAAGCATTATCGCCGAGAAATTTAACCCATCGGATATTATCTATTGTCAATCTTTGTTATAAAAGCTTCCATCCGATCGAGCCCTTTTTCCAAATGCTCCATCGAATACGCATAGGAGATTCTGACATACCCTTCTCCAAATTTGGAAAAGGCATTTCCTGGAACAACCCCTACCTTCCCCTCATCTATCATTTTGACTGCAAAGTCATAAGAGTTCATTTTTAAATGTTTAATAGATGGAAACATGTAAAAGGCACCTTCTGGATGAACTGTTTCAAGGCCCATATCCCTCAACCGCATATACGTATATTCTTTTCTTCTTTCATATTCATTCTTCATCTCAATCGCATCGTCTATTCCGTCAGTCAAGGCTTTTAGAGCCCCATATTGGCTGATCGTACTGGCGCAAACTGTATTAAAGTAGTGAACCTTTTCCATTTGTTCTGTTAAATATGAAGGCGCATATGTGAATCCAACTCTCCAGCCCGTCATCGCATGCGATTTAGACAGTCCATTAATCGCAATTGTCCTATCCCGCATATGCGGCAATGTCGCAAAGGAAACAAAATGATTGCCATATGTTAATTCACTATAAATTTCATCAGTAATGACAAAGATATCTTTATCTTCGATATAAGCGGCAATATCCTTTAATTCTTCTTCATTTAGCAATACGCCCGTCGGATTCGATGGATTTGTCAAAACAAGACATCTTGTTTTGTCTGTAATATGTTTTTCCAACAATTCCGGCGTAACCTTAAAATCATACGGGGAGGTATCCATAAAAACTGGCACAGCACCACTTAAAGTAACTAATGCTTCGTAGCCCGGATATACCGGGGCCGGCAGTAAAACCTCACTGCCCTCTTCCAATATCGTTCTAAAGCTGATATCCAGGGCTTCACTTGCTCCATTTGTGATAATAATTTCACTTTGAGGATCATAATCCAATCCATACTTAATCCTTCCATAATCGCTGGCGGCTTTCCTTAATTCCAGTATGCCTGCTTGGTTTGTATATGTCGTTTTATTATGATCGATGGCTTCCTTACCAGCTTCTTTAATATGCGCTGGCGTCAGAAAATCAGGCAACCCTACTGTAAGATTTATCACTTCTGGATAATCGGCCAGCATGTTAAAAAATTTCCTGAGCGTAGGTATCTCCACATTTTTCACTTTTTTACTTAATAAGAATTCCACTTAATGAACCCTCTTTCCCCTTTTAAATATAAATTCAGTTGGGCGGAACCAATCAATGCAATTTTATTTCATCAATAGTTTCATTATGATACGTCTTGAAAGGTAGCAGCATCTGCATTTTCACTTTTATTTTCAGTCTTATCAACAACGGCTGCTCCGACAAGGTCACCCGTTACATTACACATTGTAAAAACCATATCAGTTATCACATTTACACCGGCGGTCAGCCCTACAATTTCAATAGGAAGACCCGCTTGAGTGAAGACAATAGACATCCCGATCAATCCTGCCCCTGGAACACCTGCTGTTCCTACCGATGCCAATGTTCCTGTCAATATGATAGCTACAATCGCTCCCATGGTCAGATCATACCCAACGATTTCGGCGGCTAATACAACGCCGACACCAAAGTGAATGGCTGATCCATTCATATTAACGGTTGCACCAATCGGTAAAGTGAAGTTGGCTACCCTGTGGCTAATCCCTGCGTTTAATGCAGATTTAATCGTGATAGGCAGTGTTCCTAAACTGCTGCAGGTGACAAATGCAGTCATGATTGCTTCGCGTGTTTTTATGAAAAATTTCAAAACAGGGACTCTGAACAATAATAATAAGATCGGGAAGATAATAAACATTTGTATTGCTACTCCTAGATAGGAAGCGCCTACATATTTTGCAAGGGAACTAAGCGTTTCCATTCCTTGATTTCCTATGGAGTTAGCTGTGATACCAAGTACACCTATTGGGGCATATTGCAAAATACCATTTAAGATACGGAATGTAACCTCACTTCCAGCCTCCGTGAACTTTAACAGCATGTTTCCCCAATCTTTCATTTGTGACTCAGCTGAATTTCGCATAAATGAAATAGCAAAACCAGTAATGAGAGCCACAAACACGATGCTTAAAATATCGCCATTTGCCATGGATTCAAAAATATTGGAAGGAACGATTTGCAATAATACATCTATCATGGATGGGGCTTCAGGTACATCTAACGTCGCGTTTTCGGGCATTTTTAAGCCTTTTCCTGGATTGATCAGCTTCGCAATCGCAATTCCAATAAACACCGCGACAGCGGTTGATAATAGATAGTAAGGAAAAATCTTACCGCCAATCCTTCCCAATTCCTTTGGATTGGAGTGATTTACAGACACGATTAATGTAAACAAGATTAACGGAACAACAATCATTTTGAGCAACCTTAAGAAAAGATCACCCAAAGGTGATAATACACCTGCTGCGGGTCCAAAAATAAGCCCAATGATAATCCCTAATAAAAAACCAACAGTTATTTTTAATATAAATGACTTTTCATAATACCACTTCCATAGTCTTAACATAACTGTCCCCCAGATTCTTAAATTGTTGTAAAACGACGCTTTGGTTTAGCAGGGACAAGATAGAGAACCCAATCAATTCAAGCTCCATAGTTGCCCTCGTTGCTCATGCTTGCATGCGAAACATTATTGTTTCATTATTTGAAACGTCATTTCATTTAATTGCTTTAAAAATGACTTCAATACAAATTGAAGTAGACTTAACAGCTTTTTCTATAACGTAAACTAGATCAATAACATTCTTTGTTATCGTTTGCATTTCCAATGCCCAAGAATACTTTGCCACCGCTTACAAAATTAATAACTATTATTCTTTTTACCACCTCGGTCTTGTTTATGTATGCAATATAATTATATATGTTATTATATCGCTCTACTTTTGGTCAACAAGTTTGTTATAAAAGTTTTTTACACTCTTTATGAATTTAGATATCTTTATAGTAATTCTATCAACAAGAATAAGGGATGAAGTACAGTGAAAGCTACAGTTTCTGCGGGGGCAGCTTAGTTGGCAAATGGAAAAATACATTATTTCATCTTTCCACATTATTATATGCGCGCATTAATAATTTAACTATTTAAATTTTTCTAACACAAATAAATAAAACATGCTACTATGAGAATAACAGATAGAAAAGGAGGAAACTAAGTGCAAAATCTCAAAAATAAAGTGACCATGACAAACATACGCGATCAATTCCCTGCATTGAATCGGACATATCGAGGCAAACAAGTGGTTTATTTTGATGGACCCGGAGGCACACAAATGTGTCAGCCGGCGATCCAACGAATGATGGATTATATTGAAAACGGGATGGCAAATCGGGATGGCCTCTTTGCGACGAGTGAAGAGACGGAAGCCATTCTAGCTCTCGCAAGAGCGGAAGTTGCCGCCCTTATAAACGGATATGATGACGGCGTCTTTTTCGGAGCTAACATGACATCGCTCGCCTACGCGATTTCCAGGATGATTGCGCGGGACTGGAAAGCCGGAGAGGAAATTCTCGTCACAGAAATGGATCACTCAGCCAATGTTGACCCATGGGTTCAGATTGCCAAAGAAAAAGGTATGACTGTCCAAAGGATTCCGGTGGATGTCAATTCCCTTAAATTAGACGAAGCCTTCATTGAAACGATGATCCATCCCAAAACAAGAGCTGTGTTCCTTGGACTTGCATCCAACGGAGTCGGCACCATCAACAATGTCAAGCCATACATAGAAGCAGCCAAAACTGTAGGAGCACTCACAGTTATAGATGCAGTCCAGGCAGTCCCCCATATCGCAGTAGACCAAAAAAAACTGGCAGCAGACTTGGTATTGGGCTCAGGATATAAGGTTTTTGGCCCGCATATTGGATTCGCTTCCATGGACCCTGAGTTATTTTCCAACTATAAGCCGTATAAATTGATACCTGCACATGACGAAGCCCCTTCTTCCATGGAAACAGGTACACAGAATCACGAAGGGATTGCCGCCATGATCGGTGTAGTTGAATTTATTGAAAGCCTTGGAGAAGGAGAGTCAAAGAGACAAAGAATTGTAAATGCCTATGAGTTATTTGAACAGCATGAACAAAAAATGGCCTCATTTTTAAAAGAGGAACTCTCAAAAATCGAAGATATAGAACTGTTCACTCCTGCAAGCCATATCCTTTCGACACCTACAATTTCGTTTGTCATTGACGGAATTCTTTCAAGTAAAATCAGTAAGTATCTTGCAGATGAGCACTCCATTTTGGCTGCCAATGGAAACTTTTACGCCTACCAGCTTGCCAATAAATTGGATGTGATGAAATATGACGGCTGGCTTAGGGTTGGCCTATCTCCATATAACACACTGGAAGAATGTGAACGATTTATAGATGCTTTGAAAAAATGCATAAAAATTAATCTTTAAAGAAAAGCTCAAGGCGCGCAGCCTTAGGCAACAAGCACAAGACGAATTACAAGGAGGCATCTTTTCAGCCACCACAACAAAGAAGCGATGAAGCGAACACCGGAGCGTACTGTAGTGCGTTAGGATGTGAGCGACAGAGCTGACGAAGATTCGACGCTGCTTGTTGGCAAGTAATAACATCGTGACAAACATCACCGAATTGGCTTCATGCGGCTTTACACCCAGGGGAAACATGCGCTTCCTCGAATACGTTATGCTGCAAGAGCACAATCATCCTGAATTATCTTCCTTGCAGCTTGTGACCTCGAGCTGGTAGCGCTGAACACCTAAAACCGCCACATCCTGCGGTAACGGCGGCACTAGGAAGTCCTGTCCGTCGGCAGGCTCAAGCAGCGACGTCCTGTCGCTGCTTGAGCCTGCATTTTGTACTTCCTGTGCGTCGGAGCTAGACATTACACATGATTCTTGAATCGAAAACTTTGCCTATTTTATACTCTTTATCTTTTAAAAAAGTAACAGAAGCCGTTATGCAGCGGCTTCTGTTTTACTTTCACTTTCTTATTAAGCTGTAGACTGAAGCTCCAACAAGCTCCCCTGCCTCTTGCAGACGCTCTTTGCTGATATGTTCGATCGTGTCCTGCGGCGTGTGATAATACGGCTCCAGGTTCGCCGTTCCCGGCTCCCGCCTGATGAAGTTAATCGCCGGTATGCCTGCATCATGGAAGGATACATGGTCTGATGACCCGCGCTGATATAATATCAACTCAGATGGCGTGCCAATTCTTTTTGCTGTTGCCAAGGCCGTATCGCTCACAATGTTTGCTTTTCCGTCGACCGCGTTCATAAAGATCGCTGTGGCCTTATCCCAATCCGTTCCGACCATATCCATGTTAAAATTCGCAATGCTTCGATTAATCTCGTCTTGGCTCAATTGGCTGACGTAATACTCTGAGCCGACGAGTCCAATCTCTTCCGCACCAACAAAGACAAAGCGCAATTCCTTATCAATAGGATAGCTTTTCAGAATGCGTGCGAGTTCTAAGGCAACCGAAGTTCCTGAAGCGTTATCGTTCGCTCCCGGGGCAAATGGAACGCTGTCCATGTGAGCCGATACATGAACGATATCATGGTTCGAGCCTTTTTTAGGCGCCCTTGTCGCAATAATATTGTGTGATGTGGCACTTCCTAGCTTTTCAACTGTAAATGTTACTGTTTTCCCTTGCAAGGCAAAATCTTTCAGCAAAGAAAGCCCGCTTGCTTTTGATATTCCGCCTACTGGAATTGTTGTTTCCCCACCGATGGATGGATTTAAAGGAGCTGACTGATCACTATTATCATAAATAAGCACACCTGCCGCCCCAGCGGCCACTGCATTTGCGACTTTTTCTTGGAAGGTAAATTCCCCTCTGGAAATAAGAGCAATTTTACCAGCTGCTTCCGCTGTAAAATCTTCTGGACTTCCGAGCTTTGCATCATATAATTCTGCAATCAGCCCCTCTTTTGCCGTTGCGGCGGAACCTGCCGGTATATTGATGTCAATTTGCTTTCCGCCTGCTGTTAAATTGCCGATCATTTGATCAGGAATACTGAATTCCTGCGTTTCAACCTTGTATCCATACGATTTGAGCCGTTTCTTAATAAACTCTACTGCCTGCTTCTCCTGCTTCGTTCCGGTTACCCTTGGCCCGATGGTTTCAGAGAGATAGTGGATATCCTTATATATTCGTTCTGAGTCAACTCTTGCGATGACTTTTTGATCAAACGCCTTGGAGCTCGGATTCGCTTTTTCCGGCGCCGCCTGAACAAACGCCGTTTCTGTAGAAAAAAAATAAAAACTAGAGGTTAATAAAAGTACTGAGAGGAAAAGGGAAAATCTCTTTCTTCCTTTTTTCAAATCTATTACCTCCTTGATTATTTCGATTCACAAAACTATATTCTCTCTTTATATTTTCTTTCCTTTCTCGTACAAGTAAAATGAATCCTTTCACCTATTAACTTTTAAAAAAAGCATGACTTACCTCTCACTCGTTTCCTACAAAAGAGTTGGAAAAATAGTTTGACAAATTGGCCATTTAATAATAAATTAGTATTGTTAACCACAATAAATAAAAGTTAACAAACGGAGGGCCAATATGCTTCAAGAACAGCAAAAACTAAGAATAATGATTATAACCGCGCTATTTGCAGCCATTATCGGGATATTGGCTCAAGTCACCATCCCATTACCGCTCGTTCCAATTACAGGACAGACGCTGGCTATCGGATTAGCCGCAACAATTTTGGGATCAACTTATGGTACAATCTCTGTTCTTCTTTACATATTACTTGGTGCAGTCGGCATTCCTGTATTTGCAGGTTTTTCTGCAGGAGTTTCCGTCGTTGTTGGACCAACAGGAGGTTTCATCGTCGGGTTCATCCCGGCCGCTTTTGTCATCGGATGGTATTTGGAGAGAACATCCTTTAACTTTGTCAATGCCATGGCGGCCAACACAATAGGCATGCTGATTACATTGAGCTTCGGAGCGGCCTGGTTAAAGGTCGCTGCTGACTTGAGCTGGGGCGCAGCCCTTCTCGGAGGATTTGCTCCTCAATTCATCGTTGTAGGGTTGATTAAAGCGGCACTTGCTTCATGGATTGGGGTATTAGTAAGGAATCGGTTGGCTAGCGCCAATATTTTATTTACAGAAAAAAAGTCAGCATAAGCCGCTGACTTTTTTTCTGTTATTTAGATGTGCTTGTCTTTCCAAAGAATTTTAAGAGCTCTGTTAATGCTTGGCTAAATGTCTCTAGATGTTCCTCAACTCTACCAGGGAACTCTCTTTCTATAAATTCCAAAGTATCATTTTGCGTATGCCACACTCCGCCATGTTTAACCGTTTGGGTGTAGCCATCCATGTCCCCAGCTTCCCAGTTGGTTGCTTCAAAATAACCATACGGGATTCCAAGTCGCTTAAATGGCGCATGGTCACTCCAGTCTCCTGTCGTTCCAGCTGGATAATCCGGGTTTAACCCAGAGTTCGTTCCAATAGCGAGCTTTTTCTTTTCTGCAATTTTTAGCGCCTGATCCCTAATGAAGCCTTTATCTCCAGCGTTGCCATACACATACATATAATCACCAACAGCAAGGCTGTCCAAATTAATCATTCCAACCGTATTCTCAATCTCTTGAGCATTCATTTGGTTGGCATAGTAACTTGATCCTTTCAGCCCTGCTTCTTCTGCACCAAATGCAATAAATTTAATAGAGTAGGGCGTGTTGATTTTCTTCAATACCTCAGCCACTTCGAGCATTACACCAACACCGGATGCATTGTCGTCTGATCCCTTACCAACAGCAACAGAATCATAATGTGCTCCTACGATAATTTCCTTGCTGGATTTCCCTTTCTTATAAGCAATTACGTTAGAAGAATGGACTACTGCTCCCCTGCTGGTATATGAAAAGGGCTGCACAGTGGTAGTATAACCCATGCGCTTAAACTGGCTGTCAACATAATCTCTTGCCTCTGCCTCTTTCGCAGAGCCTGCTACACGCGCGCCAACAGTATATGTTAAATATTTTGTATGCTCGTACGCCATTTTTCCTGTCTTGTGAACGAGCGACGGATGATAGGTAATAGTGGAAGCAGCGACACTACCTGCGGAAGTGAACAACAACAGTAGAGCCATAACCATTGAAATGAAAATTCGATTTCTCAAATCATTCTCTCCTATCCCTAAATTAGTAGTTTTATACTATTAGAATCCTTAGAAAGCGTCAATCCGCCTTTAGATCCAGATCTACAGATATATAAATCCGATATAAAAAACAAAGGGATTCCCCCTTTGTTTTTTATAGATCCAAATCCTTGGTTACATGGTCAACTTTCTCTTTCAAACTGTCCGCTGTATCAAAAATTTCATTATGTTTTTCAGCTATAACCTCATTTGCATAATCTTTGATAGCAGCTGTCCGTTCATATAGAATATCCGAGATGGCAGTCTCCGTGTCAAAGTCAATCAAATCATTGCTCAACAATAAGGTCAAGACAGCATTCATACGATCAAGCTCCCTGTTGCGCGAAGTGATATGATCGTTCTCCAAGTCTCGGAGTTCATTGGACATTCCAACAGATGCCCAGTTTATGTTATTGATATTACCTGCCAACCAAAAGCGCCAGGTGGTTTTGCTCAGGCGCTCTTTCCAATTTTTCGTGATTTCTTCGTCCAGTTCCTGCTTATTCTTCACTGATGTATACTCTCCGCCACCTGCACTCGCCACTTCTTTTAACTGGCGATCAGCTTCGTTATCAACATCAAAACCGATAATATTAATTTGCAGGTCTGTCATTGATTTCTTGGCGTCCTTCGCTGCTTGGACAGGATCTCCATCGCAAGTCTCCACACCATCACTTACAACATATATAAGTGTTTTTGTCTGTTCACTACTTGTAGCTTTCAACTCTTTTTCTGCATGCTGTATGGCTGATGCAAGCGGCGTCCATCCACTTGCATTGAATTGCTCTAAGGCCTCAGTAAATTTCTTTTGATCAAAAGGCTGTAATGGGTATACCGTTTCAATATTTCCACATGACAGCTTTTTGTCCTGATCTGAACCAGTTCCTTTATGTCCAAAAACAGACAGGGATACATTGACATTGTCGCCCAAGCTCTCTGAGAATTGTTTGATACTTGATTTTGCTAAGGCCATTTTATTTCCACCCGGAACATCAGCATTCATGCTTCCGCTGGCATCAATCAATACAGCAACGTTAACTTCCTCAGCCTCTTCGTTAAGCTCTTCTTCACTGACATCTTGGAGAAGCCTTCCGTCAGGCAACTTAAGTTCGTTATACTTTACTTCAAAATCTTTAATCGGCTGTAGGGTCTCCTTTGCATCAGCACGAAGATTCACAATGATTGACTTCGCCCACTCCTCAGCGCCCCACTCTTTTGTATCCTTACTTTTTATTTCTTTCATGTATTCGGTGACGGCTTCATCGGCCGCTTTAGAATACTCATCATCGGTCAATTCTTTTTCGCCTATATGCTTTTGGAATAATTCCCCGGCCGGTTCTTCTTCGATTTCCTCACCAATTAAGCTATAGGATGGATCAGTTTTTTCTGTAGGTTCCTTAGCAGTTGTTTCAACAGTTTTTTCCTCTTTCTTGTGTTCACTCTTTTTCTCTGTCTGTTGACAGCCAGCTATTGTCATAGAGATTACAAATAGCACGATAAAAGCCTTTTTAGTCATCATTATTCACTTCCTTCTCCTGAATAGTATAATGATTTCTATATAATGTCGCATTGGACTTTTATCCCATCTGAAACAACTACCGTAAGCTGGTATACTTTTAAACGAGGTGATTGATATGACAGAAAAGAAATATGAAGAACTAATCCCGGCCAGGATTTTTATTGGCGGAGTAGACGCAATTGAAGAGCTCCTAGAAAATGAAAAGATCGACGTCATCTATGATTTACGAGCCAAGCTGAAAGATGGGCTTCCCAGTAAGTTGAGCATCCATCAGCCGATCGTGGATGAGGAAGAAAACCAAGTGGAATCTATTAAAGCAGCCATTAATGCAGTGATGGATTCTTATGAAAACGGAAAAAATGTTTATTTCCATTGCAATACCGGGCGCGGAAGAGCAGGAACCATCGCAACAGCAACATTACTTGAATTAGGCCTAGCCAGTACGGTCGATGAAGCGGAAGAAAAAGCGAAAGCTATCCGCCCAAATATTAATGTAAGGCCGCAATTTAAAGATGCGTTGAAACACATATACGAACAATAATACTCGTAAACACAGCACTAGTATTCTACCAAAGCAGCAATTCTGATGTCTGTGATTTCTATATCCTCTTCCTATAAGAAGTCTGATAAAGATTTCTTAGCTTACAGGTCTTGGAAAGTGATTTGATGACCCGTACATACCTTATATCAAATGCGCCTTGGCGTATTTGCGCCCAGATTTTATCGAGCTCCGCTCGATAAATTTCCTTTGAAAATCTGTGGCATCCGCCGGAGGCTTTGACTTTATTCAGCCAGGGTTTTAACCCCCACTGAATTGAATACCAATAGGCATTCATCTCACCACTTATAGAAGTGGGAGATTTCTGCTGAATGAAGTTAAAGGAATCTCTTAGTCTCAGGTATACTCTCGCGGCCTAATAAAAAGGCGATTATTGTATTTGAAATGTAAGCTCTTAATGATAAGGTAATCATATAAGAATTACAGAAAAAGAGTGATGTTAATGGATGAAAAAGATTGCTATTTATTAAAGTATATACATGAGGAAATGAATTTAGGGCGGGCGGCTTCAAGATTGTTTATTACACCGCCCGCTCTTACTTATCGAATTCAGCAATTAGAACAAAAATTTGGCGTTCCTCTCTTAAGAAAAAATGGTAAACAAATATACTTCACTCCTGAAGGTGAACACTTAGTTCAATATGCAAATAAAAAAATTACAGAATTACAATTACTTAAAGACTATCTTTTGGATATCAATGCAACCTTAAGAATCGGCGCTTCCACAATCTACGCAAGATATCGGCTTCCTGAAGTTCTGAAATATTTCTTAAATATGTACCCTCAAGTAAAAATACATCTAAATGCAGGATTAACAAAAGAGATCTTCCAACTGCTGGCTGCTGAGAAAATCCATCTTGGTATTGTGCGTGGTGAATTTAACTGGCCGGGATATAAATATCTTATTGAAACTGAGAATATTTGCATCATCTCCAAAGACAAAATTCATTTCGAGGATTTGCCGAAAGTCCCTCGGATTCACTATAAGTATCCTTCAAATTTTAACCGAAGAATCGAGTCATGGTGGTATGAAAATTTTGAAACACCGCCACTTATAAATACAGAAATCGATGATTATGAAACGGTCAAAGCTCTTGCTAAGGTCGGATATGGATACGCGATCATTCCTAGCATATTTCTTAATGATCAGGATGACTTTTATCAACAAAACATCATGTTTAAAGATGGTACTCCCATGACAATCAACACATGGCTCATGTGCAGTAATGAATCCAAAGAACTCGTTATCGTAAAAAAACTGATTGAATATTTTCAATCAGCTCCACCATTGTTATAAAACACGGTTTAGAATAGAGTGGGGTTAAGAGTATTTTCGCTGCTATTCTTTATATAGGTGACATGCTACATAGTGACCCTCGGCTATCTGATGCTTTTTAGGAGCACTTTGTTTACACTCCTCTTGCGCAAACGGACATCTAGTATGGAATTTGCAGCCGGCTGGCGGGTTCATCGGGGAAGGCAGCTCCCCCTTAAGCACAATTTCTTCTTTTTTCCTTTCAATATCTGGAGAGGGGACTGCTGAAAGAAGGGCCTTGGTATATGGATGCATTGGGTCGGCAAATAATTCTTCTGTTGACGCCTCTTCCACTAATTCTCCCAGGTACATCACGCCAATTCGATCAGCCATATATCGGACCACACTCATGTCATGGGAAATAAACAAATAGCCCAAAGACATATCCTTTTGTAATTTCTTCAGCAAATTAATGACTTGTGATTGAATAGATACGTCGAGCGCCGAAACAGGCTCATCCATTATTAACAATTTTGGATTCAGCACTAGCGCCCTGGCAAGTCCGATTCTCTGCCTTTGCCCACCTGAAAATTCATGCGGATACCGATAATAATGCTCTAATTGAAGACCCACTTTACTTAAAGTTTCCATCACGACATCAGAACGCTCGTCGGCGATGCCCTTTTTGTGGATAATTAGAGGCTCTTCTACAATTTTTCCAATTCTTTTCCTGGGATTAAGAGAGGAATAAGGGTCTTGAAATACCATTTGAATTTTCTTACGAATATCCAACATGTCCTTTTTAGATGCATTTAAAATGTCCTGTCCATTATACAGTACCTGCCCATCAGTCGGCTCTATTAATCTCAATAACGTTCGTCCAACTGTGCTTTTTCCACATCCCGATTCACCAACTAGACCGTATGTTTCACCCTCATAAATATCAAAGGTAACATTATTTACGGCTTTTACTGAGATTTGCTTCTTTCCAATATTAAAAAACCCTCGTTTCACAGGAAAATGTTTCTTTAAGTTTTTCACTTCCAACAGTTTATTCTTCTTATCCATATCCCTTTCTTTATACTCATTTTGCATTTTCAATTTCACGAGGAACCACCTCCTTCATCTCCTGGATTTCCTTATAACGCCAGCATTTCACTTTTTGTGAATCGGTTTCTGTGTATGTAGGAGGAGGAGCATCAAAACATTTTGTATTCGCATATAAACAGCGGTTTGCAAAGCGGCAACCTTTAGGAACCTGAGCTAACGACGGCACAGTCCCTTTAATGACATATAATTCCTCGGAGCGGTCACCGTCAATTTTCGGAATGGATTGGATTAAGCCTTGTGTATATGGGTGTAAAGGACGGGTAAACAATTCCTGAACACTTGCTTCTTCTACGATTTCTCCCAAATACATCACAATGACCCTTGAACATAGTTCTGCGACTACTCCAAGATCATGAGTAATAAAAATGATTCCCATATTCAGGTCCGCATTTAACTCTTTCATTAACTTCAGTATTTGGGATTGTATCGTAACATCCAGCGCAGTGGTTGGTTCATCAGCCAACAAAAGCGAAGGCTTACATGCGAGGGCAACTGCTATCATACCTCTTTGCCGCATACCACCTGAAAGCTGATGTGGATATTCATTGATTCTTGCCTCAGGATTAGGAATTCCAACCAATCTCAATAAATTTACAGATTCTTCTTTTGCAGCCTTTTTAGACACTTTTTGATGAATCATTATGGGCTCCGTGATTTGTCGGCCAATGGTTTGTACAGGATTTAATGAACTTAATGGATCTTGAAAAATCATGGAGACTTCATTGCCCCGGATCTGTTGCATCTCCCTTTTACTACAATTCAACAGGTTCTTCCCCTTATAGTTCACTTCCCCTTCATAGACGACTGACCTTTCGTCCAATAATCTTAGAATGGATTGTATCGTCACGCTTTTTCCACAACCTGATTCTCCAACTAAACCAACGATTTCTCCTTTACCAACTTCAAAAGTAATCCCATCAATAGCCGTTACCATGCCTCTCTCTGTATGAAAATGGGTTTTTAATTTGTCCAGCTTCAAAAGAGTATCAGTCATTCTTTTCTCCCCTATTAAGCTTTAATCTAAATGCCTTTTTGAATCTGATTTTTTTATAATGCGGGTCCATGATGTCCCTTATTCCATCACCTAAAAGATTTAATCCTATAACAGCCATGATAATCATAATCCCTGGAAACACTGTCATCCACCATGCATTAAATATGACAAGTTTCCCATCATACAAGATATTTCCCCAGCTTGGATTTGGTGTTGGAACGCCGGCTCCAAGAAAGCTTAATCCCGCCTCTGTTATAATCGTATCCGCAAAAATAAATGTTGCCTGAACAATAAGCGGAGATAATACATTTGGAGCAATATGCCTCCAAATAATACGTGTTGAGCTGGCACCTTGAGCCTTCATTGCCTCAATATACGTTTGTTCCTTGACCACTAGGGCAGCCGATCGGACAACCCGTGCTACATAAGGTGTAAATACAATGCTTAAGGCTAAAACAACGTTTTCTGTACGAGGACCCAAAGCCGCCATTAAGGCAATGGCGAATAAAATGCCTGGTATAGCTATCAAACCGTCACTGATTCTCATAAGGATATGATCCAGTGCCTTGTAATAGCTGGCATACAGCCCCATGATGACCCCAAGTACGGAAGTGATGAAAGCTACCAAAAAGCCTACTCCCATTGAGACACGCGCTCCATAGATAATCCTGGTCAATAAATCTCTGCCATAATTATCAGTGCCAAGCAGATAGGTGGAATTCGGGCCATTTAACCTCTTCTCCACGTCCATTTCAAATGGAGTATAGCTTGTAATAGAAGGGCCGACCAAACAAATAATGATTAAAAAACTTAAGATAATTAAACCTATCATCATGGAGTTATTTGAAAAAAAACGCCTTTTTAAAAGAGACCGTTGTTCACTGATCAACTTTTTCTTTGTTGCCGTTAGCATTTCCTTTGCTTCTGATCCATTCAAAACTCACACCCCCTCTTACAAAAAGAAATATTATTTTTCATCCAAGCGAACTCGTGGATCCACAACTCCATATAACAAATCAATTAATAAATTCAGCATGACGTATATGAAAGTCACAAATAGAACGATTCCTTGGATGACAGTGTAGTCTCTTCGCTCTACTGAGTTAATGATCAGCTGGCCCAATCCAGGAATATTAAAAATGGTTTCCGTGATAACAGCTCCAGTTACCAATGCACCAAATGTCTGTCCGATTACAGTTAATATAGGGAGAAACGCATTATGAAGAGCATGGCTATAGATAACTTTTCTCTCACTAACTCCTTTTGAACGCGCCATATTGATATAGTTGTTATTCAATACTTCAAGCATAGATGAGCGTGTCATTCTGGCAATAAGAGCGGCTTGAATAGAACCTAATGATATTGCAGGTAAGATTAAGTATTTTAAGTGATTCCACAACCCGCTGCTTAGAGGCTGATATCCTGCTATAGGAAGCCATTGCAAGTGAACTCCGATCAACAAAACTAAAAAGAGAGCCAATAAAAAACTTGGTACAGCCATACCCAGTAACGATAATCCCATCACCGCCTGATCCACTATCGTTCCCCGCTTAATAGCAGCGATGATTCCAAGTGGGATGGCAATGAGCAATGCAATCACCTGGGCAAAAATCGCAAGAGACAAGGTAGGAGCGACATGGGAAAAGATAGCATCTAATACGGTTGTATTCATATGAAATGAGACCCCAAAGTCTCCTTTCAGCACATTGGCAATCCAATGAAAATATTGCTCATAGATAGGCAGATTTAATCCCATCTCTTCACGTACATTATTAATCTGTTCTTCAGTCGCTTCATCTCCCAACATATAGGAAACAGGATCACCAGGTGTTAAATGTATAATGAAAAATATCACTAGGGACACGATGAACAGTATTGGTATTAAGGATAAAGTTCTTTTTAATATATATGACCACAAAGTCTGTCCCCCCCAAATCGTTAATAAAGCACCCCGATCATACCATTTGAATCGTTGATCGGGGACTCTCTCTTTTTCAATAGAGTGGCATATGAAGCACGTATCAAAACAATGTCTGCATCTATTCGGATAAATCTCCCAGCGCTTGAAACAACATATAAATTTTTTAAAAGTCATTATTTGGATTTTGTGACATTCCAATAAATGGCTCCATCCACGTATTCTATTTCTGAGATATTATCCCTGGATGCATAAATGGAATTTATATCGCCAATTTTAATGATTGGGATATAGTCGATAAACCAGGCCTGCAAGTCATTATATTTTTTTTGGGCATCCTCCAATGATGGAGCCCTGCGAAACTCCTCTAAAATTGCATTTAATTCTTCACTGTCTGTCCAACCAGTAAAATCAGATCTCATAAACGCGAGAGAAGAAGGCTCTGGCTTCGCAGTATTTGGAATAATCGTAATGTCATAATTATCCGGATCGTCCCGTTTATCTACAAAAGTAGGCCAATCATAGACTTCTACTTCAGCGTTAATTCCCATTTGGTTTAATTGTTCTTGCAAAACAACGGCGGAACTATACACATATTCATAATCTCTGGTAGCCATTATTTTAAGAGTTTCCCCATTGTACCCAGCCTTTTTAAATAGTTCCTTGGCCTTTTCTACATCATGAATGTTGTATTCTTTTTTTCCGATATCACTGGACCACTGACCTTCTTGATGGTACATCATCATATGGTGAGTCTTTTCGTAATTTTCCGAATCACCAAAGGAAGCCTTTAAAATAGCCTCTTTGTTTATACCTGTAGCAAGCGCTTTCCTTGCGGTTAGATCTGAAAACAAGCCCTTCTTTTTATTCAAGTAAATGTTCAATATTGTATTTGGTGAAGAATATAATTTGACGTTAGGATTACTTTTAAGTTGATCTGTGCTATCATACGGAATACTATGTGCCACATCGTATTCCCCGGACTGTATTCCAGCAAGTCTAGTAGAAGAATCGGCGACAAATTTAAAATACAAATCGTCAACTAGAGCTTCCTTCTTTCCCGACAATCCATCAGCTGCTTCCTCTCGGCTGGAATAATTTTTAAACTTCTTCAAATGAATTTGTTGATCCTGTTGCCAAGACTCAAATTGAAAAGGCCCAGTCCCTATAAATTCAGTTAACTTGTCCCCCTTAATGTTTTCAATGACAGACGCTGGCATAATGCTCGCTAACTCGCCTCCAGAATAAGCAAGTACGACTAAAGCAGTTGAAGTCGGCTGCGACATCTCTAACTTAACTGTATGATCGTCAATCTCTGAAAAAGAGGCATCATCAAACGTTTCTTCCGCAGAACTGGAATTTTCAAGCCACCGGTTCATTGAGGCGACAACATCTTTAGAAGTCATTGTTTTCCCGTTATGAAATTTGACACCCTTGCGCAGTTTAAATTCGATAACGCGTCCATCCTCTTTTACTTCCCACGAATCAGCAAGCATTGGCTGCACACCATAATTAGAATCCATAGCAACTAACGATTCGAAAATATTCTTTCCTATATTTGACGTTGCAGTTGTCGTATTGGTATGAGTATCTAAGGATGGCGGTTGACTAGGATATGCCACAATTAATTCTTTACCCATATCAAGATCCGTGCTTGAATTTGTGTTGGTTGATTTACAGCCGGCGACCAAAGCAATAATGGATAATATACATACCATCCATACCATTTTACTTACTCTCATTACTTCATCCCCTTTTCATCCGCTTGCAAGCGAATACATTTTTTAACAAACTTGTCATACTGCTTCTATTTAGTGAAAGTGGTAAACTTCACCACCTTCATAAAGCAACTATTTATTCAACGTGTAAAGGAATAAGGATGGTACTCATGTTCATTTGGCGGCCCCATTGCAACCCACATTCTTCCCGCCTCAGGTTCAGCAATCACTGATGCAAATGTAACAATATCCCCTCCGCTGTCTCCAGGTGCCTGCATACTCTCATCTCCGGGAGCTTGGCATAAACAGTTCGGATAGTTCTCCCTGTCCCGCATGATCTCCTTCAATATTTCCACAGTTATTTCGCCCTTTTTTTCTAGCAATAATTGCTCCATTCGCTGTTGCCGTATTTTAGAGTTATTCAAAAGATAACCTTTAGACCGTTCCTCGTTCGCTAATTCATTAGAGAGATAATGATTGGCATGTGCTAGGATCCCGTCCTTTGGCTTTAATAGAGCATCATCCGTAACCGTTGTTTCCATATTTGCTATTACTCCATTTTTATCGGACATGATTAAATTGCGTGACGAGGCACGAGTAAGACTTCGAAGGCCCTTTACTGCTTCTTCTATGGAATCATGTGTCAATGCAAACCTGGAGAACATGTAGCGTGGATAGCCTTCCCTCCATCCCTCACATTCTAGAAAGTTCGCAAAAACACCCATCCCGGCATTATTAATGCCTATGTATGATACTTGGCCCGCAGGAGTCAACATTAATGTGGCTTTTCCATCTTCCGGCTCTACTTCCTTAATAATGGATATAGAAGAGTAAAATTCCGGAAGATCAGCATTTTGACCAATAATGATAGTACCTTCTTTTGTAGACTCAGGGGCCACTGCAAAAGTTGTACACTCATTCTCTGTCTTGAAACAGCGATTGATTTCTGCTCGTACCTGGAGTAAATAGGCTTCTTCAATGGAAATATTTGCTCCTTTAGCAATCCCGACAATCTCATCATCTAAAAATGGAGAGTGTTCCTTTACGTATTTTCTATATTTCAGTGTCTCCTCCAATATTTCTGGCAAAGCTATATCATGCTGCCTTTGCAGTCTTTCAACTGCCAGATTTAGATGGCGCTCAATTAAGCCCCTGCATGCTTCACCATGCTGTAAGCCAATTTCATGGTGGGTTCCCTTAAATCTATAAAAAGGAAACCTTTGGTTGGACCTTTTATTGATTACCGCTTCTTTGTTGTTCATGAAAACCTCCTGTGTTTAGCTAACTTATTATTTATAAAAAAATTATAACCAGCTAAACATGTTAAGTACATTTGAAGTATTTTAATAATATGTTTAATTTTTTTTAATGAACAAAAAAGAGGAACGTTCCTTCTATTTTTCCGTACGAGTAATGAAGGAACTATAAATATAAAGAAGGCTGTCGAAATGTTCGACAGCCTGACAAAAGGATACTCTTCATGTCCTCTCATTTATTCATCTGTGCCAGAAAATCCGCCAATGGATCATCTTCTAACTCGGCTTTCTCCGCATCCTGTGTTTCTTCATCCATTTTGATTTGACCCCAATCAAGATCATCTAAATCGTCTACATCAGATGGGTGGCTGCTACTAACTGTAAACTGATCTTCCTCAGGATATTCCGTTCCACCATGTTCTTCTATCGTTGCCGCTTCCTCCTGCAAGTACAGAGCATCGTCGATTTCCAGCGCATTGCTGTTGAGTGATGCCAGGATGGATACAGCTCTAACAGGATCGGATAATAATTGGTAAACGATGTTTCCGAGCAACGCTTCCGAATGCTCATGCTTTAGCCAGTCGCGCTGATCTTTGGTTAGCCCTCTTGGCAGTGGAATCGTGAGAGTCTCCCTTTGCTTTGTCAAAGTTTCGCTGACTCCACTCATTACGATGGAAGCAATTTTGCTCGAGAAATTTCTCCGCTCTGTCTCTTTTAATCTTTGCAGTTGCTTCAAAATATGGTCAGGCGCATCGGAAGGGATCCTGAATGTGATTGGTTGCCCCCTCTTCATCCCCGTTTCCTTCATGGTATCACCCTATTAATTTTTAACCGCTTTTTTCTCTTCTTTTATCTCTTTTTGATTCTTTTTAGCAAAGTCGGCGATCAGCTTATAGTATGCATTTGCCATCATCCAGACACTTTCTTTTTCATCTTCAAAAAAGTCGATATTGTATCCATCCAGATTATTGTTTAATGCCTTCAAATAATCTTTCAAAACGATGGATCCTCCGCCGATAAAGTAGGCAATCTCTGTTTGGGAGTTTCTTTGCCAAACATTTCTTAAGTGGCGGTATTGCTTTTTTGCCAGTTCCAAGAGAATGCGGTCAACAATCTCATGGACGCTTGTCCGGCTACCTTTGACCATAATGTGGTTTCTATCATTCTTTTTCGTGATGACCTCTACAACATCCCGCCGGCTGTCGAGCTCAACACCATATTTTGAACGGATCTCCTCTCGAATCGCATCAAGGGATTCAGATACACCAAGGTTGAAGCCCTGCGCACGGTCATCATCCACTTTCCTATTTTTAATGACGGCGATATCTGTTGATAATCCGCCAATATCTTGAATGATGATTCTTTTGTCAATCAAGTCTTTGTTGATGATCTTCAAATCATTATCCATGACTAGATTGATGAAAGCGGCAAAACCTTCAGGATAAATCTTTACTTCTTCGAATTTAATATTGACTTTGATTCCCTGGTATTTTGGAGTGACCAAAAACTCTATCTGGTGTACAGAACCTAGCAATTTAGAGCGGTAACCCACATCTTTTCCTTCCTTCACTTCTCTCAAAGGAAGCCCTGTGCCTAAACTGTAGGTAGCTTCGACAACATTGTTACTGCGTTTGAACACCTTCTTGTTCTCTTCACGTACCGCGTCAAGAGCCAGCGCTGCAAACAGCATAACCAATGTCTGATCTTCTTCCGATTTGCTGCTTCCTGGATCTAACTCTGTGGCATTCCCGCTTCGTGTCGCCAAATGGCCAACTCGGTAAACGGCGCCATTTTCTTGTAATGAAGGAGAGTGTAAACGTATATGTAATCCATCTATTGGTTCTTGATTATCCAACTCTTCCAATCCAATAACCGGACGGTCTTCTACATCTCTTGCAATGATATTGGGGATATTAATTTCATGCTCCATTTCACCAAAGATACCTTTTAAGGAATCATTTCCAACATCAATCGCTGCAAGTCTTGTTTTTTCCATATATAACTATCATCCTTTCTTTTGCGAAACTACCAATTGGAAATTTCTATAAGTATGATTAAAGATTACCTGAATTTCTTATTGCGGTCAATAATGCTTTCACTATCGACATTTCGTATACATTTATCGTTTACTTGTGTACTTGTTTACTTAATCCGTAAACATGTCGTCAAATCAATATGTTTACCGTTTTGTACACATGTATACATAATAAGTAAACAACATACCTTTATTTGTTTACATGTACACAAAATTGTTTTCTTCTGTTTTCGACATTATTTCAAGAGAATTTCGCCAGTTAAACAATCCAAAACATCAGATGAGCTAAATTAATATTCATGCCCCTTTGGAAAATACAAGCAGTAAAATAAACATTTAGATTTTAAATTAAACCATTGATGAAAATTGGCCCCAGCTCATAGTAAGACTCGTGAAATTAGCCTAAAAAAGAGGGAGTAAATCCTGACGAAAATAGTAGGAATTTGTCGAGTTTTATTTTTTAAAACAAACAAAAAATTCCGGATAATCATAGAGTAATATTTTATCGTTAAAAATCCTTTCCTTCCTCATTAATAAAGGCAAACTCTCTCCTTAGGCATCATTCCAGCACAATAATAATATCGTAACTAATCCCCTGAATTTTTCAGGGTCAGAGCTCTTTAGGGATTATTATACGGGCAGTAAACTTTTCTCAACTGATTCAGTTGAAATTCATTCACATGATATTTACACCCCCACTATCAAATGCGCCTTGGCGTATTTGCGACCAGATTTTATCGAGCTCCGCTCGATAAATTTCCTCTGAAAATCTGTGGCATCCACCGAAGGCTTTAACTTTATTCAACCGAGGTTTGACCCCCCACTGAATGGAATACCAATATGCTTTCATCTCACCACTTACAGAAGTGGGAGACTTCTACTGAATGAAGTTAAATCCTAATATGAAGCTATTTAGATCCTTTTTCTCATTAATAACCTTCAGAAAATACAGTCACTAGCAAAGGAGTATGGCGTTTTTTGGCCAATAACTCCCCTACCTGCCCCCCAGCATTGAAATTCTCTTATTTTATATTCAATTTATCTTATTTCCGAGCAGCACCAAGCCCCAGAATCAAGCGAATCTGACCTATAGCCGGTAAAGCCTTCCTTGTGAACATCATCACAAAACATTGAGTCGATTGAAATATCCCTACCTTTATACCGAATCAAGATAACTCTAATACAACGTATACTGCTGGCTTCACTTCATCCCCTTCACCGCCAACCTAGACGTTTTATCATTATTGGTATGTCTAAAGTACAGATTCAATATGGATTCTTCCGCCTACATGTTATAATTAACATACAATTGAAACGCATTTTTTAAATAATGGAAGGAGGACCTCCATGAACGGCGATTATTCAGAAGATCTGAAAGATCTCCTTTTGATTGAACATAAAGAAAAAGTGGTTAAAAAAGGCAGCTTTTTGTTCCGCGAAGGTGATCTTGCCGATAGTATTTTCTATATCCGTTCCGGAAGAGTCCGAATTGGAAAAATTACTCCAGACGGGCGGGAAATCACCTTTCGTATTTGCAGTGAAGGAGATTATATAAGCGAAATCCGTCTGTTTTGCAAGCTTTCCACCTATAGAGTCCAAGCGAAAGTAATTGAAGACTGCTCCCTCGTAAAAATTGGAAAGCAGGATTTGGAGGAGAAGCTTCTTCTTGACACGAGCCTTACCGTTGGTTTTTTAAAAATGATGGGCACTCAACAGCAGCAAACCCAGTCCAAATTCCGGGACCTGGTTTTGCATGGGAAAAAAGGAGCTCTTTATTCAACTCTGATCCGTATGACTAACAGCTACGGGATCGAAAAAAATGATGGTATCCTGATTGATCTTCCGCTTACAAACCAAGAATTGGCCAACTTTTGCGGGATGAGCCGCGAGGTTGTCAATCGTTTGTTAAACAGCTTAAAGAATGATGGAATCATTAAAATGGATAACGGAAAGATTTTTGTCCACAACCTTCAATACCTAAAGGACGAAATTCATTGTGAGAACTGCCCTGTGGACATTTGCAGGATGGATTAGCGAACTGCTTGAAAAAGTAATTTGCATGAATACAGAGGATTCCGCGCGAATCTGGACGTTCCCGCAATCGGCTTGAATATCTTACAATATTTTGTTTTTCACATAATATGAATTGCCCTAAAATCAAGGCCACGACGCATGTCGCGGCCTTTTTTATGTGAAACAAACTTATTTGGAAAATAGATCCTTTTTTTCATCGGCTATTTCACAGCACCAAACAAATTCGGCTCTCCAGTACTCTGGTTTTACTTTTTGTCTAAATTTTGAAGTACTTATGAAGTTAATGTGAAGTTGAGGTCAAGTGTGACTTTTATCACAGTGACAAAATATCAGCAGGAGTACGATTTAAGTAAATAATGAGCACATTGGAGGGTGTCAATATGGCTAAAAACAAACATGGTGAGGAGCCCAATCTGAAAGGAACGCTTGTTGGTGTTTTTGGCGTTGGAATCATAATTATCGTTATGTGGTTTGCGACATATTTCCTTTATGTTGCCAGATAAAAAGAGAAGAAGGTGAGTATTTATGCATTTTCATAAGTACGAGAAAATTTGGTTGATTTTCGGTATTTTATCGCTGGCCGTGTTTTTGAGCATCGTCGGATTCACCGCCTTTGCGCACGGAAATGAATCCGTTCTATGCCTGCCTGCAGGTGGTATGGACACGATTGACCCGGAGAAAGTCTCTGAACAAGCTCCTTTTGACAAACCTGGTGTAAGACAGATTGATGAAGACAGATACGAAGTCGTAGTGGTTGCCCAAGCGTTCGGCTACGATCCTCCAGATATAAAAGTTCCTGTAGGAAAGGAAATCATTTTTACCTTAACGAGTACAGATGTTGTGCACAGCTTTACCATTGACAACACAAAAGTGAATATGATGGCCGTCCCGGGAAGAATTACCCATAAAAGCTATATTTTCGATAAACCTGGAAAATACTTAGTTCTCTGCAACGAATATTGCGGATCCGGCCACCATTATATGTCTACAGAGATTGAGGTGTATGAACCATGATTGCAGTAAAAGACAGAAAGCTTGCATTATGGAATATTGGGATTGCTTATATTGCTTTCATCATTGGAACCTTTTGCGGATTGCTGCAGGTTTTCGTCAGAAATGATTCCTTGCAACTTCCCAAATTCCTGGATTACTACCAAATCTTGACGGCACATGGCGTGTTATTAGCCCTTATTTTCACTGCTTTCTTTATCTTCGCCTTCTTGATTGCCGGCATGAGTAAAACACTGGGTTCCTTTGGTCCGAAAGTAAGTCTATTTGCTTGGATTGGCCTTTGGACTACAGCAATTGGAACTACGATGGCAACTGTGATGATCATTTCAGGAAAGGCATCGGTACTTTATACGTTCTATGCCCCACTGAAAGCAAGCGGCTGGTATTACCTAGGATTGGCCTTATTCATTATTGGAACATGGTTTACCAGCTTTGCACTTCTCGGACATTTTGTCGCTTGGAAGAAAAAGAACAAAGGACAATTCAGCCCACTGTTTGCTTATATGACTACGGCAACCCTGCTTCTGTGGATCATTGCATGTCTTGGTGTAGTCGCAACGGTTGTCTTCCAGTACCTTCCATGGGCATTTGGATTGACAGATACGATCAACGTTGAATTGAGCCGTTCTTTATTCTGGTATTTCGGCCATCCGCTCGTATATTTCTGGCTGTTGCCAGCCTATATGGCTTGGTATGTCGTTATGCCAAAAATTATCGGTACAAAAGTTTTTAGTGACTCACTTGCAAGATTTTCATTTATTTTGTTCATTTTATTCTCATTCCCTGTCGGCTTCCACCATCAGTTGACTGAACCAGGGATCGATAGCTTCTGGAAATTTCTACAGGTCGTATTAACATTTATGGTTATTATTCCAACATTAATGACTGCCTTTTCTATGTTCGCCACATTTGAAATTTCTGGAAGAAATAAAGGTGGAACAGGATTGTTCGGTTGGTTAAGAAAGCTTCCTTGGAAAGATGTACGATTCTCTTCCCTCTTCATCGCCATGTTGTTCTTTATTCCAGGCGGTGCAGGCGGAATCATCAATGCCAGCTTCCAATTGAATGAGCTTGTACACAACACACTTTGGGTTGTAGGACATTTCCATATTACAGTAGGAACGCCAGTTGCCATGACGTTTATGAGTGTCACCTTCTGGCTGATCCCCTATTTGACAGGCAGAGAGTTTCCAAAGCACTTGCAAAAGCTTGCCCATATTCAAATCGGTACTTGGGCAATAGGAATGTTGCTCATGTCTACTGCCCAACATTTGCTGGGATTACTGGGAGCACCACGTAGAACAGCCTACGCCGGATACAACGGCAACGAATCTGCAGCCGAATGGTTCCAGGGAATTCTATCAAACCATGTCACGATGGCCATTGGCGGAACAATATTATTCTTTTCTGCCATGCTATTAGTTTATATTGTTGCGAATTTGATGTTTGTAGCTCCAAAAGTACAAGATGAAAATGATCTTGTTGAATTTCCAATCGCAGAAAGTGATACTTCCCATACTGCTAAATTCTTGGAAAACTGGGGAATATGGGTCGGTATTGCAGTGGCTCTCATTGTCATGGCCTATGCCTTGCCACTCTACGACATGATCCAGAATGCACCACCAGGATCCAGAGGATTCATCACTTGGTAAGGAGTTGATTCCATATGTTCATGGTTATATCTTCCATGCTGATCGTCACAATGGTTACTATGGTGATTGCAGTGGAAATCAAGAATGCAACAGATTGATTTGGCTTTGGGGTCTGACCCCAATAAACAATAAAGAAAGGCGAGGCGGAGCAATGCTCCACCTCGCCTTTCTTATTAATGATCAATTCCCAACCGCTTTGAAAATTCCTCTGCCGCACTATAGCCTTCCCGTTGAAGATACCAGTTATTGGCGGCTGCTTCTATGAGACCTGCCACATCACGTCCTGGCTGGAGCTGAATCTCAATATGAGGAATTTTGACCCCCATATAATCTGTGAACTGGGGTTCAAGCTCCAATTCATTGTTTAGAGAGTCCTCTTCCCATTTCGTCAATTCAATATCCAATACGATTCTGGACTGGTCCTGGAACGCTTCTCTCCCGTACAGTCGGACTACGTTGACCAGACCGATACTTCTTAATGCGAGCAGTTCCCTTGTACTATTGTCGTGCGTTCCGAGGAGCGTCTGAGGACCGAGCTTTTTCAACGTAACAATGTCATCCGCTACAAGGCGATGCCCCCTGCGGATTAAGGTATGGGCAGTCTCGCTTTTTCCGATGCCTGATTTTCCACGCAGCAGGACCCCTATACCTGAAACATTCACACAAACACCATGGATAGCCATTTCCGGAGCCAACGTCTTCAACAAATAAGCATCCATCTTCCTGATAAATTCTGATGTTGGATCATCATCCGTACGGAGCAAAGGAATTCCTTCCTGGATGCAGTATTCCATCAAATAACGTAAGGGTTCCTGCTGTGCCGTGATGATGAAGCACGGGGGATGATAATTCACGATGTTCCCTATCCTCAGCTTCTGTTCCTCATCACTTAACCTTTTTAAAAAGGTCAGCTCTTTTACCCCAAGTACCTGAACGAGCTCGGTAGGGAAGAAGTCGAAATACCCGACAAACTCCAGGCCCGGTCGGTGTGCTCGGTTCGTTGTAATTTTTCGGTCCAGGTGCTCCTCCCCTGCCAAAACCTCCAACGAAAATCTATTGATCAAGTCTTTTACTGTTATCGTTTTCACGTCGATGCACTCTCCATATCTGAATACCTTATGATTCAGGATTATACTTGAAAAAAGAGGAAACGTCATCCTAATTTTTCCCTATTTAAAGCGCTTACATGCTTTTGTCGAAAAATCTCTAAATAATTGTCATAACTGTCATCAATTGAAATCAATATCTAATCAGAACAGAAGGCCGGGAAGAACCATTAGAAACAATGTATCGCTTACTTAAATGAAGATAGAATTCCACAACACTAATACTTTTTTGCGGTCCTTTCATCCAGGTATGTTCATATATACGAACAACTTACACCAAGGTTTCGGATTCCTTCATGCTTTTAGACAAAAATAATGGCATCCTCCATCCCTTCCGCACATTTAATCCCGCAGCAGTAAAACCACACGTCCATAGAATGGATATTCTGAAGCCTTTGTCGATTTTTACCAGATTTTCGACATTCTTCGGGAACAGACGAAAAATATGCGTGATACCCTTCTTGTGGGAATTTCGATAAAGCAGTTCTTTTGACTTAGTATTCACCTGGGCAAATTAATAAACTTGATCACTTTGAAGAGACACTATGCCGAAGCTCCCATCCTGTCCCCTCAATTCATATGATATATGGCTCTCTATTTGGGACTCATCCCAACTGGCACGCCACGCTAGCAAGTATATCCCGTCATTAGCCTTCTTTAGTCGGCAGCGTTAACAATATTGCATTACGCCCTTTACCCATAAAAGAAAGATCGTTACCATGTCACTTTCCTGTAAACAACCGATTCACCTCTATTTCAAATGATTGATTGCCCTATATAAATTTAAAACCGATAGAAATCTGCTCAATGGTTGATGAAATCGTTCAACCTAAACCAACTGCAAGTTCCGTACAGTCCATTTGATGTCACATTTTCCCATTTCAATCAAGAAAATCATATGATACTGCAACATCCTTTTTTCTCCAGCTGTTTCCCCTCCCACTGCTTCACATAATCTTGGAGAGCTTTTAAGTGGCTCCTGCCCAACCCGACGGCTGATATGAAAGAAACGACCTCATACACAATTAGACGCTGAATTCGGCTTTGTGGAGAGCTCTCCACGATAATGATTATATTTAGCATTGGCATCCTCTATGATTAATAAAAAGATCGAATAACTGGAAGTCCCTGTACTACTCGAATATAATGTTGTAGAACAAGGATAAAGGGTGTTGGATAGAGATGGAAACATTAAACATGTTCGCATATTCTCGCGCCGCTTTATTGATTGCGTTGAGGAATACGAAGGAAAACACTTGGGATGAACGGATTGAAGGCTTTCCAAACACGATCCGATGGAACGCCGGACACGTATATGTTACGGCAGAAGAATACCTAAACAAAGCCGATCATCATTATGACATCGTCCATCCTAAATGGTTCGACTTTTTTCTTGATGGGACAAGCCCGTTTGACTGGGAACAAGAGCCTCCAACAGTTGAGGAAATCTTGGGCGCTTTGAAAAAGCAGGGCGAGCGTATTGTTGAGTTTTTCAATGGGAAATTGGATATTGCTGCATCCGAAACGGTTGACATCCGCTATCTGAAGCTGGATACAGTTGATGCGGCCCTACAATTCGTCACCTGGCATGATGGCATCCATCTAGGAATCATCAAATCCATGCAATATGTGATGAAATGAGGCAAGAGCTCCTTGAGAAGGAGCTCTTTTTTGGCTCTGGCGGCGAATAGCTAATTTATTTCTGCGCGAAATTTACATACTATTTTCATAAACTCACGATTATTATTGAAGGGACATAATCACGGCAACTCATAGTACCCCTCATAAATGGCGTTTGCCTCTTCTTTGCTAACTCGATTCAACCTGCCGACTTCACCTTCTAAGACATTGTTATTTGCCAAAACAATTTGTGTTTTGTGGCCATTGTTGAACGTCAATTCTAATTCAGTGCTGCTAATATGATGAATATGGGTAATGTCATGTTTAAAGCCGACATCTGACTGTTTGACTGCACACGTAAGGTAGGAAGATGTCAGATGGCACGCCTCAGTTTGGTCTTCTGTCAGCCAATATCCCTCAGCTGCTCCGATATCTTTGGATGCAGCTTCTTTTTGCTTCTTTTCTTCAGCGGCTTGCTTTTCTTTTTCTGCTTTTTCAGCTGCCGTCTTTTTTTCTGCCTCTGCCTTGGCTTTTGCTTCTACTTTGGCTTGTGCCTCCACTTCTGCTACGTCTTTGGCTTCAGTCTCTTCTTTGGCTTCCTTCACCTTGGTAGCCAAAGCCTCACAGTCTTCTTTCAGCTCGCTGAAAAATGGATGGCTTAGATCTTTCTCTAATACTTCTTCAAGGACATTCAGAGATTGATCAAGTTCCCCTTGCTTAAAGTTCTTTTTCGCTTCGTTATAGTTACTGGAGTATTTATCTTTTGCCTCCTCCATTTCTTCCATCTGCTCGACAAGACCCTTCGCTTTTTCTCCCAGTTTTTCTGTGCCGCCCTTTGTTTTTAAAACTTCTTCGACTGAGATTTTCGCAGTTTCAAAGTCTCCAGAGTCAAATGCTGTTTTAGCTTTTAACATTATTTTAATTTGCTGGACCAACATAGTCGCTTTTTCATCTTTGGTCTTTTGGTCCAGTGCTTTTTCAAAAAAATTTTCCGCGCGTTCGTATTCTTCTTTTTCAATCTGCTGCATTCCCTGTTCAATCATTTTTTCATAAACCTCATTGTTTTGGGAACATCCGTAAACAGCTAAAATCATCAGGAATGCAAGCAAAGCAATGGATAGTTTCTTCAATGGAAAATTCCTCCCTTGTTCTATATCCTGAACTTATTTTATAGTATTTAAGCTTGTTTTAGATAGCAATAGGAGTATGTTAGTATGGATAGCAAGTAGGGAGGCGATTTCAATTGACTCAGATCATTCAACAGGCGTTAAATAAAACAAATGACTATTCAGCGATTAAAGATATAAAGCGGGTCGCAGGCGGCTCGATCAATGAAGGTTTTTTTACAGAAACGGAAAACGGACGATTTTTTATCAAACATCATGCGAATTCCCCGGAGGGCTTTTTTGAATTGGAGACAGATGGCTTGCTGCTGATAAAAGAGACCAAAACCGTATCTGTTCCTAAAGTTCTCGCCTTTTCCGATAAAAAGGGCGAAGCTTTTTTAATCATAGAATGGATAGAAGGACGCAAAACCCCCGAAACACAAGCAAGGTTGGGAGAACAGCTCGCTTCCATGCATCAACAATTCGGTGAAAAGCATGGTTTCCAGAAAGATACATATATTGGTACCCTTCCCCAGCCGAATGGACTTTTTTCTAACTGGCTGGATTATTACCGCGACAGACGACTTCGGCCACAGTTTGAGCTTGGGATTCGTAATCATTTCATTGGAGGTAAACGACGGGAGCGTTTGGAAAGGCTTCTTTACCGGCTGGAACATTGGATCCCAGAGGAAATTCCTCCTTCTTATTTGCATGGTGATCTGTGGGGCGGGAACTGGCTGCCAGGCCCCGGTGGAAATCCTTATTTGATTGACCCGTCCTTTTTATATGGGGACAGGCATTTCGAATTGGCCTTTACGGAGCTGTTCGGAGGGTTCTCACAAGAATTTTATAAGGCATATACAGGCGAATTTCCTTTTGCTGATTATTATGAGGACGTAAAGCCTTTGTATCAGCTCTATTACCTGCTCGTTCATCTGAACATGTTTGGTGAATCGTACGGCGGACAAGTAGATGCCGTTTTGCGGCGCTATGTAAGGGGTCTGGCCCCCACTGCGTTAATGCGTTAACGCAGTGGGGGCCAGACCCCTTTTTTGTTCCTTTCCCTTACAACGGGAAGAAAAACGGAATCGCAAACATCATCACAACAAAAACCACCGCCATTAATGGCACTCCGATTTTGACGAAGTCAGAGACCTTGTAACCCCCCGCTGTCATTACCATGGCGTTTGTAGGTGATGCAACAGGAGTTGCAAAAGCCATGTTGGATGCAACGGCGACGCCAATTAAAAACGTATAGGGATTGGCATCGATGGTCAGTGCCGCGTTCATCGCAATAGGCGCAAACAGGACAGCCGTAGCCGTGTTGCTGATAAATTGCCCGAACGTCATAGCCAGCAGATAAATGCCGGCGAATACACCCAAGCTTCCTAAACCGCCGAGCGCATTGATGATTCCTTCCGACAGAATCATGATTCCACCCGTTTTTTCCAAAGCTGTAGCGATTGGAAGCATGGCGGCAACAAGTACGATGGTCTCGAAGTTGACTTGGCTATATGCATCATCCATATTCCGGAGGCAGCCAGTCAAAATCATTAATACTGCTCCGATTAAAACTGAAATCACTGTAGGAAAAATATCAAAGACCATTAGAAAAACCATCAATAAAATAATTCCCGCCGCGATCGGCGCCTTGCCGCTTGCAGCAGCTGCACTAGCATGCTCTTGTGGCTGTCCCACAACGACTACGTCGTTCGTTTCTCGCGCCAGTAGTTCTATTGAAGACCAAGACCCCTGAACAAGCAACGCATCCCCGAAACGAAGCTTCTGTTTCGACGGCTCTTTCAAAACATATTGCCCCTGGCGGTTAATGCCTAGGATATTTAGGTTATACTTTTCCCTAAATCCGATGCTTTTGGCAGTCTGATTAATTAAAGTGGAATGCGGAGTCAGCAAGACTTCCGCGATTCCGAGCTGCTTTGACACCAGCTCATCGGCCTCAGACTCCTCTTCTTCAAACATTAAACCGAAGTCCTCCACCATTCTTTCCACGTTTTCCAAAGTTCCCTGCAAATAAAGAATATCCTTCGGCTGGATGACACTATTCGGACCGGCCATTTCATGGTAGGTCATTGGCAATAAATTCAGACCCTCTGCCGATTTTCTCACGATTTTTAAAATATATACTTTATAGCTAGCCGGTGTTCCCAATTCCGTTAGCTTTTTGTCGACCATTTCTGAGTCTTCCGGCACCCTTACTCGAAACAGTTTTCCTCCGAGCTGATAGTCATCCGCGAGTTGTTCCGGAGATAATTGATGCTCGTCTTCCGCATTTCCCCTGTTCTTCCCTTTAGGAAGCAACTTATTGCGAACCAAATATAAATAAATAATGCCTGTAATGACACCAACAAGACCCACTGGTGTAATGTCAAAGAAGCTTAGCTTTTCATATCCGTTTTCAGCAAGCGTCTCGCTGACAATCAGGTTGGCAGGCGACGCAATGAGCGTCAACAGTCCGGAAAAGCTTGCCACGTACGACAGCGGAATTAAAAATTTAGATGGTGTACTTTTTATGCTAATAGCAATACTCACGACAATCGGCAGCATGATGGCAACCGTACCTGTATTGCTCATAAATGTTCCGATAAACGCTACAATAATCAGCAAAATGACGAACAGTTTATTCTCATTATCCCCTGCGGAACGAAGTACGAAGTTGCTGGCCATTTGTGCAAGCCCTGTACGTAAAATCCCCGCTCCAATAATAAACAATCCGGCGACCATTATGACAACCGAGTTGGAAAAACCAACAAGGGCTTCTGTCGGACTTAAGATTCCCGTCAGAACAAATGCCAACAATGCCATGACCGCCACTAAATCCGCCCGTATCCGGTTGGACATGAATAAAATGATCGTGATAGCCAAAATAATGAATGTCAAAATAAGGTCCAAAGTCATCTGAATCCTTTCTTAGAAGCTTATTGTCAATTGTATAGCAAAATGTTGAGAACCGCTCACGAAATTCGCGGAAATTTGTGATGAATTCGTGTAATCACGGCCTCGATTCGAGCATTTTGAGCGACAAATTGACGCAGTATGTAACAGATGCTCCAATCTATAATGTTATTCGTTCGGCCCAATCACTCTTTTTCTAACATCCGGGTCCTCCCCTTTTTCAATCCGCTTCTCCAAAGTGGTTCTCCAATTTAGCGATAGAGCTTCACATTGAGATAGTAATTTTGCCTCTTCTACATTATATTTCTCCACGTGCATGATTGTATTACATTTTTCAATCGTCCAATGAGGATATGGCCGATCAATTAGTGCCAGTTCCTGTCCGGCTTCAACACGCCCCACTTTCAATACACGGTAGTACCAGCCTGTTCGACCTGAATTTTGCAATAGCAATGCCAGATTCTTCACTTTGAACCGGCGAGCAGGCTTCCAACACGGCTGCCTCGGCTGTGATGCCTGGATCACAGCATCGCCGATTTCGTAAATATCCCCGATTGAAACAGAGTTTTCAAGCTGATTTATCAAAGAAAAGTTTTCTCCTATTCCGCCTGAAAAAATTTCTGTATCCGGAAGCTCTTTTCGCCAAAATAAATAGTGTTCCGAAGGATAAGCAAATACTGCTTTTTCAGGTCCGCCGTGATGTTTCAAATCTGCCTGGCCGTCTCCAGCCAAGTTTGTTTTCTCTAGCAATATAGGACCTTCAACAGGCTCTTTAAATATCCCGCTCCTCCACTCACGATCCATTGGAAGAGCAGCACCCTTTTCTCCGACAGTCTTCGGCTGCCCGACATAGATTCGTTCCAGCAATACGTCCATTTCAGTATCCCCACCTATAGTTATATTTTAGCTTTCTTTTAACATCATTGCCAAAAAAAGAGCAGAGCACCTTATTGGCATACTCCACAGTAGTAGGTGGGATTGATTAACAATAAAAGCAAAAAAAGAGCGCGTATAGTAAAGTAAAAAGGGAACTTAAAATAAAAAGGGATGGGATTCAATGGGGCTGAAAAAATTAACAATTCCACAACGATTATCCATTATAGTTACATTAATTATCGTAGTCGCATCGTTCTTAATTTCTTCTAAAATTTATTTTAATAGCAAGGAAATTAGTGCTCTTTCTGAAGGCTGTCTTGATTTAGATGGTGAAATAGCTGTAGAAATGACATTTTTTAACTTAGATTACTCTTTTTCGTGTGAAAAATAATTAAAAGAGAAAGACAAAGACCTTTTCTCATCTTGCAAAAAAACGTTTTTTCTTTACAAGTTCGATTGCTATGCACCTGGACAGGAAAGTCTTGGTGCATGGGAGTCTTTATATTATTAACAAAACCACAAAAATCCAAATGTAAAATAAAAAAGCTTGTAGAGAAAATACACCTACTTTCTCAACAAATTGACCACCCTTTAGGGTAGCTTATGAGTTTAAGCAGCTAAGATTTAACGGATAGTGCTTACCCTAAAAATATCTCATTAGCGTTAGAATATACAAAGAGGTTTATCCTCTGCTCTATAAATATCATGGAATGGAATTGGTTTCCCGGGAATGAGGATGCAAAAACACACTCTCTTTTTTTAGCAAAAAGATGTATACCTTTAGCGGGATGGGGAAAACCCTCTCTTATGGGAAACTTATAGTACCCCTTGAATGAGGACAAATTCCGCTATTTGTACTAATACAGAATAGTGGAGTTTATTCATTTAAAACATTTACGACGGTTCTTATAAATTGCTCCCGAAAGATCAATAGAATAACATGCAATCAGTTCTTTTTTAACACCAATTGGATGACGTGTGCTTTTCCTGTATGAAGTATTCCTTCCTCCCTGACCTGTTCTCCATAGAAAAAGTGTATGATGTGATGGCCGCGGCTCCATTCAAGAATATCTTGAGGATCATACAGCATCTCCACATCACGAGGGCCGCCTGTTCCATATTCGATCTGCTCTGTTGAGTACACTTCTAACATAATGATCCCACCAGGCTTGACCGCTTTCAGTAGTTTTTCAAAGACGTTCTTTTGGTCTTGTCTATAAAAATGGCCGAATACCATGACTGCCGCATCAAATTGGTCAGCTTCTGCCTCGTATTCTAAGAGGTTCGCCCTTTTGGTCTCCACTTTCACCTGATTTTTTTCAGCCAGCTTCTGAGTTTTCTGAAGACCGCTCTCCGCATAATCTAGAGCCGTCACTTTATGCCCTTTTTTTGCTAAAAAGACAGCATTCCGTCCTTCTCCTTCGGCGAAACAAACTACAGCCGGGCAATCCCTCAGCCGGCCCGCTTCACTTTTGATAAAAGAATTCGGTTCCTCACCGTAAATATATTCTTCCGTATCAAATCGTTCATGCCACTTGTTTCCCATTTTTAAAGTCCTCCTTTGTTCATTCGATAAATCAAAATTCGTTCATGATCATTACGTTCATAAAAGCAATCCAGCCGGACTTCCTCCACAAGCTTGAACTGAGTGTGATTTAACAAATAATATACATATTCGTGGGATGGGTAATATAAAATCAGGTCGATTGTGCGAGGATATTTTTCTACGGACTCCAAAATATGCTGTACAACCGTCATAAAAATTTGTGCAGAAAAGGGATTAAAAAAGAAAAATACGTTATCCCCCGGTTGTATATTATATTCCTGTGCCAGTATACATTGAAATTCAACGCTTCCTCTTCTACGCTTTGCCTTTCTGCTATAGCTTGCTTTGTTCTTAAGCGCATCCTCATACAAAGCGGGATTCATCTCAATTCCAACGGCAGAGGCCTGGAAATGATAATGAACATAAAAGGGGACTCTTCCCTTTCCGCAGCCCATATCCACAAGGCAAGCATCCGCTGTCAGTCTGTACCGCGAGAACAATTGATCCAATGCCTCATAAGGGGTCGGTTCATAAGGGTTATAATGCGGTTCCGCTGGAAATATCCGCTGTTCATCAGTGGTCTTTATAGATAAAAGTTTATCTTGCTTATAATCAATCATCAAACAGCTCCCGAAAATATTTTATTCATTCAATACAGATAACCCTTCAACATTTCCCATTTTCCTAATCTTACTATATTCAAAGACGAAAAAATAATTTAAGGTTCCATTCAAAAACACACGAATTCCTTATTTTCCGTGTGTCTTTGAAACAGTGGAGACAATTGGAAGCTTAAAGTAAAAGCAGCTTCCCTCACCTTCTTTGCTTGTAGCACCTATCGTTCCCCCATGATAATCAATAATTTCCTTTGCGATCGCCAAGCCTAGTCCAGAGCCGTTCTCCACATCATCATGACGCCTGCTTCGAAAGAAGCGTTCGAATACGAGATTGATTTCGTTTTCATTTATACCTGCTCCATTGTCCTTAACTTTGATAACGAGCTGTTGGCTTTCGTCCTTTGTCACTGCTAATTTGATAACTCCGTCATGCTCAATAAACTTTTGAGCATTTTTCAGGAAATTGACAATTACTTGTTCAATCCTGTGTTTATCTATCAACACAAAAAGATCATCATCCTCGGAAATCGATTCTTCATAGAGAAATAAAATCCCCTGTTTTTCTATATCTATCTTGTATTTGTCATAAATTTTTCTCAAATACTCACGTACGTTGACTTTCTTCCTGTTAAATGCAATCTCTCTATTCTCTATTTCCGTCATGTCATGCAAATCATTCAGCATTCGAGAAAGGTACAAGCTTTGTTCGTGAACAAGCTGGATGAACTTCCTATCGGAGTTAATAACGCCATCCAATATTCCTTTCGTATAAGCCCGTATAGTTGTCAGCGGTGTTGCAATCTCATGGTAAATATTCCGTATCCATTTGCTTCTTGATTGATGGGCCTCGTTTAATTTTTGATTGGCCGTTTGAAGATCCCTGTTCATTTGCCGGAGCTCAATCGTCCGTTCATGCACTTGCTGTTCCAGTGATGCATTCAGCTTCGCCAAATCACGCGACAGCTTTTCCGTGTGCTTAAAGGATTTTGAATAGTGCCGTGAAATAATAATAGATTGTGTGAATAAAAAGAAAAACAGCCCGACAGATGCCAACTCAGTCGTTTTGATCAAATGATTATAGAACAAGACATCATTCATAATCGCCAGAAAGAATAATAGATTGGCTATAGCATTCAACAAGGAGCTCTCTCGTTTTTTTATAAGCGCTCTCATATCGACATAGATTAAATAGATCAATATAACCACGATGAGTAGTTGAAGAAGCTTCATTGTATTTGTAAAAACAATGGCCGGCGTCAAGATAACAAAAAGACCATAAGACGCCAGCGTAGCAACAATAATATTTCTTATCTTCCAACTCATGTCTTTAGGGAACTGCGTATATGTATACAAGACAAAAAATAGGATACCGAGGGATGCTCCCAGATACTCAAGCTTCTTACCCCAATCCCAGCTTAAAAATGGCAGCGTATAAAAGGCAAGAATACCGTCCAAACGTACCGCTCTTATCGACACGAACAAACAGACCAGCCCGAAAAAAATCAGCGGCAGTTCACTTCTGCGCAAACCAAATAAAGCTACATGATACAGCCCCATCACCACCAAGCACATCACAATCATCGACCGAAAAAGAAGTTTCTTTTCCCGATATTGGGCAATGACCTCGGGCTCTCCGATTAAAATAGAGTCAACGATCCCCGCTTTCCATTGATAAAAGTTGGATACTTGCATCACGAGTTCAATTTTCTGATCGTAAACCTGAAATTGAATCGTTCTGGGGATGTTTTGTGGATTCATTAAACCTGTGCTTTTCCCAACCTTTCCATTTACAGCCTTAGGTTCACCGTCAATCCAAAGTTTATAAGCCGATGAAACTTCTGGTATATAAAGGGCCTTGGCTGTTCCTACTTCACTTTGTGGAAATTCCATTTGCAGGCGGTAAGTCGCATATCCCTGTTGGGGCAGCCGCTCTCCATCCAGCTCATAGCTGCTCCATGGATTAGGGACCTTCATCAAATGGGGAGACGGTTGATCCCCTCTTTTAAAATCATCAGGGGAAAGCAGCTCATGCCAGTAGAATTCCCAATCCCCATTCAAATTTTCTGTATCGATCTTCGAAAAGTGGTTCATGATATATAGCCCTTGCTGTGTATCATCTCTCTCCTCTTTCGCTGAACAGGCTGCTAGAAGAAAAGTTATAGCACAAAAAAGGATTGTTTGTTTTATTTTCATCACGAACACCCTATCACATCCAAACTTTAGTCCCAATTTTACTTGATTAATCCCTACTTTTTTCAGAAATCGTTCGACAATATTTGTAAAGTTATGAATAGAGGGAACTAAATTGATATAATAATTAAACACTAATTTAATTATTTTTCGTAATAAGAGGATTATGGATTTGTATCCTTCCCCAAAAACTCTTTAATGCCTTTATCCCACAGAGAAGGGTTATCTCGTAGCTGAAATAGGAAGGGGATTGCCATGAATACAATTAAAATATTAATTGTTGAAGACGAGCACTCCATTATCACTATTCTCCGTATTTATCTCGAGAAGGAAGGATTTATCGTCCTTTCATCAGCAAGCGCATCTGAGGGGATGCGTTTAATTGATGAAATGGCACCTGACATTCTCCTGCTTGATATTCACCTCCCGGACAAAAATGGCTTTGATGTTGCTCGGAAGTTCAGAGAAAAGTCCGATGGCATCCTCATATTTATTACTGGTGAAAAGTCAAAAAACATCGTGCTTGAGGGTTTTGAGATCGGTTGCGACGACTTTATCATTAAACCATTCGACCCTGTTGAATTGATTGCTAGGGTTAAAGCGAACATTAGAAGAACCGGCTTGGCAGCTTCCGAAATTTTAAAGCTGGGAGATTTGACGATCAACCTTATGAATAAGACTGTTCATAAAAACAACCTGAAAGTCGACCTATTTACTAAAGAAAAGATGCTCCTCTTCTATTTGGCCCAAAACCCAAACCAAGTATTCAGCGCAGAACAGCTTTATGATCGTATATGGGGAATGGATTCAAATGCAGACCTGAAAACAGTCCAGGTTCATTTAAGCACCCTGAGAAAAAAGATTGAGGATAACCCTAAAAAGCCAAAATACATTCAGACAGAGAGAGGTTTCGGTTACAAACTCTCTATAGGAAATCACTAAATTAAGCATTTCACCTTAAATTTTCCCAACAAAAAGTATCGATTTCTCTGTCTTAAGGCTGTCTATCTCCTGTTTAGGCCCTAGACAGTCTTTTATTTTTTAAAAAAACAAATAAATTTTCCCAATACTTTATTTTTTTAACTTCATTTTAACCTATGTACGATAAAATGTTTTTAATTGCTACAGATACATAAGGAGGGGGCCTTATTTTGAAAGTGGCATTAGATCCAGAATGGGTGGAGTTGATTACACTAGCTAAGCATATGGGATTGACATTGGAAGAAATCAGGGAGTTTTTATTAAAAGAACAGATAAGAACAGAAAAAAACACGGGTTAATTGATTAGGACTCGCCTAATCAATTAACCCGTGTTTTTATATCTATTCATTATCAACACCAATGATAATCGTCATAAATCAAAAAAATCCATAAATCGATATTTATAATAATGACCCCAAATTAATAGTCATTTAAAAATTTACGAATGACAATGCCATTTTTCAAAAATTTAATTTTTAAAAAACCTCCTGCTATCAGGTCTTTCACGAGGGGTAATATTCATAATGAAATAGCCGATGATTAGGATAAGAATGACTAGCGAATAAAGCAAAGTATTGATGGGATGATCGTGATCGACGATGATCAATCTGATCATCGCTGTGATGCCGATGTAAAGAAAGTATCTCAGGGGAAAATGATAGTCCTCTTTAAAATATTTTACAATCATGGTGATGAACTCAAAGTATAAAAAGAAAAGAAGGATATTCGCCAGGAAAAGCTTATAATCATTGTTTTCTTTTTGCAGCAGAATTTGGCCGAAAATGAACAGCTCTTGAACAAGTAGCACGGATAAAATGATTGCCAAGAAAATGAGTGAAATATTAAGTACGGCCTGTAGCACTTTCGGGATCAACTGTTCCAAAGTTAAACTCTTTAGTTTATTCATTTACGCCTCCTCTGACTTTTCTACTTTTATTTTAAACGATTCCTCCTTTGAGATTTATTTAGAAAATGCTCGATTGTATGACAAATTAAGGCTACTTGGAATTGCTTATTGGGGCTCTATACACACCGCTTGAACTCAGGATTCAGATTGCCATTTTTTAACCTTATCAAATGCGCCTTGGTGTATTTGCGCCCAGATTTTATCGAGCTCTGCTCGATAAATTCCTCTGAAAGTCTGTGGCATCCGCCGGAGGCTTTTACTTTATTCAGCGGGGTTTGAACCCCCACTGAATGGAATACCAATAGGCATTCATCTCACCACTTACAGTAGTGGGAGACTTCTGCTGAATGAAGTTAAATACGACTCCCTTCATGCGGAAGTGCGATTGAAGTCAAGAGGTTCACTCTTTAAATAGCTTATCCCGAATCAATGTCATACTAAATTCCTATTTTTTCACAAGCCAATTGACTTTTGAATATAGATATTGTAGATTTTGCATTAGGTAAACTTTTTTTACCAAAGTAAACTTAATTGAGAAAAAAGGAAGGAGATATCGGAATGTCTTCATTTGTTTTACCCGCGCTAAGCTATGATTATGATGAACTAGAGCCATATATTGACGCACGAACATTGGAGATTCACCATGATAAACATCATGCTACATACGTCAATAATTTAAATAATGTATTAGCCGGGTACGATGATTTAAAAAGTAAACCTGTTGAATACTTGCTCAGCAATTTAAACTCTTTGCCTGAAGAAGTGCAGACAGGTGTAAGAAATAACGGCGGAGGGCATTATTGTCATAGCCTATTTTGGGAAGTGATGAGTCCTAAAGGAGGTGATGAACCAAAGGGAGATATAGCCAAAGCCATCGACTTTTACTTTAAAACCTTTGATGACTTTAAAGATAAGCTGTCCAAAGCCGCCATTTCCCGGTTTGGCAGTGGATACGGCTGGCTAGTACTTAATGGGAATGAGTTAGAAATCATAAGTACAGCAAATCAGGACACTCCATTAATGGCCGGGAAAAAACCGCTGCTTGTCATTGATGTCTGGGAGCATGCTTATTATTTAAAGTATCAGAACAGACGACCGGAATTCGTCACGAATTGGTGGAACACTGTGAATTGGGATAAAGTGAATGAATTGTATTTGGAAGCGTTGAAGTAAGTTAATAGTTGAAGTCATTCGTATGCCATTTAGCTCCCGGACTGGTAACCCGGGAGCCTTTTTAAATGATCCTGCCCTGAAGAATACCCCATGTTTTACAAATTAGCTTACATCACGTTTATCAAAATCTTCGCTTTCCCAAAAGTCCGCATTTTTAATTCCGATTTTTTCCGGATCAAAAACAGGATCCTTTCCTTCTTTACGCTGCTGTTCATAGTCTTTTAAAGCGAGTATAGCCGGTTTGTAGAGAATCAAGATGGCTATTAAGTTTAACCAAACCATTATTCCAAGACCAATATCTCCGAGATCCCACGCAACTTTCGCTGTTTTTACACTTCCATAAAAAGAGGCAGCTAATAGAACAATCTTAACAACAAACATAGCTAGCCTTCCGTCTCTTCCCCTGGTGAGATAAGCTATATTCGTTTCAGCAATATAGTAATAGGCCATGATCGTTGTAAATGCAAAGAAGAAGAGAGCGATAGCAACAAAGCCTGCACCAAATCCGGGCAGAACTGTTTCTACTGCAGCTTGTGTATAAATAGGACCCGGCTCAACATCACCCAATCGCTTAACAATGAATGTATTATCCGGCCGAACAGTATTATACATCCCTGTAATAATAACCATGAAAGCAGTCGCGGAACAGACAACAAGTGTGTCAATATAGACGGAAAAAGCTTGAACAAGTCCTTGCTTTGCCGGGTGAGACACTTCCGCTGCCCCCGCAGCATGTGCTCCTGATCCTTGACCTGCCTCGTTCGAATAAATCCCTCGCTTTACCCCCCATGAAATCGCCATCCCGATAATTCCGCCGAAGGCTGCATCAAAACCGAAAGCACTTCTAAAAATCAATGCAAGAATTGCCGGTAATTCCGTTATGTTAAAAGCAATGACAATTAAGGAAACGAGGACATAACCGACTGCCATGAAAGGAACAATTAATTGTGCAGCTTTTGCAATTCGTTTAATACCGCCAAAAATAATAAATCCCAATAATAATACGATAATGATACCTGTAATGAGTGTACTTAAACCAAATGCATTATCAAGTCCCATCGCAATAGAGTTTGCTTGGACACCTGGCATAAGTAACGACATGGCAATTGCGGAAGCCACTGCAAAAATAACCGCGTACCACTTTTTCCCCATCCCTTTTTCAATATAATAGGCTGGCCCACCGCGGTATTGACCATCCTGCTTCACTTTGTAGATTTGCGCCAACGTAGATTCAACATATGCTGTGCTTGCACCAAGGAAAGCAATTGCCCACATCCAAAAAATAGCTCCGGGGCCGCCAAAGGCAATTGCAGTCGCGGTACCGGCAATATTACCGGTGCCGACTCGACCGGAAAGTGCGACAGACATTGCCTGAAAAGATGAAATTCCTGCGTCTGAACTTTTTCCTGAGAAGAGCTGACTCACCATATCTTTAATCAGCCGAAGTTGCAAAAACCGAGTCATGATTGAAAAAAGAACCCCTATTCCTAGTGACAAATAAATAATCGGAGAACTCCATAACACATCATTAAGCCGTTCAACAAATAGTGCCATTCCTTCCCCCTCCTTGGATTTTGTTATTTCAAAATAATGTAAGCGTTTACTAATTATACATTCAACCTTCGCGAATCTCAATATAATTTTTTAAAAATTTAAAAAACACGGTGTATATTTTGGCTAATTGCATAAAAAAAACATCGGAACTGCCGGTTCTAACCAACAGTCCCGATGGGGCTATTTCACATAATTTGTAAAAATTTGGTTTCCACTATCAAATGCGCCTTGGCGTATTTGCGCCCAGATTTTATTCAGCCGGGGTTTGAACCCCCACTGAATGGAATACCAATATGCATTCATCTCACTACTTAAAGTGGGAGACTTCTACTGAATGAAGTTAATTAATCAATGACTGCAATGGTGCAGGAATACGTCCGCCGCGGCGGATGAATTTTTCCGAACTGAAGGCATTGACTCCCAATACGGGTGCACGTCCGAGCAGTCCGCCGAATTCTACCATGTCCCCCTCTTTTTTACCCGGAACAGGGATAACACGAACAGCTGTCGTCTTTTTGTTGATCATGCCAATAGCCGCTTCGTCAGCTATAATGGCCGCTAAGGTTTCCGGAGAAGCATCGCCGGATAATGCAATCATATCTAACCCAACAGAGCAGACGCACGTCATGGCTTCAAGCTTGGATAAGGTTAGTGCATCATCCATGATTCCACGGATCATCCCTTCATCTTCGCTGACAGGGATGAAAGCCCCGCTCAACCCGCCAACATAAGAACTCGCCATAGCGCCTCCTTTTTTTACTGCATCATTCATTAAGGCAAGCGCTGCAATCGTTCCGTGGGTCCCAACTCGCTCCAGTCCGATTTCTTCAAGGATTTCCGCCACACTGTCATTTAATGCATTTGTCGGTGCAAGTGATAAATCCATGATTCCGAAAGGTACATCTAAACGGTCTGCCACGACCCGTCCGATTAATTCACCGGCACGTGTTATCTTAAAGACGGTTTTCTTTATGACATCCGCCACTTGGCCAAGATCTGCATCAGGATGACGCCTTAAAGCATTCAGAACAACGCCGGGGCCGCTGACCCCGACATTTAAGACAACCTCACCTTCGCCAGTCCCATGGAAGGCACCCGCCATAAAAGGATTATCCTCAACCGGGTTGCTAAATACAACAAGCTTCGCGCAGGCCAGTCCGTTTTGATCTTTTGTCCTATCAGCTGCTTCTTTAATGATTTTCCCCATCAAACCGACAGCATCCATATTGATGCCCGTCCTTGTTGTAGCAACAGAAACCGATGAACAGACCCGCTCAGTCACGCTCAGTGCCTCCGGAAGCGCATCAAGCAGCGTTTGGTCTCCTTTAGTGATTCCCTTATGTACAAGAGCCGAATATCCACCAATAAAATCAACGCCGAGTGTCTTGGCTGCTTTATCAAGCGTTTTGGCCAGCTCAATAGCCTGATCTTTTGTGGCATTGCCTAAAATTTCCGCAATGGGTGTTACGGAAATGCGTTTGTTGACAATCGGAATCCCATATTCTTTTTCCACTTCTTCGGCAACGCTTTTTAAGCGGCCGGCATAGCCTGTGATCTTGTCATAGACCTGTTTATTCATTTTTTCAAAATCAGAATCTGCACAGTCTAACAAACTGATACCCATTGTGACTGTACGTATATCCAGATTTTCCATCTGAACCATTCTGATCGTTTCCATCATTTCAGTCAGGGCTATATTCATGTTCAAACCTCCTTCTTAAATCCGGTGCATGGATTGAAATATTTCTTCCTGTTGAATATTGATCTTCTGTCCAATCTTGTCTCCAAGCTCATCAAATTGTTTCTGCAGGGAGTGCAGGTTTTCTATCTCAGATACATCGACAACCATCATCATTGTAAAAAAGTCCTGCAAAATCGTCTGGCTTATATCAAGGACGTTCACCTGATTTTCGGCGAGTATTTTCGTCACACTTGCAATAATGCCAACCTGATCTTTTCCCACTACGCTTACTACTGCACGTCTCTTCTCCATTTGCAAGTCACCTCAAAAATGTTTTTAGAAAACAAAAAAAGATTGGAGCTGCTCCAATCTCAAAGATAGTAGAATAACATACAAAAAACGTTCGTAAGTTACTCTTCTGTCCTTTTGCCTGAGATTGTGAATCCTTCGGCGCCGTGCATTTCACGGTCTCTCCAGAAGCTGCTCTTGTTATAGTGTTACCCATAACCCTCATCGCTTATTTTTTTAGATGTTAAGTTATTTTATCAATCATTATAATAGAACGTCAATAGTTGTTTTCGCTTGTTAAATCATATTCGAAAACTGATTTTTTAGGCTTGCATCCCTCGGCCCAAGTAAAATATCAAATGCACCTTGGCGTATTTGCGCCCAGATTTTATCGAGCTTGGCTCGATAAATTTCCTCTGAAAATCTGTGGCATCTGCCGGAGGCTTTAACTTTATTCAGCCGGGGTTTGAACCCCCACTGAATGGAATACCAATACGCATTCATCTCACCACTTACTGAAGTGGGAGACTTCTGCTGAATGAAATTAACCCCCTACTTAACCTAGGAACACAACTTTTCCTCCCAAGTTCCTGAAAAATTGTTAAGTAAATTACTTGTATGGGAACCATAATAAAGGGTATAAAAAAATAAAGTATTGATTTCAGAAGGGGCTTCCAGGATGAAGTTATTAATGATCGTAATATTACTACTCGTTTGCTTATTAATTTCAAATGTAATCAGCCACTATATCCCCTTCATTCCTACAGCATTAACACAAATTGCTTTTGGAATTATTTTGGCTTTTTTCCTTGAAGATTTAACGTTCACTATTGAAACCGAATGGTTTTTACTGTTATTTGTGGCGCCTCTCTTATATAACGATGGAAGGCATTATCCGCGTGAGGAATTATGGAAAATGAGAGCTCCTATCTTTGGGAACGCCATTGTTCTTGTTCTGTTAACTACGATTGGGGGCGGCTTTTTTATACATTGGTTAATTCCTAGTATTCCGCTCACTGCGGCATTTGCTCTTGCAGCCATTTTATCACCAACAGACCCCGTGGCGGTGAATGGAATTGCGAAACGGATTCATATTCCTGAAAGGGTATTGAATCTGGTTAGAGGCGAGTCTCTGATCAACGATGCATCTGGTTTGGTTGCTTTTAACTATGCTGTGGCAGCTGTCGTGACCGGTTACTTTTCTTTATCAAAAGCGCTTATTGATTTTACCTATGTGTTTTTAGCCGGGGCTATACTGGGTTTCATTCTTATTCTTATCATCACGTGGGTTCGTTTCACACTGCAGAAACAAGGAGTTAGTGATGCCACTTTTCACTCATTGTTACAAATACTGACCCCCTTCCTTATCTATATAATCGCCGAAGAGTTCTTTCATGCATCTGGCGTGATTGCGGTTGTGATGGCTGGAATTGCCTATACTCTTATAAAAGAGCATTCAGAAACTTTAAACGCGGAAGAACAAATACTTACGGAAAATATTTGGACCATTGTGCTTTTTGTCCTAAATGGAATTGTTTTTCTTTTATTAGGCTTGAACATTCCCTCATCTATGGAGGCTACTGTTGGAAATCCAAATATAGGAAATGGTTTGGCCATTCTATACGTTATTTTGATCGGACTTGTTATATTGGGCATTCGTTTTATGTGGTCGTATATTTTTTCTTATTCCGCTTATAGGCATAATAAATCAAACAAGTCCATAAAGCCCAGTTTAAAGACAAGCTTATTCATTAGTTTAACTGGCGTTCGCGGTGCAGTCACAATGGCAGGGGTCCTTTCCATTCCATTTATCATTAAAGGTGGAAGTGCATTTCCTGAACGTTCTTTAATTCTTTTTTTAGCTGCAGGTGTCATACTTTTTACGCTTATTGCTGCTACATTATTCTTGCCACTTTTGAGTAACGATGTTCAATCGGAAACGGCCGAAAAAGATTTAACGGAAGCGAAAAGAAAAATTCTGCATACAGCGATCCAAACTATCCGGCTGGAAATGAATGAAGAAAATATAACGGCTGCTCACGATCTGATGAACGAATATAAAAAGGAGTTTCAACGTATACATCCAAAACGGAAGATGGCGGAGGAAACCAGTGATGAACGACGAAGAATAGCGGATTTACGATTAATCGGTTTAAGGGCCGAAAGAAAGTATATACAAGAACTTATGGATAAGAACGTAATTGATGACGACGTCTTTGAAACATTTGAAAGATCCCTCAATCATCGGGAAGAAGTTCTTTCTAACAATGTCAGATCCAGATTCATGTACCTCCTCGGATTGGCTATCAGAGGTTTGAGACGCTATATATTGTACAAGAGAAAAAATGAGAAAGCCAAAATACATTTAAGGAAGCAAGTTCAAATCAAAGCATTTCAAGCGGCTCTTGAAGCATTAGAAGAAAATGCAAAAGGAGCCGAAAAAAAGGATTTGGTTTATGCAGTGATCCTTGATTATGAAAGAATGATTGAGCAATTAAAAAAGCCTTCTTTTCATTATGACGAATTAATAGAGGAGCAAAAAGAAGAGCTTCGCATCAAAGTAATGGACGAGGAACGCTCAAAAATCCATGAATTGTATCAATCAGGGGAAATTACCAAGGAACAAGCAAGGGAATTAAGAAGATTCACCAATTACATTGAAAGTGTGACCTTGTATGAGCGTACTGAATAGGGAGGCTTTCCAGACGTAAGTAATTTCCAAAAAAATAAAACCTTCGGCGGGCCGAGGGTTTTATTTTTTCCACTTATCAAGCATTGGGTCGGTATTGCCGAAGACTGGATCCGTTTCAGGTATTGGTACATGCCCAACCTCTGACACCGCTTGATTCCTCTCTTCCGGATCCCACGTTCTCGAATTATAGTACATACCACCAGGATCACCTCCAACCCCTTCAAAATCATCGCTGCTTTCCACACCAGTACCTGCGGAGAGCACGATGACGTCACCTTCTTGGAGCTCCAGCCTTTCGCCTTCTTCTCCGACAAGGATGGTGGCATTTCCTTTAGTGACACCAAGCACTTCATGGGTATTGCTGTGATAGTGGTGATACTGAATACGTCTCCCTCCCAGCCATTGGTCCAATTATGCCTAATAAAAGCCTTTTCAATCCCTTACGAGCTCTCCCCTCATACACAATAACTGGGAAATCAGCATTGTTAGGCATCTCGCCATCGTCAGTAAACATGAATGTTCTTACATTTATGTCCAACTATTCTCTCTCCTTCCCTATCAGTCCAGACAATTTTGTATCTGTCGTATCGACAGATACAAAATTGTCAAGTTGTTCCTTCCTTTTCAGAGGTACGGAGCTGTATGATCATAGCTTGTTGTCTATATTTATTCATCAACGCTCCAAGATCAAGAAAAGTAAAAATCAGTACGAGAATCAAGTTGCCTCTTCAACATTTGTGCTGGCCCATTGCCTTCTAATCTCATATATTGTAAACTCCCGACATTCTAATGATTGATTGATAGTTGTATAAGTGTTATACCGAGTTCAGAAATAATATTTACTTTTCCCTTGGAAAAAAAACCATAATTCACCATTTGTAACATAAATACTACACCTTTGAAACATTCTTGTTACATTCGATTGTTATACTGAGCCTACCAAGAACAAAAGGGGTACATTATTTTGAAGAAAATCGCAATATCAGCCTTAACCGCTTTATTTCTAGTATTTGGTTTCACAGGAGCTTCCTCAGCCGCCAGCACTACATATAAAGTACAAAAAGGCGATTCATTATGGAAAATCGCAAACAAACATAAGGTAACCGTTAAACAGATCAAAAGCTGGAACGGCCTGAAAAGTGATAACATCAGAATAAACCAAGTTTTGAAGATTACTAAACCTGCAGCAAAGTCTAAAGCCAAAAAGGCAACTGCGAAAAAAGCAACTGCCAAGAAAGCTCCGGCTAAAAAGACTGCGGCTAAGAAAACTACAGCTAAGAAAAAAACAACTGCTAAAAAAGCTGCCTATAAAACGATGACAGTAAAAGCAACCGCCTATACTGCGAAATGCAAAGGTTGTAGCGGTATTACCGCCACTGGCATCAACCTAAATAAAAACCCGAATGCTAAAGTTATCTCTGTTGATCCAAAGCAAATTCCTCTAGGATCCAAAGTATATGTTGAGGGATACGGGATGGCAGTTGCAGGAGATACTGGCGGCGCCATTAAGAAAAACAAAATCGACCTTCATATGCCTACTCAAAAGAAAGCTCTAAACTGGGGCGTAAGAACTGTAAAAATCAAAGTCTATTATTAAAACTTCTAAACCCGAATGCTATGAAGCATTCGGGTTTTTAATTACATGTTTATATATTTGTCACCATCCGACAATTCCTGTTAATATTTCCCAGGAAATGACAAATATCAAATGCCCCTTGGTGTATTTGCGCCCAGATTTTATCGGGCTCCGCTCGATAAATTCCCTTTGAAAATCTGTGCATCCGCCGGAGGCTTTGATGTAAAAAGACAATAAATTTATTTAATTTAAAAGCCAAACAAGCATAACCCCGTTCTGAATTTAGGACGGGGTTAAAAATATAGTTGTTTAATTTTTGATGTAAGATACTTCACTATACTTAAAAGATATAATAATAAAGTCGTTTAAAAATCTAAGGTTTATTCAACAATAGCGCCCGAAACAGGGGCATGGCTCAGACGCGACAAGAACCGGTAAACCGCAAGATTAGGCTGCTTTCTTGAGCACTCCCGAGCGCTCAACTATACCCCAGGGTTCGTCTTCGTAACCCTAAATGTAATACTTGTTCTAATAGGGGTAGTTTCTTCTACTTTAGTTCTTTCAAGCTTTAGCTTATCTGTGTCTATATTTTGAAATAGGCTTAGTCCATTTCCAAGGAGAACAGGCATAATATCTATCTGTAATTCATCGCATAGCCCTGAATTAAGGCACTGTTGAATGGTGCTTGCGCCACCTATTACCTGAACAATCTTATCACCCGCTGCTTTCTTTGCCTGAGAAATAGCACCCTCAACGCCATCAGTTACAAAGGTAAAGCTAAGTTTGTCATTTCCCTTGGGATACTTTGCTGGAGGTGTATGTGTCAAGACAAAAATGGGAACTTGGAATTCATAATCATCGTTAGCCCACAAAAATGGATCTGCCATCTCATACACACGTCTGCCCATAATAACAGCACCGGTGTTTTTTGTCATTTCCTTGAAAGAAGGAGTCTCAAGGAGCTCTTCAAAATCTGGACTCAGTTTTTCCGCGCTTCCGTTACGGTCATTAATAAAGCCGTCCAAAGACATGGTCATACCAGCGATTACTTTTCCCATAGAGAACCTTCTTTCCTATACCTTTTTTAGTTATTGCTATAGCACCTCTTTGTAAACGTTATGTAGGATTTTAACAAAACAGGTTGTCTGTGATTTCAGCTGTCAATTTACTAATATTTTAACATATCGTATTCAACAATATGGACCGATTGTAGAATAGAATGACTCGCATTTTTTAACAACTTTATTATTTTTTATAAGACTTTATTGTAAAATCAAATGCGCCTTGGCGTATTTGCGCCCAGATTTTATCGAGCTCCGCTCGATAAATTTCCTATGAAAATCTGTGGCATCCGCCGGAGGCTTTGACTTTATTCAGCCGGGGTTTGAAACCCCACTGAATGGAATAACAATATGCATTCATCTCACCACTTACAGAAGTGGGAGACTTCTGCTGAATGAAGTTAAAAGATAAAGGCTGACAATAGTTGGATATGTTTGATGGAAGAAGGATTTTCTCCAAAACAATGATTCAGAAACCTGTTTTGACGTCGCCTTTGCTTCGTTGAAACACTGACCAAACCTTCAAAGGGGAGCTTTGCACCAATCAAATTAGTTGCTCCCAAAAATGATGGGCCCCTATTCGGAGCCCATCATTTTTTATGTCGATTGACAACATTGATTCCGCCTGAGGCAGAAATAATACTGCCTGTAATCAAATCTGAATCTTTATCGCAAATAAAACCAATCAGTCGGGCAATATCTTCCCCTGTTCCAGATCTGCCAATCGGTGTTTGCTCATGTTTTATTTCCCTAGCCGCTTCAATATCGGCTTCTTTCATTTCTCCGACAATGTCTCCTGGACAGACCATATTAGCTGTAATTCCATATTCTGCTTCTTCCAGAGCAATGGTCCTCGTCAGTGAGGCCAGCCCCACTTTGGCTGCACTGAAAGCGGAACGATACATCCATCCTGGTGAATGTTCAGCATCCTGAAAACCGTAGGTGATAATTCTTCCAAACCTTTGCTTCCTCATCACCGGGATGGTTAATTTTAAAAAGTGGTAAACGGCGTTTAAATTCCCGTCAATCATCTCATACCATTCACTGTCTTCATAATCCACCAATTTTTTTCTCTCAAAAATATACGGACCTGCATTATTAATCAAATAATCGATTCTGCCGAATCTGCTCATCGCCTGCTCAACAATGTTAGCAATATCTTCTTTCCGAGTTACATTCCCCTGAACAAACTGCAACTGTTCCTTATAAGGTTCCCATTCCTCGATAAGTTCTTTAATCCTGTCTTCGTCGCTATAATAATTCACAGTCACACTACAGCCCTTCTGAAGGAATGCCTCGGTAACTTTACGGCCAATCCCTTTTGAGCCCGCCGTGATGATTGCATGTCTCATTTCGCTCACCTCTTCACCCTTTCACAGCACTGTGACGATTACCGATTGATCAGAGATAAAAATTCCATGCGTGCATCAGATCTTTCCTCAAACAAACCTCTAACAGCCGTTGTTGTTGTCGAAGAGTTGGACTTTTTTATCCCTCTTCCACACATGCACATATGTTTCGCTTCAACCACTACCATTGTCCCTTGAGGCTCTAAAATATCCGTTATGGCATCCGCAATCTCATTTGTCAGCCTTTCCTGAACTTGGAAACGCTTAGCATACCCTTCAACCATCCGGCCAATTTTGGATAGCCCTGTAATCTTAGTGTCAGGCATATAGCCAACATGAGCCACGCCAAAAAACGGTGCAAAATGATGCTCGCACATGGAATAAAACTCAATATTTTTAACCAAAACCAATTCTTTATGTTGTACATCGAAGGTTTTTTTTAAGTGAACGGCAGGATTCTCTTTATATCCTTCCGTATATTCAAGGAAAGCTTTTAAAACCCTGAATGGCGTTTCTTCAAGGCCTTCCCGATTTGGATCATCTCCACAAAGCTCGATAAGGTTTCTGACACCTTCCATATAGTCTTGGGATTTGTCTATTTTTCGTGCTATATCATCCGTATCTCCTGAAAAAAGATCCGGAAGCTTTTCAGAAATTAATTTAATATCAGCAGGCATTCTTTTTGACCTCCTTTTTTACATACAATTCTATTATACATGAACCAGCCATTTTGTTCTTTTTGAAATAAACGTCTGATCCATAAAAAAAACCGCTTGGCATGGAGCGGTTTCAACTATTTTACCTTTTCTTGATTTACTTGAACGGCAGCAAGGCTTCCAAAGTTGTGAACAATTGTCGCAGCCAACAGAGCTGTTATTTGGGTTGGATCGAATGAAGGCAATACTTCAACAAGGTCAAACCCAATGAAATTCATGTCCGTCAGAGAACGGACCATTTTTAAAGCTTCATGGCTACTGAATCCCCCAACCTCTGGAGTTCCGGTACCCGGTGCATAAGCAGGGTCAACAAAATCAATATCAAATGTTAAAAAGCAAGGTGTGTCACCAATTATTTCTTTTACCTGTTGAACAACATCGTCAATTCCCCGAGTGAACAGCTCATCCTGTGTAACCACGTTGTATCCCAATTCCAAACTGGAATCAATATCCCAGCCACGCATACCAATTTGGACAACTTTATCCGGCTGTACAAGCCCCTCTTCATATGCTCGGATAAAAGGGGAACCGTGCCAGTATTTTTCATCCATATACGTATCCCATGTATCTGTGTGGGAGTCAAATTGAAGTAAAGCCACAGGTCCATGTACTTTAGCTGCAGCACGAAGACTTGCCAATGTAATGGAGTGGTCTCCTCCCAGTCCGATGGGAATGATGTTTTCCTTCATCAATTCCAGCATGGCTTTTTCCATAATATCATAACTTTTATGAATATTTTGGGTGATCACAGGCAAATCCCCTATATCAATTGCCCGCGTATCTTCAAAAGGGGAAACCTTTAACCATTCATTCTGCGATGATAATGTCAAAGATCCTTGCCGAATGGCCTGTGGGCCAAACCTTGCGCCTGCCCTGTATGAAGCAGCCGTATCAAAAGGCATCCCTAGTATGGCCACTTTCGGATTTTCCCTTTCCGAGGGCAGCCTCATAAAAGTACCTGACGTACAAAAGTCTGGGGTAAAATTTTCAAATGGATTCGACAATGTCCATACCTCCGATTTTTATTAAAAATGGAGCTGCCACTACATGATATGGCAGCTCCGAATGACTAGAATAGCCTATCGGCCTTTTCAAGGAGAAACCATGGGAAATCTGATCATTTTATTAAAATGATAGGCACTTTTGTGAAACACTCTTCGCTTTTCCGAAATACTTGCCACTTTTGCGAGATACTGCCCACTTTTTCAAATTACTTGCCTCTTTCGCGGATTACTATCCACTTTGACGAATTACTTGCCACTTTGACGAATTACTTGCCTCTTTCGCGAGATACTACCCACTTTTTCAAATTACTTGCCTCTTTCGCGAGATACTATCCACTTTTTCAAATTACTTGCCTCTTTCGCG
>NZ_QYTW02000023.1 GCF_003605405.2 Siminovitchia terrae | reverse complement strand
GAGATCACTAATGGAAAGACAGGACCGAGCGGAGTATCGAAAACAGAGTATAAGGTTGGCTCAACAGGAACGTGGAAAACATACAAATCATCTTTTACGGTAAAAGCAGAAGGGGAACATGTTGTTTATGCCAGGACACATGACCATGCCGGAAATATGGGAGATGAATCGGAAGCGATTGTACAAATTGATCAAACGTTACCGAAGATTATGCTAAACGGTAAAGATAAAGTGTTCATGGAATCCGGATTAGCGTATAAAGACGAGGGAGCAACAGCTTCCCATACGCGTTTTGGGGATTTAACAGACCGAATTAAAGTTACAGGCGATCAGTTTGATACATCGAAACCAGGAGTTCATACGATTTCGTATTTGGTCACGGATCCTGCAGGGAATATGACAAAGCATACCCGGACAGTGGAAGTGGTTGAAGTTACTGGACTAGCTACTTCTTCTGATGTTCCGAGCAATCACGGAGTCGGGGACACATATCAACTACAGGTCATACCAACTTATGGTAATGCAAATACTCCCAAGCCGTTTTTTACAAATCGACTTCATTTTAAATCTAGCAATCCTGCTATCGCGAGCATAACAAACAATGGGACTATTCATTTTCATAAACAGGGAAAAGTCACGATTGCCGCAACGTATGGAGATATTGAAAGAAGTTGGAATTTTACAGTGGATAACTACCTCAATTTAACTGAAGAACGAATACTGAGGCCAAACACCACCTATACTTTAAGAGGCACAGATCTACAACTGAGGACACCAGGAAATTTAGTAGCAGGAACTAGTATAGTTGTGCACAAGGCTAAACTGGAACAATCAGCATATACCGGATTGAAGCCTGCTGGGGACAGCTATTCATTTACAATTAATAGCCCGGACCCAAACCATTTGACAGACCCGTACACATTAACAATGGGATATGACCCGGTAGGGGAAAGTAAAAAAATAGGGATTTTTCGTCTTAATGAAGAAAAAGGAAGATGGGAATTTGGTGGCGGTGAAATAGACAAAAAAAGACAGGTGATTGTTACGGAAGTACCGCATTTTTCATCCTATGCTGTATTTTTGGATGACCTAGCACCAGATATCACTACTTTTACTGCTTCAGGCGAAAAAGAACCAATATTGACGTTCAAAGCTGAAGATGCTTCTGGTGTAAGCTATTATCGTTTACTTCGTGATGGAAAAGAACTGGCACAGTTAAAAGAAACTGATTCAACATTTATTGATCACAATGCTGAACTCGGGCAGACATATACGTACCAGTTAATTGCAGGAGATGCATTTGGCAATGAAGCGAAGAAAAGCATCCGGTTCACAACGAAAGCATCGCCTAAACCCGATGAAAATAACGATGATAAGCCAGCGTCGATGAAGATTATGGGGAACGGTTCTATTTCCGTCGGTGAACGATTGCAGGTGGAAGCAACAGTAAAAAATAAACACGGAGACCTCTTGGAGAATCAACCGATCACATGGAGCAGTTCAGACGAATCGATTGCTGCTTTTACCTCGGAAGGCATTCTGGAAGGAAGGAAAAAAGGAAAAATAAATATTACAGCCACTTTGGGAGATTTGACAGACGTGAAGGAAATCACTGTAATGGAGAGGCAAACAAGCACCCAAGTTACTGAAGTGAAGAATCAAGGTCAGTCAGGCGGAGAAAAGGGTGAAATAACGTCTCAGCAAGGAACACACCGTCATAACAATATAACCGGCAAGAAAACGGAAAAAGCCGCTTCCGATCATATAAAAACGCCGGTAAGTAAATCACTTCCAAATACAGGAACAGACATATACCGATATATTCTGGGCGGAGTGATCCTTATTTTGATTGGTTTATTACTGCAATGGTGGAACCGTGGACGCAGAAAGTCAATGTAAGTCATCTTTGTTTCTTATCCTGTTACAGATAGGTGAAAATAGGGACTGTCTAAACAGCCCTGTATGTCACCGTAAATATATATTTGATTTGTAGCTTTGGCATGAGCCCGGTATGGAACTGGGCTCATGCCTTTATGTTTTTGAAGGACATTAAATATTCAATGTGATGGTTTCTGTTAAAACAGTGTTGCAAAAGTGAAGGAAGCCAAGAGTTTCATTGGTGGCAGACTTAGCTTTGCGCTGGTGGAATAAAGTGAGGCGGTTTTTGATAATGGGACGATTGGTTTTTGGAACAATAATAAAGAGAAGTCCAAATTAGACTTCTCTTTAAAAGCATTATTTCGCTAAATTAAGTTGTTTTTCTCTTATGATAAAGTTAATAAAATCAATTATTAATCTCGCTGCTATTTGTGAAGTCACGCCACTAGGATCGTATAATGGATTTACTTCCACAAGATCAAAACCGATCACTTCACCTTTCTTTGCCACAGCCTCTAAAATCTCACTTACCTCGTCGTAATAGAATCCGCCTGGTGAAGGTGAACCGGCCCCAGGTGCAATAGAAGCGTCTAAACCGTCAATATCGATGGTAACATAGTATTTTTCACCATCCGGCATATCTTTCAAAGCTTCTTCAATTCCAATCTTTCTAATTTGTTTTGGTGATAAAATAGTACTTCCATAGGCACGAGCATCATCAAAGTCTTCTTTTTGGCTGCTTCCGACTCCTCTTATTCCAAGCTGTGCCATTTTATTGATATGATCCATTTCGGACATTCTTCGCATTGGATTACTCAACGTAAAGCGTTGGCCAGATGCATCTTTTAACCAGTCTAAATGGGCATCAATTTGGACGACATTAATTTTTTCTTTACTCTCTTCCAAAGCAAATGCAATCGGGTTTGTTACTGAGTGATCTCCACCTAAAACAATTGGAATGGCGCCCTTGGAAATAATTTTTCTAATCGCTTCTTCGGTATTTTCGTGGCTTTGCTCAACATCTCCATTAATAATTGAAACGTCACCACAGTCAACAATTTTCCAGCCATCATTATTGTAAACAATATCTTTTTCATGATCATATCCTGAACCAAACGCATATAGAGATGATTGTTCACGAATGGATCTTGGTCCCATACGGGCTCCGGAACGCCATGCAGTTGTCATATCATTTGGAACACCGATAATTGCAAAGTCAGCGTCTAATTCTTCTAAATCAGTGCAGATTGGATACTTTCTAAATGATGTAATCCCTGTGAAGGGCATGTCGAGCTTAACTCTTGTGTAATCCGGCTGTTTAGCATATTTACTCATAAGTTTTCCCTCTCATTTTCCTGTTTTTTTCGTTATATTAAGCATATCATAGGCTTGATTTCCAATTTTACCTTTGTTGATAAATTGGCGATAAAGCATTCCAACCATTAAGATTAAGCCGATATATCCAACAATTGGATATACTAAATCAATAATCTTGGCGAAGGGGAATAATCCTCCGAAAAAGCCAAGTACAGTTAAGGTGATTGTGATGATTCTATACTTTAGTGTGTTGTCTTTTGAGAATTGAATTGAAACAGTCCATAGCATACCCACTGCGGTTGTATAAATGGCAATGAGTAAAATAATAGAAAAGAAAAATGCTAAAGCAGAACTGATTTGATCCGCTAGGAATAAGGTCGGAATATCTTTTGTATGGAGTTTTTCGATATTTGACAGGATGCCGATATAGATGGCAAAGACCCCTATCAGCATAATCAATCCACCCAAACCTCCACCAATGATCACGTTTTTTCTCCTGACCTCATCCTTGCCCAGATTAGCCAGGAACGGCAATGCTACGAGTAAAACAAATGAAGAGTAGACAAATCCCGATTGCCACCAGTATTTGGTTGCTGATGATAAATCAAGCTCCTTCACAATTTCATTTGCCTGTGAAAATCCTGCTGGATCAAAGCTGCCAGCTCCTACGATGACTGCAAAAATGACTATAATAGGTCCTGCGATTCCCAATATTTTAATAATGGTTTCCAGACGTAATAAGGCAGTAGTTAGTACCAGGATGGCCATAATTGCTCTGCCAGTGATGATCCCTGTCCCAAAGTACTCCGAAACAGTGGCACCGGCTCCAGAAATCATGACAACAAAAACAACTAAGATGAATAACTGCGAGAACCAATAGAAGAAGGTTCCGAGGTATTTACCGCAAAAATAGATGAAAACAGCTTTTGAATCATCAGCTTTCAATCGGAGACCTATGTCCATTGCATATGCGCCAAACCACATATGCAAAACGGCTGCAATGACTATAGCACCAATACCGTAATATCCATGTGATACGAAAAATTGCAGTATTTCTTGCCCTGTCGCTGTCCCTGCCCCCAAGATGAATGAAACAAAGGCTCCTGCCAGGACAATGATTTTAAATGTATTGTTCATGTTACCCTCCTTTGTTAAAAGATTTCGAAAATTACCACGTGATTTGACTTTGTTTCCAATTAGGAAGCAAAAATCGCGGGCAAGCCTTATTACCCTTTTTTGACAGCACTTCAACACTAAGTCTTTCAGTTCTCAATTTATATTTTTCAAACAATTTATTCTCGAGTATAATAATAGAATAATTTAATGTTAATTTATATACCAAAATGAAGTTATTTGTCTCTATATAATTATTATTTGAATAAATTTACCAAAAATAATGTTCATTCTGAAGGAGTGCGTGAAAGATGGATCAAGTGGATATAAATTTAATCAGGTTACTGCAATCAGACGGGAGGATGTCAATCAGCGAAATGTCAAAAAAATTGGCTCTCAGCCGTCCTAGTGTGGCAGAACGACTAAAGCGGCTTCAAGAAAGAGGCATCATTGAAGGGTTTTTTGCCCAGGTTTCACCTTCAGCAGTTGGAAGAAAGTTATTGGTCATGATTGAATTAAGTGAAATACGGGTATCTCTTACCGAGTTCGAGCAAATGATTGCACACGAACCCGATGTCCTTGAATGTCATAAGGCGACAGGACATGTCCATTACTATATAAAGGCGGCATTTAATGGAATGGATGAATTGACGCAGTTGATTGAAAGGCTAATCCCTTACGGCAATACCAGGACATCTATTATATTGGACTCACCTGTGGCCAGGCGTGTAATTTTACCAAGTGAAGAACTTCGGAAAGAATAACACCTGAGTGAGGAAGTGTTGCTTACCGGTTTGTGACTTTGCGATTCATAAATTTAACTTCATTCAGCAGAAGTTTCCCACTTCAGTAAGTGGTAAGATGGTATTCCATTCAGCGGGGGTTCAAACCCCGGCTGAATAAAGTTAAAGCCTCCGGCGGATGCTCAGATTTTCAGAGGAAATTTATCGAGCGGAGTTCGATAAAATCTGGGCGCAAATACGCCAAGGCGCATTTGATTAGGGCAATGTTTTGCTCAATCAGTCTTGCGTATATTACTTTCTTATAAGTTTTTATACCACATGTATAACAATCCTCTCCACTTTCATACTTTTTGATAATTTTAAAATATTGCATCCTCCCTTAACATTTAATGTAACTTAAAATAAGGGAGGTAAAGCTATGTTAGCAGGTATCGCAGATCGTTTTTCACGAGTTGTCCAGCGTTATTTGCCAGACGCTTTTGTCATAGCAGTGCTTATGACGATACTTGTCTTTGCCATCGCATTAGCAATGAATCCAACGGAACCCGGTACTATTTTTTCAGCATGGGGTGACGGATTCTGGGCATATTTGGCATTTACAATGCAGATGGTCCTGCTATTGATGACGGGTATGACATTGGCAGCAGTTCCCTTTGTGAGCAGAGGGCTGTCTAGTTTAGCAAAGCTGGCGAACAAACCGTGGAAAGCTTATTTGCTTACTTTCCTGGTTTCCGCGGCAGCCTATTACATAAACTGGGGCTTGGCAGTTGTTGTTGGAGCCATCATCGCGAGAGAAATCGGAAAAAGAAACAAAAACGCGCATTTTCCACTTTTAGTGGCCTGTGCCTATTCAGCGACGGTGTTGTTTCCAGGAGGAATCTCGAGTTCGATTGGATTGACAATTGCTACAGAGGGGCATTTTTTAGAAGAAGTAATGGGAGTCATTCCAACATCAGAAACATTATTTCACTCTTCAACCATTATTATTTTCATATCTTTAGTTGTGATTATGTCTATTTTCATTGTTTTAATGTCACCTAAGAAAAATATTATTAGTTATCATTCCGCGGATTTGGATCAGCGGACGGAAAACGAAACAGCGGTCGCTAAAGATTCACTTACTCCCGCCTTAAAATTAGAATATACCCCCGTTTTAGGAATGTTGATTGGCGCAATTGGCATCGTTTACACGGCTATTTCGTTTTGGGGCGGCAGGGATTTGGATTTGGATATTATCAATCTTTTCTTCTTGTCGTTGGGACTGCTTTTACACCGTTCTTTGGGCCAGTATGCAGAAGCTTTTATGGAAGCTTCTAAATCTATTTCGCCCGTTGTCTTGCAATTTCCCTTTTACGCCGGAATCATCGCGGTATTATCCGGTTCAGGTTTGGGGCAGCTCATTATCGACGGGATGATTTCTGTAGCAACACCTGAAACATTCAATGTTTTCACTTATTGGGTTGCCGGATTTGTTAACATTTTTGCTCCATCGGGAGGTGGGCAATGGGCATTGCAAGGTCCTTTGCAAATACCTGCAGCAATGGAATTGGGGGTTGACCCATCTAAAACCGCAATGGCTGTTGCATGGGGAGATGGATGGACTAATCTGATACAGCCATTTTGGGCATTGCCGATATTATCTGTGGTTGGACTGCACATCCGTGATATTATGGGTTATTGTATTTTATTGAGTGCAATAGTAGGGATTGTCACAAGCATATTAATTTTCTTCTTGTATTAGAAAGGGCGAGGCTGGGTCAAAACCCTAAAATGAATAAACCACCTGAAATCAAATTTAAACCTTGATTTCATGCGGTTTTATTTTTCACGATTTGTACTAAAATCAATTAGGTTTCAATTTATGTTCCAGCCTCACTTTTATTGATTCCTTATTAATGAGGAGCATCCTTTGATTCAGTGATACCCTTAAATTTTGAGAGATACTATTCGGATTTAGGAGAATACTCTTGGCTTTTAAGAAATACTCTTCGGATTTAAGAACTACAATTAGCTTTTTGAAGGTTCCTCCCTATTCGAAGAGCAAGGTCTTTTTTTCAAAGTGTTACCTCCCATGCATGTTGTCATTCCCTATTTATTAAATCCACTTTTTCAACGCTTCTAATGATAAATGATATTTTCTATCCTTAAAGGTTCCTTCAAAGGGCAGATTTAGTGATCCCAACAGATGGGTGGCAACAGTAACGGAATCGAATTGTAAAAAATAGCGGAATTGTGAATTTGTAATGGTGTTTCCATTCAAAAGAAGGTGATCAATCAAAGCCTGAACGTGTGTCATTTTATCTGCAAATCCGCACTTATTGCATTTCCATGTTCCAAACGCCCTTTTAAAAGACAAAAGCTTGCATTTATCACAATAAACGCCTGGGTGAATGTCACTTTTATCAACTCGAAATTCTTGTAAAATATCGGGTTTTGAAGGAGTATGAAGCTTTAATAGGAGTTGGGAAATCTTTTGAAGGTCAGCGTATGATATGAGTTGCTTCTGTTGTTTTGTCCAAAACAACTCGGAATTTTGCCGAATAGCAGCTGCACGTATTACTTTTTTACTGGCGATCTTCTCATATTGGGGATCAAATTTGATAATGGAGGAAGGGTTTGTGACGACAACAAACGAGGTGCCGGGAAGAATAATATCCAGTTTTTTTCTTATCAGATTTTCCAAATGATATTGTTGGTTCTCCGCCTGAGTAATGGGATTGGGATACGATTCTGTTCGACCTTTATACGTTTGGAGCATTTGCTGCTCCTCGAAAGTCAACGTGCCGGTATGATTTTTCGCTTCATAATTTGTGAAATAATGTCTTGATAAAAGGAGAGCGTCTATTTGAAAAAAAGTGTTATTCCACAGGGGAAGCCGAAGATCATGGAAGATAAAGTGTTCGTTTTGAGGCAACTGTGACAAATGATAGTCGAGGGACAATTCCCCGCGGTAACCTGCTTTCCTAAATCTTAGCTCTTCCTCAATGTGGAATTTACTCGGATGATTTGGGGGGATTCTTCTTAAAAGTGCTTCCATTATCAGGATTTTTAAGGGAATTCTCCTGAATTTCTTAATCATTTAAACACCTCAATTTGATTTATTATGAAATAATTCGACGGATTTCGGTAAAATCCTTTATTTACGGGATTTTGACTTGCTCCGAAAGCTATTTAGTTTTTCGGTTTGCCCGGACATTCTCAAATATTTATGATACTATCCAGTTTGCCGGGATACTCTTCAGAATTCAGAAATACTCTTAACTTCTTCCAAATTTCTCTTCTCCCCCGGCACCATCCCCGATCTCACCTTTCTTTTATACAACATGTATAAAAACGTTTCCTACATTATGATAAATTGGATAATGAAATCGCTGTCAACTTATTGTTACTATATAAATGTGTTTTCGATACAGATAGTAGATTTAGTGTAAGGGCTTTCTGAAGTTTTAAAAAAAGCAAAGGGTGTTGTACTAATGGGACAATTTATGGATAGTTTAATTTCGACGTTCAGCGGTTTTATGCAAGCCGCTTTGGTTACTCTGCAAATCACGGTTGTTTCTTTAATCTTAGCGAGCATCATCGGGTTGTTTGTTGCATTGATGAAACTGTCCAATAAGAAAATCCTTTCCTGGATTGCGAATCTTTATATAGGAGTTATTCGCGGAACGCCGCTGATTGTTCAAATCATGTGGCTGTATTTTGGAATTACGCAGGTTGTTGTGTTATCTGCATTTTGGGCTGGAGCCATCGCGCTCGCTATTCATAGTGGGGCGTATATTGCGGAAATTTTCAGGGGAGCTATACAATCAATTGACAAAGGACAGATGGAAGCGGCTGAATCTCTAGGTATGACGAGAAAGCAGGCGATGAGAAGGATTATTTTTCCACAGGCATTCAAGCGCTCCATTCCATCTCTTGGGAATCAGTTTATTATCGGTCTGAAAGACTCTTCACTTGTCGCTTTCATTGGAATTACAGAGATTTTCAACCTTTCTATGAGCCAAGCCGCTGCCACCTTCAGACAGTTGGAATTTTATACAATTGCAGGGATTTATTATTTGGTTCTGATCGTCATTTTCACACTCATTACAAACAAAATTGAAAAACGGCTGGACACAGGGAGAGTATAAGATGATAAAAGTAAAAAATTTGCATAAATATTTCATGGATTTACATGTGCTAAAAGGGATAGATTTAGAGATTAAAAACAAAGAGGTTGTTGTTATTCTTGGGGCGAGCGGGTCAGGAAAAAGCACTCTTCTTCGGTGTTTGAATTATTTGGAGGTAAAAGACGAAGGAGAAATCTGGTTTGAGGATACAAAAGTAGACCCCACAAACATCAAACTGAACAAAGTAAGAGAGGACATTGGTATGGTGTTTCAGCATTTCAATCTGTTTCCTCATAAGACAGTGATTGAAAATATCATCGAAGCTCCGATCATTGTTCGAAAAATGGAAAGGGAAAAGGCGATTCAGCAAGGGATGGAGCTGTTGAAAAAAGTAGGTTTGGCTGACAAGGCCCACGTGTATCCAGAAAAGCTGTCCGGGGGACAGAAACAAAGGGTGGCAATTGCCCGCTCATTGGCTATGAGTCCGAGGGTCTTATTATTTGATGAGCCGACATCTGCATTAGATCCTGAATTGGTAGGGGAAGTATTGAATGTTATGAAGGAACTTGCTCAGGAAGGCATGACGATGGTAGTTGTAACGCATGAAATGGGCTTTGCACGCGAGGTGGCCGATCGAATTGTTTTTCTGGATAACGGAGTCATCGCCGAAGAAAGCACTCCTGAGCAATTTTTTACAAACCCACAAAGCGAGAAAGCCAGACAATTCTTAGGAAAAGTTTTATAAAAATAGGGGGAATCAAGTTGAAAAAATCAATTTATGTAATGTTGATGGGGCTAATTTTTGTGACTCTTTTAGCTGCGTGTGGATCAAAGGACAAAGAAGCATCGTCAGGGGAAGGGAAAAAAGGCGAGGACTTTGTCTTCGCATCAAGCGGACTCTATCCGCCATTCAACTATTCTGATAATAATAAATTGGCCGGTTTTGATGTGGAAATTGGTACTGCGATTGCAGAAGAATTAGGAATGAATCCTCAACCTGTTAAGAATCCATGGCAAACGATCATCGCTGCTTTGCAGACGGACAAGTTTGATGCCATCATCGGAAGTATGGCTATAACAGATGAAAGATTGAAGGAAGTCAATTTTACTGATCCTTACTATGAATCAGGTGCGCAAATTTTTGTAAATGAAGATAATGATTCTATTAAAAGTGCGGATGACTTGAAAGGCAAAACAATCGGTGTCGTTGTTTCCAGTACGTTTGAGGAAAATGCCAAAGAATATACAGACGATGTAAAAACATACGACAGTGACGTGACTGCACTGCAAGATTTGATGGTTAAAGGGCGCTTGGATGCTGTCCTTACTGACCAACTCGTTGGAATGTACGCCATCAAAGAAAACAACTTGAAGATCAAAAAAGTTGGTGAACCAATTTACTTGGATCAAATGGGAATAGCTATCAGGAAAGAAGATGAAAAACTGCTGAAAGATGTGAATAAAGCTTTGAAAACACTTAAAGAAAATGGAAAATACGGTGAAATCAGCGAGAAATACTTTGGAGAAGATATTTCAAAGTAAGAACGCTAGTGTAGTATAGTCTAGCCCCCTCCTGACGAGAGAAAGAGAGTGCTTGTATATCCTAGCGCTTATGCACTCGACAGGTTGAGGGCGTGACAACTTGCGCCGTCGGAGTCGATGGTGGCTTATTGTAAGAAACCAGCTTGATTCAATCAATGTCTTGTGAACATACCTCAAGTAAACGTCACGCGGCCTTGCGACAACATAAGTTCCTGAATAAGCTATCCTTTGGGGTATTCAGTGCAGCTTTAAAAAGAGCCATCACGGCTCTTTTTTCAATATGTTCACTAATTTATATGCCATAACACCGAGCTGAAGTTTTAGCAGGTCTTCTGTGGATTTGATATCCAGACCTGTACGGATTTCAATCTGATTCAGTCTATATCTTAATGTATGTCGATGAATATACAATTCTTCCGCAGCTTTTTGAATGCTTTGGTTATTCCTGAAATAACTGTCCAGCGTTTCGATTAAATCAATTTCTTTATTACTGAGCAAACTGCTCATATGTTGCTCATAAATGGACATTAAAGGAATCCCCGAGCGTTCCATTTCTAACAGCAAGTCGTACATTCCCAGATCATCGTAATGTACAATATTTACTTTTTTGCTGACTAAATCACTCAATTTTACTGCGTAATGAGCTTCCTGCGCACTTTTTCCTAATTCATCCACCTGTTTGTAATCTTTTCCAATCCCTATAATCAAATCCACGTTTGGAAAATAGTACGTCCAATTTTTTAATAAATCCTTCGCGAGACTAATGGAATGTTTATATATTTCTTCTTTGGTTTCCCCTATGACATTTGTCAAAAAGATAATGGAATTTAATTTTGTTTGAATCAAATGTTGCTTTTTTTTCTGACCTAGAATTTGATCAGTCAAATGGTACAGCCTGTCTGTCAAATTGACGTCAATTTTTTCAGGATGTTTAAAAGTCAGATGAAAAACGGACTGATTTAAAGTGAGGTCATAACCAAGCTTCAATCCGTGGTCAATGATGATTCTCTCATTTATATAATTTTTATTGAATATGTCCTCGATAAAATTGCTTTGAATCCGTAATTGGGTTTCTTCGATCGCCTGTTTTTTCAAAAATTCCATAGCATAGATGGGGGCAGCCTGCTCTATGGCGATATCGTCAAGCTCCTGCCAATCGGCCTCCGGTTTCGTCATGACAATCCAGCCATAACACGATTGCTTCGCGATGATTGGATAAACAGTGGAAATGTGATTTTTAAACGTAAAATTCACTTTGGATTCTCTTTTTAAGCTAGCTATAAGGTGTTTCGAGATGTCAATTTCGTCGCCATTGACTGGGTTCCATGTCAAATTGTCGTTATCGCTTGAATAAATGGTGTCGTAAAACTCATTAAAGATGAGAATATGCGAGCTCGTCAGTTGGGCCAACCTCTCGGTCACTTCCGTTAAACTTTGGTCATTTAGTATAAGATTCGTCAATTCACGATGAATGTTTTCCGCCTGCTCAAGCAGATGCATCTGGTTGTTTACAATTTGTTCCAGTATCGCTTTGGTGATTTCGGAAAAATTGATGTCTGTTGGAATTTCAATCAACGGGAGAGCATTTTCGTTGGCTAATTCAATAAAGCTAGCCGGAATTTCCTTCATATAAAAACTTGTATAGATGGCGATTCCCGATAGCAGTTTGGATTTTAGCAGCTGATGGAATACCTCAAGCTTCTCCTCGTTTTCTGATAATCCAAACCCTGTCGTAATCAAAAATTCCCCGGGCTGCAATCGGCCGATATCTTCCAGAACTTCAACAATGGTCACCCATTTTATACTGTTTTCGCCCCCTTGATGGCCTGCTACCAATCTTGTTTTTTTCATGACTGGCAATTGAAGTGCGTTATGAATGCTGATAGCTATTTTAAGCAACCCCTTTTATACACAAAGTACAATGAATGCCGTTGTTTTTTGCATTTTGGTCGAATAGAACGGCATCTCTGTGTCGGCTATAATTTTCTTATACACATAATAACATTTTTATAGAGTAAACGCTTACGAAAATTGAGGTGGATATCATGACAAGAACATATCTCATTAAACCTGTTTTGGATTATAAATATCCCGCTATTACGCATGGTGATGGAATCTATCTATATGACGAAAAAGGGAAGCAGTATATTGATGGATCTTCCGGGGCCGTAACAGCCAGTATTGGACATGGTGTACAAGAAGTCATTGATGCGATGGCAGAGCAGTCCAAGAAAGTTTCTTTTGTTTATCGCTCGCAGTTTACAACGGAGGCAGCAGAGCAGCTGGCAAAAAAAATCAGTGAAATATCACCTAGTGATCTAAACTGGTCTTTTTTTGTGAACAGTGGTTCCGAGGCGACAGAAACTGCTATGAAAATTGCAATCCAGTATTGGCAAGAAAAAGGAATGAAAACAAAAAATAAAATCATCTCCAGATGGATGAGCTACCACGGAATTACAATGGGTGCTTTATCGATGTCCGGGCATATCCAGCGACGGGAACGCTTTGAACCTATGCTTGAAAACTATCCTTCTCTTTCAGCACCTTACTATTACCGGGATGCAGATCAGAGAACAATAGAAGAATGCGACGATTTTTATGCCCAAGAATTGGAGAAAGAGATTTTGAGAATAGGAAAAGATCATATCGCTGCATTCATCGCAGAGCCGATGGTTGGAGCAGCGGGAGGGGCATTGACTCCTTCAGATGGGTACTTCCAGAAAATGAAAGCCGTCTGCGATCGGTATGACATTTTATTCATTGCGGATGAGGTCATGACCGGGGTGGGAAGAACCGGGAAAATGTTCGCCATGGAGCATTTTAATGTGATACCTGACATTATAGCTACAGGAAAAGGAATGAGTGCCGGATATACACCAATGGCGGCAGCAATCGTAAGCGAAAAAGTGATGGAGCCGATTTTGAAAGGATCCAAGATTGTCATGAGCGGCCATACTTTCAGTGCGAACCCACAATCTGCCGCCACATGCTTGGCTGTATTGAATTATATCGAGAAAAATAACGTCGTCGAAAACTCAGCGGTGAACGGAGCTTATTTAAAAGAAAAAATTCGCGAACTCGCTGAAGCAAGTGAGATCATTGGTGATGTCCGCGGAAAGGGCTTATTCGTAGGTGTCGAGTTTGTCAAAGACAAGTTGACGAAAAAATCGTTTGATCGGGCATTGGATGTTGTCAGTAGAATTGTTCAGGCGAATTTCGAAGAAGGCCTTCTTGTCTATCCGGCAAACGCGGGGACGGATGGATTAATCGGCGATGCTGTTATCTTGTCACCTCCACTTACTATTACAAAAGAAGAAGTGGATGAACTGGTCAGAAGGTTTGCGGTGGCACTTAGAAAAGTTGAGAGAGAACTTTCGAAGAATGGATGAGGGGAAAGCGCGCTAGAAGCGGCCAGTATTTTCGTAAGTTGACCAGAAAATCGGAAAATTGGATAGTATTTTCGAAATCTGGACAGTAAACCGGCAAATTGGCAAGCGTTTTCGAACATTGGCCAGTAAATCCAGTGAATCGGAAAGTATATCTTGAAATCGGCCAGTAAATTAGAAAAATGGCAAGTATTTCTTAAAAGTGGACAGAAAATCGAGAAATTCGGCCAGTAAATCATGGAATCGGAAAGTATATCTGAAAGTTGGCCAGTAAATCGGAAAATTGGATAGTATATCCGAAAATCGGATAGTAAATCGAAAACTTGGCTAGTATTCCTAGAAATCTGGAAAATCAAGAAAGTTATGAGTGTTTCAGGTAGATTTGAAAAAATTAATAGCATTTTTAGGAAGTAAAGGTAAATCCGGAAATCCCCAAGCCTTTTTGAAAATGGAACCAATTCCAGGAAAGCAAATTGTTTTTCAAAAGCATAAATATGAGGAGCGTTGGTAATGGCAAAGGTAAGATCAGTTCAAGAAGCAGTTAAATATATAAAAAGCGGTTCAACTTTGATGGTCGGCGGTTTCGGGGGGATCGGGAATCCGCCGACCTTAATCAAAACAATCTTGGAACGCGATATCAACGAATTGACTTTGATTTGTAATGACGCAGGGTTTCCTCATATTGGGATCGGCCAGCTCGTTACGGAGGGAAGGGCGGCGAAGCTTGTCGCATCTCATATTGGCTCTAATCCAAATGCTGGCAAATTCATGCATGAAGAAAAATTGGATATCGAGTTTTCGCCTCAGGGAACGTTAGTCGAACGGATCAGGGCTGGCGGTGTGGGGTTAGGCGGCATTTTAACTGATATTGGCGTGGATGGGCTAGTTGCAGAAGGCAAGGAAACAGTTGTTGTTGAAGGGAAAACTTTTCTGATTGAAAAGCCGCTTACAGCTGATGTTTCCATTGTATATGCGAAAAAAGCTGACGAGTTTGGAAATTTAATTTTTGATAAGAGTGCTAGGAATACAAATCCATTGGTAGCGATGGCTGGAAAAATCACTATCGCGGAAGCGGATGAAATTGTACCGGTTGGCGAGTTGGATCCTGAAGAAGTCGTTACACCAGGTGCGTTTGTAGATATTGTTGTAAAAAGTGAAGGGGTGAACTGGACATGGGCATGGGAGTAAGTGTGCGCGAAGCCATTGCAAAAAGGGCTGCGGAAGAAATTAAGGATGGAATGGTTGTCAATCTCGGAATCGGCATTCCTACTTTGGTTGCCAACTATATTTCTCCGAATGTTAATGTTATGTTTCATGCTGAAAATGGAGTTCTGGGTACGGGTCCGTCTCCATTAAAGGGTGAGGAAGATGCTAACCTATGTAATGCAGGCGGAATTCCGATAACTGTTGCGCCGGGTGCTTCCTATTTTGACAGTACCCTTGCATTTGGAATCATCCGCCGCGGGTTGCTGGACGTGACGATTTTAGGAGCGTTTGAGGTGAGTGAAAGCGGCGATTTAGCGAATTGGATTGTTCCAGGAAAAATCGTGTCAGGAATGGGCGGCGCGGTTGACTTGGCGCAAAAAGCCAAAAAGGTGATTGTACTGATGAATCATACGGACAAGCATGGCAATCCGAAGATTGTACAAAAATGCACCTTGCCTCTTACTGCAGAGAAATGTGTCAATCTGATTATTACAGACATGGCCGTCATCGAGGTCACTGAACAAGGATTAAGTTTAATAGAAGTGAAAGACCCGTATACAGTTGAAGATGTAATCAATGCTACAGGAGCGGAACTTCATGTTCCTGATCATGTAAAATAGCGAACTACCCGTGGAGAGACAGTAGCGAAAATTAAAAAATGCAACTTCCCACATTGAAAACGATTAACAAAAAATCGGAATAGTGAGGTATCCACTAGTTGAATGGAACAGCTATTAAAAAGTGGCACCCTTTCTAAAAATGAGATTACCAAATATCAAATAGAGCGGACCAAAAAATCTGGTTGTTAGGTGAATAAAAAAGGAGGTTTTACGATGCAGGATGCAGTGATCGTGGCTGGTGTCAGAACGGCGGTTGGTGCCTTTGGCAAATCATTAAAAAGAGTAGAGGCCGCAGAGCTGGGGAAACAAGTTTTAGAACAATTAATGGAAAAAACAAGTTTACCTAAAAGCAGTGTAGAAGAAGTGATCTTCGGACACGGGTATGTGCACGGCGGCGGGTTAAATTCGGCCAGAATCGCGTCACAGAAGGCGGGATTCTCTGAGGAAACACCGGCTTATGTTGTCATCAAAGCATGTGGTTCAAGCCTGAAAGCCATCACAAATGCGACTGCCGCTATTCAAACAGAGCAGAACGAAGTGATTGTTGTCGGCGGAACGGAGAGCATGAGTAATGTTCCTTACATTGTCAAGAACCGCTGGGGTTCCAAGTTTGGTAATGTTGTCATGGCAGATGCGCTGATGGCAGATGGCCTAGTTTGTTCGCTTGGGAATGAGCATATGGGTATAACAGCTGAGCGATTAGCTGAACAATATCAAATTTCACGAGAAGAACAGGATCAATTTGCTTATGACAGCCATGTGAAGGCAGCGAAGGCGATCCAGGAAAATAAATTTTCGGATGAGATTGTCCCCGTTGAACTCCTGACAAGGGAAGGGAAACAACTTTTTACAGCAGATGAAAGTGTAAGGGCATCCATCGACAAGGAAAAACTGGCGACCTTAAGGCCGGTCTTTAAAAAGGATGGTTTCGTAACGGCAGGGAATGCGTGTCCGATGAATGATGGGGCTGCGGCATTGTTGATGATGTCCGCTAAACGCGCTGAACAAGAGGGTCTCCAGCCGCTCGTCAAAGTAAAAGCATATGCAAGTGCCGGTGTGAACCATTCGATCATGGGGATTGGACCAGTTCCAGCGACAAAAAAAGCGCTGGAAAAAGCGGGGGTAACGCTCGATGATATCGGTTTGATTGAATTGAACGAAGCTTTTGCTGCCCAAGCGCTAGCTGTGATCAAGGAGCTCGGTTTGGATGACAGGCGCGTGAATGTTAACGGAGGAGCGATCGCGCTCGGTCACCCTGTTGGTGCAACTGGTGCCAAATTGAGTGTCACACTTATCCATGAGATGATCCGCTCGAAAACGAAATATGGATTGGTGACTATGTGCATGGCCGGAGGTATGGGAATTTCGGTAATCTATGAAAATATGACTTTGTGAGGTGGTAATCATGATAGTTAAAGAGAGGATTAATCGATGGATTGATGACAATAGACAAGCACATATAGAATTTTTACAAAAATTGGTTCAACTTGCGAGCACTCAAGGAAATGAAAAAGAAGTTCAGGAAAACGTTGCCCAATTTTTAACCAATCTTAATGTAGATGTTGATGTCTGGGAATTGGATGGTGAAAGATTGCAGAAGCATCCTTATTTCTATTCGAATCGTGTAACGTTTAAGAACAGCCCGAATGTGGTGGGCGTTTTAAAAGGAAGCGGCGGAGGAAAGTCGATCATACTAAATGGACATGTGGATGTAGTACCTGAAGGTGACCACGAACAATGGGATAATGGACCATTCAGCGGGGAAATCGTGAACGGAAAAATGTACGGTCGGGGCGCGACTGACATGAAAGGAGGCAATGCTTCCTTGATGATTGCCCTTGATGCGATCAAATCCTTGGGAATCCGTTTAAAAGGTGACGTCATTTTTCAAAGCGTTGTGGAAGAAGAGAGCGGCGGTGCTGGAACCCTGGATACTATTCTTAAAGGGTACAAAGCGGATGCAGCGATCATTCCGGAACCGACCAATATGAAAATTTTTCCGAAACAGCAGGGGTCCAAGTGGTTCCGACTCATTGTGACAGGGAGAACGGCACATGGCGGCACAAGATACCACGGCGTCAGTGCGATTGATAAAACGTTTATCGTCACTGAACATGTGAAGGAATTAGAAAAAATAAGAAACGATCGAATTACGGACCCGTTATACGACAATATTCCGATTCCTGTCCCTATTAATATAGGTGCTATCAAAGGCGGAGACTGGCCATCTTCCGTTCCAGACATCGTCGAACTGGAAGGGCGCATTGGAATTGCGCCTAACGAGACAATGGAAGAAGTTCAAGCGGAAATGGAAATATGGCTGATAAGGCTGGCAGAGAAGGATGAATGGTTTAAAGAACATCCTGTTGAAGTCGAGTGGTTCGGGGCGAGATGGGTCCCTGGAGAAATCAAAACAGACCATCCATTAATGAACTCATTGATCAACAATTTTAAAGAAGTGGCTGGGGAAGAGCCTGTGATTGAGGCTGCACCTTGGGGTACAGACGGCGGGCTTCTATCACAGGTCGGAGACACACCGAGCGTAGTTTTCGGTCCCGGAATCACGAGTCTCGCGCATTTTCCAAACGAAGCCATTGAGGTGGAAAAGATATTTGAAGCGGCGAAAATCATTGCGGCGACGATTGTGGATTGGTGTGAACTTGATAAGGATTATGAAAAAACTGTCAGGAGGTAAGTCCTGGCAGATTTTTTCATTGGAGATATATGTGATCTTGCCTACTGAGAGAAAATACGAACCGACATGAAGTGAATTTGATCTGCGAATAGGCATATATGATCTAGCTGGGGAAAATATGATCCGAGTTTGGTATTGATGATCCGGCACAGGGTCGCAATAATTGTGGGTCTAGTCTAATTTTTGAGACTTGCATAAATGGTCCAGAACGGAGTGAGCACGATCTGTAATTAGCAGATATGATTTAAGCTATAGGAAAAAATGATCGTGACTTTCATAAATTGAGCACAATCCTTAATGATCTAGTTAGATCTGACTCAGAAAATGTGCTCCGTAATTGGTATGAAAGATCTTTCATGGATTGAGTATCCTCCGTAATTGGGAAAATACAATTCAACTCAGGAAAAAATAGTCTGCGTCCAGCATGGAATGATCTGTATATGTCCCGCAAACGGGGACAGGTGCATAATAATTTCCTGAAATGAACAACCTGTAATTTCTTTTCAAAATCCGAAGAATTTATCTTTCATAGTCTATACTAAAATAGTAATTTCCACTGGACAAACTATAGTTAATCATGCATAATAATGCATTAGTATGGATTTTTAAAAATTATTCTGAGATAGGTTTTTATATGAAAGGTGAGAACACATGAGTTTTCCAGCTAAAGGAATGTCTTCCCAAAATAAGCCTGTATCATTGAGGTCCTATTCTTTTGTCCAATATTTGAAATTTATCATTCCGTCTCTTGTAGGTATCTATTTGTTCATGGTTCCAGTAAAAACGGAGGAAGGAATTACGATTCCTGTCGCATTTATGGCAGGTGTGATCAACAATTTATTCGTTGATTATGTTCCGGTTGCAGCAACCTGGTTAATGATTTTATCAGTTCTGGCATCCATTGTTTCACGGGTTTTTAAGCCGGCATTTATCATGAAAAATTCCTTCCTTTACACGGTTTTTCATGTGTCAAATGGTTGGCTTGTGACCCGGATTTTAGGGACGGTTTTCTCTGTAATGTCTGTGTTTAAAGTAGGACCCGAATGGATTGGCAATGAAAATACGGGTGGATTGCTCGCATATGATTTGATTCCAGTTTTATTTACCACGTTTCTGTTGGCTGGATTTTTCTTGCCGCTGCTGTTGAATTTCGGCCTGCTTGAATTGTTTGGTGCTTTGCTGGCTAAGGTCATGCGGCCTTTATTTAAAATTCCCGGCCGATCTTCGCTGGATTGCCTTGCTTCTTGGGTCGGTGACGGTACAATCGGAGTGCTGCTCACTTCCAAGCAATATGAAGGAGGCTACTATACAAAGCGTGAAGCTGCTGTCATTGCAACAACATTTTCAGTCGTATCGATCACTTTTACTATTGTGGTAAACCAATATTTGAAACTGGAAGATTATTTCCTTGAATATTATGCAACGATTGTTATCGCAGGCTTAGTGGCTGCTATTATTATGCCAAGAATACCACCTTTGTCCAGAAAGCCGGATACGGGATATGAACATACGGAATTAAAAGCCGAAGAAGGAATTCCGTCTAATACGAACCCGCTCAAATGGGGAATCAGCGAAGCTGTTTTGCAGGCGAATAAAAATAATAATGTATCATCCATTATCAAAGAAGGCTTTAGGAACGTAATTGAAATGTGGCTTGGCGTCATTCCTGTGGTCATGGCGATAGGGACGGTCGGTGTGGTTATCGCTGAATACACGCCGGTGTTCAAATATTTAGGAATGCCGTTTATCCCGATTCTTTCCGTGTTGCAAGTTCCGGAAGCGGCTGCTGCTTCACAGACCATGATCATCGGATTTGCGGATATGTTTTTACCAGCGATTATTGGAAGTGGTATAGAAAGCGAAATGACACGTTTCGTTATCGGCTGTGTTTCAGTTACGCAGCTTGTATATTTATCCGAAATGGGCGGATTGTTGCTCGGTTCCAAACTGCCGGTCAATCTGAAAGATTTGATTTTGATCTTCTTGTTGAGGACATCAATCACGTTGCCAATTGTTGTGCTCGTTGCGCATTGGATTTTTTAACTTCATTCAGCAGAAGTCTCCACTTCTGTAAGTAGTGAGATGAATGCATATTGTTATTCCATTCAGTGGGGGGCAAACCCCGGCTGAATAAAGTTAAAGCCTCCGGCGGATGCCACAGATTTTCAGAGGAAATTTATCGAGCGGTGCTCGATAAATCTGGGCGTAAATACGCCAAGGCGCATTTGATAATGGGAGAAGTTGCCTGTTCTGAATAGCCTTGTAGGAATTTTGTTACAGAATTAGCTTACTAATGCCGCTGGTCGGCAGATGTTTGATATGAAGAAATAAAAGCCTTTTAGCTAACGAGATGTTTTTGCTAAAAGGCTTTTTTATGGGTCAAATCTTGGTATTCGACTTTTTCGCTCGATCCTCCAGCTTGGTCTTTGGTTCCTGGTTTGCAACGTCCTCAGTTAGTCCTTGCGGGTTCACGCTTGTAACGACTCTTTTTTTGCTTCGTACACTATCATCGCGCTTCATAACTACACCTCCAATTCCTATTGTTTGGCAAATCTGAAATTTTATTCTTATGTGATCAGAGTTTTTGATAAACTGTACTTGAGAGACTTTTATATAAGGGTGTGAACATATGAAAGTGATAGTAGTTGGATCAGGAATTGTAGGAGCTAGTGCAGCATACCATTTGGTGAAAAAAGGCGTCGAGGTGACAGTCATTGATCAAGATCACGAGGGGCAGGCCACAAGAGCGGGAGCCGGGATTATTTGCCCTTGGTTAGAGGAGCAACCGGAACGGTACGCTCTATACAAAGAAGGAGCTTGTTACTATCCGTCACTCGTTTCAATGCTAAAAGAAGATGGTGAAACCAACCTAAGTTACGCCAGGGTAGGGGCTTTGGCGGTAAGCAATCATAAAGAAGATCTGGATAAGCTTGAGCAGAAAATTGAACAGCGGAAAATGGATTGTCCTGAAGTCGGAGAATTGCGGAGGTTATCCTCTGAAGAAGCGCAAAAGCTTTTTCCACCATTAAGAAGTGACTTAGAAGCTGTTTATATTGGGGGAGCAGCTCGTGTAGATGGAATTTTGCTGAGAGATGCTTTAAAAAGGGGAGCCGAAAAGCATGGTGCTCAGTTTCTATCTGGAGAGGCCAGTCTTGAAGTGAAAGAAGGAAAGATGGCTGGTGTTCATGTGGATGATGAATTTTTTCCCGCGGATGTAGTACTTGTTGCCGCAGGGTCGTGGATGTCCAAGTTGCTTGCACCGTTAGGGTTGGACATCTCTGTGGAACCACAGCGAGGCCAGATTGTACACATGCGCATTCCAGAAGCGGATACGTCTGAATGGCCGGTCATTATTCCGCAGAGTAGCCATTATTTAGTTTCGTTCGATAAATCTCGGGTGGTTGCTGGTGCAACGAGAGAAACAGGTTCTGGGTTTGATTACCGTATGACAGCAGGCGGCGTAAAGGAAGTGCTTGACGAGGCTTTGTCTGTGGCCCCTGGACTTTCAGACGGCACAGTAGAGGAAATCCGTATTGGATTCAGGCCATTTGGAAAAGATGGCTTGCCGTTACTTGGAGAGGTTTCGTCTATAAAAGGATTGGTTATCGCAAACGGATTGGGTTCCTCAGGCTTAACAATGGGGCCATATGCTGGGATGATCGCAGCAAAAGTCGCACTGGGTGAAGAACTGGAAATAGATATCTTAGCGTACGATCCGATGAGGCCCGTTACAGAAAATGTATATTAAATGCTCATTCCAAAGAGGCAGGGTTCAGCTTGATGAACCCTGCCTTAAATGGTGTCTGGATAATATGGGAAATATGTGATCTAAGAAAGACGGAATACTGTCTAAAAAAGTAAAATACAATCCGAGAAGGATGGAACACTGTCCAGGAAATTAAGATACTATCCAAATAGCCAAGAGTACTGTCCAGGAAAAGAAAATACTGTCCAACTAACCAGAATACTGTCCGATATAATAATTTACTGTCCAATAAACCAGGATAATGTCCAATAAAGCAATATACTGTGCAGATAGCCAGAAATACTATCCAGACAGCCGAAATCCTACCCGCTTTATCCCGGATATGATCCGCTCACTCAAAAAAGTGCCGACTCACGCCGGCACTTTCCTTATAAAGCTAATGGTCCTGCAGCTTTGACTCTCACTAAGATGGCATTTCCTGGCATGTAAGCCAATGGGAAGTCTTCCAACTGGATGATATCCACTTTTTCAGGATTTGCTCCTGCATCGATGGCCTCTTGGATGGCTTCGCTTCGTGCTTCTTGTATTACTTTTTGGTAGTCTTGCTCTTCCAAAGAATAAATTCGCTCGACGGTTCCACTTATATCTCCAAGTGCAGCTCCAATTGCATTGGCCACAGAAGCATGTGCTGGGCGGATGACTCGGCTGGCTCCTTTCAGTGATTCAGGCATTAACGCAGCACCCCCGCCAACGAGGACGACCGGCAAATCTTCTGCACTTGTTTTCATGCGGTCAATGGCATCTTCGACCATTGCAATGAAGTCGCGGTAGATATCTGAACATGGCACTTCGTGCAATCTCGCTGAGTCGGTGCCTTCGATATCCATGTATCCCGCACCAATGGCCACGTCTGTTGCGGTCAATTCCTCCCCGCCGAAAACAATCGCTTTTTCCGTGAGCTGGTATCCCACACTTTCTGGACCGATTTTCCATGAATCCTCATCCAAATACACCCGCGTTCCCCCACCAAAACCGATAGAGTAGATGTCCGGCATCCGGTAGTTCGTACGGACGCCTCCGACTTCTACGGCGATAGATGTCTGTCTTGGAAAGCTGTTGGCCAGCACGCCGATATCTGTTGTCGTTCCGCCGATATCTACAACAATGGCATCGGGCTCCTGAGATAAGTGCGCCGCTCCGCGGATAGAGTTAGTCGGTCCGCATGCAATCGTATAGATAGGATATTTCTGAGCGTAGCTGTTTGTCATCAAGGTTCCGTCATTTTGTCCGAGGTAGATGTGCGCGTTGATACCTTCATCTTTCAGGGCACGTTCGAAATCCTGAGCTACCCGGTTAATCACGGTCATTAAGGCAGCGTTTAAAATGGTCGCATTTTCACGTTCAATCAAGCCGATTGTTCCAATTTCACTTGATAGAGACACTGGAATTCCAGGAAGTTCTTTTTCAAAGAAGGCCGCTACTTCTTTTTCCTGATCGCTTAAAACAGGAGAAAAGACGCCTGAAATTGCGATAGAGTCTACTTTTCCACGGAACAGTTCCGCAGTTTCCTTCAATTCTGTATAATCCAAATCGGCAATGGGAGCTCCGCTATATTCATAACCGCCGTGGATCAAGACGGTCTCTGCTTGAACTATTGCTACAAGATCCTCTGGCCAGCCTAACATGGGGGGCACGGTTGATCCTGAAGGTAGGCAGATACGGACGATTCCAACCTTGTCCAATGATTTTCGCTCAACGATCGCATTTGTACAGTGCGTCGTACCCAGTGTTGCAACTTGAATATCTGCCACATTAACGTTTGTTTCTGCGAGCAATTTTTTAATTGTTTGCTGGATCCCTGTAAATACATCTTTCGTAGTCGCCGATTTCGTGCTTCCGATGACTTGATTGTCATGATCAAGAATAACGCCGTCTGTATTTGTTCCGCCTACATCAATTCCAAGTCTAATCATTTGCACGCTGCTCCTTTACTAATGTTTCCAACGGAATATAATCATATGGATATTTGAAATAGCGAGGTCCCGCCGTTTTGATGCCGATGTCTGTTCGCCACTTTTCGTTTGCAGGAAAGGCAACAATCGCGACTCTAGCTCCATATTTTAAACCTTCTGTTGTAATCGGCATCCCTGTTTCTTCATCCAATACTGCAATTAGATCCGGTGCCATGGCAACAGGTTTTCCTTCGACTTCTGCGAGCAGGTGCTCGTTTTGGAAGTGCAGCTTACAGCCCTTTCCTTGGAAAAAGTCGATTCCATCAAAGTTTGCTTCTCCTCTTGTAAAACCGCCCTCGATCTTTCTTTGGATGAGCATCGCTTTTCCTTTAAAAAGAAGATAGCCGTTCAGTTTTTTGACCATTTGTGTGATGGGATGAACCTCAGCTTGCCGCTGTTCTTTTAATAAAGCTCCAATTTCCTGAGCCAATGACAGGGTTCCTGGAATGACACTTTCCTTTGCTTGTTTTCCGGTGATTCCATAGTCACATACAATGGAGGATCCCCCCATTGAAATGGTTACATTTCGTGACAATTTTTCACTCCAGTATCCGTCAGCAGGTTGGATTGTCACGACATTGCCCTGTTCATCGCCAATGGTGACGAGCTCCGGTTTCAGGCCATCCAAATGGAAGGTGACCATCTGCGCTTCAGGGAATGCACGTCCCATTGCATCACCGTCCAAAATGGGAATGTTATTCATAGCAGCGACTGCCACTGGGATGAGCGAGTTCACGCCTCCGATCTCAATCGGCATAACGACATCTGTTTTCCTGCCGCACGCATTTTCGAAAGCTTTCAGCGGTGCCTCCAATTGCTCAAATGAAGGGATTTTTTCTACAAGCACGCTCGGTGAACCCATACCTGATGCTGGGAGTACCCATTGGTCGTCGGTGAGTTCATCAAGCGTAATTACCTGGACCGGCCCATATTTTTTAATGGCGGAGAGTGCCATCATTTTTCCGATATAAGGATCGCCGCCGCCGCCCGTTCCAAGAACGGTCGCCCCGACCGCAATATGTTCAATATCTTCTTCTGTTAACCATCTCATTGAATTACGCTCCTTTTCTTGAATAAAGCAATGAATAATGCCTGGAATATGAAAGCAATGAGGAAGCTGTCCAGAGACGAAATGGTGGTCAATGTAAACAGCTCAAGACCGATCGGTCCTTCCATTGTCAACCAACTCATGAAGGTTCCGAGCGCCCACGCTGTCAGTGCAAGCCATTTGAATGCTTGATCATTGTCTTCGTTAAAAAGCTTCAAGCCTCCTACATAATAAGCAGCCGTATATACACCGCCGATTGGCGCGATAAACATTGTCATGATTGTTAAGAAATTGATGAAATAATCATAAATGCCGAGTACAGCAAGCAATGTTCCGATAATCCCGGCAACGAGAGTTAGAAATACTTTGCTTTTTTTCGTAAAAATAACAGAAAGACTCAGCCCGGAAGAGTATGCGTTGCTTGTGTTTGTTGTCCACTGGGCCAAAATGAGAACTAAAATTCCTGGAATCCCCAATCCAACTGTGATCATGATTGTTGTCAGACTGCTTTCATCCATTAGGCGGGATAAAATCATCGCAATGATAATCATGAAGCTGTTTCCAAAGAAAAATCCGAAGAAAGAAGCAAGAACGGCATCTTTTTTCGTACGTGCCCATCTGGAAATGTCGGGTGAAATCGTTGCTCCCACAACGAAAATGCTAATAACAAGGGAGACAGCCATACCGAAAGTAAAGGCATTGTCGACAGGTGTATGCAAAGCGCTTGTACCATATTTGCTGAGCGCCAGTCCAACCGCTAAAAAGACAAGAATGAGAAGCAGTGGAACAGACCAAGAACTTAATTTTTCAATGGCTTTATAACCGATGACCGCAGTTGTCATCATCAGAATGCCGCCGATTGCGGCCAGTAAAGGAACGGGAAGCTGCAAACCTAATGCTCCGTCAATCGCGGCATAAGCATTTTCGGCAAAGAATCCCGCTTGAACACCGAACCAACCGATTAAAGAGACGGCAATGAAAAGGGATACGAGCTTCGCTCCCGAAATTCCGAAAGTAAATCTTGAAATCATGGATGTTGATAGTCCTGTTACAGCACCAACATAGGCGCAGAATGCCGCCAGTACGCCCAAAATGGCAGAGCCGATGATGACGGCCCATAAAGCATCATTAAACGCCATACCTTTTCCCAATTCAGCCCCGAAAAGCATGGCTGATAAATCTATTCCTACCGCGATCCAGACGAGGCTGATTGAAAACCAGGCCTTTCTTTCGCTCATAGGGACGACTTCTCTTGCATAATCGTTCGTCATTTTTCATTTCCTCCCATTAAAACTCTCATGATGTACAGTGCCTCGTCTATTTGTTGCTTCAATTCCTGGTCGTTATATAGTTTGATTTCCCAAAAAACCCCATCTAATATTACTGAAAATTGTTTAATTAATTTTTGGGAATGGGCCTCATCAATCTCCGGTTTGTCGCGGCGGATTAATTCCAATAATGAGTCGGTCATCCATTTGTCGAATGTTTGAATGTGTTCCAGTAAAGTTTGATGAATCTCTTTAGGTGGTGAAGTGACTAAAGAGATATAGACATTCGTCTCTGCCTCATGTTTTTTATGATAGTCAACTGTTCCTTTCAGAAGGGCTTCAAATATAGAAAGAATCGGCTCATCATGAACATCTTCCAGGATTTGCTTCATTTGGTTGAGATGATCTTTCAGCAGCTTTTGGAAGGCGTCCAGAAACAGCGACTCTTTATTTTTATAAAAAAAGTAGATGGAAGCAGGCTTGATACCGACTTCTTGGGCAATATTCCGCATCGTTGCTCCGTGATAACTATAAAGAGAATACTGGTTGATGGCGGCTTGCAAAATTTTTTCTTTTGTCAAAAAATTCACCACCTAACAAATGTTAGGTTAAGAATATATTAGTTTTGACCGAAAATCAAGGGGGGGGGTAAATGGATATAGAGATTTAACTTCATTCAGCAGAAGTCTCTCACTTCTGTAAGTGGTGAGATGAATGCATATTGATATTCCATTCAGTGGGGGTTCAAACCCCGGCTGAATAAAGTCAAAGCCTCCGGCGGATGCCACAGATTTTCAGAGGAAATTTATCGAGCGGAGCTCGATAAAATCTGGGCGCAAATACGCCAAGCGCATTTGATTATTTTTTATAGACATAGGAAATATAAGATAGTGGTTCATAGGGTAAAATGCTGGTTAAGGCATGGAAAATTCTCTTTCAGTCATTGAAAACGGTCTCTGTTTTTGTGTTTTGTTATACTTTTTTTTATGTATTTTTTTTTGATCATGGAAACAAGGAGAGGTTATTAGTGTCAGATTCTAATGGAAGTTCGGCTTTAACGCGAACAAAATTGACCCTGCTGGAAGGGATTGCCTTAATTGTAGGGGCCAATATTGGAGCGGGAGTTTTAAGTTTGGCCTATGGTGCCAAAAATGCCGGATGGCCTGTATTGGTATTCTGGGTCGTTGTCGCCGGAGTGCTTACAACGATTTCTATGTTATATGTAGCAGAAACGACGCTTAGGACGAATAAAACCCTTCAACTAAGTGGTTTGGCTGAAAAATACGTTGGAAATTTAGGGTCATGGCTTATCTTTTTGTCGGTGGCTGTAAATGCTTTAGGGGCATTGGTCGCTTATACTTCTGGAAGCGGTCAAATTTTGGCAGAGTTATTCGGTATACCGAATATGCTGGGGAGTTTTTTATTTTTTATCCCAGCGGTTGGAGTCATTTGGCTTGGATTGAAGGCTGCTGGAGTAGCTGAAAAATTTATTACGTTCGGCATGCTGTTTTTGGTTGTTCTATTAGTTGTGGCATCCATCATAGGACCGGGATTGAAAGTAGATTATCTTACTTTTTATAATCCGAAGTTTGCGATTCCGGTATTTAGTTTGACTGTATTTTCCTTTTTGGCTCAATACATTGTTCCTGAATTATCTCGCGGATACTCAAAAGAAGATATTAAGAACTTGCCAAGAGCAATTTCTATTGGCATGCTGATTACCGGAGTTTTATTGGCACTGGTTCCGATGGCGGCATTGGGATTAACAGGACCTGAAAAAGTAACGGAAGTTGTTACAATCGCATGGGCAGATGCGTTGGGAAGCTGGGCGTTTTTTACAGCAAACGGATTTGCATTATTGGCCATGCTGACATCCTTCTGGGCTTTGGGACAAAGCTATTTTACAAATATTATTGACCGTTTTAAATTTCCTTCAGAAACAAATAAAAAATATCGTGCTATTGCATTAGCAATTGTAGCGGTACCTCCGTTTCTTCTTGCTTACAGTGGATTTGTCGGATTCGTCGACGCCTTGTCAATCGCGGGTGCTTTCGCAGGAATCATGATGGCGATTGTGCCAGTCATGATGTTGAATAAATCCCGGAAAATTAATGAAAGGGAGCCGGAGTGGACCTGTGGGAAATTGGCACATCCTGTCATTCAAACATTGATTATTGTGTTATATACAGGAGCGGGAGTTTACACACTACTTGGCGTCTTTAACGTACTTCCGAAAGGCTGGTAAACAGGCGGATGCGCATTTTTCGCAAAGAAAAAACAATCACTCACTTCTCAGCTAATATGAAACCGGTTCATACGATTGAGCTTGGTGAGACGGTGATAATCGAAACCCATGATTGCTACGGCGGACAGATTACGGATGAAAGTGTATTGCGGCCGGATATTGATTTGTCTGTTATGAACCTGGCGACGGGACCGTTTTATGTGAATGAATTGAAAGCTGGGGATGTTCTTGCCATTGAGATTTTGGATATTGAGCTGGAGCAGTCCGGCGTGATGGTGATGTCAGATGGGCTCGGCGTGTTGGGTGATTTGGTGGATAAATCTACGACAAAAATCATTCCGGTAAAAGACGGACAGATTTTGTTTGGCGATGGGCTGGTTTTCCCGGCGACACCGATGATTGGAGTCATTGGCGTTGCTCCAAGTGAGGGCTCTGTTCACTGTGCGGTGCCTGGCGACCATGGTGGAAACATGGATACAAAAGACATCGGAATTGGAAGCAAAATCTATTTTCCAGTTTTCCAAGATGGCGGATTGTTCGCTTTAGGCGATCTGCACGCCTCCATGGGGGACGGGGAAATGGATGGGACCGGAGTTGAAATTGGTGGAAAGATAAAGCTGAAGGTGACCAAAAAGGAAGATTCTCAGCTTATCGCCCCGGTTGTTGAAACGAAAGATGCCTTTATGTTTATTTCATCAGCTGAGACCTTGGAGGCCGCTATCCGGCGTGGGGCCAGAATCGTGGTCGATCATTTGCAGCGGGAGCTTTCGCTGGAATTTGGGGAGGCATACCGTCTGTTGAGTATGCTTTGCGATCTGAAGATTAGCCAAATCGTGAACCAGCTTGTTACTGTCAGAGTGGCGGTTCCAAAGGAACTGTTTAGGTAGAAGTGCTCTAATCTGGGGCGGAATGCCACAGTCCGAAGATCCGGGATGTATGGTCAGAAGTTAAGCGTGTATGCTCTATTACTCAACGACTTCTTAGATTGGAAAAATATGATCTGAATTACGACCGTGATGTTCCCGAAAAAAGCAGCCCTACTCTGTAAAATTAAAGGCAATTGAATGTGTTATAAAACAGTAATATCAAGAGGTTGTCTTTAATGTCACACATTACATTAAATAATTAGTACATCACTTATATATAGTGGTGTACTTTTTTGTTTGTTAGACTTCTAAATGACCTCGTTGACTACCATAATAACCCTACAGATGTAAATATTTCCGGTAATTGAACGTTGCAGTAAAATAGATCGTACATTCCCGAAGCGTACATTCTGTTTGGAGGCAATTTAGGTAAACACGAAGAAACTATTAAACGTTGGATACGGTCAGGTAAATTCCCAAACGCTTATAGAAATAGCGATAAAGGAGGTTGGAGAGTTATTGAATCTGATTTATTGAAACTTAATAATGATCGTTTAATAAAAAAAGGCATCACTGTCACTTTTGCCAATGTTGCTCAATAGTCTAAAGAAGTCGATACCGAAGGTAAAGGGATTCAGGAAAATGCAATACGGTTAAATGAAGAGTTGTATGAATATTACAAACAACATAGTAAAACCTTTAAACAAAAGAAAATAGCAAAGGAATTAAACCAAACAGCTTGAATCTGGACGTTAATTTCCGAACGCTCAAACCCGACCGTAATCTTGACAACCTTCATAGGAAGTATATGAAACTATCAAAGCAAGAACTTGTCCAAAGACTGATTCTTGCTGAACAGTATATTTCAGAAAGAGTCAGCGATTGCTGTCTCTTATTATAGTGAAAGGTAAGCCTTTGATGTTATCTCCGGCTTTTCCCCCACTTCACACCGTACGTAACGAGTTTCCCAGCATACGGCGTTCCCATTTGATATATTAATTCCTATAAAAATAAGGTCAATCAGTAAAATAAACTGGTTGACCTTATAAATACGAAGCACCCGTTAGTTCAATAAAATGTATTATACGAAAAACGTAAAGGATAGAAGATATAATAGTCATCTGCATTACGAATTAAAAATTTTCCGGTAAAATTTCCCATTTCCTTATCTCCCACCACTAACATTCAAAATTTCTCCTAGGATATAATTTGAAGCTTCGGAGGAAAGGAAGGCAATTACCTCTGCTATTTCCATAGGTGTTGCAGCCCGTTTAATAGGTACAGATGAGGCCATGCGCTTAAGTCGATTATCGCCAGGAGCAAATTTATCGTGAAAAGGTGTTTCTACCATTCCAGGTGCTACCCCATTCACGATAATTCCATATTCAATTAGCTCTCTGGACATTCCAATCGTCATTGTATTTATCGCCCCTTTAGCAGATGCGTAATGAATACTTTCTCCTGCCCCTCCAATACGTGCAGCCGCTGAAGATACATTAATAATTTTTCCACCTTTTTTAGGAATCATATGTCTTAATACAGCTTGGGAGCATAAGAGAACACTGTTTACATTTAATTTGAACGTTTCTTCCCATAGCTCTTCACTCATATCCATAAATGTACTTTGGCGGATGCCACCACCAGCGTTATTAACTAAAACGTCAATTGTGCCAAATGAAGAAATAGCTTGTTCAATCATTGAGTTCACTTCTTCTTTATTAATAACATCAGCTTGAATTGCAATGGCGTCTCCATCTTTTTCTTGAATACGTTGGATGGCTTCCATGGCACCCTTCACATTTGAATTATAATTAATAATTACTTTAGCCCCTTTAGATGCCATCAACTCGGCCGTGGCAAGCCCAATACCTGAGCTCGCGCCTGTGATGAGAATAACCTTCCCTGATAAGCTATGCATAGCTCCCCTCCTAACAATATGTTTTAATAGTAATTCTACATTTTACATCGTTAAACCTTTTGAAGAAGATTTTTATATATGAGAAATTGAGGCTTTTGTCATACATACAAATCTTTCTATGCTCCCCCGATAGATGCACCCATTTTAATAGAATTCAATCTTAGTCTATTAGTATAATCCAATGATAAAAGTCGCAATTTACAATTTTTTACAGATGGAAGGTAATTTTTTAAAAATTTCATAAGAAAATTGAGTTTTCCATAGGAGAAAAATTAAAAGTAGGAGACTTTCAAAGGGTTTTGACTGTGGAAAATTGAATTTTTGCCAAAACAGTGATTAGCCTGAGTCGGCGCTTCCGATTAATGTGAAAGTACCCGGGAATAAAACGGGGAGCGCGCTTCCAGGAAGGATTCCTGAATGGAAGGTTTCACCGAATTGGCTAATCAGTACAGACCAATGATTTATCACATTATTCATTCGCTAAACATTTACAAAAATGAAGAGGAGTTTTTTCAAATCGCCCTCATTGCGTTATGGGAAGCGCAGGAGAGATTTGATCCGGAAAAAGGGAAGTTTAGCACATTTGCTTATTCCTATATGAAGGGCCGAATGATGACGGAGTTGACGAGGCAGTTGAAGGCAGAGGAAGTGAATGTCTACCCAGACGAGGTCTTTTGGGAGATGAAAAAGGATGAGCATGAGGAGGAACCGTTGCAGCTTGCTACCTTACTCTCATATTGTGATGGCCTTACCAACAAACAGAAGCAGTGGGTTATCTATACGTTTTATTTTGGGATGTCTGTAAGGGAGATTGCAGAAAAGGAGAAGGTCTCACTCTCGGCAGTAAAAAAATGGCGGGCGGGAGCGATAGAAAAAGTGAGGGCGAATATTAACACAGAGCGGTGCTAAAAATCAGATTCTCTATTCCTCTCCGATTTTCGGAGAGGAATATTTTTCGTACAGAAAATGTGCAGATTTATCATGTAAAATTTAAAAAGTTTGGGATGAAACTCACATTAAAAGTCATCAGGGCGCTATATGGTATAATGAAGTGGGAAAAAAGTATTGGATAAACAATATGAATCAAATGTCCTACTTTCTTCGCCAAACAAGGAAAATAATTGTTTTCAAATGTTTTGGAGAGTAATGAACAGATGTGTTTGTGAATCACTGTTCAAGCGATGTGTACCAAACGAGGAAAATGAATAAAGCTCTAAGAAAAGCAAAATAATCAGGTAAGGATGAAATATATGGATACTTCGTCTATCCCCCATGAACATATAATTGAAGAAAAATACATGAATCGTTTTTTCCAGGTGTTAAAATCAGGTATTGACCGTACGAGAACGGCGATTTCCGTCATCTTTTTATCTGTTTCTGATATACGAGAGCAGAAGGAAGAAGAGGTTACGGTATTTTTGGAAAAAAAAATTCGACTAAGCGATGTACTATGTAAATTGGAAGCTCCTTTTCAATGGTGCTTAATCTTGTCCCAAAGCGGCGAAGAGGAAGCATGTGCATTTCTCAATCGGTTATTTTCTAATGAAAGCTTTCGGGAGGACTTCTCTTTCTCGGCAAGTGTCGTGGAGATTGGAAATAGCTATGCAGAATTCGAAAAGGTCGTTGAAAAAGGACGAACATCTTTGGATGTTGCCTTGCAATCCGGTGCTGGGCATATCGAATATGTGAAAGATTTTAAAAAGAAGAATTTGGTACATATCAAGGTGAGTATTTTAGAAGAAAATGATATTTTGCGAAATGTCATCCAAACATCACTGGAAGATTTAAAAATAGATGGATTCCAACTGGAAATTAGAACATTTCAAGACGGGTATGACTTTCTTAATTCCAATTGGTACTTATCGAGTCATCCACACGTTATGATTATGAACGATATCTTGCCAAGGAAAAATGGACTGGAGGTTTTACATACAGTTCGCCACTTGCCTAATAATAAAAAATTTATCGTGTTTATGATGACCCAAAGGAATTCGGAGGAAGATATGGTCTACGCTTATGAAAGTGGCGTTGACCAATATCTGGTTAAACCTTTTAGCCTGCGGCTTTTTGAGGCACAGATTAAAAGGGTGTTTGAGAGGTTCTGGTCATGATGGACATCCTCTTCGACATTTTAGTATGGGTGATCGTTTTTCTTTCGGTTTTGCTCCTGGGTTTTTGGCTCTATTTGACATCTGAACGGATGAAAGAAGTATCCCGGCTACAAAAAATAGATAGATACATAGAGGAGAAACAGCATAAATGGTATCGGTATTTCAAGGGTGAGGAGCCCTTCTCAGATGAGCTGATCCCTAAACATAAGCACGAAATCGAAGGGATTGAAAAGATCTTTCTTGTCTATTTGAAAAACATTTCCAGTACTGAGATTCAAGACAAAATCAGAGATTTTTCCAATCGGTACCTAATGGACCATTATCAAAGGCTCCTTGACAGCAGGAAATGGAGCCGAAGAATGAATGCTTTGTATCGGGTTGCCGACTTCCAATTATATCGCCTGGTCGATAAATATCGGGAGATGGAAAAAAAGAAACTGACCCATGAAGAGAACTTTCAATTACTGAAAATATATTCGATGTTTGAACCTGATTTATTCATAGAAAAAATTGCAAATACTATGAAATTATCCGAATTTGAGTATAAAAAGCTTTTAACAGGAATCGACCCCAACACCCGCGAGCGATTGATGACCTGTTTTGATCAATTGCCGCCCGCTTGTCAATATTCCATGATTGATACGATTGGAATGATAAGAAATATGGATTCCATACCTTTTCTTGAAGCCCAATTGGATCATAGCGATGCTGAAATTCGAATTCGGTCTTTAAAAGCGTTGCATGAAATTGGTATTATTGTGAATTTGGATCGATATATTCCATTTGTCACTTCAGATATTTGGGAAGAACGCCTAATGGCAGCAAAGTTACTGCAAAATGTGCCGTTGAAAGGTTCGCTCTCCTATTTAGAAAAGCTGCTGAAGGATGAATCATGGCTTGTCCGTACTCAAGCAGCCCTAGCAATCGAAAAATAAGGAGATGAAAGGTCAATCCCCGAAACGATGTTGAGTGAGGATTGCAAGACATATGAGAGTTGTACTTGAAGGATTAATCACATTTTTTGGCGGACTGATTTTTATTTATATGGCAGCCGTCATTCTTGTTTACAGTACTATGCTGGTATTGGCGCTCATTCATTTAAGAAAACAGTACTTGATAGATAAAAGTGAATTTGCGGAGGATTACGTCCATGCCATGCATTGGAAGCCTGTCTCCATCATTATTCCAGTTTATAACGAAGAAGCCGGTATTATCGACAGTATTCATTCGCTGTTGAATCTCCGTTATCCACAGACAGAACTCATTATTGTTAATGATGGGTCAACTGATCATACCCAGCAGTTGGCTATCGAGAAATTTCGCATGATCCCCGTTCAAATGGACATATTGGAACAGGTTCCAACAAAGCCCATTAAACAAATCTATCGGTCGGAAATTCATCCGAATTTATTGTTGATTGAGAAAGAGAACGGTGGAAAAGCGGATGCTCTTAATGTTGGAATCAACGCTTCGCGGTTCCCGTATTTTTGCTCCATTGATGGTGATTCGATTCTTGAGGAAAGTTCACTTTTAAGTGTGATGAAACCAATCATGAAGTCTAATGGGGATGTGATTGCGGCTGGCGGGAATATTCGAATCGCCAATGGACTTGATATTCAGTTAGGAGCCGTTTTTCAGTCGGACTTATCGAAAAATGCTTTAGTCGTTATGCAAATAGTGGAATATTTAAGAGCTTTCCTAATGGGGAGAATTGCATTAAGTAAATTTAATCTGGTCCTTATTATTTCTGGAGCATTTAGCGTGTTCTCGAAAAAATGGGTTATTGAGGCAGGAGGATACAGTACAAACACTGTTGGCGAGGATATGGAGCTAGTTGTCAGGCTACATCGGCTGATCAAAGAAAAAAAAGAGAAGAAGCGGATCGAGTTTGTACCTGAACCAGTGTGCTGGACAGAAGCCCCTCAAACCCTGTCTGTATTAAGAAAGCAAAGAAGAAGATGGCAGCAAGGTCTGGTACAAAGTCTATGGAGACATAAAAAAATGACATTCAATCCAAAATACGGTGGAATTGGCCTGATTTCGTTTCCGTATTTTTGGCTGATCGAAGGTCTGGGACCTATCATTGAATTAGGCGGATATGTATATGTTCTCATAGCTTTCTTTTTGGGAGATATTTACTACGAATTTGCTTTATTGCTTATTTTACTTTTTATTTTGTATGGCACAGTCTTTTCTGTAGCCTCCATTTTGCTTGAGGCGTGGAGTATGAATACCTATCCTAAATTGAAAGATGTATTTCGACTGATGATCATGTCTTTGACAGAAGTATTCTGGTATAAACCTCTGACACTCATTTGGAGATTTGAAGGGTTTATCCACTTTTTACGCAGAAAAGAAGACTGGGGACAAATGAAAAGGGTGGGTCTCTCGAAGAAAGGAATTTCAGAATGAAACGCATATATATAGCCGGACTGATTTTCATCATCGCTCTAGCATTGCCTATTATTCTTTGGTTGATAGAGCCTGGAAAAGGGCTTCGAGTAGCGATTATTGATAAAACTGTTCCAAATGAAACATATCGAGAGCATCTCGGAATTACATGGCTTTTAAAACATTTGAAAATTAGTGATGAGAACGAGAATATATCGGAACCAGCGAGCAATTATTTTGGATTCCAGCCGGACCATAAAAAAGAAAGCTACCAAATTCGCCAGCTTCCCGATGATTATGATAAGTATGATGTTATTTATTTGGCGGATACATATGGAGTTTACGAAGAAGATCTGCCGTGGATTGAAAAGTCCAGAGAAGGCTCCCGGTCGGGAAAAGTATATGGTGGACTTGAGAAAGAAGAGTGGAAGGCGATTACGGACCGGTTAAATAAGAAAAAGAAAAGTCTGTTGGTTGCCGAGTTTAATACATTCGCTTCGCCAACAAGTGAATCAGTCAGAAAAAGTGTCACCGATTATTTGGGGATCGATTGGTCAGGCTGGACTGGGCGGTATTTTGATGAATTGGATCCGCGTAAAAATGAAGAAATTCCTCAATGGATACTGGATGAATTTAAGGATTCATGGACCTACAGCGGATCAGGGGTTATTTTGGTCAATGATCTGGATTATCAAGTCATCGTATTGGAGAAAGAAAAGCATTTACAAAAAGATGGTATCAGCCTTTCATTCACACCGGAGGGAAAGAAACAGTTTGGGCTTAAAGATAGCCCTGACTATCAATATTGGTTTGATATTGTGACGCCGAAGGAAGGTACGACGGTGCTTGCGAATTATGAATGGGGACTCACGGATGAAGGAAGTAAAATACTTGAACAAAATGGGATTCCCGCTGAATTTGCAGCCGTCGCAAAAAGTGAACATGGACAATCTTCGAGCTACTATTTTGCGGGTGATTTCAATGATGTAACGGATGTCCCCCGCTTCTACCAAATGAAAGGCCTAAAGCAAATATATAAGGTGGCTCAAAAGTTTTCCGATCAGGCTTTTTATTGGTCGACATATCTTCCAATGATGACATCCATTCTAGAACAGTTTGAGGAGTCACCGAAAATGGAAAAAAAGACCCGTTCCAGTAAGCTTCAATATAATGCAAGAATTAAAGAGGATGTTTTTGAGGTGATGAAAGATGGCAAGTGGACCCCGCTGACTATTAAAGGTGTCAATATTGGAATGGGGAAACCAGGTACATTCCCTGGTGAAGCTGCCATAACCGAAGAGGAATATTACAGGTGGTTCGAGCAGATTGGAAAAATGAACGCCAATACGATTCGTATATACACCCTGCATCCTCCTGGTTTTTATAATGCGCTGAAACGTTACAATGATCAACACGAAGAAAAAATATATGTCCTGCATGGTGTTTGGATTAATGAAGAAAAACTAGGAGAATCATTGGATGCTTTTGAAAAGGAAAATCTGAAGGATTTTCAGAAAGAGATGAAAACTATTGTCGATGTCATTCATGGAAATAAAATAGTTGAACAGAAGGCAGGGCATGCATCTGGAGCATACCGGGCGGATATATCGGAATATGTTATTGGCTGGGTATTGGGAATCGAATGGTATCCTTTCATGGTGGAAAACACGAATGAAAAATACCCTGACATGGGCGACTATGATGGAAAATATTTCGAAACAAAAAATGCTGAAGCATTCGAATACTGGCTTGCACAGCAAATGGATTTCATCACCAAGTACGAAGCGGAGCATTATCATTGGATGCGGCCGATGAGCTTCACGAATTGGGTGACGACGGATATCTTGGAGCACCCTTCCGACTCTACCGGCCAGGAGGATATCGTCAGTGTCGATCCAAATGTTATTTATACAAAAAATGAAACAAAGCTGACAGATCAATTCGCTTCCTATCATGTATATCCTTACTATCCTGATTTCTTAAACTATGACGAAAAGTATCAAACGTATGTAGATCATCGCGGAAAAAACAATAACTACGCTGGGTATTTGGCAGAACTGCACGATGCTCATCGGCTCCCCATTTTAGTGGCAGAATTTGGTGTGCCAAGTTCACGGGGATTAACGCATGAAAATCCGTTTGGGTGGAATCAGGGATTTTTATCTGAGAAGCAGCAAGGGGAAATCATTCGACACTTGTTTGAGGATATCATGGAAGAAAAGCTGTTGGGTGGGCTTATTTTTACATGGCAGGATGAATGGTTCAAGCGGACTTGGAATACGATGGACTATGATAATCCGGACAGGCGCCCATTTTGGTCGAATGCCCAAACCAACGAAGAACAATTTGGCTTGCTCAGTTTTGACCGCCATAAAATCCAAGTGGACGGAAAAGTAGATGAGTGGAAGAAAGAGGCGCTTTATAAGAAAGATAAAGGAAACTTGAAAGCATTATATGTGGATCATGATGAACGATATTTATACGTCCGGCTGGATCATGACAAGAATAGCAAGGGAGATCCCCTCATTTTGTTTGATGTCGTGCCGAAACAGGGAAATACGTTTATCAAAGGAAACGATGATGTCCGCTTTTCAAATGGGGTTGATTTTATTGTCGATCTCAGTAAAAAGGAATCTCGGATCAAGGTGGATGCATATTACGACTTTTTCACCTATCAATACGTGCATACGTTGAAGCTGATAGAAACCGATGGGGAGCCTCCTTCCAAGAACAGTGGCGAATTTTCATTAATTAAATATGCGCTGAATAAAGAGTATTATCTCCCTGATCGAAAAAAGACAATCCCGTTTAGTTCATATGAAACCGGAAAACTAAGGGAAGGGAACGGCAATCCAGCTTCCGATGAGTACGATTCATTGGCAGACTACTATATAAATGACGAGGGAATCATTGAGATGAGAATCCCATGGCTTCTCATCCAGTCAAAAGATCCGAGTCAAAAAGAATTCACAGGAGACTTCTATAAAGATGGGATGGAAGCAAGTACATTTGTCGATCAAATTTATATAGGAGCCTTATACTTTGATGCGGAAGGAAACGTACAGGATTCATTCCCATCCATTGAAAACAAAGTTCTGAAGGAAATGGAAGGATACACCTGGAAAAGTTGGAATGAACCTGCGTCAAAAGAGCGATTGAAACAATCGTATTACATTGTGGAAGATGTCTTCTCAAAATATTAGTTAGTCTCGGAAGCCCGGAAAGTCGATCTCTGACTTTCCGGGCTTTTGTGCAAGTATCTGCTGCTTGAGCAAGATTCTCCTTTAGTGCGGGACGAATACCAATTGAAAAAATGACTTTAGACTGAGTCCTGATTTGTTTGGAACGATTTAACATTCTTTCATTAGTTCCTTCTGACTATTTTAATTCGTAATCGCATTTTTAATTTCAATAGCTTTAAATCACTGTATATCCTTACCTTTCATTCAAAGAGGTAAGGATATTTTTTTATAGGATGATTGGCATAGAGCGAAGGTATTATTGCTCAGAAACTTGTATAGAAATTGTATAGATTTGAAAAGAAGTTGAATAGAGAAGCTTGTTACAATTGCTGGAAAAGTGGGGTAAATAGGTGAATTGTACTGGTTTATGACGAAATATGTAGAACTTTTTCTAAAGGNGTTACAATTGCTGGAAAAGTGGGGTAAATAGGTGAATTGTACTGGTTTATGACGAAATATGTAGAACTTTTTCTAAAGGATTTAACTTCATTCAGCAGAAGTCTCCCACTACTGTAAGTGGTGAGATGAATGCCTATTGGTACTCCGTTCAGTGGGGGTTTAAACCCTGGCTGAATAAAGTTAAAGCCTCCGGCGGATGCCACAGATTTTCAGAGGAAATTTATCGAGCTTAAGCTCGATAAAATCTGGGCGCAAATACGCCAAGGCGCATTTGGATTACATGTTTATTCGTTTCACTCTATTCAAAATAGAGGGCTTACTTCAAGTTTTATCATCTATTGATTAAAAAGAGGGGCTGATATGAATTAGTATGTAGATTAATACGGTTTTTCCGGGTGATACTATCACCTACACGTTGAAGGTAACAAGCACCGGAACTTTAGCATCGACTATGATGAAAGTGTTTGATGATTTGCCGGAGGGTACTTCGTATGTACCAGGCACAACTACATTAGATGGTGAAAAATGCTGATGTTGCCGGGACTAGCCCTATTTTTTACAGGGAGCAGGCAGCTTGCGAATAGATGGCGAATCTGTTACGGATGCGAAAGATGATGAAAAAGGTCATATGGTTGATGGTAAAATTGTTGGACAATTTGGCGATATTAAAGATACAAAGTGGCATACACTTGAATTTCTGGTGAAAGTCAAAGCAGGTCAAGCGGGCAAAGATATTAAAAATATTGTCTTCGTTGATGGTGACAATATAGATGAGCCAGATGCACCGAAACTTGAGTGGGAAAAATTCATGATGAACGCCGAAAAAGACAAAGAGAAATGCGAAGTAGGCGGCACGATTGTTTATACAACCAAAACGCGCAATAAAGGATCTGATAGTTTAGTCGAAAACTTAACGATCACTGAGCCAGTCTTGAGTATGTCACAGACAGCTTGAAAGTTAGTTATGAAGGTAGCGGTGAGTTCAAAGACAGTACAATTAAGGCGAATTTCTGAGATAGAAAGATACAGAGTGGAGACCTGTTACATTTAAAGCAATAATCCAATCCGATCAATTTGGGAACACCATTAAAAATATTGCCTACTGTAAGTAGTAATCATGTACCAGATCCAAATCGCATAGAAGCGAAAATCGCTATTGAGCCAAAGGATCCAGAACAGGCTCCGGAACAGGATAACAACCCAGGAACTAAAACGCCTTCCTCTGATACAACGGGGGCCAAAAACTGCCGAATATCGCTACAAACCTATTTAATTATGGGTTAACTTCATTCAGCAGAAGTATCCCACTTCTGTAAGTGGTGAGATGAATGCCTATTGGTATTCCACTCAGTGGGGGTTCAAACCCCGGCTGAATGAAGTTAAAGCCTCCGGCGGATGCCACAGATTTTCAGAGGAAATTTATCGAGCGAAGCTCGATAAAATCTGGGCGCAAATACGCCAAGGCGCATTTGATTTGGTATTTTTGCAATCCTGTTTGGATTATTAGTTCTAAGAAGGCGAAAGCTCCATGATGGATAATTTGGATTAAGGAACATTAAACAATTGAAAATGGATTTCTCGCTTAGATGGAACCGCTAAGTGAGGGGTGCTGGTGATGCAGTTAACTAAAGGAAAGATCTATTCACTGTATTGTCTGCAAATTTGAGAAGGGCTTTGAAAAAAGCCCTCTCTCTTTGATAGGAATATAAAGATTAGTTTCTGAAAAGAATAGTAGTGGAAGGTGGTATTTTCATTGAAGAAAGTAGCATACGGTAGATTGAAAAATGAACACGGTATCAAAATAAAGAATACTTGAAAAGACTAAAACAGATTCTGTCTCAGCCATAGCGAAAGGTTTTGTTTAACTTCATTCAGCAGAAGTCTCCCACTACTGTAAGTGGTGAGATGAATGCATATTGATATTTCAATCAGTGGGGGTTCAAACCCCGGCTGAATAAAGTTAAAGCCTCCGGCGGATGCCACAGGTTTTCAGAGGAAGCTTATAGAGCGGAGCTCGATAAAATCTGGGCGCAAATACGCCAAGGCGCATTTGATAAACACATTGTAATTTATTGCTGTTGTAGTTAGAAACAAACCATATATATCTTCAGGTCACTGTTTTGATGAGTTATATGGATTTAATGAGGAGGTAATTCTAGTTTGACAGCAATCCTTATAGACCATGATGTATTAGCGCTTAATGTATTGGAAGAAAAGCTAATACAAAATGGGAAGATTGAAATTATTGGAAAGTACACGAACCCCTATCAAGGTTTGGTGGAAAGTGTAAAAAATCAACCAACTGTTGTCTTTCTTGAAATTGAATTTGCTGGAATTAGCGGAATTGAACTGGCTAAACAAATTCAAAAAGAACTTCCAGATATCAAGATTGTTTTCGTTACAAACAATGATAGTTACGCTGTAGATGCATTTGAATTAAAGGCTGCTGATTATATTATGAAACCAGTTCAGGTAAAACGACTATCAGAGACAATAAATCGCCTGTTGGAATTGACAAATAAAAAAACTGAGTCTTGTCCGATGGTATGCTGCTTTCATACTATAAAATTTATATACTATGGAAAAGATATCGAAGAAATCGAAGTGAAATGGAGAACAGCCAAAACCAAAGAATTGTTTGCCTATCTGATACACCACCGTAACCAATCTATACGCAAAGATGTTCTTCTGGAACTTTTTTGGAACCAGGAGGATTTGAAAAGTGGTTATTCACAATTGTATACAGCTATATATCACATTAGAAGAATGTTGCAGTCAATCGGTTTCAATATTACGATCAGCAGCTTGGAAAACAGTTACAGACTGGAGTTAAATGATGTCTTGTTGGATGTGGATGTATGGGAAAAGGGGATGGAAGGAGAAACACGATATGTAACAAGAAGCAGATTTTTAAAGCAAAGAAAAATTCTTGATTTGTATAAAGGTGATTTTGTCGGTGAAGAAGATTATCCTTGGGCGGAAAATGAGCGGAAGCGATTGAGGGCACTTTGGTTAAGTCATGTAAAAAAAATGGCAGATTATATGATCTATAATGAAAATCGCTACGAAGCAATTGCTCTATATCTGCGCGTGCAAAAAATTCTGCCATATCAGGAAGAGAGTTATGTCATGTTGATGCAACTATACGATGCACTAGGAGATCGTTATTCGGTTCAAGAACAATATGAGAAGTTAAAAAGTATGTTGAAAGAGGAATACGATACCACCCCCGATAAATCCATTCGGCAGTGGTATCAGCAACGGAAAGTGAAACAAATCAATAATAGTGGCATTCAGGCAGAGAGGTACTTGACATTAGAATATAAGTGATTGGACTGTTTATTGTAGTATAGTCCAAGAAAATCAGTGATGAAGAAAAGAGATCTGATTTTTCCACAACCTTTTTGACTTCCGCGCTCATACATCATCTAGAGGTGAGAGAACTCTTGCAAAACCGTTTGAACGTAGTCTCTAAGTGAAAATCATTTTGCTTGTGTGTTGCCTTTCATGTTACATAAGGATTCTGCTCAATCCAGAAGAATTGGGTTTGGAGAAAAGGCTAGTGGTATGGCCAGTATGATTTGATGAAAACAATGAAAGAGGTAACTGATTAAGCACTAAGAAAATAAATATTTGTTTTAGAGCTGAGCAGGATTTAACTTCATTCAGCAGAAGTCTCCCACTTCTGTAAGTGGTGAGATGAATGCATATTGGTACTCCAGTTCAAACCCCGGCTGAATAAAGTCAAAACCCCCGGCGGATGCCACAGATTTTCAGAGGAAATTTATCGAGCGGTGCTCGATAAAAGATTAAAGGTTCGATGTTCTTCTATCACTTTTGCAATGAAAGGGAAGGTCGAAAGTTCTCTTTGAGCACGCCTCTGATTACATTTTCTTTTCCCTGCCTGAGGAAATAAGATATAATTTGTGTCATCAGACTCGAAAGGGGAAATGAAGGACGTGAATTCTGTCCATTCTTTGGAGGAAATTCAAACAACAATCAATGAAAGTAAGCTGACTCTTCTATATATTTCCAGACCTGATTGTTCTGTTTGCCGTGGGCTTCTGCCGCAGGTTAAGGAGCTGCTGTATGAATTTCCGTCAGTTGTTTCCATACACGTAGACGCGGATGAAATCCCCGAAATAGCAGGAGAATATTCAATTTTTACAGTGCCTGTTGTTCTTGTGTTTGTTGAAGGAAAAGAGATGATTAGAAAAGCGAGATTTGTTCCGATAGGAGAGCTGCGGAAGCAGTTAGAAAAGGTCGCTGAATTTATGCAATAAGAAGGCTGTCCTGCGTGAAGTGGGGCAGCTATTTTTTAAAAGGGGATGTTTTTTGTTTTAAAATCCTCATGATTTTTGGAGAACTCTTCACTTTTCGGAAATAGCCATGATTATCGATGTCTTCACCATTAAAATACCCTCAACTTTCGTAGAGTACTCTCCACTTTTTCGAAATTACTTTCATCTTTCGAAAAAAGATCTTCATTTTTAAAAAGTACCGACTCAGATGTCCTTGACAGTACTCACCCTATTGGTAATACTCAACTTAGATGGAAACTCCTGTTGCAGGGGTTTTTCTTAAAGAGTAAGAAAGTATAAATTTCGATGAAATAATTTGTTCGAATTAAGGTTTTATATGTCTAGCTGCGACGTACAGGAAGTACTAGTGCCACCGAAGCCACTGGATGTGGCGGCTTGAGGCGGCCAGGCGCCATCGGCTCGAGGTCACAAGTCGCAAGGAAGCTTATTCAGGATGAATGTGCTCCTGCGCCAAAGCTTATTCGAGGAAGCCTTGTTCAGCTCGTCGCAAAGCTACAAGAAGCATATTCAAAGATGCTTCTCACGATGTAATTAAGTTAGCAGCTTTGCTGTGGTGGCTGAGGAGCTACCTCCGCGCAATTTACCTTGTGCTTGTCGCCTAAGGCTAAGCGCCTTTCGCTTTTCTTGTATTTAGGGGTGATGATGTGTCCGAGAATAAGAGCGTGGCCAATAAAAAGCTTATTTTTCCGCATACATATGCTTTTTTATTTTCAATATTGCTGGTTGCCTGGATTGCGACATATTTTATAACGCCTGGGGAGTTTCAAAGGGAAACCAATAAAGAAACAGGGCAGACTACCGTTATTGAAGGGACATATCGGATTATCGATTCGAATCCCACTCATTTATTTGAAGTGTTCAAGACGATTCCATTAGGAATGGAGAATGCAGCGAATATCATTTTCTATATATTTATTGTTGGCGGAGTTTTTGGGATTATCCGCGCAACAGGTGTGATTGAAGCGGCGATTGACCAACTCATGGTGAGGATGGAAGGAAGGGAACGGCTCCTTGTTCCCGGTTTTATGTTTCTTTTTTCCATCGGAGGTTTCAGCTTCGGCATGGCGGAGGAAACGATTATTTTCGTTCCAATTGGAATTGCCGTTGCCAGAGCTGCCGGGTTTGATGCGGTGACCGGAACGGCGATGGTCACTCTTGGGGCAGCGAGCGGTTTTATCGGCGGGATGCTGAACCCGTTTACTATTGGAGTAGCGCAGGAAATTGCAGAGGTGCCGCTGTTTTCAGGGTTTGCTTTTCGCCTTTCTGTCTATGTTGTCATTCTGTTGTTCGCGATGTGGTATGTTGCGCGTTATGCATTCAAAGTAAAAGAAAAACCTTCCCACAGTGTTATTTTTGATATTGAAAAAAAGAGTGCGAATTCGACGTCAATCCCCCCGATCAGTGATCGGCATTATCTTGTTATTTCAGTGGTGGGAACCGGGCTTGTCATCAATATATACGGTGTAATGAAATGGGAATGGTTTCTGACTGAATTGACGGCATCTTTCATAATTATGGGTGTCGCTGCGGGAGTGGTTGGCAGGCTATCCTTTTATAAAACTTTCGATTCATTTGTAGAAGGTGCAAAAGCTATGACGTTCGGTGCCTTGATGGTTGGATTCGCAAGAGCTATTGTCATTGTACTGGAAGAAGGGCATATCATTGATACGCTCATTTATTCAGTGGCTCACTTAATTGAGGGACTGCCGCAGACATATACAGCGATCTGCATGTTTTTGGCACAGTCCTTCTTGAATTTTTTCATACCGGCTGGGCCGGCGCAAGCGGCAACAACCATGCCTGTCATGGTGCCTGTTTCGGACTTAACTGGTGTGAGCAGGCAGGTAGCGGTACTGGCGTTTCAATATGGTGACGCGATTACAAATTCAATCATTCCGACATCCTCGGTGCTGATGGGATATCTGGCGGTTGCAGGCATTCCCTATGAACGGTGGGTCCGGTTTGTCTGGAAGCTTATTCTCGGGTGGATGGTGATTGCTGTTGTTGCACTTATCATTGCGGTCCTGATTGGATTACGGTAAAGCTACGGGTCATCGTTGTCTGCCCTTGGCTAAGCGTATCCGCAAAAATTGTTGTCTCACCGAAAACCAATTAATTTCCTTTTATTCCATATAAAATGCACCCGACTCCCATGAAAACCCAGATGAATTTTCCAAAGGAAATTCTGTCGGCAATACTATAGATCCCGATCGTAGTTGTAAGAATTAGGATGAGCGGTCCGATAAGGGCGAGTGAACTGTTGATAATAATTGCTTTCTCCACGGCATTGAAACGGATCATAAGAAAGGCGGCAAATATTTCAATTCCGCCAGACAGCAGTCTTAATAAGGCCATACCCACTACAGCTTTTTCTAAAAAAGTGAACATCCGATTTCCTCCCAATGGCTCGTACTAACTCCCATTATATGAATCGGATGGTAAAAAAATTAAAACTAATGGGCAGCGGACCGTAATAAAGCCGCTGCCCTTGAAAATTATGATTGTCTTACGTCCGTAGGTCCGTTAAATTGAGTTCGCTCCATCCATAAATGGAAGAAGTATTCCGCAATGGTCAGGATAACAGCCGTTAACAAGGATTCTCCAAACGCTTCATCATATCCAAATAGATTAAGCCCTCCCCAAATAACAAGCAGAGAAAGGATGAAATCGCTGATGGTAGCGGAAGTGTTTCCCATTCTCGGCAAGATCATTAAATCTCCCAGAAAATACGAAATCAACACTAGAGCGATACCTAGCAATGTGGAATGTACGAAAGAAACATCATTAAACACAGACAAAATTATCCATACAAACGGAAGGGTTAAAATGGCCTTTCTTAGTAGAGCCTGACTGTGATTTATGTTGTTTTCCAATTATAATTTCGCCTCCTTCTGTATTATGGTGGTGATTTTTCATCTTTTTATACCTTCCGGATTATTGTTCGTGCGGGAAATTTCTTCTTCGTATTTCTTTTTTTAAAAGCTCTATAAATTTCTCATCGATTTGTTCCAGTTTCCTCGCTTTTTTATAAGAAAGCAGTAGAGTATCGTTAGAAATCTTGTCCATATACTGATCCTCCTTTGCAACCTCATATTCAGTAGCCATTTTTACAATTTTTAAACATCAAAAGCGTTCCTAATATGATTTACATATTATGATGAAAAAGGGAGGGAAGGATCATATGCCCTATTGGATTGATGTGTCGACAAAAACGCATAGATTGCGTCTTTATCGAAACAACAAATTGGTGAAAACCTATCCAGTTGCTATTGGAAAAATGCTGACACCTACGCCAACTGGAACATATACCATTGTGAATAAGCAACTGCATCCGGGTGGTCCGTTTGGGGCTTTGTGGATGGGGCTTTCCAAGCCTCATTACGGAATCCATGGTACGAACAATCCGTCATCCATTGGAAAAAATGTTTCACACGGCTGTATCCGAATGCATAATCATGATGTGTTGGAACTGTCCTCAAAAGTTTCGGTCGGAACGAGAGTAGTGATTCATAACTGAAGTGGAAAATTTTCAGGGTTAAAGGCTAATCTTAACTGCCAGGGGAGTAAAAAAATGTTTCGCGGCAAGTATGCATCTAAGTTTGGATAGTCTTTCTTGGATCTGGACAGTATTCACCTGAATTTGGCGAGTAATTCTTGTATTTGGCTAGTATTCCTTCAAATTTGGATAGTATTGCTCAAAGTTTGGACAGTAAACCTGGATATGGAAAGTAATAGGATAGAAAATCTTAAATCTGGCCAATAAATTCTCTGAATTAGGCCAGTAATCTTAGATCGAATGGTGTTTTTTTGAAAATCTGGCAAGTAATCACCTGAATTTGACGAGTAATTTTTTGAGCCTGGCTAGTATTCATCAAAATTGGCAAGAATTCACCAAAATTTAGACAGTAATTCTTCAACCCTGCCAGTGTTCCAGCAAATCGGATAATTAGGACAGAATCAAAAAACGGAAAGCTCTCACTGGGCTTTCCGTTTTCTAATTAGTTCTCTTGCAAGTCCTGACAATATTCTCTTATGAGCTTGGCTGCTTGTGTCTGGCTGATTTGGAGATCAGCCGCAACCTTGCGTGAGCTTTGGTTCAATTTATATGAGACTCTGACCGTTTCCCTTTTTGCCTGCTCGACGGCTTCGTTAAGGGAGGATGGGGTTGTTTGTTCGATTTGTCGTTTTCCATGGGTATAAATTCCTTCAGGAAGGTCTTCAATACCGATGACATCTTCGCTTGTAATGACAAGCTTTTCAATGAGATTCTCAAGCTGCCGCACGTTTCCGGACCATGAAAAGTAAGTCAGCCATTCGAGACACTCTTCTGAGATCAATTTGTTCACTTCGTACATACGGTTGAATTTATATAAAAAGTTGTACGTGAGTGGAACGATGTCATCAGGCCTCTCCCGTAATGGCGGCATGTGGATGTCGACAACGTTCAGGCGGTAGTACAGATCTTCCCGGAATGTTTTGTTTGCGACCATGTCGGCCAGGTTTTTATTGGTTGCCGCAATGATGCGGACGTTGACCTTCTTTTCTCTATTTCCGCCAATAGGGATGAATTTTTTATCCTGGATGACTTGCAGCATTTTCGCTTGCAATGGTAAGGGCATGTCCCCAATTTCGTCCAGAAAAAGGGTGCCGCCTTCCACACTTTCAATCAGTCCTTTTTTTCCGGACTTGCTGGCGTTGGTAAAAGCGCCGGCAGTATACCCGAATAGCTCCGACTCCATTAGTTCGGCTGGGATAGCCGCGCAATTTATCGTCAGGAATGGTCCGTTTTTTCTTTTGCTGTTTTCGTGGATATATTGGGCAAGAACACTTTTTCCAGTACCAGATTCGCCTAGTATAAGAATGGTGGAATTAGCCAGTGCCACTTTTTGGGAGAATTTCAAGACATTCTTCATTTTTTCATTGTTTGTAATGATGGCGAAAGGACTCTCGGGCTGTTCCGCTGTATCTAGACTTTCCTCTCTTGCTTTTATGATTTTATAGCTCTGCATTTCCCTTGCTGTTGTGACAACCAATTCTACTTCGTTTTCTTCATTTAATATAGGAACTGCGGATGTGAGCAGCTCTGCCCCAAGTATTGTTTTTTGCTTCACAACAAAAGGCTCTTTTTTGTTAAAAATTTCAGGGAAAATGGACGGAGTCCAATATCCGTTCTCAACAAGCTCCACGCTTTTCTTACCTAAGACATCCTCTTTATCCAGTCCATAATGCTTTTTACAGGCATCATTCACATAGATTATTTTCATGTTTTTATCAAGGACAAAAATTTCATCTGAGGAATAATCCAATATTTTGACTAGTGTGTCTAGGTCAAAATCCAGATTGGACATACTCATGTGATGACCTCCTTAAAATATATTCCGAGTTTAAAAAAACTCAATTTGAGCATAAAAATGTTCGAAAAAACATTATTGCTATGTTAAACCATGCGTCTGAAAGGTAAACACTCGGCTGACTTCAAGCGGTGTCTCAAGGGAGAATGTGATGACTCCGCTTTAGTTTTGTAGCTTTTTTTTAGTTTGGCATGGATTTTGCATAAATAGAGTTTGCAGTGAGCTAATCAAGGTTGCTTCAACAAAAGGAGTGGCAAAGTTGATTGGCTAAACAGCGTAATAAGCCAGCATTTAAATAAATATAGATGAATTTTTATGAAAAGTAAACACGCGATAGAAGAAACCAAGGAGGCAATTATGACAGAACAAAATAAAGTAACAGATATTACGATTATTGGCGGAGGCCCGGTCGGAATGTTCACCGCCTTTTATGCGGGCATGCGCCAGGCATCAGTAAAAGTCATCGAAAGTTTACCACAATTGGGCGGGCAGCTTTCCGCACTTTATCCGGAAAAATATATTTATGACATTGCCGGGTTTCCAAAAGTGAGGGCGCAAGAACTCGTTGACAATTTGACTGAACAGATGAACCAGTTTGAAGTTCAGGCGTGCCTTGGGGAAACCGTCGAAAACGTTGTAAAAGAAGCAGATGGCATTTTTAAGATTGTTACAAATAAGGCAGTCCATTTTTCAAGAGCAATTATTATCACTGCAGGCAACGGTGCATTCCAGCCGCGTAAGCTGAAAATAGAAGGGGAAGAAAAATTCGAGGAAACGAACTTGCACTACTCGGTTCAAAATCTGGCGCAGTTTGAAGGAAAGCGCGTTGCTATTTTTGGCGGCGGGGATTCTGCGGTCGACTGGGCGATGATGCTTGAACCAATCGCAGAGAAAGTGACGATCGTTCACCGCCGAGATAAATTCCGTGCCCATGAACACAGTGTTGAATTGCTGCAGCAATCAAAAGTGGAAATTTTAACACCGTATGTACCTGTTGAACTTATTGGATACGACAGAGTAGAAAAAGTTGTTGTACAGCAAGCAAAAGACGAAGAGCAAACGGAGCTTGAAGTGGACGATGTAATCGTCACTTACGGATTCATTTCATCTCTTGGACCAATCAAGGATTGGGAATTGGATATCGAGAAAAATTCCATCGTTGTCAATTCCAAAATGGAGACGAGCATCGAAGGCATTTATGCGGTTGGCGATATTTGCACATACGAAGGAAAAGTGAAGCTGATCGCAACTGGATTTGGTGAAGCGCCGATCGCAGTCAGCAATGCAAAGGTGTACATGGACCCAAATGCGAAACTGCAGGCACTTCACAGTACAAGCTTGATGGGAGAAAAGGATAAAACATTAGTGTAAAGGAGAGTTTCGATATGGCTTTATTTGTAAAGGTTGATCAGGATACCTGCATTGGTTGCGGAGCTTGCGGGGAAGTGGCTCCAGACATTTTTGACTACGACGAAGAAGGCATCTCTTTCAGCCTGCTGGATATGAATGCCGGCGTCACTCCGGTGCCGGAAGATCTGATCGACGATTTGGAAGATGCTTGCGACGGTTGTCCGACAAGCTCCATTCAAGTTGAGGAAGAACCGTTTGAAGTCGAAGACGAGGCTGTCTGATTTGAATAGTGGCTGTAAGCCGGGGAAGACCGGGATGCTGGAATGTGATTGGATTCATCCAGGTGTGATCCGAATGTCCGGTCTGTGAGCCGAAAAACAGAGTACTTGATCAGATCTGTGTATGATCAAACTCGGCAAAGGAATATCCTGCATGGCACCAACAACATAAGAATCGAACCAAGCGAGTGCAAGTGCACTCTATGAATGCAAATGCACTCGCTTTCATTTTTAAAACCTTATACCTATAAGCTTTTACCTAATAAAAAAGTTGGTACGATTATTGCAATAATATATTTACAAGAAGTATTGGATGAGAAGGGAGTTTAAAAAAAATGGCTACAACGACACACACATTGGAATACACTCTTCCATATAAAAATTATGTTGATCCGCAAATTTTTGAAGATGAAAAGAAACAGATTTTCCAAAAGAGTTGGATTTTGGCCGGCCATACAAGTCAGGTTGAAAAAGTCGGAGATTTTTTCACTTTTGATATCGCTGATCAGCCTTTGATCATCAGCAGAGATAAAAATAATGAAATTAATGCTTTTTACAACATCTGCCCTCACAGGGGATCAAAAGTTGAAAAAAGTGAGTCCGGAAATAAAAGGGTTTTCATGTGCCAATACCATGGCTGGACATTCCAACTGGACGGCAAACTGAATAAAGCGCCAAACTTTCCTACAAATGAACTCGGCAAACATAGCTGCATGACGAAGGTGAGCCTTGAAATCTTTAAAGGCCTGATTTTTATCAACTTGGATCCAGAGGCGAAGCCGCTGGCAGAAACTTATGGTAAACTCATGGACAATATGGCGAAGTACGATTTCCTCGATTCTTTGAAAAAAGTGCGTGTAACAACCAGGGTCATAGATGCTAACTGGAAAGCGGTTGTTGACAACTATTTGGAATGCGACCATTGTAAGATTGCGCACCCTGAGTTTTCAAAGACTTTCGATATGAAAAATTATTATATTGATCTTCATGATAATTTTTCATGTCAGTATTCAAAAATGACCAGCAAATCGGATGAAGAGCGCGAAGAGCATGCGAATTTCTATTGGGTATGGCCAAACTTGATGGTGAGCATTTATCCTGGTGAAGACGGTAACATGACGACAAGCCAGATCATTCCGCTTGCCCCAGATAAATCGCTGGCCATTTACAGCTACTATTTTAAATCTGACGAAATCTCTGAGGAGCAGGAAGAACTGATCAGATTCGTTGATCAGGTACGCCTGGAAGATTTCGATCTCGTTGAATTATTGCAAAAAGGTTTTGATACACAGGCATTTGAACACGGAATCTATTCTCCGACAGAATATGCCATCAAGTATTTCCATCAGCGTTATAGAGAGGAAATGAAAGTGGATTAAACCTGCGACGGGACTCCTTCTATATGGAAGGAGTCTTATATATCATTGAATTATGTTATATTCGTATAGCAATTAAGCAAAGGATATTTGAAAACATCAATCGATACATCTTAAAAAGTAATACAGCTTAGGAGGAGTTAAAATGACTAAACCGTATTTGGTTGTTGAGTGGAACGATACAGAAACAGATGCACAAGGCTGGATGGTTGTCCATAATTTTGTAAAAGGATATACAGGCGGCGGTACGAGAATGCATCCATCAGTCACAAAAGAAGAAGTCGAGAGACTTGCCGAAGCAATGGCTTATAAATATGTAGCAAGCGAGTCTGAAACTACCGGAGGTTGTAAGGCCGGAATTTCTTATGATTACAAAGCTCCTGATGCGTACGACGTTTTAAAAAGATTCATGGCCGCCATGATGCCTTATATTGACAACGGAGTGTCCCTTGGAGCCGATTTGGGAACAAAATATGAGCACGTACTTGAAATTTTCCATGAATATGGCGTGGATATCCCTCTTACACAGTCCATGAAAAAAGATCCGGCTGTCTTGAAAGGGATCAAGGATTATGATGATCTGCTGGCGAAAAGAATCGACGGCTTGCTTGTAAACGATGTCGTTACTGGGTATGGCGTTGCTTTTTCAGCGGACGAAGCCTGGAAGTTCAAGAATGGACAAGACGGAGCGAAGGTTGTCATCCAGGGATTCGGATGTGTCGGCGCGAGCTGCGCTTTGAAGTTGTCCCAGCTCGGATATAAAATTGTCGGGGTTTCCGATGCAAACTTGCTTGTTACATGTGAAGACGGACTGGATGTCCAAAAGCTTATCGATCATAAAAATGTGTATGGTGAAATGGACGAAGAATTCTTCGAATCTAACTATGAAGTTAGATCGAATACAGAATGGCTCGATGTCGATTGCGACATTTTAATCCCTTGTGCTTTGGAAGACGTCATTAACGGATCTAATGCAGATAAGGTGAATGCGAGCTTGGTCGTAGAAGCGGCGAACATTCCGATTTCCGCCGAGGGGGATAAAATCGTTAAGGAAAAAGGCCTCGATATCGTCAATGATTTTGTTGCAAACCTTGGAGCAATCCGGGCTTACGATGCAGTTATTTTCGGACTAGTAGAGGCGGAGCCGCAAGCTGTCATCGATGATATTGAAAGACTGTGCAGGAAAAATGTGTTCCGCTTGTTCAGTGAAGCGAGGGAACAAAGCAGATATCAAAGAGATGTCGCTTATGAAATTTTCAAACCTGAAAAAAGCGACTTAATAGAATATACGGCGCCAATTCCAACGGTTCCTGTCAAGTAAAAACGGTGTTATTACAGAGAACGTCAGGCGGAGGATTTACTTGAACTTCCGCCGTCCGGTTGTTCTTTAGACGGTATTTTATAAAAGCTAAAGAAAGCATAAAATTAGACAGAATCTTCTATTCGAACGAGGATTTGGTATGTCTAGCTCCGACGGACAGGAGGTCCTAGTGCCGAAGGAGCCACAGGACGTGGCGCATTAAGTCGGCCAGACGCCATCGGCTCGAGGTCAAAAGGAGCACGGAAGCTTATTCAGGAGGATTGTCTCCTTCGTCATAGCATTTTCGAGGAAGCCTTGTTCAGCTCGTCGCAAAGCTGCATGAGCATATTCAAGGGTTTCTCACGATGTAATTATGTAAGCAGCTTTGCTGTGGTGGCTGAAAAGCTGCCTCATCAAAATTCGTCTTGTGCTTGTCGCCGATAAGCGGGCGCCTTGCACTTTTCTTAAAGAAAGCGCTATTAATAAAGAAATGGGGGGAAATTGAATGCAAGAGAATCAGCCTAAAGAACTAAGACGTTCAATGAAAAGCAGACATTTATTTATGATGTCTATAGGTGGAGTAATCGGAACAGGACTTTTCCTTGGGTCGGGTTATGCAATTGGAGAGGCAGGCCCTGCCGGGGCAATTTCCGCTTATTTGTTTGGCGGCTTGGTTATGTATTTAGTCATGGTCTGTCTTGGAGAATTGTCGGTCATCATGCCAGTTTCCGGCTCGTTTCAGGCCCATGCAGAAAAGTTTATCGGTCCTGCTACCGGATTTATGATCGGTTGGACGTACTGGTTGAGCTGGGCGATTTATGTCGGACTTGAATTTATCGCGGCCGGTCTTCTTATGGCTAGGTGGTTCCCGGATGTGCCAGTATGGGTTTGGTGTACAACTTTTGCTTTGCTCTTGTTCGGTATCAATGCTTTGACTACGAGAAGCTTCGCCGAAACGGAATACTGGTTCTCGGCTATTAAAGTTGTTGCAGTACTCTTTTTCATCGTCGTTGGAGGAGCTGCAATTTTTGGAGTTGTTCCTATAAAAGGAGAATCCGCACCGTTCCTATCGAACTTTTTCAGTGATGGATTATTTCCAACAGGCTTCACAGGCGTCTTTGTATCGATGATGACGGTCGTGTATGCATTCATGGGCTCGGAGATCATGGGTGTTGCAGCAGGTGAGACAGAAGAACCTGAAAAGAATATCCCAAAAGCAATCAGAAGTATCATCATCCGTATTTTGGTTTTCTATGTATTAGCAACTTTTGTTTTATCAGCGATTGTGCCATGGAAAGAAGCGGGAGTGCTTGAAAGCCCATTTGTAACCGTATTCGATATGATCGGTATTCCATATGCCGCAGATATTATGAACTTTGTTATCTTAACAGCTATTCTTTCAGTAGGAAATACAGGGTTGTTCGCCTGTACGAGAATCCTTTTTTCACTTTCCCAAAGCGGACATGCTCCTCGAGTATTTGCTAATGTGAATAAGCGCGGAGTACCAATGAAAGCGCTGCTCGTCACTTTGGCCTTCGCATTGTTGTCGTTGCTTACAAGTGTCGTCGCAGAAGAAACATTGTTTGTCGTGCTTCTGGCAATCAGCGGTGTGGGCGGAGTCGTTACATGGATGGCGATTGCGTGGGCGCAGTATAGATTCCGTAAAGGCTATATTGCAAGCGGTGGAAAATTGGAAGATCTAAAGTTTAAAGTCCCATTTTTTCCAATTGTCCCATTTCTTTGTCTGATCATGTGCGTAGGTATTGTTGTATTCACGGCCTTCGATCCGGCACAGCGCACATCGCTCTATATCGGATTCGGATTCGTTGTCGCTTGTTACGTCTTTTACCATTTTAAATTCGGTAGAAATAAAGGCAGCGCACCAGCTCTGACAGATGAACAGCCTGAAAAAATAGTTCAATAAAATAGATTTCGAGTAGTTGTGTATGCTTTCCAGTGAATGAAAACGATATCTTCGAGCGGGTGAAAAACGGCTGGCCTGAGGGTCAGCTGCTTTTTTATATTAGTGACTGTATGTGAGGAGTATTAAAATTGGAGAGAATTTTCGAAAGTGGATGAGTGTTTTTTCAAATTGATGAGTAGTTAGGTAAGCTTGCGAGCATTTTTTAAAGTGGAAGTAATTCAGTAAAGTCATGAGTATATATTCCAGAAGGGATTTGCACAAAGAGCAAATTATATCGTGACAGGTACAAGTGAGTTTTAATACACACTCTGTGAGTATAATCGTACTCATATTTTTTTATAAAGCTCGTAATTATCACTTTCTAGCTTCCTGAAAAATTGGCATGTAAATTGCATTGAAATAATAAAGCAGTATTTCTTACAAGTAAGGTTGTTAGAAAGGAGAAGGACATCATGGGTCAAACAGAAACTGGACATTCTTTGGAATTTACACTTCCATACAATCGCTATGTCGATTCTGATGTTTTTGCAGAGGAGAAGGAAAAAATTTTTCATAACAGCTGGATTTTGGCCGGGCATACAAGTCAGGTCAAAAATGTCGGGGATTTCTTCACTTTTGATATCGCAGACCAACCTTTGATTATCAGTAGGGATAAAAATAATGAAATCAACGCTGTTTATAATATTTGCCCACACCGTGGCTCGAAAGTGGAAAAAAGTGTATCCGGAAATAAAAGGGTTTTCATGTGTCAATACCACGGATGGACGTTCCAGCTGGACGGCAAGCTGAATAAAGCTCCAAACTTTCCTACAAATGAACTTGGCAAGCATAGTTGCATGACTAAAGTGAGCCTTGAAGTTTATAAAGGTATGATTTTTATCAACTTGAATCCGAAGGCCGAGCCGATGGCCGAATCGTATGGCGAATTGATGGAAAGCCTGGAGAAGTACACTTTCCTTGATTCTTTGAAAAAGATTCGGGTTAAAGAAAGAGTGATTGACGCTAATTGGAAAGCGGTTGTTGACAATTATTTGGAGTGTGACCATTGCAAGATTGCGCATCCGGAGTTTTCAAAAACGTTTGATATGAAAAACTATCATATCGATCTTCATGATAATTTTTCCTGCCAATACTCCAAGATGACCAAAAAAGCGGACGAAGAACAGGAAGAGCACGCCAATTTTTATTGGGTGTGGCCGAACCTGATGATTAGTATTTATCCAGGTGAAAATGGAAATATGACGACAAGTCAAATCTTGCCGCTCGCTCCTGACAAATCATTGGCCATCTATAGTTATTATTTTAAAGATGACCATATTATTGAAGAACAGGAAGAGCTGATCCGTTTCGTGGATCAGGTCAGGGAAGAGGACTTCGGCTTAGTGGAATTTTTACAAAATGGCTTTAACACGAAAGCATTTAACCGCGGCGTCTATTCGCCAAAGGAATATGCGATCAAGTATTTTCACAAGCGCTACCTGGAAGAAATGCAGGACGTTTGAAAAAAAGGTGGACAGAGTTTCTACTCGCCCGGCATTTCATATTCCTGATATTTTGTGAAAAAATGTGATAGTGTGGGATTCGGGGACATTGATTGTGCCATGGCATTGGATACTTGTGAGAAAAGGTGTATCGGAAATATCGTGTATAAACAAAATTCCCGCGGATATGTAGGAAACTCAGGGACATTGAATACGCGCGGCACTAGAAAATACCTTAGATAAAAAAATACTCTCCTCATACAAGGAGTGCATTTTTACTATAGAAATTAAAGACATTCAGGGAGGATTTACAATGAGTAAACATACAGAATATACAGTTGCAGATGCGATCGTAGAGGAATTGGTTGCGGAAGGTGTCGAGGTTATTTTTGGAATCGTAAGTATTCATAATATGCCAATCTATGATGCAATGCTTCGTGATGGAAGAATCCGCATGGCCACTGCTCGCGGTGAAAGTGGTGCGGTTAATATGGCTGATGCTTACTCACGTGCGACTGGCAAGATTGGCGTTGTGCTGACAAGTACAGGAGCAGGTGCAGGAAATGGCGCAGGTTCATTGACTGAAACATGGAATTCCGGAACTCCGCTTCTTCACATTACAGGAGAAGCAGATTCAAGCTATATTGGAACGGACCAACGTTACATCCACGAATGTAGAGACCAGTTGAAAATGATGGAAGGCGCAAACAAAGCTGCTTATCTTCTGAAGCTTCCGAAATTGATCACACCATTTATGCAAAAAGCAATCAAAGAAGCGAAGACTGTTCCAACAGGACCTGTCACAGTTCAAATCCCGACGAACTACCAAGCGACAATCATTCCGAAAAACAACTTAGTTGCCGTGCAAGCTGAACAAGATACAGAAGTGAAAATCGACCTTCCGGCTGAGGTGATTGAAAAAATCGCTGCTGCAAAAAGACCGATTATCTGGGCAGGAGATGGAGTTATACATTCAGGTGCATCTGAAGAGCTCTTGGCTTTGGTGGAAAAAACCCAGCCTGCTGTCGTGACTAGCGAATCCGCAAAAGGTTCCATCCCTGAAGAACATCCGCTTTGCATCGGAAACTTCGCGTGGTTCCCTCGATTTGAAGAGCTTTTGAGCAAGTCTGATTTGCTGATCAGCATCGGCGTCCGTTTCCGTGGCGGTGAAACAAATGGCTGGACATCTCCGGTGCCTGAAAATCACATCAATATCGACTTGAATCCAAATGCGTTCAACCGCAACTTCGATACGCTTTACGGTTTGGTCGGCGATGCGAAAGCAGTGTTAAAAGAACTCAACAAAGCGTTGGCTGACAAGGAGATCACTCCTGATGCAGCTTATGTGGAAGAAGTAAAAGCTGTACGCGAAGGTGTTCGCGAAGACCTTTGCAGCACAATTGAGCCATATGGAGATCTTGCGGCAATCATGAATGAGCAGTTTCCTGAAAACACAGTTTTGGTGACTGACGTTACAATCCCTGGATACACTTGGGCAAACAAATTGGTTGACGTTCACGAGCCAAGAAATTACCTCTACATGACTGGCGGCGGTATTGGACAAGGCTTGCCAATGGCCATCGGTGCCAAAGTCGGCCAACCGGAAAAACCTGTTGTTCTCGTTGCTGGTGACGGTGGATTCATGGTAAATGCAGGTGAGATGATCACTGCTGTTCAAGAAAATGCACCAATCGTTGTTCTCTTGTTCGACGATGGCGGCTACGGAATCTTAAAATACTACCAAGAAGCAGCTTATGGCAGACAAACAGCTGTTGATTTAGTAAACCCTGACTTCGTCATGATGGCAAAATCTATGGGCTTTGATTCTGAAAAAGTTACTACAGTTGAAGAGTTTGAAAAAGGTTTGGCAAATGCGCTTGAAAGCAAAAAGCCATATATGGTTGTTGTAGACGTAGAAGCAATTGGAATCCTTCATTATAAAGATTCCGATGACTATATCCGTTCTTTCCGTCCGCACAACTAATACTAAAAGTACGGGCAAATCTCACAACTGATAAGAAGCATTTTAAAAAAACATCATATTGGCGGCTGTATGGGGATTTTAAAACCGCGTATGGCTGCCGGTTTGTTTTATGGTTGTGTGGTTAAAAAAATTTAACCACAATGCAAAATTAAGTATCAATTTCCGAATGGAATCTTTACAAAATGCAGTTCAATCAGCTCAAAACGGGGAGGCATCAAGGTTATGACAAAGGAATTGAAATTATATATCAACGGGGAATGGGTGGATTCAAGCAACCCGGAAACGCAGGATATCCTAAATCCTGCCAACCAGGAAGTCATTGCCAAGGCCCCGAAAGCAACAAAAGAAGAGACTGAAGAAGCAATCAAGGCTGCAAAAGCAGCTTTCGAAAGCGGCGTATGGGCAGGGCGCACGCCGCAGGAAAGAGCAAAAGTTTTACTGCAAATCGCTGATAAAATGGAAGAAAATCTTGAGGAGCTTGCTGACCTCGAAACAATGAACAACGGTAAGACCAAAAGAGAGGCACTTTCAGATGCGGAAGAATCAGTTAACACATTCCGCTACTACGCGGCTCTGTTGAATAATCCAAACGGCGTAACGTATGAAGCTGCGGAAGATATACAGACGATGATTGTCAAGGAGCCGATGGGCGTTGCAGGGTTAATCGTTCCTTGGAACTTTCCGCTGTTGATGAGTGTCTGGAAAATTGCTCCGGCGTTGGCAACGGGAAATTCCATTGTGTTGAAGCCGGCTGAAATTACACCTATGACTGCTGTCAAAGTGTTTGAACTGATTGACGAGTCCGATTTGCCAAAAGGCGTGGCCAATCTCTTGATGGGATCCGGTTCAGTAGTCGGCCAAACGATTGCCGAAAGCCATGATGTGGACGTTGTTTCCTTTACTGGAAGCACTGGCGTTGGTCGTGGCATTATGCAGGCGGCGACAGGCAATCTTAAAAAAGTGAACCTTGAACTCGGAGGAAAATCTCCAAATATCATTTTTGAAGATGCCGATCTTGAAACAGCTGTCGACTATGCACTGTTTGGAATTTTCATGGGATCAGGCCAAGTCTGTTCCTCCGGAAGCCGAGTTCTTGTCCAAGATAGCATCTATGACGAATTTGTTGAAAAATATGTGGCAAGGGCGAAAGACATCAAAGTTGGTCCAGGAAATGCTGAGGGGTCACAAATGGGTGCCATCGTCAGTGGAAAACACATGGAGAGCATCCTGGAATATATCCAGATCGGAAAAGAAGAAGGGGCAAACCTCGCATTGGGTGGCAGCCGCATCGAGCGGAATGGGATGGAAAAAGGCTTCTTTATTGAGCCGACTGTTTTCACAAACGTATCAAGCGACATGCGAATCGTCCGCGAAGAAATTTTCGGGCCAGTCGTGGCCATTCAAAGGTTTAAGGATGAAGAAGAAGCCATCAGGATCGCGAATGATACAGAGTTCGGGCTTGCGGGCGCTGTCTTCTCTAAAGACCACAACAAAGCTATGCGTGTCATTAAGAAAGTTCGTGCGGGAATCACTTGGGTGAACGCATACCACTTGACGAATGTTCAGGCTCCGTGGGGAGGCTACAAAACGAGCGGAATCGGTCGAAGTATCAGCACAAATGCATTGGAAGAATATCAAGAGACAAAACAAATCAATATCAACATGGATCCTAAACCGATTCAATTTTTTGATTAATGGGAGCCGGCCCTTGGGGGCCGGCTTTTATTGTTGGTAGGGAAGCGCCAGTCTGGTTTGGGTGCTGTTGGTACAAACGGTCCGTGAAGTGCCCTCGGGAAGGCTGAGCTGCCCGGGCGTTCCAACTTTCTTATAAGTCTCCATGTATAACAGCACAACTGACCAGCCAAAGGTAGAGGATCACGTCAAATGAGTTCAAATACACTCTATGAGTATCAGGGCACTCATTTTCCTTTTTGAAAACGCAATATTATAGGGTTTTAAATATGAGAAAGTTGGTACCATTCTTGCAATAAATAATAATGAATGTGCACAATGATTAAAAAAGAAAGGGGCGAGTGATGAAATTTAATTTCATTCAGCAGAAGTCTCCCACTTCTGTAAGTGGTGAGATGAATGCCTATTGGTATTTCATTCAGTGGGGGTTCAAACCCCGGTTGAATAAAGTTAAAGCCTCCGGCGGATGCCACAGATTTTCAGAGGAAGCTTATCGAGCGGAGCTCGATAAAATCTGGGCGCAAATACGCCAAAGCGCATTTGATTTTAGGGAAATGCTGATTATTAAGGTGCGGGCATGGTATTACAAACGAAGTAAAAGAAGGGATTGGGTTGGTTGCATAGCTATTTCCCTAAAGTGATCCTCTTAGTTCAGCGTTTGTTGCGTTATTAAATGTTTTAGAACGATTTATAACGAACGTAACTTAAAATTGAAAGCGCTGTATCGGTAAACAGATGGCTGGAAAAATGAATCATCTAGTTAGGTGCATATATCTATCTAAAAACAGTGAAAGTATCATTTAATCAGGAGGCGCAGCAAATGAAAAAGAGAATCTGGTTATACATTTTTAGTTTGATACCAGCCATAGGAAGTTTATCTGTAGTTAATAAAATTGAGCCATATGTCCTTGGCTTGCCTTTTGTGTTGTTTTGGCTGCTAATGTGGGTGGTTCTCACTTCCCTGTTTTTGTATATTGTTAACATCCTCGATACGGAAAATGAAGGGGAGGATGACATTTGAATATTTCATTGGCAATCACATTTGGTATTATGGCATTGGCCTGTTATTTAGGGATTCGCGCGCGCAAAGGCAAGAATATGGACATGGAGCAATGGGCTGTAGGCGGAAGAAGCTTTGGTCCGGTTATCGTATTTTTCCTGCTTGCTGGTGAAATGTTTACGACATTCACTTTTTTAGGAGCAAGCGGAATGGCTTATGGGGTTGGAATGCCTGCTGTTTACGCTTTTAACTGTTTTTATTTTGTTATTGCTTATTGGCTCCTGCCCCCAATCTGGAGATACGCCAAGAAAAACAACGTCTTGTCGCAATCTGATTTTTACGTGAAAAAATACGATAGTGTTGGTCTCGGTGTTGTTGTTGCAGTAATTGGTGTCATCGCATCGGTTTCATATCTCGTTATGCAATTTGTCGGGCTAGGAATCATTGTATCGTCATCTTCCTACGGGGCCATTTCCTCTGGATTGGCTGTTATTATCAGCGGAGTGGTTGTCACTATTTATGTAACTGTTTCAGGTATGCATGGATCTGCATGGACTGCAATTATGAAGGATATCTTACTTTTGGCAGTTATGGTGTTTATGGGCTTTTATCTCCCCTTCCATTACTATGGAGGGTTCGAGCCGATGTTCAAGGCGATCGAAAATGCGCATCCGGAAATGTTGCTTTTCCCGACTGAGGGGTTGAGCATTACATGGTTTGTTACCACAAGTATTATGTTGGCTGTATCTTTTTACTTATTCCCTCATATGCAGGCTGGGATTTTTTCATCGAAGAGTGCTAAGGCAATACGATGGAATGCTGCCAGTATGCCCTTATACCAACTGATTATTGTGTTTTCTATTATCATTGGATTTTCTGCCATTTTGCAGGTCCCGGGGTTGGATGATGCAGATATGTCATTATTCAAGCTTGCCCAATCAGCATTCCCACCATGGTTTGTCGGTGTTATTGGAGCCGCAGGGGCGTTGGCAGCCCTCGTTCCAAGTTCAATCGTATTACTGTCATCGGCAACACTTATGTCTAAAAATATTTATAAAGTTTGGAAGCCCAAAACGACAGACAAACAGATCGGACAATTGAGCCGTGCCCTCGTTCCGCTAATGGTCGTCTTCGCAGTATTTTTTGCTTTGAATGAATCCAAATTAATCGGATTAATCTATATCATGGCCTATAGCATCATCATTCAGTTATTCCCTGCGCTATTCTTCAGCTTGTTGAAAAAGAACCCGGTCAATAAAATTGGTGCTTTAGCTGGGATGATTGTTGGGCTTATCCTTGTTATTTGTTCAACCGTCACTAATACAACCATGGCATCATTATTCCCTAACTCACCATCAATCATTAGGGATTTTGATATGGGCCTTGTCATTATGATCATAAATTTTGTTATCACATATGTTGTTGGAGCAGCTACCAATAGGGCTGTAAAAAGTGAAGGCGAGGCTGTTGAAAATATGGATTTGCATCACAGGAAGGCAAATTAAGAGTGTGAAAAGGACGGAACTCTGAATGTTTAGTGTAGTTTTTTGAAAGGAAATATGGCCGGTAGAGGCTGGATTTTAGGGAATTTTGAAAAAACTGGTGCTAATATTAGACTCGGCGTTGCTCTGCATCACTTCACAGGGCAACGCCGAGTGATTCTATTTTACTTAAGTATCTTATGTAAAATACTCAATTTCCCCCCTTTATAACGCGCTTTTCCTCACCAAAGCTTTGTAAAGTTAACATTTCCAATGTTGTTATTTTCCATATCTTTAAGCATTGCCTCTGCTTTCGGTTTTGCGTCTGTCTTCAATTATTCGCTTTTTCAGAGACTTCTACCTTATCTCCTTCTGGTTTCCAGCGCCCACACAACCAGCGAGCAAATTACCTATTATCAGTATCTGCGTGAAATACTCATTATTCATTTTCTTCTCTCTTTTTCTATAAACATTTATTCTACCGATAATAAACAATAATTCCATTATTTACCACTTTTTTTGTATATATTAGTTTCTAAATTTAGACACGTCTGAAAAACAAAAGACTCATTTTAGTGGACGGATAGGTAATAGCTTGTCCAAATCCATTATAAAGAGGGGACTGTTCACGCCATTTGGTAAATGGGTTAAGCCCATCGAGGACCAACTATTTGGCGATGGAGCTTTTCAAGCCCCATAAGATCTGTATAAAAAGAAACTGACTACCAGGTATTTGCTTTTGTTCCTGTATGCCCAGTTACAAAAACGCGAGGGGGTAAGAGCTATCAGTGATGATGTCTTTAAAGGAATAGCCAGGGCCAAAGAATTTGTTAATGATAAAAAGAGAAAAGTCACTACGGCCATACTTAACAAGATAAAAATAACTACTTGTGGGAAAACAGTCATGAAACTGGGTTTTGAAGCTTCTAACCAGTAATCAGACCCTAAAAAAGCGTCTTCAAAAAGAAGTTTTAGAATGGTTCCTCCAGCATTGTAAAAAGTAATCCCAACTATTACTGCAAATATCCCGATTGAAATCAATCCATTTGGTGGAAAATGTGGGATGGATGTCTCAAATGGTGAAGAAAGTAACTCCAAAATGTTTTCGGTGTTTCTTTAATTTTTTCCACATGAAAATGGGGTTCTGAGAGCTGCACAGGTTTCCCTGTAAATGTTGGAGTAACTTCAGGCTCTGAGGTCGTAACTGCCTGAATGGCTGTTTTCGCAGGGGGAGGATTCTCTTCAGCAGCTATGTTGTCTATAAACATTTCCCGCAGAACTTGTCGGTTGATTGTTCATTTTCACACGATTCACATATCATTTTTCATCACCCTCTCGTTTTTTGTGGCAAAGAACTAGATTTAGCTGCAAGTACATGTGTCTTTATGTAGAACATTATGACTTAACTCCTCTTTTCACTAATAATGAAGAATAAGAGGGAGAGGTTACTTCAATTTTCCCAAAATTACATTTATAATAGAGTTATACTATAGAGTTGGGGTGAACTGGCTTGATAGACAAAAAGTTGATGGGGAAGTTGTGGGAGGATTTTGTATATCGGGGACATCTCAACAAATTAGTTAAAACAGATATTCAGGAGGCCTGGCTCCGTTCAAGGGACTATGGCGTAAATCCTCATGTTCGAAGTGCAACACAACTGCTTTCCAACGAGGAATTGGCTGAATTGCAGCAGCACAAACAAGAGCTTATATGGATTTCACTCCCGTTGATGGAGAATCTTTATTCATTTGTGAAAGGTTCCAGCTTCCTTGTCATCCTTTGTGATGAAAAGGGGCGTTTGATGAAGACACTGGGGGATGAGGAGACGCTCGAGCTGGCGAATAAAATAAAATTTATTGAAGGAGCATCCTGGAGTGAGGAGGCGATGGGAGCGAATGCTATTGGAACATGTATAGCTATGAACAGTCCTATTCAGGTGTGGGCTTCCGAGCATTATACGGAGGCTTGCCACCCATGGACATGTTCTGCCGCGCCTATATATGACTCATCAGGAAAACTTATCGGCGTTTTAAATATGTCCGGCCCAGTGGAAAAGGTGCATCCGCATACTTTGGGAATGGTTGTATCCACAGCAGCTACGATAGAAAAGCAATTGCAAATTATTGAGAAAACTCGAGGGAATGCGGTCATGAAAAGTTTGCTGGAGGCAACGACGGACACCCTTTCTGAAGGTATGATCATCATTGATACGGCAGGGAAAATTTTAAAAACGAATGAAATTTTACATCGGATTATCTGTAAAAAAGAGCACGAGCTTGTGGGCAAAGAAATCAATGAAATTTTTGACAATGGGTTTTTTCAGGAAATCGGTCCTTCAAAGGCAAATGTCATAGACCAGGAAATCAAGCTAAAAATATCCGGAAGTGAACGCCAAGCTCGGGTACTGATAACATCAAAAGGAATTTTTCAGCATAAAAAGAAAATCGGGAAGCTGCTGACCATTAAAGAAATACATAAAGTGCGGCAGATGATCAACCAGTTTTCCGGCAATCAGGCAAAGGTGACGTTTCGTGATATTGTAGGTGAAAATGAAAAGATACGTAAGGTAGAGCTTGAGGCCATTGCAGCGGCAAGGTCTGATTCGAATGTATTGCTGACGGGGGAAAGCGGGACAGGAAAGGATATTTTCGCACAGGCGATTCATAATGAAAGCGATCGGGGGTACAATCCTTTTATTGCTATTAATTGTGGAGGAATCCCGCGAGATCTGCTAGGGAGCGAACTGTTTGGGTATGAGGATGGGGCATTTACCGGTGCAAGGCGAGGCGGGACGCCGGGGAAATTTGAGCTGGGCGAGGGCGGGACTATCTTTTTGGATGAAATTGCTGAAATGTCCTTAGAAATGCAAGTGCTGTTATTAAGGGTTCTGCAAGATAAAGAGGTTGTCAGAATCGGAGGCTACAAAGTTGTTCCGGTGAATGTAAGGATCATCGCCGCTACAAATAAAAATCTACGGGAAGAAGTGGAAAAAGGAAACTTTCGTGAAGATCTATTTTTCAGGCTGAACGTCATTCCGCTCATCCTGCCTCCGTTAAGGGAACGGCGCGATGACATTCCCCGTTTGGCAGAATATTTCATAGAGAAACTTGCCATGCGAATTGGCAGGGCGCCACTTAAAGTCGAACCTTCTTTTTACGACGCTTTACAACAATATGAGTGGCCTGGAAACGTCCGTGAATTGCAAAATATATTAGAACGGGCAATCGTAAAAGGAGCTGGAAACAAACTGATGCCGAAGGATCTGCCTGCAGAATTGTTCGGTGATTCATCCTTTTTGGCAAAAGAAGAGTTGCCAATCAAAGATGAAATAAAAAAGCAGGCATTGATGCAATCGATTGAAATGTGTGAGGGAAATTACAGCAGGGCAGCCCGGCATCTGGGAATTTCCCGTAGTACCCTATACAGGCAGATGGAAAGATATGGAGTAAGATAAGGAAAGCTTCGCGGGGCGAGGCTTCTTTTTTTATGAGGAGTACTGGCGTTCGCGTGATTTCCGGATTTTGAACCAAACGTAGGCTCCGGACTTATGGTGAAAATGAAATTCGAGCATGTCCCTGATCTAGGAGTTGGGCTTGCAGGCTGAAAGTTGGTGTTCGCACAATAAACCTGGAAATCGCACGATAATTTCATATTTCGCACGAAAAATCGAAAAGTCGCACGAAAATCTCTGTTTTCGCACAATAAATCATAAAATCGCACGATCCCGGGTTTCGAACTAAATATAGTCTTCGCGTACGTGATTTAGGAACAAGCCTGTAAGGTTGAAAACAGTCTTTCGCACGATAAACCTGGAAATCGCACGATAATTTCATATTTCGCACGATAAATTGAAAAGTCGCACGAAAATCTCTGTTTTCGCACAATAAATCATAAAATCGCACGATCCCGGGTTTCGAACTAAATATAGTCTTCGCGTACGTGATTTAGGAACAAGCCTGTAAGGTTGAAAACAGTCTTTCGCACGATAAACCTGGAAATCGCACGATAATTTCATATTTCGCACGATAAATTGAAAAGTCGCACGAAAATCTCTGTTTTCGCACAATAAATCATAAAATCGCACGATCCCGGGTTTCGAACTAAATATAGTCTTCGCGTACGTGATTTAGGAANGAAAAGTCGCACGAAAATCTCTGTTTTCGCACAATAAATCATAAAATCGCACGATCCCGGGTTTCGAACTAAATATAGTCTTCGCGTACGTGATTTAGGAACAAGCCTGTAAGGTTGAAAACAGTCTTTCGCACAATAAACCTGAAAATCGCACGATAATTTCATATTTCGCACGAAAAATCGAAAAGTCGCACGAAAATCTCTGTTTTCGCACAATAAATCATAAAATCGCACGATCCCGGGTTTCGAACTAAATATAGTCTTCGCGTACGTGATTTAGGAACAAGCCTACATGGTTGAAAACAGCCGTTCGCACAATAAACCTGAAAATCGCACGATAATTTCATATTTCGCACAATAAATCATAAAATCGCACGATCCCGCGTCTCAAAAAATAAGCTTCGTATTCGCGAAGCTTCCGTCTACTTGTGTGAACTGCACGTCCAGAAGAGGAATCAATAAAAAAGAGGAGTTTAGGTGATTTTGTCGAATGGTATTTTAACGATTGAGTAGGAGTTGATTCAATGGTTATTAAAAGCCGAGGGAAAAATAATAAAGTTGAAAAATTGGAGGCGTTAATATCTAGACTAAATCCAGGTCATCCACAATGGGAGTGGATAAAAGAAGAGTTACATAAACGGCAGTCCGGGGAACGGGGTGAAAGGTCCCTAGATTACCACTTAACCTTTTTGCCTCAAGATGAATTTTTCATTCTTCATGATTTGAGGCTTAAAAATGAGCAGGGCTATTTTTTTCAAATTGATACACTTCTTCTGTCCTCTCGCTTCTTCACTATAATTGATGTCAAAAATTACGGTGGCAGCCTTTTCCTAGATCATCATTTCAACCAGCTGATACAGCAATCTTCAAATGGAAACAAGAGAGGCTTGCTTGACCCGATTTCTCAAATAAGGCGACAACAGCTACAATTTAAAAATTGGATGAAAAGCAATGGAATGGAGGATATTCCTGTAGAGTCGCTCATAATCCTCAGTAACTCTTCCACTATTATTGAAACAACAAGTAACCCCTCTTATTATGATAAAATTACCCGCAGCATAAACATCGATAACAAGATAGAACAATTTAAATTAAAATATCCAAAAGAGATTTTTACAAAGGAAGAGTTGTGGCCTTTTGCCAAAGCTTTAGTCACGGCACATACTCCTAGTGACTATGATCCTCTCAAATATTTTAAGATCACTCATGCTGATTTATTAAAGGGGGTCTGTTGTCCAAGTTGTTCAATTCTTCCTATGATCCGCCTGCATGGCAACTGGCAATGCTCAGTTTGTATGTATAATTGCAAAGATGCCCACATCCGCGCGCTGCAGGATTATAAATTACTGATTAGCGATACAATTACGGTAAGAGAAATGTGTAGTTTCTTGGGTATGTCCTCCCGTTATTCTGCCTATAGGCTAATTCGTACTATGAGCTTGTGCCATTCCGGGGGAACGAAGGGAAGAGAATATTTTCTGTAATTTGAATAACTTTAATATGAAAATCGGCGTTCGCCCGATTTCTGGATTTCGGTTTAATTGAAAAATTGGGAAGGAACCTGATTTAGGACGAGCGCATGTCCTGAAAAATAGGGTTCGCACGATAAACTTGGAAATCGCACGATAATTTCATTTTTCGCACGAAAAATCGAAAAGTCGCACGATAATTCCGGTTTTCGCACAATAAACCATAAAATCGCACGATCCCGGGTTTCGAACTAAATATAGTCTTCGCGTACGTGATTTAGGAACAAGCCTACATGGTTGAAAACAGCCGTTCGCACAATAAACCTGGAAATCGCACGATAATTTCATTTTTCGCACGAAAAATCGAAAAATCGCACGATAATTCCGATTTTCGCACAATAAACCATAAAATCGCACGATCCCGGGTTTCGAACTAAATATAGTCTTCGCGTACTTGATTTAGGAACAAGCCTGCATGACTGAAAACAGTCGTTCGCACAATAAACCTGGAAATCGCACGATAATTTCATATTTCGCACAATAAATCATAAAATCGCACAATCCCGGGTTTGGAGCAAATGTAAGTTGTTTTATGGAAAAAAATGGAACCAATGCGAGAATTTGATTTAGGAACGCTCCTCACATTTCCGAAAATAAACCGGGTTCCCCTATTTCGAACCAAACGCAGGTGTTTGCCAAGCAAATCGGGCTTCACGCTCCTCTGAAAGTGTCTAGATTTCTTACAATGCTAAGATCACGGACCGGAAGCAGGTTCCGCCCAGCATTTTTAAATCAATCGATTCCCTCCCACGAACCAAGGCTTGCACACGAACGTCCCATTTTGGTACAGTGTCTCACTTTCAGCAGGACATTTGTACCGAAATGGGACAATTTTTTTATCGAATAGCGTTGAAATCGAGGGTTAGAATGTTGGAATAAATCTTGCTATCTATCATACATAGATTTTTTAAAAAAGAAGGAGGAGTAAATATGACAGTACCTTTGGACAAGTTGAAGTGGATGTATGAAATGATGACGAAGAGCCGCTACTACGAGGATCAAATGACTGAAGTGTATTTGGAGGGGAAGACTCCTGTTTTTAATATAGGGGCAGGAACGGTTCCGGGAGAGATGCATTTGTCAACGGGACAGGAGCCAGCCGCGGTGATTTGTGCTCATTTGACGAAAGATGATACGGTGACATCCCCACATCGTCCGCATCATCATGCGATTGCGAAAGGGGTCGATTTGAAGCGGATGACTGCAGAAATTTTCGGAAAGGAAACGGGCCTCTCAAAAGGAAAAGGTGGGCACATGCATTTGTTTGATCCGGATGTAAAATTTTCTTGCAGCGGGATTGTCGGAGCAGGGATTCCGCAGGCAGCCGGTGCGGCGCTAGCAGCAAAAATGAAAGGAAAAGACTGGGTAGCGGTCACCTTCCTGGGCGAAGGAGCGGCAAACTCGGGAGCTTTTCATGAAACGCTAAATATGGCCGCGCTTTGGAAATTGCCGTTGATTTTGGTTATTGAGGATAATGCTTATGGAATCTCTGTCTCGAAAAAGGCTTCAACTGCCATTGAATCGAATGATCTAAGGGCATCGGCATACGGAATTGAGGGCGCTTATGTAAAAAATAATGATCCAATCGAGATGTATAAAATATCAGAAGCGGCTATAAAGAGAGCCCGGAATGGCGAGGGCCCGAGCATTATTGAAATTGAGACGTTCAGGTATCAAGGGCATTTCCAGGGGGATCCGGAGTTGTATCGTGAAAAAGAAGAAGTGCCTTCTTTAAAAGAGCGTGATCCGATTTTGAGAATACGGAAGCTTCTGATCGACGACTACGGTGTGAATGTATCCGAAGTAGAAGAAATCGAATCGAAAGTAAAGGCGGAAGTCGATGAAGCATACAATTTTGCAAGGGAAAGCGAGTTGCCGAAACCCGAAGCAGCGCTTGCTGATATGTTCAATTAAAGATTTTGAGCCTGAACCTAATTGATAAAAAAATCGAACGGGAAGGAGACAAATCATTGATGGAGACGACAAAGAAACGCTTATTGACTGGAAATAAAGCTATGGCCGAGGCAATTGCTCTGGAGATGGACAAGAATAATAAAGTGTTTGTTCTTGGAGAGGACGTTGGTAAATACGGAGGGATTTTTGGATCGACTGAGGGCCTTCTCGATAAATTCGGTGCCGAGCGTGTTATTGATACGCCGATTTCGGAGACAGCCATCATTGGAGCGGCTATCGGCGCAGCAGCAGAAGGCATGCGGCCAATTGCAGAGCTGATGTTTGTCGACTTTTTCGGCGTATGCATGGACCAAATTTACAATCATATGGCGAAAATCCAGTATATGTCAGGAGGTAGCGTCAAACTTCCAATGGTGCTGATGACTGCGGTCGGCGGTGGATACAATGATGCAGCGCAGCACTCGCAAACTCTATATGCCACTTTTGCACATATGCCTGGGTTGAAAGTAGTAGCTCCTTCAACTCCGTATGATTTAAAAGGTATGATGACATCTGCTATCCGAGATGATAATCCGGTATTTTTCATGTTCCACAAATCTTTGCAAGGCTTGGGCTGGATGGATCAACTGGATGAGTCTGTTGGAGATGTTCCTCAGAATGCCTATACTGTGCCTCTTGATAAAGCGAAGGTTGTACGCGAAGGCAGTGACGTAACGATTGTCGGAGTTCAGATGATGACACATTATGCAGTGCAGGCGGCTAAAAAATTGGCCAAAGAAGGCATTGAAGCGGAAGTCATAGATTTGCGCTCCTTGAAACCAATTGACAAAGATACAATCATCGAATCTGTTAAAAAGACTCACCGTCTTGTTGTTGTTGATGAAGATTATCTTTCCTACGGCATGACGGCTGAAATTTCAGCGATTATTGCAGAAGAAGCCTTATACGAATTGGAGGCTCCAGTCAGAAGACTTGCTATTCCGGACGTGCCGATTCCATACAGTGATCCACTAGAAGATTTTGTTATTCCTGGTCCGGATTCTATTTATAAATCGGTAAAAGAATTAATGGAGACATATTGATCGCATCTTAGGGAGTGAAGTGCATGTTTGAAGTAGAAATGCCCAGAACATCCGATGAAATTGAAGAAAGTCTCATTGTCTTTTGGCATGTAGAAGAAGGAGATTCCGTTGAAGAAGGAGACGTGCTTGTCGAGGTGCAAACGGAAAAAGCCGTCTTTGAAATAGAAGCTGAAACGGAAGGAACAATCAGTGAAATTTTAGTCAAAAGAGGAGAATCAGCTAAAGTCGGGGATGTTCTTGCTAAAGTTGAAACGAAAGTCTTGGATAGTTCTAAAGAATCAGAACTAAAGGTCGATAATAAAATTAACGAAGAAAAGATTCATGCAGTTTCGTTTGTCAGCATTTCTCCAAGACTAAGAAAGCTTGCAAAGGATCTGAACGTGAATCTGACAGATGTGAAAGGTACAGGGAAAAACGGAACAATTATTGAAAAAGACATCAAAAATGCAGTTGAAGGTGGGGAAGTACAGAAAGAAACCAGGACCGCGAAAGAGATGTCAAATATTCGCAAAACAATTGCATCCAGGATGATGACAAGCCTGCATGAATCTGCGCAGCTGACCCTAACCACGTGGGTGGATGTGACGGAGCTGGGAAAAAGGCGTAAGGAAACCGAATCAAACATGGGTTGGAACAGTCTTATTTCTTACGCGACCGTCAAAGCACTTGAGCAGCATCCTGCTATCAATGCTCATGTTCAAGGGGAAAAAATCACCATGCATGAAAAGGTTCATTTGGGCATGGCAGTGGATACAACGGAAGGGTTATATGTGCCAGTTCTTGAAGATGCCAACCGATTGTCACTCATACAACTGGATAAAGAATTGAAGGTACTTGCAAAGAAAGTGGCTTCCAAAAATTTGTCGGATGTAGCACTGAAAGGTAGTACTTTTACAGTAACAAATCTTGGGAAATTTGGAATAGAGTTCTTTACGCCGATTATCAATCCACCGGAGGCCTGTATTCTTGGTGTCGGTAAAATAGAGCCCTATCTTGTTTTGGAAGATGGAGAGGTTGTACAAAAAGAGAGGATTCCACTCAGCCTGACATTCGATCACCGGGTGGTTGATGGTGCACCAGCAGCAAAATTTTTACAGACAATTGCAGATCAATGCCAGTCGCTTGTTAAAGAAGTGTAGAGAGATACGAAGAAGCTGGCAGGTTTATCAGCTTCTTCGATTTAAAGGGAAGGTCAGTATCGACTACATCTTTGAAATTGGGAGTGCATTTATGTGAAATGGGTTTACTTATCCGCTGACAAAGGTAGCATGTCTGCCTTGCATCAAGATGCTGCTGAAGAACATTTTACTCATGATTGGGAGCACTTATATACTAACTGGAACTGCTTATTCGTCAATCTAAAATGGTTGTCTGAAAATTGGGAGTCTCATTTCGAGAACGGATTTGAGAGACAGGATGCAATTTATCAGAGTTCTATGAGAGAAGAAACGTAGCTTAGTAGCAATATTCTTCTTTTTTATTGAGTAGATTAAATTATCCGAAAAATTTGATTGGTGATGATTATTATCATATAATGAAAGGGTATACAATGTTTTGCTGAAAATGATTTTACATAAAATAATGGGGGAGGAAGAAAGATGCCGAAGACTTTGTTTAAGTTAGATCTTAGCAAACCGATGGAAGAGCAGGCCCACCCAGGGCACAACAGGTGGCATCCGGATATACCATCAGCATTTGCAGTGGATCCCGGAACGGCGTTCCGGATGGACTGCAAGGAATGGACGGATGGACAGATTAAAAACAACGATGATTCGGAAGATATCCGAAAAGTGAACCTGGAACGAGTCCACGTGCTGAGTGGACCGGTTTATGTCAATGGTGCTGAGCCGGGAGATTTATTGGTAGTTGACATATTAGATGTTGGTGCCCATCAGGGCTATGAATGGGGATTCAACGGAATTTTTGCGAAGGAAAATGGCGGAAGCTTCCTTGTTGACCATTATCCTGAAGCTCAGAAGTCTATTTGGGATTTTGAAGGAATCTATACAACGTCACGCCATGTTCCTGGAGTCAAATTTGCAGGAATTGTCCATCCCGGCCTGATTGGCGTAGCGCCATCTATGGAGTTGTTGCAGGAGTGGAATAAGCGAGAAGAAGAGTTAAAAGCAACGAATCCAGACAGGACTCCTCCGCTTGCGAATCTGCCTACGCCGGAAAGTGCAGTGCTTGGAACGTTGAAGGGCGCTGAGTTTGACAGGGTGGCTGCAGAGGGAGCCAGAACAGTGCCCCCAAGGGAAAACGGCGGAAACTGTGACATTAAGAATCTATCCAAAGGTTCAAGAATCTTCTTCCCAGTATTTGTAGACGGAGCGAAATTATCAGTAGGAGACCTCCATTTCTCACAGGGGGATGGAGAAATCACATTTTGCGGTGGAATCGAGATGTCTGGATGGATCGACTTGAAGGTTGATGTCATCAAAGGCGGGATGGCGAAATATATGATTAAGGACAACCCAATGTTCAAGCCGGGGCCAGTTGATCCTTTATATTCGGACTTCCTCGTATTTGAGGGGATATCAGTGGATGAAAAAGATGGAAAACAGCATTATTTAGATGCAAACACGGCTTTCCGCAGAGCATGCCTAAATGCGATAGAGTATTTAAAAACGCAAGGTTATACAGGTGAGCAGGCCTACATGTTGTTGAGTTCTGCACCAGTTGAGGGGCGGGTAGCTGGAATTGTAGATATTCCGAATGCCTGCTGTACAGTAGCGATTCCTACCCAGATTTTCGATAAAGATATTACACCAAAATAGAAGTAAACGCATAAAAAGGGGCGATATCTTGCCAAGCTATACATTTCACTGCAATGATTGTGGGGAATTCACCTTGTTTTTCAAATCAATGGAGGGAAACAAGGAAAGCGCTGAATGCCCAATTTGCAGCTCAGCTTCAAAACGTGTATTTTTACCGCCCAATTTGTATTCCATGCCGAATGCTCTCAAATCAAGAATTGAGAAAGGAATGGAACCGCGGCGGATGACCCGCGAAGAATTAGGCACAAAAAAACTTCCCCAAAAAAGACCTGCTGTGGCGAGTCGTCCGTGGCAGGCATAAGAAAAACCCCGTTCCCTGGAACGGGGTTTTTTATTGAAGGTTTATTCCGATTCTTTTCAAAGATAAAAGAACGTACGTGAATTTTACAGATAGTATCTCTTATATGGGATGTATTTCTTTTTTGGGGCGGTATGTCGGTCTAAGTGGAGTGTATTTCTTTTTTCTAGACAGTATTCCGCTTTTTTGAACAGTATCTCTTTTACTCGGACAGTACGGTTTTTTTAGACAATATTTCCTTAGCTATGCTCTATTAGGACCTGGTGAATTTTCACTGCCTTTTTTTCAGTGTGTTCTTTGGTATTGGGCTCATCTTGCGGTATAAGGGAACTTCATCTTAATCACCATCCTAGCTGTCCAGCATACGATAGTTGAAAAATGGGGAGGGATTTTTATGGAGTTTACTATTGATCAAAGGCTGGAAAGGGATATTGCTAACGCGGTTAATGGTGAATACAGTGCTATTGCCTGTTACGGAAAGTTGATAGAAATGGCACCTTCAGAGAGGGAAAAAAAGATCATACGTGAAATCCGAAATGATGAAATCCGTCATTTCCATTATATTTCAGCTATTTATATGCTTATGATGAATCAACAGCCTGATCCCAAAGTCACAAAAAAATGTCCAAACAATTTTACAGATGGTTTAAAATTCGCGTTCGAGGATGAACAAGAAACAGTCGATTTTTACCATGAAATTGCTGATAAAGCACAACATCCATATATTCAGCATCTGTTTCGTCGAGCCGCTGCAGATGAACAAAACCATGCTGTCTGGTTTTTGTCGATGATGAAGTAATGAAAGTTAATGTCTTAGGGGATTTTAACTTCATTCGGCAGAACTCCCACTTCTGTAGGTGGTGAGATGAGTGTATATTAGTATTTCATTCAGTGGTTGTTCAACCCCCGGCTGAATAAGTTAAAGTCTTTGGCGGATGCCACAGATTTTCAGAGGAAATGTATCGAGTGGAACTCGATAAAATCCGGGCGCAAATACGCCAAGGGTATTTGATCTTATAGGTAAAGGTCATTCATAACTTTTCTAGACGTAAAAACTGCTCCATAAAAAAATTGTAAAACGAAAGACATGTCTCCCTTTCAATCTACATTATTAGAGGCAGGTCAAGCCCTCTGTTTAGTGGAATATTATTAGTACAACCAAATCTGGGGAGGGTCGGAGATGGAAAAAGTGTTGTATACTTCCGGGGCAGCCATGGAGTTGGGATTAGGGGTCAGTACCCTCAGAAATTATGCTGTTGTGTTAGAATCCAAAGGATACTATTTTGAGCGTGGTCCGAATAATGGGCGGATTTTCAGGGAGAAGGATATTTCACAGATTCAGGAAATGATCGAAAGAATGACAAGGGATGGAATGACAGTGGATCAGGCGGCTGAAATAACCGCAGGCCAATCGGGAAAGATAGAAGTCCTGGTGGCTGTTCCTGAAGAGCAAGACGCGAAATTGAACATTGACAAGCTTTGTGAAAAAATCACTCTGTTAGAGGAGCAACAGACGAATCTGGCTGAAATCAATAAGAAGCTTGCGCTCCAGGTGGAACGGCTAACAGAAAAAATTGAAGATCGGGAACGGGATCAACAACTATTTGACATGATGGAAAATGCCCGGAACCGAAAGAAAAGAAAGGGGATCGACTTTTTACGGTCTTTCACATTTTCTGACAAGAAATCAACGATTTGACATGTTTTTTTATTAAGAGAGCAGGCCTTCCTATGAGAGATTCAGATGAAAGAAAGTTTGTGTTAACTTTGGACAAGGTAAAAGGTGAAGTGAAGAAACTAAATGGTACAACTCAAGAAGATCTTTCCGGTTGGAACTGAATTACCCTGCAGGTACTTCCAAATAGGAAGGCCTGTTTTCATTGTTTAGTGCATAAAACTCCTAAAAGATCATCACGCTACGTCCGTTTAGTGTCTCTGTACAGGAAGGATTCGTGCAGAAAAAGCAACAGATGCCGTTGTATCGCCCGACTGTGACACACAGGAATTCTAGTGCAAGTGAAGTGACAGGATGTCGTTGACTTGGCCAATTACTCTGTAGCCAAAGGACACTTTTCTGTAGAGCTTGGCCAGTATTTTTCCGAAAGGAAGGCATCCATTATCTCACTCCGAGTTGTGTGTCGATAAACGAGCATTTTCTATCATAATATTCTCGAAAGGAAGTTTATTGTTTGAAAAACAGGGAATATTGAACAAGATTGTTTTAATTTTGGACACATATTTTTTATTTTTTTCTGAAAGCGATTCAAATCAGTTGAAAAGTGCGTTAAAATAAGTATAAGATGTTAAATCTTAAATGGGGTGGTCTTTTTGCATAGAGATCATGAACAACTCGAAAAATTTATGGATAGTCTTGCTGAACTGGGAGTAGATATTTCAGTTACGAAATCTCGGCTGGAACTTTTCAAAGTTCTCGATGAAGTACAGGCTGTTCCAGGGTATACAGAATACCATGTAGAATAAAAAACGAAGCGGGCTGGTACATTGTACTGGCCCGCATTGTTGTTTTATTTGGTTGTTGCTGCTTTTCTTCTGCTAAGGATCAAGCGATATATAATGAAGGAGATAACCGCAAGCCCGCCAATGCCGAGTGTGATCAAAGTAAAATTTTCTTCAATGAAGGGTTTGGCTTTGACACCGAGGGCCGCAATAATTGCTGCCTCAAGGAAAAAGCGCCCTCCTCTTCCCAGGATAGACCAAAAAATGAGCGTCTTGATCCTCACCTTGGAAATGCCTGAAAAAATCGTGAAAACTTTATAAGGGACAGGGGTAAAGGCTGCTATTAAAATTGCCATTGCACCGTATTTTTCAAAGTAATATTCTACTTTGTCTATTTTATCCGCCTTGATAAAACGGAGTAAAATGGGCCTTCCTAGTTTCTTTCCGATATACCATCCAAGCAGTGCTCCCAAAACGGAAGCTACAGTAGTGTAAAAAGCATACAACCAAACTTGGTCGGGTGCCGCAATGCCCATTGGGATTAACAATAAATCGGGAATGATCGGTGAAAAAGCGGAATCCGTAAACGAGACGATTATTAGCCCTAGCACTCCGTAGTCTATCAGCCAATTTTCAATAACTGTAAGCCATTCTGATATCATTCAAATATACTCCTTTTAGATGACGAATTGCTAAAAGAAGTATAGCATTATTACATCAGGTCGTCAGCACAATTGGTGGAATAGCCTTTGAAATATGTCTTTTTTTAGTCAAGATTAAGGGAGAAATGATTGTCGAAATAGATCATTTCCTCGGAAATAAAATGGAAAACTGTCTTTTATGCTGTCACTTCAACTTCACAGATGTGGTTGCCTTCCATTGTTTTTACATGAAATTTGTATCCCTCATCTTCGATCGTGTCGCCTTGCTGTAGGTCATATTTTTGCGTTAGGAGCCATCCGCCAATTGTGTCAATGTCTTCGCACTGTAAATCTATACCCAATAGGTCGTTTACTTCTTCGATTAATACTTTTGAATCTAAAAGAAAATGTTCATCTCCCAATCTTCTCACTAGCGGTATTTCATCATCATCGAATTCATCCCGTATCTCTCCAACAATCTCTTCTAATATATCTTCCGCTGTCACGATTCCGGCAGTTCCGCCATATTCATCAACAAGAACAGCCATATGGCTTCTTTCTTTTTGCATTTTTAATAGAAGCCGCTGGATCGGAATCGTTTCAATCACACTAATTTCCGGCTTGATGTAGTTAATAATCGGTTGCGAACCTTTGCAATTTCCCTCGATGCAATCTGTTAAAAATTCTTTTATATTGACTACGCCTAATATTCTATCTTTGTCACCATCTTCCGTTATCGGATAACGGGTCAGTCGTGCTTCTTTCAATGTGCTCATGATTTCTTCAATGGATGCCGATTCATCGATTGTCACGACTTCTGTTCTTGGAACCATGATTTCCTTTGCAACCCGATTGTCGAATTCGAAAATCTTATTGACATATCGATATTCCGATTGATTAATTTCGCCGCTCTTCAAGCTGTTTGATAAAATAATGCGAAGCTCTTCCTCAGAATGGGCAACCTCGCTTTCAGATGTTGATTTGACGCCGAATAACCTTGTCACTATACGAGCTGTCCTGTTTAAAAGCCATACGAAAGGAAAAAGAATTTTATAAAACCAAACAAGTGGGGTTGAAACGGCAAGAGCGACTGCTTCAGGTTTGAATATGGCTAGGTTTTTTGGTACCAGTTCGCCGAGAATAACACTGACGAATGTAATTGTGATAAAAGCTATTAAAAAAGATAGTATTCCTGTGAGTGAACTCGGCACTTCAAACCTTTCAAACAAAGGCATCAAAATCATCTGGATTGTCGGCTCACCGAGCCATCCGAGACCAAGAGAAGCAACGGTAATACCTAACTGGGTGGCGGACAGGTACCCATCCAAATTTGAAATGATTTGCTTGACCACTGATGCTTTTTTGTTGCCTTCTACAATTAGTTGATCCAGCCGAGAACTCCGTATTTTTACAATCGCGAATTCGGATGCAACAAAAAAGGCTGTTATTCCTATTAAAAAAAATACAAGTAAAAGTTTCAATGCAAACAATGGAGCGCCTTGCTCTGTTATATATGCAGCAAGGCTTCACCTCCTCCATTTCATAAAATTGTTATTAAGGGGGGGGCTGGCCACCTGATGCCGCTGGGGCCATAGGACGCTATATATGATAATTGTGAATAATCCTTTGAAAGCAATTCTATACTTACCAGGCAGCTTTCTTCATTCATACTTTACCCAATACCAGGCAACTTTTATCATTATTTATGTGGGCTTTTCCGGAAAGTGCGTAGCCAGTGAAGAATATCGTTGGCTACAATGATCAGAAGTCCGGGACGGAAGTCTTCCAAATTTGGATTTGCTCAGTTAAATTCTTTTAACTTTATTTAGCAGAAATCTCCCACTTCTATAAGTGGTGAGATGAATGCATATTGGTAATCCATTCAGTGGGGTTCAAACCCGGCTGAATAAAGTCAAAGCCAGTGGAAATTTATCGAGCGGAGGCTCGAAATCTGGGCGCAAATACGCTAAGGCCATTTGATTATTGCTTAATGATTTCGGAGTGTCAGTTCATTTTCTAATCACTACATAACCAATTTTTAAGTAGTCGTTACGAATCCGATCAATTTGTTGTCAATATGTAATAAAAGTCATAACAAATATTTGTTAATATATAGATTATAGGTATATTGTATGAATATATTTTTGGGGGAAATCTCGTTGAAAAATCAAGCAGCTGAGGGAAATATTATATACATACACATGAATCATACTGCTCGGTATATCTTGTCATCTGGCATTCAGTTTTCCGATTTTATGAAAGGAATTCCTGTAAAGCCGTCAAATCTTCTATTACTTAAACATCAATTCGAAGATGGCTACTATAACATGCATACCCGGCTGAATTTCATCACAAGTGAAAATGTTGAACAATTGCTAGAAGATGACGTTTTTCGTTATGAAGAATTTTGCTGGGTTGATTTTTCAGATGAGGAAGAATTGAATGAGTTGACAGGACAGGAACTTGCTGAATTCCTCTATTTAAGCCATATCAAATCACCTTTGAGACCTCCCTTTTACAGAATGCTTGGGAATCAATTTTTTTACTTGGCAGAGGGAGACGGTATATTCAATAAGACTTACTATAAAAAATGGGAACACTTCTTTGCCATGATTGGTGTGGTCATTTCAAATAGAATGAGTCCAGGAAGGGAAAGAACCCTGTTTGGGCGCCGAAAGTACCGTCCGGTACCTTTCATTCCGGCAGACATCATACAGATATTGGGCGGACAGATGAAAGAAGGAATCGTATTTTCCTTTGACAAAGTGACGGGCGACCGGTTGAAAATGGAAGTGCCCATTTGGATAGTCGGAGACTTTATAGATAGGGATGAAATGTACGAGGAATATTTACAATTAAGCAGACATGCGCCTAATGCCAGACTCGTCCTCGACCGGAAGGCCGGGGAATGGCAGGCATTGTTGGAATAGATATTTATGGGTCCAGCTACCTTCATAGGGAGGCTGGATTTTTTTATAGATGAAAGTTTCAAAGAGGAGAGGGAGATCCTAGCAGAGGAAGGGAAGGAAAATTCAAATGCACCAAAAATGATCCGAATTCAGCAGGATATAGGTTAGCCAAAAAAGAAAGGCCCCCCTTAGCAGGAGGCCTGTTGGCTACATGGCTGTACGGCCATCTTCGACCGAATCATGGCTGATTTTATCCATGATTGCTGTAATTGCTCCATCACCTGTAACATTACAGGCTGTTCCGAAGCTGTCCTGAGTAATGTATAGAGCGATCATTAAAGCGGTCATTGCAGGGCCAAATCCAAGCATGGATTCCAACAGGCCGATTGCAGCCATTACGGCTCCACCTGGAACGCCGGGTGCTGCTACCATCGTAATGCCAAGCATCAAAATGAAAGGGAGCATGGTCGTCAATTCATAACTGTGTCCCTGCATGAACATAACGGCCATGGAGCAGCTAACCAAAGTAATGGTACTCCCGGACAAGTGGATTGTTGCAAGCAATGGGATTGTAAAATCTGCAACTCTTTCTTGTTTAATAATTTTCTTGGCCTGTTTTAAAGTAACAGGAATTGTAGCTGCGGAAGACTGTGTTCCAAGTGCTGTAAAATAAGCTGGGCTCATCGTTTTTAACATAGAAAAAGGATTCCTTTTTTGCGCGGAACCGGCAATCGTATATTGAATGATTAAATAGGTTATATGAAGTACAATAATCATGGCAAAAACTTTGATAAAGATGCTCAATATAGAACCGACTTGGCCGGCATGGGTCATATTCGCAAATATACCTAAAATGTGGATGGGTAATAAAGGAATGATCACTTTTTCGATGACAAGATGAATGATGTCTCTGAAGTCATTGGACAAATTCAAAAGCAGATCGCTTTTAACCGCTGCAATGCCAATTCCGATGACAAAGGATAACAGCAGGGCAGTCATGATGCCCATAAGTGGTTCCATCTCAATTTTAAAGTAAGGTTTTAAAAGTGCTTCTTCTGGATTGGTAAACTTCTTTAGCGATTGGTTGGCCAAAATAGAAGGATAGAGTGCTTTTGCAGTAATAAACGCAAGCAGGCCAGCGCCAATTGTAGAAATGTATGCGATGGCTGCAGTCCAACCAAGAAGCTTTCCTGCTCCTTTTCCAATAGCGCCGATTCCTGGAATGATAAAGCCGATAATCAGCAAGGGAATGATGAAGCCTAGAAAGTTCCCAAATAATCCGTTGAACGTAGCGAAGCCCCGTATCAAAGGAACAGGTGAGACAAACCCTATTAAGATACCGAGCACAATGGCAAGTATAATGCGCGGTAATAAACCGAATTTCATGACAGATGGACCTCCATAAAGTTGTGATCGGCATCTTTATAGAAAAGAGCCGCCTATATTATTCTAGCATAATAAATGAACTTTTCTTTAAAAATTTGTAGAACGGACAAGCTTGCATCGGCACACATTCCTACTGTAACCTCCAATATTCAGTGAAGTCTGCCCCTGTGCATTCCAAGCAATTTCACCAGCTACACTCAATAGGCATACGATAAAATTGGACGGAATAAAGCGCGCGAAAGCAGTTATTACAGCCTTCCGAAGAATCGGTCCTGTCCGCCATAACGATTTTATTTTTCTTCTTTGTTTTATTAAAAATCATGGTAAAATTAAAAAGATGTTATGGAGATGGAGGATAATAAAATGAAATTGTGTTTGTTATACGGTGGAAAATCTGCTGAACATGAAGTTTCGCTGCAAACTGCAAAAGCGGTCATACATGCACTTGATATGAATAAATTTGACATTTTTCCGATTTTCATTACAAAAGAAGGAAAATGGATTCAAGGTCCGCAAATTACGGAGACTATTCAGGATATAAAACAACTACAGTTTCCAAATGGCGGCAAAGAATTGATGCCTCAGTCCTTAAATACGGATTATGATATGGTGTTCCCGCTCCTCCATGGCCCCAACGGAGAGGATGGAACAGTTCAGGGGCTGCTTGAAATTTTAAATATCCCATATGTTGGAAATGGCGTGCTTGCTTCTTCTGCTGGTATGGATAAAGTGGTCATGAAGAATATTTTTGCACAGGCTGGTTTGGAACAGGTGGAGTATGTTTCTTTCATCCGCAGTACATGGGATGCAGATCGAGAAGCGGCATATAAGCTAGTGGAAGAGAAAATCGGGTATCCGAGCTTTGTAAAACCTGCCAACCTTGGTTCGAGTGTCGGAATCAGCAAATGTGATAATCGTGACGAATTGGAAGCCGCCTTTGAAGATGCCTTTCGCTATGACAGGAAGATTATTATCGAAGAAGGCGTCATTGCAAGAGAAGTTGAGGTTGGTGTCCTGGGGAATGATGAACTCGCATGTTCGGTTGCGGGAGAAATTGTCCCTAAAAAAGAATTCTATGATTATGAAGCGAAATATGCGGATGATACGACTGAACTTATGATTCCTGCTGACATTCCTGAAAAGAGCTACGATGAGATTCGCAAGATGGCTTTTATGGCCTATAAAGCACTGGATTGTTCAGGTCTTGCACGTATGGACTTTTTCGTGACGTCAGACGGAAGGGTGCTGATCAATGAGGTAAATACAATGCCTGGTTTTACTCCAGCCAGTATGTTCCCGCTTCTTTGGAAAAATACTGGTGTTCCATACCCTGAGTTGATTGAACGGCTTGTAGATTTGGGCAGACAACGTTACGAAGAAAAACAAAACATCATTCATAGTTTTTAAAAAGAAGGGATCACGATGATTCAAAGAACAATTGGCCAGATAGCCAAAATGGTCAAAATAGAAAACGATATAACTGAATACACACAACATCTTGTAAAGGGCGTATCCATCGATTCGCGTAAAGTTTTACAAGGAAATTTGTTCATTCCTTTTAAAGGAGAGCATACTGACGGACACAAGCATGCGGAAATGGCGCTTCATCAAGGAGCTGCGGCTGTTTTTTGGCAGGAGGATGTTCCAAACCCGCCAACTAACGGTCCAGTTTTGATCGTAAAAGATACACTGCTAGCCTTACAAGAGCTGGCGAAGTCTTACCGCGATGAATTGTCGGCAAAAGTCGTTGGAATAACAGGCAGCAACGGAAAAACGACAACGAAAGATATAACAGCGGCTGTTCTTGGTGAGACGTACCGTGTTCAAAAGACAGAAGGGAATTTTAATAATCATATTGGGCTTCCGTTGACCATTTTGGCACTCGAAGAAAGAACCGAGATTGCGATTCTCGAAATGGGGATGAGTAGCAGGGGGGAAATATCCTTGCTGACAAAAATTGGCCAACCTGATGTGGCCATTATTACAAATATCGGGGAAGCTCATTTGCTTGATCTGGGCTCGCGCGAAGAAATTGCTAATGCGAAATTTGAAATTACAGAAGGTCTGGCCCCTGGCGGTCTCTTTATCTACCCGGGGAATGAGCCGCTCTTACAGGAAAAAGCCGCTTCACTAAAAAACATACGGCTGGTAACATTTGGAGAATCAACAGAAAATGACGCCTATCCGTTAGAATGGACTTTAGAAGAAAGAGGCAGTTCATTTACCGCATCTATTTTTTCGGAGGAGCCACTATTTTTGCCTATTGCAGGGAAGCATAATGTCATGAATGCATTGGCAGCATTGCTTGCAGCGAAGGAGTTTTCGGTGCAGGTTGCTGATGTGAAAAACGGTTTAAATTCCGTAAAACTGTCTACGATGAGAATGGAATGGCGCAAAGGAATCAAGGGAACCACTATTCTGAACGATTCTTACAACTCAAGCCCAACCGCCTTGCGCGCCGTGATTGGGATGCTTGAAAGCATGGACGGTGAAAAGGAAAAGATTATAGTGCTTGGGGACATGCTTGAGCTTGGGGACAAGGAAAAAGAATACCATGAACAAATCGGAGAAGAGATCGATCCTTCCAAAATAAAGTATGTTTATACATATGGAGAGCTCGGGAAATGGATTGCGCATGGTGCAGAAAAAAAATTCCCTTTGGGCCGCGTTTTCTCATTCCAGAATCAGGATGAATTAATTCGCTCCCTTGAGGAAAAGATTTTTGGCAACGAACTCATTGTTGTCAAAGCTTCGCGTGGCATGAAGATGGAAAAAGTAGTTGAAGCATTGACAATTGAGGAATAAAGCGGATTGTTTCGAGGCGGGGGCTGCCACCCCTGCATTTAGGTGCCGTTACCTCTCATCTGAATTTTTCAATATCGATGGTTGAGGTGAGAGTTAGCGGCACCTTTTTGAAAAAACTGATGGCTGACAATAGAGTGGAAATTGTCACCATCAGATTTTAGTGATAGAATTAGCAACATCGTTTATAGTTTTCGCGAGAAGTGGGGCGTTTGCCTCAACTTGAAGTTTTAAAAGGAGATTGAGAAGCATTGACGAAGTTTTCAGATTTAAATTTGAGTCCGTCTATTTTAAAAGCAGTCAATAGAATGGGCTTTGAAGAAGCTACACCGATACAGGCAAAAACAATTCCGCTCAGCATGGAAGGCAAGGATTTAATCGGTCAGGCCCAGACGGGTACTGGAAAGACAGCGGCGTTTGGAATTCCTTTGATTCAAAAAATTGATCCGAGAGATCATTCGGTCCAAGGGATCATTATTGCTCCGACGCGTGAGCTGGCTATCCAGGTTTCAGAGGAGCTATATAAAATTGCCATCGACAGCCGGGTCAGAGTGCTTGCGGTTTATGGCGGATCTGATATTCAGCGCCAAATCAGGGCGTTGAAAAAAGGTCCTCAAATTGTCGTTGGAACGCCTGGACGTGTCCTTGACCATATTAACCGCCGTACATTGAAATTGGGCAATGTCCATACAGTCATACTTGATGAAGCGGATGAGATGTTGAACATGGGCTTTATCGAGGATATCGAATCCATTTTGGAGACTGTTCCTGAAGAAAGACAGACATTGCTTTTTTCTGCCACAATGCCGGAACCGATCCGCCGCATTGGCGAACGTTTCATGAAATCGCCTGAACTGGTGAAAGTAAAGGCAAGAGAAATGACGGTTCCATTAATCGAGCAATTTTTCGTAAAAGTGCCGGAAAGAGAGAAATTCGACGTTCTTTCACGCTTGATTGATGTTCAATCACCGGAATTGGCCATTGTTTTTGGCCGGACGAAACGCCGTGTGGACGAGTTGTCCAACGCTTTGACCGTTCGCGGATACACTGCGGAGGGAATCCACGGCGATTTGAGCCAGGCGAAACGCTTGTCTGTTTTACGTAAGTTCAAAGAAGGTAAAGTGGATGTGCTTGTTGCGACCGACGTAGCCGCACGTGGATTGGACATTTCGGGTGTAACTCACGTGTATAACTACGATATCCCTCAGGACCCGGAAAGCTACGTACACCGTATCGGACGTACGGGACGTGCCGGAAAAGAGGGGATCGCCGTCACGTTCGTCAGCCCGCGAGAAATGGGATATCTTCGAATCGTTGAACAAACAACGAAAAAACGGATGAATCCAATGCGTCCGCCTACATGGGATGAAGCGCTCGAAGGCCAACAACGCGTAACAATGGAAAAATTGAATGAAACAATTGAAGAGGGCAACTTGGATGAATATAGATCCACAGCTGTTGACCTAATGAACGAACATGATGCGGTGGAAGTCATTGCTGCGGCATTAAAAATAATCACAAAAGAACCGGACAAAACGCCAGTCCACATTACAGAGGAAAAGCCGCTGCCTTCTAAGCGTGATTCCTTTAGAGGAGACCGGGGCGGACGCGGCAGAAGAGGGAAACCTGGCCAGTCATCTTATAAAGGGCACAGGAAACCTCAGCGTCGTTCGGGAAATCGTAGACCTTAATATAAAACGTAGAAAAAACAATCGGAGATATCCGGTTGTTTTTTTGTTAGAATATGGTGAGTAGATAGTAAGGTCTAATAGTTAAGAGTAACTGTAGAACGGACAGGAAATCCTAAAGGAGTACATCTCACTCTGAAAATTATCTGGGAATACCCCAGGTTAAATCTAAAATATCCAGACAACCTACAGCGAAATTGTCATTCAGAAAAGAGGAGATTCAATGGAGATCAGACCACCGTCGCGAAGGATTTCACAGCGAGGTTTAAAAGTATGGCGCATCATGGGAGTCATTAATTCCCTGATATTATGGATTATAGTTGGTATCTTAGGAGTGCTGACGTATTTTTTTGATTGGCCGCTTTGGATCATCGCCGCAGGATCCGGGCTAGTACTTATCATCACGGTTTTGAGTATTTCTATCATCCCTACCATCCGTTGGAAGCGGTGGCGGTATGAAGTGACAGAGCATGAACTTGAGCTTCAGCACGGGGTCTTTTTCATCCATCGAACACTTGTACCAATGGTAAGGGTCCAGCATGTCGATACTTCTCAGGGACCAATTTTGAAGAAATATAATCTTGCTACTGTTTCTATCTCAACTGCAGCTACGGTACACGAAATTCCAGCGGTCGATATACATGAGGCGGAGGAGCTTCGTCGCTCAATTTCCGCTTTGGCAAGGGTGGCTGAAGACGATGTTTGAACCGAAACGGCTGCATCCAATCACTGTGCTGTATGATTTCGTCCGTTCGCTGAAAGAGCTCATCATTCCATTTATTTTCCTTTTTATTTTTGGCAAAAATAAAATTGTGATAGAAGGGCCTCTTTTAAGCATGCTCCCGCAGCTCCTATTTTTACTATTCGTCCTTTTTATGATTGCTTCTATGGTTATCAATTGGCTCCGGTTTACGTATAGGGTTGAGGACAACGAACTCCGAATTGAGCAAGGGCTTTTTGTGAAGAAAAAAAGATATATTCCTTTTGACCGAATCCAAAGTCTCGATTTGTCTGAGAGCATTATCCATCGTCCACTTGGTCTTGTGAAGGTGAAGGTTGAAACGGCCGGTTCGGGAGGAGATAAGGCGGAAGCGGAGCTGACTGCTATTAAAAAAGAAGATGCAGCGACTTTACAGAAGATCATTGCTGACGCCAAAAATAAGATGCAGGCAAGTGTTGTAGAGGAAGCCTGCTTGGAAGAAGATATCATTTATAAAATTACTTCGAGACAACTTCTGTTTCTCGCCTCAACTTCGGGAAGGGCTGGGGTTGTTATTTCGGCATTCCTGGCATTCGTTTTTCAGTTTGAGAACTTTATTCCTTATGAAAAATTGTTCAATGAGATGCAAGAACTGGTCAAATTTGGGGTGGTTTTGATTTCTGGGATCGTTGCCGTCGTTCTTTTGATCGCCTGGCTACTGTCTGTTGCCATCGCCTTTTTCAAATACAATGATTTTACAGTAAGGAAAGTAAAAGATGAATTGATCATTACGCGGGGGTTACTTGAAAAAAGAACAACGACCGTTCCTCTGCACCGGATCCAAGCGTTGACGATTAAGGAGAGCCCGATTCGGCAACCATTTGGCTACGCAAGTGTATCTTTGGAGAGTGCAGGAGGATCGTCCACTGATTTGGAAAGTTCCTCCATGGTCCTTCTTCCGGTTGTGAAGCGGAACAAGATAGCAGATATATTAGAGGACTATATGACGGACTACATGTTCAAAAACGATTTTAAGTCTGCTCCTAGTCGTTCGTTACGGCGTTATCTGTTTATAAAATCACTCATCGCCTTCATCATTGCAGGTGTGCTCACCGGATTTTTCTGGCCGTATGGTTTATTCGGAGCGATCTTGATTCCGATCGCCATTTTATGGGGATATGCTCAGTATAAATCAGCAGGCTGGAATTTTACTGGTTCCCAACTGACAATGCGGTACAGGACAATTGAACAGCACACGATGCTCATGAAGAAAAATCGGATTCAGTCAATGGAGGCAAGTGTCAGTTGGTTTCAAAAACGTGCAGATTTAGCTGCAGTGAGTGCATCGGTAAAATCAGGTGAAGCTTCCCGTCATGCGGAAATCGCCCATTTGGACCAAATGGATGTATTGGAAATTTATGCTTGGTATAGCCATCATGAGCGAACTACAGAAATCGGATAGGCCTAATTTTGATTAAAACAGTTCCGATTAAAAAGCCAGCAATCAAGCCGAAGATATGGCCAGTGATGTTAATATTTGCTTGGAAAAATGTCATGATCACACCCAGCGCTGCAATCGGCAAGATCACTTGCTTCCCTTGTTGGGGCATCGCTTCTTTTTTTAAAAAAATGATGGACAAATAGATGCCGAACAAACCGAAGATGGCGCCGCTTGCCCCGATATGCGTGTAATAGGGCGGTTTCAGAAGAAGCGTAGCTATATTGGCAGCAACTCCGCATGCGAGATAAACAAGAATGAACTGTAGTTTGCCAAGTGCACGTTCGAGCGCGGGCCCGAATAAAACAAGTGAGAATGAATTGAACAGCAGATGTGTAAAAGCAACATGAACGAAAATCGGTGTTACTAGTCGCCAATATTCTCCCATATGGATCAATACGTTAACGCCAGCCAGTTTTTCAAAAATAAGCTGCTGCGGAAAGAGTGGTAAGTTTATCGCAAGGAAAATAGCGATATGAATAACTACAAGAGCTGTGACTACAGGGTATAGACGGATGAATTGCCGAAAAGATTCTGTTCGGACAAACATGGGATGATCTCCTTTCTGTTTGAGACTCCTATCATTATATTATAGCCAGGGATGAAAAGTAGAAGGGAAGTGCTCAGATGATATTGGGAATGGGGCTGGACCTCGTTGAAATAGAGAGAATTGAAAAACTGAGAGGGCGTCAGATGCGCTTTGCCGAACGCGTTTTGTCGACCAGGGAACTTCAACAGTATGAAACCTTGCCTGAAAAAAGAAAAAACGAATTCCTGGCTGGCAGGTTTGCATCGAAAGAAGCTTTCGCCAAAGCGCTTGGAACAGGTATTGGGGCGCAGCTGTCATTCCAGGATATTGAAATTGCCGCAGACGAGAGAGGAAAGCCGCATATTGTCAGGCCTGTGGATCAAGGAAAAAGAATACATTTATCCATTACACATACGAAAGCATATGCAGCCGCACAGGTGATCATTGAAGAGGGTTAGGGAACGTAGATATAGTGGATGTTAGGCTCTAAATGTTTCATCTCGTGGCTTATTCAACGGGCTTCATCAAAAAATATAGAAACTGTGAGGCTGGGGCAAAACTGGTTGAAACCTTAAAAAGCGCGAGAAATCAATTTTAGAAACGTTGATTTCTTGCGCTTTTTTGATGAAAATATGTTTAAATACCGCCTATTTTACTCTAAGGACAGGATGCCCTAAACCACCGACGCCACAGAACGTGGCGTTTTTCGGCGGCCAGCGCTTGTCGCTACTAAGCGACCACCCTTCACTTTTCTAGTGCCCAGTTTCAGCTCCTAGAGTCGATTGACAATAAAGTTCTTTAATTACAAATAAAGTGTTTAACTTCATTCAGCAGAAATCTCCCACTTCTGTAAGTGGTGAGATGAATGCCTATTGGTATTCCATTCAGTGGGGGTTCAAACCCCGGCTGAACAAAGTTAAAGCCTTCAGCGGATGCCACAGATCGAGCAGCGCTCGATAAAATCTGGGCGCAAATACGCCAAGGCGCATTTGATTTAAAGCAGATTAATGAGATGATGAGCTACTCTAATAACATTTTCAAATCGATGCTGATTACAAACCAATATTATGAAAAATCAGTCATATTAAGTATAATCCTATGTGAGAATTTATAAAAAAGAAAGGGGGTTAGATATAAGTGGAGTTTAGAATGGCGAAGAAAAGTGATTTAAAAGAGATAGTGCGTTTGCTAGCAGATGATGAACTAGGATCAAAACGGGAGAAATATGAAGACCCTTTACCAGAGGCTTATTATAATGCCTTCTCAGCAATTGAAAGTCAAGGTGGTAATCAAATTTTATTAGTTACTAACAATGAAATCGTAATAGGGTGTTTGCAATTAACAATTATCCCTGGATTAGCTAGACTTGGAATGAAACGGGCACAAATTGAGGGAGTGCGTGTTGATAAAAATTACAGAGGGCAAAAGATTGGTGAAGCTTTGTTTCGGGAAGCAATTACAATAGCAAAATCCGAAGGTTGCGGTCTTGTACAGTTAACTACTGATAAAGATCGTAAAGATGCCCATCGTTTTTATGAAAAGTTGGGCTTTAACTCCAGTCATGAAGGCATGAAGTTAATTCTCAATTGAAATAAATTACCTATTCAACTAATGGGCGCAATTGCGGAAGAAACCCTTAGATTGAACGATTTTATGGGAGTGTAAACTTAACCGTGTAAGTGAGAGAGCGTACGGCTCTTGCTTC
>NZ_QYTW02000022.1 GCF_003605405.2 Siminovitchia terrae | reverse complement strand
ATAAGACTTCTAACCGTAGGAACTACGGGGATAGCCTAATCAAAACTTTCGTTTACGAAGGTGTTCTTAGGATCTCCCACTTCAAACAGACCGTAAGGATGTTAAGTGGGAGTAGTTCAAATATGCTAAACTAGTATTCATTACGATGACCCGACACTTTTTTTGAAGGAGGTAAAAAATATGTTATCAATCAAGGACTTGCTGGAAGGTTATAGAATAAGAGAGTTTTCCCCTATTGAAGTGACGAAAGAATATTTACAAAGAGCCAAACGGGCCGAATCACTTAATGCTTTTATCGAAATTACCGAAGAAACCGCTATGTATCAGGCAGAAATAGCAGAAGCCCGCTGGTCAATGGGACAGGCGGGAAAACTGGAAGGTATACCGCTTTCGTATAAGGATAATATTTATGTAAAAGGAATACCGGCAACAAGTGGATCCATTATTGACCGCCAATTTGTCCCAACTGAAAATGCTCCTGTCATTCAAGATTTGCAGAATGAGGGTGCTGTCATGATAGGAAAAACGAATATGCATGAATTCGCCTTTGGGATCACAAACAACAATCCTTTTTACGGTCCCGCAAGGAATCCTTGGAATCTAGACTATATTTCTGGAGGATCAAGCGGAGGTTCGGCAGTTTCAGTCGCAGCTAACTTGAGCGCTGCTTCCATAGGAACAGATACGGGGGGATCCATCAGAATCCCTGCTTCCTGCTGCGGATTAATCGGATTAAAGCCCACGCACGGGTTGATTAATAATTCCGGCACTACCCTCATTTCATGGTCTTTGGACCACATCGGACCGATTGCCAAAAATACCGCTGATCTTGCATTCGTTATGGAAGCAATGACGGATATAAGCTATTCTTGTGATAATACTAGCTTAAAAGGCTGGAGGATCGGCGTTCCTTCCAATTACTTTACAGAGCGGATGGAACCAAAGATAGAAGAGGTATATAGGAATACATTAAATAAGCTTGAAAAACTGGGAGCATTGCTGATTGAGGTGGAAATTCCGCATGTTGAAGAAGCATCTTCCATAACATTTAGCTTGGCTGTTGCAGAGGCGGGATATGTTCATAAAGAGAAAATTGCGCGTCATTTAGAAAAGTATGGAGAAGATGTAAAAGCAGTTATGGAATCCAGTTCATCGATTCGGGCAATCGACTATATTAGTGCTTTAAGGCGAAAGGAACTAATAACCGCAGACTTCAATCGTTTATTTAATGAAATCGACATGATTGTAACACCTACCCTGCCGGCTCTTCCCAAACCTATTGGAGAAGAAGTTGTCCAAATCAGTGGAGAGCCAGAACATCTCTTTAACTGCCTGATTCGATACACATCTTATTTCAATCTAACAGGCCACCCGGCCATCTCGATACCAGCCGGACTCACTGACGAAAAGCTTCCTGTAGGTGTTCAGTTTGTGGGAGGAAGATTGAGTGAACAACGCCTTATTTCCGCTGCAGCCGCTTTTGAAAAACACTATTTAGAGGACTTTTTTGACATGAGAGAAGAACAGACGTTAAATTTCCAAAAAACTTAAGGGGAAGCCGCGGCTTCCCCTTTTTCATCGTTAGTAAAGAAAGTATAAAATCTTTATCATTTCAAAAATCAGATTTCCATGTCTAGCTACGACGTACAGGACGTACTAGTGCAAGCGAAGCGACAGGACGTCGCGTTCTGAGCCTGCCGACGTACAGGACGTACTAGTACAAGCGAAGCGACAGGATGTCGCGATTTGAGCCTGCATTCTTCGCAGTGTTGTCTGGCTGTGAGTGCCATCGGCTCGATGTCATAAGCCAATCGCTGCTGAAGGCAAACTCCGCCTTCTTCAGCGNGAGCCTGCATTCTTCGCAGTGTTGTCTGGCTGTGAGTGCCATCGGCTCGATGTCATAAGCCAATCGCTGCTGAAGGCAAACTCCGCCTTCTTCAGCGCTCGTCTTATGCTTGGTCGCCGATAAGCGGGCACTCTCGCACTTCGTTTTCCTTTATCTCAATTGAAGGATCGTCGACCAAAATCGCCACTTCCTGTGGCAACGTCGACGCACCAACATCCTGTTGGCGCAGTTTGTACGTCGCTAAACGGGCGCCTTGCGCTTTTTTTATCGATCATTCATCCCATTCTTCAGCAATGATATCTTTTTTCAATAAATACTCGAACGTAATATCCGCTAGCTCCCTAATCTCGTCTTCTGCAGGAATGAAACCCCTTTTGATGAGTTCTTGGTAAAAAAAATCAGCAATTTCTTCTGTATCAATAAACACATCGATTTCACGCATTTCATTCCGCTCCTTTTATTTTTCTATTTTTTGTTCTCTGCTTCCAGATACAATTCCCAAGCTTCATCGAAGACCGACAGCGTTGTTTGGTAGCTTCCATTCAATTCAAGGTAATCACTGATTTCATAGTAATCCAATGAATCTTTTGGAAAGCCATGATCCTTATATACTTCTTCTGCAAAAGAGCTTAAATAATCTCTTGAATCCGGCTGCCGGTATTTAAGTAAAAAGTGATAAAAAGATTTCTTCATGACTACATACGCCTTTCAGCTTTGTTGTTCATTCAATATAGCTGATTATCTTATTCATGTAAACAAAAAACTCTTGAAATATAGAGTGGTTGTCTTTCTATTATTGTATGCATAATCCGTTTCAAAAAGCCCCCTATTTATTCAGGAGGCCCACTTATTTAGAGATTTCCACTTTCGTGTCTCTACTCCTATATTTTTAAAAACACCAGCATGCGCCAATAATGACCAGCAGGATGAACAGCACAACAATCAGTGCAAACCCGCCTCCAAATCCGAATCCTCCGCCATATCCATATGCTGGGCCTGCAAAGCCGCCGCATCCACATCCACCGAATCCGCCATATCCACCGAATCCACCGTACATGTCATCACTCCTCATTTCATTTCTTATAGTCTCTTCATCCATATACTATGTAGGTGTTTTGTGGACCGCATGTGCTTTTGCCTATTTTTTTAATAAATGAGGGATAATGGCTCAGGGGCTATAGGCTATTCAAATATCTTTTTAAATTCGCCGAATCCTTCCTCTTCCAGTTTTTCTTTGGGGATGAAGCGTAGAGCAGCAGAATTTATACAGTACCTTAGCCCAGCAGGACCGGGGCCATCTGGGAACACATGTCCTAAATGGGAGTCGGCGGTCTTGCTTCTTACTTCCGTTCTTATCATGCCATGGGTGAGATCCTGCTTTTCCAATATTTCACTTTCTTCTATCGGCTTTGTAAAGCTTGGCCAACCGCAGCCGGCATCATATTGGTCCTTTGAGCTGAACAAGGGTTCTCCTGAAACTATATCTACATATATTCCTTCTGCCTTGTTATCCCAGTATTTATTATGAAAAGGGGGCTCAGTTCCATTATTTTGCGTCACTTCATATTGAAGCGGCGTCAATTTACTTTTAAGCTCATTTTGATTCATCGTGTTCACCCCAATATCGCTCAATAAATTGTGCTCTTCCTGAACCGTGTTGATAAGCAGTGTAACGTTCAGGGTTTTTTCGATAAAAATGCTGATGATCTTCTTCTGCTTCATAAAATGGCTTAGCAGGTTCAATTGCTACAACGATAGGCTTAGAGAATTTCCCGCTTTCGTCTAGCTTTTCCTTTGATTCCTCTGCAAGAGCCCTCTGTTCTTCATTATGATAAAAAATGGCTGGGCGATAAGAATCTCCTCGGTCATAAAATTGTCCTTCTGCATCGGTCGGATCGATTTGCATCCAGTATAGCTCAATAAGTTTGCTGTATGAAATGATTGTCGAATCAAAGGTGATTTGTACAGCTTCCGTATGGCCAGTCCCCCCTGAACAGACTTGCTCATAGGTGGGATTTTCGATTGTTCCTCCTGTGTAGCCCGACACGACTTTCTTGATTCCAGGCATCTCATCAAACGGTTTCACCATACACCAGAAGCAACCTCCTGCAAAGGTTGCCAACTGCAGCCAATCATCTGCTTCCATAGATACTCCTCCTTGTATGACTCATTACTGTGTAGGGACCAGCATCTTCATCGATATCTGATCTTTTGCCAGGTCAAATTCCTGCACCCTTACCTGAATTCCGTTGTTAAGCCTCATTTCCTGCAGCGCCACATATACTTGTTGATCATTTGGCTGGATGATTACCCATGGCGGTAATTTATAGGCATCCCGTATAAATTTCATTATATAAGAGACTGGTAATTTTACATCGCCCAAATAAACATCTTTCTGTTCCAGTACCAGATCACCATTGTCCAAGGCTTTAGGTTCAAAGGTCATTTTTAACTGCAAGGCTTGTGAAAATACAGAAACCTCTCCATAAAGCTCGACCTCATCTGTCAAAAAGACATTATAGTGAATGGGCCCATTTAACCCTTCCTTTTCTATATAATAATTGATAAGGTCGTTCAAATCCTCTTTATGGGTATCTATAGTAAATTCTGAGTAGGTGCCTGTGTCAGTTGTGTTTTTGGGAATCTCTGTTTGATCTGAAGACAAAAACAGAAGTAACCCCATTCCGCAAACAAATATCAAGTTCACGGCAGCCAAGATCAAAAAGCCGATTTTCCAATAGTTTTTGTTACCCATTATTTTTCCCCCGAACTGCAATCTTCCAATTTAAAAATAGCTTTTGGCATTCAAATAATCATAAATCCGCTCTGCAATCAACTCATACCCTCGGGTGTTAGGATGGAAATAATCCGTATACAGCAGACTCTCTTCATTATTTTCAAAAATGTCTGCGACGGGAACAAAGAGCGTATGATCATATTGTTCAATCGTTTCAGAACTCACCTTGTTCCAGTTGTCGACAATTTGATCCATTTCTTTTATATCTGAAAACCATTTAATAAATGGATTATAAATTCCGACGAGAATGATTTCAGCATCGTTGTTATAACTCCTTATCAGAGTTAATATGTTATCCAGCCTGTCTTTATATTCATCTTCTGCCATAATGAATTTATTCAGTTTAAGACCCAAGAGGTTTTCTCTAAAAACCTGCATGACATCATTGCCGCCGATTGTAATGATGACCAAGTCCGCATCCTTGATGTCTGACATAACCTCCGGCTGCTTCAAGCGCTTCAATAATTGGTCTGTTCTATTTCCTTTTTTTCCATGATTGGCAAATTCCGCTATGCTTATGCCTTTCAATTCCTCAAGGTTCGCTTTTAAGAAGGGAATATATCCTCCAAGATTATCATCAGATCCTACGCCCTGAGTCAAAGAATCTCCTACAGAAACCACTTTAATATCATGCGGTATGAAATCTGCGGGGGGCGTCTGTTTTTCTTCTATTGCCGTTTCTTTTTTAGTCAGTTCCCTTATTTGATTTGCACACCCGGAAAGAAATAATATGAAGCAAATTAACGCAAATACAATTTTTTTCATTGGCTTGCCCACTCACTTTATTTAAGTGCTTTCATTATAACATCATATGCAGTTTAGGATAAAAAGATATATAAACCATTAAAGAAAGCACTTGCTTATTGCATCTCATATAGAAAACGCTCTTCGTCATTCTGCAAAATATGAAAAGCCTATAGCTCCTTGTCCAGTATGGGTACTGATGACCGGGCTGGTCCAAAGTATCTCAACAGAGTGGAAATCTGCCTTTTCCTCAATCTGCTCTTTCAATTTCATGGCGAAATCCAGTCCATTCGCATGAGCAATACTGGCATATTTTATTGTTTTCCCTTTCGCATCTTTCATAAACTGTTTCACTAAATATTTGATTGCCTGCGACTGGCTTCGAACTTTAGCGACCGGGGAATACTCCCCATCTTCAAGTATGGCGATCGGCTTGATATTCAGAATGGAGCCAATTAATGCTGTCCCCTTTCCAATCCGCCCGCCTTTAACCAGATTTTCCAATGTGTCGACAACAACAAATAAATGGGTATTTTTTCTAATATCGTTTATTTTTTGTATGATTTCTTCTGCGATGCGGCCTTCTTTCGCCAATTTTGCAGCTTCCCTTACTTGAAAGCCCAATGCTTTGGAAATAAACAGGGAATCTACAACATTCACTTTTCCTTCAGCCATCATTGCGGCAGTCTTCGCTGATTCCGCTGTTCCGCTTAGTTTCCCAGACATGTGAATAGACAAGACTTCACTCCCGTCTTCTGTCAGTTGATTATACAGCTTGAGCAATTCACCAATTGCTGGCTGTGAACTTTTTGGAAGAGTCTTTGAAGCCTCCATTTTTTGAATGAATTCTTTTGGAGTTACATCAGTACCATCCAAAAAAGACTCCTCTCCAATGGATATAGTTAGAGGAACAATCATTACTTCCAGTTCATTAGCTTCTTCAATCGTCAAGTCACTGCTTGAATCTGTCACAATCTTAATCATCTTTATACTACACATCCTCAGGGCTGATACTTTTGTTTGCGGGCTAACATAAGAAAAAGCGAACACACCGGTTCGCCTTTTTAATCCCGTTCGTATATTTGGAACTCATAATCATATGGATTTTTTTCATCTTTCGGACCTTTTTCAGTTGATATTAAGCGCCACTTTTTCCAATCCAGTTCCGGAAAATATGTATTGCCCTCAAAGGCAGCTCTGATCTTCGTTACATACAGTCGGTCAGCGTCTTCCAGAAAAAGCTTAAATATTTCCGAACCGCCGGTAATAAATACTTCCGATCCGTTTTCCTCAATCCATCCGAGGAGGTCTTCTTTGCAATGAAAAACAAGACAGCCTTCAGCCTGATAATCCTGATCTTTTGTCAAGATGATATTTGTGCGTCCAGGTAATGGCCTGCCGATGGATTCATATGTTTTTCTTCCCATTACAATCGGGTGGCCCATTGTCGTTTCCTTAAAATATTTCAGATCGGCTGGCAGACGCCAAGGAAGGTCATTATTATTCCCGATCAACCCATTTTCATCTTGGGCCCACAAAAAAGAAATCATACGCTCACTGCTCCTTTGATATGTGGTTGGGCATTGTAGTCTTCCAATGAAAAATCTTCAAAAGTGAATGTGAACAAATCCTTTACATCCGGATTGATGATCATTTTTGGAAGTGGGCCTGGTTTTCTTGTTAACTGCAGTTCTACCTGCTCGACATGGTTCTTATATATATGAGCATCTCCCAATGTATGGACAAATTCTCCAGGCTGAAGACCCGTAACCTGTGCCATCATCATTGTCAATAGAGCATAGGAGGCTATATTAAATGGCACACCCAAGAAAACATCAGCAGAACGCTGATATAGCTGGCAGGAGAGTTTTCCGTCAGAAACATAGAACTGAAACAGACAATGACATGGCGGCAGCGCCATCTTATCAAGATCCCCCACATTCCAGGCATTAACGATCATTCGCCGGGAGTCAGGTTTTGTCCTAAGCTGATGGAGTACGTCTTTAATCTGATCTACTGTTTTTCCATCAACTGTCTGCCATGAACGCCATTGCTTTCCGTAAACAGGACCAAGGTCGCCGGCTTCATCCGCCCATTCATTCCAAATTCTGACCCCGTGATCCTGAAGATATTTCACATTTGTATCTCCAGCTAAAAACCAAAGAAGTTCATAAATAATTGATTTCACATGAAGTTTTTTTGTGGTCAAAAGCGGAAAACCTTCCTGAAGATCAAATCTCATTTGATATCCGAAAGTACTGATTGTTCCAGTTCCAGTCCGATCTTCCTTCATTGTTCCACTTTCAAGTACATGATTGCATAATTCCAAATACTGTTTCATAAAAAACACCCTCGCTTTATTATAAGCTGTTTAAGAAAGTATACATCTTCGGGGCTTTCATTTTCAATTGTTCCCGAGTCTCTTTCGAATAAAAGTAATAAGCGAAACATTCAGCAAAATACTCTTCTTTGTAATCAAGAAAATAATCCCGCATTGGAAACAGGGCTTCAGCTTCCTCTTTCCACGTTTGCGTTATGACTTTGTCAGCTTGTTCATGATTATAAGAAAATCTCTGAAGGGAATGGGCAAGCTCATGATATTCCAAATTTACAGAGCTGTGGCCTTTTCCTTTTTCACTTGAGCCAATTTTGACAAAAACATATTGTGATCCGCCGGCCCCTGGCAAATCATCCCATAAGATCGTTTCCGGATAACCCCTTGGCACCTTGCCTTTTAAATTCTCTGTAAAAGGCTGATCCGTCAGTTTTCCATCAAAAAGAATAATTTTAATTCCATTTTCTTTTATATTAGATAAAATAGAAGTAGGCAAGTGATCCAGCCTCTTGATGATTTTAGCCGCTTCTTCTTTATCAAATTCTTTTTCAGGCAGTATGACAGTATCTTTAAGCAGTTTACCTGATTGCAATGTTAACAAACTATAAAGCTCGCTCTCGCCAAGCGGCTTCCCGATATTGATGGCTCTGGAAAAGTCAGAATTAAGAAATAAGATAGGTATAATAAGAAGGATTAATGAAATTTTGCGCATTCTAGGCTGCCTCTTCTCTTCTTTGTGTTGAGGATAGTCTAAATTATACCATACTTAACATGAGATATAGAGAATGCTAGAAGAAGAATTTCATTGTGTTCACTGCCTGATTCAATGCGAATAAATTGCCCTATAAGAAAGATTTTTAAGTTATGAATGGTAAAAATTTTAAGTTGAGGTATAATATGAGTATTGTTTTGTATAAGGAGGGTCATGGATGACTGCATTAATTTCAATTGGACTAATTGCTTTACTAGGATTTTTTGTTTATTTATCAATTGCGGATTAAGAGCTTTGGGCTACTCATGTGCCCAAAGCTCTTAATCCTTTTACTTACAGTTTTTTTCAAAAGCGTTTTTTATGTTGTCTACGATATGTTCCACTTCATTCCCCTCGATATCTTCCCTTGGGATGAAATGAACAACTTCTTTTCCTTGTAGGAGCGCAATTGAAGGTGATGATGGTTCATATCCAGTAAAATACTCACGCATTTTCGCGGTCGCTTCCCTTTCCTGGCCAGCAAAAACCGTTACAAGCTGATTAGGCGTTACAGAGCTTTCCTCAATTGCCTTGATAGCCGCCGGCCTCGCAAGCCCAGCAGCACAGCCGCAGACTGAGTTAACCACAACAAGGGTGGTCCCTGTTGCATTATTCATGAACTCTTCAACTTCTTCAGGAGTCAAGAGCTCTTTGAAATTCGAACGGACAAGCTCTTCTCTCATCGGCTTGACCACTTGCTTCATATATTCCTCATATGCCATCGACATAGTCATTCCTCCATCTCTTTACTTTTAAATTTGTTTCCTTGCTTCCGTCATTTGTTTCCAGACTGACCCTTTGGCCTCTTCCCCGCCCTCAATGCGCTCGATAGCCATTTTTACTTGCAGTTGAACTTCAAATTCCGGGTCATTTTCCGCTTCTTTAAGGGCAGGCAAAACTCGCTCATCTCCCACTTCGTACAGGAACATCGCAGCGCGCCAACGGACAATTTTACTTTTATCTTTCAATGCTTGACTCATTTCCTCCATGGCTTCGGCAAAGCCAAGATCCGACAGACAATCACCTGCTGTTCTTCTTACTGTGACCGTCTGATCGTGTAATCCTTCATATAAAAGAGGAAGAACGCTCTTATCCTCTATCATGCCAAGATAAACAACAGCAAGTCTCCTTATGGAAGATTTTTCATCATGCAGAGCTTTTTCAAGCACGGGAATATCCTCCATCACTGGTGTATCCATCTGCTCCAACAGTTGATACCTTTTCCTCCAATCAGACTCGTCAAGCATTTCTGGAGTGAGCTTGATCAACCTTCTTGTTTGAAGAGTGTTTTGACCATGGGGTTTATTGGCATCTTCAATAATCTGTTTCAATCTTTCATCGGGATATGCAGCTCCCAATTCTTCTGTGACCTGTTGTCCAATCTCATCAAGATCACCGTATCTGACTCCCATGTCTTTCCATTTTCTCAACAGGACATAATTATCCCCTTCCGATTGTACCGATGACATGGCATCAGCAAAACGTTTCGGCAATCCAAATCTTTTTTCTTCCGTCCCTGTTGATAGCTTAACCTGGAGTGGAATACCCTTAAACATTTGCACCTGGACCTCTACCTCACCGTAATGTTCATCTGCCTTTATTTGTCCGTCATTTGAAGTAGCTGCCTCTTCTCCAAACACTTCTCTAACTTTCGGTAAAATTTCTTCCCAGTGAAATTTGCCATTTCTTTCTATAGCCAAAAAATCAGCGACATGGTAAACACCCTTGACTCCATCTATTTGAAGAATCTGCTTAATATACGGCGGAGCCGAATCAATATGCTCTTTTTTATAGTTGTTGCTGACACCCGCTTCAAGTTCTTCGTTTAAAATTACCTTCATTGTGTTTGGACTCGGTGTCGGTTCAATTGTTTTTATTTTCATGCAATCCACCTTTCCCGAAAATAATCGTTATCAAATGCGCCTTAGCGTATTTGCGCCCAGATTTTATCGAGCTTCGCTCGATAAATTTCCTCAGAAAATCTGTGGCATCCGCCGGAGGCTTTAACTTTATTCAGGCGGGGTTTGAACCCCCGCCGAATGGTATACCAATATGCATTCATCTCACTAGTTACAGAAGTGGGAGACTTCTGCTGAATGAAGTTAAAACAATCCTATAGCTTTTCCCTTTTCATCAACATCCATATGGTTGGCAGCCGGCTCTTTTGGAAGCCCCGGCATTGTCATCATTTCTCCGGTTAACGCTACAATAAAACCAGCCCCGAGCTTCGGCTTCAACTCACGGACATGGATAATGAAATCTTCGGGACGTCCAAGCTTGGAGGGATCGTCAGAAAGAGAGTATTGTGTCTTTGCCATGCAGACAGGCAGATTGCCCCATCCCAGTTCTTCAAATTCCTTTAATTGCTTTGATGCCGTAACTGAAAACTCTACATCCTTTCCTCCGTAAACTTGCTGAACGATCGTCTTAATTTTTTCCTCAAGGGAATCCGATAGATCGTATAAATAGTTGAATTGTCGCTTGTCGGATTCTATTTCATGCAAAATCTTCTCAGCAAGATTGATCCCGCCTGCTCCGCCTTTTTCCCAAACCTCCGTCAAGGCTACAGGAATGCCATTTTGATCACACCATTTTTCAAGTAGTGTTACCTCAGATTCCGTATCAGCAGAAAATTTATTAATCGCCACAACAAATGGCAATCCGAATTCGGCAATTGTTTCCGTATGTTTCTTTAAATTCTCCAAGCCTTTCTCAAGGGCCATAATATTTTCATGGCTTAACTCGTTCTTCGGAACCCCTCCATGCATCTTCAAGGCCCTGATTGTTGCAACAATAACAACAGCATTCGGCTGCATCCCTGCATTCCTGGATTTGATGTGGAGGAATTTTTCCGCCCCAAGATCTGCCCCGAAACCGGCTTCCGTCACTACATAATCGCCCATTTTTGCAGCCGTTTTCGTGGCCATGATACTGTTGCATCCATGAGCAATATTAGCAAATGGCCCTCCGTGAATGATAGCCGGCGTATGCTCAATTGTCTGGACCAGATTCGGCTTGAGTGCATCTTTTAATAACAGAGCAAGAGCCCCTTGAACTCCGAGATCCTTTACAGTGACAGGCTTCTTGTCTATATTATAGGCTATGACCATGCGGGAAAGCCTGCATTTTAAATCCGCTAAATCTGTGGATAGGCATAGTACAGCCATAATTTCGGAAGCAACCGTTATATCAAAGCCATCCTCTCGAGGAACTCCTTGACCAGGCCCTCCAAGGCCGACAATAACTTCACGCAAAGCACGGTCATTTAAATCAACAGCCCGTTTCCAAACGACTCTCCTCTGGTCAATTCTTAGTTTGTTTCCCTGCTGAATATGATTGTCAAGTAATGCAGCAAGAGCGTTATTTGCTGTGGTGATGGCATGCAAATCACCTGTAAAATGCAAGTTGATTTCTTCCATAGGCAGGACCTGTGCACGTCCGCCTCCTGTAGCCCCTCCTTTGATTCCCATAGTCGGGCCAAGAGAAGGCTCCCTTAGAGCAATCACCGTCCTCTTTCCAAGCTTTGATAAAGCATCTCCGAGACCGACTGTCACCGTAGATTTGCCTTCGCCCGCCGGTGTCGGGTTGATGGATGTGACAAGGATTACTTTTCCATCCTTGTTATTCTGAAGCTCCTTAATCTTATCGAAAGAAATTTTCGCTTTGTACTTTCCGTAATATTCAATGTCTTCTTCATGCAGTCCTATCTTCTCCGCAACTTGCTGGATTGGTTTAAGCTCGGCGTTTTGTGCAATTTCGATATCGCTCGGTTGTTTTCCGCTCACTTGCATACCTCCCGATTTTTTAAATTAATTGTACCATATAGTACTATCTTTTCCTTTTATTATCCTAATTCATAATCATAAAGAAAACGCCTTGAAAACTGTATCAAAGCGTCCGTTGAAGATAACTTTATTGATTTGCTGTTTCTTCCTCATTCTTTTCTTGAATGAGTTTCAATTCGGCAATTCTTTCTGGGCTTTCCTCGAAATATTGTACGAGATCACCGATTCGGTCGATGGAATTCCAACTTAAATGATGTTCAATTCCTTCTACATCATCGTAAATATTTGCTTTATCTACCCCGATGATCATTAGAAATCTTTCAAGCAGATCATGACGATCAACCAGCCGTTTACCAATTTTTTTCCCTTTGGATGTTAAAATAAGCCCTCTATATCGTTCATAATGAAGGTAGCTTTCCCGATCAAGTTTTTGAACCATTTTCGTAACCGAGGAGGGATGGACATCGAGAGCTTCTGCAATATCCGAAACTCTTGCATATCCTTTGTTGGTGATCAGCAAGTATATCTGTTCAATATAATCCTCCATGCTTGGGGTTGGCATCTTTATCCCTCCTCTTTCCTGTAATAGCAAATAAAAGTGTACTATAAGTAGTCACTTTTAACAAGTGATGTATGTTTTGAGGTTTTATATTATTATAATTTTCGAATAAATCAAGTTAATTTACTGTGTTTTCTTGACTCTTTAATTTACCTAGTGTATAGTGGATTTATCATTTAAGCAAAATATAAGGAATCTACAGATTTTTCAGTTTTGCTTTATGATAATATTTTTTATTGGCATTTCATTGCCGAAGATTTTAGGAGGATTAAGTGCATGCAAAACGGAAAAGTAAAATGGTTTAACAATGAAAAAGGTTACGGTTTTATTGAAGTTGAAGGCGGAGACGACGTTTTCGTACATTTTACCGCAATCCAAGGAGAAGGCTTCAAAACATTGGAAGAAGGCGAAGAAGTTTCTTTCGAAATTGTTGAAGGAAACCGCGGGCCTCAAGCAGCTAACGTAAATAAAGTAGCTTCTATATAAAAATGAAAAGGCTGACAATACTGTCAGCCTTTTATAGTTTTTTTGATAATAAATTACCTTTCCTTTGAAGGCTTTCCCCAACTGTACACTTTTTGATGCAAAAATGATGGGCGAACGTCTTGCTATATTCTTTCCTGAAATGTTTCTTTAAAAAACAATCCTCACAATAGGTTTTTAGCAAATCATTAATTTCATTCATCACATCCGTACGGTTCATATGACCAACCTTCCCTTGAAACTGAGTCTTTTTATCCATAAACATTTTTCTATACATCGATTTTCAGGTGACTGTCAATAATATTATTTTGAAGTGCCTGGCTTGCCAGCCTATGTGCTGCTTTATTTTCATTGCGAGAAATGGTTTGAAACGACGGCTTAAGTCCCATAGCCTCAATCTTTTCCTCAATCCTGTCTAACCATAGGTTCAGCGTTTCTTCATAACAGGGCCATTCACCTGCAAGCTGTTTAAGCACGCCCTGTGCATCGCCCTTGACAACACAAGGGGTTTGCTGCACTCCGATTTGATGCAGCACTTCCATGGCATTGTACAAAGCTGCATATTCAGCCTCATTGCTGCTTTCTAGTTCATGTAATTTCGCATTAGATCTTATGCGGAATTTCTCTTCACCTTTATCGTAATAAATAACAATACCGATTCCAGATTCCTTTTTTTCCCGGTCATATCCTCCATCAAAGTAGATGATTGGATTTCTCGGTTCTTCTTCTATTTTTTCCATTAGCTTTTTATATTCTTTTAATGTCCATTCCCTGCCCATTTCATCCATTACGATGATATCTTTGATTCTTCCCGTCTTCAGCATGTCGCTGATCAGTGGATTGATGGCTTTATCGTCCATCCATTCCGACTCTAATTGAATCTCTTTTGTTTTCGAGCCCTTGTAGTAAAATTTCAGCTTGATGTCCATTGAACTGATCCCTCAATATGATTTTTATTGGTTCGATTGTTTTTATCAGATATAATGAAGTTATCTTCTTTAAATATGATATTTCCCCAGTTCTGCGAAAAGTGCAAGCGCCTTGGTCAGCGCGGGCAAACAAGACGATTCCCGAGGAGGCAGTTCTTCACCCGCCACAGGGAAGCGGCTTGTGACCTCGAGGGGCTAGGCGCTGTAGCTAGACATATAAAAACTTAATTCGAACAAAATATTTCATCTAATTTTATACTTCCTTATCTTTCAAGAAATAACCGAATGGAGATGCCGGTTCAGATGATTGAAGTTTACATAGATGGTGCCAGCGCAGGCAATCCAGGCCCAAGCGGTCTCGGTATTTTTATCAAAAATAATGGGCATGTGGAAAAACATTCAATCCCGCTTGGATCATTAACCAGCCACGAAGCCGAGTTTTGGGCTTTGATCAAGGCAATGGAGATTTGCCGAGATCAATCTTATTCCATCATTTCTGTAAGATCTGACTCTTCCCTTGTAGTCGATGCCGTTGAAAATGAATTCGTGCGCAACAAAAAATATACTCCGCTTCTGGAAACCGTCCTTCGACTCTCAAAGTCATTCGATCTATTTTTTATCAAATGGATTCCGTCAAAAGAAAATAAAAAAGCGGATGAACTTGCAAAAAAAGCCATCCGGATGAACTATTAAGAAAGATAATCTATTCACATTTAAAAAATCAAATGCGCCTTAGCGTATTTGCGCCCAGATTTTATCGAGCTCCGCTCGATAAATTTCCTCTGAAAATCTATGGCATGCGCCGGAGGCTTTAACTTTATTCAGCCGGGGTTTGAACCCCCACTGAATGGATACCAATATGCTTTCATCTCACCACTTACTGAAGTGGGAGACTTCTGCTGAATGAAGTTAAACTTACTTCCAGTCAACGGGACAGCTCCCGCTCAGCTTTTTCTAATTGCTGGAGCTGGCGACGTACTGTGTTTAATTCGTGTTCTTGAACCATTTCATAAGCCGTTTGAGGAACACCTGACCAATACGCTTCCTCCAGATCAATTGTGACCGGGACCTCACGATGTATCTGAGCCAATTCCCGAGATAGATGCATCATCTCTTGATCCTGTTCTATTTTGTTTCGCTGTGATGGGGTTAAAGTAGATAGGTTCTCCAGCAATGATTCAATATCTCCGTGCTCCTGAATCAACTTCGTTGCTGTCTTTTCACCGATGCCTTTAACACCTGGATAGCCGTCACTCGGATCCCCCATCAAAGCTTTTACATCCACGAGCTGTTTGGGATCCAGTTGAAATTTTTCAGTAAAAACAGTTCTGGAATACTTGGTATAATTACCGATGCCTTTTTGCAAAATCCACACATGTACTTGATCATCCAAAATTTGCAGTAAATCTCTGTCACCAGTCAAAACGGTAATCTGGATATCTTTCTTCATCTGCTCACAAATGGTCCCGATGCAATCATCCGCTTCATAACCTGAAAGTCCGACATTCGGAACGGAAAAAGCTGATGTCACTTCTTTCACCAAATCAAATTGCGGAAGAAGTTCGACAGGCGGAGCCTCCCGATTAGACTTATAATCTTGAAATATTTCATTTCTGAATGTCTGACTGCCCATATCCCAGCAAACTGCAACGTGTGAAGGTTGTGATGATTCCAAAGCTGACAGGAAGTGACGCAAAAACCCCTGAACTGCGTTTGTCGGGATTCCTTTGTATTGATCATAAATTGCTTTCTGACGGACGTGGCAAAAAAAGCACGGAAAAGCAATGCCATTCCGTCAACAAGTAATAACTTCTTATTATCCATTTATAAATAAACACCTTTCAACCACTCTTGTATTATAACATTATACCATGAACAATCTTGCATGCGCCTTTCCTTTTTATCATGTTGTTTCGCTTGACATTGGCATATCTGCTAAGACTGAACACGGCAATCAAATGCGCCTTGGCGTATTTGCGCCGAGATTTTTTCGAGCTCCGTTCGATAAATTTCCTCTGAAAATCTGTGGCATCCGCCGGAGGCTTTGACTTTATTCAGCCGGAGTTTGAACCCCCACTGAATGGATTACCAATAGGCATTCATCTCACCACTTATAGAAGTGGGAGATTTCTGCTAAATGAAGTTAAATGATGAGCTCATATTAGTCTACTGAAGGAAAACAGAGGCTTGCAAAGAAGCCCCCGTTTAGTTTTCTTCCTTTTCAACTGGATTTTCAGGGTATGAAACCCAATCGGAATAACTCCCGGCATACAATTTCACCTGTTCAAACCCTGATTCAAGCAACGCTAAAACATTTGGAGTGGCGGTTACGCCTGATCCACAATAAACGATGATTTTTTCATCTTTATCTAAACCAGAAAATCTGCTTTTCTGTTTTTCGCGGCTCTTCCAGCGTCCAGCTTCAAATCCTTCTGTCCATTCATGGTTAATGGCGCTCGGTATATGCCCTGGCATGCGGTCAAGTGGTTCAATGCGGCCTAAGTATCTCTCCTTCGCCCTTGAATCAATCAGTACGGTTCTTTGATCATTGATTGCAGCTTTCACATCATCTATGTCCACAAGCATGTCTTGATTTAAATTGACAATAAATTGGACAGGTTCAAAAGCCGGTTTTACATCCGTAAGGGGAAAACCGGCTTTTTCCCATGCTTCCATTCCCCCGTCCAGCACATAAACATCAGAATGCCCCATATATTTTAACAGCCACCAGAAGCGGGAAGCAAAGCAGCATTCCCCGCCATCATAGGTGACAACAGTCGTGTTTTCATCAATGCCTGCTTGTTCAAGCTTTTGTTTCAGCTTTTGAATATCAGGCAGAGGGTGACGCCCTCCGTGTTCCTTGACCTTCTCAGATAAATCATCGGCCAAATCAAAATGGACAGCGCCCGGAATATGTTTTCTTTCATAAGTGTTTTTGCCATATGAAGGATCATTTAATGAGTAGGTACAGTCAACAATCCGGATTTTTTCATCTTCAACTCTCTCTTTTAGCCATTCTACTGATTTAACAAACATAGTAACTTCTCCTTTTCAGAAGCTTACTCACCAACAGCAATCGCTCGGCGAACTTCCTTCCAATGATCGATGCTGCCGCTATCTTCAAATGCAAGCAGCCAAGTCGAATATTGTCCGTTCAGATCATCTGTAATGCTTTTTCTCATTCTTTCAAATTCTACTTCAAGCATAGCTTGATAGTGAAGGTCTAATTTGGACAGTCCTTGTTTCAAATACGAATCTGCAAGCGGAGAAAGCAATTCTTCCAATGATTCTTCCATAAGCTTTTTCTCATTTTTTTCAAAAAAGGCCTTGGCATTCTTGAAATATTTGAATGACCCAGCAAAATATTTCCTGTCGCAGTCTTTAAACGCAGGAGAAAAATCAAGTGTATCCGCCTGCCCAATTTCCGGTTCCGATATCATTAAGTCTTCATTTACTGATAGTATTTCTCGATTAATTTGCACAAAACGTTCTTTGAGAAGCTTTATTGCAAATTGCTCGACCCGTAAGGAGGTGGCTCGAAGCTCCTGTGCAAAATCAAAACCAGAAGCTTCCAGATACTCGTCCAAAGCCCTGTTCAATAATTCTTTACTATTGTTTTGCAATACAGCAGGATTAAAAGCTTCTTTGAAAAAATCCGGAAGTCGATAGAAGACCCTTTGTTTGACATAATGGACCAGTTCCTGTGCCTCTTGTGAAAGTCTGTCAGGCATCGTCGCCAAGCTAATATCTCCAAGCCATTCATTCAACTTGTCCCTCGTTTCAAGAAGCTTGCTCTTCCGAGTGGCTCTCTTGAACTCATCCTCATTTGCAGAATCGATGAGCTGATCAAGCATTTTGATGGCGCGTTGATACTCAGCTTCAGCAGATTGAACAGTCATTTTGGCCAGATCATGCTCAAGGAAGTGTGAAAATGCATTTGAAAATTCCTCAATATTGGAGATCTCTTTTGTTTCACGCTCCTGCGCAAGCTTGCTTGACAGACCAAAAATTCTTGGAAAACGAATGCCATACTCCGTCAATTGACCCTTGACATACTCAAGCACATCATTGATTTCTTCATCTGATGAAGCCAAGTCGATAGCATTGACGATAAAGAACATTTTATCAAGTTCAAAAGCATCTTTGACCCGACCCAATTGGATCAAGAATTCCCTGTCTGCTTTTGAGAAGGCATGATTGTAATAGGTGACAAATAAGATGGCATCCGAGTTTTTAATATAGTTGAAGGCAACACCCGTATGCCGTGCATTGATTGAATCTGCACCAGGTGTGTCCACCAAAGTGACGCCTTCTCTTGTAAAAGCACAATCATAATACAAATCGATCAGTTCAACAAAGCATGATTGGGATTCATTGGCGACGAAACCTTGAAAATCTTCAATACCTGTAATAATAGATTGACCAAGCTTGTCACTAAACTCCTCATACCCAGTTTCAAAGGCCCTCAGAAAAGATAAATGCACCTTCTCTTTTCCTTCTCCCTCTTTTTGAGAAAGGACAGATGGAATCAGTTGGCGAGCCTCCTCAAGAGTATCGCAATTTTTCCCAAAAAGCTTCAAAGACTGTTTTACATCTTCAAACATATTTTCTGGTTCTTTCAAACGAACAACCGCAGTACCATGCTTGTAATCCTGATTCGGCGGACATATACGGTTAATAGCGGCCGTTGTAGGGTTTGGTGAAACAGGCAGAACCTTTTCCCCAAGCATGGCATTGGCAAAGGAAGATTTCCCTGCACTGAAAGCACCAAACAAAGCAATTGTATAGTTATTGTTTTTCAGGCGGTCTGCCTTTTGCAGAAGCTGCGTAGTTATTCTTTCGAAACCTTTTTCTTTGGATAAATAAGAGGCTGCCAGATCGAGCCTTTGGATAACCTCTTTTTGATGTAGGGTATTGTTATCTTCTTCTATTACTAGTGAAACTTGTTCCACATGTTCTTGTTCAAGTGTTGCATGATTGTGAGACATCTCTTGGAAAATATTAACATCTTCTTCTAGCAATTCCCATTGTTCCAGAAGGTTTTCAAAACTCCTATCTTCTTTGCCTGTCGGCGTCTCGATGCTTTCAAGCTTCAATTTGTAATCTTTGTCGAGTCTTTCCAACTTTTCGATGGCTTTAGTGACTTTATTCACGTCAGCAGCATCCTCCTGAACGGAGCGTAATTCACTTTTTGCTTTTTCTTCAATGGCAGCCGCGATTTGGTCTTTTAATTTGTCGGACTGGATGATGGCTGCCCTCTTTAATTGACTTGCGAGCTCTTCCGTGTAATTCAACACATATTCACCAGTCACCCGCGCTCCTTTGTTTATGACTGATAATAGCAAGTCATGGTCAAAATCAATTGTTAAGCTTTGGGCCGCAGTTTCCAAATCACTTTGCGAAATTGAGCTTGCCTGTAGTTTGCGTGCAAACAGCTCCCGCAAATGCCACTCCAGCTGCAGCTCCACCTGACGGCGAATACTGTCGGCAAATGCACGTAGACGGTTTGCTTTCTCTTCTTCCGTCTTTTTTTTGCTCATAAAAAAGCCGATTTTGAAATCAGGCTGTGCAGACTCCAAAAATGGCTCTGCAAGCTCTCTTACTTCATATGGCATCAAGTAAGCATTTTTTAATAAGCTTGCCCTTTCTTCTTCAAAATCTTCGACCCAATGATTTGCTAGATTTAATAGATTTTTTTCTTTCAGGCACAGGGTTTCCTGCTCACTAAAAATGCTGGCAAGCTCCTCTTCTTCAAGTTCATCTATAACAGCCTGAAACGGAAGGGCCTCCTGTATTTTTTCCTCCTGCAGCCATTCCTCATGTTCTTCGATCATTTGGTGAAAAGCGGCTTCGATCGTATGATGAATCCACTCCTCATGATTGGCGATTGCATCCTGAATCAACGCTTTTACAGAGCTGAATTCATTGTGGCTGTTATCCGGATCCTTCAAAGTCGTGTAAAAAATCTCTTCTGGATACACATTCCACGCCGCAAAGGATTCGCGGACCGATTGTTTATACGCTTCAAATGGCAGTTCATCCTCATTGTGTTTGTCAATCTGGTTGATAATCAAATAAAGCTTTACACCATGCTGAAGCAAATTTTTTGTATAAACAAAATTTAGTTCGGACTGGACGTGATTATAGTCCATCACATAAAATACAATATCAGCCAAATGAAGAGCTGATTCCGTGGATATTCTATGAGCATCATCGGTCGAATCGACACCTGGTGTGTCCATAACTGTAATTCCTGGCGGGAGCTTGGAATGAGGCTTCCCAATTTCTACTTCGAGTACTTCTCCACTCTTACAAAATTCTTTCACTGTATCAAAATCATACGGAGCTTTAAATAAGAGCGGTTTTTCATTCTTATAATAAACCTTAGCGTATTCTTGCTCAGAGTCATGTACCTTTACGAGATTAGCGCTTGTCGGAATCGGGCTTGAAGGAAGAATCTGTTCACCGATCAATGTATTGATCATAGTAGATTTTCCAGCCGAAAAATGGCCGCTAAAAGCTGTGATAAATTCACTTTCATGCATCTTTTTAAGCAATTTGACCGCTTTGTCGGCACGTACCGAATCTCCATTTTGCTGAAACCTCTCAAACAAGGTGAGTGCTTTCTGAAGCCGAACATCATGTATGGATCTTTCCAATACCTCTACCATCTGCGTTGACAATCCCCTTACTTTTTCTTTTCTATCATCCATTTTACCTAATTTTTTATCATTTTCATATAGTACAGCCTGAACATTTATCAGCGCAGATAATCTGTGTGTTTTCGAAGAGCTTTTTCCTCTATCGGTATTCTGACAGCTAATATAAGGAAATTTAGAACAAAAAAGACTGCCGCGGTAATGTATGCCTGAAAAATAACAGGAATAATAATCAATTCCACGGATACGATCAAATAATTCGGGTGCTTCGTATATTTGAAGGGTCCCTCTTTCACCGACCTAGCTCCCGGAAGGACAATAATTTTTGTATTCCAATATCTTCCTAAAGACGATATGATCCATATTCTCGCGGCTTGCGCCAGCAGAAATATGATGAAAAACAATGGCCAATACGGATTGATTTCCCGATGAAGCCAAGTCACTTCAAGAATCAGTGAAATAAAAAAGCAAATATGAATCGACACCATGATCCAATAATGTCTTTTTCCATATTCTTCGGCTCCACGCTCTTTCATCCAGCGCTCATTCTTTTTAGCCAATAACAGTTCGGACAAACGCTGGATGATGATAATCACCACGAATATTGTAAAGAACATCATTCCCACCTGACCAACAGAAGCTCTGAACAGAATCCCGGTCCTAGTGCGGTTATCACACCGTGTTCACCACTTCTAATGTTTTTGTGTAAAACATTCTTCAATACGAATAAAACAGTGGCTGATGACATATTGCCGTATTCACGGAGAACCTTTAACGATTCTGCGGTTTTATTCTGCTCGAGCTTTAGCGCTTTCTCATAGGCTAAAATCACCTTTTTACCGCCGGGATGAGCAATGAATTGTCCGATATCCTGGATTGTCATTTGATGTTCTTCCAAAAAGCCCGATACGTTAGGCTCCAGCCAACTTTCAACGAGTGCCGGAATGCTCTTTGAAAATACAACAAATAAGCCGTCATTTTTAACATCCCAGCCCATCACATCCAGAGAATCGCTCAACAAAGTAGATTTTGTATCCATTATTCTTGGCACTGGACTATCTGTATATGTTTCATGATCTGCTTCTGCTCCTACGACAAGCGCAGCAGCAGCTCCATCAGCAAAAAGGGATGTGCCAATCAAGTTGCTTTTGGAAAGGTCATCCTTCTGGAATGTCAAGCTACATAATTCAACAGCCACAACCAGCACTTTAGCCTTGGGAAATGCCCGGCAATATTCAGAAGCCCTGGAAAGCCCCGCCGCCCCTCCAGCACAGCCCAGTCCCCAGATCGGAATTCTTTTACTATTCCTTGAAAAGGGAAGAACATTCATGACTCTTGCCTCCAAACTCGGTGTAGCCAGCCCAGTTGTGCAGATCATGAAAATGGCATCTATCTCCTCATACTCGATCGTCCTCTTTAATAACGGAGAATTCAAACAATCTTTAATGGCCCTAGTACTCAGATCAACTGCCGCCTCAATAAAGGCATCATTTTTCTCCACGAATGAGTGTTCCAATTGATACCACGATATTTCTTTACCAATATGCCTTTTTTCAATCTCTCCATTATGAAAAACTTTCAGCAAACGATCAATATGATCAACAGACTTGGAAAAAAGATGCCTGGCAAATTCCATGGCATCTTTTTGATAAATTTTATTTTTAGGGACTCCTGTTCCGACTGATACAATGTACGGCAATTGAATATCCCCTTTCGGATTCATTTCCTATCCTATAGAAAAATTAAGACTTCAGTTCTTTTAAATGCTGAAAGAAATTAGGGTAAGAGATCGAAATAGCTTCGCTGTTTTCAATGAAGGTTTCACCTTCGGCAAGGCAAGAGGCGATCGCCAGCATCATGCCGATGCGGTGGTCTCCATGGCTGTCCACAAGAGCAGGGCGCAGCTTGGTTCCACCGTAAATGATCATTCCATCGTCAGTCGGTTCAATCTTTGCTCCCATCTTAGTCAGCTCTTGAACCACTGTATCAATGCGGTTTGTCTCTTTCACCTTTAATTCTGCCGCATCTTTTATAATCGTCTTGCCTTCAGCTTGAGTAGCAGCCAGCGCAATGATGGGAATCTCATCTATCAGCCTTGGAATGATATCCCCGCCAATTTCTATACCTTTTAGGTTGGATGATTTAATCGTGATATCCGCAGCCGGTTCAATTTCGTCTGATGCAGTTTCTTCTATAATATTTGCACCCATTTCTTTCAATACATCTATTATTCCAGTTCTTGTAGGGTTTATCCCTACATTTTGGATTTTCAATTCACTATTTGGGACAATGACACCAGCCGCAAGGAAAAAGGCTGCCGAAGAAATATCTCCAGGGACATGTATGGTTGTGCCATGTAAATCTTGTTTTCCCTTAATGGCGGTTTTTAATCCATCAACCTCAATTTGGCAACCAAAGGCTCTCAGCATTCTTTCCGTATGGTTTCTCGATGATTGTGGCTCAATGACCGTCGTAACTCCTTCCGCATGCAGCCCCGCTAATAAAATGGCCGATTTTACCTGCGCGCTTGCAACGGGAGAAACGTAATCAATCCCTTCAAGTCCGCCTCCTCTGATGCTAATGGGGGCAAAGCTGCCATCAGCACGGCCGTCTATTTTAGCCCCCATCTGCCTTAATGGAAGAGCGACCCTGTCCATAGGCCTTTTCGCAATGGAGGCATCTCCTATAAGACAAGTATGGAAAGGAGCCCCAGCTAAAATTCCCAGCATTAAGCGAATAGTCGTTCCAGAGTTTCCGACATCCAGAATTTCAACTGGCTCTTGTAAGCCATCAAATCCAGTCCCATCAATTTCCACATAATCTTCGTCGCGCCTGATCACTACTCCCATCTTCCTGAAACATTCAATCGTATTCAAACAATCATCACCCGTAAGCAAGCCATAAACCTTTGTTTTCCCTTTGGCAATAGCTCCAAGCATGACTGCCCTATGAGAGATTGATTTATCGCCAGGCACACGGATTGTTCCTTTGAGCTGAATATCGCCTTCTGTTTTTAATGTAATTGTCAACAGGACTTCCCCCTACATATTTAAATACGTCTCATAATCATTCTCGTTCAGGCAAACCTCCGCCTTCTGTCTGTCTTCCTCTGTTTGGAAGCTCAACCGAAGCACTCCGAAAACATCTTCACGAGCTTCGATGATCCGTATATTTGTCAAGCTGATCCTCTTTTCGGCAAGTATAGTGGTCACATGCGAAATGACTCCTGGCTTGTCTTGAACATCAACGTACAGATCGTAGAAGGCGTCGATTGCGCCTCTTGCCCTGACAGGAAGAGAATCTCTAAATTTTTTTGCGTCAGCAAAATAGCTGTAGATATGATCCTTATCCCCCGTTTGTACAAGCTCCTTTACATACTTCATTTCAGCAATCCATTCATCAATCAATGAAAGCAAGCTGGATTGATTATGCTTAACAACGTCACTCCACATAGCTGGGCTGCTGGAGGCAATACGGGTGATATCCCGGAAACCACCCGCTGCAAGCCATCGAACCCGCTCATTAATCCCAGCATGGCTTTCCACCTGGCGAACAATACTTGTGGCAATCAGGTGAGGCAGGTGGCTGACAACCCCAGTAATCATATCATGTTCCTCCGGCTCCATAATGACAAAGTTTGCACCGGTCCCTCTCAGCCAATTTTTCAGTTCAGCTACTTTTTCTTCATTTGTACCTTCCGTAGGTGTCAATAGATAAAAAGCATTTTCAAACAAATGCTCCCTTGCGCTTCCTGCCCCAGATTTATGAGATCCCGCCATAGGATGGCCGCCAATAAAAACAGCCCCTTTTTCGCGCAAAATTGCTGACTTTTCCATTATTTTCACTTTTGTGCTTCCCACATCAGTAATAATGGTTTCCGATTTTAAAGGCAGTTCCGCCAGTTGGCATATTTTTTGCTCAACTTCTTCAACCGGACAGGCTAGAATGATTAAATCACTTGTTACTGCTTCTGTTTCAAAGGATGGAGAGCATTTATCAATGATCTTCATCTTTTCGGCAAGCCTGCAATTTTGTTCATTCAGGTCATAGCCGGTAATATAAACTTCTGGATGTTCCTTTTTGATGGCTAAAGCAATAGAGCCACCAATCAACCCTACCCCTATGATTAAAACTTTTTTGTCCAAGCTGTATTTTCCTCTCTGCTAAGTCTAATGTGCAATCAGGACTATTTTTTCGATTAATTCAAAGAGCTCTTCATTCTCTTCTTTTGTTCCAACTGTGATACGGACACCGTTAGGGAACGGTCTGACAGTATAGCCTCTTTCCAATAAATATTGGAAAACCTCCGCACTTTCTTTTCCTGGAATGGAAATGAATATAAAGTTCCCTTGTGAAGTATAGAAATCTATTTGATGCTGCTTGCAGAACTCATAATATTTTTGAAGTTCAATGGCATTTAAGCTGACACTCTGTTTAACAAAATCTAAATCCTTCAGAGCGGCAAGCGCAGCTTTTTGGGCAAGCACGGATGTGTTGAATGGCAGCCTGACAACCTCCAATTGCTGAATAAAGGAGGCTGCCCCGATTCCATATCCTATACGAAATGATGCAAGCCCAAAGGCTTTGGAAAAAGTCCTTAATACCATAAGATTGTCGTACTGATCAAGAAGCGGGATCGTTTCGGGGTAATCCTCCACCGTTACGTATTCATAGTAAGCCTCGTCCATGACAACGAGAACATGCGATGGGATAGATTGCAGAAATTGTTCAAGTTCCTTATTGTCCACATATGTGCCCGTTGGATTGTTCGGATTACATATCCAAACGACTTGGGTATTATCATCTATTTGTTTTGCCATTTCCGGCAGATCATGACAGCCGTTTTTCAATGGGACTTCACGGATCTCAGCGTTTTGCACAACGGCGTTATGGCGATATTGAGGGAATGTTCCAGATGCCATCACAGTATTGAAGTTTTCATCTAGTAAGGCTTTACTGATAATTTGAATCAATTCATCCAACCCACTGGAAAAGATCAATTGATCTTCCTTCACTCCTGTATACTCCGCCACTTCCTTTCTAAGAGCAGTTGATGCTCCGTCAGGGTATATAGCAAAGTTATCAATTTTGGAAATTGCTTCCTTAACAAACGGAGAAGTTCCATAAGGATTTTCGTTAGATGCAAGCTTGACGATTTTCTCCAATTTGTATTCACGCTGTACTTCTTCACTGGATTTTCCCGGAGTGTATGCTTTCAATGAAAGCAGTTGCGGCCTCACTTTTACATTCATTGATTTCCCCACCTTTATTTTTGTATCAAATGCGCCTTGGCGTATTTGCGCCCAGATTTTATCGAGCTCCGCTCGATAAATTTCCTTGAAAATCTGAGGCATCCGCCGGAGGCTTTAACTTTATTCAGCCGGGGTTTGACCCCCCGCTGAATGGAATACCAATATGCATTCATCTCACCACTTACAGAAGTGGGAGACTTCTGCTGAATGAAGTTAAATCCGGGGCAGCACCTGTCATTCGACAGAGCCGGCACTGCCCTGGGTTACTTAAAAGTTTCTTGTATATTCTTTGTATTGTTCAATGTGTTCTTTTATTGCATCCATTCGATCGTGTCCAAAATGCTCCAACACTGCTGCAGCCAGTTCCCAAGCAACCACTGCCTCGGCAACTACACTTGCTGCTGGAACTGCACAGCTGTCAGATCTTTCGATGCTTGCCTTGAAAGGTTCCTTTGTATCAATATCAACGCTTTGCAACGGTTTGTAGAGTGTCGGTATCGGCTTCATGACACCCCTTACTACAATTGGCATTCCTGTCGACATACCGCCTTCCAGACCACCTGCATTATTGGATCCCCTTGTGTAGCCTTTTTCCTCATCCCACAATATTTCATCATGCACCTGGCTTCCAGGTTTATGCGCTGCTTCGAAACCGATGCCGATTTCCACTCCTTTGAATGCATTAATACTCATGACAGCCCCTGCCAATTTACCATCAAGCTTTCTGTCGTAATGTACATAGCTTCCGACTCCGGCTGGCATACCTTCAATAACGACCTCTACGATTCCTCCAATTGAATCTCCGTGCTCTTTGGCTTCATCAATCGCTCGCATCATTTTTTCCGCAGCTGCTTCATCAAGGCAGCGGACTGGTGATGCTTCAGATCTTTCTTTCAAATCATCAATTGTCTCATATTTTGTATTTTCAGCACGGATCCCTCCGATCTCCAATACATGTCCAGCAACTATGATGCCAAGCTGTTCTAAGATAATTCTTGCAACTGCCCCTGCAGCAACCCTTACAGTTGTTTCACGTGCAGAGGAACGCTCTAGCACATTTCTCATATCTCTATGCCCGTATTTCAAAGCCCCATTCAGGTCTGCGTGACCTGGACGAGGACGAGTCAGCTTTCTTTTTACTTCCTCCTCTTCACCTTCAGCAAGCGGGGCAGCTCCCATTATTTTAGTCCAATGCTTGAAATCCCTATTTTCGACGGCAAGTGTAATCGGCGAGCCCATCGTTTTTCCATGACGAACCCCGCTTAAAATTTGAACCTGATCTTTTTCTATCTGCATCCTTCTTCCACGGCCGTAACCTTTTTGACGTCGGGATAATTGTTCATTCACCATTTCAGCGGTCAGAGTCAAACCTGCCGGAACTCCTTCCAATATTGCAGTCAACTGCGGACCATGTGATTCTCCAGCTGTTAAATATCTCATTCTCAAAGCCCTCCAATAGTCTAATTAAAATAAAAAACGCCCCTGCATATAGCAGGGACGATTCATTATCGCGGTACCACCCTCATTGCGGAAATCCATTTTTTTCCGCCACTCAAACAGATAACGGCTGTTCCCGTCTTTTCATACTGACCTGAACATGTCAAGTGTTCCTAAAAGAAGCTCGAGGAAGTAATTCGCATTCATCTTTGTGCTGATTTTCACCTGCCATCAGCTCTCTAAGAAACAGGGAGATGAACACTACTGTGTCCTGTCATGGCTATTTTCAAAGTTATTTAACATCAATTTTTACCACATTAAGATATTCTTGTAAAGCAATTTTTATATTTTACTTAAGTGCGTGTTCAAAAAGTTGCCAAATTAGAAGCACTAAAGCCGCGGCGGCGAAGTGACGAGCAGCGTAATATATGCTTATAGATACATGGCAGCACAGCAACAAGCCAACGAAAGAGATTTGCTGCTTAATTATTTATTTGGTGACTCTGAACATCCCCTATAATAGACGAAAATGTTCATATTTACCGGCCATCACTACGGGGACATGGTGGTATAATTAAAAATAGGCAAACAATTTAAAAAATCCACTTGACAAGAGTTCAAATACGGTTTAATGTGTTGAGCTATCAATAAAAATTATAACACACTTGCTTTACAGCGTTGAAGTCCTAAAGTTATTTTTCTCAAAAAAATATTCAATCGCTGTGATGCAGTGAATAAATCAAGGAGGGCTTATCGTTGTCAGAACTGGAAGGGTTACGTTCTCAAATTGAGAAAACCACATTGCAAATTTTAGAACTGTTAAACGAACGAGGCCGAATCGCTCAAGAAATCGGCAAATTAAAAGAAATGCAGGGCGTGAAACGTTTTGACCCTGTCCAAGAGCGAAAGCTGTTGAATATGATTGCAGATCACAACGAAGGCCCATTTACTACATCAACTGTTCAACACATATTCAAACAAATCTTTAAAGCAAGTCTTGAATTGCAGGAAGATGATCATCGTCAAGCCCTGCTCGTTTCAAGAAAGAAAAAGCCTGATGACACAATCGTCTCCATTCATGGTGAGAATATTGGAGATGGGAAGGCGCACTTTATCATGGGACCTTGTGCAGTTGAAAGCTACGATCAAGTAAAAGCCGTAGCACAGGCATTAAAGGCCCAAGGTTTGAAACTTCTTCGTGGAGGAGCTTTCAAACCACGGACTTCTCCTTACGACTTCCAGGGACTTGGCTTGGATGGCTTGAAGATTTTGAAACAGGTTGCTGATGAAGAAGGTCTGGCTGTTGTCAGTGAGATTCTCAATCCTTATGACATGGAAGCGGCGCTCGACTATGTAGACGTCATTCAAATTGGCGCACGCAACATGCAAAACTTTGAATTATTGAAGGTTGCTGGTGCTGTACGCAAACCTGTACTTTTAAAACGTGGACTTGCAGCAACGATTGAAGAGTTCATGTATGCAGCCGAATATATTCATGCACAAGGAAACAACCAAATCATTCTTTGTGAGAGAGGAATTCGCACATACGAAAAGGCAACAAGGAACACTCTTGATATTTCTGCTGTTCCTATCTTGAAAAAAGAAACGCATTTGCCTGTTGTGGTTGACGTTACTCATTCAACCGGGCGGAAAGATCTCCTTCTTCCTGCAACAAAAGCGGCAATTGCAATTGGAGCGGATGCTGTCATGGCTGAAGTGCACCCTGATCCTGCAGTCGCACTTTCTGATTCCGCTCAGCAAATGGACATTGAACAGTTCAACAAGTACATGGAAGAAGCCAAAGCCTTTGCTGGAAAAATTCAAAAAGATACAGCTAACCTTTAATGGCAAATCTGTTTCTAAACTAAAACAAAAAAACGATTCAATTTCGACTATCCGAAATTGAATCGTTTTTTTTGAGCTGCGACCATTTACAGAACGCTTTTAAGGGGCAAGCTCATAGCCGCCCTTTTTTATAAAAATAATTCTTTTTTCGTTTTCCTCTCGTAACTGATTATCAAAATCGACGAAACAATCATACTCGCTCCTGCAAGCTGCCCTCCATAAAGCTGTTCGTGGAAAAGGAGAATGCCAATTATGACGGCCGCGACGGGCTCAACTGTCGCCAAAATCGAAGCTGTGCTCGTTTCTACTTTACTCAGTCCAGTCGTATAAAGCAAATAGGCAATTACAGTTGGGATCAAACCCAACCCTACGATATACAGCCACCCTTCAAGCGGGAGCCCAAAAGTTTTTTTCCAAAACGGAAAAAATGGCAGCAGACAAATCGACGCAATCAAAAACGTATACAGGGTAATCGTCATGGAGTTATATTTTCTTAAAGCCAACTTGCTAAAAATGCTGTAAAGGGCATACCCCAATCCCGAGCATAAGCCGATGACAAACCCTAGTAATGTCCAGTTGCCAGAACTGTTGTCACCAGACAGCGCTATGACAGCACACCCCGTCACAGTCATCAAAACAGCCGCAAGCTTTTTCCCTGTCAATCTCTCCTTTAAAAATAGGTTCGATAAAACCACAACAAAAGCCGGACCGGTATAGAGCAGCATTACCGCAATTGAAATAGACATCATATTCATTGCAGTAAAGTATGCCCAGTTAAAAAATGCAATGCTGAAAAGTCCCGTCCCAATGAAATACCATATATGCCGTAATTGTACTTGCATTTGACCCTTAGAGTTCGCGGCTATAGCAATCGGAATAAAACAAATGAATGCGCCGGTCACACGGATTGTAACGATCTCCATCTCCGTAAAACCATAATAGGTCAGCTTCTTTACAAAAATGGCAAGAGTTCCCCACAATAATGCTCCTAACATTACAGCAAGCCTGGCCAACATGTCCCTGATCCCCTTTTTCAATCTGACAATCTACCAGATCAGGAGACCTATCCTGAAAAGTCAATGTCAGCTGATCTCCGAGATAATTCTTTTTTTTGATATTGAAAAATATACAAACAATCGTAACAGGGTTCAGTGATATCAACTGGGGCTAAACAATTTCAATTATTTAGCCCCAAACCCTTGATACACAGGTGTTTTTATAATCATTCACTATTACAATTCATAAAGTGCGGTATATTTTTTTACAAGATAATCAGTTAAGTATTTAGCTGAAAGTCCCTCCCCTGTAATTTCCTTGATCAGTTCAAGCGGCTTTTTCGTTTTTCCGTAACGATAGATGTGTTTAGAAAGCCATTGCTTTATAGGCTCAAGATTTCCCGTCTTTAATAAACCATCATATTCTGGGATAGCTTTCACCATGGTGTTTTTGATCTGAGCCGCATACATATATCCAAGCAGATAAGAAGGAAAATACCCGAAACTTCCGGCCGCCCAATGTACATCCTGCAACACACCTTCAGCATCGTTTTTGGGGCGAATTCCCAAATATTGTTCATATTTGTTATTCCATATTTCCGGCAAATCATTGATGCTGATTTCGTTATTGAACAAGCCCTTTTCAATTTCATAGCGAATGATAATGTGCAATGGATACGTCAAATTATCTGATTCGATCCGGATTAAAGAAGGTTCGGCTTTGTTAATTGCATGGTAAAATTCATCAATTGAGATATGATCGAGCTGTCTGCCTGCATATTTTTGTAATACTTCAAAATTATATTCCCAAAAGGATCTGTCCCTCGCCAATATATTTTCGTAAAATAGTGATTGTGATTCGTGTATTCCCATCGAAGTTCCGGTACAAAGAGGGGTTCCAATCAACTCTTCCGAAATATTTTGCTCATACAATGCGTGCCCGCCTTCATGGATTATACCAAAAATGGCCATCCTCCAATCACAATCATCATACCTTGTCGTGATACGCACGTCTCCCGGATTGAGGCCGGTGGCAAATGGATGAACGGTTTCATCAAGTCTTCCAGCCTCAAAATCATAACCCATCTGTCCCAATATTTTCAGGCTAAATTCTTTTTGCTTCTCTTTTGAAAATGACTGATAAAGAAAATCTGTTTCTGGCTGGTTTTCAGATTCTTGGATATTCTTTATCAAGGGGATGATGACCTCTTTTAATGTTTCAAATTCCTTGTCTATCGTTTCCACTGTAACGCCAGGTTCATACAAATCGAGTAACGTATTATATTTGTTTCCTCTATAGCCCCAATACTCAATAAACTTCTTATTGAAATGGACAAGCTGCTCTAGGTATGGCTTAAACATGGAAAAATCGGATTTTTCGCGAGCCTCTTCCCATACACTCTCCGCTTCAGTTTGTAAAATGACATATTCCTTATACTCTTTTGGGGGAATCTTCTTGTTCTGGTCATAGACCCTCTTACATTCTTCCAGAGTTTTTTGCACCAACTCCGACAACTCTTGCTTTCTTCCGTATAGTTTTGCGATAAAGGCAGCCATTTCTTCAGATATTGACATTTGAAAGTACTCGTTGGAAAGAACACCAACCACTTGAGACCGCTGTTTTACCCCTTTTTTCGGGGCACCTGTCCTCAAATCCCAATAAATAAGCTGGAGAGCCTCATTAAATGCTTCCATCTTTTTTACATACTCCATAAAAGAAGTTTCGCTCTCACTCAACCTCATGTAAACGCCTCCGATATGTATGAGTATACCAATCTTATAATAAATCAACAGTCTATTCTAGCAAATTGTCCATTTGTCCAAATTAAAACGCAAGTGATCTGAATTCACTTGCGCTCATCTCTGGGCAATATTCCTATTTTCTGAAAGAACATGATGAAGAGCCTTATTCAGACTCTGTTCCGCTTCCAGAAGACGCTTCTTTGCTTCTTCAGGCAAATGCTCATTTTGCAGTATTTCACTTGAGGAATACAATGCATCAGATATCCTTTTGAAATTGCTCATCATATGAGACATATCCATAAATCACTCCCTTTTTTGGAATTTATAACAAAAGTATATTCTAAAAACCAGAAATTATTCTTATTTGCAAGGGCTTTCATTGTATAAAAAAATCAATGCCCTCCAAATTCGGAAGGCATTACTTGTTGATTCACCTATAAATAACATTCTGTAAGCCATGTTCTGTACCTTTGTACTGCTATCGATCATAGGTTGACCTCGTACTTGGGCGGTAATCATCTATCTGCAGGCTTCATGCCTGCCTCTTACTGCGTTCATTTCCGCAATAAAAAGTGCCTCTACCATAATTTGAGTTTCTCGCTCACGGGGTTTACCTCGTTCCACCTTTGTCGTTTCCAACAAAGCTTCGTCACTGTGGCACCTTCAAGGTATTCACATCATATCCTGATAGAACGTAGATGCTTTCCCTGCCGTCAGTCGGAACCCGACTGCCCTGGCTTATTGTTTCACCAGGCGTGATCACTACGGGCATCTCAGCTCCGTGCGAGCATGGACTTTCCTCTGCCGCCTTTAAAAAAGACATGCAGCGATTACCCGAATGTTATTCAACTGGATGATAATTATAATATATAATTGTTATTTTTTCAAGTAGTAAAAAGATGGTTATACATTTTCATCAAGTTTGCTTCCAAATACATGCTTTTCCAAATTTGAAAGCCGCTTCAAAATGTCAAAGTTAGTCGTGCCTGCAGGTTGGATATGCTGACGGCGTGAACTCTCTTCAAGCTGTTTCTTCAACCTCATATTTTCCTGCTGCATCTCATCAATGATCGTATGCATCGATTCATAATCCTTAATGATCAAATCTAAAAACTTATCCACTTCTTCTTGGTTGTATCCTCGTAAACCTGTTTTAAATTCTTTTTCCAATATCTCTTTAGCAGTTAGTTTTAATTTCTCAGCCAACATTCGAGACCACCTCAAATTCAAACGACATTAATATCATTCTTTCAAAATATTGGTTATTTGTCAATTTAACCTAAGGAATATCTCATCCCAGGTCTTTCATTGTATGTATGGAGGCAAGGATGAATTTTTCATCCTTGCTCCTCTCAATTTAATAAGGAAACATTGGTCCCCCCATTGGTCCCATTCCTGGGCCCATCATAGGACCCATCCCTGGGCCAGCCATTGGACCAAATCCCGGGCCAGGAGGTACGCCGATACCAGGTCCTGGGCCAGGAGCAAATGATTGGGTATTTGTCACCTCATTTACGACTGATTCAGTATGCGGGAAATAATGCTGATGCTCACAATTAATATGGTTAACATTAGTTGTATGCGTTGGGTGAATCTCAGGGATGATATTGTTATAAAATTTATGGTTTACACAGCATTTAGTAGGATGAACCACAGCAGGGAGTACTTGTGTTCCGCAATCGACGCAACTTCCACATCCGCAATTTGTCATCATTAGGTCGCTACTCCTTTCTCACCATTAGTTCTTACACTAACACCCTATGTAAAATAACCATACTCGTACTGAATCATATACCTATTTTAATAATAATAATACCATCCAAAAATATTTGTACAACAAACGACACCACTGAACATATTGTGCTAAAATGTTCTGTTCAAAGTCGAATGTTGCGCTTGCCCGGGAAATGTTTTTGGAATATTTTCTATTTCCAACCAATCTGTGCATTAGCGTTAATTGAACAGAGAACTTTTTAATTTATATATTCATACTATACCATATATTAACTCAAGGAGGGAGACCCTCGATGACGGAAAAATTTTCAAAGGATGATTACAATAATAAGAATCCTGAACCAATAAATCACCTAATGAAAGCCATGAATGATTTTTTCGAACATCGTCCAGTAAAAGGCTTTTTAGAAAACCTTGATGAATTATTCAGCTCATCGCCTTTTGCCAACAGCTTATCGGTGGAGCTAAAAGAAACCGAGTCAAAATATATTATTCGGGCGAAGCTTCCCGGGATTAAAAAGGAACAGATTGAAATTGATGTATTACAGCAGTACGTTACAATCACTGTCAAGCATCATGAAACAATCAACACTGAAAACCAGCAGCAGGAATTGATCCAGCATCAAAATACAATGAGAAAAGCTTCGAGAACTATACCACTAGCAAAAGCTATTGATACAAAAAATGTGAAAGCAACATACGAAAACGGTCTTTTAACCGTCTTCATCAACAAGCTGATGGGAAAAAAAGTGGATATTACATGAGAAAAGGAACGGTCTCCTTAGACCGATTCCTTTTTTCATGTTTGAGGAATTTGAGGAAATGAAAAAGCTTAAGTTGTGAATAACCCATTTACCATTTTAAATCCATCTAACTCTCTTCTGAGCCACAGAATATAGCTCTTTAAGGTGGCCGAGTCGTCGAGTTATCCGGTGGCGAACCGACAGGACGTCGCTCCCTGACCCAGGCGAGTGCCGCAAAGCAAGGATTAAGTTAATAACTGATGAAAACAAAGGCAAGCCCTCGCCTAGGTTTGAGCCGATAATACGCCATTGTGCTTAGGATTTAAAAAATCCCCCCAGACCTTTGGCCATATTTGAAACTTGTGTCAACGCATTCATCATTTGGCCTGCAGTATCCATCATTTTGTTTAAATCAAGAGAACCGTTTTGGGATTTGAATGAATTCAAGAATGTGTTGAAATGACCTGATTGCGCTGGTTTGGGGAATTTGGGAATTTGATAAGGTTGAGTATATTCACCCTGATATTGGGTAAGCAGATGATCTTCTTCAGTCTGCAACGGATTATGAAATAATTGGCTTGGCATGTTATTGCTCCCCTGAGGCTGGTTCATATATTGTTGTTGAGTATGCATATGATTCATTTGCGGAGCCGGTTGGTAAAAGCCATTAGGGGGATACATCCCATAACCTGCATGATAAGGAGCGTACATGTGGTGATAAGGAGATAATAAGCTTGTATTCCTTCTCATGTAGTACATCCATGTTATCCTCCTTCTTCAGAATTACTCTACATATAAAATATGCGCTTTGAGGGAAAACGTGATGAACGCACAATTGCAAACGCATACAAAAAATGTCGATTTTTCTTTCCCTTTGTCGGAAGTCTCACTTTTCTATTAAAAAGAAAATCAAAAATTCTATGTTACTATGTAAAAAAAGCCTGGGAGGTATGTTCATGACAATTCACGAATTGAAGGAAAAGTTTTTCCAAAAAAGGTCATATCCTATTGAAGACACTTGTCAATTGTTGGACTTTGCTAAACAGACTTATATTAATAACGAAATATCCCTAAAGGAATTCCGGAGTATTATTCGTGAGTTGGAAGCACTTGGGGCCCATAATGTGGATGTTGATTTTGAAAGCGCTATTAAAACTGAAGCATAAAAGAAAGCAAATCCCGGGGTCATTGATCCGGGGATTTGCTTTCTTTTATTTCTTCAAGGATTCGTTCCAGAATATATTCAATCGATTGAATATGGCCCTTGAATTTTTTTAAGCTTGTATTGGAAAAAAATGCTCTAATGGATACCATTTGAAGATTTTCGGCAGTATTTTTTATTTGTAAGGGATAAAGATTTTTTGGCCTGATATCGTCCACCCATTGAACAGCTTCCCGTTCCCACTCCTCACTCATTGCTTTGACTTTGTCAGCGAATGGCTTTACCTCTTTATAAAAATCGCTCTGTTTTCCGGTTTTACGGCAATGATGATAGGACTCAGCTGCTTGGCGATTGTATTCAAGCAACCCCCTTGTCATTTCTTCCAAATGCCTATATTTCATCTTTCTTCAGCCCCTCTATTTACAGCTGAATAAAGCTGCCTGATGCGACTAACTGCAATAATCATCTTATACTCTTACAAGCAACATTTCAAGATGGCTTTATGAAACATGGTATTGCCTTATTCGCTCTCTCGCACTTTTCAGTTCCAATTGGGCAAGCTTTCTATCCACGGACCTTCTTTCACGATCCATAGCGACCGTTTCGTTCGACTCTTCGCTTCTAACCCGTTCGCAAACTTGTTTTTCCAACAAATCCAACTGCTCTTTGATTTCCGCCAACCTGTTGAGACAATCATTCATATTCATCGTTATCTCCTCCGTCAAGACTTGTTTGATAACGTATTCTCTCTTATAAATCAACTTCCTTCCATCCTGACAAAACTAGAAGCAAATCGGCAAACAAAGTGTTAAATTTTTTACCTCGGAGCGCTTTTCGACAGGTTGTCACCGTTTCGATAGCAACTGCTTTGCAAGATGATATAGTTCTAGCTGTTCATCCTTTTGATAAAACCAATTTGTCAAAGCAACTGGTGAAATCGTGCATGGAGCTTTCTCCCATCCCGGCTTGGGCTGGTGATTTAATGACCAGTCTCCCACCTGCCTGTTGTGATGTTCAATAATAGGCAGTACAGTCCTAATAAAAGGATTCTTCCGCTTTCTTTTTTCATAGCCATACCGTTCATAATCATAACGTGAACCTGTAGGCTCTGTGTTGATGGCGAAATGGAGAAATCGTGGGTAAAGATCATCGTCAAACAAAATGGAGGAAAGGCGTTTGCCCAAATCAATCCTCTTCCATACCTTTTTAAATTGAACTACACTCTCTCCATACAACTCACCATTGGTTGTCGGAAAAATAACACAATTAAAATGTAAAAGCTCATGAAGAATAAAAAATGCCGAATGAAATATTTTGTACTTATAAGATGGATGTAAAATAACCGGTTGTTGAATGACATACTGTTCGTTGACAATCAGGGCATACAGCAGCCTCTTCCTGTCTCCCATTTCCCAAAAAAGCTGCCATTCATATTGCATAAAGCTCGAGACATAAAAATGCTCCAGCAAATGAAACAGTGGCCGTCCGATCATTTTTGAATATTGATATATAAGCAGTTGAGGAAAGGCATCTTTAAAAATAATCCAATTCGCCTTTTCTAATGTAAGAAAAAGCCTTTTTCTAGTCTCTTCATCAAGCAAATCAGGGATTACTTCTCCATATAGATCTCCCATATTCCAGCCAGTATTCCTCGAAACCATCGAGGCCAAAAAAGCCCATGCTATTTCTGGATTTTTCAAAAAATAACGTTGATAGGTTTTTGTCCTTGAAATATTATCTTTATTTCCTTTATACTCTTCCTGTTTAATTTGATTTATAATAAAATGTTCATTGGATTGAATCCTGTAAAATGAACTATCGGGCTTCATCACTGTTTGCTCCAAATCATTTTCTCTTTAATATGTACTAAAGTTCCATATTTTTATTCAATGCCTGTGATATAATTTAGTTTCATAAGGGGGATAAATCATGGAATTTCATTATCCTACAGGCCGTAAATATGTGGCACAGCCTAAAACAGTTAAAAAAGCAGAGTCTCCTAATAAAGATATTATTTATAGCAATAGGGGCATGACACTGGAAGAAGATTTAAACGAGACAAATCAATATTATTTAACTAAAGGACTGGCTGTCATCCATAAAAAGCCCACGCCGGTCCAAATCGTTCATGTTGATTATGCTAAGAGGAGCACAGCGGTTATCAAAGAAGCATACTTTCGCCAAGCATCAACAACTGATTATAATGGGATATCCAATGGAAAATATATCGATTTCGAGGCAAAAGAGACAAAAAGCTCCACATCCTTTCCATTAAAAAATATTCATGAACACCAGATAGATCACATGAAAAATGTAATCAAACAAAATGGAATTGCTTTTGTCATTATTCGTTTTTCAGCTTCGGAAGAAATCTTTTTGCTTGAAGGCGAGCGCCTATTCAAATTTTGGGACCGCATGGAAAATGGCGGACGCAAATCAATCACAAAACAGGAATTGGAAACCTATGGGCATTCCATCGAAATAGGATGGGCACCAAGGATCGATTATTTAAAAATCTTACGGAATCTCTATTCTTTCTAAAATGATAAGGATACTGCGGTACGGAAAGTGAGGATTATTAATGGGAGAGAATTATCAATCTCGGACAGAACGGCGCCGTAAAGTGGGTGCCAATAAAAAGCAAGATACAAATAAAGGCAAGAAAAAAAGCTTATTCAAAAAAGTGATTGTGGTTTTTTTAATTCTTGCATTTGTAGGTTTGGCGGCTGGTGCCGGTACGTTTGCCTGGTATGTTAAGGATGCACCCAAGCTAGATAAGCAATTGCTAGTTGACCCCGTTGCATCTCAATTGCTTGATATTAACGGAGAGGTATTTACGACACTGGGAGCAGAACGACGTGATTATGTTGAATTTGATCATATTTCTAAACAGGTAAAGGATGCTGTTTTAGCTACAGAAGATGTACGCTTTTATAAGCATCATGGGATCGATATCAAGAGGCTTGCCGGCGCTGTCCTTGCGAATTTTTCACGGGGCTTCGGTTCTGAAGGAGCTTCTACATTAACACAGCAGGTTGTTAAACGCTCTTTCCTTTCTGACGAAAAAACACTGAAAAGAAAAGCGCAGGAAGCATGGCTTTCCATCCAGCTTGAAAATAATTACACGAAAGACCAGATCTTTGAGATGTATGTGAATAAAATCTATTATTCCAACGGGATTCACGGAATTGAAACAGCTTCAAAGTTCTATTTTAATAAAACCCTTGATGAATTGGAGTTGCAGGAAGCAGCATTTTTGGCAGGACTTCCACAAAGCCCGAACAATTATAATCCGTATAAACATCTTGAAAAAGCGGATAAAAGGAAAAACATCGTTTTATCACTGATGCATCAGCATGGCAAGATCAGCAAAGAACAAATGGAAAAAGCACAGAAAATTTCCGTTGCTGAAACACTCGTTCCCCAAGAGGAGAACCAAAAAGAATCTTATAAATATGATTCTTTTGTGGATCAAGTCATCAGGGAAGTAGAAGAAATGGGAGACTATAATGTCTTTGCGGATGGGTTGAAAATTTATACAACACTTGATCCGGATGCACAGAAACACACCGAAAATATGCTCTTTACGGACGAAGTCGTCCAATATCCGGACGAAAAATTCCAAGCCGGGATCGTATTGATGGATACAAAATCAGGGGAAGTAAGGGCAATTGGAGGCAGCAGGAACCAAGAGGTTAAACGTGGACGCAACTTCGCTACACAATTGAAAGATAAAACTCCGGGGTCTACTGCAAAACCGATTTTTGATTATGGCCCTGCTATTGAATATCTAAATTGGTCTACCTATGAGCAAATTGTGGATGAGCCATATACTTACTCAAATGGTTCACCAATCAATAATTATAACAGAACCCATTTAGGACAAATGTCTATGCGCGAAGCATTATATATGTCAAGAAATATCCCGGCCTTAAAAGCTTTCCAAGAAGCTGGGCAGGAAAATGTCAAACAGTTTGCAGAAAAACTGGGATTGGACGATTCTGATCTTGTGGAAGCAGACTCAATCGGAGGCGGTGAACAGCATCCTTCCCCTATGACTCTTGCCGGTGCTTATGCAGCCTTTGGCAATAACGGGATGTACAATAAACCGCATACGGTCAAAAAGATTGTTCTAATGGATGAAGAAACAGAAATCAAAAATAAAGTGGAGCCGGAAGTTGCCATGAAGGATTCAACAGCTTACATGGTCACCGATATGTTAAAAGATGTGCTTTCGGGTAAAGCCGGTGCTACAGGTGGAGCTGCTGCTATACCTGGATTGCCAGTAGCCGGGAAAACCGGTACAACTAACTATACTCAAAAAGAGATGTTGGAGAATAACATTCCAGATGGAAGTTCCCCAGACTCTTGGTTCGCTGGCTATACAACGAATTATACAATTGCTGTTTGGACAGGCTATGAGAACAGAAAGAATCCAATCCTTCCAAAGGACTTGACAATCTCTCAGCAGCTATTCAAAAGCCTGATGACCCATGTATCAGCGGATATTCAAACGCCTGATTTTACCATGCCTAAGAGCGTAGTAAGGGCTGCAGTTGAAAAAGGATCCAACCCTGCCAAAAAACCAAGTAAACATACTCCGGATAGCAATATTGTGTACGAGTTATTTGTTGCAGGTACGCAGCCGACAGAAGTATCCCAGACATACGATAAATTAGATGCCCCATCAGTGAGCGGAAAATATGACAAGGGTGGAAAACAAGTTGTCTTCTCATGGAGTCATTCTGATAAGGATGTGAAATACAACGTACAGGTTGACCTTGGGGGCGGCAAGAAAAAAGACCTTGGTACAACATCCGATACTGGATACACAATCAGTGCGGTAGAACCTGGTGAAACTTACGGAATACAAGTTGTCGCAGTTTCTGGTTCTCAACGAAGTGCTGCTGGAACAGCCAGCGTGACAGTCCCGTCTGACGAAGATGAAAAAGATGAGGATGAGGACGAGGAAGATGAAGACAAGCAAGATGAGGATGATCAGGATTCTGAAGACCAGGACGATCCAGAAAATCAAGATGAAGATCAGAATAAGGATCAAGAGCCTGATCAAGACCAAAATGATGATAAACAAGATCCAAACAATGAACAGCAGCCTGATAACGGGAATAACGGCAATGAAAATCCGGGAAATCAAAATCCAGGAAATGACAACAAAGATGATAATAAGGATAAAGAACCTGATAACCCTGAAGCGCCAACCAACGTAATCCCTGATGGCCGCGAAGAAGATAATGGATAAAAAGATGAGGCTGTCTAAAAAGCCCCTAAAGTAAATCAGTCGGAGGAAAACAGTTTTTTCGTTTTTCTCCGACTGATTTTGTATTTGTGGATCTCTCCCTCCGAAAGCAGCCGGCGGATACCTGATATTGTGAGGCCATGGCCACAATCCCAAACTCCACGTGAAGGCACCGCAGGGATACCGGCGGAACGACCGATTGCCCTTGCTTTCTAGCTCGGATTTGCGTTGAGCGCAGATCCAAAAGTTGTTTTCGCCTTCGCGCTCATTTTACTAGCGGGAAGGCATTTATAGTAAAAACAGGAAAAAATATAACAAAATGTCTTTTGTAACTGAACGTCTATACAGAAAAGTAGGATATTGTCCGAATTAGATGATATTTTGTCCAAGCATGAGGATTTACTATCCAGGAAAAGCTGAATACTGGCCAATTTGACCGTGATATTGGCCGAAAAAAATACTAGCCGAGTAAGAAAAAAATATCCGAAAAAGTTTACTGTCCAAATTAGCTGAAGTACTGTCCAGGCATGAAGAGATACTATCCTGAAAAAAGAAATACTAGTCAGTTTGACCGAATTACTGCCGAAAAAATAAAAATACTATCCAAGTAAGAGAATGCTATCCCCAAAAGCGGAATGATTTCTTTTATCTTTGAAGTTGGTCCGGTAATAGTAACCGTTTTTAATGAAAACAGCAAAAAACGGGCACTAAGCCCGTTGGTCATCCTTTTTTTATTTTTTTAATGTTACAGCATCTTTCTTTTTCATTCTTTTTTTCCCTTCCCTGCACACATCGAGTAAAGGGCAAATATGACATTGCGGATTTTGAGCCTTACAATGGTATCTTCCAAAAAAGATCATTCTATGATGGCTGACAGACCATAGTTCTTTCGGTATTTTTCTCATAAGTGCCTTTTCAACTTCTAATACACTGTCTTTCCAGCGACAGAACGCCAACCGCTTGCTGACACGTTCAACATGTGTATCTACGGCAATGGCAGGAACTCCAAAAGCCACAGAGACAACTACATTTGCAGTCTTACGACCGACCCCAGGTAGTTTAACAAGCTCATCACGATCCTGAGGCACTTCTCCCCCATACTCTTCCAATAACAGAAGACACAATTTTTGAATGTTTTTCGCCTTATTACGATAAAGTCCGATTGAACGGATATCCTGCTGTAGTTCCTCTACAGAAACTTGTAAGTAGTCCTCTGGCGTTTTATATTTTTTAAAAAGCGATTTTGTTACCTTGTTAACAAGTACATCAGTGCATTGCGCCGATAATAAGACAGCAATAACAAGCTCAAACGGGTTCGAATGATTTAGTTCACATTCTGCTTCTGGAAACATTTCTCCCATTGTATCTATACAAAACCGGATATCCTGTTTATTTAACATATGCCTCACCTTCCACTGCCATAGATCATGGTTCGAGCCAATTATAAAACGGAATGGTCTTAGACGATTCTTCTGATGCCGACCGAGTGGGCTGTTTTGATTTTTGCCTGAATTGTATGCCCTGCATCCTAGCCTGTTCAATTGTACGGACTCCGTTTCTTTTCCAATTGAATAGAATTCGGTCTATATAGCGGAAGCTCAGCTTTCCCGCCAATACTGCTTCTCTCAATGCTGCTTTGATAAGTACCGGATCCTGTCCGTCATCATCAAGCCACATGGCCAGATTTTCGCATTCCATTGGAGACAGCGGCCTTCCAAATTCCTGCTCAAAAATAGTATATAAATTATTTTCTTCATGCAATGTATGTTTTAAGTCGCTCTGTTTTTTCTCAAATTGCAACTCATCAGCGAGTCTTACCCATAGTGGGCTTAATGAATATGTCTCAAAATGGATCCCATCTTCCGACATACCTTCCTCAATCGAAAGAAATTGCATCTGAACAAGTTTTCTTAACTGGGTGGAACATTCACTGGTGTTGATTGTCATTCTTTCTGCCAATTGTTCAGGTGTAGGAAAGCCATTTCCTGACTCAATAAATGACATAATATGAAATAGTAATGCCAATTCTTTCTCATCCAAACCGATCTGCTTATACTTTTGCAATAAAAGATTTGGGACTTGAATCATGCCGGCTTCCATCCACGACACTATTATATCTTTATCCATATTCAGCACCTCGTCTTTACTAGCGTGGAAACCGCTTTGTCCTGACTAAAAAAATTATAAAATACTGGTGTTTGTGAATAACTTATTTATCATATTTTGTGCTCTTTCCAGCTTCGAAGGACAGGACGTCTTAATGACAGAATGCCACTGCTCGAGCCCGCCAAGTGTCATTTGGCGCAAGGATTAAGCCAATCGCTGAAGCACTGATAAGCAGACACTCTCGCACTTCGTTTCCCTTTATCTCATTAGAGTTACTGTCAGTTACAACGCACCTTAGCCCTCGAGGCATAGGCCTCTTCCGGCTGAGAAACGTCTCCTCTGGAATTGTCTTATGCTTGTCGGGGTTGGCAAGGCGTTTTCGCCATTCAACTTAGTCTGAACGTCGGTGAACAGGAGCTTGCGCATTTGCCCTTCGATAGAAAAACCACGCACAAGTTGCACGTGGCTTTAGTTCCAAAAATAAATTAATGGCTTTTAGACTCCACAAAAGATTGAATGCGGCGGATTGCTTCCTCCAGCAATTCTAGCGATGTAGCATAGGAAAGCCTAATGTTTTCGGGCGAGCCAAAGCTGGAACCGGGAACAACAGCTACCAACGCCTCTTCAAGCAATGCCTCCACAAAGCTGTCTACATCCTTGTAACCGGAAATTACAGCGGCTTCTTTGACGTTTGGATACAGATAAAATGCTCCTTGAGGTTTCAGGCAGGTTACACCTGGAATATTTGTGAGCTTCTCAAAAATGATGTTCATTCGTTCTTCAAAAGCCTGTCTCATTTTTTCAACGGATTCCTGGGTTCCGTTATAAGCTTCAATTGCTCCGAATTGAGATGTGGTTGTAGGGTTCGATGTTGAATGACTTGCAACATCTGTCATCGCTTTAATGATTTTTTCATTTCCAGCTGCGTATCCAATTCTCCAGCCGGTCATAGAATGCGATTTAGACACCCCATTAATAATAACCGTTAAATCTTTGAGCTCAGGTGACAGCTCTGCTATTGAAACATGCTCGTGGCCGCCGTATAAAAGTTTTTCGTATATTTCATCAGAGATGATCAATATATTATGTACTTTACACACTTCACCAATCTCAGCCAACTCTTCTTTAGAGTAAATCATACCTGTCGGATTGCTTGGAGAGTTAATAATCACAGCTTTTGTTTTTGGTGTTATGGCATCCTCAAGCTGTTTTCTGGTAATTTTGAAATGATTGGCTTCTTCTCCATTGATAAAAACTGGCTCGCCTCCTGCCAATTTTACTTGCTCAGGATAGCTAACCCAGTATGGTGTCGGGATAATAACCTCATCTCCATCGTTCAAGATGACTTGGAAAAGTGTGTAAAGGGCATGCTTTGCTCCGTTTGTAACAATGATTTCGGAAGCTTGATAATCAAGACCCTGATCCCTTTTGAATTTTCCAATGATCGCCTTTTTCAATTCAGCAAGTCCGCCAGCAGGTGTATACTTTGTATGTCCTTCTTCCATGGAACGATATGCCGCTTGAATGATGTTTTCTGGAGTATTGAAATCAGGTTCACCAGCCCCAAGCCCAATTACGTCGAGGCCACTCGCTTTTAATTCTTTTGCTTTCGCTGTTATAGCCAGTGTGGATGAAGGTGCAACTTTAGACACCCGATGTGACAATTCAATCATTTGCATTCCCTGCTTCCTTTTATAGATTTTCTATTTTTCTCCACCATTTTCCAGAATCAAAGTGGATGTAATAATAATTCAAGTTGGAGTTTTCATCCAAATAAGACAATTCCCAGACAGGCAGTTCCTTTTCCATTCCAAGCCTGACACCCAGAACTTCTTTAGGCTTCTTCTCACTCAGCAATTTATTGAGCGCATCCTGTTTTGAAACACCATCTGACATTTTCTTCACATGGACTTTTTCTTTTTTATTAGCAGGAATCCAAGCAGCCATTTCCTGGCCTTTGCTGTTTTTCCCTATTACAGCATAGTAAGTACTTGAACCATTATATAAATAAAACTCGTCCACATCTTTAATATCTGTTTCCTTCTTAAGCCTTTCCTCTGCAGCAACCCTTGCTTTCTTTATGGGTGCCTTCGCTTTGCTATATACGCATCCGCCAATTCCTACAATAAGTAAAATGCAGGAGAGAATAATTGCGAGCCATTTATACATGTGCATCCCTCGTTCATGCAAAAAATCTTCGTTATATTGAGCACGCATTCCTCAATACACATATTTTGTTACTTATAAGCGGCTTGTTTTATGCCACAATATTAGTAAGCAACGCGGTATCCCGTCATCATTATATCATGATGACGCCGTCGTTTTTTAAAAAATCTAGTCCACAATTGTAAGACGTCGCTTTTTCGCGGCGTTTTACTTTTTCTTCAACCACTGCTCAACTGAAGGGATAAGGTCACTTAATGGTCCCTTTTCAATCCCTACGGAAGGAATGGACCTAAGAAAAGCTTTTCCGTATACGGTTGTCATGATTCTCTGATCAAAAACAAAGAAAACACCACTATCCGTTTTTTTTCTGATTAAGCGTCCAAACCCTTGTTTGAATTGAATAATCGCTTCTGGGAGAGAGTAGGATGAGAATGGATTTTTGCCGCTTGCCTGTACAGACTCCAACTTTGCAGCCGTGACCGGATCATCGATTGGAGAAAATGGCAGTCTTACAACGACGATGCAAGACAAATTTTCTCCTGGAATATCAATCCCTTCCCAAAAACTGTTTGTGCCCAAAAGAATCGCTTTTTGAAACTGCTGGAAGCTTTTCACAAGCCTGCTCCTGCTTCCTGATGAAACGCCGTGTCCCAAAAGTACAAAATCTGCCAGTTCATTACTGTCGTAGAGCAATTCATACGTTTTTCGCAGCATTTCATGAGATGTAAACAGCACGAGCATCCGCCCTTCTGCTGCATTTGCAATAGCAATCAAATGACAGGCTATTGATTCTGCGTACTCTTCCATTGGTGTTGCGCTGATATCTGGAAGGTCTGTCGGGATAAACAGCTTCACCATCTGTTGATATGGAAATGGAGAAGCAATTTTGGTTTCGATCCTGTCAAATGAATGAATACCAATCTCATCATTAAAAAACTTGAACGTATTATTGGTCGTCAAAGATGCAGACGTCAAGACAACACTTTTATTGGCCTCAAAGAGCTTTTCAGCTAAAAAATGGTCTATATTTAACGGCTGTCTGTGAATGCTCGTTCTGTTTGCTAAGATTTTTTGATCGCTTTCCAGCCAGATTACCTCATTTGCTATGGTTTGTGACAGCAAATATTTAACCTGTAGCCCTATTTCAGCCCATTCATCATAAAAACCTGTCATTTCTTCCAAAAACGCCAATTCTGCTGACGAAAGAGATGACTGCATTTTTTTGATCAGAGAAAGCCTCTCATCCATTCCTTCCGAAATAAGCTTATGGAAATCCAAAAAGCGTTCAGCACACAACATGACTCTCTGCCAGCTGGCTGAAGATCGAATGTTTTCAGATACCCTCAGCTTAGCTCTCCTATTCTTTTCCTTGCGGGACTGGTTATTCTTGAGGAATTGACTCAACAATATAAATAAATCATCTGTTTCCGCTTCAAGCTCTTCTATCGCCCTGTCCACCAGGAAGGTATGCCTGGAAAGAGTCGCATTCAATTTGGCTGTATACTTTTCAAGGACGTAAAAACGCTTCTTTTTTTCAGTTGTTCCCAATTTTCCCAGCAAAAACTTAATATGCTGATAATCAAGCTGTCGTCCAAGGTTAGTCCTGACCGATTTTTCCAAGTGATGTGCCTCATCAATCACAACATAACGGCTTTTTGGCAATATTTGATGTTTCAAATCAGCGATAAGCATGGAATGGTTTGTAATAATGATTTCGGCATGTTCGGCAAGGCTTTTGGAATGTAAATAAAAATCATGAGAAGCCCAAGGGTCACTGTATTGATCAACAAAAGAACCATCATTGCAGATCCTTTTCCAATAAAGTTTCCCTCCGCTTGATAGGTTCAATTCATCCATATCCCCTGTTTCCGTCTCCAGAAGCCAAACCAAAATCTTCATTTTGGTGATCGTTTCATCGTAGGAAGGATCTGGCTCCATAAGTGTCTGTTCAAACTTTAGCATATTGATATAATGCTTTCTGCCTTTGATCAGAGCAGTCCTAAATGAAAATGGGATTGCCTCTTTCAGTACTTTTATTTCTTTCTCCAAAATCTGATGCTGTAATTGAATCGTGTACGTACTAATGATCACTTTTTCCTGTTTAGCAATCGAAAAATATATACTCGGAAGCAAATAAGCAATCGTCTTCCCGATCCCAGTACCTGCCTCTATTACAGCATGCCTATCAGCACAGAAGGAATTATGAACGGTGTCCATCATATCAAATTGTCCATTCCGCGGTTCAAATTCTTCCATGTATGGCTGAAGAAGTTTAATTTTATCATCCGGCTTTTCGGGATAGTCAAACGAGCGGATTGGAGTCTCCTTAGTCGGTATCTCTTTTTTCTTCAACACAATACCGCGAAACAAATCGAGATCATTAGGAAGTTTCTCCAGCAGGCTATCCTTTTCTTTCCTAACCGATTCAAAAAAAGAAAGCATGTTGCTGTTTAGTTTCTTTGATAATTTACAAAGCCTATCCAAGGTTTCGATCGGGAGACTTTTTGCTTTTTCCAACAGCATCAACAATAATTCTGCTGTAGCAAGGGCGTCACTGTCCGCCTGGTGCGGTGTGATATGCTCAAGCTCCATTTGATCAGAAAGCTCTTCCAGTTTATAACTGTTTGCCTCAGGAAGGAGGATATTGGCTAATTCAACCGTATCCAAGGTTTTTTTTATGGGACTGGTTAAACCAGCCGCTTCCAATTCCCCGGCTAAAAAACTGTGGTCAAACTTAACGTTATGGGCCACAAAAACTGCCCCTTCCAATAAGGAATGGACCACTCCGGCAATTTCCTTGAATTTTGGTGCTTTGGCTACTTCTTCCTCTCCGATGCCTGTCAATTCTTTAATAAAAGAAGGGATGGGCACTTCGGGATTGACAAAAGAAGTATATTGATCCATGATACGTCCGTTTTCGACAACCACTGCCGAAATTTGCATCACTCTGGATCCTTTAACGTATGAATTTCCCGTTGTTTCAACATCTACAACGACATATTTGTCTGCCATCCGCTTCACACCTTTAATACTATAAACAATCGTTGCTCTTAGTTAGTTTACCATATATGAGCCCTCTTTCCACCCAAAATCAAAACCAATTATATATCAATAATAATATTGTCAATGAGCCTCGCTTTGGAAAATTTAACAGCAGCTGCAATAATCACTTTACCTTTTGGAGACGCAATCTGCTCCAACTCAGGAAAGCTTAATAACTCAACATAATCAATGTCGGCCTTCATATTTGCTTTCATATAATCCTTCACTTCACCAATAATAGCTTCAATGTCCTGGACACCGTTGCTTATTAATTCTTTTGCTTTCTGCAAGCTTTTATATATAGCAGCTGCCTGAATCCGCTCTTTATCATTTAAGTAGACATTTCTTGAACTGACCGCTAACCCGGAAGATTCCCTGACTGTCTCGACAGGAACAAGCTTAAGGGGAAAATCGAGATCTTCAACAAGACCAGATACAACAGCAAATTGCTGTGCGTCTTTTAAGCCGAAATAGGCACGATCAGGCAGTATGATATTAAAAAGCTTCGACAATACCATCACAACCCCGTCAAAGTGGCCTGGCCGGTTGATTCCACAAAGGGCATTGGTTCTCCTTAATACAGTCATTCCTATGGATTTTTCGTTACGATACATATTTTCCAGGCTCGGCATAAATAAGATGTCAACCCCGGCTTCCTCCGCCAGCTGTTTATCTCGTTCAGGGTTTCGGGGATAAGCATCATAATCTTCTCCCGGGCCAAATTGAAGCGGGTTGACAAAAATACTCATGATGATGATATCATTGCTTTTTTTGGCTTCCTTGACAAGTTTCAAATGTCCTACATGCAAATAGCCCATTGTCGGGACAAAGCCTATCGATTTTCCCTCTGCTTTATGCTGTTTCGCCAGTTGTTGCATTTCCTGCTTTGTCGTGATTGTGATCAACTCATTTTCCTCCTAAAAAAGCGCAAACTCCTTGCCCAGCACGGCCAAACAAGACGATCCAGAGGAGACTGTTCTTCAGTCTCCTCTGGGAAACGACTTGTGACCTCGAGGGCTAGGCGCTGGCCGCCTCAAACCGCCACATCCTGTGGTTTCGGTGGCACTAGTACTTCCTGTACGTCGGCAGGCTTAAATCGCGACTTCCTGTCGCTTCGCTTGCACTAGCACGTCCTGTACGTCGGCAGCTCAGATCGCGACATTCTGTCGCTTCGCTTGCACTAGAACGTCATGTACGTCGAAGCTGAACAAAGAAAAATTTCTTTTATATAAAATTTTCCATAGCAAGATACTTACTTTCCTCCGTACAAAGAAGACAGTTCTTCCTGCTTCATTTCAAATGTATGTTGCTGAAGATCGGGAAACACACCTGATTTTACTTCTTCTACATATTTCCCAATACCTGCTGATGCTTCAAAATCTATATCTGCAAATTTTTTAACAAACTTGGGGACGCGGTCTACGCCGAATGTAACAACGTCATGAAAGACAAGAACTTGTCCATCTGTATCAGGCCCTGCACCAATCCCGATGACGGGGATATTGATTTGGGAAGCGACTTCTTTTCCTAATTGATGCGGTATACATTCCAAAACGATGGCAAAAGCGCCAGCCTCTTCACATTTTTTCGCCTCTTCAATCAATTCGGAAGCAGCTTCAGCTGTTTTTGCCTGTACCTTATATCCGCCGAGCACTCCCGCTGTTTGCGGTGTCAATCCAAGATGCCCCATGACAGGCACGCCTGCATTTGTCAGAGCCCTGATCGTTTCAACCACTTCTCCCCCGCCTTCAATCTTAACAGCATGTGCCCCGCTTTCTTGCATGATTTTACCTGCAGCCCTCAGAGCCTCTTCTTTGCTGATATGAAACGTCATAAATGGGAGATCAGTGACAATAAATGTGTCCTTCGCACCTCGCTTAACCGCTTTTGTGTGATGGATCATATCATTCGTTGTAACGGGTACTGTCGAATCATAACCCAGCACAACCATCCCTAGGGAATCGCCAACAAGAATCATATCCACTCCTGCTTCTTCCGCGAGCTTCGCCTGCGGGTAATCATAAGCAGTAAGCATCGCAATTTTTTCCCCAGCTTGTTTCATTTTCAAAAAATCTGTTGTTGACTTCATTTTGTTCATCCTCCTTTTTTGTAGAGGATACGAAATGAAACAGAGTAGCAGCACTTTGAATGCAAAAGGAGTCCTCTCCAAAAAAGGCAGAAGGACTCCGTAACTGTCACTCGTTCGTTTCGGTCCTCTGTCCCCGTCCTTTTAGAGGATCAAGGCAGAATTAATCGTTTTTTCTTATATTTTGTGGTGCAGCTCAAAATATGATACCGCCCAAAAAAAGTATAGCAAATATTTCGTCGAATGACCAACAAAAGTGGAAAGTTGCCCATGATGGCAAAAGAAATCTATGTTTGCTGTATATCGGCAGAATATATATTGTGGATGACGCCCTCATCATCCTCAATTCTCAAAACTCCTTCATCAGTAATGCCTATTGCCCGTCCAGCAATTACACCTGTTACTGTGGTGGCTTTGACCCTCTTCCCGATACTAACAGCATAGCTTTCCCATAAAATACGAATAGGCCTAAATCCTTCAGTTACATATATTGAATAATAACGTTCGAAATTTTTTAAAAAGGCTTGGATCAATCTAGCACGTGGAATCTTTTCTCCTTTTTCGATAAAAAGTGATGTAGCCGTCTGTTCAACAGCCGGTGGAAAATCATCCGGCTCATGATTCGCATTCATTCCGATTCCAATGATTAAAGAGGAAATTTTATCGGATTCAGCCTGCAGCTCGGTTAATATCCCAACCACTTTTTTACCATTAATTAACACATCATTTGGCCACTTTATTTCTGGCGTAATCCCTGTAATCTCTTCTATGGCACGAGCAATTGCAACAGCTGTGACCAAGGTAAATTGGGGAGCTTGTTGCGGCGGCAGATCTGGCCTTACAATGAGGCTCATCCAAATCCCTTTGCCGCTTAGAGAATACCATTCCCTTCCTAGCCTGCCTCTTCCGGATGTTTGCTCTTCTGTAATGACGAGTGTACCTTCTGGCGCTCCATCATACGCTAACTGGTGAGCTGCTTTTTGGGTGGAGCCAAGAGATTCATAATAGTGGATATTTCTTCCAAACTTGTCGGTTTCAAGTCCAAAAAGGATGTCATTTTCAGTTATGTCTTCAGGAGTACTGACAATCCTATACCCTTTGTTTCTGACGGCTTCCAATACAAAACCGTCCTTCCTTAGTTCCTCAATATGCTTCCAAATGGCCGTTCTGGAACAGCCGATGATTTCTGCCAGAGTCTGTCCTGATAGAAATTCTCCTCCCGCTCCTGAAAGAGCCTCAATTAATTGCTGTCTTATAGAAGTCCGCAAGCTTTTATCCACCTCCTGATTTGATCTTTATCGTTGGCAACATCTTCGTTTAGGACTGCTTGAATGATGTTCTCCAACAATTCCTTCACCCAGGGGCCTCCTGGAGCATCAGCCCACATTAACAAATCATTTCCTGTCACAGCCAACTGATTCCTGGCTTTGATCGTGAGCTGATCAAAATGGTCATTGACTTGCTTGACGGAGCTATCCACCGGCTTGTGCTGTATGGTTTGGTAAACAGTCTCTACAAGTACGGCTATATCCCTTCCAGCCATAAATAAATGATAGGCAGACCAATCATGATGAATTCTCAGTTTTAAAAAATCCAATGCCCGGAGCAATACCTTTATTTTTTTTGCAGGAAGCTTCCATTCTTTGAGCTGTTTGACACTATCGACTGTATGAGAAAAATGCAAAGCTAACAGCCACATCTGATTTTCATTCAAGGTTGAAACACTATAATCCAGACTTGTTACAAGAACATCTCTTTCGTTGAATAAGGAAGGTAAATATTGATAAAGCCCGCTTTTTAACAGGATTAAAAAAGCGTCCGTTTTGTAGGGGCCATCCAAAATTTTAGCCATTTCAGACATGATTCTCTCCACAGCGATATGCTGCAGCAGATGGGCATAAGTCCCAATTGCTTTTTCCGTTTCCGATTCAAGCCGAAAACCGAGCTGGCTTACAAAGCGGATTGCCCTCATTAAACGCAAAGCATCCTCTTGAAACCGTTCATCGGCAGAACCGACTGTTACAATTAACTTATCCTTCAATGCTTTTTGTCCTTCAAATGGATCGACAAGCGAACCATTTTTATCCATGGCTATCGCATTCATTGTAAAATCACGGCGTTTCAGATCTTCTGTTAAGTGGCGAACAAAAGAAACGGACTCAGGCCGCCTGTAATCCTTATAGTCTGCCTCTGTCCGGTAGGTAGTGACCTCAAACCCCTGTCCTTTTCTAATTACAATAATGGTGCCGTGAGCAATGCCGACATCCACAGTCTTTGGAAATATGGCTTTCAATTCTGTAGGAGTTGCGGAAGTGGCGATATCTACATCATGAATTTCTTTCCCAAGCAGAAAGTCCCTGACCGAACCACCTACAAAATATGCTTCATATCCTGCCTTTTGAATATTCTCGATAATCGGCAGTGCCGACAAAAATGGTTCTTTCATGATTTCAGCCTTCTTTCTTACTGCCAAGAACGGACTCGTATACATCCTCGTATTGAGAAACAATCATTTCAGAAGCAAAACGCTCTGCTGGAACAGACATTGCCTGCCTGGAAAAACGGTTCAGCAACTCATCGTTTTTCAGCAAAAGCAACGCTTTATCCGCAACATCGTCAGTATTGCCGAGCTCGCATAAAAAGCCATTATATCCATCTTCAATTACTTCCGGAATGCCGTCGATCCTTGTTCCGATGCACGGAACACCGCACGCCATCCCCTCTAGGGCAACAAGGCCAAAGCTTTCTTTTTCCGATAAAAGAAGCATGAGGTCACTTATCGAATAGAGTTCTTCCAAATGATCCTGCCGACCTAGGAACAACACTTCTTTATCCAAAGATAGTTTTTCTACAAGTCCGCAAATATCTGTCATTTCAGGCCCATCGCCGACGAGAAGTAATTTGGCCTTTATTTTAGACGCAATTTTTGAAAAAGCGATGACAACATCACGGACTCTTTTTACTTTTCTAAAGTTGGAGACATGAATCACCACTTTTTCTTCTTGAGAAATTCCATACGCCTCTTTCAAGCCATCTATGTTCACCTTTTGATAGATCCGATCATCAATGAAATTGTGAATCACTTTTATTGATTGATCAGGGGCTACCAGCTCTTTTGTTTGAGCGGCCAATGCATGTGATACCGCGGTAACCCGGTCTGACTTTTCAATTCCGAACTTGATCGCTTCCGCCAGGGTTGAATCATACCCCAAAACTGAAATATCTGTCCCATGTAAAGTCGTTACAATCTTTACATCTGTACCGGACATTTGTTTGCCCAAAATCGCGCAAACTGCATGTGGAATAGCGTAATGCACATGTAAGATATCAAGCTTTTCCCTTTTGATAACCTCCGCCATTTTACTTGCCAACGCAATATCATAAGGAGGATATTGAAAAAGCGAATATTGATTGACTGTTACCTGGTGAAAAAAAATATTATGATGCCATAGGTTCAGCCGAAATGGAATATTTGAAGATATAAAGTGAATCTTATGGCCTCTTTCGGCCAGGTGTTTGCCCAGTTCCGTTGCCACCACACCGGAACCGCCCACCGTCGGATAACAGGTAATGCCTATGTTTAGTTTCATAATCCTTCCCCAAATATATTTTGATTGATTAAAAGTGGACGGTCTATTTTAAATCCTTCTGCAAAAGTGACTCCCGCTTCCACTCCGTAGATTCTCTCTCTTGCTTCAACTCTTTCTAAATAACCATCGGTTAATGGCGTTTTAACACCCGATTCGCCTGGTAGGAATTGCGACTGATATGCTTGAAGTGCTGAGAGCTTTTGGTCCATGAACCCGGATATATCCAAGACAAAATCCGGGCGCGGCTGGCTGTTAATAAAATAATAGAACAGATTATTTGGCTTATGGGCACTATTTCCGCCAGGGGTCTCAAACTTTTTGATCCCTGCAGAAAAGAATGCTTCCTTTACCAATTCAGCGCAGCGTCCATGATCAGGATGTCGATCTTCAGAAAATGGAGCAAATACAAGGGTTGGGCTATACTTTCTAATCAAGTCGACTATCTGACGGATGTACTCATCTTTCATATACAAGCCGCGGTCTGGCAATTGCAGATTTACTCTTTCAAGGACACCCATCCTGCTTGCAGCTTCTGAAGCTTCCTGTAACCTTGTCTCCACTGTTCCATTAGAGGATAGCTCCGCCCTCGTCAAATCGCATATCACTACGTTCCTGCCGGATGCTGTCCATTTATATATAGATCCGGCCATTCCGATTTCCACATCATCAGAATGGGCGCCGAAAGCGAGTACATCGATTTTTTTTTGAATCAACTGGATCCCACCTTAATCTAAAATGGATTCAAGTCCATAAACCAGAGTATCCAATCCCATGACGGTTTCGACGGATACTTTTACACCAGACATGAAAGAAGCGCGATTATAAGAATCATGCCTGATTGTCAAGGTCTGTCCGCCCGCTCCGAACAGGACCTGTTGATGAGCAACCAATCCAGGAAGCCTTACACTGTGGAGCCGCATGCCTTCAAAATCCGCTCCCCGTGCTCCCTCGATTGTTTCTTTTTCATCTTCATGCCCCTGCTTTTTGGGTTTCCGGTTATTTGTAATCATTTCCGCGGTTTTTATAGCTGTACCTGAAGGTGCATCCAGTTTTTGATCGTGATGCATCTCTATTATTTCTACATCATCAAAGTATTTAGAGGCCATTTCTGAAAACTTCATCATCAGAATGGCGCCAATGGCGAAGTTTGGAGCAATGATGCATCCAATTCCCTTTTGTTCGGCCAACTCCTTTAATTCATCTAGCTGTTCAGGAGTAAAACCTGTTGTTCCCACCACTGGTCGAACATTATGTTCCAAGGCGTTTTTTGTATGTATATATCCTCTTTCAGGAGTCGTCAAATCTATTAGAACATCCGCATTCGCCTGTTGAAAGCATTCTGCCGGGTCGATAAATACAGGAACATCCAAACCTGCAAAACCTTCCACTTCTGAAAGGAGTTTGCCTTCATTTTTTCTATCAATCACTGCTGCAAGTTCAAAATTTGGTGTCTCTTTTACAAGCTGAACAGCTTCTTTTCCCATACGGCCGCGCGGGCCCGCTACTATTACTCGGATCGTTTCATCACTCATCAAAATCACCTTCATCCTTTTTTGTCCATCTGTCTTTATCTCTCGTTTTAAATTTATGCATCACTTGATCATGAGCTGTCTGCAGATCAATATCAAGCGAATTCGCCAGGCAAATGATAACGAAAAGCAAATCTCCCAGCTCTTCTTGAACTGTATTTTCTTTTTCGTCGCTTTTTTTCTGCTTCTCTCCATAATAGTGGTTGACTTCTCTGGCTAGCTCACCAAGTTCTTCTGTTAACCTGGCAGTCATTGCGAGCGGGCTAAAGTACCCCTCCTTAAACTGTCCGATATATTCATCCACTTCATTTTGGAGTTGCCTAACTGTTTTATTTTCTTTCATTTTCCTCACCTTCTTACCATATGTTAGCTAATTCTTTTTTCATATACAAACGAAAGCGCTCAATTGATGGAAGTTGCTGATATAATCCTGTATTGGTTATAATTAGAATTCCAAAAACATTTTGTGCCAGGGGGCGTAGTGGTGCTTTTCCAATTAAAAATAAAAAATATTCTTTTGATTCTTTTGGGAGCAGCAATTTTTGCATTTGGACTAGTACATTTTAATATGCAAAATAACTTAGCCGAAGGCGGATTTACAGGAATTACCCTTCTTCTGTACTTCTTATTCCAAATTGACCCTTCGTATAGTAACTTAGTATTGAACATTCCTCTCTTTGCGATCGGGTGGAAGCTGCTTGGAAAAAAATCCTTTCTATATACAGTAATAGGAACCGTAGCGGTTTCTATATTCCTCTTCATCTTTCAAAGATTTCAAATCGCTATTCCGTTAGATGGAGATCTTTTTCTTGCAGCCCTGTTCGCCGGAGTATTCGCCGGTATCGGTCTCGGTATCATTTTTCGTTTTGGCGGAACAACCGGCGGTGTAGATATTATCGCACGACTCATCTTTAAATATAAAGGAATTAGCATGGGAAGGACAATGTTTACATTTGATGCGACCGTTATTCTTGTCTCCCTTTTAACTTATTTGGATCATAAGGAAGCTATGTATACCCTGGTTGCTGTTTTTGTCGGCGCCCGAGTAATCGACTTTATGCAAGAAGGAGCTTACGCTGCAAGAGGGGCTATGGTCATATCTGAGAAGCATTATGACGAATTGGCAGCTGCCATCATGAAAGAAATGGGCAGAGGAGTCACCATGCTAAAAGGTTACGGCTCATTCACAAAGGAAAAACGCGAGGTTCTATACTGCGTAGTAGGCAGGAACGAAATAGTGAATTTGAAAAGAATCATACATGCCATTGACCCCCATGCTTTCGTTTCCGTGATTGTCGTCCATGATGTAATGGGAGAAGGATTTACTCTTGACGAAAACAAACGACCTATTGATTTATAAAGGAGATACAGAGTCGTTTTGAAAGAATAAAAAAGTCGAAACAGTAAAAGTAACCTGTTTCGACTTTTTCAGCTTATTGTTCATGGTACGGTTCGAGCATATATTTAAAGAAATGTCCTCTTAATCATCCCTGTTGACAAAAATCAAAATGAGACGGAGCAATTCCAATACTGCTACGGCCGCTGCTGCAACATACGTCATGGCTGCTGCATTCAATACTTTTCTAGCGTCCCGCTCTTCCCTGTTACCGATCAATCCAAGAGATACCATTTGATCCATAGCTCTTGAAGAAGCATTAAACTCAACAGGCAGGGTAACGAGCTGGAATAAAACCCCTGCTGCCATCAGGATGATTCCGATCAAAAGCATTTTGGACATTGCTGTTGAAAGCAAACCGATAATAATAAAGACCCATGCTATATTTGAACTAATATTGGCCACAGGGACCAAAGCATGGCGGAAACGGAGTGCCGCATAGCCCTGCTGATCCTGAATAGCATGTCCTACTTCGTGCGCTGCAACAGCAGCCCCTGCAATCGAGTGTTGATGGTAGTTGTCTGAAGACAAGTGAACCGTCTTTGTCATGGGGTTGTAATGGTCACTGAGAACTCCAGGTGTTTCTTTCACCTGAACATTATACAAACCGTTTGCATCCAAAATTTTTCTTGCAACTTCGGCTCCTGGCACTCCATCCGTCGTTGCAACCTTTGAATATTTAGTGTACGTGCTTTTCACTCTGATTTGGGCCCAGATTGGGACAATCATGATGATAAGAAAGTAAATCAAAAAACCGCCCATTTTCATCCTCCAATAACAGTTTCTCTAATATTATTCTATTTGATTTTAATATTAAGGTCAATTATTTGAGTCTTTTTCGTTTACTTTGCTGTTTTTGCCCTTTATACTTTCTCCAACTTACGTATGAAAGAGTTAATATAATCGTACTCCCTGTCATGGAGATGACCCACCACAGTGATGGATCTGCTTCGTCCTCATCAGGATCAGTGAATATCTTCTGAAGGTCCTGCTCAAGTGATTCCAGATGAGCCGTCCATTCCTTCTCGGAAAAATCCACTCTGTAACGATCTAAATATGTTATTTTCGAGTCTAATTTTTGCAGTTTTTCAGCAGTCAGATCTATTTTTAGGCTTGGCTGAATGACCGTGTATGTTGAGAGGAAGGTGTTAAGATTTTGATTATAGGCGTCCTTATTGCCTTCCAAAGCTGCGTTTTTCACTCCTTGAAAATCCTTCATGACAGATGCCTCCATTTCAACCCACATCGGTTGATGGGTTGAAGCAACAGCATCCGTAGCTAACCGGAATGAAGTAACAATCCTGACTCTTTCATCCAGACTCATATTTATATTTGTCACAGCCCGCAGTGCTTCATGATGAGAGGCTGTGAGCACTCTCAACTCATCCATTGTAAATTTGCCTTCTTTTATCCCTTCTTTTGAAAACTGTACCGAAAATCTTTCAAGGATTGATTTGGCTTCTTCCAACCGGGAAAACTTGGTCAGCTGCAGAGCTTCATCAGCCATCTTATCCAGCTCAACAAATGTTGAATCGGATGAAGCAAATGCAAAAAATCCGCCAAAGACCAAGCAAAAGGTGAATAGTATAGCCACAAATGATCTCATAAGGGTCCCCCCTCCTCATACTCCTATAAATAAAGTATGAGGAAGTGGACAAGAATAGACCTGTCCTAACCTGTTAACTCATTCTCGTTCCGCTTCGATTTTTGATAGACATAAACAGCCACACCAATTGACAAAATACTTAACCAAAAGGTGAAATACCCGATTTCTCTGACATACAGTTCAAGACCCGGATATTTTGGATACTGCATGAAGACATAATCTATCACATCATTGTGTAAGGTCCACACGCCTGCTGCAAGGACATGCCAAAGTTTAAATCTATAATATTTTGCGTAGAGAATGCCTTGGATAGCCATCGCTCCGTGAGATGCGATCAGCATATAGCCTTGCCACGGAAGATAGCCAGTGACCTGAAGCGTAAGAATATTCATGACAACTGCCCATACCCCATATTTTATCAACGTGATCAATGCAAGCGCTTCAATAAGAGGATAATTTTTATAACGAAGAAAAGCAATCAATGCGAAGACAAAAAACAAACTTGCTGTTGGACTGTCGGGCACGAACGGGACAAAAATCAATGGTGTGACATCCAACTGGGGAATGTACCAATAATAACCGTAAACTGTTCCAAGAATGTTTACAATTAATAACAGCCATAAAAAACGGCGATCCATTAAATAAGTCATCATTAAGTTCATATATCCGGCTCCCGAAAAAATAAAAGCCGGCATGATGCCGGCTTTTATTTAAATTCTATATTCGCTCACATACAACGCCGATGCGTCTTATTTTACGTATTATTCCTCAGATTTCAATGAAGCGATAAATTCTGCCAGCTTGTCAAGATCTTCATCAGATCCTTGATACTGATCTGCTGGCATCGTTCCGATACCGTTGTGAGCAATATCTTTAATCTCATCTGGAGAAAGATCTAAATCGACTAAAGCTGGAGCGGCAGGACCGCCTTCAAGGTTCTCACCATGACAGTTAATACAGCTTTGGCCTGCATAAACCTGGTAGCCTTCAGAATCTTGATCAATTTCTACATCTGTTCCCTCTACAATTTTCCCTTGCTGTTCAGCAGCTGCCCAATCATGATTTACCACAGATTCCCATGTCAGGTAAAAGACTGCTGCAATACCTAATAACATAAATCCTGTAGCAAATGGGCGCTTTGATGCACGGCGCTCTGGACTACGATCCAAGAATGGTGCTAGTAACAAAGCTCCGAATGCAAGGCCAGGAATAATTGCAACACCAAGGATGTTAAATGGGCCAGAAGCAAATTGGTATTTGATTAATTGATAAAGAAACAAGAAATACCAGTCAGGCATTGGGATATAACCAGCATCCGTCGGATCGGCAATACGTTCAAGCGGTGCCGGATGGGCTGCTGTCAAACATAAGAAACCAATCAGGAATACAGCTCCTACCATCCATTCCCTTAACAGGAAATCAGGCCAGAATGCTTCGGTTTTACCCGGGTATTCGGAATAATCTTTAGGGATGTTCGGCATCTTTTCCGCAGGAATACGGGAGTCGCCGACAAACTTCATTCCTTTTCCTCGTTTCACAATGTCCCCTCCTTAATACATCGATTAATTAAATCTGCAATAATGGGTCAGTTTTTATAGTGGACCAGAAATTCCTTGTCTTCTGATTAACACAAAGTGAACTCCCATTAAAGCAAGCAACGCAGCAGGTAGGAAGAAAACATGAATCGCAAAGAAACGAGTCAATGTTTGAGCCCCAACAATGGTTGGATCTCCTGCTAGTAAAGTTTTCATAGGAACACCAATGAATGGAAGTGATTCGACGATATCCAATGTAACCTTTGTTGCAAATAAAGCTTTCATATCCCATGGAAGCAAGTAGCCTGTCAGTCCAAGGGCTAACATGACAAAAAAGATAAGGACTCCGACAACCCAGTTAAGTTCACGAGGCTTTTTATATGCTCCTTGGAAAAACACTCGCAGTGTATGTAAAAACATCATAACGATAACAACACTGGCTCCCCAGTGATGCATCCCGCGAACGATTTGGCCGAAAGCCACTTCGTTTTGAAGATAATAAACGGATTCCCATGCGTTTTTGATATCAGGAACATAATACATCGTCAAAAACATTCCTGATAAAATTTGGATAACTGTAACAAAAAATGTTAACCCGCCAAAACAGTAAACAAACGCAGAAAAATGATGTGCCGGATTAACATGTTCAGGCACCTCATGGTCTGCAATGTCTCTCCATATCGGCGTAATATCCAAACGCTCATCAATCCAGTCGTACATTCTGTTCAGCAATGATTACGCCTCCTTTACTTCTTTCTTACAAATGGGTTTTCTACTGGATTACCCAACATTAAAAAGCCGTCTTTTTCCTTAACCGGATAAGCGTCAAGAGGCCCCCTTGGCGGTGTACCCGGAATATTGTTTCCGTCTTTTGTGTAAAGACCGTTGTGGCATGGGCAGAAGAACTTATCTGGGTGATCTTCATTTCCCGCCCAGTTAACCGTACAGCCTAAATGTTTACAAATTGGAGAAAGTGCTACTATTTCGCCTTCCTTGTTTTTATAAACCCAAGCTGTTTGTGTAACGTCGGAAGTGTACCAGGCATCTTTCTGTTCATAGCTAAAGTCTACTCGAACAGGCTCTTCAGTAATGTCAGCAATCTTTTGGTCAGTCATTTTAAAATCACCGCTAGCTTTCGCTGATAAAACAGGATCCACTGCAAACCGAACCATCGGCATCAGCATTCCAGCCGCCATGAATCCGCCCACCCCCGTCAGCGTATAGCTGAGAAATTGGCGTCTTGTTACAGGATTCTTGCTCATCCTTTTCCCCCCTCTGTCAGTAAGGTAAGTCCATCGGACAAATTATTGCGCACATTTACAAACTGGGACATAATTATGATATATCAATACAACTGGAAGGTCAATAATATACCATTCCAATACGTGTCAACTATGTGGCGATTTAGTAGGTTGCCTGCCATCCCTTGACAATCTCTTTCATCAACTGCTTAACCTGGTCTTCCATGATAGATTGCTTATATTGGTCATCCATATTATTAAGCGGTATGGATGGGATGAACAATAAAGATTCGGACGCAAATTCCTCCATATTTCGCCAAATTGGATCAGATGTCAGGAAAAATACATATTTGAACCCGCTTTCCTTGATCATTTTCTCCCATTCAAGCAGATCTCCGAATTTCTTGCTTTCCCCGTTATCACTGAGATATGTATACGCAGGCAAAAAAAGCATCCTGCCCTTGAACTGCCTTTCAAGATGCAAAGACAACAGCTGTATGAACTCTCCTTGTTCAACTGTTTGCTTCATGCTACGGCCAAGTGAAATGGGAATGAGCGGAACAACGGCTGTGTCAATATATTCCTTCTCCTCCAAATAAACCTCAATATCTTTTGACTTCCATTGCATTTTCCACACTCCTAGTATGCTCTTTATTACTGCTTACCATTCTAACAGAATTAAAAATATGAAACAAAAAAAAGCTATGAGCTTTTGGATTGGGAGGGAATTTTCAAAAGTTCATACCTCTTCAACTAAAGCCACATATGATTTTCCGTTGTCTCGCCACAACGCCTAACCCCTCGGGGGCATAAGCCGCTTTTCTATGGTTGATGAGGAACACCTCCTCGAAAATTTCCTTATGCTTGTCGGGGTTGAGCAAGGTGTTTTCGCATTTCAAGTCAGTCTGTACGTCGCTATTCGACCACTTCCGCTTTTCTTTTAAAACGTAATAAATCCTCCAAGTATACCGGAGGATTTATTGCTGTTCTCTTAATTCCTTCAGCCTTAAGGACAACTCATTAAAGCTCTGTTCATCATATTGGTCGAGCGCTTCATCAATTGCTTTCAAAAGTTTGTTTTCCTGATATTTTCTCAGGCTTTCTTTTAAAAATTGTTCAGCAATCGATTTATCTTTTTCACTTATAAAAACCGTTTTCTTAACGAATGGATTTTCTTCCAATACCGCGGCGTATTGATGGCTTGTATTGGATGCGCGAAAATTGATCTGGATATAAATGTCCTCATCCCTGTTCAAACGGATATCATGGAACGACTTTTCCGCGTCTGTCGTCATGATATTGTCTTTGTAAAAACGGAATGGAACCTCTTTTGTACAATGAGTAGACATGATCAAACCCCTTGGGCAGAATTGCGCCTCCTCAACAAAATGGACTTTTTCCATTAGCTGATCGTGACTCATCAAATAGTTTAAAATCCAGACAGATTCCCTTCTTTTTAATTGATACCTATTTAAAAACCAGCGAATAAAATCTTTTTTCTCGTTGACAGATACAGGGGTGGCCATCATAATCCCTCCTCTGCGATTTTTATTCCACGGCTACTCCTCAAGTCGATCAATAATTTCATGCCATTCTTCGTTTGAAGGATCCAATGAGCTTAAACGTCTGAATACAGCCGCCCCCTCGCTCCTCATTCCTTCTTCCATCAGAAAAAATCCATAGTCCTTTAGAAAATCAAGGTTGTTTTTAAGTTCATTATATGCAAGCTTGTATTCATTTAATGCCTCTGAATAATTTTCTATCTGCTGGTAACTATAGGCAGCATCCCAGTGAAGTTGAGAGTCATCTGCATTTTTGATGTTCGATAGGACTTCCAATACATCTTCATATCTCTCCTGGTGCAGCAAGAGTTTGTTCAGTAGACTGGCCGCTTCTGTTGACTCGGGATCCAGTGCAAGCGCCTGGTGAAGAGCATCTTCTGCTTCCTCTTCCCTGCCAGCTTTCATTAGCAGACCAGCAATGTAAATGTATAAATCAGCATTATATTCATCTGCTGCCAACCCTTGTTCTGCTGTTTCGATCGCCTTATCTAAATCACCTAGCTGATCATAGGATTTTGCTAAATACAGATAAAGCGCGTGATATTCGTGATCAAGCGTTTTTAATTCTTCGAAAGCATTTTTTGCCTTTTTGTATAGCCCGGCCTGAAAAGATGTCAAACCATAGCCGAAAAGCACATTTAAATCTTTAGAGTTTTCCAGCGACTTCTCATAATAGGGAATGGATTCTTCAAAAGCACCTCCAGCACTCAGTGCCTCTGCCAGCCTTGCATATATATCATTACCGCCTACCGTTTCCTCTTCGGCCTTCAGCAGCCTTTGATAAGACGTCACTGCCTCAAGGAAACGCCCTAGCGACATATATAATTCTGCTAGCGCAAAATCGATCACAGGCTCTTGACTATACATTTCCTTTGCCTTGAGAAGCTTTTGCTCACTTACTTCATATAAACCCTGCATTTGATATAAATCTGCTTCCAGAAGCAGCGCAGCTGCATAGTTTGGATCAGTTGGTTCAACCGTTTCCAAATATGGATAGGCTTCCTCATCCTTTCCCAAGTCAATTAGTAGCTCAGCCAGCATGATCTTCAATTCACTTTCTTCGGGAAACACTTCAAGCAATCTTTCATACAGTTCCTTCGCTTCTTCTAGGAATCCATACTGGGACAACTGTTCCGCAAGGAAAAATTTTTCTTCCGGAGAACCGGATTTCTTTACTTTGTTAAAAATTTCTTTGGCCTTTGACAAATCCTGCAATTCAATATGTTTGAGCACCAATTCGGCATCATTCATTCATATAATCCTTTCAGAGAAAGTGAATGTTTAATAATATTTCTACAACAAATATGAAATATCCTCTTTTTTTATGGTTGAAAATAATGAAAAATAATTAAGTTTTACTTTTTAATGTAGTTGTTCATCATGTCAAACACTTGTTCAAGCACGTTTTCTTCAACTTCTTTTAATACTGGTTCCCCAATAGTCTCCAGCAATACAAAGCGCGGACGCTTTGCAATCGTCTTTTTATCCCGTTGCATGCCCGTATAGGCATCTTCAAAAGAAAGATCCTGCGGAATTTCCATTTTATAGCCAAGACCTTTCACCCATTCTTCAAAACGTTCTATTGGGAAAGACAGCCCAAGCACTTCCTTGCTCACATGAAGGGCAAAAACGATTCCTATCATTACTGCCTCGCCGTGGGTTGTTTTTCCATATCCAAGAGAGGATTCAATGACATGTCCCAGTGTATGGCCCAGGTTTAGGACAGCCCGAAGACCATTCTCTTTTTCATCTATTGAAACAATGTTTGCTTTTATTTCCATTCCTCTTTGCAGCACATGCGTCAGTTGTTCATCATTCATTTCATGCAAATCTTTTATTTCGTTCATGAGCATGTTTAATAGATCAGAATCAGCAATCAATGCATGTTTTACTGCTTCGGCAAAACCGGACCGTATTTCATGATCTGGAAGGGTCTTAATAAAATCTGTATGATAAATGACAGCCTCTGGCTGATGGAATGCTCCTATCATATTTTTTCCAAGTGGATGATTGATGGCTGTCTTTCCTCCAACCGCACTGTCGTGCGCCAAGATCGTTGTCGGAACCTGAATAAATGAAATGCCCCGCATATAAGTCGCAGCAACAAACCCAGCAAGATCCCCCACCGCACCACCACCAAAAGCAATGATACATGACCTTCGATCAAGCCCTTGTTTAAGAGCAAATGTCTGGCATGATTCATAGACAGACATTTGTTTTGCTTTCTCCCCTGATGGAACTGTGTAGACTGAATGATCCACAGTTTCCGGCAATGCGGAACGTAGATTGTCCAAATGAAGGCGACCGACTGTTTCATCTGTAATGATCAATAGGTTTGTAAAGTTATTTTTTTGAATCACTTTTGAAAGCTCATCTAAGGCATTTGGTTTAATATAGATTGGATAGCTTTTTGACGCTGTTTGAACTGTAATTTCCATTCGGATCACCTCGTTGTTCATTTTATTTTACGACTTTCCGACAAAATTTGAAAGAACAAAAACGTAAGCGCCTGTTATCGAAGTACAGACCGAGCTAAAATGTGGAAGTCGGCCGTTTAGGGGCGACAGGCGCTGGCAGGCTCAGTACGCGACATCCTGTCGCTTCGCTTGCACTAGTACTTCCTGTACGTCGGCAGGCTCAGTACACGACGTCCTGTCGCTTCGCTTGCACTAGTACTTCCTGTACGTCGGCAGGCTCAGTACACGACGTCCTGTCGCTTCGCTTGCACTAGTACTTCCTATACGTCGGAGCCGAGGTCAACTTATCGTAGGAGAAATGCGAAGTCTAGTTGATAGGTGCTGGATCTGGAAGCAGCATTTAGTGAAAAATAAGCTATTCACTATTTAGGTATTTTATAACTTCCAGGTATCCTGGTATATAATAAAAAAACACCTGCCACGAAGCAGGTGGAGTGAAAATTAATAAATCCAATTATTGCTAAGCTTGGAATACTCGATCAGTTCGCTGTCATTGAAGAACAAACCGATTTCCCTTTTCGCACTTTCAGGCGAGTCGGATCCGTGAATGATATTCTTACCAACTGTTACGCCAAAATCTCCACGGATTGTACCAGGAGCCGCATCTGCTGGATTTGTAGACCCCATCATTTGGCGAGCAGTCGCAATGACATTTTCACCTTGCCACACCATTGCAAAGACTGGTCCAGAGGTAATGAATTCTACCAATTCACCAAAGAAAGGACGCTCTTTATGTTCTCCGTAATGTTCAGAAGCCAATTCGTTTGATATATTCATCAATTTTGCTCCAATTAACTGAAAGCCTTTCTTTTCAAAACGTGAAACAATCTCACCAATCAATTCTCTTTGAACCCCGTCGGGTTTAACCATTAAAAATGTTTTTTCCATGAATGTCACTCCTGCCATAATATCTGTATCTTTTTCCTTAAAACTCAAGAAAGATAATATCATTTTTTTTATCTGCTGGCAAATATTGAAAAAATTGCTTAATACCTTCTTTTGCCAATATAATGAGCAATTTCTTTCAGAGGCCTTTTAGCTTTGCTTTCTGGCAACTCAGCCAGAATAACGAGGGCTTTGTCAAGATATCGTCTACTAAGCTGATGAGACCGCTCAATAGCCCCGCTGTCTTTGATCAGCTTAATAATGCGACTCATTTCTTCTTTACTAGTTTCATGGGTCACTTTTTCAATTTCCGCTTTAGTATGAGGATCACACATCGCATATAAGGCCGGAAGTGTTACATTGCCCTGACGCAAATCATCACCAACGGGCTTACCTAACTCCTCTTCACTGGAAGTGAAATCTAAAATATCATCAGTTATCTGGTAGGACATGCCAATAAAATATCCGAATCTGTAAAGTCGACGGTAAATGGATTCATCGTTGTTTCCTGCAATGGCACCGAGTTCACAGCTAACTGCAATCAGAAGAGCTGTTTTCCTTTTGATTCTTCTTAAATAATTCCTTAATGACTGCTCAAATCGGTATTTATCTTTTATCTGTTCGATTTCTCCAATACAAACCTCTACAATGGCCTTGGATAATTTCTTATGTAACAGCGGGTTTGGAATGTCGGTCATATATTCCAATGATCTTGCCAGTATATAATCTCCTGTGTACATGGCCACGCGGTCATCCCATATATAATTAATAGTCGGCAGACCTCTTCTCATGTTGGCACCATCGATGACATCATCATGAACAAGTGTTGCCATATGGATTAACTCAAGAGCCATTGCTACATTTTTGACTGTTTCAATGCGGTAGTCCCCAAATTTTGCGGACAATAATACAAATACTGGGCGTATTCGCTTGCCTCCAGCTTTAAGCAGCTTGAGAGATGCATTCTGCACCAGTTCAGAATTTGAAGAAACAGCTTCTTCAAGCTCTTTTTCAATTAAGTCTAAATCAGATTTAAAATTCCTATAAAGCCATGTCAGTTTCATAAAATTTCCACCCAGTTAATCTAATTTCTGCTTTACGCCGATATGCGCCGCCGCAGCTCCTCCGCTGAAAGGTTTATAAATAACATCCACAAAACCGGCACGCCAGAACATTTGAGCTAGCTCATCCATCCCCGGAAAATCTCGTGCTGACTCTTGCAGCCATGAATATTCTCCATAGCTTTTTGCAAAAACCTTTCCAAACAGCGGCATGAGAAAACGGAAATAAGCATAATAAACCTGTCTGAACACCGGGAGGGTTGGTTGAGAGGTTTCCAGACAAACAGCCATTCCACCGGGTTTTGTCACACGGTACATTTCTTGCAGCACCTGCATGTAATCAGGAACATTGCGAAGTCCAAATCCGATAGTTACATAATCAAAACTGTCATCATCAAATGGAAGCTCCATCGCATTGCCTTGAATTAAAGTCACTTGTTCAAAGCCTTTTTCTTCCATTTTATCTTTTGCAACCGCAAGCATGTTCTTACTGAAATCAAGGCCGACCACACGTCCATCTTTCCCTGCACTCTCTGCAAGCGCAACTGTCCAATCGCCAGTTCCGCAACAAACATCAAGGGCGCTGCTTCCTTCTTGAACATTCATTTTTTCCATCGTAATCTGCCGCCACTTTTTATGCTGCTGAAAACTGATAATTGAGTTCATCTTGTCGTAATTTTTGTGTATTTTCTCAAATACATTATGTACACGTTCTTCTTTAGACTGCATTTTTCGTGACCTTCCTCCGACTGTTTATGTTGCTAAACGCTTATAATTGTTGGTCAAATCCTTTATGCGACCCAGGAAAATGTCCGGCAGGCCTGAAACCCGTAACGATTCTTCCAATATCACCTTTTTGCTCTGAGCTATGTAGCTGAAGCATATCTCTTTTAAGCCATGTTGGTCGCGCTGGGACAAATTAGATAGAGGGATAGATTTCATTTGAGGCAAAGAGAAATGTTTAAGGCCTTCAAAAAGTATTGAATAGTGGCCCCTATTAAAACGCTCCATCTCTGCAAGCAGTTTTTTTAAGTATAAATGCTCTATAAAAAGATGAATATGCCGAGTTGTTTCGAAATGCCGACAAAATTTATCAATAACAGTTGTTACAATTTGTTTGAAATCTGTCATAAACGAATCTAAATCAGCTGCTTCCAGCCTATATATGGATATTTTATATTCATTGATCAGTTTGATCGCACTGGCAAGGGTTCTGATCAAATCAGTGTCCTCAATTTCAGCAAGGGTTTGATAATATAAACCACTGAAATAGTCTCCCGCCAGAACAGACAACTGTCTTTCCGTGAGTGCTTTCTGTTGGTGAGTCACTTTGTCATGTATATCAAGAGCGATCTGAACAAGCATAGCAGAAGTGATTTGATGCTCGTATCTTTCAACAGGGATCCATGTTTCTTCCATGGCTATTAACAGCATAAGGATACGGTCTTCGTCTATTTCCGGAGATTCGATATGTTCAAAAAGAAAATAACGATACATTTTACTTTCTATCATTTTCCTTATCGATTCCGTCTTTTGTTCATACAAACATAGAGCCATTTCCGTAATCCCCATTTCTTTGCATTTTAATTCCAACTTTAATTCTATTCATTATAGCATAACAAAAGCATATAGCACGTATCTACACCGGCTATAAAATGTGCCGTTTTAAAGACAATCCTTAAACTGATCTTCCTTCAGCTGCCGCTTTTAGCATTACGCTAAACACAGATTCACACCGGATCAACTGCCCCAGTATTATCAAATACGCCTTGGCGTATTTGCGCCCGGATTTTATCGAGCTCCGCTCGATAAATTTCCTCTGAAAATCTGTGGCATCCGCCGGAGACTTTGACTTTACTCAGCCGGAGTTCGCCCCCCACTGAATGGAATACAAATATGCATTCATCTCACCACTTTAAGAAGTGGGAGATTTCTGCTGAATGAAGTTAAAGAATGTCTATTTTATACTTTCTCATATTGGACATCAATTACTTTTTTCACTGTCCACTTCGCCATACGCAGTAAAAATTTTTGCATTTCCTCTGACCTTTATAGCAGAAGTATGATCGGTGAACTGGGCAATGAGCACTTCCCCTTGATCAAGCTTTTCCGCATGATGGAAGCGTGTATCTGTTCCCCTTGTCAACCCCATCACGTTTACTCCGTTTTCAAGTGCTTTAATTACTACAAAGTCAGTTTGATTATTTGAGCTCTTCATTATTTCACCTCAAAACTCATTGCTTAATCAATGTCAGTACTTCATTCCGGGATTGGCTGTCCTTCAGGAAGATTCCCCGTACAGCGGATGTAACAGTTTTGGATCCCGGTTTTTTCACACCACGCATTGTCATGCACATATGCTCAGCTTCAATGATGACCATAACTCCATGCGGCTCCAGCTTCTTCATGATTGCATCCGCCACTGTAGACGTAATTCGTTCCTGAAGCTGCGGACGGCGTGCCACTGCTTCAACGGCGCGAGCCAGCTTGCTCAATCCAGTTACCCGTCCGTTCCTTGGTATATAGGCTACATGTGCCTTGCCAAAAAAGGGAACCAGGTGATGCTCACATAATGAGTAGAAAGGAATATCTTTCACAAGGACTAACTCCTCGTGATCCTCCCCAAAGATCGTCTCAAAATACTGTTCCGGATCAGTGTTGATTCCTGAAAAAATTTCCTCGTACATTTTAGCTACCCGCTTCGGTGTATCAAGCAAACCCTCTCTATTTGGATTTTCTCCAATCGCATCCAAAATCATTCGAACCGCTTCTTCGATTTGCTTCCGATCAAAATTACCCATGTCCACAGCCTCCCGCAAAAGTAAAACGCTAATAGAGCAATATTAACACATATGATGAGTAAATAAAAAGGAATCGCCACTTGGCAATTCCTTTTTAAACACTCAAACAATGTATGTAATTATTTCACAGCGTCTTTAAGAGCTTTACCTGGTTTGAAAGCAGGCACTTTGCTCGCTGCGATATCAATTTCTTCACCTGTTTGAGGGTTACGGCCTTTACGGGCAGCACGCTCACGAACTTCAAAGTTACCAAAGCCGATCAAAGATACTTTGTCGCCACTTGACAATGAATCCTGAATGGATTGGAATACAGCTTCAACAGCTTTTGTAGCATCTTTTTTAGATAGCTCAGCTGCTTCAGCTACGGAATTGATCAAGTCAGTTTTGTTCATTCTGTTCACCTCCTCCAAATGGATAGTTTACCTTTACTACTACCTCTATTACATGTGTAATCAAATTTTTAGATTTCTAAACATTTTTATGCTTGAAATCGTAAGAAATGCTTTTGAATCAACGCTCGAGGAGCATTTCTGCTTAAAAGATTATCATAATCAAATAATGATAGCAAGAATAAATCACGGAATAATTGAAAAGACACCGAATTACTGTCATTTCGGCGTCTTTTTCTATATATATTCGCTTTTTTTGAAATAACCTGATTGTTTTCATAGAAAGTCCTTACAAAATAATGGCAATTAAGCCTCCGGAACCTTCATTAATGATTCTTTCTAAAGTTTCTTTGAGTTTATATCGTGCATTTTCAGGCATCATAGCTAGCTTTGCCTGGATGCCTTCCCTGACTAAAGAGCTTAAGCTCCGGCCAAATATATCGGAATTCCAAATGGAGAGTGGATCGTCTTCAAAATCCTGCATCAAGTAGCGGACCAATTCTTCACTTTGTTTTTCAGTTCCAATAATTGGTGCGAATTCAGACTCAACATCAACCTTAATCATATGGATAGAAGGTGCAACAGCTTTTAATCTTACTCCGAACCGGGCTCCTTGCCTGATGATTTCCGGTTCATCCAGGCTCATGTCCTCTAAGGAAGGAGCCGCAATGCCATAACCTGTCTGCTTTACCATGACAAGCGCGTCGGAAATTTGATCATACTCTCTTTTGGCGTCTGCGAATTCTTGCATCATTTCAAGCAAATGATCTTTCCCTCTGACTTCTGTCCCTACGATTTCTGTTAACACTTGGTCGTACAGCTCATCCGGCGCAAACAAATCGATTTCAGCAATCCCTTGCCCCATATCAACTCCAGCCAGCCCAGCACTTTCAATGTATTCAAAATCATTGAAGCTTTGAACGACCTGATCAACATCTCTCAGTCTTTTTATATCCTTGACTGTTTCTTTCACAGCCTCCTGATAATCCGACCGAAGCCAGTGATTTTCTTTTAAGACCATTACCCAACTTGGAAGGTTCACGTTGACTTCAAGTACTGGAAATTCATAGAGCGCTTCTCTCAACACGTTCAGGACATCCTGTTCTCTCATATTTTCCACCGACATGCTTAATACCGGAATATCATATTTCTCTCCAAGCTCGGAGCGCAAGCCTTCTGTTTCAGGATGATGCGGCCTGGACGAATTCAGAATCATAATATACGGCTTTCCAACTTCATTAAGTTCAGCTACGACCCTTTCTTCTGCCTCTATATAATCATTCCTTGGTATTTCTCCGATCGTGCCATCGGTTGTGATCACAATTCCGAGCACTGAGTGCTCCTGAATGACTTTACGCGTTCCAATTTCCGCTGCTTCGTGGAAGGAGATTTCCTCTTCATACCACGGTGTGCGGATCATGCGCGGCCCATTTTCATCCTCATATCCTTTGGCTCCGGGAACAGTGTACCCTACGCAGTCCACCAAACGAACATTCACTTCCAAGCCGTTATCCACTTGGACAGACACTGCTTGATTTGGAACAAATTTCGGCTCAGTTGTCATAATAGTTTTCCCTGCCGCACTTTGAGGCAATTCATCCTGTGCCCTGGCCCTGTCTGCTTCGCTTTTTATATTAGGCAAAACGGCAAGCTCCATAAATTTTTTAATAAACGTGGATTTTCCAGTCCGGACGGCCCCAACGACCCCCAGATAAATATCCCCGCCCGTTCTTTCTGCGATATCTTTAAAAATATCTACCTTTTCCAAGAGATTCCCTCCTATCTTTAAGTTCAAGGGACAACATGATCCCATGCCCGTATATCATCAAGTCAATATATTTGTATGATGTTGTCCTAATCAAATATAACTTCAATAATAAAAATCCTTCTTCCACAGTATATTTTGCAGAAGAAGGATTATGACTATTTCCCCATATAAACAGGTTCATTGTTTTCATCGACTGTATAAGGCATTGAAAAAGCAGGTACAATCGGGGAATCCTTATATAGTATCTTTCTTATATCTTCACCTGGTGAAAAACCTTTCTTTTCATCTTTCAAAACCTGATAGAGATCAGAAATATAATCAACATAAATTTCGCCTTTTCCGTTAATCACAAACGGCAAATTATTATTTGTATAAGGTGACGTATAGTATTGTTCCTCTTTATATCCTAATTTTTTCTGATCAAGAGAATATACATTATCGGCAACCTCTTCTTTAAAAGGCGGATAGCCCTGCGACCGGATCCGTATGTAAAACTCATTTACTTTTTCCGCCAGTCTTACATCAAAAACTTTCACTGTTGGATTGGTTTCCACATCAATTAAGACATATTGAAAAACCCCGCCACTCTCATAAGCATTTCCGGGAGGCGTCTCCAAATATTGAGGGATCAACTTTTTAAAATCGATGGGATATTTCTGATAAATAGGCGTGTCCGCTTCTTTTGTTTTTATTGGCAGCAATCCACCCGTTTCTTCTTGAAACTTCTCAACGGATCGTTGAACACTGTCGATTTGTTCTTCGTATGGTATGTTATTTTCAACTTTTCGATCCTCCGGGTAAAAGCACCCACTTAAAAGCATTGCAGTCAATAGAAAATAAAATCCTGCCATCCATTTTTTCAATGATTGGCTCACTCCTTATCTGTCTAATATGGCGGCAGTTGTTTCTTAGCCTGTCGGCCCTGTCAAAACAACGAAAAGCATGAGGAGCCCGCCTACGATCATAAGTATCCAGGCAGCAAGGGCTGTAATGACCTTGAAAAATCCTTTGTTAAGTTTGAATCGGCTTATGTAAATAGTCAGCATCGCAAGAGCCAACAGTCCCATTGCCACTATGGAAATCCACATTTTTTGCATTGATAAAGACATTTTTTTCCCTCCATCACCGAGTAAACAGTCGAAATTATTATAGCATATTCTCAGCAATAGCCATCCCATAAAAAAAATGAAGCAATTATTTTTGCTTCAAAAAAATAAAATAAAGACATTGATTACCCTGTCCCCCGGTTATGCGAATGTTCTCTCTAATAGCATATGACTTTTTGTAAATAACGCATCATCGTATGCCTAGTTAATCATTTTTGTTCCATTTGTTCACTCAATATATCCACCAAATCTTCCATCTCATTTTTCTTGATCCTCTGCATCAACTGGTCAACAGCTTCCTTCGGGTCCACATCTTTAAACAAAACATTGTACAATGCCTCTGTAATGGGCATGTTCGTTTCATATTTTTCAGCAAGCTGATGAGCCGCTTTTGTTGTACGGACCCCTTCGACCACCATTCCCATGTTTTCTAAAACTTCATCAAGGCTCTGCCCTTTACCAAGCATGTTACCTGCTTTCCAGTTCCGTGAATGTACACTTGTACACGTTACGATCAAGTCTCCAATACCTGCCAGTCCAGAAAATGTCAGCGGGTTAGCTCCCATTTTCGTACCAAGCCGTGAAATTTCAGCAAGTCCCCTTGTGATCAATGCGGCTTTGGCATTATCTCCATATCCGAGACCATCTGAAATTCCGGCCGCAAGGGCAATAATGTTTTTCAGCGCCCCGCCGATTTCAACGCCAAGCAAATCAGGATTCGTGTAAACGCGAAAATGCTGATTCATGAACAAATCCTGAATTTTTTCCGCGGCAGCCATATCTTTGGAAGAAACAGCTACGGTTGTCGGATGACGCAGACTAACTTCTTCAGCATGGCTTGGACCTGATAAAGCGACCACAGCTTTTAACTGTTCCTGCGGGACTTCTTCTTCAATCATTTCCGAAATTCTTTTCAGTGAGTCTGGTTCAACACCTTTACTTACATGAACAAACACCATTTGTGTATTTATAACTTTGACAATGTTCCTCATTGTTTCTCTAATAGCTTTAGTAGGCACGGCAATAACAGATATATCTACATCTTCAAGCGCCTCAGGCAAAGAATGGAAACCTGTAATATTGTCCGGGAGAGAAATTCCGGGCAAATATTTTTGGTTTGTCTTACATTCATGTATTTCCGATTGTTGTTCTTTGGAGCGCATCCACAAATTCACCTGATGCCCGTTATCTGCCAGTACGAGGGCCAATGCCGTTCCCCAACTCCCTGCACCAATGACGGCAATTTTCTTTTTGTCTTTTGCCACAAATTTCACCCGTTTCCTGATTATTTTCTCTTTCGTGAAATGATTTTTAATGGCGTTCCTTCGAAAGGGAAAGCTTGCCTAATCGTATTTTGAAGAAATCTCTCATATGAAAAATGCATGAGTTCCGGATCATTTACAAACACAACAAAGGTAGGCGGCTTTACCGCAACCTGAGTAGCATAGTAGACTTTGAGCTTTCGGCCTTTATCTGAAGGGGCAGGATTCATCGATACGGCATCCAAGATCACTTCGTTCAATACACTTGACTGTACCCTCATCGAATGGTTTTCGCTGACCGTTTGAATGGCCGGAAGCAATGTACCGAGACGCTGGCGTGTTTTTGCCGATAAAAAGACGATTGGTGCATAATCAAGAAATTGAAATTGGTCCCTGATTTCCTGCTCAAATTTCCTCATCGTTTTATCATCTTTTTCCACTGCGTCCCATTTATTGACGACAATAATAACAGCTCTTCCTGCATCATGAGCATAGCCTGCAATTCTCTTGTCCTGTTCGCGTATCCCTTCTTCACCGTCCAGAACAACCAAAACCACGTCGGAACGCTCAATCGCCTTCAAAGCTCTTAACACACTGTACTTTTCAGTCTTTTCATAGACCTTCCCTTTTTTTCTCATTCCGGCCGTATCGATAATAACGTAGTCTTGGCCGTCGTATCTATATGCGGAATCAATCGCATCTCTGGTTGTCCCTGCAACCGAGCTGACAATCACTCTTTCCTCTCCAAGAAGAGCATTCACCAATGAAGATTTTCCAACATTCGGCCTGCCGATCAGACAAAATTTCACAACCTCATCTTCATACGGTTCACCCTTATTTTCAGGAAATTTGCTCACTACTTCATCCAGCATGTCACCAAGGCCCAGGCCGTGGGAACCGGAAATAGGAAATGGTTCACCAAAACCCAATGAGTAAAATTCATAAATATCCGCTCTCATTTCTGGATTGTCCACCTTGTTCACAGCTAATACAACCGGCTTCTTTGACCGGAACAAAATTTTTCCGACTTCTTCGTCGGCGGTTGTTACACCTTCTCGTCCATTAACAATAAAAATGATAACGTCTGCTTCTTCAATAGCAATTTCTGCCTGTTGCCGAATCTCTTCCAGAAAAGGAGCGTCACCAATATCAATCCCACCCGTATCAATAAGATGGAACTGATTGGTCAGCCATTCTCCAGTTCCGTATATTCTGTCTCTTGTCACACCAGGTTCATCTTCCACAATTGAGACTCTTTCGCCGACAACCCTGTTGAAAATCGTTGATTTTCCAACGTTTGGTCTGCCGACAATAGCCACTGTCGGTAAAGCCATTCTCATCACTCACTTCAAACATATTATCTATCATTCATGCTGGTATAAACCGAGCATATATTCCACTATATTCCTTTTTTATCGTATCACAGTGTTTTATCATGCGCCAATCTCAAAAGCGTAAATGTCGAAACACCGACAATCAAATGCGCCTTGGCGTATTTGCGTCCAGATTTTATCGAGCTCCGCTCGATAAATTCCCTCTAAAAATCTGTGGGATCCGTCGGAGGCTTTAACTTTATTCAGCTGGGGTTTGAACCCCCACTGAATGGAATACCAATATGCATTTATCTCACCACTTACTGAAGTGGGAGACTTCTGCTGAATGAAGTTAAATGATCATTCGTAAAACCAGCATGATGCGAAATCAATGAACCATTTGCTTTTTCTCCTTAAAACCATCTTTAACAGCTCTTTTGACCCCAAACAAAAGCCTTCTCGCCGCATATACTGTCAAAAGCGCCGAAATGGTTAAAGCAAGTACATCTAAATAATCATTTGAACCTATTGGATAAGGCATTTTCCACTTTGAAAAAAATACCGATAAAAACACTTCCCCCTGCAAAGACCCAATGACAATGGCAGCATATCGATATACAAAGGAAACGGGATATAACATCCATCCAATAAGAAGCAAGCCGACAGAAAGCAAAATCTTTCGGTCAACCAGCACCCACACTGGATCATACAGTTCAAGGAGATAAAAACCTATATATCCGAGCATTATGATCATAACAGAAAAAAACAAATAAATCTTTTTTAACCATGTTCCTTGGTATACGAGCAAATAAGCTGAAAAAATAAGAAGAAAAGAAGCTGCTCCTATCTGAATAGAATATATTGTAATTGATTTGGAGTGCAATATGATTAACATCAATGACCCCATTGCAACCGGGAGACGGAAAGTCTTTTTTTTATCCAAAATAAACGTCGCAGTGATCCAAGCGCCCCAGGCCATAAAAAGAAATATCATTCCTGACATAAAAATCACCTCCATTTCTTCCATTATGGGAAAGAATATGAAGGTTTAATCATGGAAAAGCAGCCATGCCTAGGGTGAATCAGCTTCTTCCAGCGGTAAACCGTCAGGAAAAAATATATGTACTTTTCAATTTCAAGAAAACAACCTTCCGTTAAAAAACGGAAGGCCGGCATTTTTATTCTTTATTGAAGTCTTTCAATTTATCACCAATCATATCGCTAAGCTGGAACCCTTTTGTTTCTTCTGGAGCTTCATATTCTTGCTGTGTGTTGTCTTCTTCAAGCTCCTTCATACTAAGGGACATACGCTGTTCCTGTTCGTTCGTATCAAGTACTTTAACCTTTACAGTCTGACCCTCTTGTAGAACTTCATGTGGAGTTCCAATGTGTCTATGAGAGATTTGAGAGATATGAACAAGTCCTTCTACTCCAGAGAAGACCTCCACGAATGCACCAAAAGATACAAGTCTCTTTACAGTTCCTTCCAGAACTGCTCCCCTGGGAGCTTTGTCGGCAATGTCTGTCCATGGACCAGGAAGCGTTTCTTTGATGGAAAGAGAAATTCTTTCATTGTCTCTATCTACAGAAAGAACTTTGACCTCCACTTCATCACCTTCACTTACTACGTCCGAAGGCTTTTCTACATGATGATGCGCCAACTGAGAAATATGAACCAATCCATCGACTCCCCCGATATCAACAAAAGCGCCGAAATCAGTAATTCTTTGAACAGTTCCTTTCATCGTTTGACCGACTTCCAATTTCTCAAGCAGACCTTGTTTTTCCTTTTCTTTCTCTTCTTCAACAACCGCACGGTGTGAAAGGATCAGACGGTTCTTTTCTTTATCGAGCTCAACAATTTTAAAAGAGAGCGCCTTTCCTTGATAGCCGCTGAAATCCTCCACGTAATAGTCTTCCACTAAAGAGGCAGGTACAAATCCACGGACGCCCAAGTCAACAACAAGGCCTCCTTTAACCACCTCATTCACTTCTGCCTCAAATACTTCATTATTTTCGAAACGCTTTTCCAATGTTTCCCATGCATTTTCAGCATCTACTTTTCTTTTGGAAAGAACGAGGAGATCTTCCTCCACTTTAGTAACGATTAAATCAAGTTGATCTCCTTCAGAAACTACATCCGATGCTTTTTCCACATGGAGACTGGAAAGTTCGCTTATTGGAATTATTCCATTCAACTTACTGTTTTCAATATCCACAAGTACTTGCTTTTCTTCGATTTTTGTAACGGTTCCTGTTACTTTGTCACCTTCAGTAAATGTTTCCACTTCAATATTATTCATATCCTCTGACATTGTTTACTCCTCCTATCCAGCTAATGAAATCGTGCAAGAATTCATTTCTCTCCGATTCATAAGGAAAGAAATGAAAAAACCCTCACATTTTATAAATTCATCTTCTTATTAACTTCTTATAAATAAAGTCCTTTGTCAAGCAATACACGTCAACTCTAATGCGTCTCGGTTAATTTTTTTATTTCATTCATTATAATTTCAGTTGCTGCCTCCACAGAGATCTTTTCCTTTTTTAATTCGGTAAAATCTATCGGCTTGCCATATACGACTCTTAATTTGCCGAAAAGCTTATAAGGGCCTATGATAGCGCAAGGTATAATTTTTGCATCGGATCTCAATGCGAAAAAACCTGCTCCAGCCAGTCCCTTGCCAATCTCGCCTGTCTTGCTGCGTGTCCCTTCCGGAAACAGTCCCAGGACTTCTCCCTCTTTTAATAGAGCCAGCCCTGTCCTTAAAGCCCCTCTATCGCTCATCCCTCTTTTTACAGGGAAAGCTTTAACGTTAGGCAATATTGATTTAAGGACAGGAACCCGAAACAGCTCCTCTTTTGCCATAAAAGAAACAGGACGAGGGCACGTGATGCCTACAACGGGCGGATCCAGATTGGATATATGGTTCGTACACAAAAGGACCCCGCCGGATTCCGGAAAGTTTTCCAGCCCTTTCACTTCAATTCTGTAAAGGGGGCTTAATAAGCCCTTAACCACTGATCTGGCAAAATGATAAAATGTCACGGCCGTTCGATCCTTTCTTTCGCCAAAGCAATGATATGCGCGACCACTTCTTCGATAGATAGCGTTGATGTATCGATCTCAATAGCATTCTCCGCTTTTACCAGCGGGGATACCTCCCGTTCGGTATCATTTTTATCACGGAGCATAATCTCCTCTTTTAATTGCGCTAAATCTGAAGGATAGCCTTTTTCCACATTCTCTTTATGGCGGCGCTCAGCACGTATATCAACACTTGCCAGCAGAAAAACTTTCAACTCGGAATCCGGCAATACTTTTGTCCCAATATCTCTTCCATCCATTACTACTCCGCCTCTTTTGCCCAGCTCCCGCTGCCGGTACACCATTTCTTCGCGTATTGCCCCATGTGCAGCGACAGTAGAAACGTTGTTGGTCACATTTGAATTACGAATCTCTTTGGTGACATCTTTCCCATCTAGAAAGACCGTCTGAAGGCCGCTTTCTTGTACCAGATCTATAGTAGTTCCTTTAAGAAGACGGAAAAGAGACTCTTCGTCATGGATGTCCGTCCCTTCCATCAAAGCCTTATAGGTAACTGCCCTGTACATGGCACCTGTGTCGATGTATATGTATGAGAGTTTTTCTGCGACTATTTTCGCCACAGTGCTTTTGCCGGCTGCTGCCGGCCCGTCAATGGCAATACTGATTTTCTTTGTCAAACCTTTCACCTGCTTGTCTGTTTATATACCAACACTTATTTTACCATAATTAGAAACAGACTATAGCACTTATTTACATAATTAAAAATATGAAGACAGGAATACTTGCCTTCATTAATGGTCAAACACATCCATCTTATTTTCTTCCAAGTCTGCCCCCACACCCTCGTACAAATATATATTGTTCAAGCTTTTTATAAGGGGAGTATGCTTCAAAAAGCCTTGGACAATAAGAAGGATTAAAAGGTGAAAAATGATCAGCTTATAAAGAATTCTTTCAAACATTTCTAGTTCCTCGTTTTTTTCTTAGTATGTTTCAAAAACGAGAATCTTATTCTTCTATATGTGCCTTTTCAAAACATAGACGAAGCATTATTGTTTCGATCAGCTCAGAAAAAGCAGATGAAGAGGTTTGTTCATAAAATTCTTTTTAAGGATGTAAACTTTTTTTCCGATTGGATAGCTGCCTCTCAAAACAAAAGCGTGTTAGCAGTTGTTGATCGGCATGGGGTGGGTCAACATATTCTAGAGACACAAGAGTCAGTTTGTTTTTTGGGAATGTTCGAATTACTTCGCATAAAAAAGTTAATTGGAACTGCTCCCCCGAACCCATCTGAATGGTAAATTCAATCGTTCCCACTTCAGCAGGCTGAATTTTGACTTCAGGCGGCAAGACCACTGCGCACCCCCCGGCGCTTATATCGCTTGTGACTGATGCAAACTTTACGCCTGGACCCGAAAAATCAAGTCCGACCGGAACCGCAGCATCTACTCTGACATATTCACGACGCTGCACTTTATTGAAAAGCTCCACTTCCGGCAGAGCTAGCTCAACCAACGGGACGGTGCTTCTTTGCACGCCTATGACTTCGGACTCAAAAGAAAACACACTGGTACTGCCGCGAGCAAATTCTACCACTACTTTAGTACCTATAGGCAAAAATGCCGGTTTGCTGTCTGCCACACCCAAAGGATAGTAAATGCATACCCTCTCTTCATATAAATCGGCAACCTTACTCTTGTACTTTTTCACAATCCCATTATTGTCTGTCTCAATAGTCAAATCCATTCCAATTGACAACATATTCATACACTTCCTGTTCATTCCAATGATTTCATTATACATCATCTGTGAGCGTTTTCCACTATAAAAAAGCAGCCAAGTTGGCTGCTTTTTTATAACAAATCTTCATAAACAGGTTCAGCATTTTTCAATTTATCAACTTTTTCTTCAATACCATTTTCGGCATTGATATACATTCGATACGTATCGTTATGGTCCATTGTACCCAAAAATTCATAGCAAAGCACTTCTTTTCCCAGATTATTTACAATGACTGCTTGTCTGTCCTCTAGTACTTTTAGATTAGGGTTTAATTTTGACCGCGCTTCTTCCAATGTAAGATTCGGTTTAGGCAGTTTTCTTTTTTTGCTGCCTTTCAAATAATCATCTGCCGCAAATCCAATGATCTGTCCATTATCAAGTGCTACTTTTACTTTGATCGACTCTGGGTAAATCCTGACTCCGTCTTGGTTCGTTACATAAGTAAAAAGCCCAACGGAATCATACTGTGCACTTTCAGACATTTCGAGATCCTTGTAATCATGCCTTTTAAGAAAATCGTTAGCTTTGTTCATAGCCTCATTTAGGCTTACTTGCTGTTTATTCACTTCTCTCGAATCAATGAACCAGATTGGGTAACCGCCTTTTTTCGTGACATCCATCGTGGATTCATGACCTCTGTTGTTTGCTAATACGACATTGTAAAACCCATAAGAGGACCCTTTCCTGCTTTCAGTGACTTCCACCTTTTTTGGGTGATTGATCCCGCTATATTTTTGAGCCAGGGCAATCGCTTCTTTTTTTGATATTTTTTCTCCCTTTAAATGCTCATAATTTTCATCACGCTTTTGAAAACTGACGATAGATGGGTTTTGAAGGTTTTTTTCATCATAACCTGTTGCATGCTTTTCAACCGTTTTAAACCCATCAATAATTGTATTATCAGCAGTTTCCTTACCTGATGCGAGTGCTAGTTCAACATCCATCCAACGAAGGTTATTTTTTAAAGCGAGGTGTTGAACTTTTCTAAGCTCATTCCTTATTTCTTCACTTTGCTTGTATAAGTTCTTTAAAGTCTTCTGCTCATCTTTTGACAGCGGTTCATTATCCAGGTTCCGAACAGCTGTCCTATAACTGAACGTACCGATGTTGGAAAGAAATTCTTCGGTCTTATTAAAAGGAAGTAAGGTGAGAGGCAGCTGCCCCACCTGGCTGCGAGCGTCGGATGTAATCCGCCATACATCTGCCAAAGCGGGAGATAAAGATGTGCTGGAGTTCATCGCGATTGTCCCGCCAAGCTTCTCATGCAGCAAGTCCATTTGATAGCTCAGGTCATGGAATGCACGTTGATAATTATTTTCGGCATTAATCAAAATCGTATTTTTCTCCTTATGCTCTTGGTAGCCCCAAACTCCTGCCCCGACTACAGCAATCGCCAATATGATTAACAGTATGTTTCTGATCAAAGCTTTCCACCTCCTCAACTACAGAAAATATGTTTACCGATTTTTTTAATTTGCGGCCTTGACCAAATCCATGCACTCGTGGCGGTATCCGGATTAAAGTAGTAAAGGGCGTTGCTCGAAGGATCCCATCCGTTTATAGCATCTAATACGGCGTTTTTGGCTGTTTCGTTTGGTGTCAGCCAAATTTGCCCGTCGGCTACAGCCGTGAACGCACCAGGCTCAAAGATAACGCCGGAAACGGTATTAGGAAAGGAAGGGCTATTCACTCTGTTTAAAATGACAGCAGCTACAGCAACCTGCCCCTCATATGATTCGCCCCTAGACTCACCATAAACGGCATTCGCCATGAGCTGGATATCGTTTTGGGAAAAGCCGGCAGGCGTATTGACAGCAGTGGGCGCTGTAGGCTTTGAAGCAGCTCCACCACTTTCCTTTCCCTTCCCTCCATAATAGGTGAAATTTTTTCCCTTATTTACCTGCTCCTTCACGTATTGTTTATCATATTTGGAAGCTTTTACTAATTTTGTTTTTGTAGTTTCCCCAGCAAGACCGTCTACTTTAAGTCCAAATTTATTTTGAAAGTTCCTGAGTGCCCAGTACGTACCCCAACCGAAAACCCCGTCTATTTTTCCATGATAATATCCAAGGTATTGAAGCCTTGCCTGAAGTTCGATCACATCATCTCCAACCGCACCTTGTTGTATGACTTGGTTAGTGAACGCCTCTGGTTTTATTCCCGGAGAGGCTGTTACTGCAACAGCACACAATAAAACAACAATCATCATTTTGCCCCATGCGGCATACTTCATGCTGTACACCCTCCATAAAATAATTTCATGCCGATAGTATTTGGATTGGGAACCTTTTTATTCAATTTGATTCAAAAAACTACTCTTTGGACAAACACAAGAAAAGCCATTCAACTTTTTGGGGACCCATTCAAGCTCAATCAATGAGACGAAAAGAACGCATCCGTCATAATCAGACAGATGCGTTCTTTTCCTGTATTTTACTGCCATAATGCTTTTTCGTAAGTAGATGGGCATGTTTGACTTTGTGTAAACCAAGCCACCATAAAAACAACATGAACGGCAGGATATAATAAAGCCAATTTTTCTCAGAAAGTAGAATAAAGTCATATAAACCGTGCAGTAAGAAAGGCACAAAAAAAGAATAGAAAAGCCATCGTTTTTGGGTTCTGTTCGACTGGAACTTCGCCTTGCCCAAATAATATCCCATGATGACACCAAACAGGGCATGACTGGATACAGGCAGCAATGCCCGGCCAATTGCAAAGGACACGCCATTTGCGGCTAAATATAAAATATTTTCTACGGTTGCAAAACCAAGTGAGATGCTTGCCCCATATACAATTCCGTCAAATGGCTCATCAAACTCATCATGTTGATAGATAGCAAAGAAAAGCACAAACCATTTAATAAACTCCTCAAATAGTGCAGCGGATAAAAATGCCGACATAATGCTACCCTGAATAATCTCTTCTGTAGACATAATATATTGAACAAACATAATTGGAAAAGTAATAACAGCACCCATTAAAAACGTCTTGAACACCGTTAATATGGGCTCCTGGCCATATTGATCCCTTAAGTAAAAATAACTTAACAGAGCTAATCCCGGGGCAACACCAGCTGAAACTACCACCAGCATACACAGCCCTCTTTCTTTTTCATTTCTTACATCGTATCATGGAAAATAGAGTTTGAACATGCAAATTTAGAGTAATTTTATATGGGAGTTGAGAAAATGAAACATATACTTGTCATCCATACGGGGGGAACCATCTCCATGGAAACAGATGCCGAAAATGACACGGTCAATATCGGAGCCACTAATCCTTTGACAAAGGCAACGGAAGAGCTTCATAAGTTGGCTAATCTGACTGTTAAGGAGCCTTTGCATAAACCCTCTCCTCACATCACGATAAACGATATGATTAAACTAAAAGCCTTGATTGAGTCAGAATGTGCAAACGGGGATATTGACGGTGTCGTCATTACCCACGGAACAGATACAATGGAAGAAACAGCTTTTTTTCTTGATCTGACGCTTGACACAGACATACCGATCATCATGACTGGCGCCATGCGCTCCAGTAATGAATCTGGATCGGATGGATTATATAATTTTATGGCCGCTATTCGTACAGCTGTCCAAGAAGATTCCAAAGGCAAGGGCTTGCTTGTCGTTTTCAATGATGAAATACATACTGCGCGCGAAGTGACAAAAATTCATACGACGAACGCCTCAGCTTTCCATAGTGTCACAACTGGACCGATTGGAACGATAACAAACAAGGCGATTCATTTCCATTACGCCCCCCTTCAACAACCAAAAATTAAAATAATAGAAATCACAAAGAAAGTCGGTCTGGTTAAAGCGTATGCAGGAATGGATGCCTCTATTTTAAATGCATACAGTGAATTGAAATATGACGGAATTGTAATCGAAGCCCTGGGCCAGGGAAACCTCCCCCCTTCTGTCGCTGAAGAGATTAAAAAACTCCTTTCCGAAAATATTCCGGTTGTGCTTGTCTCCAGATGCTTTAAGGGAGTTGTACAGGACACATATAGTTATCCGGGAGGCGGAGGAGAACTCAAGAAGCTTGGTGTAATTTTTTGCAAAGGGCTGAACGGGCAAAAAGCACGTCTGAAACTGCTCGCCGCACTAATGCATACGAGTAATATAGAAGTATTGAGGGATCAATATTTCTCTAATTGATTTTCTACTATTTCACGCAAAAGAAATGCGCAAGGCGTACACGAAAGCGATACAGGCGGTGAGCACTGATGAAAAAATTTTACACCTTTTTAGCACTAGACCAGTGGAGCTTTTATAATTGAGTTGGAAGCTTTATTAGAGAGTTGGAAGCTTTATTAGAGAGTTGGAAGCTTTATTAGAGAGTTGGAAGCTTTATTAGAGAGTTGGAAGCTTTATTAGAGAGTTGGAAGCTTTATTAGAGAGTTGGAAGCTTTATTAGAGAGTTGGAAGCTTTATTAGAGAGTTGGAAGCTTTATTAGAGAGTTGGAAGCTTTATTAGAGAGTTGGAAGCTTTATTAGAGAGTTGGAAGCTTTATTAGAGAGTTGGAAGCTTTATTAGAGAGTTGGAAGCTTTATTAGAGAGTTGGAAGCTTTATTAGAGAGTTGGAAGCTTTATTAGAGAGTTGGAAGCTTTATTAGAGAGTTGGAAGCTTTATTAGAGAGTTGGAAGCTTTATTAGAGAGTTGGAAGCTTTATTAGAGAGTTGGAAGCTTTATTAGAGAGTTGGAAGCTTTATTAGAGAGTTGGAAGCTTTATTAGAGAGTTGGAAGCTTTATTAGAGAGTTGGAAGCTTTATTAGAGAGTTGGAAGCTTTATTAGAGAGTTGGAAGCTTTATTAGAGAGTTGGAAGCTTTATTAGAGAGTTGGAAGCTTTATTAGAGAGTTGGAAGCTTTATTAGAGAGTTGGAAGCTTTATTAGAGAGTTGGAAGCTTTATTAGAGAGTTGGAAGCTTTATTAGAGAGTTGGGTCGCGCCATCGCCCAAAAAGGCTCGGCGCGCTCCAAACCGTTCCAGTCACAACTGGAGTATTTGATCTTACCTTTACAAAAAACATCCCGGTCAGTTGGATAGCCGGGATGATGTAGGGAAAGCTTCTCTATTTCTGATGGTGTCTGTAATCTGACTGCCATGAAAACGCCCATTTTCAATAAATATCTCGTTGGCATTATTACCAGCGGCGATGACTCCAGCAATAAATAAATCAGGGATGTTCGTTTCCATTGTTTCGGGATTAAATTCCGGCCTTCCAGTCAATTCATCTATTTGTACTCCCATAGCCTTTATGAACGAGTGATCAGGATGATAACCAGTCATGGCAAATACAAAATCATTAGGAATCTCTTCTTTCCCCTTATCTGTAACGTAGATGATGCTGGTTTCCGTGATCTCTTCCACTTCTGCATTGAACAGCATTGTAATTTCGCCATTTCTTGCTAAAGCTTCAAAATCTGGAAGCACCCATGGTTTTATGCTCGGTGAATATTCATTTCCGCGATATAGTACTGTAACTCTTGCACCTGCTTTTTGAAGTTCAAGAGCCGCGTCGATCGCAGAGTTTTTCCCGCCGATGACAGCCACATCCGTATCAAAATAAGGGTGTGCTTCCTTGAAGTAGTGAGAAACTTTTTCGAGGCTTTCTCCCTTGATTCCCATTAGGTTCGGGTTATCATAATACCCTGTTGCAACGATCACATAACGAGCTTCATAAGCATTGCGATTCGTAGTGACTTTAAAAAAACCATCTTGCTTTTCAACTGATTGCACCGTCTCAAACCTGTTAATCCTCAGTTCCTTTCTTCTAACTACTTCTCGGTAATAGGTAAGGGCCTCATTCCGTCTCGGCTTCCGGTTTACCGTCAAAAATGGGACATCACCTATTTCCAGCTTTTCACTCGTGCTAAAAAAAGTTTGGTGGGTCGGATAGCGATAGACGGCATTTACTATATTTCCTTTTTCGATAATTAAGGGATTTTTGCCTATTTGCTGCAATGAAATGGCCGCAGACAGGCCGCACGGCCCTCCGCCTACTATAATACAATCCTCTTGCTGCATGAAAACAGACTCTCCTATCTTAAGAATTATAAGAAAAGCGCAAGCGCCTGGTCAACCCCGACAAGTACAAGACGATTCCCGAGGAGGCAGTTCTTCAGCCACCACAGGGAAGCGGCTTGATCCTTGCGGGGTTAGGCGCTGGCCGCCTCAAACCGCCACATCCTGTGGCTTCGGTGGCACTAGGAGTCCTGTACGTCGGCAGGCTCAGAACGCGATATCCTGTCGCTTCGCTTGCACTAGTACTTCCTGTACGTCGTAGCTGGACAAAGAAAAAGCTTCATTTGAATCAAATTTTCCATATCAAGCTATACTTTCTTTACTCACTAAAAAATCTCCTTTCTTTATGATAGGAGATTTCGACTTTTCGTGCAAAAATAAAGTTTTAAAAGTGGTCATCGATCAACGGGAACGCCTTTTTATCTATAATCTTGACCGCGTATTCCTCCAGATACGCTTCGGACACACCCGCTTCTTCACCGTATTCACTGCAGAGGCTCTCGATCGTATCATGAATTATAGAGACACCATCCATTTTTAAATAATACAGATCTCTAAATGCAAACAAAGTACTGCTTGCACAGTCAATATTTAATGATGCCAACCTTTTAACCAATAAGATGACATGGTCAAACTCTTCAAATCTATATAGGAGTCCTTGATCCTTTTCTGCTTCCGGCAACTCATCTTTTATAATCGTATCGTGCCAGACCTCTTCCTCTTCTAAAGTCAAAATCAGAACAAGTTCCCTAGATGTTAGGGAAAAAATCTCGATGGAGACGGCACCAAAGTCATTAAGTTCGTATATCCGGCTTGCTTCATCCAACATTTCATCAAATAAAACATCCCATACAAAGGAGTCTCTCAGCAGCTCATCTTGCAAAAAGCCCTTATTCGTCAACTCTTCAAATGTGATCGAATATTTGATTTTATTTGATGATATTCTCTCCAGCTTCATTTGACCCGCCCCCCGAGGAATACTGTTATCCTCATACTATGAAGGAGAAGCCGGATGGTTCATGGACGTGGTGGATAAACCCTTATTCCTTTTGACAGTAATAAGATGGGTTTCAGCAGGAGCACCAAGTCTTAGCGGCAGCAATGAGGTACCATAGCCATTACTGACAAACAAAGTTGTCGCTGGATATTTCTTGATTCCACCTTTTTCATATGGTCCAAATCCGAGTATGCGGATTTGGCCGCCATGCGTATGCCCGCTTAAAATAAGCGGTACATTGTCCACTTCTGAGACTTCCTCTGCCAATGCCGGATTGTGGCTAAGCACGATCCGGAATGCAGAATTATTGATTGAATAGAGAATAATCCGCATTATTTCGCTCGTATCAGTGAAGTCTGTTCCGACCAAGACAACCTTTTCATTTGATCCTGGCAAAAAAGCCGCCTCGTTCTTTAAAACAGTCACATTAAACTCCCGAAATACATTTTCAAGCTGCTTTAAATCAACCTCATAATCATTGTTTCCCCAAATAAAATAAGCTGGCGCAATTTTACTCAGCTTTTTCAAATTGTCTCTGACTCTTGAAAAAGGAACCCCTTTTTCTGTCAAATCTCCGCCGATGATGACAATGTCTGCCTTACCTTTTGCCTCATTAATGATATTGTCATGAATCGTCCTACGGTGAATATCCGAGATGAAAAATAGATTCAAGTCATCGATCTCTGATGGATATTTATCAAAAGACAATACATGCACATGGACAGAATCCGCAAAAGCCGCACGAACCATCATAAAAAGGAGAAATAGTCCTCCTATAAACACCGCCGCCAACAAAAACTCTGTCATGCCATCACCTTTATTTTTCAACTCTCCTACCTATGAGCAGGATGTTCTATGGTCCTCATCTTAACATATGCCAGTATTAAAAAAACAGTCTTAGCTAAACAGCAATTTGAACGGCTCACAATGGTCGATAGAAGGAGGCGGTTGTTTGCTTGCCAGTTAATCATCAGAGCATTCGGCCCCCCATGCCTGTAACTTAACCTTTGAGGATTTTCTATATTTATAGGGGGATAATATATTTAAAAATCAACGCATTGGAGGCAGGGTCTTGATAAGAAAAATGGCCACTTCATTATTTGTTTTATTTTTAGTAGGAACTGGATCAATTTCTATTGCAAGTGCTATTTCAAATCAACCATTCAAAACTCCTGATACTAAACAGTCAGAGCAATGGAAGGTAGAACTGGATGAAGTGAAATACGATTCTAAAATGAGCAGACCCATAAAGGGTGAAAATGAAATGTACAGCTTAAAAATAATCAATGTTGGAAAAGAGGTGTATGACGTGGAGTTTGAAACCTATAGAGATGAACCTAACACTAAAACAAAATTTGGGTTAAGTCTTCAAGAACAGCGAAAAGGTGTTTTTAAAGAGGGAATGAATGTTCATTTCGCAAACTTCCCCATACATGTTAAAGCAAAAACCTTTGAAGTTGAGGTCAGCTGGCACGATAAGCCTGTAAATATAAAAAACGGTAGAGAATTTAAACAAACTTTTACTTTTACACGACCGAATGATTAAAAATGATGTCTAGAAAAGTAAGTGGGCATCAGGGCGGGCATGATGGGTGAAGAAAAATTCTTAAGGGGCTTTCATTAATAACGAGCACATTCAGCGGAGATTGATTCCCTTCCTAAGAGGTTTTCGTTAATAACAGGTGTAAAATGACAATAAAGTTACTTAATTTAAAAAACTCAATCAAGCATAAACCCGTTCCAAATTTAGACGGGTTAAAAATATAGTTGTTTAATTTTTGATATAAGATACTTAACAACACTAAAAATATAACAATAAAAGTTGTTTAATAATCTAAGTTTATTCAAAAAATAGCACCCTTTTGTGGATTAAGAAAGGAAATAGGAAACTCCAATTCTATAGTATTAGAGCATCCTATTGTTGTACGTTTGAAATAGAAAAATGTTAAAAAATAGTCGGTACCATTCCCCCATCCATACGGATTGGAGAACCTTTAAATGCGGATGCATAAGGACTACACACAAATGTAGTTAGTCTACCTATTTCAATTGGCCTGATAAATCGTTGAATTTCAGATTGAGGTAGGTTTGTAGTCATAAATTCTTTCTCTTTTTCTGAAAAAGTCATATCAGCATTAGGGTATATACCCTCAATTATTTGATGAACATTTTCAGAAAGTGTTGGTCCTGGCATGATTGTATTGACTGTAACTTCAGTTCCTATTGTTAATTTAGATAAGCTTTTTGACAATGATAATAGCATTGATTTTGTCATACAATACTGAGGCATTTGTCCTGAAGGCATGATTGCTTCTTCACTCGCAATAAAAATAATGCGACCATAATCATTTTTTAACATTTTAGGTAAATAAAATTTAGATAAGCCATTTGCAGCAAGAACATTAGTACGGAAGTATTTTTCCCATACTTCATCGTCAATGTCCTCATATTGCATAATTTCATAAATACCCATATTGTTAACTAAAATATCAATGGTGGGGTATTTTTTAAATAAAGCTTCTCTTTGTTGAATATCGACAATATCGGATGTAGCATTTTGAGGAGAGGTAGCCGGGAAATCCGATTTAATTTCATTTACAACTCGTTCTACCTCTTCATAATTTCGTCCATTAATTAGTACATTGACACCTTCTTTCGCAAGTTCAATGGCAATTGCTTTACCTATACCTTTCGTTGATCCTGTAACTAAAGCTGTTTTATTGTTTAATCCCATATCCATAATACATTTCTCCACTTCATTTACATTTTATGATTATGAAAATGCTCCTACACTTTGAGGTAATCATTAGGTTATTCTTTTTTTATATAGTGTTAAAAAATTACTTTTAAGACAAACTTAATTTATCGAGTTGTACCTAAATGTTCAGTACGCCAATTTGAAGGAGTATCACCTTCCCAAATGCGGAAGGCGCGGTAGAACGAGTTCTGGTCTTCATATCCAATCAAAAAAGCCACTTCTTTAATATCGAGCGAGGGGTCTGCCAAGTAAGCTCGTGCCTGTTCATGTCGGACTTGTGTTAACAGATGCTTGAAGCTCGTGCCTTCGTCAGTAAGTCGACGCTGTAAGGTACGATCACTCATCCCCAACTCGCTCGCGACAGTCTGAATGTCCGGGCGCCCTCCTGTTAGGCTACGTTTCAGGATCCATTTAACCATCTCGGTGATTGTGCGGCAGCGTTGTTGCTCATCCAACGATTGGTCCAGTACAGGAGTTAGAACCTCCAGCAACTCTGCGTTGTACGAGACAAAGGGGCGGTCTAAGTCTCCACGATGTAGCGTCAACCGGTTACAATCTGCACCGATCCGAATACGGCAGCCGAAGTAAGCTTCAAGTGCCTGTAAGTCGCCCATTGGGTGCGAAAATTCGACTAACCTAGCCTTCAAAGGTTGACCTGTGCCCCGGCGCCCTAGCTCCAAAAGAAACGCCAGCGTGATACCGACTAGCAGAGGCGGACCGGCTTGCTCAGTATGCAACCAATCCAGTTCGATTGTACAGTGCTCACCTTCCTCGGTGATACGTAAGCTTTCAGGGGGGCACAGTTGTTTGTACCGGGCCATTCTGTTTAGAGCATCACGATAGTCACGAGCATGGTAAGTCGCTAAGACGGTTGGTGGGTAATGCGCTGTTTCAAAAATGGTCGTAAGCTTGATGATTCCTTTGGCAATGTCATCAATGAGATCGGAATAAGCCTGCCAGATCGCGAAATATTGGGCGGTAGTGACAACTGGGTCAGTAATAATGGTTAGCGGCAGTCGTGCTTTTCGAGCCACGTCGTGTGGGACAATCCCTAATTGATGTATGCCTGCCCAAAACCCTGCCGGGATTTTAATACGAGTATGAGACTTCATAATGGCTCCTCCTTTAGCTATCTACACACTCACTAGTTTTGGTTGTGATTACGTTCTGTCTAGTCAACGGAACTGATAATTATATTACCTATTCAATGTCACCTTGTAACTAGCAAATGGCGACATTTTACTAGCCAACTACGTCGAATAAATTCGTTAGTTATAGGCACCATTAACGTAATAAGCTGCTGTTTTATACAGACAGCTTCATTAAAAAACACCCTAAAAAATCCTATTTACCAAAGTGGTTTAAAAATGTATTAGTGCTTTTGTTATTTGTACCTACTCATCAGAAAGCCACTCATTATAATCTTGGACTTAAATTGATCTTATAATTTACCCGGTATTCAATATGTCTATACTTCACAATATGGCCCGATCGTAATATAAGGTTAGCCAGATATTTCTGGTTGAACATTTTTTATATCGATATATGATTACTGTAGCCGGGGTAGAACGTATGGCCCGTGGGACAATGATCCCGTCCGCAAAACAGTTCACCCCCTACTTGTAGAGACATGTTTGAGGCTGGTTGGGACTAAGATCTCGTATAACAAGCGAAGCTATGACACTACAGGAAGGGTTAGGGGTACCGGTAATTATTTTTGGAGGAGGAATTTGAATGAATCCAATCATTGGTCTGGATGTAGCAAAAGGTGAAAGCCAGGTTCAAGCATACCTGGATAAAAAGAAACCCTATAAAAAGAGTTTTAAAGT
>NZ_QYTW02000021.1 GCF_003605405.2 Siminovitchia terrae | reverse complement strand
TCGTTTAGATTTAGCCATTAGAAATACCTCCCATTCATTTATTGTATTCTACCAATAAAAAAAACCAAACAGCGAAGCAAGAGCCGTACGCTCTCTCACTTACACGGTTAAGTTTACACTCCCGGCCTACATATTTGATTTGTCCACAAACTAGCTAAGAGAAGGATTGCCCCCCCTCTCTGTGCTTCTAACTTATGCAGTTGAGACAGGGTACAGCATCATTCTGACTCCCTTTTAGGATTGATCCCTGAAACTAGTTTTATAGATTTAATTTCTCTTTAACCTCTTTAGACAAATCATCAGCTTCAATCACCTCAGGATCTCCGGTATATCCCTCGATACTTCTAGGTACTCGTAACAGCGTTCCTATTTCGTATGGTTCTTCAACATAAAAATATACAACCTTTTCGTTCCCATTCCCTTCGAATCCTTTTATGTTATAAACATATTGCCCCTCATTATTAGTTTGTTCTGGTTCTTCATCAATTTGGACATAATAATCTTTTTCAATTATCACTTCTTTTTTACCACAACCGACTAACATAAAAGTCGCTAGACAACTAAATATCGCGAAAGCTTTAATCATTTTCATGCTTACTCCTCCTCGTATTTATAAACTTCTTCGATAATGAAATGCTATATGTTAGTAGCTACTGCTAAAAACCAGATTTCCGCTGTTCGTAGCCTTTTTATAGAAACAGATAAAAACCAATTCCAAATAAATCGGGAAAAACCTCTGACTCAGCCATAATCCAAAGCGACCCTTACAACATAATCAAATGTTCCCTGTTCGGGGACAAGGTAGTTATCATTTGTGTAATGTTAATCAGAACAATCCCTACTAAGGCAAAGTCGCGCAAGAAATCTAATTCATCTATTCGTTTCATACATTTTCACTCCATCTATCCAACAGCCTAAAAAACAGGATGGAAAGAGGATGTTAAGAATCCTCTTTCAGTAGTTGTACGTATTAATTTACTAATTTGTTTAAATAGCTCCGTCGGATGATGAAAAAACTTATAACAAACAGCAGTAAAAATATACCTACTCCGATCGCTGTCATTTGGGAGAATGTTGATGAAATATAGCTATGCATACCAAACATCGCTACAAATAAGACAATAGCTGCGATGGTAAACGGGGCGAAAATTAAAGTCGCCAGCTCCTTCGTTACAACAGAGGATAGTTCTTTCAAAGAAAGACCGATTTTTCGAATACCCGCATATTTTTCCTTTTCTCCTGCAAGTGATGTTTGCAGGTAGAAATAAAGAATACTCATTGCTGCGCTCATAAAGATCAAACTCAACATAAATCCGATGAAGAACATGATACTCTTCACAAATTTTTCCGCATCATATAAATCAATTTTAGAAGCTGTTAAGTGAAGATCAGGCTCCGTTTGAATCCGTGATAAAACGGCTTCAGCCACTTCTACCTTTTCTGTCCACTGATCTACCTCATAGGCAAACACTTTATAAACGGGATAATCAATTGTTTCGTATACTTCATCTGGAACAATAAAATACGCATTTCGTAGACCTGTTGATAAAATATTCTTTTCTTCCAGACCGGCATACTGAAGCTCACCAAATGGGTAATCCTGGGTGGTTTCAGTATTTGGCTGTACACCTGTATTACCGGCTGCAACATAATACTCGTTGTCCTTAAGGGTGATCGGCTTATGCAAACCAAGTGCATTATAATTCGAAACGGACATAAAGCCAATCCAATGCTCATCATCAGCTTTAAAGGCTGAATAATCGACAGTAACCTTCCCTTCTTTGCCTAATGTCTCTTCAATAAACGCAATATCTTCCTTCTCGGCCTCCGATGTATTTTTAGGAAGGGAGACATATTGGAAGCTGTAAGGATATGCGGCCTCAGCATTTTTCTTCACATTATAGTAGGAGCTGTATAGAACGCTTGTACATACAAAAACACCAAGCAGTAAAATCGTTAAAAGGTACATAATATGCGCATGGGAACGTCCTTTTGCCTTTAAGTTGGAAACAAACAGCATATTCGTTTTTTGAAAATATGATGGTCTTTTCTGCAATAGACCAATGGCCAACAGCACACCTTGAGTAACTACGAAATAAAGGGTTAATAATAGGCTGACAAATAAAGCAATATAGCCAAGCGTTTCAAAAGACGCTATCCAACTCATTTCCTTGATGATTGACACGAATAAAGAGGCACTGACAATCGTGGATAGCACTAATTTCAATGGCGCTGATGTAATAAGCTTTTCCTGAGTCACATCTGATTTTAGGAGCTGTACGATTTCTTCTTTTTTAATAAAGCGTGTCATCCATTTGGATACGACAATAAATAAAATAACAAATAAAACAACCGTTAACATGATGGCTTGCATAGGTACATACATACCAAAGCTATCCGCACGTAATATTTTTTTAGCCACCATTAAAAATAACGGTGCGATGATCAGTCCGAGTGCAATCGCTGTGACAATGGCTGCCCCGGCAACAAGCATATTTTCTCTAAAAACCATTTTGCGAATTTGCTTTAGGGAAGCACCTGTCATCATAAATACGCCAAGTGTTTTGGTCTTCTTCTTTAAAAAAGCAAATAGCGAATAAATGATAAAGACAAACGAGAAAATATAAATAAAAAAGCTGGCAAGCAGCATTGTGATTCCCAGTGTGCTTGTGGTATCAATTTCTGTCATCATCGGATGGAAAGCTGTTGTTGAAAAAAGGAAAAAGATGAGAATGGAGAACACACTGCTTAAAAAGTAAGAAATATACGTCGATTTATCTCGTAAAATATTTTGAACGACAATATGATTAAAACTCATGTCGACCACCACCTAAAAATGTGAGAGTATCCATAATTTCTTGGTAAAATTGCTGCTTGATTTCACCTCGATGTATCTCATTAAAAAGCACTCCGTCTTTTATAAAGATGACTCGCTGCGCAAAACTGGCAACATAAGCATCATGCGTCACCATTAATATGGCTGTGTTAAAAGACTCATTAATGGATTCAAACAACCCCATTACACTATTGACCGCTTTTGAATCCAAATTTCCGGTTGGCTCATCCGCTAATAATAAACTAGGTTCATGAATAACCGCTCTTGCAATCGCCACGCGTTGCTTCTGCCCACCTGAAATTTCAAATGTACGCTTTTGTAAAATCTCTCCGATCCCTAAAAAATCGACAATTTTTATTAAACGCTCTCTCATTTCTTTCTCATCTATGGAATCAAGTGTCAGCGGCAATAAAATATTCTCTTCAACTGTTAATGTATGAACCAAGTTAAAATCTTGAAAAACAAAACCAAGTTCTGATCGTCTAAATTTCGCCAGTTCATCATCATTTAACTCATATGGGTTTTTAGAATTAATCGTAATGACTCCATTAGTAGGCTGATCAATTGTGGAGATACAATTAAGAAATGTTGTTTTTCCACTGCCAGATGGTCCCATTACAGCAACAAATTCATTTTCCTTTAAATGAAAGTCGATCCCTTTTAATGCCTTAAATGTGATTTCTCCTGTATATTCCTTTTGAAGTTGCTTTACGTTTAAAATTGTATTTGCCATGTGCGATCCACTCCTTTGTTTCTTTCGCTGATTTTAGTATAACCGCCCTCTCCTGCTCCCAAAAATCTTTGAACATGACAGCAAGATGACAAAATTGTCATCTTCAAAAACGGCTGCTTTCATTGGCAGCTGTGTCGAGGGAATAAAGGTCGCTTTTGAAATAAAACAACCTTCTATCTAAATAAATGATAGAAGGTCTCTAAGCGAGGGAAATAAATGACTGCATCGCTGCGTAGCCCCTTCCAGACACACTCCAGAAGGGGCTATCGAATAAGTCCATTAAAAAAAACCGGGCAAGACTGCCCAGTTTAAATGAAGTGGAAATTGAGAAGAAATAAGGTAAAAATACAACAAATGAAAATCAAGAGTAATTGTGCTATTTTCCCGAATAGCTTACTGTTTTTAAAATGCTTAAATATGAAGCAGGCACACACCACAGTCATGATAGGGAGTAACCAATTGATCCACACATGTATGCGCATGGGCGATAATGGTTGAAATGGATTGGACGTATAGCGACTCAGTAGGATGGTGCTGTTCACTGCAACTAAAAGTCCCACACCGGATAATAATGGTGCCGCCCAATGCAAGCCCACCTTCTCTTTCTTCTTAAACTTTCTTATTCCCCACCTAACGACGAAAACGATTGAGTAGAGGATAAACGTCATCACACTAATCAAAATGATGACTAGATTTACACCCACACGTTCCTTTAATTTTACAGGAAGATAATCACTAACCACCCCATGTGACATCCTGATAACATTCCCTTTATCATCCAATTCAAAAGCGATTCTGCTCGCATCTAAGCCTGATTTATCTAATAAAGTAAGCGTATCATCAGCACGTTCATAGAGCAATGGACTTGTTTCTATATAGTGAATCGGCTCAGGTGCCATCGTCGAAATAAAGTCGATTCCTCCTTGAGGATTTTGGTGAATGGTTACATCGCTATTGCTCAGAATCGGTAAAAGCTTTAAAAAGTTGGTGTACAGTCCCCTTGCCATTCGATAAGTACCTTGAACGGCCTCATCATTCTCACTTTTTGCCACTTGTTCAATCAATTCCTGCTTTCCAATTAATTCATCCATCAAATCAACTCTTAATCCGGTCATCTCATTTGCCACATTCATTAATAGCACATATCCAAACTTTTCTTCTGGAACAAGAGTCAACTGTGAGGTATACCCAATGACATTCCCACCATGCTCAAGTAAACGATAATTCCCCCTATATCGCTCCCAAAATCCATGAGCATTTCCTGGTAAGCGCTCATGAACCTGATATGTTTGTTCATGCATTTTTTTCAAAGTGATCGGTTGCTCGAATAATGAAGTGTCTTCTGAATCAAGCTGAGCGATCATAAATTGAACCATATCCGCTGCCGTCGTATTTAAAGAACCTGCGGGCGCGTCATTTACAAATGCCCAATCCACTGTCTCAAAGTGATCACCAATTTTTTGATAACTTTCTCCTTTAAAATCAGCTATTTCGGGAATTTCAAGATAGTTTGTTGCAAAGGTTGAGTGCGACATTCCAAGCCTTTCAATCATATTTTCCTGCATATAATTCGAATAGCTTTTTCCAGATACACGTTCCACAATGAATCCTGCCAACGAAGTACTATAGTTTGAATAAGCTGTAACTGTGCCTGGCTTAAATACTTGCTTTGGCTGATGGTATTCCTTTGATAGAAACTTCTCTAGTGGAATCACTTTTTCTGGATCTGTCGTTAGTAGCTGATCTGCTTTATCTTCGAATCCAACTGTATGATTCATTAAATCTAGCATCGTGATTTTATCTGGAAATGTGAGGTTCAGGTAGTCCTCAGGTAAGTATTTGCGAATATCAGCATTTAAATCCAGCTTTCCCTGCTCCACTAGCTGCATAACAGCACTCCATGTATATAGCTTCGAGACTGATCCTGCCTCGAAAACCGTTTTCTCCGGATCGACCGGTAAATCTTCCTCTATATCAGCAAGACCGTACCCCTTTAGTAAGAGAACTTCCCCATCCTTTACTATCGCAAGGGCTGCGCCAGGAATTTCCGTTCCAATATACTTCTCCATTATATGATCAACCGTCTCCTCAACTTGATCTACCTTTAAGCCTGAGGGAAGCTGTTTCGTTTCAGCAAAAGTTGCAAGTGGGAAAAGAAACAACCCCGCTATGAAAAACAGACATATAATCTTTTTCAATCCATACTCCTCCTTTTGTTTGCAAGCCTTTCTTGTTCTCTTATAGATTGGACGTTCTCTTCTTTGCAATCGTTCATAGGTTTCTAAAATACTAGAGGGACATTCAGGTGTAAGAAGCATTGGTAAAAAAGTGAGTCCTCCCTCGGCCCTCATAGGCGTAAGCCGTTTAACCGAATGAACCATGGAGGCCATTTTTTGCACCAATTCCAGGAAAGAGTGGTAATGACCCTTTAAAGTATATTCTTGGGTGTGGAAAATTTATTAATATCAAATGCGCCTTGGCGTATGTGCCCAGATTTTATTGAGCTCCGCTTGATAAATTTCCTCTGAAAACCTGTGGCATCCGTCGGAGGCTTTAACTTTATTCAGCCGGGGTTTGAACCCCCACTGAATGGAATACCAATAGGCATTCATCTCACCACTTACTGAAGTGGGAGACTTCTGCTGAATGAAGTTAAATTGACTCAACTTGAAATTCCCTAAAAAGTTTTAGTTAGACAACCTGTTGTTGATTTAACATGGAATGAATACAGAGCATCACTAGTTTAGGAATATATATCAAAAAACTTTGGACGTTTACCAGCCTGATAATGAACAAGATAAGCACTAACATACTACTCAGCAGTACAGTATTAAAAGATCCTTTTCCATGCGTTTTTGATCTGCGGGCTAGCGCAGCATATTTTCTAAGATCCATGGCATTTTCACGTGAGTTGTGGGTCATCTTTGGCTAAAAAACAATCTTTAATTCCCTGGAACGCAGATACTTGAGTGTTTCATATTTTGGATTGTTTTTCCTAGGAGTAAAAAAGACTCCCAACCAAAATCGGTTGAGAGCCTTGATATATATACGCCTTTAAGGCCGTAGTTATGTTCTTTGGGTAAGAGATTGACCTTTTATAGATGTTTATAACATTGATTTTACAATACTTCCTGAATCAATCTTGTCTATTTATATAGATTCTGCCCATATACTTCTTATTATAATTCAAATGCGCCTTGGCGTATTTGCGCACAGATTTTATCGAGCTTCGCTCGATAAATTACCTCTGAAAATCTGTGGCATCCGCCGGAGGCTTTAACTTTATTCAGCCGGGGTTTGAACCCCCACTGAATGGAATACTAATGGCATTCATCTCACCACTTATAGAAGTGGGAGGCTTCTGCTGAATGAAGTTAAATTAAACCCTGGCGAGTTCGCATTAAAAAAATAGCTCCTACTCATCCTCCGCGTAAATAGGCAATATGATTCGAATACTAGTGCCTTCATTTGGGATACTTTTAACTTGAATTGACCCATTATGAAGTTGTACCAATTGTTTGCTGATGGCCATACCAAGACCTGTTCCGTTGCCAGCATTACAAGTGTTTGTGCCGCGATAATAGCGTTGAAACAGCTTATTGACCGTTTCCTCATTCATGCCGATCCCATCATCGTCAATGTTGATAATGATTAGATGTTGTTCAATCAAAGAGATGGATACTGTAATGACAGTACCTGATGGATTATATTTAATAGCATTTGCGATTAGATTATCGATAATCCGTTGAAACCATTTTGGATCAATGGATACAGAAATGGTTTCATGATAAGGCTGGAAATTGAATTCCATCTCATTGTTCGCAGGATCATTAATAAAATGAATGATTGTTCGACGTATAAGTTCGTTGAGATCCACTTCTTCTTTGACTATAGGCAAAGCCCGATTTCTTAAACGATAAGTTAATGTTAAATCCTCCAGTAATTCCATCATATATGAAGACTTTTCGGAAATAACTTTGGCAAATGCTCTTGTTTCCTCTTCACTCCATGAATAGTTTTCAGATTCCAACATCTGTGAATAACCTGTAATAGAAGCAAGCGGAGTTTTTAAGTCATGAGAAATACCGATGATCCACTCTTCTCTCGTTTGAGTCATTTTCATCCGCTCCGACTCGTTTTGTTTCAAGATTTCTGTTAATTGATCAAGTGTGGTGATGAAGTCCTTATATAATCGGTATTTCCTTTTCAGTTGTCCCTTTCGATTTAACAAAATGGGGTGTTGATGGTGATCATACGGCTGTTCATATACGCCATCCCCCAGATTTTTTATCCATTTCATCATCATAATCAATGGAACTCCAAATTTGCGTGCATACCAAAATGTGCTTAATAATAACAAAAGGAATAATAGTATAAAAATGATTAAAAGACTGTGATTGATTATTTTATTAAAGCTTTTTTCTAAATTTGTATGTGAATTCGCATCGTATGTCCCCACGACAAGGAATTGCGAGGTCTCCTGATCAAAATAAGTTGCTGTTGAATCATGTTGATTTTGAGATAACAAAATGAGATCTTGTATGGAGTAATTAGTAGGCTGTTTCTGTGTCCTATATTCGTCTATTACTTTTCCGGTTGAATCAATTAATTGAATCCAACTATTTTCTTCATCGACCTCTTGTAAAGTCTTGTTGGATAGGCCAAGGCGATGATTTTTCAAATCAATCTCTGACTGTATCTCATTTAACATTTCTAAACTGGTATTCTTTTTGAGAAATAATAGGAAATACGGTTTTGAATACTCTTCATCCAAGCTCCAATACGAATATTCTGCTTGGTTTCCAAAAATCAATGAAGTAAGCTCATTTTTATCTATAGATCCGTGTTGAGCGGTATTATAGGAACCTATCACATCACCATTTTCTTTCAGAACAAGAAGTTGACCATCCTGATTTTTAACCAATTTTTTTAGTTGGTCGTCGAATGTTACTTTTTCATCTTTGATTGAAATTTTATTTGAAAAAAACAAGCTATCTGCATTAGATAAATCCTTCGTTACTTCGGAATTCGTTGTAGAAAATCCAATAGTGCCTAATATTGTTACTAAAATAAGGGATAACAAAATAAAAGCTAGCGTTATTTGTTTAAAAAATTGAAGAATAAACCGCTTAAGAATGTTCATAACTGCCGCTGCTCGGAACAAATTTGTATCCAAGCCCTCTAACTGTAATAATGTGGCATGGCTCGCTTGGGTTATCCTCGATTTTTTCACGAAGCTTCCTTATATGAACCATAACCGTATTGTCCTTCCCTAAAAACTCTTCTCCCCATACTTGTTCATAAAGCTGACTTTTACTAAACAACTGATTAGGATGCTTACAGAAAAACAGCAGTAGTTGGTATACTTGGGCAGGTAAATCTACCGTTTTTTCATTTACTTTGACTTCTCCAGAGAAAGTGTTTATATAGAGACTTCCATAGTGATAACTTGTTGGAGAGGTTGGATGCGTCGTATTTACTGTTTGCCTGCGTAAATGAGCCTTAATCCTTGCGACAACTTCCAATGGATTGAAAGGCTTTGTAATATAATCATCAGCCCCTAGAGCAAAACCTGAAAGTTTATCCAAATCTGTTGATCTTGCCGTTAGAAAAAAGATGGGAGCATCTGTCGTCTCTCTAATAAGCGGACAAATTTCAAAACCACTCCGGCTGGGGAGCATCACATCCAACAAGATTAAGTCATATCGCTTTGATCTACATAAGGCAAGTGCTTCCTCAGCCGTACCGGCAGTATCAATATATTTGAATGACTCCTTTTTTAAAATCGTCTTTAACATATGTATAATGGATTTTTCATCATCCACAATTAATAATTGTGCTTCTTGCATAAAGATCACCTACTCTCTTTATCTATTAGTTATCATATCACTTAGAAGAAACATGATTGAAGAATTAAGGAGATGTTAAGGTAAGGTTTCCTCTAACTTAAGGTAGGCAATTTATAATGATGTTAGGTTGGTAAGCGTGAAAGGGGAGACAAAGTATGTATGTCATCGGTAAAAGAGAATTTTTCAGTTTGTTTAAAAGCATTAAATCCATTTTGATAATTGGGATTTTATTATTAACCTCCTATTATTCAGCTAAGTTTTCATATGTATTAATGAGTTTGATAGAATTGACGCCTAGTGAAAAAGAACAAATTTATACAGTTGGCCTATTGACTCTACTTTTTTTATTTGGACAATTATTTGTTATGGGTTTATCCCATGATTGCATAAATAGGGAAACACATGAACGAACAATGCGATTTTTAGTAACCAGGACATCGAGAACAAGCATCTTATGCGGAAAGTTTCTCGGAATTACCCTCTTTTGGTTTGTCTGTGTGGCAATCTCGTTCTTGATCATCAGCATCTTTGCTAAACAATTTGATATCTTTATTTTTTCTCAAATCATGAGTTTATTAATATACCAGATTGCATTGACTATTTTGCTTTCGGTTCTTATCCCGAAGCCGGGAATTACTATGTTTCTTGGAACTATTATTGGCCTTGCCTTTCCGATTTTTGGATTATGGATTTCATTTACATCAAATGTATGGATAAGCTGGATGAAATTTATTACACCTTTTTATTATTTAGAACGTGATGACTATACATTAGTTGTAATATTACTATTTGCGGGTTTGATGATGTTTATCGCAAATCTGATATTCAAAAGGAGAGAATGCTAATGACTGCCATTGAAACGAATCAGTTAAAAAAATCCTATGGAGGGGCTCAAGTCGTACAAGGAATTGATTTGATCGTAGAAAAAGGAGAGGTATTTGGTTTTCTTGGTCGGAATGGTGCTGGAAAATCTACTTTTATCAATATGTTGACCGGCATTATTCACCCGAGTTCCGGTACATACTCGCTTTTGGGGGTAAAGGGACCGAATGATCAAATAAAGAAGCGAATTGGCGTAATGCCCGATTACTCCACATTTTATAGTTCTTTAACAGCGATGGATCATTTGAAATTCCTATCTGCCCTTTCGGGGAAGCCTGCAGATAAACACCGTTGTCTGGAAGTTTTGCGGTTGGTTGGATTAGCGGAACATTCCAAGGTAAAAACCTCTAAATTTTCATTCGGCATGAAAAAGAAGCTTGGGATAGCGCAAGCAATCATCCATGATCCAGAATTGATTTTTCTTGATGAACCAACTTCCGGTTTGGATGCAGAATCCGTCATTCATATTCATAAATTGATTGATGATCTGCAGAAACGGGGGAAAACGATCTTTATGACATCCCATAACTTAGATGAAGTTGAGAAAATATGTACACGAATCGCTATAATGAAAGAAGGCAAAGTGGTTAAGATCGGCACAATGGCTGAGCTTAGATCCTTCTATCGATCAACACTTATAGTAAAATTGAAGCACTCTCCAATCCCTAAAGCAGAAGAGTGGACACTAATCCAATGGCTGCACACAGCAGGAACAAATTTAGATATGCAAGAGTCATATGTAACCATAACGCTTGAAAATGAGAAAAAAATTGCTGAAGTTATTCGAGCATTTAACCAATATAAAATAGACGTCTACCGTGTCGAGGTGGACGAACCTTCTCTTGAAGAAATATTTTTAGATGAATAATAGATTAATATAGGTGGTGATTTCCATTGAATGCACCTCAGCAGCGTTTATCAAAGAACGCAATCAAAGTTTGGCTCATCAGTGACACGATTGGGAATATCATCGGTCTCATCATCCTAAGTGTCTTATTTTACCTTGATTTTTATTTTTCTTGGAAAGAGTGGATCGGGTGGATATTGATAGGGATTACAGCGTTAGCTATAATCGGTGGAATTTGGTCATTCATTCATCCGTTTTTACTTTATAAAAATTGGCGTTACGATGTAAATGAAGAATATTTGGAATTAAAATTTGGCGCACTCAATGAAACTCATGAACTTGTCCCGATGACAAAAATCCAATCGGTCGCCACCGAGCAGGGGCCGCTTCTAAGAAAATATGAACTCTGCTCCGTGTCAGTTGAAACAATGGGGTCTTCTCACTCCATACCAGCCCTTCCAAAAGAAGTGGCTATCGAGTTGAGGAACCAAATTGCTCAATACGCAAAAATTAAGGAAGTGGAGCAATGACAAGGATCAAACGTTATTCTCCACTTGTAGTGCTTTTTGATTTAGGTAAATTAGTCAGAAACTCCTTTTTCTTTGTGATTTACTTATACGTGATAAAAGCGGGATCTGCATCGCTTTTCATAAAATATGGCCGAATTGTTTTCTTACTCGCAGTTGGATGGACTTTTTTATCAATCATCTATAAATGGTTCACCCACAAATACGAACTTGATCATCAATCTTTTCATCTTTATAAAGGACTTTTCAGCAAATCTGAACAAACCATTCCTTTTTCTAAAATTCAGAACGTGAATCGCCATACATCGATTTTCCATCGTATGTTTAATATGACCTCTATTCATTTCGAAACTGGGGTAAAAGATGAAGGTTCGACGATAAAATTCGATGTGATCTCACAAACAGAAGCCGAGTGGATGGAGACATACGTGAAAAATGCCGGTCGAAGTAAATCCGCGGGTTTGAGGCATGAAATTAATGACGAGGGACTTAAAGTTGAGCAACAGTATTGTACAACCGAAAATCCAGGGGTTGTAATTCCACAGGAGGATCCAAATCGAGCCATTCATTTCGAGTCAACCAAGAAGGATATCTTAAAAGCATCCTTTACATCTTTAAGTTTCTTTGTTCTTATACCTTTAATTGGCTCATTTTATTATAAAATCAATGAAATTTTTCATTTAGAGGATTCTACGGGGGGATTATTTAAACAGCTGATAAGCTCGTGGTGGGTGACGACCATCCTTGTTATCATACTCATTATTGCTTCCGCAGGCTTTGGAATTGTGAGAACGCACTTAAAGTATGGGAACTATAAAATATCTTCAGATTCAAGTCACATATATATTACTAGGGGTATTATTGATGAAACAGCCTTCACTATTTCAAAAGAAAAGGTGCAGGCAATTGAAATTAACCAGTCAATGATGAAAAGGTTATTGGGGCTTGCCGAAGTGAAGTTAAGAAGTGCAGGTAAGCTAAACTTTGGAGAAGAGACGCTCGAAACTAGTACACTATACCCTTTTCTGCCGATTAATAAAGCGTATGAATTGGTTTCAGACATTCTGCCCTCATATACGATTACTCAGGAAATGATTCGTCTTCCGAAAAAGTCCCTTTGGGTACGCATATTGTCTCCAAGCTGGTTCTGGCTTATTGCTACAATTGTTTTATATTATTTTAAGCCAGTAATTTGGGGCGTGGAGCAGGCTTGGATAGTTCTGTCAGCTGCTCTTTTAGTTTGTATTCTACTAGCGAGATTGTTAAATTTTTTCCATACCAGTTACGTCATGAATGGGCAATTTATTCAATTTAAAACAGGAGCACTCACTACCTCTTTATTCGTTTCTAAACGAGAAAAAGTGATTGAAGTAAAGATGACCCGGAACATTATTCAAAAATGGCTTGGCCTCGCGTCAATTGAGACTACCAATAGGGGGAAGCCAGTGCATCATTCAAGCGTAGAAGATGTTCCAGTTGAACTGGCGCATTCATTTTTCCAGTGGTATGCGAACCGTAAAAATGACATTAGAGTTGAATAAAGTTAAGGCCTGTTTTGATGTGAAGTCATAACAGGCCCCAATTTGAAAAAGAAGAATATCAGAGAGTGGACCAAAATGAGTAACAAAAACAGCTGTAAAGGGAGGGTTTTTATGAGCTATTCATACTCCGCATCATTCAAAAAATTGCTGCTGCTTCTCTAATTCTTTTTTTCGTCGAATTATTTTATAGATAGGAAACATTAACAGGAAAGCAACCATGATATTCAACGACCCAGCCGTCATTTTCACATATCCTAAATTCTTGCCGTCATCCATAATATTAAAATTTAAAATACCAAAGAATACATTGACGAAAAAGATGGCAATAAAGAAATTCATCATGCGGTTATAATAAGCGATGTGCGAGTCATTATCTGTAAATAATTCAAAAGGGCCTTCATTTGCCTCTTTTTTTATATATACCCAGCCGCCAAATTCATGAATAACAATAATTCCGCTGTCAGAGAGAAACTCAAAGTATTCTTTTTTCTCTTTTGTTTTCATTTCAGAAATAAATTCATTTCTATAAATATATTTTCCGGGCTCACCTTTTGTAAAGGTGAATCTTCCTAAAGCAAACTTCTCTAAATGCCACCCCTTCGCGCTCATCTCATTGATCCAATTCTCTTCTTTTTCATAGTCTAAATAAAAGCGATACACTACTTTCTTCATGACGGGTTCTCTCCCTTCGCAATTAGCAAACCGTTCTTATACAGTTCACAAAGTCGTTCGATTTCACGCTCGACAATCAATCGTCCTTCATCCGTAATCACATACTCTTTTTTTCGGCCATCCTCTTCCAATGGCACAATCCACTTTTTCTTTACCAATGTTTTGATCGCCCCATAAATCGTTCCGGCACCAAGCTCCACACGACCATTGCTCAACTCAGAAACAAACTGCATAATCCCATATCCATGCCTCGGCTCATACAAGGACAAAAGGATATAATAAACGCCTTCAGTCAGAGGAGAATTTTGTTCCATTATGATACCACCTATCGTACATCGTTATATCGTCCCTCGATATACAAAATATATCACCACCCGCTATATCTGTCAACGACATAATTGCATAAAAAAAATCATTTTTGGGGAAAATCACATTCATTGAACTATGGTCTTTCCTTTCTCTTCAATGTTTTTGCACACATAAAAAGGACTGCCTCATCTTACCGGCAGTCCCTTTACAGATTTTAGTTTATAGATAAATATATTTTTTCAAATTCATCCGTTCTATCGCTGTGCCTTTATCTACTTAAGTTACAGCACCTAGATCATTTGTTTTTCTCTGAACAGAAAAGGTCGACTTTATTTTCCTTTATAGACAACCTTCCCATCAACAATCGTATATGCGACAGGAGTTTCAGAGATATCTTTAGGCTCAACTTTGGTAATATCTTCGTCAAGAACGACCATATCCGCTTTTTTACCAATCTTGAGAGAACCTAAGTCATCGTCCCTAAAGATTTGATATGCAACATTCTTTGTATATGACTGCAACATTTCTTCTATAGTAAGCGCCTGATCTGCATTGCGGATCATATCAGAATCTTGTTCTTCCAGGTAAGGGCTATTTCTAGTAACCCCTGTCTCTATGGCATTCAGTGGGCGATAATCCGGTGTTGGCGGATAATCACTGGCACTAGCGATAGTGATTCCCTCATCCCACATCTTTCGAGTCGGATACATGGCAAGCGCACGTTCCTCTCCTATCATTGCTTTTTCCAGCTCATAATACTGATCCTTATAAAACCAGAATGGCTGTAAAGCAGCAACCACATTCAGGTCTGCCATACGGGGGATGTCACTATCTTGAATAGCGCTTATATGAGTAATGGTGTGGCGCGAATCACGTTCTCCGTTATCTTTTTTAGCAAGTTCAAAGGCATCCAGGCTCATTTTAACAGCCCCATCACCGATTGCGTGGATATGCACTTGTATGCCTTCCTTATCCAACTGGGAAACCATCTTGTTGAAATCATCAAGCTCCCAATTCGCATCACCGTGATGGTGATCTCCCATTCCGGCATTCTTAGTGTACGGCTCCACAAACAACGCAGTTTTTCCCTCAGTCACGCCATCAGAAAATAGTTTAACCGTATTTACTGAAATCCAATCTGAGTTGTACTTTTTGCCTGCAGCGAGTATTTTCTTTACCCCCTCATCAGGCTTCGTGCCGGGATCAAAGGTAAAAGCATTGGCAACTCGCATTGTTAGCTTACCCTCTTCTTCTAATTCCTTCATAACTTTCAAGCTCATATCACTACCCGACATGTTCATGATGCCAGTCATACCAAAACTATGCATTTCCTCTTGGAATCCCAAGATGGCCTCTTTATATTGTTCCTCTGTTAAATTAAACAAGGCCTGAACATCTGCAAGTAAATCAACTGCACCTTCTCGCAAAACTCCGCGAGGAGAGCCATCACTATTACGCTCAATCATTCCTCCTTTAGGAGCCTTTGTGTCTTTTGTAATGTTGGCCATTTCAAGTGCCTTGGAGTTTACCCATACAGAATGTCCATCTATGGAGCTAAGAATTACCGGAACGTCGGAAACAACCGCATCCAAATCTTCTTTCTTTGGACCAGGATTCGTGCCATCTGACTGCTCATACGGGCCATTGACCCATCCGCTTCCAGTAATAATCTCAGCATCTGAATTCTTCTTTCTAAAATCAGCTACAGCTTTAACATAATCCTCGTGTTTTTTTAAGACTGAAAGATCCACTTTAAAAAGCTTGGTAGTCCACAATCCTGGCGGGTGGGTATGACCATCTATAAAGCCAGGAGACACCATCTTGCCTTCCAGGTCAATCACTTCCGTTTTGTCCCCCACATATTTTTCTGCGTCGGAACTACTTCCAACAAACATGATTTCCCCGTCTTTTACCGCAATTGCTTCAGCAGTTGACTGATCTTCCTCCATAGTGTAAACGATACCATTTTTGAGAACAAGAGAGGCTTCATCGGATGTCGCAGTGTCCTTTTGGGTGGCAGCATCTGACTCTTTTTCTTTGGTTACATCTGATTTTTCAGTACAGGCACTTAATATTAGTAGTAATGAGATGAGCATTAAGGCTAAAAATTTTAATTTGTTGTTTCGTAAAATACTATTCACATACTTCACTCCTTAAGATTTTCTTTTATTGACTCATTCATCAAGCAGACTTCGTGCATTCCTCCTGTCCTGATCATGATTGAATTGAAGCACAGTTGTCCGAAAAAATCTTTCATTAAAATAACCTCCATTTGATTCGGTCCAGCAACCTTCCTATGCATCCCTTCACTCATAGATTAATTGCAAATATTATGCCAAAATTCTATATCCTGAGAAATCTAGCAAAAAATTAAAATCTTTGATATAAAAAACTGTATGCTTCTAACCTTTTTGCTTCGAAATAGAACTGAACCGATGCGAAAACGTTTCATTTTTTAGAAATCATTAGGGGAAAAGACAAATAAACCACTTCGACTATCATCTTGAAACGATTCATAAGCAATATTCTTTAAAAAACATCTTGAGCTTCCTAACCTAAAATGACTGTACACGGTTTTAGATACACTCACGATTCTCTTTTATTCAGGGAAGAGGATAATCAAGGCTTTTGCATTCAAACAATGATGAACGTCTACACGCACGTTTCGGAGGCCGCCAAAGGAGATACTCATGACTGTGTTGGATTTTTAATAAAGAGTAGTCGAAGAGTGGCCATTTCAATTTTTCGGTACTAAAAAACCCCTTCCCGAACATCTCGGGAAGAGGCTGTAAACATCTTGATATGACAACGATATTAGCCCTTCGCTCTACACGTTTTACGTTCGATAATTACTAAATTTTCAAGTTTGCTCATAAACACTCATAGCCTTGATACTTCGGGTTCTGTGAATTTTAAATTTCACCGATTTCATCAAATTTTAATATTAATTAATCATCATAATAATTCAGTCATGCTTTTTGTGGGAAGGTGTACAAATATCTAAGTTAGTTGATATCAATTCGCAAATTCTTTCAGGACTTCGATGGCTTGGAAAGCCTCGTTTCATCAAAGTGATAACCACTATCAGTATAAAATGGGAGTTTGAAGTTTTTTACTTATAACTTTCCAGTCAATTAAGTTGCTGCAGCCTGCTACCAGTGTGTTCTCCCTTACTTTAAAAGAGCTTTGCACTACACCACAAATAGTAGCTTGCATAGCTCTTATAAGGTGACCAATTATGCCCTAATTTTTCAACATCTTTTTCTGAAGGGGTTTGTTTTAGTCCCCAAACATTTTTAATAACTTTCCTTAACGCAATATCTCCCGCAGGTAATATATTTAATCTTCCCATCCCAAAAAGAAGGGTACATTCAATTGTCCATTTACCAATTCCTCTTACGTTTGATAGAATTTGAATGATCTCTTCATCTGTTAATTTCCAAAAATGATCTAAGTTAATTTTTCCTTCCACAATATTTTGTGCAAAATCTATCACATATTCAGCCTTCCTCTGATTAAAAGATATTCTTCTTAATTGGTTATAGGACAGTTTTGCTATTGATTCTGGTGAAGGAAAAATTGGCAAACAATTCCCTTCCACCTCTACTTCCTCAGCAGTAAGAGTCATTAATCTATTAACAAGCTCCGCTGCAAAAGTGGTATTTATTTGTTGATAAATGATTAATTTTGCAATCGCTTCGAATAAACTTGGCTCCAACACTAGCCTTAAACCATAAAATTGATTAATAAGTGGTTTTAGATAGGGAGAGCCTGACAAAGAATCGTAGCACTTTAATAGATCACACTCAGTTGAAAACATGTGTCGAACAAGCTGAAATAGCTTCTCTTGTTGAATCCTGCTAGTGTTGTTAGGAATATGTACCTTTAAAAGTGGATGATCAATATCTCCCTGAAAAGTAACGTATAAAAGAGTTGGTTGGGAATCTATGGTTACAATTCGTTGAAGAGATAAATTTTCCTCATTAATAAGTACGTTATTATTATTCCTTGATGACATTCTTTTTAATATTTTTTTAAAATCAAAAGGTGCTTTTGGAATAATAATTTTAAACAAATGTTTATCCTCCTTAGTTATACTGAACAGCATTCATTGCCTATTTTAAGTCAGTTCTTGTCCCTTCAATTAACATATGTTACACAAGCAATACCTACGATTAATGGAATTGGATAAAAATACCAATAAAGGGATATACCGCCAAAAAACTATTTTGGTAAGCACTGCCATGATTTTACCTATTTTAGAACTTAGTAGCACCAAAAGATAAACATTCCGGCTTTTCCAACTGGGTTAACAATCATACTCCTTTACTGACTTGTGTTCGACTTGTTTCACTTACCATCTCTGCCTCTCCTTTAAGCCGTTTTTTATCGGACCAAAATATTCTCTACAACAGCTGATAGCTTTTTCAAAAATACGGCTCTATTCAGATCTGTCGGGCTTGGATGCATCTATATCACCCGGAATCTCTACAAAATACGGGACTATACGTCTGTATTCAATCGCCTGTTCCAAATACTCACGTTTATCGATTTCAAATTCGTCCTTTTCCTCTTCTAAATGCTCTGGCAACAACACTCGTTCAGGTTCTTGCCCTGTTGTCTGACAGTACCATTGCCCGTTTTCTACATATAAAAACTCTACATCTTCAAACGTCTTCGATCCCTTTTCCCGATAACTGCTTATTCCCTCTGCAATGTAATATAATTCTTGCCTCTGCTGCCTCAAAAACGTCCTGATACAATAGTAAAGTATTAACGTTACCAGGTATCGGCTCTTGATCGCATAGTAAGATGACGAGCTCCTTTACAAAGCCCGCCACCAAGAAAAGTACGTTTCTTATATATTAATTCCGTTCCAACCAAGCTGGAAGCTCTTCCTCTGCAATTAGTTTCATATATTCCTTCATTTCCACAGGATATACTTCGATTTCATTTGCTTCCGTCACAAAGCTATAATCTAGAAACCACACACACGACTTTCCTCTTAAAAATAGATATACTGGCTCATCGCGTTGCGCCTCTTCCACTTCTTCCCCGAACATAAACGTAATTGAATCAAAAGTGGCATGACGTTCTTGAAAGTCTCTTAAAAAGGAGCGGAAAGAGATTGGATGGTCCTCATCCTTACAAATTGCGTCCATTTCTTCATCTGTATATGTACCCATGGAATCAAACAGTTCTCTTTCAATCTTAAAAGGTGCGATCCCCTCTCTTGGCTCTTCCTCTGGTAAACCGTAAAAGTCGATCAGATGCTCCATATAATCAAGATTAGCATTAATCATTGTAAATATATGATCCATTCCTTCAAAACGTTGGACGATCCTGCCTCCATCTGCTAGGTGATGAAATATTAATGCATACTGCCCGTATACACACCGAGCCTTTTTTGGCGCCTCCATCACAGCATGAATCAGATCTTCTACTTCTTGGACTAATTGTGTTGAACGGGCTTCATCCCAATAACCGCGATGCTTTAACAGCCTTTCTACGTGATACGCGAAATGGCCTACCTGTTCCTCTGTCATATCCCGCTTTAGCAATGAGGCTTCACGCGCCACATCCTCATAACCGCACAAGGCGAGCACCCCAATAAATTCATCTGTAGATAAGGTGATCTTCTTTTCTTTTAAAAAGTTCATCATCCATCCCTCCAATAAGAACATCCGCTTTTTTTAAAATCCAAACCACATTTTTATCCGTGCCATGATCATCTGAATCAATGAGGATGCTTCTGTAGGATAGAAGTACACTTGACCTTGCGTATCTACTTCCGTGTAATCGATATACCAAATAAATGATTTTGACGGTAAAAACAAATGTATTTCTGGAATTTCATTCTCATCTGTGATGTAGTCAGACTTGATCAATGAAAAATTATTCAGGAAACATCCTCTCTTCACAAACGCTTCCATGAATGCCTCCATAGCCTGAGGATGTTCTCCGTCAGAAAGCAATTCGTTGATTTGTTTTGCCGTCTTTGCAACGGAAAAAGACTGGAACATCTCACTCGACATTATAAAGGGCTCCATCTCGATCGGGTGTTCAGAGGGAAACTGATAAAAATCTTGTATTGTTTTTTCACCTTGTTTATTTTTTCTCATATCCATGTCGTAAAAGCTATGCATGCCATCTTCACATTTTTGCACAAGCACTTTCTGAGACCCCATGTTATGTAAAAGCATCACTGTTTTACCATGCACACAACGTACTTTTTTCTCTGCTCTCATCAATAGATGAACTAGGCTTTCGAGTCCCTGATCTATTTCACCTTTTTCATTTTGATAGCCGCGACGCCGTAATAACAACTCCGCTTCTCCGACAACTTCTTGTAGTTGCTCATCACTTTCCCAATCTCGTGTGTTCTTTAGCGCATCAGCCGCCGCTTGCTCATAGCCACATAACATCATCGCTACGCTTAGTTCTTCTGTCGATAACGAGAATGCTTTTTTCTCCTGAATCATTGTCCACCCCTCCATTCATGTTTATTAATCCTTGGAATGAATGTACCTACCCGATTTTCTCTTTATCAATAAATTGCTCAACAAATTCCAACACTGCCTCTAACGGAACATCACTTGCATTTTGCGGGATACTGATTGGAATCTCTTTTTTCTTGTTCATACTTAATAGTGCACGTTTCACACCACTTTGTCGTTGAAGGAAAGGTTCAAAGTCTGTCGGCATGATGCCAATCATCTTTTGTCCCCCTAACGAATACATCCCTATTCGCTCAATCTCATCCCAACGGATCAGACCCACACTTGCTAGAGTAGCATTTTCGTAAATTCCTTCTTGATCAATTCGTAATGACGGTCTCGGTTTGACAAGACCATACAATAGATACACCGTGCAAAGGCCAAAAAACGGGATGCCTACCACCAAAATGAAGGGGAGAATGGGCGCGATGACAGCGGTGATCCCTTGGGCATCGTCTGCAATTTCAACTCGATTAAACGCCGCCCACACAAGCACAGCCACAAACGCCAATGATAAAATCGAAAGCAACAACATTCTCCCTTTCCCAGGGTAAACAATCATACTGTCATTACTGACTTGTGTTCGATTTGCTTCACTCACCATCTCTGCCTCTCCTTTAAGCCGTTTTTTATCGGACCAAAATATTCTCTACAACAGTTGATAGCTTTTTCAAGAATACATTTTATTCATCCCTGTCAATCTTGGACTCATCAATATCACTCGGAATCTCTACAAAGTACGGGACTATACGTCTGTATTCAATCGCCTGTTCCAAATACTCACGTTTATCGATTTCAAATTCGTCCTTTTCCTCTTCTAAATGCTCTGGTAACAACACTCGTTCAGGTTCTTGCCCTGTTGTCTGACAGTACCATTGCCCATTCTCTTTGTACAAAATCATTTCTTTTGTCGGAGTCAAATCCAAGCGATTAAAATAACGGACGGCATTCTCTACATATAAAAACTCTACATCTTCAAACGTCTTCGATCCCTTTTCCCGATAACTACTTATTCCCTCTGTAATGTAATAATCCAACTCTCCATACTCCAAGTAACGTCCACTTGACAGCATTTCTTCTGATGGTTTTCTTTTCTTCGCCTCTTCGCGTGCTTTCTCTTCTGCCATCCTTCGCGCCCGCTCTTCTGGCGTAATGTCTAAGTCTATGCCCGCGGCCATAATCAGACGTGTCCAAAATCCAGAGAAAAAAAGGGCGATGCCTGGCCATATGAGGGCCACCGCTACTTCTTTCCCAAACAAAAATGCATAAATCCCCATGCCTTTGGTGGAAGCAAAAATCCCTAACAAATGAAATATAAAAAAAGCGCCAAGTATAATGGTTACTATACGGGCTATCCTCTCTCGTGTACGAACCGGGATCCACTTGATCCATGAAAATAAAATGAACAACAATTGAATCCATAGAAGATTGATATAGAGCTCTTGGTAAAATGGCTGATCCACTAACGCCTGTATTCCATATAAATTAATCGCCACCATTGACCATAGACCTGCAGAAAGAACCAGTGAATAAGTTCCCAGTCGAGCATTATCTGGAACACGATAATCAACATATGCAGAAATCGCACAAACAATCAAATAACTTCCCCAAAGTAAAATGGCAAACAAACGCGATGTATCATTTATGTACACAAAAAATATATTGGGAATACTATAGAGATGAACCAACGCCCCGAAAAAAAAGTAATAACCACTATAAGTAGAGAGAAAACTTTCCTTTTTTTCGTATGTATCAGGAGATGGGTTAACATATCCCACAATTTTGCACCTCAATTCCACATTTCATTACATAATAAGAAACCTAGCAGTAAATATTGGGAAGGGGGGAGATCCCCCTATCACCTACATTAACCAAACAGGCTTCCAAGCGCTTTGGCACCGCTTGATAGTAAATTCTTTGCTCCTTCTTTGACCTCATTTCCAAAATCACTTGCTGCATTCCAAGCAGCTTTTCCTGCATCTACTGCGGCATTCCAACCTTTTTCAACTGCAGCTCCAATTTTCTCTCCAACTTGCCGTACAGGCTCTCCTAAAAATGTGTTCGCTGAGATACCACCAATTGCTGCGCCAACAAATCCACCAACGACCGTACCGACACCAGGGAAAATCATCGTACCTATAGCCGCCCCTCCAGTTGCACCCGCATATGCAGCACCAATATCCAACGCTGTTCCTGCAAGCGCGCGACCTGTTCTTTGTGCGGCACTTTTATCTTTATGTTCATCCGAAAATGCCTCCATAAAGTTGAGGCCTACCGCCAATACATTTCCTGCTCGGGCGAGATTCTTTTGCCAGCCGCCACCACCTGGTTTTATATTTTTAAGCGAATTTTTTACATCAATGCTCTTTATTGTTGGTAAGAAATTGCTTTTTAAGTTTTTCCATAAATTAGATGCATTTCCTTTAAGACCATCCCCACGCCGGAAGTAATTTACAAACCGCTGTCCATTTTTATAGATCACTGTTGGACCTGAAGCTCTGTTCAACAGTCCTCCAACTCCTACTTTAGGCAGATTCCTTAATCCGGCTATTTCTTTTGGAAGATTGCTAGGCATATATCCATAACGTTGAACAATATATTTCCCTTTTGGGTGTTTCATCAACTCATGTATTTTAGAAGCCAGTTTTGAATCGTACTTTCCTTTTTGCTTTGTCCATTTCTTATCGGCCACCAATTTAACAGTACCGTTTCCATTGTCCACGAATTTCAACATGCCCGTTGTAAACATTATTGTCGTCGCTGCACCACGCGCAACATCAACACCAACCAGTCCCCAATTCTGAATCGTTTTTACATCTGTTCCTAAGAAATTCACTACTCCCTGTACTAACGAACGGTCATCTCCACGATCCAAGCGACCCATATTCACGTCCGGCGCTTCCTTATGTAACGTCATCTCTTCGAAATGTGACCTTACGTCTTGAATATTCACCCCTTTTAAAAGAGGTCCGCCTGCATTGGTCCACTCTACCGCTTTTTGCACAATGGTGTCTAGTTCGGTACGGCTCGCTTGTACGTCAGCCATTAAATCGACTCCGTCATTGTCAAGCATATACAAATCATCAACGACTTCACTTGCGAATTTACGCGAACTATCGATGCAGTTTAATACTTGGCATATGTCTAGCTTTCCAAGATTCATAATATGGCTAACCGAAGTGGCATACTCATCCACTTTTTGTTTAGACTGCTCCGTTGACTCCTCAACTTTATCTAGCCCTCGAGTCATTTGCGTATCCCAAAAATCTTCGGTCACTACCCCATTTTCAGAGGGCTCAAATTCAAGGATATATGCCTTCATTTTTTTGATTTTTTCAATCGTAATGGTGATGTGGGCGCGAAATGCCCGGATCGTTGGGAGCTGTAACTCAGCATGATTCAAGATTATTGCTTCCCCACCTTCTCCAGTGAATGCGCCGTCCATATTCAGTACTCTTTCAATTCCTACATCCATCAAATCCAAAAAATCCAGGCGATGTTGCAATTGATCTATGTCTTTATCAAGCTTCGCGATCGCTTGACTGACATCTAAGATTTTCATTATTTTCACCTCATTTTCCCTGCAAGTTCATGGTCCACATTCTCATATTCTTGCACCAAGGTTTGGAATTGCTGTTCCATTTGACTCAACGCCTGAAAATACACGCTTAATTTATCCTCTATTTCTTCTACTTCTCCGGTTTCAGCTAGCAACATGTCCAGCCCCTCAGTTGAATCAACCGCTTCTTTTTGAAAACTACCAGCAAGCTCTCCGACTGCCTGAAGGATTACTAGGGCTTCCTCTACGTTTACTTTAATTTCCATCATCTATCACCCCTTATTTTCCCTTGCTAGCTTATCTAGCTTTCTCAAATGGTTAATTCGATCATTTCGGTATTGAATTTGTAGTCTTCCACTCTCAATTTTTTCATGGAGTCGATCTCGCTCACTATCAATGGCATCGATCATTTCTTGGACTTGCTCTGGTAACTTCACATGCTCCAGTTTAAGCTTATCACGCTCTGCCCTTTCGAAGTCAGATGCAATGGTCCCACGCGCTGCGTCATTTCCTAATTCCGGATTATCGATATGACTTTTATCTGATACTAACGTACTTTTTTCAGTTACTAACTTACTTCGGACATCAAGCAACTCTTGACGATGCTCTCCTGCTATATCCATTCCTTTCCTAATCGTTCGGATCTCATTATTCAGCAGATTAATTTGATTTAAATAATAGCTCATCACCTATACACCCTTCTTCGTTTTTATCACACAGTTTAATCCTTCTTCACTGAATAAAACCCATCCTTACTGTCAAGCATCTTAACGATTTTAAAAACTTCGTTTAGCCCTCGCCAGACGACATAGCCAAAAACGGCGTTGACTAGTTGATATATTAGACAAGCACAAGTAGATCTTCTTTTACCACTTCTGGGAATTTGATTTTCACATCTTGCCCATTGACGATATGGTAACCAAATCCCTCTCCTAATTTCTCTGTACGATCTATCGTAAAGCTTATCACGCTCTGCCCTGATTTTTTCATCAGAAGTACATGTTGACGGACAGACTTTAATTGTTCAATAACTGGGCTGCGCCCTAAACTGATTTCCCGATGATTTGCTGCGGCTATGACTTGGAACTGTAAATGCCCAAACGTTTTCATCATATCCGCAAAAGCAGTTTCTTTCGTCATGCCAAGTGCCTGTTTAAAGTCTGCAACATTATCAATAACAAAGAGATAAGGAGAGAAGGTAGGAAATTCCATCCCCTGGCTTAACGCCTCTTCATATTGAGCCTTTCTTAATTCCATAACTCGTGTTGCCTCTTCGATCTCTTGATTCAATCCTTCCATTGTCATGACATAGGACACTTTTTCATGGCGATTGAAATCAAATAACGGGCGATCGACTCCATCAAATACGATAATCTTTTCTATGTTATCGTACTCAAGGTAGAACGAAAGCATGACTTTCAACATATTTGACTTTCCGCGCTGTGGTTCACCAACAACCAATGTGTGCGCCCCTGCATCCTCAGCCATATAGACTGGCAGCACGGTCTCTTCGTTCAGGCCGAGTGGGATTCCTGGTTGAGGATTTTCTTCCAAGCGTTCTCGGAACCCAGCAAGTGTCAAGGTCTTCGGCAACATGACCATCGATTTTGGCAGTGCCGATCCATGATAGCGGCTATTAATCGTTTGGATACGTGCTTTCACGTTTTCAATTACTTCAAAATCCGTTTCCCCTTCAGCTGGTAAGTAAGTATGGGCAAGCCAGTTTTTACCTTTTGCGACAATCATTCGACCCGGGACAGACTCAATCGCAAATGGAACCCTTCCAAGTATTGATGTGACATCAGTTTTATCAATCATGTAATGACAAATCTTCATATTCATGCTGTTTAACAGCACAGGCTTCACCGCGTTTCTTGCAGTTACGGTTACAAAGACGTAAATGCCGCGTGATTGACCATCTCGCGCGAACCGAGTGAAGGCCGGGACTAGGTCTGAAAACTCTTCCGGCAAGATGTCATAGTTATCAATGACAATGAAAATCGATGGCAATGGCTCGTCACTCACCTCATTGTAAACGGAGATGTTGCTCACTTCTTTTTCCATAAACAGCTCACTGCGAAGTTCCATTTCTTTTTCAATGTAGTCAATGAGCTTCTCTAACTTACGTCCTTCATCTAATTTAATATAATCCCCGGTATGACGAAGCTGGCGCAATGGCAGAAGGGCACCGTTCCCAAAGTCGAGCAAATAATAGTTAACTTGCTCAGGTGATCTTTTCTCCGCAAATGCGAAGAGTAACGTCATGAGCGTCATCGACTTTCCGTATCCGCTTATACCAAAGATCATTAAATTGCCGCTCTTGCCCCAATCATAACAAATGGGGAATTGCCGTTGATTCTCTGGGTCATCGGCAAGCGCAAATGGGAATGCTTGTGGATCATCTTCTTCGTAACGCTTTGCATCATAGAAGATCCGTTCTTCTAATGGGTCAAGCCATGGGCTTTTTGCTGGAACAATCGCCAATTCGTTTGTTGTTGTAGCGATTTCTCTGACAATCGCCTCAATCTCAGTGATACTTTCTTGTCTGTTGTCCTCTTCCATCTCCGCTCGTGAAACAAGCTTTAAACCAAGATCTGTCACATAAGCAATCTCCTCTTCCCCCTCGTGAGCTGACCGCATGTACTGTGCACCGCTCCAAGCGCTTTGAAACAAGTCGTATTGCTCGTTACTACCAATTTGTAAATAGCCTCGGCCCGTTTCTTTAATATAAGCAGCATCCTCGTTTTTCAAAATTTCTCTTGAATCCGTGGCATTTTGTACTTTCAAGGCGATCCGAAAACGGGAGTTACTCCAGATTTGCCCGTCTACAACTCCGCTCGGCTTTTGTGTCGCTAGGAGAAGATGTACACCAAGAGATCGCCCAATGCGCGCCGCAGATACAAGTTCTTTAATAAATTCTGGCTCCTCATTTTTTAGCTCCGCAAATTCATCGGAAATAATAAAGAGGTGCGGCATCGGCTCTTTAGCGACACCTGATTTATACAGTTCCGTGTAGTCGTTAATATGGTTAACGGTATATTCATCGAATAAGCGTTGACGCTTCTTTAATTCTGATCGAATGGAGGCTAGGGCACGTAAACTAAAGTTTTCACTCTCAGCAATATTGGTGATCACACCAAGGAGGTGCGGCATCCCTTTAAATGGCTGCGCCATTCCGCCCCCTTTGTAGTCAATGAGCAAGAAGGCAACTTCATGGGGGTGGTAGTTGACGGCTAAAGACAAAATATAGGTTTGTAAGAACTCTGATTTCCCTGATCCCGTTGTTCCTGCAAGCAATCCGTGGGGACCATGCATCTTTTCATGTGCATCTAGCTCAAGCAGCTCATCTTTTGCTTTAAAGCCGATTGGCACTGCAAGGGATTTAGTGCTGTCATTGATTTGCCAACGTTTATTGATTTTTAAATCTTTCGCCTGCTTAACCCCTGGGAACATTTCCATAAAGGACACCATATCAGGGATTGACCGCGTCATACCCTGTTGATGATACAAAGAAGCGAGCATGCGGGCATAGTTTTCGTTCGACGGATTGTAGGGATCAAACTGGAAGCGTTTATGAATCGAAATGTTCCTTAGTAGAACAATTTCCCCTTCGTTTCGGTTTACTGCTTTCACAATTGTATGCACATGTTCATTTAAGTTTTGAGTCACATCTGTTAAAAAGATGACGGTGAAGCCAAGTTGTTTATCTTTTCCTTCCAAATATTCCATAATACTATGTTCTGCAATCAGTGAACGGTTTGCGACAAAGAAAACGATGTGCGGGAGAAATTTTTTCGCTTCTCGTTTCTTCTCAAATGCTTCTTTTTGTGCCAATTCTCGCTCACGCAGCATGTGATACAGCGGATTTAAAATGTAGTCGCACGCCTTCTCATCATAAATGAAGCCTTTTGCCTCTGAACCAGGCAATTGAAAATGTGGTAACCAGCGCATCCACTCCCATTTTCTACGCTGTTCTTTATGTAAAATCGCGACAAACCGTAAGTCATGATAACTGTGGGCAAAAGCGAGTTGCCCAATAATTTGCGATACTTCACGTTCCACAATGGAAGGCTTTCCAACATATCCGAGCGCACCGCGGGCGACACTTAAACGTAGCGGGGCATCCTCTAGGTGTGAATACTTGTCACGTAACCGCTCAAAATCCTCCATCAGCTCATCCCGATCACGATTCGATAACTCATCACTCGGTTGATTTAATTCAAAGCTGGCGGGCACCGACGAGCGTCCAATTCGAATATCTAAAAAGTCGTCGTTGTCAATGGTTCTTTCCCAAATACGGCTACTGACACGACGAGTCTTATCCTTCATTTGTTCAAACGTCGGCAAATGATACGAAAGCGCATGCCTTTGCGCTTCAGCTAGCGCCTGCAATTCATCCCGCTTCACCTCTAAATAGCGAGTGTACACACGTTTACGCTTTTCTTCCTTTTTCTTCCGCTTTTTCTTTTCTCGAAAAAACATCATTGTCGCCACAAACGCCATTACCGTCATAATCGGGACAGACATGAACAACATCCACGTGCGTTTCAATGTAATCGAAATCGTGACCATGATCACGATAATCGCAAGCGGCGGCAGCAAAACCAACCACAGTGGCCTACTCGTATCATCCACTTCTTCAGACGGCATAGAGAAATCCACTTTATCGGTCGGTTGTTCATAGATCATACGTGGTGTACGACGGTAAATAGGATACTGTTGTTGCATAAGGGACGTTGGCGTTTCTACCTGTGTCAACGTCGTTTCATAAGGCTCACTGCTTTCAACCACCAAAATGTCGCCATCTAAAATTTTCAAAAGCACGCGTCCAAAAAGAAGCTCATCACCGTCTAATATACGGGTCGGTGTGGACACTTTCACTCCGTTCACATACGGGGCTTGTGCCCCTTCTTTCGGATAGAGCGTCCATTTCTTCCTTTCACATAGCAATGTGCAATCTACCTGAATATCTAACGGTAAAATGACATTGGCAGAAGATTTATTGGAAATGGTCACAAGATTCGAATGACCCATGTAATACTTTTTTATACTTGGAGCCTCTTTTATGTATAGGAAAAAATACGGTTGACCATCTATGTTCAAGTTGCATGATTCACCAGAAGAAAGAGTATGCAATTCTTCGTCTCCACACATAATCAAGCACTGACCGTCTTGATTACGAACTTGTATGTCTTTTTGTAAAAAAGAAATACGCACCTTCGCTTGTTCCCCTGAGCCAATAACAGTAGGGAGTCCATCCACCGATGCCCTTTGCATATACTGATCGTAAAAGACCCACAATGTCGAGGACATTATTTGTCACCTCCACCCTTTTCCTTCTTGGAATCACTATCCTTTTCTTTTTCGTCTTTTCCTCCCTGATTGTCTGGATTACCTTCATCATTCTGTTGGAGTGGTTCTTCTTCCTCCGCTAATTCCTCAAGTTCACGCATATAATTATCTATCTCTGCTTCAATCTCCTTGATCAAGTCTTCCCGCTCTTTTCCTGACAGCTTATTATCATTTTTGACTTCTTCTCGACGCTTCAAATTGGCATATACGAGCCACTCTTTATCTTGAAGCCCGCGGGCAGTATCAATGGCCTCTTCATTTTCGCCCCGTCCAATCGAAATCCAGTAATCGAAATAAGGCTCTGCAGCCTGTAGCACGAGCACATTTTTAAGGTTTTCCCGATGATAGTCTTGCAATGGCTCTACTGCAACATAAGATTGTGCGAGTTCATATTTTACAACGCGGGGCATGCTGCTTGGTGAATACGGTTCAAGGGTATCAATCACTTCACTATAGTTTTCATTTAAGAAAGCGCCATGGCTAGCGGTAAATGCTTCTTGGCGTGGTTGTAAAAAGGCAAGAACGTACACAATATACACGATCGCTGGTACAAGCGCGGAAATAAGGCCGATGCTTATCCACTTTTGTAGGGTCCACCTTGTTTTCGGCACTTTATGTAAAAGCTTCTCTTGTTGCTCCTGTTCTCGAATCCAATCACAAACAAGTTCACGTAATCCTTCTAACGTTGTTTGTTGGATAAGGGCTGTTGCCTTATTAGATAGTTTTAATGTATCATGATGATTCATATATTCATTGAATCGATAATTCCCATCTAAAAGCACTAGTAATGTGGTACGTAATTCAAAAAATAATCTGTCGGGGGTTTTTTCATATGGGGGGATACTATCTTTCACACCATAATGGATAAATGTCACCTCCAGCCCATCACTGACAAGCACGTTCTCCGGGCTGACAATCAAATGAAGTATATCGTGATCATGTTGGATGACTTTTTGGATCAATGCGTGGGCAACAAAGAGTTTCACAATTTCTTCTTTATTTTTAAACGTACCAAACGACTTCAATGGGATCACTGGTCTCACTTTAATGACAAAGTCGTCTTCATTTTGTTCGATTTCTCTCGTAGTGTACGGATCACAACCGTCTAGTACTCTTGCTTCTAACGTATCATTTAATTGAATCTCTTCATTTTGAAATGTAATAGTATAATAGCCGTTTTCATCTTTCCCTAACTGCATACCTAGTCGTTCTTCTAAATAAAGTCGTTTTCTCTCACTCATTTTGCCAACTCTGCCCCTCTCCTATGAGCGAATGTTCACAGTATCACTAAACGATCACCATTTGTGACACCATGGTCTGCCAAGATCTGATCTCCTCCAAGTATCCGCGCTTTATTTTCAATCCGGATATAATCCCCCTCTCGTCGCTGTTGGTTCAGCTTTTCAATTTCCCACACAATGTCGATGAACTTGCGCACAGTGTATTGGTCGGATAAACGCAAATCAATCTCCTTTTCTAAGTAATTACGCAAATCAACTGTTACTTTTATGTACACAAAAACACCTCTTCCCAAAGAAAAAGCAATCACAATCCACAATAACATGAATCGCGATTGCGCTCCGTAAAATGAATTAGTATCCAATACGGCTACGGATTTCTTGGTCTGTTGTTTCAACAACGTTCGCAATATCATCCGTTTGTGCTCCAAGCTCTTCGTACAACTGGATGAGCTCTTCTACGTGCCTCCGTTTGTCTTGCCACTGTTCAGCAAATCCTTGGAATGCCTCCCCTTCCCAAGTAGAGCCCAGCTTCATAATACGTGCATCTCCTCTTTGCAGTAACTCTTGGTACGATGCTGCATCTGCACGGGTCTCATTTGCCTCCGTGCGTAATTCATCAGGTGTCATACGAATTTGTGCCATGAAAAAGCCCCTCCTAAAAATTACGATTTTTCTATAATACATAATTATTGTAAGAGTGAAATTATTGTAATGTCAACCTTTTTTGGATATATTTTACAATCACCATGGTTGTATCTCTTCTTCCTCAAGCACTAACTACCCTAGAAACCCGCTTTGGGGAAGTACAATCTTTTTCGAAGACCAGAATGAAACGGAAAGTTAAATGATAGTTAGACATGGTAGTACCGTAACTTATCTCTCTTTTGTCTTCATCTTTCCCCAATCTAGTTGATTTGTTCCCCAAAAGTCTTATGTTATCGTTAATGACCAAACATAATTTTCCATTTATTTATACTTTCACACAAAATTATGTTTTTATCAATCATTGTTTCTGATACGATAATAAGGAAATCGTGACATACAGTCGAATCTTATCGACGTATGGATAATCATTTAAAGAAGGAGGATTTGTAGACTGTGAGAGGCAAGAAAAGCAGTGTCATCAGCCTACTCATCGCCATTCTAATCATCGCTTCGATCCCCATCGGCTTTTTTAATTACATTGGGCCTGAACCAACGTTTCGTCCAAAAAACACGACAGAACAAATCGCAATTGTTAACGAAGATGATGGTTTTCTTCGAGCAAAAGATAACCTCGTCACGTTAGGACAAGACTCGATTTTAACGATTGAAGGCGGTGAATCTGAGTACGAATGGCCTGTTGTCAGCCGGAGCGCCGCACAAACAGGGCTAGAAAACAAAGAATACGATGCTGTCATTTATATTCCTTCCTCGTTTTCACGCGACATTATGTCATTTAAGGAGGAAGTACCGAGAATCACTAACATTCGCTTTGAGATATCACCCCACCTAAACGCGAAAAACCAAGAACGTGTCCAAAAAGAGCTCGAAGCTGCCCAACAAAAGCTGAACGGGCAAGTCACAGCCATGTATTGGCGTTATGTAAGTGAAGAAATTAACGAAGTTCAAACGAACTTTGGTGAGATACTAGACAAAGAAATCGATTTCTTAAATGAAATGTATTCGTTTTACGCTCCCAGCTCACAAGAACTAGGGAAAGAAATTGACCGCCAGCGTGAGCGCTTAAGGCAGCTATTTTCCTACTCGAAAGAGGCAACAGGTATTGCAGGGAGTTCTCAAAGCAGCCTTACAGAAGCAGAAAAGGCTTTTGAAACGCTCACAAACAATATCGACACGTACCTAGCTTATCAAGCAGATGTAGTAGATTCTTTACAATTAATCGATCTTGAAAATGAACAGCTAATCAAGGAAGCATCCGCCGAGTTCAACTCATTATTAGAAGATGGTGAGAGACGGATCAGAGAAGGCCAAGAACCCTTTCAGCCGCGATTAGAAAATGAAGGAAACAACGTATACGACTATTTGCAAACGATTCGTGCTGGAGTAGGTACTCTCAATCAACAAATGCAAGGCTTTGAAACGAATATGAACACCTCTTTTCAGGCATTAAATCGAGAGATTGACCTCCTGCCGCAATCACACAGGGATGTCATTAGAAATTACAATCAGCAAGACGCTTTGAATGCCTTTTTATCTACAATGGAATCCACTCTCGTCATACGTAAGGACCTGACTCAAGAAACTCCCGATGAGCGACAGCGGCCAGGTGCACCACAAGATGAATTGAAGGGGCTGACACCAAATACGCTTGACGAGGTGCAGGAGCAAGCCAAAACCATAAAAGAATTGCTTACCAAGCTTGAACCGGAAAAAGAGAAGCCTGAGCCTGATCCAGAGCCAGACACTAAACCAGAATCACCTGGTGAACCAGACAACGATCTCGAACAAGAAGACACAATGGGGCAGTCCAAAGATGATGGACAGGACAATAAAAGGGATTCAGAAGAACAACCTGAGCCAACACCAGACACTGAACCAGGATCACCGAGTGAATCGGACAACGATCTCGGACAAAAAGACACATTAGGGAAGTCCGAAGATAATGACCAAGACAATAAAAGGGATTCAGAAGAACAGTCTGAACAACCTGAACAGCCAGGAGAACCACAGCAACCAGATACACCTCAAAATGGCCGTTCCCCGTATACGATTTGGGAAGAAGCAATGGCGATTATTGAGCAGCTAGAAAATGAATTGAACAGCCAAAAGACAAACATCAAAAACAACCACGATCTCGTATCCAGCTATGTCGACTACTTAGAAAAACTGCAGCACTACGTGGATCAATTAGAAGAAAGAGCAGAGGCGCTACCGAGCTCACTGATAGACAAAATTCAGAAGCGCGAAGAGCGGATTTTATCATCACAACCAGCAAGTGAATTTGCTTCTCGTTTTGGGGATCCAATCCAAAATAGTGACCCTAGCTTACTGATGGACTATTACGGATTACTTTCTGAGCTTGAACTGACCATGCGGAACTATCGTGCTAGTAGCACTTTAAATCGGGAACATGCAGATGCGGCGATTAAGCAATTTGCTCATATGGGAGAGTTAAGGGAACAAATCCTTGGATCACAAGAAAACGTGACATCCTTCATGTTCTTAACCGAGGATATTAAACAATTCCAGAAATTCTCTACAGACGCACGTACCGAAATGGATACTCTCCTTAAAGATACGAATACCGTGCTCACCGACCTAAGTGCTGAAATAAAAGAGGAGCAACAGCTTATTTTATCATTGGTTAATGAAACACATGTACATGCGGGTAACGCTTTAGAGCAAATAAAAAGTAACCGCAAACCAATCGAAATTGAAGCTGGGCCAATCGAGGGCCTTGACGGCCACCTTGTGCAGATGAGTCATCAAGCGTCTCTAATGGAGGTCGAACAACTTGGCGGTGTAGTATCCTCTCTTAGCAAGCACCAAGACGATTTGATTGGGTCAACGGAAGAAATGTTTGGACAAGTCTCAAGTGTCCAAAGCAAATCTGATGATCTAAATAACCGATGGAAAAAGAGTGTGGATACAACAAAACTTGTACACGACAATATGAATGACATTCTTCATAATGCAATTAACGATGGCTATTACAACGACTACGTATACAAACACTTGTCCAACCCGGTCAACGTTGCTGGAGAACAAGTGGTAGAACCTGCCGAACCGTTTACGCCACCGGTTGTCATGCTTGTGATTATCTTGCTTGTAAGCCTACTGATTGGATATTTGGCTCACCATTATGGGAATTTGCCTATCTCTGTACATCTATCACTATATGTTATTTTATCAGTTGCTCTTGGATTAATTATTAGCATATACGGGCTCAATATCTATAAAATGTCGGAGGCACAAGCCATTCAATGGTCCATTATTACGGTACTGCTTGTCCTGGCTACATCAGGATTAATGTGCTTAATACTCATGATCGGACCATGGATAGGAGCACTCGGGAGCGTTTTAATCATTTTCCTATTTACCACTCCGCTCCTTGATATGGCGATGCCAAACTTTAGTTCCAATAACCCGATAGCTGAACTATTCATATCCATTCAACATCAAGAACAAAAGCTATTCGTACCAGGTGCTACGGTACTATTCGCCATCACCTGCTTTTCAATCGCAATAATAGTGGCTAAACACATTTACAAAAATCAACAATTACGTCATTCAGCAGAGGAAGAGGAATATGAAATTTAAACGTTTGACTGTTTGTTGTGGTGTAGTAGTAGTGCTCCTTACAGGATTTTCTCCCCTCTCTTTTGGGGCGAAAGAACCTACACGTACGGATCCCGCCGAATATCAAGAGCATGAAATCCGGTCCAATCTACGAAAAGATCACACTTCAGAAGAGGCACAAGAGCCGGTACGTGTACCTGAAGAAGTGCGTAAGTTACAATTCGATCAACCACGGGAACAAGAATACGATGAAATGATTCATACCCTCTCTTTCACAGGAGAAGATAAAGTCACAACCGAAATGATCGCAAGTCATATTGGACTGTTTGATACAGAAAATCCTTTGCCGCAACAGACACCTAACACTGATGATTCATCCGTTGCTTGGCTCCCTTGGGCACTGGGAGGTGTTGTAATAACACTCTTTTTAACGCTGTTTGTGTATATCTTGCCTAAAGGGTTTAATCAAATGGAGCAGTAAAATCATTCCCCCGTTTATGTTAAGCATAAGCGGGGGATTTTAGTGATAGAGAGCAACGAGGAGAACATACATTTATTGATTCTTTTGAACCACTTAGGCAAAAAAACAGCACTCTTAACTAATCTTTTGGGGAGTTACGTCATTTGGGTTTGTAAAATAAAGTCTGTTGAAACACTTTACTCTAGGTATTTTTAAAACTCTCTCTTTCAGTCCATCATGAAAGCGTTGATAGTTCCTGAACATAGCCGAGTTATGGAATCCCATCTGCTTAGCAGGTCTGTAATGTGTTTTGTTTTTAGTGTTCTCTCAATATCCTAAAACCACAACATTCAGTATAGAACCCTAAAAAAGCCTCTTCCCAAACATCTTGGGTAGAGGCTTTAAACGTTGATATGACAACGATATTAACGTTTTGAGAACTGTGGTGCACGACGTGCGCCTTTAAGACCGTATTTCTTACGCTCTTTCATACGTGGGTCACGAGTTAAGAGACCTGCACGCTTAAGTGGTGCACGGTATTCAGGATCAGCTTCAAGCAACGCACGAGCGATGCCGTGGCGGATTGCGCCTGCTTGACCAGTATAGCCGCCACCTTGAACGTTTACCAATACGTCATAGTTGCCTAGAGTTTCAGTAGCAGCAAGTGGCTGCTTGATTACTTCGCGTAAAGCTGCGAATGGGATGTAGTCTTCTACTTCACGATTATTAATAACGATACGGCCTTCGCCAGGTACTAAACGTACACGGGCTACGGAGCTTTTACGACGGCCTGTACCATAATATTGAACTTGTGCCATTGTTATCCTCCTTTTATATTACCCGCGAAGTTCGTACACTTCCGGTTGTTGTGCTTGATGTGGATGCTCTGCTCCAGCATAGACATTCAGTTTTCTGTACATTTGGCGTCCCAAAGGTCCTTTTGGAAGCATGCCTTTGATCGCAAGCTCGATCATTTTTTCAGGTCGTTTTGCTCTCATTTCAGCAGCATTTGTCGCTTTGATTCCGCCAGCATAGCCTGAGTGGCGATAGTACATTTTGTCTTGAAGCTTGTTGCCTGTTAATTCGATTTTCGCTGCATTCACGATGATTACGTGATCGCCTGTATCAACATTCGGCGTATAAGTCGGTTTATGTTTACCGCGCAAAAGTGTTGCAACTTCAGTTGCAAGGCGGCCAAGTGTTTTGCCTTCAGCGTCAACGACGTACCATTTACGATTGATGTCACCGGCTTTAGCCATATACGTAGTACGCATTTGTTACCCTCCCAAATGAATTAAAAAGTTCACATTCGTCGTATTTTTATTTTTCATCACAATAAGTTTCCGGGGCTTATCGTGGAGATATAAAAATAATACCATCTGATATTTTATCCTCTTTGACAAGTAAAGTCAAGGGATTTTTGAACACCTGGCATGGTTGTCAAAGAATTTTTATCTGCTGACCGGGCCGTTTTACCCGGCGCTAAAAAACTAGCCGATTGATCCAATGACTGTCGGGCTTTTAAGAATTACTATCCAAGCTCTTGGTTTTACTGTCCGGTTTCTTAATTTACTAGCCGAATTCTTGCTTTACTGTCCAACTTCTTTATTTACTAGCCAAACTCTCGGCTTTTCTGTCCAGATCCTCCATTTACTAGCCAAACTCTCGGCTTTTCTGTCCAGATCCTCCATTTACTAGCCAAACTCTCGGCTTTTCTGCCGGCTTCTCAAATTACTGTCCAAACTCTCAGCCTTACTGTCCAGTTTCCCTATTTACTGTCCAAACCTTCAGCTTTTCTGTCCAGATCACCAATTTACTATCCAGGCCAACACATCATTCGTAGTAAACTTCCCATAGATACAGCCCTTCTGCTGGGGCTGTCTTTCCCGCCAAGGTGCGGTCTTTGGCAGCCAGAATGCCTGGGATGTTGCTAATTTCCATTTTTCCGCTGCCGACATCCAGCAAAGTGCCAACGATAATCCTGACCATGTTGTATAAAAAGCCGTCTCCGACGAACGTTAGTTCCAATTCGTTACCGTGCTCTTGGATATCCAGTTCAAAAAGGGTTCTCACTCTGTTATCCGTTTCGGTTTTCGCAGAGCAAAAGCTCGTGAAGTCGTGAGTACCTGTCAAATACTCAGCTGCCTCTCTCATTGCCTTCACATCAAAGGCTCCGCGTACATGGGCAGCAAAGTGCCGCTTAAAAGGGTCTCTCACCAGGCCGCCATATAAAAAGTATTTATACTTTTTCTTCGTTGCATCAAAGCGGGCATGGAAATCGGAACGAGCTGCCTCCACTTTCAAAAACGAGATATCGTCTGGAAGGAGGCTGTTCAGCGCCTTGATCCATTGTTCACCTGAAAGCTTCAGAGGTGAATCAAAATGAATAACTTGCCTACGAGCATGGACGCCGCTATCCGTCCTTCCAGAAGCTGTCACGCCTATAACCTCGCCTTTATGCAGTTTTCGGAGTACCTGTTCGATTTCTCCCTGAACCGTCCGCCCTCTCGGTTGAATCTGATAGCCGGAAAAACCGGAGCCGTCATAGGCGACGACCGCTTTATAACGCTGCATATCTTTTCTCCTCACATGATACCCTTTACGTCCTGAACCAGATCAGAACTCCTGTAAGAATGATAAACACGACAACAGTAGCCGTATCACGTCCTGTCCACTCAAGCAATCGGTATTTCGTCCTGCCCTCGCCTCCACGGTAGCCCCTCGCCTCCATGGCGGTTGCTAATTCCTCCGCTCTTTTAAAGGAGCTGACAAACAGCGGGATGAGCAAAGGCACAATGGCTTTAATCCGATCCTTAATGGGCCCGCTGGAAAATTCCACACCCCTGGCCATTTGCGCTTTCATGATTTTATCCGTCTCATCCATCAGTGTCGGAATGAAACGCAAAGAAATAGACATCATGAGCGCCAGCTCATGGACTGGGAATTTGAAACGTTTTAAGGGATTCATCAAGCTTTCAAGCCCGTCTGTTAAGGTAATCGGCGTTGTTGTCAAAGTCATCAAGGTTGTTACAAAAACCAGGAGGAAGAAGCGTACGGAGATGAAAATAGCCATACGAAGCCCTTCTTCATAAATATGAAGCTTGCCGATACTGTAGATAATCTCCCCTTCTTTATTAAAGAACAGCTGTAAAATGAAAGTAAAGATGATCAGGTAAATGACCGGCTTCAAACCATTCACCAGAAACTTGATATTCATTTTAGAAAGGAGGATCAGCATGATGACAAAGCCCACTAGGATACTATAAGTCATGATATTATTCGCCAAAAATACAATAAGAATAAAGCCAAATACAAATGATAGCTTTGAACGAGGGTCCATCCGATGAAGGAAAGAATCGCCTGGAATGTAGCGCCCAAATATCATTTTCTCCATCATGAGCCGCCACCGCCTTGCTCTTTCAATCTTGCCAAAGCATTGGTTAGTTCCTCTAACGTTAAATAAGTCTTTTCAAATTTAATATTCATCTGCTGTTCAAGCTGATATTGAAATTTGACGACCTGGGGAACATCTAATCCTAATTCAAGGAGCTCTGCAGGATTTGAAAAAATACTCTCCGGATCCCCGATCCTTTGTACTTGCCCCTTATGCATGATGACAATTTCGTCCGCATATTTCGCCGCATCTTCCATACTGTGAGTTACTAGAATGGTAGACAGTTTTTCCTTTTTGTGAAGATGGTGAAACATGTCCATTATTTCTGTACGGCCGCGAGGATCAAGCCCTGCTGTCGGTTCGTCCAAAACCAATACATCCGGTTCCATGGCGAGTACTCCGGCAATGGCTACTCTTCTCATCTGTCCGCCTGACAAATCAAATGGGGACTTCTGAAGAACATCTTCTGGCAGTCCGACTTCTTTTATAAGTCTCTTGGCTCTTTGCTTTGCTTCCTCTTCAGAAACACCATAGTTCATTGGACCAAAGCATATGTCCTTCTCTACAGTTTCATCAAAAAGCTGATGCTCCGGAAACTGAAAGACGATGCCGACCTTCTGACGAATGCCTCGAAGATTTTTCTCTTTCTTCCCGCCTTCAATCGTTCTATCGCCTATGATCACCCGGCCTTTTGTCGGCTGCAGCAAGGCATTCAAATGCTGAAGGATTGTCGACTTCCCAGAGCCTGTATGCCCGATCAATGCCATAAACACACCCTGTTTAATGTTCAGGTTGACATCTTGGATGGCCAGCCGCTCAAAAGGCGTACCGGCTGAATAACGGTATTCTACTTCTTGAAATGTAATTTCCACAGATCATTCACCAACTCTTTATCTGTCAGGTACATTTTAGGCAAGTCTAAGCCTGCATTACGCAATAGGTGGCTCATTTTTACAGGAAAAGGGATATCCAGCCCCAGAGTGATCAGTTCCTCTTCCAGTTCAAAAATCTCTTCTGGTTTTCCTTCCTTATATACCTGGCCCTTATTCATGACAATAATTCGATCCGCCCTGGCCGCTTCTTCCAGATCATGCGTGATCGAGATGACTGTCAGCCCCTGCTCCTCTTTCAATTCCCTGACGGTCTGCAATACTTCCTCCCGGCCAAGAGGATCCAGCATGGAAGTCGCTTCATCCAGAATAATCACATTAGGACGCAATGCTATAACACCTGCAATTGCCACCCTCTGTTTTTGGCCGCCGGAAAGATGGTGTGGCTCTTGGTTAAGAAAGTCTGCCATATGAACACGTTCAAGAGCTTCTTTGACACGGCTAACCATTTCATCGTGCGGCACTCCGTTATTCTCCAACCCAAAAGCCACATCATCTTGTACTGTCGTTCCGACAAACTGGTTGTCCGGACTTTGGAATACCATCCCCACCATCCGACGGATATCCCAGATCGCTTCTTCACTTAAAAGAAGATTCTGAACCTTGACCGTTCCTTGTTCGGGAAACTGTAGTCCGTTCAAAATTTTTGCAAGAGTGGACTTTCCTGATCCGTTATGGCCTACTACTGCCAGCCACTCCCCGTCATCAACTGAAAAAGATACATCCTTTAAGGCGTACGCCTCCTGTCCATTATAGCGGAAGGAAACATCTTCAATGGTAATCACCGGACAGGCCATCCCCTATTCCTCCTCGTGCCTTTGCTTCATTTCCTTTTAACAAGCGTTTGTTAGCAGGTGTTCAAAAGGCTACCAAAAAGCAGGCAATGAAAAGAAGCTCTTCATAGCCATTTGGTCCTTTTTGAACTACCTCTATAAATAGAAAAAAGCCTGCACCTTGCTCCAGGTGCCGGACAACCGGTACCTTGGCCCATGCGGCTAAGCAGGGGGAGAAGGTGCATGGAGCTAGACAGGATCACTTTCTATTTGTTTGTGCCTATCGTAACGCTCTTTTTTAGCTTCATGTTTTAAGAAAAGCGCAAGGCGCCCGCCTAGCGGCGACAAGCACAAGGCGAATTGCGAGGAGGCAGTTCCCTCAGCCACCACAGCAATTTGACTTGTGACCTCGAGCCGATGGCGCCTGCAGGCTCAGGGCGCGACATCCTGTCGCTTCGCTTGCACTAGTACTTCCTGTACGTCGTAGCTAGACATATTAAATCTTAATTAGAACAAAATATTCCATCTAACTTTGTACTTTTTTACTCTTTAAAGAAAAAGGGCGAGACCCGCGCGCCCTGCCCTTTTCCATCGCGAATTAAACTAATTCGATGATAACCATTGGGGCTCCGTCTCCACGGCGAGGTCCCAATTTCATGATTCGAGTGTATCCGCCTTGACGTTCAGCGTAACGAGGCGCGATGTCAGAAAACAGTTTTTGCAATGCATCTTGGTTTTCTTCCGCGTTTGCAATTTCTTTACGGATGAAAGCCGCTGCCTGACGGCGTGCGTGCAAGTCTCCGCGTTTTCCAAGTGTGATCATTTTCTCAACAACAGAGCGAAGTTCTTTCGCGCGTGCTTCAGTTGTTTCAATGCGTTCACTGATAATTAAGTCTGTTGCCAGGTCTCGAAGCATAGCTTTGCGTTGAGAACTCGTGCGTCCTAATTTACGATAAGACATTCAGGTTTCCCTCCTTCATGGTGACGTGTATTTTTCAATTAGTCGTCTTTGCGAAGTTCGAGGCCCAGTTCATCCAACTTGCCTTTTACTTCTTCCAACGATTTTCTTCCAAGGTTACGCACTTTCATCATATCTTCTTCCGTTTTGTTGGCAAGTTCTTGGACAGTATTGATTCCTGCACGCTTCAAGCAGTTGTAAGAACGAACAGAAAGATCCAGCTCTTCGATTGTCATTTCCAGAACCTTTTCCTTTTGATCCTCTTCTTTTTCAACCATAATTTCGGCATGTTGAGCTTCGTCCGTCAAACCGACAAAGATATTTAAGTGCTCTGTTAAAATTTTTGCACCTAAAGAAATAGCTTCTTCGGGGCTGATGCTGCCATTTGTCCAAACATCGAGCGACAGTTTATCGTAGTTTGTCATTTGGCCTACACGAGTATTTTCCACCTGATAGTTTACACGGGAAACTGGTGTATAAATAGAATCGATAGGAATGACGCCGATTGGAAGGTCGTCACGTTTGTTCAAATCAGCAGGCGTATAGCCTCTACCGCGCTGTGCGGTCATACGGACACGGAAATTCGCATTGGCTGCAAGCGTAGCAATAGGCAGATCGGGATTCAAAATTTCAACATCACTGTCATGCATAATGTCGGAACCTTTTACTTCCCCTTCGCCTTGCACGTCGATTTCCAATGTCTTTTCTTCATCCGAATATATTTTCAAAGCTAATTTTTTTAGATTAAGGATGATAGAGGTAACATCTTCGACTACACCTTCAACGGTTGAAAATTCATGTTGTACACCTTCAATTTGAATAGATGTGATCGCCGCACCCGGGAGTGAAGATAGTAAAATACGACGTAAGGAGTTACCCAAAGTTGTACCATATCCACGTTCAAGCGGTTCAACAACAAATTTCCCGTATCTGGCGTCTTCGCTGATCTCAATCGTTTCTATTTTTGGTTTTTCAATCTCGATCATTCACATATACCCTCCTTCAAAACGTCGAAACTCCGGTCAGATTGTCCGAAATTCCCCATGTTACATTTCGAATTTGCAACAACTGGTGAGGAAAAATAGAATTTTCACGATAAATTCATATATTACCCCATTATAGACAAGTAATACAGAGTTTATACAAATTCATTATACACGACGACGTTTTGGTGGACGGCATCCGTTGTGAGGTACAGGAGTTACGTCTCTGATAGCTGTAACCTCAAGTCCAGCAGCTTGAAGTGCACGAATGGCAGCTTCCCGTCCTGCACCAGGTCCTTTAACTGTTACTTCAAGAGTTCTCATGCCGTTTTCCATTGCAACTTTTGCAGCTGTTTCAGCAGCCATTTGAGCCGCAAATGGAGTAGATTTACGGGAACCCTTGAAGCCAAGTGCTCCGGCAGAAGACCAGGATACTGCATTACCTTGTGTATCAGTGATCGTTACAATTGTATTGTTAAAAGTGGAACGGATGTGTGCAATACCACTTTCAATATTCTTTTTCACACGACGTTTACGAGTGTTAGTTCTGCGTGCCATTGATTAAAAACCTCCTTTACTTATTATTTTTTCTTACCTGCTACTGTTTTACGTGGGCCTTTACGTGTACGAGCGTTGTTCTTCGTATTTTGTCCACGTACAGGAAGTCCACGGCGGTGGCGAAGACCACGATAAGAACCAATTTCCATCAAGCGTTTCACGTTCAAAGACACTTCACGGCGAAGGTCACCTTCGACTTTCAATGCGTCAATGATTCCACGGATTTTATCCAGTTCGTCGTCAGTCAAGTCGCGTACGCGTGTATCTTCGGAAACACCCGCTTCTGCAAGAATTTTGGAAGCTGTGTTTTGACCGATCCCGTAAATATATGTCAAAGCAATTACTACGCGTTTTTCACGCGGAATATCTACACCAGCAATACGTGCCATGCGCTAGCACCTCCTTCATTTATCCTTGTTTTTGTTTATGCTTAGGGTTTTCACAGATCACCATGACTTTGCCTTTTCTACGGATGATTTTGCACTTCTCGCAGATCGGCTTTACTGATGGCCGTACTTTCATTTTTTAAAAACCTCCTTAAGAGCCTGAAGTGCACACTTATTTAAAACGGTAAGTGATTCTTCCTCTAGTTAAATCGTACGGAGAAAGTTCTACGGTTACTCTATCACCAGGCAAAATTCGAATGAAATGCATGCGAATTTTTCCCGATACATGTGCTAGCACCGTATGACCATTTTCTAATTCTACCTTAAACATGGCGTTTGGCAAAGTATCTACTACCTTGCCTTCAACTTCAATTACATCTTCCTTCGCCATCATACTCGTCTCCCTTCTCTAAAACTTCCAAAACATCTTCCATGAATTTTCCAAGAGCCCATCGCAACTTCCCGTTAGTGACTTTTCCGGTATCTAGCATGCTAGTGCGTACTTCCGGAGAAATATAGTCGAAACATTCCAGGTGTTGAATGTTTTTCTTTTTGGGGCGGTCAAACTTTCGTTTATCACCATCCGCAATCAAAACAAACCGTTCATCAATGAGTTGAATAACAATCGCGTACTGCCCGGTATCTCGCCCCTTATGAATACAGACGACCTGGCCTATCTGGGGGTTCGAATCAGACTCTTTCAACCCGATCACCTACGCTCACAACTTTGTTAATATCTCAAAACCTGTATCTGTAATGGCTATGGTGTGCTCAAAATGTGCACACATTTTGCCGTCAACCGTCACGACCGTCCAATTGTCCGCCAATGTTTTTACATAGCGGCTTCCGGCATTTACCATCGGTTCAATGGCAAGCACCATACCAGGTCGTAAACGAGGTCCTTTATTTGGGAGTCCGTAGTTTGGGATTTGTGGATCCTCATGTAAGTTTTGACCAATACCATGCCCTACATACTCACGGACAATGGAAAGTCCATTGGATTCCACATACGCTTGAATCGCATGGGAAATGTTTGAAAGACGAGCACCCGGCTTCGCTTCTTCCAAGCCTTTATAGAGGGATTCCTCTGTAACATCAAGCAATTCTTTCGTTTCCTCATCGATTTTGCCTACTGCATATGTCCACGCGGAATCACCGTGATAGCCGTTGTACTCGGCTCCGATGTCCAATGTGATGATGTCGCCATCCTTTAGAATGCGGTCACCTGGTATTCCGTGAACAAGCTCTTCATTTACAGATGCACAGACACTTCCTTTAAACCCGTTATACCCGAGGAAAGATGGATGCGCATCATGCTTTTTGATGAACTTTTCAGCAATCGAATCGATCTCTTTTGTTGTGATCCCTGGCTGAATATGCTTTACCAACTCTTGATGAGTCAGCGCAACAATCCGTCCCGCTTCTCTCATGATTTCTATTTCTCGAGGTGTTTTGCAAATAATCATTATTTCAAATCCCTTAGAAGTGAATCAATATCAGAGAAAACCTGGTCAATGTGCTGCTGGCCATTGATATTCTTCAAATAGCCTTTTGCTTGATAAAAATCAAGGAGTGGCTGTGTCTGCTTCACATTTACTTCAAGTCTGTTCTGAACTGTTTCTTCATTATCATCAGGTCGTTGATACAGCTCTCCACCGCAGCGATCACAGGCGCCTGCTGAAGCAGGCGGATTGAAGACTAAATGATAAGTGGCACCGCAGCTTTTACAAATACGACGCCCAGTCAGTCTTTCCATCAAAATTTCCTGGTCTACTTGAATATTGATCACATAATCAATTTTTCTTCCCAGATCTGTAAGGATATTTTCAAGAGCTTCGGCTTGCGGCACTGTTCTCGGGAAGCCGTCCAACAGGAATCCATTGTCACAATCTGCTTTGCTCAAGCGCTCGCGAACAATTCCGATGGTCACTTCGTCCGGGACAAGCTCGCCTTTATCCATGAAGGATTTAGCTTGCATACCTAGCTCCGTACCTTCTTTCATTGCAGCTCGGAACATATCTCCTGTTGAAATGTGCGGAATACCGTAATTCGCCACAACTCTTTCAGCTTGTGTACCTTTACCCGCTCCAGGAAGTCCCATCAATACTAAATTCATTCATACCGCCCCTTGCTTTCATTCGGGAAGTTACCCGTCTTTTATTTAATGAAGCCTTTATAGTGGCGCTTAACCAGTTGAGCCTCCAGTTGTTTCATCGTCTCCAGCGCAACACCGACAACAATTAACAATCCTGTTCCACCAATTTGGGCAGCTTCCGGCAATCCAGCAAATTTAATAAAGAATACCGGTAAAATTGAAATCAACGCCAGAAATAGTGCTCCAACAAAAGTCAGTCGGTACAAAACGCGTGTCATGTACTCCTGAGTATTTTTGCCTGGACGAATTCCTGGTATATAACCGCCCTGCTTCTTCAGATTTTCAGCAACCTGCTCAGGGTTGACCTGAACAAATGCATAAAAATAAGTAAAGGCAACAATCAATGCAACATATATAATCATTCCGACTGGTTTCGTATGGTCAAAAAACGATTGGATCGTGCTTGCCAGTTCACTTGAACCAAAGAATGTCGTAATCGTTTGTGGAGTAACAATAAACGCGCTCGCGAAAATGACTGGAATAACTCCAGCTGCATTTACCTTCAAAGGCAAATGGGTATTTTGTCCTCCGACAGGGTTGCGTCCATCCATGCGTTTTGCATATTGGATTGGAATTTTACGCAATGCCTGCTGGACAAAGACCACGCCGACAATAATGGCAATAATAGCAAGCAGGATGAGCAGCATGACGACAATTCGAATAAATAATTGGTCTCCTGCACCTTCAAACTGTTGAGCATAGATCTGGTTCACAGCGCCTGGAATCCCAGCGACAATTCCAGCAAAGATAATGATGGAAATGCCGTTCCCAACGCCATGTGATGTGATTTGTTCGCCTAGCCACATCAAAAATGCTGTCCCAGCAGTCAAGACGATGGCAATGGTGATATACGTGCCGAATCCGGGATCTTTAATCAGTTGAAGCTGTGTCATCCGATTGAACCCGTAAGACATACCCAACGCCTGGATGAGTGCAAGAACAATTGTGAAGTAGCGGGTAAACTGTGCCAGTTTACGCCTTCCCACTTCACCTTGCTTAGACCATTCAGTGAATTTTGGCACGACATCCATTTGCAAAAGCTGAACAATAATGGATGCCGTAATGTATGGCATGATCCCCATCGCAAAAATAGAGAAGTTTTGCAGGGCACCGCCGCCAAAAATATTCATAAAGCCAAACAGACTGGCTTGATCTTGCATTTTCAGTACGTTTGCATCAACATTTGGAACCGGTATGAAAGCCCCGATTCGAAAAACAATCAGCATCAATAAGGTGAAAATGATTTTTCTTCTTATATCCCGCACACGCATAAGGTTGGAGATCGTTTGAAACATTAAACCACCTCAGTTGAACCGCCGGCAGCTTCAATAGCTTCTTTTGCAGCAGACGAGAATTTATTCGCTTTTACAGTAAGCTTTTTCTCGATGTTACCTTTCGCAAGAATCTTGATACCGGATTTTTCGTTCCGAACAACTCCAGTTTCAATCAAAAGTTCAGGAGTCACTTCAGTTCCGTCTTCAAAGCGGTTTAGTGCGTCCAAGTTAACAACCGCATACTCTTTGCGATTGATGTTTGTAAAACCACGTTTAGGCAAACGTTGGAATAAAGGAGTTTGGCCACCTTCAAATCCGAGGCGTACACCGCCGCCTGAACGAGCATTTTGTCCTTTATGTCCTCTGCCGGAAGTTTTGCCGTTTCCTGAACCGATACCGCGACCTACACGGTTGCGCTCTTTACGAGCTCCTTCAGCAGGTTTTAACTCATGAAGTTTCATTTTGCGCACCTCCTTCATTCTTTGTTGATTATTGTTCTTTTACTTCTATAAGATGGGAAACTTTGTTGATCATTCCCCGAATAGCCGGATTATCAGTATGCTCGACTGTTTGGTGAAGCTTGCGCAACCCAAGTGCTTTCACAGTGTCACGCTGATCTTGTGTCCGTCCAATCAAGCTGCGTTTGAGGGTGACTGCTAGTTTTTGTGTCATGATCTCCCCTCCTTAACCTAACAATTCTTCTACTGTTTTATTGCGAAGTTTCGCTACATCTTCAGCACGTTTCAGGTTTTTGATCCCTTCAACAGTTGCACGAACCATGTTAATTGGTGTGCTGGATCCAAGTGATTTTGAAGTGATATCAGCTATTCCAGCAAGCTCAAGTACCGCACGGACAGGTCCCCCAGCAATAACTCCAGTACCCGCACTAGCCGGTTTAAGCAATACTTGCCCACCGCCGTAACGGCCAATGATTTGGTGTGGAATTGTTGACTCAACTAAAGGTACATCAACCATGTTCTTCTTAGCATCTTCGATCGCTTTGCGGATCGCTTCTGGAACTTCTTGAGCTTTCCCAGTACCAAATCCGACATGGCCGTTTTTGTCACCTACTACAACCAGTGCAGTAAAGCGGAAGCGGCGTCCACCTTTCACAACTTTTGCCACACGGTTTACTGTAACTACGCGTTCTTCTAGTTCAAGTTTGTTGGCATCAATTTGACTCATGTAGTCCGTCCCTCCTTTTTGTATTAAAATTCTAGTCCATTCTCGCGCGCTGCATCAGCCAATGCTTTTACACGCCCATGGTATAAGTAACCGCCGCGGTCAAATACCACTGATTTGATGTTTTTATCCGCTGCTCGCTTTGCGATGAGCTCTCCCACTTTCTGGGAAGCCTCTGCATTGCCGGCAGACTCGATATCAAGCTCTTTGTCAAGAGTGGAGGCACTAGCTAAAGTTACCCCGGTTTCATCGTCGATCAATTGAGCGTAAATGTTTTTATTAGAACGGTATACGCTTAGACGTGGACGCTCACTTGTTCCGCTGATTTTCGTACGGACGCGTGCATGTCTTTTCTTGCGCACTTTGTTCTTATCAAGCTTTGTAATCATGCGAGTCACTCCTTTCAATGCCTAGCGGCTTTATTTACCTGTTTTACCTTCTTTACGGCGTACATATTCGCCTTCGTAGCGAATTCCTTTGCCTTTGTATGGCTCAGGCGGACGTACAGCGCGAATATCAGAAGCCAATGCTCCGACTCTTTCTTTGTTGAAGCCTTTAACGATCACTTTTGTGTTGGATGGTACATCGATTTCGATACCGTCTTCCGGTTCAAATTCTACAGGGTGGGAATAGCCAACGTTTAGCACAAGCTTCTTGCCCTGTTTCTGTGCACGGTAACCAACACCGACAAGCTCAAGTGATTTTTCAAAGCCTTTAGATACACCTTCTACCATGTTTGCTACAAGGGAACGTGTTGTTCCATGCATGGAGCGGTGTTCTTTTGCATCGGATGGACGAGTCACGTTGATGACATTGTCCTCAATGCTGATATTGATATCTGAATTGAATGTATTGCTCAGTTCACCTTTTGGCCCTTTGACAGTCACTTTGTTTGCTTCTTTTGTTACTGTTACGCCAGAAGGGATTTCAATTGGTTTATTGCCTATACGGGACATTGTTGCACCTCCGTTCTTTCTGCTAAATTACCAAACATATGCGAGTACTTCGCCGCCGACTTGTTTCGCTCTTGCTTCTTTGTCGGAGAGTACTCCCTGAGAAGTTGATACAAGCGCAATTCCTAAACCGTTCAATACTTTTGGAACCTCGTTTGCTTTTGCATAAACACGAAGACCGGGCTTACTGATACGTTTTAGTCCGGTAATAACGCGCTCGTTATTCGCTCCATATTTAAGAAAAATGCGGATAATACCTTGCTTGTTGTCTTCGATGAATTCTACATCGCGGATGAAACCTTCTTTTTTAAGGATATCAGCAATGTCCTTCTTGATTTTAGAACCTGGAATTTCCAATTTCTCGTGGCGGACCATGTTCGCGTTTCGAATTCTTGTAAGCAAGTCTGCAATTGGATCAGTCATAACCATTAATATTTACCTCCTTCCCAATATCGGGCTTACCAGCTGGCTTTTTTAACGCCTGGAATTTGACCTTTGTAGGCTAATTCACGGAAACAGATACGGCATAATTTGAATTTGCGAAGAACAGAATGCGGACGGCCGCAGCGTTCGCAGCGTGTATATTCTTGAACTTTATACTTAGGCGTACGTTTCTGCTTGACTACCATTGATTTCTTAGCCACTATTTCGCCTCCCTTTTACGATTACTTTTGAAATGGCATTCCAAATCCAGTTAATAGCTCGCGTGATTCTTCATCAGTGTTAGCTGTTGTGACAATAACAATGTCCATTCCGCGAACCTTGCTTACTTTATCGTAATCAATTTCTGGGAAAATGAGCTGCTCTTTGATTCCAAGTGTATAGTTGCCGCGTCCATCAAATGCCTTCTTGGAGATTCCGCGGAAGTCACGAACACGTGGCAATGATACAGAAACCAATTTGTCAAAGAACTCATACATGCGTTCACCGCGAAGTGTCACTTTAGCACCAATCGGCATTCCTTCACGAAGGCGGAATCCCGCAATGGATTTTTTCGCTCTTGTCACAACAGGCTTTTGACCTGTGATCATAGAGAGTTCTTCCACTGCATTATCAAGTGCTTTAGCGTTTTGAACAGCATCGCCAACACCCATGTTAATTACGATTTTTTCAATTTTTGGTACTTGCATAACTGATTTATAGTTGAACTTGCTCATAAGAGCAGGTGTGATTTCTTTTTGATATTTTTCCTTTAGGCGGTTCATATTTTGTACCTCCCTTCTTCTACTTACTGGCTAATGATCTTGTCTTTTAAATCTGTATCTAAAACTTCACCGGATTTCTTAGATACCCGGACACTTTTGACTTTTTCTAAACCGTCTTTGCCTTTGACCGTAACTTTTTTATAGCCGATTCTTGTTGGCTCATTAGTTTTTGGATCAATGACCATAACATTAGAAGCATGAATGGCTGCTTCCTTGTCAAAAATTCCGCCTTGCGGGTTTTCTTGGGAAGGTTTCGCATGCTTCTTCACAATGTTAACTCCTTCGACAAGTACGCGTTCTTTCTTAGGAAATGCTGCAAGTACTGTACCTGTTTTCCCTTTATCCTTGCCGGAAAGGACCATCACTTTGTCGCCTTTTTTAACGTGCATTTGAATCGCACCTCCTTGAGTGACCGAATCATGTGTTTATATTAAAGAACCTCTGGTGCCAGAGAAACAATTTTCATGAAGTTTTTATCGCGGAGCTCACGAGCCACTGGTCCGAAGATACGAGTTCCTCTTGGAGCTTGGTCGTCACGGATAATGACACATGCATTTTCATCAAATTTGATGTAGGAACCGTCCGGACGGCGTGCACCTGATTTAGAGCGGACGATAACTGCTTTTACAACGTCACCTTTTTTGACAACGCCACCAGGTGTTGCATTTTTCACCGTACATACAATCACATCACCGATGTTTGCCGTTTTACGTCCAGAACCGCCGAGCACTTTGATTGTCAATACTTCACGTGCACCGGAGTTGTCAGCTACTTTCAAACGGGATTCTTGTTGGATCACCTTGTTTACCTCCCTTCGGACTCAACTATCCGAAACAAAATTAAATGATAACCGCTTTTTCAACTACCTCTACAAGACGGAAGCGTTTTGTAGCCGATAGAGGGCGAGTTTCCATAATACGGACAACATCCCCAACTTTAGCTTCGTTCAACTCATCATGAGCTTTGAATTTCTTGGAATATTTTACGCGTTTGCCGTACAAGCTGTGTTTTTTATATGTTTCAACCATTACTGTAACAGTTTTATCCATTTTATCGGAGACAACACGACCTGTGTATACTTTACGCTGATTGCGTTCAGCCATATCCGCAACCTCCTTTCACCTATCGATTGGTTATGCCGATCTCTCTTTCACGAATGATCGTTTTCATGCGGGCGATCCCTTTGCGGACCTCTCGGATGCGGGCAGTATTTTCCAATTGCCCTGTAGCTAGCTGGAAGCGAAGGTTAAATAATTCTTCCTTTAAAGACTTGATATTCTGTTCAACTTCGGCAGTGGTCAAATCACGGATTTCTTTAGCCTTCATTTCGTTCACCACCAATTTCTTCTCGTTTAACAAACTTACATTTTACTGGAAGTTTGTGGGATGCAAGTCGAAGTGCCTCACGAGCCACCTCTTCAGATACACCAGCAATTTCAAACATGATCTTGCCAGGTTTTACTACAGCTACCCAGCCTTCAGGAGCCCCTTTACCGGAACCCATCCGTACTTCCAAAGGTTTAGCTGTATAAGCTTTATGAGGGAAAATTTTAATCCATACTTTACCGCCACGTTTCATATAACGTGTCATGGCGATCCTTGCTGCTTCAATTTGGCGGTTTGTGATCCAAGAAGCTTCAAGAGCTTGAAGACCGTATTCACCGAATGCTACTTCAGTACCGCCTTTTGCTTTACCGCGCATGTTTCCACGATGTGGACGACGGTATTTCACTCTTTTAGGCATTAACATGATTAATTTCCTCCTTCCTCAGACTTTTTCTTTTCTGGAAGGACCTCTCCACGGTAAATCCAAACTTTGACGCCGAGCTTACCGTATGTTGTATCTGCTTCAGCATGTGCATAGTCGATATCTGCGCGAAGTGTATGAAGTGGAACAGTTCCTTCGCTGTAGTGTTCCGAACGAGCGATATCAGCTCCGCCAAGTCGGCCGGAAACCATTGTTTTGATACCTTGTGCACCTGCACGCAATGTACGCTGGATCGCCTGCTTTTGCGCACGGCGGAAAGAGATCCGGCTTTCCAATTGACGAGCGATGTTTTCAGCAACAAGTTTCGCATCCAAATCAGCTTTTTTGATTTCAACGATGTTGATATGAACTCGTTTGCCTGTAAGCTTGTTCAATGCTTTTCTTAGGGCTTCTACTTCACTTCCACCTTTACCGATAACCATTCCAGGCTTGGCTGTGTGGACAGTGATGTTGATGCGGTTTGCAGCACGTTCGATTTCAATTTTGGAAACCGAAGCGTCTTTGAGACGATTTTCGATATATTCACGCACCTTTATATCTTCGTGAAGTAAAGTTGCGTATTCTTTGTCTGCGTACCACTTGGATTCCCAATCACGAATAATGCCGATACGCATTCCAATAGGGTTTACTTTTTGACCCACGAACTACCCCTCCTTCTGTTCTGATACCACAATTGTAATGTGGCTTGTTCGTTTGTTGATTTGGCTGGCTCTACCTTGAGCACGTGGTCTGAAACGTTTCATTGTCGGACCTTCATCAACATATACTTTTGATACTAAAAGGTTGTTTACGTCCATGTCATAGTTATGCTCTGCATTTGCTACAGCAGACTTCAAAAGCTTTTCTACAACCGGAGAAGCTGCTTTTGGAGTATGCTTCAAGATGGCAATTGCTTCGCCTACTTGCTTTCCTCGAATAAGATCGACGACCAGGCGTGCTTTACGAGGAGCAATTCTAACTGTTTTAGCAACAGCTTTTGCTTGCATTAGGATGCCCTCCTCTCATTAGCGTCTTGTTTTTTTGTCATCTGCGGCATGACCTCTATAAGTACGAGTTGGCGCAAATTCACCGAGCTTGTGGCCAACCATATCTTCACTGATGTAAACTGGAACATGCTTGCGTCCATCATAGACTGCGATTGTATGTCCGACAAATGCCGGGAATACTGTGGAACGGCGAGACCAAGTTTTGATCACTTGTTTCTTGTCAGTCTCATTTAAGTTCTCAACTTTTTTCATCAAATGCTCATCTACAAAAGGTCCTTTTTTCAGGCTGCGACCCATGCTGGTACCTCCCTTCGTGATTGCGCTACGGTCCGATTAAAGAACCGTAGGACAACCTCGTTATTTTTTGCGGCGGCGTACAATAAATTTATCCGACTTGTTTGTTTTCTTCCTTGTTTTGTAACCAAGAGTTGGTTTACCCCAAGGAGTAACAGGAGACTTACGACCGATTGGTGATCTTCCTTCTCCTCCACCATGTGGATGGTCGTTAGGGTTCTTAACGGAACCGCGAACGTGAGGACGTCTGCCCAACCAGCGTGAACGACCTGCTTTACCGATTGTTACAAGTTCATGCTGCTCATTACCCACTTCACCGACTGTTGCACGGCAGGTAGCAAGGATCATGCGCACTTCACCTGAGTTCAAACGGACAAGCACGTATTTTGTACCTTCTTTACCAAGAACCTGAGCTGAAGTTCCTGCGGAACGGATAAGCTGGCCGCCTTTACCAGGTTTCAACTCGATGTTGTGTACAACTGTACCAACTGGAATGGAAGAAAGCGGAAGAGCATTTCCTACTTTGATGTCAGCTTCAGGACCAGACATGATTTCCATGCCCACTTGAAGGTTTTTTGGAGCTAGAATATAACGCTTTTCACCATCATTATAGTGGATCAAAGCAATGTTTGCGGAACGGTTTGGATCGTATTCGATAGTAGCAACGCGTCCGGGTATACCATCTTTGTTGCGTTTGAAGTCGATAATACGATATTGACGTTTATGACCGCCTCCGCGATGACGAACTGTAGTCCTACCTTGGCTGTTACGGCCGCCTTTTCTGTTAAGAGGCGCAAGCAATGTCTTTTCCGGTTTATCAGTAGTAATCTCGGCAAAGTCCAAGCTTGACATGTTGCGTCGACCGTTGGAGGTAGGTTTGTATTTTTTGATCGCCATTTTTTTCCCTCCTCTGCATTTATTGAAAGATTAAAGATTAAACTTCAAAAAACTCGATTTCTTTGCTGTCTTCAGTCAAAGTGACCACTGCTTTGCGGCGTTTGTTTGTGTAGCCTGCAAAACGGCCCATACGTTTGAATTTACCTTTGTAGTTCATGACATTGACTTTTGCGACTTTTACATCAAAGATGCTTTCTACTGCGTCTTTCACCTGTGTTTTGTTGGCTTTGACGTCAACTTCGAAAGTATACTTTTTGTCAGCTGTCATGTCCATGGAACGCTCTGTGATTACGGGGCGCTTTATAACGTCACGTGCATCCATTACCCAAGCACCTCCTCGACTTTTTCAACTGCGGCTTTCGTCAGGATCAATGTTTCATGCCCAACAACATCAAGCACGTTGATGCTGTTTGCATCAACAACTGTAACTCCTGGGATGTTTCTTGCAGAAAGTGCCACATTGTCTTCTGGAACATCAGTTACAACCAACGCTTTTTTGCCAACTGGCAAGCTTTGTAAAACTTTAGCAAATTCCTTTGTTTTAGGAGCATCGAAAGTCAATGCTTCTACTACAAGGATGCTTTCTTCCAAAGCTTTTGCAGACAATGCTGATTTGATAGCAAGACGGCGTACTTTCTTAGGAAGCTTGTAGCTGTAGCTGCGTGGAACCGGTCCGAATACTGTTCCACCACCGCGCCATTGTGGTGAGCGGATAGATCCTTGTCGTGCTCTACCTGTGCCCTTTTGGCGCCACGGTTTACGTCCGCCGCCGCGCACTTCCGAACGTGTTTTTACTTTAGATGTACCTTGTCTTAATGAAGCTTGCTGCATGACGATTGCTTCAAATAAAACATGGTTGTTTGGCTCAATTCCGAAAATAGAATCGTTGAGATCCACTTCTCCGACCTTAGAACCTTCTTGATTATATACGGCTACTTTTGGCATTTCATTTCCTCCTTTCCTTACGAAACTATTTATTTAACCTTGATTCCAGTTTTGATTTCAAGCAATGCTTTTTTCGATCCAGGGACATTTCCTTTGATCAAAAGAAGATTACGTTCTGCATCAACCTTGACAATTTGAAGGTTTTGAACAGTGATTTTCTGTCCGCCCATTTGTCCAGGGAGTTTCTTTTGCTTGAATACACGAGCTGGGTCAACAGCGCCCATTGATCCAGGGCTGCGGTGGAAGTGGGAACCGTGGGACATTGGTCCGCGGCCTTGACCGTGGCGTTTGATAACACCTTGGAAACCTTTCCCTTTAGAAATTCCTGTTACATCCACTACATCGCCTTCTGCGAAAATATCAACTTTGATCTCTTGACCAACTTCATATTCATCTAGATTTACGTTATTTAACTCACGTACGAAGCGCTTAGGTGCAGTTTCTGCTTTGGCAACATGTCCTTTTTCAGGTTTGTTGGCTAGCTTTTCGCGTTTGTCTTCAAAACCGATTTGAACAGCTTCGTATCCGTCCGCCTCAACTGTTTTCTTTTGAAGAACAACGTTGGGAGCAGCTTCAACTACTGTTACAGGGAGAAGTCTTCCGTCTTCAGCAAAAATCTGCGTCATACCGATTTTCCTACCTAAGATTCCTTTGGCCATGAGTCACACCTCCTGCTTTCTTTCATTAATTATTTATTAAAGTTTGATTTCAATGTCCACGCCGGACGGCAAATCGAGTCTCATCAATGAATCCACAGTTTGTGGTGTAGGACTGATGATGTCGATCAGACGTTTATGTGTCCGCATTTCGAATTGCTCGCGGGAGTCCTTGTATTTATGAACCGCACGCAAGATTGTGTAAACAGATTTCTCTGTTGGAAGCGGAATTGGTCCTGATACATTTGCACCTGAACGTTTTGCCGTTTCTACAATCTTTTCTGCAGACTGATCCAAAATTCTGTGATCGTAAGCTTTCAATCTAATCCGGATTTTTTGTTTTGCCATTACTTTCCCTCCTTTTCGCCTATTTAAAAAATAGACATACTCCGCGGAAATTTCCCCCACACTCGCCATGGCAAAGCGGCCGGGTGTGTCGGCAACCTTCCGCATCATTGCTGTCAAATGACCAACATTATACATTATACATACAATAGATGGTCATTGCAATATGAAACAACAAATAATGCCGTTAAATTTGACTGTTTCATTATACAGACGTTCCAATAATTTTTCAACAAAGGTTTTTCTTTTCTATATATCGTTAAAAATAATTTTTTGTATGAAAGGTGTTTACAAAACAGCTCGGTTTGTATATTATGATTAATAAGTTTCCTTAGGGCAACTATTTGTCTTTGAGGCAATATAGTAGAGGTTGGCTAAAAAATTAAATATACATTGTTATAGAAAAGAAGGTGAAGGTTTTGAAAGATCAGGCTATATCCGTGCGCAATTTATCTGTTTCCTATTATGGAAAGGAAGTTCTAAAGAACATCAATTACACTTGCAGCCATGGAAAATTAGTCGGGATTATTGGACCAAATGGCGCTGGTAAATCCACAATGATGAAAGCGGCCTTGGGATTAATACCAAGGGATAGCGGACAGATCAATATTGGGGGACGGCCGCTAAAAGAAATGAGGAAAAAGATTGCATACGTCCCCCAACGGTCGAATATTGATTGGGATTTTCCGATTATTGTTAAAGACACAGTGCTTCTTGGGACCTATCCAAAACTGGGCCTCTTTCATCGTCCGAAAAAGGAAGACAAAAAATGGGCGATGGAGTGTCTTGCGAAAGTAGGAATGGAGCAGTTTGCAAACAGCCAAATTGGCGAGCTATCTGGAGGCCAGCAGCAAAGAGTATTTCTTGCACGTTCTTTAGCACAAAATGCGGAGTATTTCTTCTTGGATGAACCATTTGTCGGAATTGATGTTTCCAGCGAAGAGGTCATCATTCGCATTTTAAAAGGATTACGTGATGAAGGTAAAACTGTGTTTGTCGTCCACCATGATTTAATGAAAGTACAAAGTTATTTTGACGATCTCATTCTTATCAATAAAGAATTAATAGGCGCTGGCCCCGTAGATCATGTCTTCAAACCGGAATTGATGCAGGCTGCATACAAAGCCCCGATCAATATGCTTGGAAGTCTGGGGGTCGGAGTGTAGTGGAGTTCATTAATGATTTAATGACATATGAGTTTTTGCAGAAAGCTTTTGTGACATCAATTATAGTCGGGATCATTTGCGGCGTTATCGGCAGTTTCATCGTTTTGCGCGGAATGGCCTTGATGGGAGACGCGATTTCGCATGCTGTTCTTCCCGGGGTGGCCATTTCATACATGCTTGGAGTCAATTTTTTCTATGGGGCCGTAGCGACAGGTATCTTGACGGCACTCGGTATCGGGTTAATCAGTCAAAACAGCCGTGTTAAAAATGACTCTTCGATCGGAATTGTTTTTACTGCGGCATTTGCTTTGGGAATTATTTTAATTACCCTTGCTCAAAGTGCAACGGACTTAACGCAGATTTTGTTCGGAAACGTCCTTTCGGTCAGAACGTCTGACATGTGGCTGACCCTTATTGTTGGAGCTGCAGTCATCCTTGTTGTTGTTCTATTTTATAAGGAGTTGCTCGTTTCAAGCTTTGATGAAACAATGGCCGCAGCTTATGGACTTAAAACAAGATTGATTCATTATATGATCATGGCGCTTCTAACACTTGTCACTGTGGCATCCTTACAGACAGTAGGAGTTATTCTCGTTGTCTCCATGTTAATTACACCGGCGTCAACAGCTTATCTTTTGACAAATAGATTATCAACGATGATTGTGCTTGCGTCGGTATTTGGGGCACTCTCTTCGATCATCGGATTATATTTCAGCTTTGTCTATAATCTGCCGTCTGGGCCGGTTATCGCATTGGCTACGACAGTTATTTTCTTGGTTGCATTTTTGTTCTCTCCGAAACAGGGCATCTTCTGGAGAATGTTAAAAACGAACAAACAAAGAATATCAGTTGGTTAGGAACTGAAAACCTGCCGGAACAAGCTAATAAAGAAATATTTTATAGAATGAAAGGGAGTTTAGTAGAAAATGAAGAAGTTTATGAAATGGATTGTGCTAGCAAGTATCGCGGCATTTTTACTTGCTGCGTGCGGGGACAAGAAATCGACCTCGGATTCCGGAGGTAGTTCAGGATCTAAAGATGATGGACAGTTGAAGGTCGTCACTTCATTTACAATCATTGAAGACCTTGCAAAGGAAATTGGCGGGGACGATGTCGTTATTCATAACTTAGTCCCTACAGGTACGGATCCTCACGAATATGAACCTTTGCCTGAAGATATTAAAGCAGCTACTGATGCGGATGTACTTTTTTATAACGGCCTAAACCTTGAAGGCGGTAAAGACGGCTGGTTTTTTAAAATGATTGATTCTGTTGGACAGAAAGAAGAGAATGTCTTCAGTTTGACAGAACGTGTAGAGCCAATGCATATAACAAGCCATGATGGGAAAGAAGAAGAAATTAATCCTCATGCTTTTATCGACCCCAATGTAGGAATTATCATGGCAGAGGACATGATAGACGCATTCATCAAAATCGATCCTGATAAAAAAGAAAATTACGAAAAACGCGGTAATGCTTACTTAGAAAGACTGAAAGAGATTGAAAAAGAATATGAAGAAAAACTCAGTAGCATACCTGAAGAAGATAGAATCTTAGTGACAAGTGAGCGGGCTTTTCAATATATGACTAGTCGTTATGGATTAAAGGAAGCCTATATCTGGGCGATTGATACAGAAGAAAATGGTTCACCCAAACAAATAAAAGCACTTATCGGGTTCCTTAAAGAACATAATGTTCCTATCCTCTTCCGGGAATCTAATGTTGACCCGCGTCCAATGGAAACAGTTTCCAAGGAATCGGGAGTACCTATCTATGAAAAACCGATCTATTCTGATGAAATTGGAAAACCAGGGGATGAGGTCGATACGTATATTAAGTATCTAAAGTATAATATTGACATCATGTACGATGGCCTGAAGAAATAATCGGTCAACAAAAGAATTTCCCACAAACGCTCGGGCCTGCCCTATAAAAAGAGAAAAATAAAAAGCACCTTTAGTTGGTTTAAATACAACTTGAGGTGCTTTTTCTATGGGAAAAGAATAAGTTATGCTACAGTACTGTCGAGGAAATATGCCAACATTCCGGTTTCATTCAATTGAAAGTTATGATCCTAGACAAGAAATTGTTCTCCACAAAGCACTACCCCGCACTAACAGAATCCTTCGCTTTGAAGACCATCTGTATCTGCAGAGACGATGACTGAGGGTTTTACTTGCACATGAAGTCCAATGCGGTTTTCCACTCCCACTGCTTCTATGATTCGTTTTATGTTAGTCGCCTGTACCCGCAATCTTTTGGGTATTTGCATGTATTTTTTCGCAAAATTGTGTGGTGAACCCAAGTATCGAACAAAAAAAAAGAGTAGGGTTGATCAGTCCCCTACTCTTTTATCATAAGTGATTCTTCTTATTTTTCAATTGAAGCAACGACACCAGAACCAACTGTACGTCCACCTTCACGGATAGAGAAACGAGTTCCGTCTTCAATCGCGATTGGGGAGATAAGCTCAACTGTCATTTCAATGTTGTCGCCAGGCATAACCATTTCTACACCTTCTGGCAGCTCAATAACTCCTGTTACGTCTGTTGTACGGAAGTAGAACTGAGGACGGTAGTTAGAGAAGAATGGAGTATGACGTCCACCTTCTTCTTTGGATAGAACGTAAACTTCAGATTTAAATTTAGTGTGTGGAGTAATGGATCCAGGTGCAGCCAATACTTGTCCGCGTTGGATGTCTTCACGTGCAACACCACGAAGAAGTGCACCAATGTTGTCCCCAGCTTCAGCATAGTCAAGAAGCTTACGGAACATTTCTACTCCAGTAACAGTTGTTTTCTTAGACTCTTCAGCAAGACCGATGATTTCTATTTCGTCACCGACTTTAACTTGTCCACGCTCAACACGGCCAGTAGCAACTGTTCCACGACCAGTGATAGAGAATACGTCCTCAACAGGCATCATGAATGGCTTGTCAGTTTCACGAGCTGGAGTTGGGATGTACTCATCAACAGCGTCCATCAATTCAACGATTTTTTCTTCCCACTCTGCTTCACCTTCAAGAGCTTTAAGAGCAGAACCTTTGATAACAGGAATGTCATCGCCAGGGAATTCATATTCAGAAAGAAGATCGCGGATCTCCATCTCAACTAATTCAAGAAGTTCCTCATCGTCAACCATGTCACATTTGTTCATGAATACAACGATGTATGGAACACCTACGTTACGAGAAAGAAGGATATGCTCACGAGTTTGTGGCATTGGACCATCAGCAGCTGATACAACAAGGATAGCTCCGTCCATTTGCGCAGCACCAGTGATCATGTTTTTAACATAGTCAGCGTGTCCTGGGCAGTCAACGTGTGCATAGTGACGTTTTTCAGTTTCATATTCAATGTGAGAAGTAGAGATTGTGATTCCACGCTCTTTTTCTTCAGGAGCGTTGTCAACTTGGTCATAAGACTTAGCTTCTCCACCCAATTTTTTAGAAAGAACAGTAGCAATAGCAGCAGTCAAAGTTGTTTTACCATGGTCAACGTGACCAATTGTACCAATATTCGCATGTTCTTTGGAACGATCAAATTTTTCCTTAGCCATTAGGAAATCCTCCTTTAATTTTAAAAAATAATAAGTATGGATGAGCGCTTTAAAGAAGGATTTTTTCCCCGCTTTAAAGCCGCCCGAATATCATCTACTAGTAGTTATACTTGATGGATGCAATAAAATCAATTATTCACCGCTATTTTTTTTGATGATCTCTTCAGCGATGGATTTTGGTACTTCTTCATAGTGGTCAAAGTGCATTGTGTAAGTACCGCGCCCTTGCGTATTGGAACGAAGGGATGTTGCATATCCGAACATTTCGGAAAGCGGAACGAAAGCTTTTACCACTTGTGCGTTTCCTCTTGCTTCCATACCTTCAACGCGTCCGCGACGAGATGTAACATCACCCATGATATCCCCAAGATATTCTTCAGGAACTACGACTTCAACCTTCATAAGTGGTTCAAGCAAGACAGGGTCACATTTCTTTGCCGCGTTTTTAAGTGCCATAGAGGCAGCAATCCTAAACGCCATCTCATTCGAGTCAACGTCATGGTAGGAACCATCATACAATTTCGCTTTGACATCAATCAGCGGATAACCTGCGATGACACCTTGATCCAGTGCATCTTCAAGTCCAGCTTGGACTGCAGGGATGTATTCACGTGGAACAACACCACCAACGATGGCATTTTCAAATTCAAAGCCTTTTCCTTCTTCATTTGGAGAGAATTCAATCCAAACGTGCCCAAACTGTCCACGTCCACCTGATTGGCGAACGAACTTTCCTTCTACTTGGGCGGAAGAACGGAATGTTTCGCGGTAAGAAACCTGCGGAGCACCCACGTTGGCTTCTACTTTGAACTCCCGCTTCATGCGGTCAACGAGGATATCAAGGTGAAGTTCACCCATACCCGAGATGACTACTTGGCCAGTTTCTGTGTTTGTTTCAGCGCGGAAAGTCGGGTCTTCTTCTTGCAATTTCGCAAGTGCAGTACCCATTTTATCTTGGTCCGCTTTTGATTTTGGTTCGATAGCGACTGAAATAACCGGCTCAGGGAACTCCATAGACTCAAGAATTACAAGATTCTTTTCGTCACAAAGCGTATCACCTGTACCTGTATCTTTCAATCCTACCGCTGCCGCGATGTCACCGCTGTAAGCAGTAGAGATCTCTTCACGGTGGTTCGCATGCATTTGAAGGATACGTCCGATTCTTTCACGTTTCCCTTTAGTAGAGTTTTGAACGTAAGAACCAGACTCAAGAACGCCTGAATACACGCGGAAGAAAGTCAAACGACCGACATAAGGGTCAGTCATTACTTTGAACGCAAGAGCTGAAAATGGCTCTTTATCATCAGCATGACGTTCGAGTTCCTCGTCTGTACCAGGTACAATCCCTTTGATTGATTCAATATCTGTCGGAGCAGGCAAATAATCAACAACTGCATCAAGCACAGGCTGAACGCCTTTGTTCTTGAAAGCTGTTCCACAAAGTACAGGGTAGAATTCAACTTTCAAAGTTGCTGAACGGATTGCAGCCTTAAGCTCTTCGTTGGAGATTTCTTCTCCTTCGAGATATTTCATCATAAGCTCTTCATCAAAGTCTGCTACAGCCTCAATTAAGCTTGCACGCAGTTCTTCGGCTTGATCTTGAAGATCTTCCGGAATCTCTGATTCAGTAGCATCCAACACGTCGCCCTCATAAATCCAAGCTTTCATCTCAACGAGGTCTACGATACCTTTGAAAGTATCTTCCGCGCCGATTGGAAGCTGGATTGGATGTGCATTGGCATCCAGACGATCATGAAGTGTTTTTACAGCATATAAAAAGTCCGCACCGATTTTATCCATTTTGTTAACGAATACGATACGTGGAACTCCGTAAGTTGTTGCTTGGCGCCAAACTGTCTCAGTTTGCGGCTCAACACCGGATTGTGCATCGAGTACAGTTACAGCTCCATCAAGAACCCTTAAGGAACGTTCAACTTCAACTGTGAAGTCTACGTGACCAGGAGTATCGATGATATTGACACGGTGTCCTTTCCACTGTGCTGTTGTAGCAGCAGATGTGATTGTGATTCCGCGTTCCTGCTCTTGTTCCATCCAGTCCATTTGGGAAGCACCTTCATGAGTTTCACCCACTTTATGGATTCGCCCTGTGTAGAAAAGGATGCGCTCGGTTGTCGTTGTTTTACCGGCATCGATGTGTGCCATGATCCCGATATTACGAGTTTTTTCTAAGGAGAACTCTCTAGGCATCTCGTCTTTCTCCTTCCTAGTTTATAAATAGTAATATATCTTACCAGCGGTAGTGGGCAAATGCTTTGTTTGCCTCAGCCATTTTATGTGTATCTTCACGCTTCTTAACTGAAGCTCCGCTGTTGTTTGCAGCATCAAGAATTTCGTTGGCAAGACGCTCTTCCATGGTTTTTTCTCCACGAAGACGTGCGTAGTTCACTAACCAACGAAGACCTAATGTTGAACGACGTTCCGGACGTACTTCAACTGGCACTTGGTAATTTGCTCCACCCACACGGCGAGCTCTTACTTCCAAGACCGGCATGATGTTTTTCAAAGCTTGGTCGAAGACTTCCATTGCGTCTTTACCGCTTCTTTCTTGAACTAGGTTAAATGCTGAATATAGGATAGATTGTGCTTTTCCTCTCTTACCGTCAATCATCAATTTGTTGATTAGACGAGTTACAAGTTTGGAGTTGTATAACGGATCAGGAAGCACATCTCTTTTAGCGACTGGTCCTTTACGTGGCATTGTTGTTCCTCCTTTCACAAACAGTGAATAATATTACATTACTTTTTCTCTTTAGGTCGTTTTGTTCCGTATTTAGAACGGCTTTGTGCACGGTTCTCAACGCCAGCTGTATCAAGCGCACCACGAACGATGTGATAGCGTACACCCGGCAAGTCTTTAACACGTCCACCACGGATCAATACAACGCTGTGCTCTTGAAGGTTATGTCCGATTCCAGGAATATAGGCAGTTACCTCAATTCCGTTTGTCAAACGAACACGAGCATATTTACGAAGCGCAGAGTTCGGTTTTTTAGGTGTCATTGTACCAACACGAGTACATACGCCACGCTTTTGTGGAGAAGAAACGTTTGTGCTTGCTTTCTTGAAGCTATTGTACCCTTTGTTAAGTGCTGGAGAGTCAGAAGTAGTCACTTTTGACTTTCTTGGTTTACGTACCAACTGATTAATTGTAGGCATTAATGCTTCCTCCTTTCCGGTTTTCTATAGACCCACACATCCAGGTGGTTCTTTTTAAAGCAAAAAAACAAGTTTTTGCGGACAACATACGCGTCCTCTGCAAAAACACCTTTAGTGAATGATGGCAACAGCTGCCGCCCCTACATCAATACCACATGCTTTGCCAAGTTTTTTCATGGAGTCGACTTTGGTAACAGGCACATCCAGCTCTTTCGCTGTATTAATGATGTTATCTGTAATTCTGGAGTCGGCATCCTGCGCAACGAAAACTTCCTTCGCATGACCTGATCTCAGAGCTCTTACTGTTTGCTTTGTTCCTATTATCAAATTTGCATCCTGCAATACTTTTTCATAAGACAATTTTACGCATCCTCCAAAGCAACAGGTTATTATGATAGGATCACCTTGAATATAGTATCATCTGGTATTTTTAATGTCAACAATAAAAGCGAAATTTTTGCTTGAGAAAAGCGCAATGTCACGTCTGCGGCGTTGGCAAAATTAGTGCGTAATCTGTACGTTGGTATTAGGGATTTTGCCCATCGATATATATAAAACCAACTTACATGATCTTCTCTTTACAAGAATCCGCCGGCAAAATCGCCGGCGGCTCTGCTGCTATTCTACGTTGACTGCGTCGTCTTCTTCTTTCTTCAATACAGCGCTCGCTCTTCTGTAGCGCTGCATTCCGGTTCCCGCCGGAACCAGTTTTCCAATAATGACGTTCTCTTTCAAGCCAAGCAGCTCATCCCGCTTACCTTTGATGGCAGCGTCTGTCAACACACGTGTTGTTTCTTGGAATGAAGCTGCTGACAAGAAGGAATCCGTCTCAAGCGATGCTTTTGTAATACCGAGCAATACCGGACGTCCGGTTGCAGGCTGGGTTCCTTCAAGCAACACTTTTTCGTTTGCATCCGTAAACTGATGAATATCGAGTAATGTTCCCGGTAGTACATCGGTATCTCCCGCGTCTGTTACTCTGACTTTCCGCAGCATTTGGCGAACCATCACTTCGATATGCTTGTCGCCAATTTCAACACCTTGCATGCGGTAAACCTTTTGTACCTCAAGTAAAAGATACTCTTGTACGGCAGCTACGTCTTTGGCACGCAACAGTTCCTTCGGATCAATGGATCCTTCGGTCAGTTCCTGCCCTCGTTCCACTCGATCGTTCACTGCTACACGCAGTCGAGCTGTATACGGTGCATTGTATGTTTTACTTTCAATCTCGCCCTGTATGACAATTTCATGCTGGCGATCCCTGCCCTCATTGATGGCAATAACAACACCGCTGATTTCAGAAATGACTGCCTGCCCTTTCGGATTACGGGCTTCGAACAATTCCTGAATACGTGGAAGACCCTGCGTGATATCGTCTCCGGCTACCCCACCGGTGTGGAAAGTCCTCATCGTAAGCTGGGTACCTGGCTCTCCTATTGACTGAGCGGCAATGATTCCCACCGCTTCACCAACATCCACTACTGAGCCAGTTGCCAAGTTGCGGCCGTAGCATTTTTTACAAACGCCATGGCGCGTATTACAAGTGAACGCCGAGCGAATCCAGACTTTGTCGATTCCCGCGTTGACGATTTCTTTCGCCGTATCTTCTGTAATAAGGGTATTCTCTTCAATAATGGTTTCCCCTGTTTCAGGATGAACGATCTTTTTCCGGGTGAAGCGTCCAATCAGCCTTTCTTCCAAAGACTCGATTTCTTCTGTGCCATCTTTTAGCGCTGAAACAAGCAAGCCTCGGTCAGTACCACAGTCATCCTCACGGACAATAACATCCTGCGCCACATCCACCAGCCTTCTTGTCAAGTAACCTGAGTCAGCTGTCTTCAGAGCGGTATCGGCCAATCCTTTACGTGCTCCGTGGGTAGAGATAAAGTACTCGAGTACTGTCAATCCTTCCCGGAAGCTTGATTTAATTGGAAGTTCGATGATCCGTCCAGCCGGGTTGGCCATAAGTCCACGCATACCCGCCAACTGTGTGAAGTTGGAAGGGTTACCCCTCGCACCAGAGTCACTCATCATGTAAATCGGGTTGAGGTTTTCCAAGGATTGCATCAACCTATCCTGAATTTCGTCTTTTGCGGCACTCCAGATGGAAATGACGCGGTCATAGCGTTCTTCATCTGTGATGAGACCCCTCTTGAACTGCTTCAGGACATTGTCAACTTTGGTCTGAGCTTCCTCAAGAATTGTTTCTTTCTCTGCAAGAACCACGATATCGGATACTCCGACCGTAATTCCCGCTTTAGTTGAATATTTGAAACCAAGATCCTTCATGCTATCAAGCATTTTGGATGTCTCAGTGATCTGGAACCTTTTAAAGATCTCGGCGATGACATTCCCGAGAATTTTCTTCTTAAATGGTTTTACCAGCGGTTGTTTTTTAATAAATTCTGCAACATTCTCTGTTGTACCAACAAAATACTTTTCTGGCGTATTTAGTTCCAGGTTCTCTTTCGTCGGTTCATTGATGTATGGGAACGAAGTAGGCAAAATTTCATTAAAAATTATTTTACCCATAGTCGTTACCAATAATTTTTTACGCTGTTCCTCAGAGAATCTCTCATTTGGCAGAGAATCTACATGGATTGCAATCCGTGAATGCAGGTGGATATATCCGTTATAATACGCCAAAAGCGCCTCATCTGCATTGCCGAATACCATACCCTCTCCTGTAGCACCTTCGCGCTCCAGTGTCAGATAATAGTTCCCGAGAACCATATCCTGAGAAGGTGTAACAACTGGCTTACCATCCCTTGGGTTCAAGATGTTCTGCGCTGCCAGCATCAAAAGCCTTGCTTCTGCCTGGGCTTCAGCGGATAACGGAACATGGACAGCCATTTGGTCACCGTCAAAGTCCGCATTATAAGCCGTACATACAAGCGGATGAAGGCGGATTGCCCTTCCTTCGACAAGAGTTGGCTCAAACGCCTGAATTCCCAGCCTGTGCAATGTCGGTGCACGGTTTAAAAGTACTGGGTGTTCGCGGATGACCTCTTCCAGTACATCCCAAACCTCCGGATGAACACGTTCGATTTTACGCTTGGCGCTTTTAATATTATGAGCCAAGCCTTTTTCAACGAGTTCCTTCATAACAAATGGTTTGAACAATTCCAAAGCCATCTCTTTTGGAAGACCACATTGATACATCTTCAGACTTGGTCCGACGACGATAACGGAACGGCCTGAATAGTCTACCCGCTTACCGAGCAAGTTTTGACGGAAACGCCCTTGCTTACCTTTCAGCATATGTGAGAGGGATTTGAGCGGACGATTTCCAGGTCCTGTAACCGGACGGCCTCTTCGTCCATTATCAATGAGAGCATCAACAGCTTCCTGCAGCATCCGCTTTTCATTTTGGACGATAATGCCGGGAGCTCCAAGATCCAAGAGTCTTTTCAGACGGTTGTTCCGGTTAATCACACGACGGTACAAATCGTTCAGATCCGATGTAGCGAACCTACCGCCCTCAAGTTGAACCATAGGGCGCAATTCCGGCGGGATAACTGGAAGTACATCAAGCACCATCCAATCCGGATGATTTCCGGAGTGACGGAAGGCCTCTAGCACCTCAAGCCTTCTGATAGCACGTGTACGCCGCTGGCCTTGTGCTGTCTTTAGTTCTTCTTTCAAGATCTCAACTTCTTTGTCAAGATCTATGTCCTGCAGAAGCTTTTTAATAGCCTCCGCACCCATTCCAGCATTGAAAGTAGAACCGTACTTTTCACGATAAGCACGATATTCCCTTTCAGATAAAAGCTGTTTCTTCTCAAGCGTAGTGTCTCCAGGATCTGTCACTACGTAAGAAGCGAAATAAATAATTTCTTCCAAAGCCCGGGGGGACATATCCAATAGAAGTCCCATCCGGCTTGGAATTCCTTTGAAGTACCAGATGTGAGAAACAGGAGCAGCCAGTTCGATGTGCCCCATGCGCTCACGGCGGACTTTTGCCCTGGTCACTTCCACGCCACAGCGGTCACAAACGACTCCTTTATATCGCACTCGTTTGTATTTTCCACAGTGGCATTCCCAGTCTTTTGTCGGACCAAAGATCCGCTCGCAGAAAAGACCGTCCTTCTCCGGCTTTAAAGTTCTATAGTTGATTGTTTCCGGTTTTTTTACTTCACCAAAAGACCATGAACGGATCTTATCGGGTGAAGCGAGACCGATTTTCATATACTCGAAGTTATTTACATCCAGCAAGGGGCCTACCTCCCTTTTCATATACAGGTTTTACCCTAATTGCCTTATCTGACATCATTTACTCCTTTGTAGCAGCTGTTTCTTCCACTTTAGTTTCAGGAGCAATGTTCAATGTGTCTGCCTGGTGAAGATCATCATCGTCCTCAAGCTCGCGCATTTCAATTTCCTGTTCGTCCCCGGACAGGATTTTAACATCCATTCCAAGGCTTTGCAGTTCTTTGATCAGAACCTTAAATGATTCTGGAACGCCCGGTTCTGGGACGTTTTCACCTTTAACAATTGCCTCATATGTTTTCACACGTCCAACCACATCGTCAGATTTTACCGTAAGGATTTCTTGAAGAGTGTATGCTGCACCGTATGCTTCAAGCGCCCATACCTCCATCTCCCCGAAACGCTGACCGCCAAACTGGGCTTTACCACCAAGCGGCTGCTGAGTAACGAGTGAGTAAGGGCCTGTTGAACGAGCATGCAGCTTATCATCAACCATATGCGCAAGTTTCAGCATATACATGACTCCAACGGAGACACGGTTATCAAAAGCTTCCCCTGTTCGTCCGTCATAAAGGACCGTTTTCGCATCAGAAGCCATGCCGGCTTCTTCAATCGTTGCCCATACATCCTCTTCGGTTGCACCATCAAATACTGGAGATGCCATATGCAGTCCCAAGTATCTCGCGGCCATACCCAAATGCAGCTCAAGCACCTGGCCAATGTTCATCCTTGAAGGAACCCCAAGTGGGTTAAGCATGACATCGATAGGTGTGCCGTCAGGCATGTATGGCATATCCTCTTCCGGAAGAATGCGGGAGATAACCCCTTTGTTACCGTGGCGTCCCGCCATTTTGTCCCCTTCAGAGATTTTCCTTTTCTGAACGATATATACACGGACAAGCTGGTTCACACCCGGAGAAAGCTCGTCGCCGTCTTCACGGTTGAACACTTTTACATCCAAGACGATTCCGCCGCCGCCATGAGGCACTCGGAGGGAAGTATCCCGGACTTCACGTGCTTTTTCACCAAAGATGGCGTGAAGCAGGCGCTCTTCAGCTGTCAGCTCTGTTACACCTTTTGGTGTTACTTTTCCGACTAACAGGTCGCCGTCCTTGACTTCCGCACCAATACGGATGATTCCGCGCTCATCAAGGTTTTTAAGGGCATCTTCCCCGACGTTTGGAATATCCCTTGTCATTTCTTCAGGACCAAGTTTTGTATCCCTAGCTTCAGATTCATATTCTTCAATATGAATCGATGTATAAACATCATCTTTTACAAGTCTTTCACTCATGATGATCGCATCTTCGTAGTTATAGCCTTCCCATGTCATAAATCCTACGAGGACGTTTCGGCCAAGTGCTAATTCCCCTTGATCCATGGATGGACCGTCTGCAAGGATTTCACCTTTGACAACACGGTTGCCTACACTTACGATCGGGCGCTGGTTATAGCAGGTTCCTTGGTTAGAACGGATAAACTTTTGCAGGCGGTACTTATCAAGATCGCCTTTTACTTCCTGCCCGTCAATTTCCTGGATTCTGCGTACCCAAATTTCTCGCGCCTCGATGTGTTCCACAACACCATTATGCTTGCAAATTACAGCAGCACCTGAATCCTTCGCAGATACATACTCCATTCCAGTACCTACAAGCGGTGCTTCCGGCTGCATAAGAGGAACGGCCTGTCGCTGCATGTTCGCTCCCATTAGGGCACGGTTGGAGTCATCGTTTTCCAAGAATGGAATACATGCTGTTGCAGCAGACACAACCTGCTTGGGAGAAACGTCCATGTAGTCAATCCGGTCTCTTCTAATCACGGTGTTTTCCCCACGGAAACGAGCAATGACTTCGTCATTTTCGAAAGTGCCTTCCTCTGTCAATGGAGCATTTGCCTGCGCGACAACATAGTTATCTTCTTCGTCTGCAGTTAAATAGTCAATTTGAGAAGTGACCGCACCTGTCTCAGGGTCAACACGACGGTAAGGTGTTTCAATAAAACCGAAGCGATTCACCTTCGCAAAAGTGGACAGCGAGTTGATCAATCCGATGTTCGGGCCCTCTGGTGTCTCAATCGGGCACATACGTCCATAGTGTGAATAGTGGACGTCCCGAACTTCCATCCCGGCACGTTCACGTGTCAAACCACCTGGTCCAAGAGCAGAAAGTCTCCGTTTATGAGTCAATTCTGCCAATGGATTCGTCTGGTCCATGAACTGTGACAACTGAGAGCTTCCGAAAAACTCCTTAATGGATGCAATAACCGGACGAATATTGATCAATTGCTGTGGAGTGATTGTATTGATGTCCTGGATAGACATCCGCTCACGCACAACCCTCTCCATACGAGACAATCCAATTCTGAACTGGTTTTGAAGCAGTTCTCCAACAGAACGAAGACGGCGGTTACCCAGATGGTCGATATCATCTGTATCACCGACTCCATAAAGAAGATCAAAGAAATAGCTGATGGAAGCAATGATATCGGCAGGCGTAATATTCTTGATTTCTTCCTCTATGAAAGAATTGCCGATGACATTGATTTCTTTTTCTTCATCATCATGCGGAGCATATATTTTAATAGTTTGAACGGTAATGTCCTCTTCCAGCACACCGCCATGATTGTTATATGTTTTGAAACCTGCGCCTTTTTCAAGGTAAGGAATCAATTTGTCCAATGTGCGGCGGTCGAGTAGAGTGCCTTTTTCCGCAATAATTTCGCCGGTTTCGGGATCGGCCAAGGTTTCTGCCAGCCGTTGACCGAAAAGACGATTTTTAATATGGAGTTTTTTGTTGATTTTATAACGTCCAACGTTGGCCAAATCGTATCTTTTTGGATCGAAAAAGCGCGAAACAAGAAGGCTTTTCGCGTTCTCAACTGTTGGAGGTTCACCTGGGCGAAGACGTTCATAGATTTCAAGCAACGCTTTTTCAGCGCTCTCTGTGTTGTCTTTTTCCAGTGTGTTTCGGAGATACTCGTTATCTCCTATTAATTCGATGATTTCTTGATCAGAACCAAAACCCAGTGCACGCAAAAGAACCGTTACCGGCAGTTTCCTCGTCCGGTCGATACGGACATACACAACATCTTTCGCATCTGTTTCATATTCCAGCCATGCGCCGCGGTTCGGAATGACAGTGGCAGTGAAGCCTTTCTTACCATTCTTATCAATCTTAGCGCTGTAATAAACACTTGGAGAACGCACCAGCTGTGAAACTATGACACGCTCTGCCCCATTGATGATGAATGTTCCCATTTCTGTCATCAGCGGGAAGTCTCCCATGAACACATCCTGGTCTTTAACTTCGCCGGTCTCTTTATTTAAAAGACGCAATTTGACACGAAGCGGAGCGGAATATGTGGCATCGCGCTCTTTAGATTCTTCCACAGAATATTTTGGTTCACCGAGACTATAATCGATAAATTCCAATGATAGATTCCCGGCGAAATCTTCAATTGGGGAGATGTCCTGAAACATTTCCTTTAAGCCCTCATCAAGAAACCATTGATAAGAGGAAGATTGAATTTCAATAAGGTTTGGCAGTTCCAATACTTCACTGATCCTAGCAAAGCTTCTGCGCTGGCGGTGCCGTCCATACTGAACAAGTTGACCTGTCAACTGATTCACCCCTCAAAAATCATGCATTTTATTCATCCTATCCGCTCTAATCAAGCAGGATACGAATCATCAGACAAAAAGAAAAGCGTAAGGCGCGCAGCCTTAGGAGGCAAGCACAAGACGAATGGCGAGGAGGCAGCTTTTCAGCCACCACAGCAATTTGGCTTGTGACCTCGAGCCAATGGCGCCTGGAGCTAGACCTACCACATCATAATTCGAATAATAACCTTCGTCTAATTTTACACTTTTTTTCTTACAAAAAGAAAAATGGTTTTACTTTGAAAACCACAATTTCCTGAGACGAACCTATATTAAATAATTTTTCCCATAATAGCCAATAAATATACAACTATTAGCTTTATTATGGAAAGCATGGTATTAGCATCTTACAATATTAGCACAAGAGTCAAAGAGATGCAAACTTTTTTGATTGAAAAATATAGTAGCCTTTTTTCTTACCCACAGTCTGGACTTGACTAAAGATCTCTTCCAATTTTACTTTTGTGGAAGGGGCGCCCTGTTTTTTCTGAATCACAATCCACAGTTCACCATTATCTGCGAGATGACGAAAGGCTTTTTCGAACATGTTGAAGATGACCTGTTTCCCGGCCCTGATAGGCGGGTTGATCAATATGGCAGCAAAACCTTTTTCTTCAACACTTTGGAAGCCGTCACTTTCATAGATTTTCACATTTTCGATATGATTGGCAGCTGCATTTTCTTTCGCCAATCCAACCGCACGCTCATTAATATCAGCCATGTGGACCATTCTCTCTGGGAAGTCCTTGGCAAGGCTTAACCCGATAGGACCATAGCCACACCCTAGGTCAAGCAAAGGACCGCTAACATCCGGTATTTCAAAAGTATCAATCAAAAGCCGGGAACCAAAATCCACTTCTTGCTTTGAAAAAACACCGCGGTCTGTCTTGAAACGAAAAGAATGATCCCGTAACCTCGCATCCCAGTAAATAGGATCACTGCCCACTTCAGGTTTACGCGAATAATAATGCTCTGTCATAGCAACCTCCGATTGGTAAAAAAACGTCGAAAATAGGAGCTAATGCTTTTCTCGTTGTCTAGCGACACACAGGATGCAGCGAATTGAGGCTGTCTTCGTCACCTTGTCTCTCGTCGGATACACCCCAGACTGTGTGTCAATAAACAGGCGTTTACGCATTTCTAGTAAAAGTGCGAAAAAAGCCCGCTAAATAAGCGAGCTTTTCTATCAATACATCATTACTTAACTTCGACTTCTGCTCCAACTTCTTCAAGTTTCGCTTTGAGCTCTTCAGCTTCTTCTTTAGATGCGCCTTCTTTGATTGGTTTAGGAGCGTTATCAACAAGCTCTTTCGCTTCTTTCAAGCCGAGGCCTGTAGCTTCACGAACAGCTTTGATAACTTTGATTTTTTGTGCGCCAGCGCTAGCAAGAATTACATCGAATTCTGTTTGCTCTGCACCAGCATCTGCAGCAGCAGCTCCACCAGCAACAGCTACAGGAGCAGCAGCAGTTACGCCGAATTCTTCTTCAATTGCTTTTACGAGATCGTTAAGCTCAAGAACTGTCATTTCTTTGACAGCTTCAATGATTTGTTCTTTCGTCATGATTTATTCCTCCAGATTTTTTAAAAATTTTATATGACTATGCCCAGTTTACGCTTCTTCTTTTTGGTCAGCAACAGCTTTAGTTGCAAGTGCGAAGTTACGCATTGGAGCTTGAAGAACGCTAAGCAACATGGAAAGCAATCCTTCGCGGGAAGGAAGACTTGCAAGCGCCTTGATTTCCTCAACTGTAGCAACGTTTCCTTCGATGACACCTGCTTTAATTTCTAAAGCATCGTGATCTTTTGCGAAATCATTCAAGATTTTCGCAGGGGCAACTACATCCTCAGTGCTGAATGCAATCGCATTTGGACCTACAAGCTGCTCGTTAAGTTCAGCAAGGCCAGCTTCCTCAGCTGCACGGCGTGCCATAGAGTTTTTGTAAACTTTGTATTCAACGCCTGCTTCACGAAGCTGTTTGCGAAGCTCAGTCACTTCAGCCACATTCAAACCACGGTAGTCTACGATAACAGTAGATACACTAGCTTTCATTTTACCTGCAATTTCTTCAACGATTTGTTTCTTTTGCTCAATTACTTTGCTCATCCTTACACCTCCCAATTCTCAGATGAACATTCATACCGGATAAATATAAAAAACCTCCAGGCAATAGACATGGAGGTTTTGCGTCCAATCTGCACAAACAGATTGAATATAATATATCGCAATGACCTCGGCGGGATATTAAGCTCCATGGAGCACCTGCTGTCTACGGTACAAATGTTATTTTTTCAACTTTTATATTCTATCAACAAGATAAAATGTTGTCAACTTATGCTTTTACAGTTACTGTAGAAGGATCCACCTTGATTCCAGGTCCCATCGTAGATGTGATGGAAACATTTTTCATGAATGTTCCTTTAGCAGCTGCTGGTTTAGCTTTTAGAATTGTATCAAAGATCGTTGTAAAGTTTTCTTGAAGTTTTTCGTCTTCAAAGGAAACTTTTCCAATCGGTACATGGATGATACCAGCTTTATCCAAACGGTATTCCACTTTACCTGCTTTGATTTCATTTACAGCTTTTTCAACATCAAATGTAACTGTTCCTGTTTTCGGGTTAGGCATTAGACCCTTTGGTCCAAGCGTACGTCCGAGTTTACCAACTTCACCCATCATGTCTGGAGTGGCAACAACTACATCAAAGTCAAACCAACCTTGGTTGATTTTGTTGATGAATTCTGCATCCCCTACATAATCAGCGCCAGCTGCTTCAGCCTCTTTCGCTTTTTCCCCTTTTGCAAAAACAAGGACACGTTGAGTTTTCCCAGTACCGTTAGGTAGTACAACCGCGCCACGGATTTGTTGGTCCGCTTTTTTCGGGTCTACTCCAAGACGGAATGCCGCTTCAACAGTAGCGTCAAACTTAGCGAAGTCTGTTTTTTTGACAAGTTCAATTGCTTCATTGATTGCATAAGCTTTTGAACGGTCGACAAGCTTTAAAGCTTCGAGATATTTCTTGCCTTTCTTAGCCATCATTAATCCTCCTATATTGTGGTTTTAGCGGAAAAACCTCCCACGAATAAAGGTTGCAGGGTACAAGAATGCAGCTCTGCAACCTCCTAAACGATCAGTCTTCGATCTTAATTCCCATACTGCGTGCAGTGCCTTCAACCATTTGCATAGCTGCTTCAACACTTGCTGCATTTAGGTCAGGCATTTTTGTTTCAGCGATTTCACGTACTTTATCGCGTTTTACGGTAGCAACCGACTTTTTATTCGGTTCCCCGGAACCTGATTCAATGCCAGCCGCTTTCTTCAATAGAACAGCCGCAGGCGGAGTTTTAGTAATGAATGTAAAGGATCTGTCTTCAAACACAGTGATCTCAACCGGAATAATCAATCCCGCCTGATCTGATGTACGGGCATTGAACTCCTTACAGAATCCCATGATATTTACACCTGCTTGACCCAATGCCGGTCCAACTGGCGGAGCTGGGTTTGCTTTACCCGCAGGAATTTGAAGTTTTACTACTTTGATAACTTTTTTAGCCACGAGACACACCTCCTTAAGTCCGTGATGTGGTAATAGGGGTCTTTCCCCTCCCACTCATCTTTCATAACGTCTCTTACGAGATCTAACCTAAAAAATATTACCACTTTTGATGTCAAAAAACAAGTTATTTTATGTTATTTTTTCAATTTGTGCAAAGTCAAGTTCAACAGGGGTTTCACGTCCGAACATATTCACAAGCACTCTCGCTTTACCCTTGTCCAAATCTAGCGAATCAATTTTACCCGTATATTCAGCAAACGGCCCTTCTTTCACCGTTACGGATTCGCCTTCTTCAAACTGCACGTCGATAGGAGTCTTCTCCATGCCCATTCTTCTTAATATATAATTGATTTCTTCTGGCAAAAGCGGAGTCGGTTTAGAACCAGAGCCTGCGGAGCCGACAAATCCTGTTACTCCCGGAGTGTTCCTTACGACGTACCAAGAATCATCCGTCATGATGAGCTCAACCAGTACATACCCAGGGAAAACCTTTTTCTTAACCGTTTTTGTCTTTCCGTTTTTCGTGGCTGTTTCTTCATCTTCTGGAACAATAACGCGGAAAATCTTATCTTGCATCCCCATAGATTCTACTCTTTTTTCAAGATTCGTTTTCACCTTGTTCTCGTATCCGGAATATGTGTGGACAACGTACCAATTTTTTTCCATTGAGCGGGACTGAATGTCCTTCCCTCCCTATTTAATCTAAATTTTATCTCCGACGGACAAGATGTCGCGTCCTGAGGCCTTCGTGCCGTGTTTCCTTTATCTCATTAATGGAGTGCTCCGGTGTCTAGCTTCAGACGGCAGGGGCTCAAGGTCGCTTCGGTCAATCCAATGAAGTCAAAGAACGACTTCACAAGATTGCCCTCCAGCGCATAGGATGTGCTAGACAGGATGTCGCGTTCTGAGCCTGCCAGCGCTTGTCTCCCCTAAACGGCCGTCTTCCGCATCTCCAGTTTGTACGTCGCTAAACGGGCGCTTTTGCTTTTCTTTAAGCAAGTGAAAAAACCCGTTGACCGGGCTTTTTTGAAAATACGGCGGCATTTTTATTGTTCTTATATTATACCACGAGAAGAAGGCTTATATACAAATTTATCAAATAAAAGTCAGTTGTTTTATAGATCTAGAAAGAACCGAACAGTTCTAGAAATTCCCAGATCGACAAGCGCAAAAAATAGAGCGAGTATCACGACTGTTGTGACAACCGTTATGGTGTATCCTACAAGTTCTTTCCGTTTAGGCCAGCTCACCTTTCTCATTTCCGAGCCGACATTGCGGAAAAATTGAGTTATGCTTGACATGATCGAACCTCCAACATCTGTAAATGAACGGACTTCTTTTACAAGGGTCATTTTGTTTGCTGATGGACTGTGTGTGCATTGCAGTTTTTACAATACTTCTTGATTGTCAACCTCTTGGATGACTTCTCTCTGTTGTCCGTCGTATAATTTCTAGAACCACAATCACTGCAAGCCCATATAATTTTGCTTTTCATCACAACCGCACCTTATATCAACATATCTTTTAAAAAATACCACGAAAAGAAAGTATCGTCAATATGGCGTACGGCGTTCAAAAAGTGATTTCACGCAATTCCAAATAGCGTTCCAGCTTTCTTTTCACCCTTTGGAGAGCATTATCGATCGATTTCACATGCCGGTCTAGCTCATAGGAAATTTCCTGGTAAGTGCGCCCGTCCAAATAAAGGGCAAGCACTTTCCTTTCCAAATCACTTAGCAGTTCTGTCATTTTATCTTCTATACTATTAAACCTTTCCCTATGAATGAGTAGTTCTTCCGGATTCATGGTTTTTGCTCCGGAAATGACATCCATGAGTGTCCGGTCTGATTCTTCATCATAAATGGGCTTGTCCAAGGAAACATATGAGTTAAGTGGAATATGTTTTTGACGGGTAGCAGTTTTGATGGCGGTAATGATTTGTCTCGTAATGCAAAGTTCAGCAAAAGCTTTGAATGAGGCGAGTTTTTCTTCCTTAAAATCACGGATTGCTTTATAAAGCCCAATCATGCCTTCCTGTACAATATCTTCATTGTCCGCTCCTATCAGAAAATAGGACCGGGCTTTCGCCCTTACAAAATTACGGTATTTTTTAATTAGATAATCAAGAGCTTCACTATTACCTTTGTGTACCAGTTCAATCAGCGCTTCATCTTCCAGCAAATCAAAAGCTGTGTCTTTATCTAGTTTAATGTATGAAATCACTCTGATCCCCCGCTCCTGTAAAACCGTCGATAGAATTATTATACATGACAGAATTTTCTAACGTCAACCAATCATTTTTTTCCTCGTCTCCACTTTTCAAAGATTTCTGTCATATCCTGACTTAAATTTATCCTGCGTAAAGGAGCCTTTTCTTGCGTTTTTTCGACCTTCTTTTCAATTCTGCGTTCTGTGTCTAATATTTCCTCCAACAACTCTCGGGCTGATATCCTCAGAGCTCCCTGTCCAAAAACCGCCCACTGTTCAGTAAAATCAGAAGTAGCCACATAAACTTGCGTTGTACGGGTGTTTAGCTCATTAGCCAATTTTTCAATCCGTTCATCGGCAGTCTCCTCCGACTTTGTATAAATCACATCAACGCGATGCTTCGTATATTTTTTTTCAATCCCTTTTACATCATAAGCATCAAAAACAACAATCACTTTGAAATCAGTAAACCCCTGATACTCTGCCAATATTTCTATGAGCCTGTCCCTTGCCTCCGCCAAATCCTTTTGCTTTAGTTGAACAAGCTCGGGCCAGGCACCGATCATGTTGTAACCGTCGACGATCAAAATATCCATGTACTCACCTCTCCAACGGCTGGCGCTTGCGGTATACTTCATACATCAAAAGAGCAGCCGCCACAGAAGCGTTTAATGATGTTACGTGCCCAGCCATTGGTAAATGTATCCGAAAATCGCATTTTTCTTTAACCAACCGGCTCATTCCTTTGCCTTCGCTGCCAATGACAACGGCAAGAGGAAGGGAAGCGTCCATCTGGCGGTAATCCGTACTTTCTTCAGCATCCGTCCCAAAGATCCAAATGCCCCGGTCTTTTAACTCATCAATTGTTCTAGCAAGATTCGTTACGCGCGCAACCGGTATATGTTCAATCGCACCAGTCGATAGTTTCGCAACCGTTGATGTCAGACCAACTGCCCGCCTTTTCGGGATAATGATTCCATGAACACTCGCTGCATCCGCTGTCCTTAGAATGGAGCCGAGATTATGCGGATCCTCGAGCTCGTCCAGTATAAGGAAAAAGGGATCTTCTCCCTTTAATGCTGCCTGCTCGAACAGCTCTTCCAAATCAGCATACCGATAGGCGGCCACTTCCGCGATGGCACCTTGGTGGTTTTCTTCAGTCATCTGATCGATTTTTTTTCTTGGGACATATTGAATCTGGACCCGTTTTTCTTTGGCCAGCTTAACGATGGCTTGCATCTGCCCTTTTTGGGATCCTTCAGCTATCAAGATTTTATGAATGTCTCGTTCCGACCTGAGTGCTTCCAATATGGGGTTTTTCCCTGCAATCCACTGCTGGCTCATATAGCTCCTCCTCTTTCTTGATTTATAACTTCGATGGTTTTTTCAATCAACTCTTCCAAACGTTCTTGCTTATTTGCCAAGTATAGCCAGCCAATCAACGCCTCCAAAGCAGTGCTGTGCCTGTATGTTTGAACATCGGTGTTTTTGGGGACCGTTCCTGACTTGGCGTTTCTGCCCCGCCTGGCAATTTCGAGTTCTTCCTTTGATAAAAAGTCGGTATCGATCAATACCTTCAAAGCGGCCGCCTGTGCTTTTGCTGAAACGTAGCGAGTGGCCTCCAAATGAAGCTTATTAGGCCTTGTTTTCCCGTTTTCCAACAAACAGCCGCGAATGAAAACATCATAAATAGCATCGCCCATATAGGCGAGTGCCAAACTATTCAACTGTTTATAATCCACTTTTGGCGGAAGATTCATGGTCATCCCCGCTTCCACCTAGTGCCTTGTGCCGTGTCTTCCAAAATGATATTCATGTCTTTTAGCTGGTCGCGGATTTGATCTGCCAGTTGGAAATTGCGATCCCTTCTGGCCTGGTTCCGTTGTTCAATGAGTTGTTCGATATCCTCATCCAGCAGCTCTTCCGTTTCCAGTTCAAGCCCCAATACAGGGAACAAATCTTCAAATTCCGCCATGAATGCCTGGATAACAGCAACAGATGTATTTTTCTCCATTAAATAATAATTAGCTTGCTTTGCCAGTTCGAAGAGGACAGAGATACCATCAGCTGTATTGAAGTCATCATCCATCTTGTCTATGAACTCCTGATGTAGAGCTTTTATTTTATCTATCCATTCCTGCCCATCACCCGCTAGGTCAGCGCTTGTTTCAAGCCGGTGTTTCAAGTTTTGGTAAGACGTCTTCAGCCTTTCAAGTCCAGCACCTGCATCCGCTACGAGATTTTCTGAGTAGTTGATCGGATTTCGGTAATGTACAGACAGCATGAAAAATCTTAGAACCTGCGGATCGATTTGCTTGATGATGTCATTGACCAACACAAAATTCCCGAGTGATTTAGACATCTTTTCATTGTCGATATTAATATAGCCATTATGCATCCAATAGCGGGCAAAAAGCTTTCCAGTCATGGCTTCAGATTGGGCTATCTCATTTTCATGGTGAGGGAAAGTCAAATCCTGCCCCCCCGCATGAATATCGATTGTGTCACCGAGGTATTCTCTCGCCATTGCTGAGCATTCAATGTGCCAGCCAGGGCGGCCTTCTCCCCATGGACTATCCCAGAAGATTTCCCCTTCCTTTGCCGATTTCCAAAGGGCGAAATCAAGGGCATCTTCTTTCAATTCACCAGGTTGGATACGGGCACCGACCTTCAAATCATCAACCGATTGGTGCGACAGTTTTCCATACCCCTCAAATTTCCTTGTTCGGTAATAAACATCTCCACCAGATTCATAGGCATATCCTTTTTGAATGAGCACTTCAATAAATTCGATAATGACATCTATATTTTCCGTCACCCTTGGATGATCATCGGCTTTTTTGCAGCCCAAGGCAAGAACATCCTCGAAAAAAGCATCAACAAACCGGTTTGCAAGCGTGAGTGCGTCCATTTGAAGTTCTTTAGCCGCATTAATAATTTTGTCGTCAACGTCTGTGAAATTGGAGACATAATGGACATCATAGCCCCTGTATTCCAAATAACGGCGGACCGTATCAAATATAATCGCCGGGCGGGCATTCCCAATATGAATATAGTTATAAACAGTTGGTCCGCAAACATACATTTTAACCTTTCCTTCTTCGAGCGGAACGAACTCCTCTTTTTGCCGTGTCAATGTGTTGTAAATTCTGATTGTCATCCTGAATGACTCCTCTCTTTCTTTAGGGTTGAAAGCTCCATATTCAAGCGGGCAATTTCCTGCTCCATAGTTACCAATTTATCTGAAATCGGATCTGGCAGATCACTGTGGTTCAGATCCTTCCTTACCTTTACTCCATCTCTAACGACAACCCGCCCCGGAATCCCGACTACAGTCGAATTCGGAGGAACATCTTTTAAAACGACCGAGCCTCCGCCGACTTTAGAGTTTTCTCCAATAGTAATGTTGCCAAGGACTTTCGCACCAGTTGCAATTAAAGCATTGTCTTTAATAGTTGGATGCCGCTTACCTTTTTCATTCCCTGTTCCTCCGAGTGTCACCCCTTGGTAAACGGTGACGCCGTCACCGATTTCGCAAGTTTCACCAATTACCACTCCCATTCCGTGGTCAATAAAGAAACGGCGGCCGATTTTCGCTCCCGGGTGAATCTCTATCCCGGTAAAAAAACGGTTAATCTGTGAAATCAGCCTTGCAATAAAGAACATCTTCCTTTTAAAGAATACATGGGCAACTCTGTGAGCCCAAATGGCGTGCAAGCCGGAATATGTCAAGATGACTTCAATGCTTGTGCGGGCAGCCGGATCCTGATCAAACACTGTTTCAATATCTTCCTTCATTCGTTTGAACATGGTGATCACTCCTCTCTTTTTTCCGAAAATAAAAAAGCGTCTCTATATACAGAGACGCTTACGGCGCGGTTCCACTCTGGTTGGGTGTCTTAAAACATTCTCACACCCCAACTTATCCCTTGTAACGGAGGGTACCCGCTTGCGTTTAATTGGCAACAGCCGTTCAACGTAAGGCTCCGAGGTGCATGTTCAAAAATCGAGTAGCTCAAACCGCTCTCAGCCAGTGGCGGTTCTCTCTGATTAGCATCGATTCCCTACTTTTCCTCGTCATTGCTTTTAACTATGACTATAATATATTACATTTTGTTCAAAATGTTAATAGGAAAGCACAAAGGCGAGCAGACTTAGGAAACAATCACAAGATCACTCCCAAGGAGCAGTACTCAGCCATTACACGGGAGCAGCCTAATCCTTGCGCTGGAGCTAGACAAAACTGAAGCCTTTCCTAACAAGCGTCTTTTTTATCCTTGAATCAAGCGCTCAAGCCGCAATTTTACTTTTTGCTTCCCTAACAATTCAATTGCATTCGGAAGCTCTGGGCCTCTCATTTCGCCTGTAACAGCAACTCTGATTGGCATAAACAGCTTCTTGCCTTTATGCCCGGTTTCTTTTTGGACGGCTTTCATGGCCTTTTTAATTTCGCTTGCTTCAAACGAATCCAATTCCGAAACCTGATGATAAAATGCCTGAAGTACTTCCTGTACTTGCTCCTCTTCTAAAACAGCCTTTTCCTCATCGCCAAATTGAATATCATCCTGGAAGAATTGCTTGGAAAACTCGACGATTTCCGCTCCGTAGCTCATCTGCTCTTGATAAAGAGCAATGAGGCTCCGTGCCCATTTTTCTTCTTCCACTGTCGGCTGTTCAGGGACTAATCCCGCCTTTTTCAAATGCGGCATGGCAAATTCGACAACTCTATCCAAGTCCTGCTTTTTCATGTACTGATTATTCGTCCAAGCAAGCTTGTTTTTGTCGAACAAAGCTGGGGATTTCGACAAGCGATTGGCATCGAAAATGTCGATTAATTCTTGTTTTGAGAAAATCTCTTCCTCACCTTCAGGCGACCATCCGAGTAAAGCAATAAAGTTGAATAAAGCTTCTGGAATGTACCCTAGGTCCGCATACTGCTCGATAAACTGGATGATTGATTCATCCCGCTTGCTGAGCTTCCTGCGACTCTCATTGACAATGAGTGTCATGTGGCCAAAAACCGGAGGTTCCCACCCAAAAGCATCATAAACCATCAATTGTTTTGGTGTATTGGATATGTGGTCATCCCCACGTAAAACATGGCTGATTTCCATTAAATAGTCATCAACGGCAACGGCAAAGTTATACGTTGGAATGCCGTCTTTTTTTACGATGACAAAATCACCGATCCCATCGGAATCAAACGAAACTTTATTTTTAACCATATCATTAAAAGCAAATTCTCTTCCAGAAGGAACTTTGAAGCGAATGCTTGGTTCGCGGCCTTCCGCTGCGAGTTTTTGCTGTTCTTCTGCTGTTAAATGACGGCATTTTCCAGAGTAACGCGGCATTTCCTTACGGGCAATTTGCGCTTCCCTTTCCGCTTCTAATTCTTCCGGCGTACAGTAGCATTTATAAGCCTGTCCGCTCTCCAAAAGCTGATTATAATATTTTTGGTAGATGTCATTGCGTTCCGATTGGCGGTATGGGCCGTAGCCTCCGTCTTTGTCAATGCTCTCATCCCAATCGATGCCCAGCCATTTCAAATAGGTCAGCTGGCTCTGCTCTCCGCCTTCTATATTTCTTTTTTGGTCCGTATCTTCGATCCGAATGATGAATTTCCCACCCTTATTGCGGGCAAATAAATAATTGAATAGTGCAGTACGTGCATTTCCTATATGAAGATGCCCTGTAGGACTTGGCGCGTAACGTACCCTTATGTCATTTGACATGTGTAATGCCTCCTCAATATTTCCATAGTTGCTTTAGTATGATGAATTGTCTAGACTAGAAAAACATTGCGCCTAGCTTCAACTAGCAGACTTCGTGCTCCCCTGTGACAAGTAAACATTCGTTCCAACGTACAGAAAGTACTAGTGCAGGCGAAGCGACAGGATATCGCGTTTGAAGCCTGCCGGACATGTTATCCGGCTGCCAATTAACTATGCCCTCTTGCGTTCACCTTGCTTCACGCTGATAAACAGATACTCTCGCACTTCCTTATCTTTTATCACACCAAAGGCACCTACGCTATTGCTTTTATTTTACAATAACACTGGCGTTCTTGAAAGCCGACGCTTCTAATCATTCGATTTTGTAATCAAAACTACAGCTTGCGAAGCAATGCCTTCTTCCCGCCCAACAAATCCAAGGCGCTCTGTTGTCGTTGCTTTTACATTCACCTGTTCTTTGTCCGCTTCAAGCAATTCAGCGATTCTCTCCCTCATCGCTTCAATATATGGTGCCATTTTAGGTTTCTGAGCCATAATTGTGCAATCAACGTTCATGAGCTTATAACCTTTTTCTTTTACAAGCTGCCATACATACGCAAGTAAGCGGGCGGAATCTAGATCCTTATTCGCCATGTCTGTATCTGGAAAATGCCGGCCAATGTCGCCTTCTCCAATAGCTCCCAGGCAGGCATCGGCAACTGTATGTAATAAGACATCTGCATCTGAATGGCCAATGAGCCCCCGTTCATGAGGAATGCGGATGCCGCCTATAATTAGAGGCCTGCCTTCTGCAAACTCATGTACATCAAATCCTTGCCCAACTCTAAACATATATTTATTGTTCCCCCTCACTTATCCCCCATTTTTCTTTTTGCCAAAATAGCTTCGGCAAAATACAAATCTTCGGGGGTCGTTAATTTAATATTATCGTAGTCACTTTCTATAATCATGACAGGCAGGCCGATTTTTTCAACAAGAGAGGCTTCATCCGTTCCTAAATAACCTTGTTCCTCGGCTTGCTTATGTGCACTCATTAAAATTGGCAAACGAAAAGCTTGTGGAGTTTGAATTTGCCACAAGCCCGATCGATCGACTGTCTCAACCACTTGATTCTGATCTGCTCTTTTTATTGTATCTTTTACAGGGACAGCTGCTATCGCAGCTCCATTGTCATGTGCCGACTGAACAAGCCGGCTGATCGTATGCTGGCGGATGAAAGGGCGGGCGCCGTCATGAACGAGAATGATCTGTTCACTGGCAGCTTTCAATCCATTAAATACGCTGTGCTGGCGCTCATCACCGCCAAAAACAAATTCGATTTTTTCATGTCCTGGATGCCCAGTCAGAATGTCTTTGAAGTGACTTTCATCGCCCGACTGAACAACCAGGATTATTTTTTTACAGTGGGGGTCATATGCAAACACATCCAGTGTATGGAGGATGACCGGCCGATTGGCAACTTCAATGAATAGCTTATTTCGACCTGCGCCCATTCTTTTTCCCGATCCCGCGGCGGGGATGATCACCTGATAATCCAACTAAAATTCTCCTGTTCCTATAAAGCTTTTTCCAATAATTTTGGCTTGGCAAAAATCATTCGACCCGCAGATGTCTGTAAAACACTTGTGACAATGACATCAATTCTTTTGCCAATATAATCTCTTCCTTCTTCCACAACGATCATTGTTCCATCGTCAAGATAAGCAACACCTTGATTGTATTCTTTACCGTCTTTAATGACCTGGACATTCAGCTCTTCCCCAGGCAATACAACCGGCTTTACTGCGTTTGCAAGATCATTGATATTCAATACGGGAACATCTTGGATTTCACACACTTTATTCAAGTTGAAGTCATTCGTGACAACTGTTCCGTTCATTAACTTGGCCAGTTTGACAAGCTTGCTGTCTACTTCCTGAACGTCTTCAAAATCTCCTTCGTACATTTCCACTTCGATGTTGATTTCCTTCTGGATGCGGTTCAATGTATCAAGTCCGCGCCTTCCACGGTTTCGTTTCAACGCGTCCGAAGAATCCGCAATATGCTGCAATTCTGCAAGCACAAAATGGGGGATAACAAGAACACCGTCCAAAAAGCCTGTCTGGCATATATCTGCAATTCTTCCATCAATGATGACACTTGTATCGAGGATTTTCAACCTTCTTGAAGAGTACTTGGATTGATTGGCGGCCTCTTCTGGATCCTCTTTCTTTTTATTTGCACGATTGAAGGAGAAGAAACTTGTTAACTCCTCTTTCTTTTTAAAACCGACTTGAAAACCAAGATACCCCATCAGCAGGGTCAGTAATATTGGAACCACTTCATTTACGATAGGTAATTCAGTCTGGTTAATGGCCAGTCCTGCCAGGAAGGCGATAATCAGTCCGAATATCAATCCCAGACTTCCAAATAAAATATCTGAGACAGGGGCTTTGACAATGCGATCTTCAAACCATTTAACAAAATGGACAACATGGTCAACCGCCCAAAAAGTAATGACATAAAGTATGATAGCACCTATAAGAGCATTTACTAATGGATTATTAATTAAAACGATTTGATCTAGAGAAGCCAATTTTAAAAGTTCAGGAACGAAGAAAACACCAAGAGTTCCTCCAATAAGCAAAAAACACGCCTGAACTATTCGTTTTAACATGCTCTCACCTCCTTATCCTAATTATAAGCAACTTACCTATTTTAAAAACATGAAGGCCCTAATTAATTATAGAATCATTCTTGTTTCCCACAAAAATATTATACTAATATAACTCTAGTGTGTTCTGCCCACTTACTACTACTTTAGCAAAATGACTTTAGTGAGTCTATTTCACTTCTGTAACAATTATGATTCACATAGCTCAATTAAAAGCTTGTCGCAGCGCTTCTTCGACTGTTGCTACACCAATCAGTTCAATTCCTTCGGGCACTTTCCAACCGCCAATATTTTTATCGGGAACCAAGACTCGGGTAAAACCCAATTTGGCAGCTTCTTGCACTCTCTGTTCAATCCTAGAGACACGCCGCACTTCCCCGGTCAATCCCACTTCTCCGATGATGCAGTCTGCTTGTCTTGTCGGCTGGTCTCGGAAGCTTGATGCAATGCTCACAGCTATAGCCAAATCGATCGCCGGCTCGTCTAGCTTTACTCCACCAGCCACTTTTAAATAGGCATCCTGGTTCTGCAATAGTAACCCCACCCGTTTTTCCAATACTGCCATCAACAAGGAGACTCGGTTATGATCAATACCGGTGGCCATCCGGCGTGGATTTCCATAGCTTGTCGGCGCAATCAGCGCCTGTATTTCCACAAGCACCGGCCTTGTCCCTTCCATTGATGCAACAACCGTTGAGCCTGACGTCCCCTTTGACCTCTCTTCTAGAAAAATCTCTGAAGGATTTTCTACTTCATCCAAGCCAAACTCTTTCATTTCAAAAATGCCGATTTCATTTGTTGAGCCGAAACGGTTTTTTACCGCCCTAAGGATGCGATATGTATGATGCCTTTCCCCTTCAAAATACAGAACAGTATCCACCATGTGCTCCAAAAGCCTTGGTCCGGCAATGGCTCCTTCTTTTGTTACGTGCCCTACTATGAAAATGGCGATTCCTTTCGTCTTCGCAATTTTCATTAGCTCAGCGGTACATTCACGAACTTGAGAAACACTTCCTGGTGCAGAAGTGACCTCAGGATGATAGACGGTTTGAATCGAATCGACTACTACAAAATCCGGGGATAAATCTGAGATTGTCTGGTGAATAAATTCGAGATTCGTTTCTGCATAGATATAAAGGCTGGGGGAAGAAACATGAAGCCTGTCCGCTCTTAATTTTGTCTGTTTGACAGATTCCTCGCCGGAAATATAGAGCACTTTTTTATCCGTATCTGCCAGTTGGGAGGATACCTGCAGGAGCAGAGTTGATTTCCCGATTCCCGGATCCCCGCCGATTAACACGAGAGAACCGGAGACAACTCCACCACCCAGCACACGGTTGAACTCTTTTAGCTTTGTCTCTACCCTCGGTTCATTTTCAGTTTGAATGGTGGTAATCGGCGCCGCTTTAGCTCCCGCTTCATCAGATGGGCTTAGAGATCCTTTTCTACCCTTTCCGGTGATTTCCACCTCTTCAACCATTTGATTCCATTCTCCACAGCCAGGACAACGTCCCATCCATTTAGGGGATTCATATCCACAGCTTTGACACATGAATTTTGTCTTTTTCTTCGCCAATTACTCTCTTCCCCCTTCTCATCTGTTAACTATAAAGGACCTGTGTGTCAGGTAGATGTCAAATCAGCATGATTCAACAACAAAAGCGTAAAGACCTGAGGGAAGGCTTTCAGCTTGCTTTGATGCTTCCTTTTGAACGGGCTTTGACGCACTTTCTTTTAGGCTTGTGATCTTAAGAGTTCGGACACCGACAGTCTCAAAACGCACATTCTGGAAAGCTTGAGCTTCTGCCAACAATTAATGCTCAGCTACCCCTGTCCGTTGCTCAGGGACATTGGCATTTCCTGTTTATCGTCAAACTCATATTAAGATGCCCTATTCTTCTGTCCGTCAGAGCTGACAAACAAAGATGGGGTACACGGCTCCGTTCTCCATGTACCCCTAAGATATTAGGAAATAGCAGACCCTTCTCTTGCTGCTCTTACTTTGAATTCTCCGTCCTCTACGTCAACAACGACTTTTTGCCCCATCTTAATCGTTCCTTTCAGCAGTTCCTCTGAGAGTCGGTCCTCTACAAACTTTTGAATGGCCCTTCTGAGCGGACGAGCTCCGTATTCAGGATCGAATCCTTCTTCTGTGATTTTATCTTTTGCTGCATCGGTCAACTCAAGCTCCATATCCTGCTCCTTCAAGCGGGAAATCAATTGATTGGCCATCAACGTAGCAATTTCCTTCAAGTGCGGTTTCTCCAGAGCATGGAAGACAATGATTTCATCGACCCTGTTCAAAAACTCGGGACGGAATGCCTTTTTCAGTTCTTCCATGACCTGGCCTTTCATGTCTTTATAATCCTGCTCTCCATCCTGAATGGCAAAGCCGACATATTTATTGCGCTGTAATGCCTGTGCTCCAACGTTCGATGTCAAAATGAGAACAGTGTTTCGGAAGTCGACGGTTCTTCCCTTCGAATCAGTCAAGCGTCCGTCCTCTAATACCTGAAGTAAAATGTTAAATACATCAGGGTGGGCCTTTTCAATTTCATCCAGCAAGATGACAGAATATGGTTTACGACGTACCTTTTCAGTTAACTGGCCGCCTTCTTCAAACCCAACATATCCAGGAGGCGATCCAACAAGACGAGACGTTGAATGTTTTTCCATATACTCGGACATATCAAGGCGGATAATGGCATCCTCATCTCCGAACATGGATTCTGCAAGCGCCCTTGCCAGCTCTGTCTTACCTACACCAGTCGGCCCAAGGAAGATGAAGGAACCGATCGGACGCTTCGGATCTTTAAGCCCTGCCCTTGCTCTTCGTACCGCTTTTGCAACAGATTTAACTGCTTCTTCCTGTCCGATAACCCGTGAATGCAGGATCTCTTCGAGTTTTAACAATCTTTCTGTTTCCGTTGAGGCAAGCTTGGATACAGGAACACCAGTCCAGCTTGATACGACTTGTGCAATATCTTCGACCGTCACTTCTGTATTTTCCTGGCCCTGTTTTTCTTTCCATGTCTTCTTCGTTTCTTCCAGCTCCTCGCGGAGCTTTTGCTCTGAATCCCTTAAAGAAGCAGCTTTTTCAAATTCCTGGCTTTGAACGGCTGCATCTTTCTCTTTGCGGATGGATTCAAGCTTCACTTCCAATTCTTTTAAATTTGGCGGTGTTGTATAGGATCGAAGCCGAACTTTGGAACCTGCTTCATCAATTAGGTCAATCGCCTTATCGGGAAGGAAACGGTCTGAAATAAAACGGTCTGCCAATTTTACTGCTGCTTCAATTGCGTCATTTGTAATCGATACCCTGTGGTGAGCTTCATAGCGATCACGGAGCCCCTCCAATATTTGGATGGATTCTTCAACTGTCGGTTCATCTACTTGTATGGGTTGGAATCTCCGCTCTAGAGCAGCGTCCTTTTCGATGTACTTACGGTATTCATCCAGAGTTGTAGCACCGATACATTGTAGTTCTCCACGAGCAAGCGACGGCTTTAAAATATTTGATGCATCAATAGCTCCTTCTGCTCCCCCTGCGCCGATCAATGTATGAAGTTCATCGATAAATAGAATAATATTACCTGCCTGCCTGATTTCATCCATGACCTTTTTCAAACGGTCTTCGAACTCACCACGATATTTGGTACCTGCCACGACAGTCCCCATATCAAGTGTCATCACCCGCTTGTCACGGAGGGTTTCAGGCACTTCGTTATTGATAATTTGCTGTGCAAGACCTTCTGCAATCGCAGTTTTACCAACTCCGGGTTCACCAATGAGGACCGGATTATTCTTGGTGCGCCTGCTCAATACTTCAATAACCCTTTGGATCTCTTTATTACGACCGATAACAGGATCTAGGGTTCCTTCTCTCGCTATCGCTGTTAAATCTCTTGCCAGGCTGTCAAGTGTAGGAGTATTGGCACTTGCGGAAGTTCCGCCGTGGCTGCTTGCTTCATTGCTGCCCAACAGTTGCAGCACCTGCTGGCGAGCTTTGTTCAGGCTCACACCGAGATTATTTAATACTCTTGCCGCAACCCCTTCCCCTTCACGAATGAGCCCAAGCAGTATATGTTCAGTGCCAACGTATGAATGGCCGAGCTTTCTTGCTTCATCCATTGACAATTCAATCACTTTTTTCGCACGCGGCGTATAATGAATGGTTTGGGATGTGTCTTTTCCGCGGCCAATCAAGTTCTCTACCTCTTTTTGGATCTTCTCCGAACCCAGACCGAGTCCGTATAACGCTTTAGCCGCTATCCCTTCTCCCTCTCTGACCAATCCCAGTAAAATATGCTCAGTTCCGATATTTCCGTGTCCAAGGCGAACTGCTTCTTCCTGTGAAAGGGCTAATACTTTTTGAGCTCTCTCTGTAAAACGACCAAACATCATACTAATCTCCTCCTGTCCGACTCTCTTCTAGTTTCAATCTTTCCCGTATCAATGCCGCCCTTTTGATATCTCGTTCCACAGGACGAAGCGGCCCTCCTGCATATTGTTGTAAAAACCCCGGTTGAGTCAAGATCATCAATTCATTTAAAATATTTCTGGAAAGATGAGTAATATATCCTGTATCTATGCCCAATCTGACATCAGATAAACATTCAGAAGCTTCTTTTGTTTCAATAATCCTGCTATTCGCTAAAATTCCGTAGGAACGGAAAACTTTATTTTCTAATTGAATGCTTGATGTTTTTACCAGCGCTTCTCTTGCTGCTCTTTCCTGCGCAACTATTTGCTGGACAACGCTAATCAAATCACCAATGATGTCTTCTTCAGACTTCCCTAGCGTAATTTGGTTGGATATTTGAAAAATATTTCCCAAAGCTTCGCTGCCTTCCCCGTAAATGCCACGTACCACAAGTCCCAGTTGGTTAATTGCTGGAATAATTCGGTTCATTTGATGGGTCAAAATAAGGGCAGGTAAGTGGACCATAACAGATGCCCGAAGCCCAGTACCGACATTGGTTGGACAGCTTGTTAAATATCCCAACTTCTCATCGAATGCATAATCGATCCTTTCCTCTAGGGTATTATCAATAACATTTGCCCGTTCCAGCGCTTCGCTTATTTGAAGGCCTGGGAACAAACATTGAATCCTGATATGATCCTCTTCATTGATCATGATGCTGATATCTTCCTGCTCTGAGAGCAAAACAGCCCCATGTGTTGCATGTTCAGCCAAGCGTGGGCTGATCAAATGCTTTTCCACCAGCACCCTTTTTTCCAGACCTTTCAAATCATCAATTTCCAAGAATTCTAGTTTACCAAAGTCGTTGTTAGCTTTTTGTTCAAAAATACTTCTCGTTTTGCTAATTATTTCCCTTGCTTCATCATTAGTAAACAAAGTAGGAAACATATAATTACGTAAATTCCTAGCGTATCTTATCCGGGAGCTGAGAATAATATCAGAATCGGGGCCTTCTGAGCTCATCCAGGAACTGACAGCCTGATTAAGAAACTTTTCGAGACTCATTCCGTTTTCTCCTCCCCTTCAGCTAATTTTTTTTCAAGGGAGCGGATTTGGTCGCGTATCTCTGCGGCTTTTTCAAATTCTTCTTGTTCAATCAAAACAGCAAGCTCGTTTTTATTTTCCTTAATCTTCTTTTTCAAGTGCAAGGATCCGCCAATCCTCGTTGGAACCTTTCCACCATGAGTTATGTTTCCGCTATGCAACCTTTTTAATATGGGTATCAACTGTTCCCTAAAAGCACTGTAACAGTTGGCACAACCAAAACGGCCAATATCCGCGAATTGCTGATAGGTCATACCGCAAACATTACACTGGATAATCTGGCTTCCAAGCGCAGAGTGAGAAGCAGTACTATGAAAGGATGGATTCAATAGCCCAGCAAGCAAGGCATTGATTGGAAAGCCCGAATCTCCTTCCAACAGAAACATTTCACCCTTTTCCTGCGCGCATCGCTCACATAGTTGGACAACCGTTTTCTCCCCATTCACTACTTTTGTAAAATGCAGAGAGGCCGGCCTTTCTTTACATTCTTGACAAATCATCAAAGCCCTCCTCCTTTTTCCTAGTCATATTTTATTGTCCGTAGTATGGCCATCAGCATCCTGGCTCTTAATTCATCTCTTTCTGGTAGATCTATATACAACACAGAACGGTCAATCATATTTAAAATAATCTTCGCCTCACGTTCTGATATGATACCTTCTTCCAACAACCTCACGACAACATCCTCTGCTCTATTTTGTGATATCTTTTGACCAATTAAAACCTTCAATTGATCAAGCAAATGAGCCTGAGTATGCAGCCTAACCTTTGAAATGCGAATATAGCCTCCCCCGCCTCGCTTGCTTTCTACCATGTATCCCCTTTCCATAGTGAATCGGGTGTTAATGACATAGTTTATTTGGGATGGGACGCATTGAAATTTATCTGCCACTTCACTTCTTTTTATTTCTACGATTTCGCTTTCACTTAGTTCCAAAACTTGCTTTAAATAATTTTCAATAATATCGGATATATTTCGCACATCAAGCACCTCCTTACCTTGCTTGACTTTGACTATATTTGACTTATATTATACAAAATATACGGCCCCATTGACAATCAATACGTTATTTTATCTTACCCATCTTTTCATGGAGTCAACACTTCCAAAAGCAAATTAGGACAAAAGACTTGGATGTGGATTGATCTCAACACTTTGGGAATTGCCTTTCTATAATAGATCCTCAAGGACTTGTTTAATTTTCAAAGGCCTTGTCTGCGGCGCATACCTCTTTACAACGCGGCCTTGTCGATCGATCAAAAATTTTGTAAAATTCCACTTGATGTCCTTTGTCACAAAACCCTCCTTCGAATCGGCCAGAAACCTGAATAACGGATGAGCCCCCTCACCTTTTACTTGGACTTTGGCAAAGATCGGGAAACTCACACCATAATCCTTTTGGCAAAAATCCAACGTCTGTTGAATATCATCAAATTCCTGTTTCATAAATTGATCGCTCGGAAAACCAAGAACGATGAAACCTTGATCTTTGTATGTATCATAAAGCTGCTGCAACTCTTTAAGTTGAGGAGTAAACCCGCATTTGCTAGCTGTATTGACAATAAGCAACACTTTCCCTTGAAATTCACTTAAGGAAATTTCTTTACTATCTGTACTTTGAACAGTAATGTCAAATATCGTCATACCCTTTTCCTCCTAGGCGTAGTTCATTTAATTCTAGGAAAGTATTTAGTTGAAATCAATCTTTATGATATCAATTTTGCCCAGATTTTATCGCGCTCCGCTCGATAAAATCTGTGGCATACGCCGGAGGCTTTAACTTTATTCAGCCGGGGTTTGAACCCCCACTGAATGGAATACCAATATGCATTCATTTCTCCACTTACAGATGTGGGAGACTTCTTCTGAATGAAGTTAAAGGCTTTATTTTTAAAGGATAGTTTTGTAGATGATGTATGATTGCAGTGGGAAATACAGCAAGTTGTTAAGTCTGTTCAACGATCCCAAAAGCAAAAGGAAGGCGCTAAGCATTCAACATCCCGAGGAGACAAACTTTGGATTTTGGAGGAAATTACATAATTTATTTTACCTGTGAGCCCTGTCTTTGACTGCGAACTAGCTCTGATCCAGTTTTTTTGCTTCGAACCAGTTATTATTTTAGCCTCTGGCCCAAGTTTTTCGCTCTTATTGTGCGAATTCCTAGCGAATCGTGCGAAAATCGAGTTTATCGTGCGATTTTTCATTTTATCGTGCGAAATTAGACATTATCGTGCGAAAACGGCATGTTATTGTGCGAATGCCTGAGGAAGAGAATTTTTTCATCTTTTACCTTCTGGAACATGTTTTTTACTTCGAATCGGTTATTGCTTTAGCTTCTGGGTCATGTTTTTCGCTATGAACCGGTTATTGTGCGAAATCCTGGCGAATCGTGCGAAAATCGAGTTTATCGTGCGATTTTTCATTTTATCGTGCGAAATTAGACATTATCGTGCGAAAACGGCATGTTATTGTGCGAATGGCTGAAAAAGAGAATTTCTTCATCTTTTATCTTCTGGATCATGTTTTTTTACTTCGAACTAGTTATTATTTTAACCTCTGGTTCATGTTTTTTGCTATGAACCACTTATTGTGCGAAATCTGGGCGAATCGTGCGAAAGCGGCATGCTATTGTGCGAATGCCTGAGGAAGGGAATTTTTT
>NZ_QYTW02000020.1:2059-99049 GCF_003605405.2 Siminovitchia terrae | reverse complement strand
AACCTTAGAAACGAAGCTATAAGACTTCTAACCGTAGGAACTACGGGGATAGCCTAATCAAAACTTTCGGTTACGAAGGTGTTCTTAGGAATCTCCCACTTCAAACAGACCGTAAGGTTGTTAAGTGGGAGTAGTTCAATTCTACAATTGATTAGTATTCCCGATACAGGCATTTCAAATTTTTTAATCAATTGTTTGATTAATGGCCAAACCCCTGTTTTTTGCCATTCCCCCACAAGTATTTTTAATTCATCATTTGATTAGCACATCATTGCATCGTTTTCCTTTAACTTCATTTGNGCCATTCCCCCACAAGTATTTTTAATTCATCATTTGATTAGCACATCATTGCATCGTTTTCCTTTAACTTCATTTGGCAGAAGTCTCCCACTTCTGTAAGTGGTGAGATGAATGCATATTGTTATTCCATTCAGTGGGGGCTCAAACCCCGGCTGAATAAAGTCAAAGCCCTCCGGCGGATGCCACAGATTTTCAGAGGAAATTTATCGAGTGAAGCTCGATAAAATCTGGGCGCAAATACGCCAAGGCGCATTTGATATTGCTGCTCACAAGTCAAAATCATGCTTTCTCTTTTGCTCTGTATATATAATGTGAAGAGTACCTTTATTGTCAAAAGATAAGAAAGCATAAAATTAGATGAAATATTTTGTTCGAATTAAATTTTTATATGTCTAGCTGCGACGTACAGGAAGTAATAGTGCAAGCGAAGCGATAGGATGTCGCGCCCTGAGCCTGCGCGCCTTTCGCTTTTCTTATAGAAAGGATATCTACAATGAAACAGCAGGATTTTACCGCCGGGCCGATTGGGAAGCAGCTCCTTTCTTTTTCGCTCCCAATTCTGGTTACTAATCTTCTTCAGACTTCTTATCAATTTATTGATAGTCTGTGGGTTGGGAATTTGCTTGGAGCCAATGCTCTTGGGGCCGTAGCGGTTTCGAGCACGGTTATTTTTTCTGTTCTTTCTTTTATCATTGGGGTAAATAATGCGACGCTGACAGTTCTTTCTCAGCTTAAGGGGAAGGACGACGAGATCAGCCTGAGGAGTTTTGTCAATGCCTTTGTTGTCATTTTAAGTGGTATGGCTATTGCTCTTGGCGTTGCAGGGGTTGTTTTTGCAAAGGATATTCTCGAGTTCCTAGGCACTCCTTCCTCAATGATTGCGGGGGCTGTCAGTTATTTGCAGATCAACTTTCTTGGAATCTTTTTTTTGTTCGGTTATAACTTTATTTCGACTGTTTTCAGGGCGCTTGGAAACAGTAAAACACCCGTCCGCTTTGTTTTGATAGCCGTTATTGTAAATGCAGTTCTCGACCCTTTGTTTATTTACGTTTTTGAATGGGGAATCGAGGGGGCGGCCTATGCGACGATTGTCGCGCAGGGAACAGCCTTTTTTTATGGTCTATTGGTGAGCATCCGATTCAAACAGATCCCTTTTTCCATTCCCAAACTTCCGAAAAGGGAAGAGGCATCCATGATTTTGAAGCAGGGGATTCCTTCAGGCCTTCAAATGATGGTGATTTCAGCGGGACTCGCTGCGATTATGAGTGTTGTCACTTCTTTCGGTCCTGATGCAGTGGCTGGTTTTGGGGCGGCGCAGCGTCTAGACAGTATTATCATGCTTCCGGCACATGCACTTGGGACGGCGGTCAACAGTATGGCGGGCCAGAATATTGCCGTCAAACAATGGGAACGAGTAAGGCAAATCACGGTGTATGCCTTACTTTTGAACTTGGCGGCGATGCTTTTGGCAGCAATGATCATTTTTATTTTTGCAAGATGGGGTATCCGCATGTTCATTTCTGATGAAGGGGCGGTCGCCTTCGGGACAGAATATGTGAAAATCATCGCCTTTTTCTATCCGTTCCTCGGGCTTAACTTTGTGTGGAACGGAGTCGTTCGGGCATCAGGTGCCATGTTTCAGGTACTTGTGCTCAATATCATTTCTTTCTGGGTCTTGCGTTATCCGCTCACGTTTATTTTTGCGCAATTAATAGGTGAGGAAGGCATCGGCGTCGGCATCGCTGCAAGCTTTGTTATCAGCAGTATTCTTGCGTTTGGGTACTACCGATTCGGTAAATGGAGAGAAAGAGAATTGTTTAAGGAAACAGCTCAATGAATTTTCTCTAGGAATAGTCAGCATGAATTTTTTGTCATTCTTCGCGTCTCCGCCATTGTTCAATTGCAGAAATTAGAAGCAGGAATCATTCACTTGTCCTAGACCTTCTAGGCTAAATCTTCAACGATTGGAATTTTATCATTTCCTGACAGAAGACTCCCACTTCAAACAGACCATAAGGTTGTTAAGTGGGAGTAGTTCAAGTTTAATGTTTTTCATATGCTGAAAGTAACTGCCTTTATTTATATAGCAGAAAATTTTGACGAAAATTAAATTTTGAAAACTTACTGTTTCCAAATGCTGTATAACGATGTAATATGGAACTATAAATATTCTATGAAAGCCCGGATTTTGAAAAACTGATCCGGGTAAACTTTTAATGCAGGTAAAAAAGGATACCAGATGGGGGACGGAAAAGAATGGGAGCGTCAGTCATGGAAACGCGAGAGGAAAAAGATTTTTTAGGAACAAAAGAGGTACCCGTCGATGCTTATTACGGGATTCAAACGCTCAGGGCTGTAGAAAACTTCCCAATTACGGGCAACAAGCTTCATGAAGAGCTGATTAAAGCATTGGCCATCGTTAAAAAGGCTGCGGCATTGGCAAATACTGAAGTGGGATTGCTGCCGGGTGAAATTGGGCAGGCAATTGTTGAAGCTTCTCAGGAAATCATTGAAGGGAAGCTGCACGATCAATTTATCGTGGATCCGATTCAAGGCGGAGCCGGTACATCGATGAATATGAACGCCAACGAAGTAATCGCCAACAGGGCGCTTGAATTGCTGGGTAAAAAGAAAGGCGACTATGCCTCCATCAGCCCTAACTCTCATGTGAATATGGCTCAATCAACGAATGATAGTGTTCCAACTGCCATCCATGTGGCAGTTCTGAATGTTCTTGACGGATTGCTATTAGTCATGGAAAATATGCAGGCCACCTTTGAAGCGAAACAGAAAGAGTTTGACCATGTCGTAAAAATGGGAAGAACACATCTTCAGGATGCTGTTCCCATTCGTCTTGGCCAGGAATTCGGTGCATACAGCCGTGTCATAGGAAGGGATATCAAACGTATCTGTCGCTCAAAAGAGGGGCTTTACGAAGTGAACTTAGGAGCAACAGCAGTTGGATCAGGTTTAAACGCAGATCCCAAATATATCAAACTGGCTGTTGAGTATCTTGAAGATATCAGCGGGTTGCCAATGCTGGCAGCGTCGAATCTGGTTGACGCAACGCAAAATACTGATGCCTACACAGAGGTATCCTCCGCATTGAAAATCTGCATGACCAACATGTCCAAAATTGCAAATGATCTTAGATTCATGGCATCAGGACCGAGAGCGGGGCTTGCGGAACTCAATCTTCCGGCAAGACAACCGGGCTCTTCCATCATGCCTGGAAAAGTGAATCCGGTTATGGCTGAACTTATCAACCAAATCGCTTTCCAAGTCATTGGAAATGACCAAACTGTAAGCCTTGCTTCGGAAGCGGGCCAATTCGAATTGAACGTTATGGGGCCAGTTCTTGTCTATAACTTGATGGACTCCATCACGGTAATGACCAACGGTTTCAGAGTGTTTACCGAATACTGCATATCAGGCATTACTGCCAACGAAGAGAGAATGAAGCATTACGTAGAATCAAGTGTAGGGATCATTACTGCAGTTAACCCACATATTGGGTATGAGGCTGCTGCGGCTATCGCACGAGAAGCTATTGAAACAGGGCGTTCTGTCCGCGAGCTTTGCCTTGAACTCGGCGTATTGACTGCCGAAGAGCTGGATCAAATTTTAGATGCATATGAAATGACCAACCCGGGAATCGCCGGCGCGGCTTTATTGAAAAAATAATGAAGAAATGTGGAACCTCCAGCTTTGTCTGGAGGTTCTTTTGTCTGTTGAGGAAGTTGCAAACAGAATTAGAACTTAGGAATTGGTATGAATGCGAGCTGATAAAATATTACTTTAAACTTGCTTTGAATATAGCTCACTTTATCATAACCCATTTTTTCTTGATAAAAACAGTGCGCATCGGAGCGTTGAAGTCCCGAGGATAGTGCAATACTTTCGTATTGATTTTCCTTCGCCCATTCGTGAGCAAAAGAAAGCAGTTGTTCACCATATCCTTTTGAACGATGATTGGCATCCGTAACTAAATCGCAAACCCTAATGAACCTCCCATAATAGAGTGTGGTCATAGGCTGGAAACCAGTAACTGCAACGATATTTTCTTTATGAAAGAGGGCAAACATTTTGTAGTCTTCTTTTTCCCGTGCCTCAATGACCAATTCAGATAAGAGCCTTCATCCAAATGGGTCCGCAGCTGTTTTATCACGGGAAAGGCTAACATGATTTCCTCGCGTGATTAAAGCTCTTTGATTGTCAAACTCATATAAATGTTCCTTTTCATTTTGTCATAGTGCCTGGCTAAATCTATCCACAAAAAAACTGCTTAAGAGATGATCCACATTAAAAATGGAGTGGGATCCAGGATCAAAACATGATTTATCCACAGACCATCAAAGGAATTACCCACAATATCTGTATAACTTGCCTGAAATTCCACATTTGAAGCAAAAAAAGGTTTTCTATCTGTGAATTACTAACATATGAACAGAGTAAAATAACAAATTATCCACAAGAATATCCACAATTGGGAATAAAAAGGACAGAGCTGAGCTCTGTCTCTAATCATTAATCAATCAAGAATCCAACTTTGCCAAACTGTTCGGCCTCTTCCAAACGGTTGAAGGCTATTTCATATTTACTTAGTGGAAAAATGGCTTCGATTTCCGGTTTGATTTTATGTTTTTTCACAAACTCAATCATTTCCTTGAACTCTTCGGCACTTCCCATGGTGGTACCGAGCATGTTGTACTGTCCGTAGAAGAAGCTGCGAAGATCCAAGTTTATTTCATCTCCAGCTGAAGCGCCAAAAGTGACGATTGTTCCTCCCGGACGAAGCTGACCAAGAGATTTGCTGAAAGTAGCAGCTCCAACTGATTCAATCACCAAGTCCACTTTTTCGCCACTTAGCTGTTCATTCCAGTCCCCATCACTGTCGATTGCTTTATCGGCTCCAAGTTCAAGGGCGCGCTGACGCTTTTCTTCCGAGCGCGAAGTAACATAAACAGTAGCTCCTACTGTTTTGGCAAATTTTAAAATAAAGGTGATGACGCCGCTTCCAACTCCAGGAAGAAGGATCGTCATATCCGGTGTAATTTTTCCTCTTGTAAATAATGCACGATAACCTGTAAGGGCAGCAAGTCCAAATACTCCAGCTTCTTCCCAAATCAGATGTTCTGGTCTTGGAATAGCATTTTCTGCTGGAATGACAATGTATTCTGCAAATGTACCATGGCCTGGAAGTCCGACAATATCAAATCCTTCAGGTGGGGCATCGCTTTTTTCCATCCAGCCCAATCCGGGATTAATGATCACTTCATCTCCGATACTGACAGAGGTGACACCTTCACCGACAGCATCGACAATCCCAGCACCGTCAGAGCCAATAATAAGTGGTGGATCCGTTGGTTTATGACGGTGAAGAACGAATAAATCCCGATGGTTCATCCCGGCTGTTTTTAACTTTACCCTTACTTCACCCTGGCCAGGCTGGCCAACTTCCATTTCTCTTAACGAAAGACCTGCCATTCCTGCCTTACCTTCATGAACAATCGCTTTCAACAAAATCCCCCCATTTTGTATATATTCCAATCATTCTCATAGTCTATCACATGGAGCGGGATTCTGCGTCGGATAAATCAGATTTTTATATATTTGGACTATTTTTAAAAATGAAGTGATTGATTTTGGGCAGTTTGGATGGATTGATGGGACAATTGGAAAGTTCTTTAGCTGGTATAATATAATTGTAGAAAAGATAAATTCACGGGTAAAAAGGAGAAAAGGGCTCGAAAGCTGCAGGTTTTGAAACATTTGGCAAAAGAAGATTTGACGCTTGTGGCGCTTCCCGGAACAGAGACAGATGAAACTTTCAGACAGCCATTTCGTATTTAACTTTATTCAGCAGAAGTCTCCCACTTCTGTAAGTGGTAGATGAATGTATATTGGTATTCCATTCAGTGGGGATTCAAACCCCGGCTGAATAAAGTTAAAGCCTCCGGCGGATGCCACAGATTTTCAGAGGAAATTTATCGAGCGGAGCTCGATAAAATCTGGGCGCAAATACGCCAAGGCGCATTTGATAAATAAGATGAACGGAGGTAGGCAAGATGGAAAAAGAAGAAACTAGTTTGCAGTTACTGAATGAGTTGAAAGAACTGAAAGCCAGAGAGGAAACAAATACACAATTATTGAATGAAATAAAAGAAATGAGAACCAAGATGGAAAAGCTGGAACAGGACATCGAAGACATCAAGTTTTTTACGCCAAAGCCGGTTGTAACCCCTGCGATGATTGGACAAATCGGCGGCCTAATTTTAGGAGCGCTTGTCATTATCGGAATTTTTTGGCTGTAAAGTGATGGATACAGCGTGCAGATATCTGTACGTTGTTTTATTTTTTTTGTAAGGACGAAGGGCAAATAGGAGGAAGAAATAATGTTCAGTGAATCGATCATAAATAATATTAGAAGCTGTGCAAAGGAAATGGATCAAACAAGGAGTGTTCCAAAGGAACTAGTGGAATGGATGTTCAAAGAGAAGCTTTTTAAACTGTTTGTTCCCGAAAAGTTAGGCGGGAGATTCCTTGATCTTCCTGAGGCACTTCGCGTATTTGAAAAAATGTCCGAAATAGAGGGGAATTTAGGCTGGCTGACTGCAATTGGATCTGGAGGCGGTATGTTCGTTCCCTATATACAAAAAGAGCAGGTTGATATATTGTTCAATGATGAGAAAGCAGTTATTGCGGGAAGCGGGTATCCACAAGGAGCGGCCAAAAAAGTTCAAGGCGGTTTTCTGGTTACCGGTGAATGGAAATATTGCAGCGGAGCAGAGTTTGCATCCTTTTTTACAGCAAACAGTATAAAAGATGATGGTGAAGTGACCAGTTTTATTTTCATGCCGGAACAAGTGGAAGTTCTCCATGATTGGCGAGCTTTTGGGTTAAAAAGCACAGGCAGTCATGCAATACGGGTGAAAGATGCTTTTGTACCGGAAGAAAGAACTTTCAATCTAACGCGGAAACAAAATGAATATGACGGTTTCGTACATACATTCCCATTTATTCCATTTTCCCAGGCTACTTTTACGTCCGTCTGCCTCGGAATCGCCGCTCATTTTCAACAGGAAGCAGAAGCAATAGCATCCCGCCGTTTTAAAGAAGGAGCCAGTCATTTTGAAAAGGTCCTGGTCGCTGCACAGGAAAAAGGGACAGAGCTTGAAAAAGATAGGGCTGATTTTTATAAAGAATTAGACCTGCTCTGGGCTGATCATTTAACCGGGAAGCCACTTACGTTGGAACAAGAGGATCATTTTAGTGGAACATGTAAACAGGCAGTTCATGATGCCATCGGTCGGTCTGGAAGCATCATTCGTTGTCTTGGAATGGAAGCCATTATGGAAGATTCTGCTATCAACAAAATCTGGCGTGATTTATATACGGCAGGGCAGCACGCGTTTATAACTCCGTAATCAGCACGATGCGGAGGCCTCGATTAGAGATGAGTTGCATAATTATATGAGGGATTCGAGATTGGAATCCCTCGCCAGTTTTTTCAAGAAAAGCGCCTGCCGTAGGCCGCCGACTTTAACTTCATTCAACAGAAGTCTCCCACTTCTGTAAGTGGTGAGATGAATGCATATTGTTATTCCATTCAGTGGGGGGCAAACCCCGGCTGAATAAAGTTAAAGCCTCCGGCGGATGCCACAGATTTTCAGAGGAAATTTATCGAGCTGAGCTCGATAAAATCTGGGCGCAAATACGCCAAGGCGCATTTGATCTGGTCTCACGTTAAAGCCCGCTCCACTTGGTACAGGCTCATGTCCATTTTGGGTTCTTCCCCCAACGTCAATCGCGCAAGCTCTGACCCCAAGTAAGGACCAGCGGTTAAGCCGGTTGCCCCCAGCCCGTTTCCAATGAGGATGTTTTCAAATCCAGGCAGTTCTCCAAGCACCGGAATCGATTCGGGCGTATAAGGCCTGAAGCCGACCCGCGTTTCTAACAGGCTGCTGTTTTCAAGACCAGGCGCTACTTCCAGGGCTTTTTCTAAAATTTCATGCATCCCGCCAGCCGTTACGCGCAGATCGAAGTTGGTAAAGTTTTCATAGGTTGCACCGGCGACAATCCGACCGTCTTCAAATGGAACGATGTATTGACTTCCTGGTGGTATAATCACTGGCCAATTTTTTGTTTGTGTATCAGGCAGTTTCATATGTACAATCTGTGCTTTTAAATCCTTCGATCGAAAGCCGATGCCAACGGACTGCATCAAATCACTAATCCAGGCACCGACTGTTACCACAACTTTTGATGCCTCATAAAAATCGCCGCAAGCCTTAACGCCTGTCACCTTTTGTCCTTCTGTCACAAGCCGTGCATCACCGTATACGATCTGTGCACCTAACCTCTCCGCTGAACGCAATAGCGCGTCACGCAGTGCCCGGCCATTCACACGTGCCGCACCGCTTACATACACGGAGCTGTAAGTTTCCGCCAAAGGGGGAAATAGGGTACGAGTTTCTTCTTCATCCAGAAGCCGGATCTCGCCTATTTCCGGAGCGTCCTCTAGCCTTTTTAAAGCCCGATCTTTCATCTCCATCAGCTTTTTTCGGTCAGTATGGAGGCTGATAGCCCCGACTTTCGCATATCCAGTTTCCGTTTCTCCAGCCTCCTCAAGTTCTGAAATCAAGCCGGGATAGAAAGCGGCTCCTGTTTTTGCCAGTCTATACCAATCTTTATTCCTTCGTTGAGAAAGCCAAGGACAAACGATACCAGCAGCGGCATCTGTCGCCTGTCCCTTATCTTTGCGGTCAATGATCGTTACATTCACTCCCGCTCTGGCCAAATGATAAGCAGTGGAGGCACCGAAAATCCCGGCGCCAATTACAATGAATCTCTCCATTAGATTACATCCCTTTTCCATGGTTGTCCTTTATCGAATTTATTTTACTGAAAACTCCCTAGCTGACGTCGCATCGTGAAAAAGATCCAGTCTTCCGTCAGACTATGGATGCTCTCCTAATTATTCGAACACCATTATAAGTTAACACAGCTTATTCAATAACGCCAAAACAGCATTTTAATCAAAATGGTTGTATTTTCATCTTCTCATAACTTTTCCACATATTAACTGTTTCTAAGCTTATAGAGATGTGTTCTGTTCTTTGAAATGGACAATAATACCGACGGTATTACCAACTCGTCATACAAACGTGGGCAAATTGGCAATCCCGCCGCTGTTTTTACAGACTGTTTCCTTTTTCGTTTAACGAACTAGTCAGAAACTGCCTCCTTTTTCAGCTTTTCCTTGGATGTTTAAAAAATGCCATTAGCTTTCCTGAGCTTTTCCGTTACCCTTTATTCCATTCCTTCCTTTTCCCGGAAATGGTTGGAATGTAAAGGGGATTCCAATCATTTTCGCCATTGCCTCGTCATAAGAAACAAGGTCTTTTCTGGATAACTCGTTCAAGGAGCTTTTCCCCATTGCCCTCAATCCTATTTTTATTTCTTCAGTACTTGAGGTCAGGAATTTTTCGGCCCCCTTTGTTCCTTCCTTAACGTCAAACTGTTCTTTGAACTTCCCTTCATGCCAGACGACCTGTGTGGGCGGTTCGAAGGGAACGGCCTTTGTAACCTGAGTATGCGCCAAAGCGAAAAGAATAGCAGATCCTAGATAAACCGCATCAGCTCCAAGCGCCAGTACTTTTAAAAAATGGCCAGGAACTACAAGTCCACCTGAAACAATCAAGCTCACATGTCCTTTCATTTTTCTTCTCCGCAAATGATTTGAAGCCCGAACAACTGCATGCAGTGTAGGGATGCCGAAATCATCGGCTAAAATAGGTGCACCTGCGTGGGTCGATGCTTGGGCACCATCAATTGCGATATAATCGACCCCCATTTCAAGCAAATGATCGATATCTTCTTCGATCTTTCCCCCGGCTCCCATTTTAACACCGATTGGGACGCCGCCTGACAGGTCGCGAAGTTCATTAACTAGTTCCTTTAAGTCTTTCAAAGTCTGGTTTTCAAAAAAATGCTCATGGATGATGGCATCTTCTTCTTCTTTCAACCCCATGATGTCCCGAGCCTTTCCTGTCAGATTTTTCGGTGAGATTTTCGCCCCCATTCCCATCTTAGCGCCTTGACCGAGCTTGATTTCAATCATGTTTGCCCGTTTGATAAATTTTTCGTCCTTAGCCCACTCAGTTTTGGAAAACTGAAGAATATAATTTCCAGCGGTATCCAACTCTTCATCCAAGATTCCGCCTTCTCCGGAATTAATGGCAGTGCCGGTATTATTTGCTGCACCTGCCAAAGCTACCCGAGCCTGTTGGCTAAGACCCACACCATAGGCCATTCCGCTAATCATAAGCGGGATGTCGATTTTCATCGGTTTTTTTGCTTTGGGTCCAATTGTGACACTGACATCTACATCATCCTCGCTTGAGACCGGAAACGGTGATGTCTGAGCGGGTATAAATGTGATGGTATCCAAATGTGGCCATGTTTTTGAAGAACCAAGCGGCCGATGAAGCAGATCGCCGGTCTCAGAGCGTAAATTATTTTCAAGCACATTTTGAATTCCCATATGCTTTAGGCCGGGAATTATCTCAACGATATTTTCCTGATAACTATCAGTAAAAATGATTTTGGTCGTTTGCTTTACAATCCTTTTCATGATCCAACGCCAACCGAATAATACAAACAAAAAAACGATAAATAAGAAGACTGTAATTCCAAATGTAATATAGGACAAAATTTCCGCCATGCTCTTGTCCTCCAATCTCTTTTGTCTTGTCTTTATTGTTGCTCAGATGAAAGAAACTATGTCCCGACGTTGAAAAATTGTGATAAGGGATAGAAGGCAAGTAAAAAGCACAAATTATGCTTGAAAGGAGACGAGACCATGGACATATATAAAGAAGTCGAGCATCGTTTGCTGCCGCTGCCTCCAAATAATTGGATCATGCGGCAGGCATGGCGCAATACATTATTTCTACATTGGCCTGTTCAGCCCGAGCTGCTCCGTCCTTATATACCATCTGTACTGGAAATTGATACATATGACGGATTTGCCTGGCTTGGAATCGTGGCATTTGAAATGGAAGGAATTTATTTCCGTGGCCTTTCTTTTTTTTCTGTGGTTGCTCCTTTCTCTGAGGTGAACGTACGGACATATGTAAAACATGAGGGGAAACCTGGCGTTTTTTTCATCTCTCTTGATGTAAACGATTGGGCTTCCTTGTTGATTGCAAAGAGGTGGTACCGTCTTCCATACCATTCGGCGGACATTGCTATAAGACGGAAAGGGAACGCCATTTTTTATGACTCGGTGCGTAGGAATCTGCCTGTTCGGTTTGATGGAATCTGTACACCAAAAGAAAATGAGTTTTTCCCGAGCAAGGATACACTGGATCATTTCCTTACGGAAAAATACTGTTTTTACACAACGCAAAATAAAAAAGATATTTTTCACGGAGACATTCATCATCAACCTTGGCTGTTGAAAAGGGCGGATGTACAGATTCAAAGGAATACACTTTTCTCTCCCCTAAACCTGGATTTTTCTGAAGAGGACCCGGTTGTTCATTTTTCCAAAGGGGTCGATTCGCTTATGTGGAATGTAAAGAAATTGAAGTATTAACGTTTATCTTTGTGCTAAAAATTTCCCAATTGCAAAGAAAGATTGGGGGGGAAATCTGTCATTTAACTTCATTCAGCAGAAGTCTCCCACTTCTGTAAGTGGTGAGATGAATGTATATTGGTATCCCATTCAGTGGGGGTTCAAACCCCGGCTGAATCCACAGATTTTCAGAGGAAATTTATCGAGCGGAGCTCGATAAAATCTGGCGTAAATACGCCAAGGCGCATTTGATCGTAGAAAACCCATCTGGAAAAGTGGGTCCCACAAAAGCTTAAAAACAGGTTAAATTTTCGAATGCACATATTTTGACTGAGTCACTTTGAGCGAAAGGCTCGAACTGCCTTTGATTTTTTACTGACTTGGAGATTCTGGTATTTTTTGAACTAATTGCATAATTGGCTTTATGTGTAGAAAGATAAAAAAAACTATAAACGGAGGGAACGGGCTTGATTCGGAATGTGCAAAGGCTACTAAAGAGAAAAAGAAAAAAGCAAACAAGTGATGATGCTCTAATTCCAAAGCCGCAGGAACCCCTTCGGAAAAGCTTCAAAGAAAACGTTGAGGCTTTTCAATCTATTTATAAGGATTGTTGGGATATAGTTTTCCGAGAGTTTCGGATTTTCGGCAGCATTAGGGGAATGATTATTTATATTGATGGCATCTCGGATATGGATCTTCTTGATGAGTGTGTGTTATATCCGCTTATCCAAAAGGAGGGAATCGGTGAACCGCACCAGCCAAAGCTAGAGTTGATTGAAAACACAATCTCCATATCTAATATCAAACAGGTATCTCTTGTGGCTGACTGCATTGAGTCGATTTCTAGCGGTAGTCCCATTTTATTGATTGAAGGGGAAAGAACCGCCATTTCCTTGAGTCTGCCTAAATTTGAAATCCGGGGCATTGAAGAACCGCAGTCCGAAAAGGTGATTAGAGGGCCGCGAGAAGGATTCATTGAATCACTTCAGGTAAATACATCCATGCTGCGGCGAATGATAAAAAGCCCCGCACTTAAAATGAAAACAATCAATATAGGTGAATATACAAAGACGGGTATTGTTCTTGCTTATATCGAAGGAATAGCCAGCCCGACATTGGTAGAAGAGTTTGAGAAAAGACTGCAGCGGATAGAGATAGATGGGGTTCTGGCGAGTGATTATGTCGAGGAAATGATTGAAGACAATCCATATTCGCCATTTCCACAAATTTTATCAACGGAGCGCCCGGATGTGGTAAGCGCCCATTTGTTAGAAGGGCGTGCAGCTATTTTGACTGATGGCACACCATTTGCCATGATCGCTCCAGTTTCATTTTTCTCAATGCTCCAGGCGCCTGATGATTATTATGAACGCTATTTTGTCGGCACCATTATCCGCTGGCTGCGGTATGTATTTATTGCCATTTCCTTGTTTCTTCCATCTCTTTATGTAGCCGTTACAACCTTCCATCAGGAGATGATTCCTGATCCGCTACTTCTGAGCATTGCTGCTGCAAGGGAAAGTGTTCCATATCCCGCCTTGGTTGAAGTAATCCTTATGGAATTGATGCTGGAAGCGCTGAGGGAAGCCGGAATCAGGCTCCCGAATCAAGTCGGGGCTGCTGTCAGCATCGTCGGTGCGCTTGTTATAGGACAGGCAGCCGTGCAGGCGGGACTTGTGTCAGCCCCGATGGTTATAGTGGTCGCAACAACGGGAATCGCCTCATTTTTAATTCCCCGATATATCCTCGGCTATTCCATTCGTTTTCTTCGTTTTCCGCTCGTTTTTCTTGCCGGATTTTTGGGGCTGCTGGGCATCATGCTTGGCTTTTTGGTGATTATTGTCCATTTGTGCACTTTGAGATCCTTCGGAGAGCCCTATATGCAACCGCTGGCACCACTAAAAAAGCGTGAATTGAAGGATGTGCTTTGGAGATCGCCTTTCTGGATGATGGACACACGCCCTCATTTTGATGGGGATGCGAATTTGTACAGGCAGGCTCCCGACCAAAAACCCGGACCGCTTCGGGGCGGTGAGACCGAGAATTGACGAAAGTGAGGGCTAAGTGATGATGGGGCTGAAAAATTCTTTCGTAAAAAAATCTGTTTTTCTTGCCGTCTTTGCCGGGGGCATGTTTTTCCTTGCCGGCTGCTGGGACCGGATAGAAGTCAACGATCTGGCCATCGTGACTGCAACAGGCATTGATAAAAGTGAAGACGGCCAAGTAGAGCTTTCTCTCGAGATTTTTATCCCAAAGTCAATGGGAGGTGGCAGCGAGGGGGGCGGAACCACTGGAGGTGGCGGGAAAGAGACGACGATGATTACTTACCATAAAGGAAGTAATTTAGCGGATGCCCTTTCGAAGCTCCAAGCTGAAATTCCTCGCAAGGTCTTTTGGGGAAGCTGCAAAATATTTATTTTCGGTGAAGCGGTGGCCAAAGATGGTATACAAGAGCACGTTGATTTTCTCCTTCGGCACCCACAGCCAAGGGAGAGGGCCTTCATATTTGTCAGCCGGGGAAAGGCTAAAAAAGTTTTGGATACGAAGGATACTCTTGAACGCTATTCGGCGGAAGCGCTACGGAAAGTTTCTAGTAGCAAACATGGATTGAGCGTAACACTTCAGGACCTTGATAAAATGTTAACGTCGCGAGACCAGAATGTTGTTTTGCCTTATTTAAAAATAGAGGAAAAAAGCGACGGAAAGCAAGCCCAATACGCAGTTTTTGATGGAACTGTTTTGTTCAAAGAAGATCGGATGGCAGGAACGATTCCCAAATCAACAACGAGAGGATTGCTCTGGATTAAAGACAAATTGAAGGATTATACCGTAACTTTTGAGCTGGAGGAGGAAAAGGGGAACATTTCTATTTTCCCAGTAAAAACCAAAGTGGATATCACACCCCGCATTCAAAACGGAGAGTGGAAGGTGATTGTAGACATTACTACCGAGGGGACCGTTGTGGAAAATGGAACAAAATTGGATTTAGATAATGGGGAATCAGAAAGAAAGGTAAAGAAAGCGTATAGTGACAGAGTGGAAGGACGGATTCGCCAGGCAATAGAGGAGGCGCAGGATCATGGATTGGATGTTGTGGAATACGGCAGGGCATTTCATCGGAAATATCCACAGCAATGGAAGAAGGTCAAAGACCGGTGGGAAGAAGTTTTTCCGGAAGTAAAGACGGAATTTCACATCAAGGCATCTATTCGCAGACAGGGATATATCAATGAGCCCATTAAAGCAAAGGAAGAGAAATAACGATGGAGTGGGGACAATTCTTCGGTACAGCAGCAGTTGTTGCAGTGATCGTTATTTTGCAATGGCCAAGAATGAAGGACTATTCAAAAAGGGATAAGGGAGGGTTCATTGCCCTTCTTCTGATAGGCCTGATATTATCCTTATTCAACTTGCAGCATATAAAAGGCCCTCTTGATTTGGAAAAAGCAATATTTCATCCGATCAGCCGGATCATAGGGAAGTAATATCCATCAGCATGGAAAGGAAGTGGGATAATGGAAAAAGGGAAAATATCAGCTTTGCAGATGGCTATATTATTGTATCCTGCCGTAATTGCCACTGCCATTCTTTCCATGCCGGGCTTTACAGCCCAATCTGCGGGCAGGGATATGTGGATATCTCCCATCCTTGCATCTTTTGCAGGTTTTTTAGCCATTTATTTGGCAGTCAGCCTCCATAATATGCACCGAGGGAAAACGATTATCCAAATTAGTGAAGCTGTAGTTGGGAAAATACCGGGAAAGGTGATAGGCTTCCTTATTATTGTTTTCTACCTGGATACGACCGGAACGATAGTTAGAGGGTACAGTGAATTTATCGTAACCTCCTTTTTATTCAAGACTCCACAAGTAGTGGTTATTTCTTCTATGGTGTTCATCTGTGCGTTATGTATATATGGTGGGCTGGAAGTGATGGCAAGGGCAGGTCAGCTGCTTTTTCCAATATTTGTGTTACCGATTATATTTTCTTCCTTTTTCTTGGCTCCCGATCTTCAACCCAAAAATATGCTACCGATTTTGGAAAACGGGTGGCTCCCCGTTATAAAGGGTGCTATTCCACCCATAGGGTGGTTTTCGGAGTTTTTTATCATCGCTTTTCTTCTCCCTTATTTATCAAATGCGAAAAAAGGAATGAAATATGGGCTTATTGCAGTTTTAGGGGTCATGGTCTCACTGGTGATTGTCCATTTGCTGGTTCTTTTTATGTTGGGTGATTCAACTGCAAACAAAATTTATCCATTGATGAACGTTGGCAGATATGCAAGCGTTGCCGGATTTTTCGAAAACATGGAGGCTGTTATCATGGCCGTGTGGATAGCGGGAGCCTTCGTTAAAACCTCTGTCTTTTATTATATTTGTGCTTTAGGAATAGCCCAATGGCTAAATCTTTCCGACTACCGCCCGATTGTCTGGCCTTTGGGAATATTGTTAGTTCAATTTTCCTTTTGGGGAGTACATAGCACGATGGAGATAGGTCGATACGACTTTTTGACATTCCCATATTCCTCGGCCTTTACCCAGTTGTGTTTACCATTGCTGCTTTTGGTTATCGCCATCGTTTTGAAAAAAAAGAAAAAGAAAAGCGCTTTATAATTGAAGTGACCATAAAGTTAGACAGGTTATTTCATACATAGAAGAAATTTCACGAATAGAGAGTCTTCCTTATTTACGGGAGTTGATAATAATCTATCTTTGGACATAAAAACTCTAAGATAAACAAGTTTTTTTACTATTTAATCTGTCCATTTAAGGGGAGTATATCATTATTTGATGGTAGTCTAGCAATTGGGGTGCAGTTCAAAAAAGAGGGCTTTTTCCTTTGGAGTCTAATATTTTAGATAAAATTTCAAAGAAAAAATGATCATTTTTTAAAACTCTTAATTCCGAAAGTTCATTATAATTTTGATAAGTGTAAGAGAGGGGGACAAAAGTTGCAAAAGCAAACAAAAATGATTCTCGTAATGATAAGCGTTTTCATGCTGCTTATTTTTACAGGATGTTCTGGCGGAAAAAGCTCTGAATCCAAGTCAGAAGGCAAAGCTGGGGGAACGATCACAATCGGCCTGGCTCAGGATATAGTGGCGGTCGATCCAGCATTCACCTATGATTTTGCCACCGGCCCGGTAGTCAACCAGATTACCGAAGGATTATTGAAATTCAATGAAAAAGGTGAGCTTGAGCCGAATTTGGCGAAAGATTGGGAGAACCCGGATGAATTGACGTATATTTATCGTCTGCGTGATGATGTCAAGTTTTCCGATGGCACTCCAATGACGATAGACGATGTTATTTTCTCACTGGAAAGGATCAAGGATCCCAAAACAGCTTCATACGTAGGCTGGATGTTCGATAACGTGGATAAAATCGAAAAAATGGATGACTGGACAGTCAAGATGACATTGTCTAAACCGGACGCGTTGTTCAAGTATGCTCTTGCCACTACAGCCGGACATGTCATCAGCAAAGCTTACTATGAAGAGCATAAAGATAATTTCGGCAAGCCTGAAGGTGGAATTGTCGGTACGGGCCCATTCAAGTTTGAAAGCTGGCAGACAGGTTCTGAAATTGTACTTGAAAAGAATGAGAACTACTGGAATAAAGATGGCGGACCTTATTTGGATAAAGCAGTCTTCAAAGTCATTCCTGAAGGAACAACGAGAATTACCGGACTGAAAACAGGCCAATTGAATATCGCAGTCGAACTTCCATTGGATTTGATTGGAAAAATTGAAGAAATGGATAATGCGAGACTGGATACTTCAGACAGCTACCTGATTGACGGAATTGAGTTCAATACACAAAGGAAACCGTTTGACGATCCGAAAGTAAGACAAGCGATGAACTATACCCTTGATAAAGAAAAAATCATCAAGCAGATTATCAAAGATGCAGGAATTCCTGCAGATGGGTCAACAGTTCCTCCAGTCATGTGGACATTTGCAAAAGACAAATGGGAGCAAGCATATAAAGAATTGCCAGACTATTCTTATGACATTGAAAAAGCCAAAAAGCTTATGGCGGAATCAAGCGTTCCAGAAGGATTCAAAGCGAAAATTTCTACTGACGGCGATACACTCCGCATGAATGCAGCATTGGCGTTACAGGCAGCAGTCAAACCCCTTGGCATTGATCTTGAGATTGAAAAACTGACAGGCGAAGAATTGATGTCCCGCACGTTTGGCGGAGCAAGAGACTATGATATCGCCATTCAAAACTGGGGCTCTGACTTCCCGGATCCATCCGGCAACTTGCATCCATTATTCCATTCCGATAATACAGGAGACGGTGGAGCAAACTATGCCAACTACAAAAATGCGGAAGTCGATAAGCTGTTGGCTGAGCAAAATAAATTAACTGACGATGAAAAACGGACAGAATTGATGATTCAGGCACAGAAAATCATCGCAGAAGATTCTCCTTGGATCACTCTCAGCCATCAAAAGCAAATGATGGCCATGACAAACAATGTGGAAGGCTATCACATTACTCCATTATGGTATTGGGATGGATTCTTGAAAGATATTAAACTGAAATAATAGCAGAAGCATCGATGGAAATTCCCCTTCTTCAAATGAAGAAGGGGGTTTCTCTCATTCATTGACAGGAGGTTCCATCAGGAATCAGGCCTCCTTCAATACATTAACGCTTTAAACCATCGGGGGTCAGACCCCCGAACTAAAGAAAGTATAAGATTAGTCCAAGTTCTCTATTTAAACAAGTATACGGTTATGTCTAGCTCCAGGCGCCATCGGCTCGAGGTCACAAGTCAAATTGCTGTGGTGGCTGAAGAACTGCCTCCTCGCAATTTGCCTTGTGCTTGTCGCCGATAGGCGGGCGCCTTGCGCTTTTCTTAACAGGAGGTGTGATGATGGCCAGCTATATTATCAGGCGACTATTTATATTAATACCTATTTTATTTATTGTTTCGATCCTGATCTTCGGCATGTCGAGAATGGTTCCGGGAGATCCCGCGCTTATCATGGCCGGTGGACATCAAACGTCCCCTGAAGTGTTGGATAATATCCGGGAAAAATACCATCTTAATAAACCGATTGTGGAACAGTACGCCATCTGGCTGAAAAATGTGGCCAGCGGTGATTTGGGCGAAAGCTATAAGATGAAGCAATCTGTCACAAGCATGATCATTGAGCGGATGCCGCTCACTTTGCAGCTGATTGTGATGAGCATGATCTTTACTTTGATCATTGCCATTCCTCTGGGAATCCTATCTGCCATCAAGAAAAATACTTGGATGGACCATTTGTCGACGATGTTTGCATTTGTCGGAGTCTCCTCGCCCGTTTTCTTTACGGGGATTTTATTGGTCTTGCTGTTTTCATATCATCTGGACTTGCTGCCTGCCTTCGGAGCGGGTGAGGGATTCACAGATAACCTCGTCCACCTTTTATTACCTTCATTGGCATTAAGTTTTAATATGGTAGCTCTCAATTCCCGCATCACAAGAAGCGGAATGATCGAAGTGATGAACACGAATTATATTCAAACAGCGGTGGCAAAGGGAATGCCGCGGAAAGTCATTATTTTAAAACATGCTCTTAGAAATGCGCTCGTGCCATTGGTGACTGTTACCGGAATCCAAATCGGGGTGCTGATCGTAGGAACGGTCCTCGTTGAATATACATTTGGCCTCGGTGGATTGGGTAGCCTCATTATCAACGGAGTGCAGACAAGTGATTATCCAGTCGTGCAGGGAACGATGTTGTTTATGGTCGTCGCATTTCTTTTGATCAATCTGTTGGTCGATATCTTATATGCCGTGATCGATCCAAGAATTCGTTATAAATAGAGGGGAGGGATTTGATGGAACTGCAAAGCCAGCCACCTGCACAGGTGTTAAATGAACCGGATAAAAAAAGAAGTATTTGGCACTCGCCTTTTTTCAAAAATAAATTGTCTGTAATTGCGGGAATCATTATTATTATCATCATACTGATTTCGCTGTTGGCACCGCTCATTGCTCCATATGATCCCAATGCCCAGGATTTGGAGAAATCCTTGGAGCCTGCTTCGGCAGCCCATTGGTTTGGGACAGATATGCAGGGAAGGGATATTCTCAGCAGGGTCATTTATGGAACGAGAACCACTTTGCTTGGGGCCTTGCTCGTTGTGTTATTTTCCGTAGTGATCGGTGTTCCGCTTGGTTTGATTTCCGGATATTTCGGAGGAAAAATTGATAATATCATTAACCGTGTATGGGATGTCATCCTTGCATTTCCTACCATCCTATTGGCATTCATCATTGTGGCGACTTTCGGACGAGGATTTGAAAACGCCGTGATTGCGCTTGGCATTGTATATGTGCCAATGATCGCAAGGCTTGTCAGATCCGTGACGCTCGTTGAAAAACAGCAGTCGTATGTGGATGCTGCCCGGTCTCTGGGCTTTTCGCACACACGTGTCATCTTCCGGCATATACTTCCCAACTGTATTTCGCCAATCATTGTTCAGGTAACCATCGACTTTGCGTATGCCATCATCGATTTGGCTGCGCTCAGCTTCCTAGGTCTTGGCGTGCAGCCTCCTACAGCAGACTGGGGATATATGTTATCGGAAGGGAGAGAATATTTACTGGTTTCTCCCAACGCTGCACTTGCTTCAGGTTTTGCCATTATGATAACGGTTATTTCTTTCAATTTATTTGGAGACGGCCTGCAAAGCCATCTTGATCCGAAGCAGCGAAAACAATGACTCTTGCATAATTGGAGGGCGTATGCTGTTATCACTCAATCTTTTTACGACTTTGATCATTTTGGGCATTGTCGGAGGAATGATCAGCCTCACAGCCATTGTCATGATCTTGATCACAGAAAAAGAAGTGGATTATTTGGAAGTGGAGAAAAAGAGGGCGGAACTGGAGGTTCTGTTGAACGAATCAAAGCTGCTCCATTTATCTGCCCAAATTCGTCCTCATTTCCTTTTTAATACATTAAATACCATCTCAACCTTGATCCGGCTGAAGAAAAACAAAGAGGCAGAACAGGCCATCTATTCGGTGTCTTCCCTACTGCGTTACCATTTGGAACATGAGGATTCACTCGTTACATTGAAAGACGAGATAAAATACGCTGTACAGTATTTGTCCATCCAAAAGCTTCGGTTTGGAGAGAGGCTTCATTGGACCCTGGATATTCCCGAAAAGGTTTTGGATGAAAAAATTCCTATGCTTGTAATCCAGCCTTTGATAGAAAATGCCTGTATACATGGTATTGAGCCTTCTATTGAAGGAGGGCAGATCACACTGTCGGCAGCCTTAGATGATGGTGCTCTGTGTATCGAGATCCGCGACAATGGTGTCGGGGTCAGCGATGAAGTAATCCAAGGTTTTGAAAATTGGAAGCAAGGCGCTACGTCTGCAGACGATCATCTTCATATTGGGCTTAAAAATGCCCATTCCCGTTTGGTTGAACAGTTTGGCAAAAGTAGCGGCCTGACAATTAAAAGGGAAGGTAATGAAACGGTCAGCCAAGTTAAAATTTTTATCACAGGGGAGGGTTATGATTGAAGGTACTATTAGTGGACGATGAGCCGTTGGAACTCGTAAATCTTAAAAGTATTCTTTTATCTTATGATCCTTCACTGGAGATTTTTACAGCCGAAAATGGAATGGCGGCCTGGTCTCAGTTGGAAAAGAACCAAATTGATATTGTATGCCTTGATATCCGGATGCCCGGGTGGGATGGAATCGAGATTCTAAAGAGGATCAAGCATAAATGGCCTCATTTGAAAGTCATGCTTGTATCTGCATACGGAGAATTTCATTACGCACAGGAGGCTATCGCTTCCGGAGCATCGGCCTATATCTTGAAGCCCGTGATTCCGGAAGAGTATGTAGCAGCTTTTAAAAAAATGTACGAAGAAATTCAATCGATGAAGAACGAGCAATCCTTCATTTTGCAAGCAGCCGTCGAAGGCTGGCTGCAAGAAGACACAAATGAAGAATATGTAAATTTCTTAAGCCTTCCCATTCAGCCCAATGTCGTAGTTATCGTAAAAATAAAAAGTGCACCACAACCTGATAAAGGAGAGTGGGATGCGGAATTTTGCGAAGGGTTGCAAAATGTGATTCCGGTTCCCCATCCTATCAAGGGCGATTGGGTGTATTTGATGAGAAGCAAGGATTCTGATACCCAGGAGATAAAAGAAAAATTATCGTTTCTCAAAATGACCTTGGCAGAGAAGTTTCAAGGGATTGAGTGGATGTTCGGAGTGGGGGAGGTTGTCCAATCTCCAGCAGTTTTGAAAAAGTCTCTTTATAGTGCCCTACAGGATACACAAAATAAGGATGAATCAATTATTCAGCAATGCCTTGATTATTTATCGTCCAACTACGCAAGCTCCATTACCTTGACTGATTTGGCAAAGGTCGTACATCTGAGTGCTTCGCACCTGAGTCGGATTTTTAAAAATAACCTAGGAGTCACGTTCGTTGATGTGTTGACGAAAATCAGGATTGAGCGAGCGAAGGATCTGTTGAAAAACAATGATCTTTCCATTCAATTCATATCCAACCATGTCGGATTTAGCAGCCCTGATTACTTTTCATCGACATTTCGGAAGCTGGAGGGGGTTTCTCCGAGCCAGTATCGATCAAAAAAGGATGACACGTATCCATGTTCATAACTCTGCAGATAACAATTATATTTAGTTTGTTTTTCTTGTTATTGGCGGTTCGGTACATTCAGAAGAGTAATTCGGAATTTGCTGATGAGATCGGTTTGGGCAGAGGGATTGTCGCTTTGCTCGGGCAATCGATCGGCCTTGTTACTTTTCTCGCATCCTCCCAAGCGTCCTATGAATATGGTGTCATCGGATTACTCGGTTATTGTCTTGCGGGACTTGCCAGTTTTCTATTCATTTATATGCTGTTGAAAAGTAATGATACTATGTCCAACCATCAGAGAGATATACTTGGCGCCTTCAGTTGGCTGTATCAAATGGAGAATATCATCATCGCGATTTTGGCAGGAAAAATGATTTTCAATCTTTTTTATGGCCTGAATTTTATCATTGCGCTTTGTATGCTCGTTATTTTTTATCAGTTTATTATTCTCGCAAGAAATAAGAAGCGATACCCCGGTTCCTTGTTGATTGTGATTCTGTCGTTGATCACCACTGTTTTGATCCCCACTTTGGTTTATTTAAGAGTGAGCGTTCCAACAGTTTACTCAGGGGTCAACTTTTTGGCGACGGACATGCTGATTTTGGATGAGCCCGCGACCTGGCTGATTGTTTTCGTTCTTTGTATCAGGTTCTTGGCGCACAGCCTGCTGAATGAAAACTTTTGGGGCATTTATTCGAAAATCAAGAAATCGAAAAGGGCGCTTTCTTTTACAATATCGTCTTTTATATGGATGTTTCTTCCATTATCTATAGGAACCCTTTCTTTTGTCGCAAAAGCATCAGCCGTCTGGCCTGCTTTGACTGATGAAGTGAGCTTCAATGTTGTCCAGCAATTCGGCGGTCAGTTCGGAGTCGCTCTCTTGGTTGTGACACTGATGGTTATCATGTTTTCTTCTATTTCGTACTACGTTGTTGACCCAGGTTACGGGCGCGCTATTAAATCCGGAACAGTAATCATTGCAGTGCTTATTTCTGTTTTGCTTCCTGATTTGACGATTTTAGATGTTATGTTCTATTTTTCATTCATTTGGGCAGCCATGGTACCGATTTTTTCAGTGAAAAATATATCTATTTCGCCGTCCATTGCATGGATTGCTGTATGTGCAAGTGCGGCATCGGGAATTTATTTTATGACACAGCAAGGCTTGATGATGGGCATTATCATTGATTTTTTATTAGCGTCATGTTTGACGGTGATTTTTGCAGTAGTTAGGGGAGTCAAGCATTAACAGTAACAATTTTTCCGCAAAGGGGGTTAAATGATGGATCAATTGCTTGAAGTGAAAAACTTATCCACTCAATTCAAGACGGAACGGGGAATCGCACATGCTGTCAGATCTGTTAACTTTTCAGTTAAGCCTGGTGAAACGATGGGCATCGTGGGTGAAAGCGGCAGCGGTAAAAGTGTGACAGTCAAGTCGATTATGAGACTGGTTGAAAGCCAGCGGGGAAAAATCTCCTCCGGAGAAATCTTGTTTGAAGAAAAGGATCTTGCCAGCCTGACGGAAAAGCAAATGCAGAGAATTAGAGGAAATGATATTTCGATGATTTTCCAGGATCCGATGACTTCCTTGAATCCATTGATTAAGGTAGGCGTACAAATTTCTGAGGTTCTTCGCTACCACAAAGGGATGACGAAGCAGCAGGCCACAGAAGAAGCCATCAGCATCATGAAGGATTTATCAATTCCTTCTCCGGAAAAACGGTACCACCAATACCCGCATGAATTCAGCGGGGGTATGCTGCAACGGCTGATGATCGCCATCGCCCTTGCCTGCAAGCCGAAATTATTGATTGCTGATGAGCCAACAACGGCACTTGATGTAACAATCCAGGCGCAAATTTTACGGTTGATGGAGGAGCTACAGAAGCAATATGGAATGGCCATTCTCATGATTACCCACGATTTGGGGGTTGTGGCGGAAATTTGCGATACCGTCTCTGTCATGTATGCGGGGGAAATTGTTGAAAGCACGAGCGTGGAAGACATTTTTGACAACCCGCTCCACCCCTATACACAGGCTTTGATGGAGTCAAGGCCGAAGCTTGGGCAAAAACAGAAACAACTTCAGCCGATAGAAGGGTCGCCTCCGGATCTTACAAGAGAGATCAAAGGCTGTCCATTTGCGGCACGCTGCAAGTTTAAAACAGATCTTTGTGAGGTTGAAAGGCCAGTTTTACAAGAATTGACTCCTTCACATTGGGTTGCATGTCATGTGGCCGGACAGTTTAAAAATGAAGGGGAGGATCGCCATGTCGACGTTATTACAAGTTGAGGGCTTGAAAAAATACTTCCCTGCAGGAAAAACAAATTTTCTCGGAAAGCATACCCAGCTCCTTAAAGCCGTCGATAATATTTCATTTGCCATAGAAGAGGGAGAAATATTTGGGTTGGTCGGCGAAAGCGGATGCGGGAAGTCCACGACAGGCAGATGTATTTTAAAAATTGAAGAGATAACGGATGGACGAGTGTTTTTCTCGGGAAAAGACATTACGGATGTTTCAGGCAAGGAATTGCTTGATGTCCGCCGTGAAATGCAAATGATTTTTCAAAATCCGTATTCTTCCCTTAACCCGCGGATGACAATCCGTCAAACGCTTGAGGAAGTATTGAAGGTCCATGGAATAGCGAGTGGAAAAAAAGCCGAGGAAAGAATAGCAGAGCTCTTGGAACAGGTGGGGCTGCCCAAAGATGCAATGGACCGCCATCCCCATGAATTCAGTGGCGGGCAGCTTCAAAGGATTGTCATCGCTCGAGCTTTAGCAGTCGAACCGAAATTTATTTTTGCGGATGAACCGGTATCCGCACTGGATGTATCAGTTCAGGCCCAGATTTTAAACTTACTTGCGACACTTCGGGAGGAATTAGGCTTGACAATATTGTTTGTAGCCCACGATTTGAGTGTGGTGGAGCATATCAGCGATCGGGTCGGTGTCATGTATTTGGGACAGATGGTGGAAATGGCGGATGTAGAGCAATTGTATGAAACGCCTTTGCATCCGTATACTCAGGCCTTAATCGATGCGATACCTGTCAACCATCCGAATGAAAAGAAAGATAAAACGACATTGGAAGGGGACATTCCAAGCCCCCTTGACCCGCCAATCGGTTGCCGCTTTGCTTCACGCTGTTCGAAATGCTTTGCCCGCTGTACGAAGGAAGTCCCGAACTTTCGTGAAGTGAAGCCGGGACATTATGTAGCATGTCACTTGTATGATGAAGCGGAGGAGTGACATACTTTGCTGAAACTGCGCATGGCGTATATGAAGATGAATAGTTTGGGAGGTTGAAAGAATATGAGTTCATTATCAGATTTATTAGTTCAATTTGATGCAATCCACGGTGTTTCCGGCGATGAAGAACGCGTCGCCGAATGTTTGAAAGGACATCTGCAGCCAATCGCAGATGACTATTTTGAAGACGCGCTTGGCAATCAGGTTTTTGTAAAAAAGGGGAGCAACCCAGATTTTAAAATTATGCTGGCTGCCCACATGGACGAAATCGGATATATTGTCCATAACATCGACTCCGACGGCTTCATTTACTTTTTGCCGGTCGGCTACCATGATAGCCGCACCGCTTTTAACCAAGTATTAACCATTCATACGGAAAAAGGACCTATCACTGGTATTACTGGTGGAAAGCCGGCGCATATCGTGACGCCGGAAGAGGCTAAAATGGCTATTCCGTTGAATGAATTGTATATTGATGTCGGTACAAGCAGCAAGGAAGAAACCCATGCACTGGGCGTCCAGATTGGAGACTACATCACATTTGAGCGGACTGGCCAATTCCTAAACGGAAGCGAAATTTTTACCGGAAAAGCGGTCGACAATCGTGCAGCCTGTGCGGTTCTTGTGGAAGTCATGAGGCGTTTGGCAGATAAAGATATTACCGCAACGGTTTATGGAGTCGGAACGACACAGGAAGAAATGGGAATTCGTGGTTCCGAGCCAATCTCCGGACAAATCCAGCCTGATATCGGACTTGCTCTTGATGTGTGTCTATCCGGAGGTACACCGGCTCTTTCCGAAAAGGAAATCCCGGTCACACTTGGCGGAGGTCCGGCCATTATGTTCTACGACTGGACGCCGGACACCGGACACGGAAACAACGTACCGAAGAAATTGACCCGTAAACTTGTAGAAGTTGCAGAAAAAAACAGCATCCCATACCAACGCCAAGCAGTATTGAACGGTGGAACTGATGCTTGGTCCATGAGCATCAGGGGAAAAGGTGCGATGGCCGGATGCATCTCATTCCCATCTCGGTACATCCATTCAGCCACAGGTTGCGTCCACATGGATGACCTTGAGCATGCGGTGCAATTGGTTGTAGCATTTATCGAAGACTTGCAGGAAAAATTATAATAAGATTGGCGTGTGGCGGAGGCGGGTCCTCCGTCACTTTCTATTTTAGCTTTAGGTCGGGGTTCGGTTTGAAGGATGTGAAGGATTGCGCGGAGCCTCCATTGAATAGTATTTGTGCTAAAGTGGGTAGTATTTTAGTATTCCAGGAAAGTGGGTAGTATTTTAGCAATCTGAATAGTATTTTCGAAAGCTGACAAGAAATTTAGAAATTTGGATAGTATTTCGTGATACCGGATAGTATTTTCAATAAACGGACAGTATCATTTCATAAGTCGATAGTATTCTAACCAAGGTGGATAGTAAAGATCAAACATGTACAGAAAGGAAGCCCTGCCTCCGCGCGCTCATACGTTACCGGTTCGGTCCAATTTCAGCTCCCAGCAGGCTTTAGGCCTGCTCTTTTTAGCTCTTCGGTGCATGTAACCTTTGTGTAACCATTTTTAAACAATTAGAAACCAATGGAATCCCGAAACCGAATATGATGTTCTTGTAGCAGAAATAAATCAAAGGAAAGCAGGGATTTTCATGGAAATCAGCTTAACGGCAAAAAGGTCATCGTTTCTCGTTGCAATCGTCACGGCTTTGGCACTTTTTTTCTCTTCATTGTTTGGAGCCAGTGCGGAAGCTGCCACTCAAACGAAAGGTGAAAAGGCGGCAGCTTATGCACAAACGTTAAAAGGGAAGCCTTTTAAGTATGGTGGAACGACGCCAAAAGGGTTTGACGCATCAGGATATACTCAATATGTTTATTCGAAAAGCCTTAAGGTGAAGCTTCCGCGTACGAGTGCTGATCAGTTTAAGAAGGGCCAAAGCGTCAAACTAAAAGACCTTAAGCCTGGAGATCTGGTATTCTATAAAACTAATGGAAAAACAGTTTCCTTCGTTGGAATTTACATTGGCAAAAAGCAATTCATCGGGGCGACGTCCAAAGGAGTCCGCGTTCAGTCCATGGAATTAAATTACTGGAAAACAAAATACATTGGTGCAAAAAGAGTTGTAAAGTAATTTAACAACTGTGAATCAGCGCCCATCGAAGGAGTTCATTGATTTTCTTGTATATGTGCTCATCGCAGTCTCAATTTCAACAATTATTATCCTATGGATATACTTTCTGATACTTACCTTCTAACTTGATTCCCCTGATGTCCTCCACAGGGGGTTTTTTACGAACTATGATTAATATTAAATTGGAGGATTATTAACGAATTACTGGATATTGGCGTTTTCCATCGCAGCTATCATCAGCGGAATTTATTTATTCGGAAAGCTCCAAGGGTAAGAAGAAGGTTGAATAGCAGGGCCCAAAGGAAATCCAAATAGAAGTTGTCAGACATAAAAAAAGGTGGAGGAAACGATTCTCCACCTTTTGATTATACCTGAACGATTCTCCCGATCCGGAACGCTTCCGTATTAGAAAGTCCCCAAATCCGATGAAATTCTCCAGCCATCCTTTGTCTTGGAAAAAACGACGTGGACATATTCAAACGACAAGCTGTTTCCAAGCGATACTTTCAAATCGAATTCCTTTTCCATACCGTTGTCTTTTCTTAGGACGATAACCGCATTTTCATAGTTTAAAAGTGAACCGCCGTCTACGTTAGGTTGCGCCAATTTTCCCTCTTGTTCAATCAAGCTTGCGCGAAGAATGTATGAGCGGATCGTTCCGGGGGTGTAGGATTCCGATAAATATCCAACAAGCTTTTCTTTCGTGTTGAGCTCCGGTCCCATATAACGGTATTCCATCCCATTCTTCGTGAACGTTTCAATGATTCCTTCAGTCATTTTGCCTCCGGATGTGACGTAGGCATATTTGTCTGCCGCCTCTTTTACCTGTTGCACAATTAAGTCATTTTCCAAATTCGTAAAAGTCGGATAGACGAACCCGGGACGCACGTTGGATATCATTTTATCCACAAGGGCATGGCTTTTTTCGTAAATGCCGCCTCCGTTCGGACTGCTTTCAGGTTTCCTGGCAAAGTAAATGAATTGTTCAGACTCCGCAATTCTTTCAAGCTTTGAATCATTCTCCGGTACATGTATATCCTTTGAATATATTTCAATGGTAAAAAGTATTTTCTTACCTGAGGCGGCTGATACGAACACGGAAACCTCATAACCGGCCATATCCATTGCTTTTTCTTCATAAGTGATATAAGGCGCGATCTCTCTTGGAATTTCCATTGTAATTCCTGCATTGCGAACCTCCAATACGAGATCCTGATTGCCTGCCAGTGCAAGTTTGCGTTCAATTTTATCACGAAGCTCTGTAAATTGGTCATAGCTTGGGACAACCATGTTAAAGGACATGCCTTTGTCTACAGCGGTAAGAGCTTGTTCGGGGAGATTTGCCTTCAGCAATGCTTCAGCTAGATAGTACCAATAATAGGAGGCGTCCGGGACTGCAACTGTCCTTCGTTGATAATATTTGACCACCTCGGGAAAATAGGAAGGGTAATGGTGCTTGTCAGATTGCAGTGTTTTTCCTTTCCATTCCAGCAGATCGACATCGTAAATATCATTTCCGTCCTTTTTCCATACAGCCAGCCTCGCTTTCGGGTCATTATCTATTTGAACCAAGTCTAACTCATGGTAATTGACCTTTGCCATTTGATCCAATCCGTCTTTTCTCCATGTGAAAATTTCAAGCGTACTGCCGGCGAAACTTCCTATTTTCCACCCGACCAATAATTCATTCTTTCCGTCTCCCGTCACGTCAGATGCGCTTGCCCAGCTGATTTCGTAGCCCGTGCCTTTTTTGGCAAAAACCTTTTCCCATTTGTCGCCGACTTTCTTCAATACAAACATCCCAACAGGGCCTGAGTTGTTTTTTGATTGATAAAAAACAACAGCTTCTTCTCGCCCGTCTTGATCAAAGTCAGCTGTTAAAACTGGCTTTGATTGAACAGGAGAATTAGGTGTTGCCAAGACGGTTCCTTTCGGGAGGAATCTTTTTGCTATCGAATTGATGTCTTCACTATTAGCTGCTCCTGCAACTGCCTGCTTTGGCACTTGAATCAGGCTGCCGGGCTCAGGAAGAATATTACATCCGGCCGCCAGCATAGACGCTGCGGCTAGGAAAATATATGAAACAAGGCGTTTTTTCATGGGGCCCCCCAATGTTTTTTTCAAGTACTTTACCGATTAGGCAAAGAAAATTGGTTACATTTCAGTAACAGGCAAGGTGATTTCCGCAGTGGTTCCCTGTCCCGGGGAACTTTTCAATTGAAGTGAACCGCTGTGCCTCTCAACGATTTCTTCGCAAATTGCAAGCCCGAGCCCTGTACCTGATCCTTTTGTTTTACCCTTGGCAAATTTGTCCTTGATAAAATCCACCTGGTCGGCCGAAATGCCGATGCCGGTGTCTGCCACTTTTACGATTGCTTGGTTTCCGAGCTTTTGAATGGATACGGTGATGCTTCCGTCCGCAGGAGTGAATTTCAGCGCATTGTCTAGCAGATTGATAAATACTTGGATCAGTCTGTTTTGATCTGCTTTGATTTCGATAGCCGGCTCTTTTACATTCGTCGTCAGTTGAACGCCTTGTCTTTGAGCCCTAGGCTGCAGTTGCTGAACAACTTGATAGACGACGTCCGAGAGGTTCACCTGATCGAAGACAAAGGTAAGTCTTCCGCTTGAAAGGCTGGAAAAGTCCAGAAGATCGCCAAGAAGGCAAGACAGTCGTTCACTTTCAACTTTGATGATTTCCAATCCTTCGCGAAATAGGTTATCCTTTGCCATGGGCTGCAGGGTGATGGCCCAGCCTTTGACGGATGTAAGCGGTGTGCGGAGCTCGTGGCTGATTGAAGCGATGAATTCATTTTTCAATTTTTCATGTTCCTGAACCTGGCTCGCCATGTAATTCATTGTATCGGCCAGCCGTCCCAGTTCATCATCCTTGCCTTTCGGCACTCTTGTTGAAAATTTCCCTGAAGCTATTTGTTCGGCAGCTGTGGTCATTTGACTGATTGGCTTGATGAGTGTTCCTGCAAGGAAAAAGCTGATAAAAGCGGCAAGGACAATAACGATCCCACCGATTGCCAGCAGAATCAGTACGTTTTCGGTAAAAACGGCATTGACAGGCGCAAGCGAGGTCGTAAAGCGGATGGCGCCTATCATTTCGCCGCCCGATTTTAGGGGATAGGTCAATGACATGACTTTTTCCCCTTCTATCCTTCCAGTTGAGGTTGCAATCGTGCCGTCAAGCCCATGCTGTACATCGTCTTCCTGAAAAATATTGTTTAGTTCGGTTTTATGTGACTCTGCGACTATATTCCCTTTCACGTCAACAAGCTGGATCAGTGCACTCACATGAAAATTGTATTGTGACAAAATCTGTCCTGCTTCACTTTTCAGTTTACCTTCAATGAATTCCTGTTCGTTAAAAGACGAAAACAAGGCTCCCTGATCACGAAGAGTCTGTTTTACACCTTCCTTGTAATACATCATCAGAGCCGATAAAATGATCGTCTCGAACAGGACAACGGTAAAAATGATGAGGAGCAGATAACTCCATACAAGTCTTTTTTTTATTCCTTTTTTCATTTGCCGACCTCATCGTGGAAAAAGGAATAACCATACCCCCAAATCGTTTTCAGATAATCAGGATTCGATGGATCCTCTTCAATTTTCTCTCTTAATCTGCGAATATGTACATCTACTGTTTTCGGATCGCCAAAATAGTTCAGTCCCCAAATTTCATCAAGAAGTTCATCTCTCGTAACCGGTTCGTTCAGTTTTTCTGTAAACACCTTAATCATCTGAAATTCCTTGTGGGTCAATTTGATCTGGTTTCCGGATTTATACACTTTTTGTGTTCGGAGTTCAATAACGAAGGGACCTGTCCTGATGATGTCTGGATCTGGCTGATTGGCGGGATTGCTGAGCCTTCTGAGGACCGAGCGAATCCTTGCCACCAGCTCAAGGGGGTTGAACGGCTTCACAATATAATCGTCTGCTCCCAGTTCGAGTCCCATGATTTTTTCCATATCCTGGCCTCTAGCGGACACAATGATAATCGGAATCCCAGGATGATTCTCGGTTAACTGTGCGCAAAGATCGAGCCCGTCCATATCCGGCAGGGTCAAGTCCAATAAAATAAGCGAAGGGACATGCTCTTTTATTAAACTCAGTGCATGTTGCCCTTCACCGGTTTCAATTACTTCGAAATTAGAGCGCTGAAGGTTAAAGCCAATCAATTTGCGGATGGCAAGCTCATCTTCCACAATCAAAATTTTTCCTTCACTCATCACCCATACTCCTTGTCATTTATCATCTACATACATTATATAGCCGGAAGGCTCAGACATGATAGAAAATTTCGAAAGCGGTTGGATGGACGTCCTTATTCAACTGTTCCAGTACTTCTAATCTTTGCATCAACGGTTACATCAAAAGTCATATTCGGATAGATCCCCTGCCACTCCTTATATCTTTTCCCGTTTTGGATCCTCGTTGCTTTATAACGAAGGCCGAAGCCAAGTGGGTCCAAGTTCTCCTTCTGTAAAAATTTCAAAACCTTCAAGGTCTCTTTTTTTGTATGTTTGGCTGCAATGCTGCTGTATGTGGACAACTCGTTTGGAGTCATATCGAAGGATGACTCTTCAACAATACCACCAACGAAAATATTCATTTTTAGGACAGGATTCTCGTTTGGCGAAGTGAGGATCTTGTACTTGACCTTTGCTGTATCCACTGACATGGTGAAATTCTTTCCCTTGTTTTTTACTTCTATGTCCAGTTTATTTGTGCGATTCGCCATCAAGCTGAAGAATTTCGTCTGCATTGAGGTGAGCTGAACAGGCTTTTGATGAGGTGAAAAAACATATGAATGATTGACCATCAGTTTTGAATGGTCTTCATTTGTTCTGATAATCGGAATAGTGGGATCGATCCCGCTTTCAGCAATTTTTCTTCTTGCATCAAAAAGAAAGGTTGAGGCTATATAGGCACTTTCAACACCATTGCCTGAGAAAAGGTTGGTGAGGACAGTTGATCCGGCCATTTCGGATTTAGGCTCGACTTTCAACACCTCCTCGGCGGAAGGGTCTCCGACCGCCACCCATGAGATCATCTGAATATCTCTTCTTCTTATGAAGAAATCTAATGTTTCCCTCATGTCCTTCGCTAAAATTTTCTCATCGAAAATAAGTGCCCTTGTATGGCCGAAATCAATCTCTTTATCCACATGTGTTTTCAAAAAGCGAATGGCGCCGGACAGGGTTGAGTCTTCCCTTGTTAAATAAGTGTACTTGGTACCAGCTTCCTTTAGTGAACCGGAAGGAACAGCCAGCTTTAAAGTGACTTTATAAGGCTTTTTTTCATTTCCGGAATGATCCACTCCTATGGCCTGTACGAAAATTCTTTTATCGATATCTTTAAAGCCGCAGCTTGACAATAAAAGACAAATGAGGCATGCCGCAAGTATTTTCAAAAAAGGTTTCCGCTTCATAATTTTGCCCTCCTTTTTATGAACCAAAAGCTGAAAAAGAAAAGAAGAGTGAGCGGCGGTATCAGATTATAAAAGTACCTGGAATATAAAAGCAGGGTGTATTCCGAGAGAGCGTTTACCAATATTAAAGTAATGATCCAAAATATTATGAGATACAGATAGGGAGTTAGATTGTTTTTTTTCCATTCAAATTTTTTGAACCAAATGATATTCTTGCATGTCTCAATTGCTACATGCCAATGTATTAGGAGGTTCAAAAAAGAAATGGCTAAAAATAATGGCAGAAACAGATATAGTACACGCTCAATGATCCCGAATTTCATCCGTAGTGTGTCGCTTGTTGAGATAGCAGGATAAACAAGATGCTCGATCTTTTCAAACCCATTCAAACCTATCGGGGAAAGGTAAAGTGCTGCCAGTACTAACGTCCCGATGCTCCCAATAATGCTCATTTGTTTCCATGTTACACGGGTTTTTGTTTGCGTGAATGCTCGATTAAAAATGATCATGTTTGAAACGCCGGCAAATATGAAGGAGGCAGCCGAGAATGCGCTGTAATTAGGAAGATGATTAAAATGCATGATGGCCTCCCTGACAAAATCCCATTCGAATTGTTCACTTGAAAAGGATTTGTATATGAGAAAAAGAACAAGGGGCAATGAAAATATAAGGACATTCTCCACTGTATATAAAACGCTTTTTGTATTCATCAAAATGCCGAAAGAAATCACAATCAAAAAGCTGGAGGCAATCCAAGTAATCGGCATGTCTGGTGTCAAAAATCGTTTAAGCATGAATGAGTAGGTGATCAATGTCATGAGACCGGCCGCAAACCATACGCTTGCAATCAACAGATTAAACGGCCAGTACATCCAGGAAGGAGCATATTCCTTCAGCAAAGCAGGGAAGTCCTTGCCAGGAAATTGATTGAAAAAGTTGCCGTTTATGTAAAAAAGAATTAAACCGAAAATGACAGACAGAAGAATGGAAACAATCGTACCAGCCATTCTATGGTCCAAAAGAATTTTCGGAACAGCAGAGATCATATTTGCGGTCATGTTGACAAATATCAAGTAGTACACAAAACGATTCATGTTTAGTTCCCCTTGATCTCTTCTTTTCGCCCTTTATAATAAAATTTCAAATAAGGCTCACCAAAGCTTCTTTTGTTTGTCAAATACATAATAAAGCCGATGAAGCTTAGCATTAGGCCGGCCAGACCCGAGAGGGTGGAAAAAAAGAGGATGACATATCTGAATACCCTGATGGCCAGGCTCATCTCATTAATGGGAATGACAAAGGTGGAAATGGCCACCGCTGAAACAATTATGATCATGACATTGGAGGTCAGGGCAGCCTCCGTAGCCGCTGTACCCAGAATAAGACCGCCCACAGTGGTAGCTGTTGCACTCACGGCTTTCGGTAGACGGATGCTCGCCTCTGTCAGAAGTTCCATCACAAATAGCATGAACAGGACTTCAATATATGAAGGATAGGGGACCCCAATTCGGCTTCCCGCAATCGAAAGTGCCAGCTCCGAACGGAAGACATCCGGAGTATAAGAGATGACAGAAACATATAACCCCGGGAGAATCAGACAATTGAAAAGACCGATATATCTGAGCATGATGGCAAACCTGGACACCCAGTATGTATGATAGCCGTCTTCGATGGAAGTCATGAAATCGAAAAACACAGCCGGGGCAATAATGGCGTTTGAATCACCGTCCAGAAGCAGCACGACTTTTCCGCCTGCTATATTATAGACGATGCGATCCGTCCTTTCTGTCATCATCATGTTCGGGAATAAGGAAAACCTCTTATTGTTTATTAGGAACAGCAGCTCCGATGTTGATTGGATGATGTCTCTGTCAAGGGACTTGATCCTTTGTTTCACTTGTTCAAGCACGTACTGATGTACATCGTCCTGATCATAAATCAGCGCAAGTGATTGGTTTGTCTTTTTTCCAATCGTGAGCATTTCGATGGTGAGGGAAGGCTGATGGTAGCGTTGTCTGATCAGATTTAAGTTCGTCATGATGGCCTCGCTCAAAGCATATTGCGGCCCTTGAATCGTAGGTTCAATATTGCTTTCGAGGACGTTATCATTATTCACCATAATAAAATCAAATAGGAGCAGTGAGTCGTTGATATGGATCAAAACGCTGCCTTTTGTAATCTCAAGCAAAATTTGCTCCTTTGATTCAATTTCAATCTGATTTGGCAGGGAAGACAAATAAGCCTCTACTTCTCCGAGTGAAGGCAGCTCAAAGAAAGGTTTGATGAGGCTTTCCTGTAGCCTTTGCCCATCTGCGACTGTTTTAATATATAAAAGCATCATCCTTTTATTGTTGATCTCCAGTGGTTTATGTACAAAATCAAAGGTTTTGATTTCATTCTTCAACCATTCAATCGTTTCGGATGGGGTGTAGATGATGGGGATTTTTTTGCGCATAGGTGTCATCTCCTTGAATTGAGATTTAGGTGTGTAATGGCACATTGTTGTGGATCGATCCTGTGAAAAAAGAAAAGGACTCATTTAGGGATAATGAATTATGCGAAATCTCGAAATCGGTCACTAATGACACAATGCACTTTTAGCCGGAAATCATGCTGTTATTTAGCATGTCACGAATGAAGATGGAATATGCAGGAGTGTCTGAACCTCGGGGGTGGAATGTTTCATCTTGAACATATTGTTAAGTGAGGAAGGCTAACAGAATTTGCTTCACACAGCAATATGGAAAAGCACTTCAGAATTCGCCTCTGAAGTGCTTGCTTTTGAAAAGTGTAGCTGTTTATTTCACCGGGCTGGCAATTTTGGGTTTTCTTCCTTTTAACGGGTTGGTCTGCTCGAAAGCATAGCCTGTGTTCAGAACGGTGCTTTCATGGAATGCCGGGCCGATGATCTGCAATCCGACAGGCATTTCGTCTTTCAATCCGCACGGTAGCGTCATGGCAGGAAGTCCCGCGAGGTTGCATGGTCCCATAAAACGGATGAAGTTGTCAATGAGATCGACTTGCTTTCCGTTCAGGTCAGCGAAGTCGCTCCCGATATCAGGCGGCATGACCGGTAGCGTCGGTGCCATCAGGACATCCACTTTTTCGAAAGCTTTGTGGAAGTCCTGCTTCAATTGACGGCGAAGCTGCTGTGCCTGCAAGTAATCGACAGACGAGAAGAGTTCCCCAAGCTCAAAGAGCAGGCGGATATCATCGCCGAAATCGTCTGGCCGCTTTTGCAAATCCCGATGGTGGATTGCCGAAGCTTCTGATAGGGAAGTAACAAGCTCTGCATATTCGGAATATTGCAGGGCAGGGATTTCAACCTTCTCCACTTTCGCCCCCTGTCTTTCAAGCGTTTTTATTGCTTGTCGGACCAAGTTTTCAACGCCCGCGTCTACATTTTTGAAGTAGTACTCTTCGTTGATTCCGATGACGAGATCTTTTACATCTCCAGTCAATTTGGAAGAGTATTTTTCCGTTGGTGCATTGGCGGAAGTTGGGTCATTCGGATCGTAGCCTGCGATGACTTCCAACAGGCCAGCTGCATCTTTGACAGTCTTTGTCATTGGACCGATATGGTCCAGCGACCAAGCAAGGGGATAGCATCCGTATTTACTGACCCGGCCAAATGTTGGTTTGAGACCGACGATTCCGCAAGACGACGATGGGATACGGATGGATCCCGCTGTGTCTGTTCCAAGCGTGGCGACTGTCATGTCAGCTGCTACTCCTGCACCGGAACCGCCGCTTGATCCACCTGGAATTTTTTCGAGATTCCAAGGGTTTCTAACAGGGCCGAAATGGGGGCTGTTATTTGTGATTCCCCATGCATATTCGTGCATATTCAATTTTCCGGTGAAAACGATACCGGCTTCCCTCATTTTTGAAATAACCGTAGCATCATAATCGGAAACAAATTCTCCATGGATCTTGGAGCTCATGGTTGTCACTTCATCTTTAAAATAGATGTTATCTTTTATCGCCATTGGAATGCCGTGATACATTCCTTTATAATTGCCTGATGCGATCTCTTTGTCTGCCTGCTCCGCTTCTTTTTCCGCCTTATTGCGCCGAAAGCTGACATAGGCATTGACTGTATCGTTGAGGGTCTCGGCATGGTCAAGTACTGCTTTTGTCAATTCAAGTGATGATACTTCTCTCTTCTCAATGAGCGGCGCCAATTCTTCCACTGATTTAGCTACGAGTTCTTTACTCAATGTGGTCACCTCCGGGAGTGTTGCGAAGACTTATGTCTGCATCATCAAGGTTCGCACTGTCAATTTTCTTCTTCAAATCCTGAATAGCATCCCAGCGTGTCTGGAGCAGGGGAAGATGTCCTTCTTTAACGGTGATCCCCTTATCCTCCAATTTTTCCTGAATCGATAACTTCAACCTGAATCCTCTCCTTTTGTAATTAAGTAGAAACGGATTGAAACTTATGTTTGAAGCAGTGCTGCCTAGACGTCTCTTCCTAATGAAACTATTGCAAATTTCATGCCAAGGAAAAAGACGATTAGAAAGGGATTCTGATATTTCCCATGTCCCAAAAATAGACGTATTAATTGAATTGTGAGAAATTTAGATATATTATATAAGTGGATCATATAGTATGTCCGATATTGAGACGGTTTTCCTAAAATGGGACATAGGGGGAGAAGATGATTTGCAAATTAAAGTCGGACTTCTTTTTTCTTTGACAGGCATCACGTCAATCACGGAAAAAGGGCAGTATGAGGCTGCCAGTTTTGCCATTAGCGAGTTCAATGAGCGTCATGCGGAAATCGAAGCCATAGTCCGGGATATATGTTCAGATCCAAGGAGGAGTGCCGAAGAGGCAGAAGCGCTTGCCCGGGACGGAGTTAGGATTTTTATTGGCTGTTACACTTCAGCTTGTCGGAAAGCCGTTTTGCCCATATTGGAAAAGTATAATTGTCTCCTTGTGTATCCAACCCTTTACGAGGGACAGGAAGATCACCCCCATGTTTTTTACACTGGAGAAGTCCCCAATCAGCAAGTCCATATACTGATTGATTATTTCATGAGTCATTACGGCAAACGCATTTACCTGGTTGGAAATGACTATATTTACCCGCGGGAAACAAATGAACAGGTAAAGAGCTATGCGTCAGAGAAAAATGGGGAAGTGGTCGGAGAAAAGTATGTGCCTTTTGGTAATCAGGAATTCCATAAAGTGATTCAGGATATCATCTTAAAACAGCCGGATATCATTTTTTCGACTTTGGTAGGAAAAAGTGTACCGGCATTTTATCGCCAATATGCGCATATGCGTCTGTCCCCGGAGTCCATTCCGATTTTTAGCCCTATTACGAAAGAAACTGAAATCGAAGCAATGGGAGCGGAGTTCGGGTCAGGCCATTACAGTTCAGCCAGTTATTTTCAATCATTGTCCAATCCTCTTAATCTATCCTTCATTCAACGGTTTCATCATTTTTCTGGAAGAAAGCAGCCGGTTTCGTCTGTCATGTATAACACTTATTTGGGAACAAAAATTGTTATTGATTCGATAGTGAAAACAAAAGCGCTTGACCGGAAAGAAATTATTCGGAACATAGGAGGAAAAAGGATGGATACGGCATGCGGGACACTGCGTGTAGACGCTAGAGGCAGGCACCTTTCAAGACCAGTGAAAATAGGGAAAGCACAGCCTGACGGCCAATTTGACATTGTTTGGGACTCTGATAAAAATATAAAGCCGGAACCTTTTAAAATCAGCACAAGGAAAGCAAGCCGTTTGAATGAAATCGTCCTGGAAGCATGGGGACAGATCAGTGAGGAAGCGATCATTGCTTTTTCTGAAAATGGGACGATTCAATACTTGAGCCGAAAGGCTGTTGAGCTAACTGGGCTTGAAAAGGGGAACAAACTAACAAAGAAAATGATCGGGCAGCTATACGACTCTTTTCAAATCATCTCCCATGAAGCCAAGCAGAAGCATCTATTATTGTTGAAGCCGCGAATAGGTAGGAGCACAGTTCCAGTAATGACATTTGGCCGAGTGAGAACGAGAAGCGAGCAGTACCAGCTTGAATTGGAGACGGCCCAAATTGCTGCGAAGTCAACCGCGAATGTGCTAATTTTAGGGGAGACCGGAACAGGGAAAGAAATGGTAGCTAAATCCATTCATGAAATGAGCGACCGGAGTAGTGGCCCGCTTATTTCGGTAAACACTGGCCTCATACCCAAAAGTCTCATCGCAAGTGAATTGTTTGGATATCTGGAAGGTACATTTACGGGGGCTCGAAAGGGAGGCGCCATTGGAAAATTTGAAGCTGCTCACAATGGTACGCTTTTCTTGGACGAGATTGGAGATATGCCAATGGAATTGCAGGTTATTTTGCTGAGGGCCCTTGAAACAAAAACAATCGTCCGCCTTGGTGACACGAAGGAGAGGGAACTAGATATTCGGATTATCGCCGCGACGAACCGGAAACTGGAGGAGGAGATTGCCTATGGAAATACATTTCGCTCGGATCTGTTTTACCGCTTGAATGTGTTGTCCTTGACGATTCCGCCGTTGCGGGAGCGCCCTGAGGATATTGAAGTGCTTGTAATGGAGCTTCTTCAGGAACTAGAAAGTTCATATGCAGACGGTGCGAAGCGGGTGAGCGCTGAAGTTTTGCAACTCCTTGTGGAATACCCATGGCCAGGAAATATTCGGGAATTGAGAAACGTCATGGAACGGGCTTACCTACTTGCGCGCGGGAAAGACCGGGAAATCAAAGTGGAACATTTGCCTGGGAATTTGCGAGGTTACTTATTGAGAAAGGCAGCGCCACAGCTCTCTTTGAAAGAGGCCGAGCGAGAAATGATTGCGAAGGCGCTCCGCGAAACGAAAAATGTTCTGGAAGCTGCCAAGAAACTTGGAATTGCAAGGAGTACACTCTATCGAAAAATAAAAGAATTTAAAATCAGTGTCTAAGAGAAACATCAGATTGACAGCGCATACACACTAGTTTATAATTTTTCTGAAAATATTAATTTTAGAAAAAAGGGAATTTTATTAAAAGTGGGGGTTAGTAGGATGAGATTTAAAAAGAGTCTCCTTTCTTTAATCGGAGCCATTTTCATCTTGGGCGCTTGCAGCAGCAATTCCTCTGCGCCTGAAGCGGAGCCGGTCGATTCAGACGAAAAGGAAAGCAAGGAAACATATAAGATTGGCGTTACACAGTTGATGGAGCATCCGGCGTTAAACCAAGCGACTGAAGGTTTCAAAAAGGCGATTGAGGAAGCTGGGCTTGATGTTGAGTATGACATGCAAAATGCCCAAGGTGATAATAGCGCGAACGATACAATAGCCTCCAACTTTGTCGGTCAGAACGTGGACCTTATTTTTGCTAACTCAACACCTAGTGCTCAAGCTGCATTGAGTAAAACTACGGAAATTCCGATTGTTTTTACATCAGTCGTCGACCCAGTTGGCGCAGAATTGATCGACTCTATGGAAAATCCCGGCGGCAATGTAACGGGGACAAGCCACCATCATCCGGAGTCCATTCCAAAAGCACTGGAATATTTGAAAAATGAACTCGGAGCGAAAAAAGTTGGTACGATTTACAATGCGGGAGAGCAAAATTCGCGCGCTCAAATTGATAAGATTAAAAAGCAGATGGAAGAGTGTGGATTGGAATTGGAGGAAGCGACGGTTGCCACAAGCGCGGATGTAAAGCAGGCGACTGAATCAATTGCGGATAAGGTTGATGCCATTTATTGCATTACGGATAACACTGTGGTTTCGGCGTTTGAGTCAATTGCCGATGTTGCAACTACACAGAAAGTGCCATTATTGGCAGCGGACCTTGATTCGGTTCCAAGGGGGGCTTTCGCTGCGTTCGGAGTGGACTTCTTTGAAGTCGGCCATGGAGCGGGTGAAATGGCCGTGAAAATTTTAAATGGGGAAGCCAAGCCCAACGACATACCTGCTGAGCCGCCCAAAACATTGAAATTTATGGTCAACAAGGAAGTGGCCGATGCAATCGAGGTGGAAATCAAGCCGGAATGGGAAGCTGAAGTTTACGAATAAAGAAAGGCGTTTAGTAACTTACAAACTGAATAGAAATGTGAAGACGCTTTGATCAGCTGGATAAACAAGATGACAGGTTTGATCATTTACGGGGAAGGCGTTTAGGCATCAGTTGAAGCCGGAAAGAAAATACTTATATGAAATGTATTCGTTTGAACAAAAGAAAGATCTCTTTAAGGGGGTGCCCCCCTAAAAGAGATCTTTTGTTGTTAAGAATATAAATTATGAGAACTTTTATTTCGAACCCGTAGTTGAGAGATTCAACGCATGTTTCCATGGTGGAGGAATCAAAAATGCTGTGGAACTGAAGAGCAGTCTTCTTACAATTGACCATTATAATGGTCACCTTAAGTTGCGCCTTTTATCTTTTTTTTCTAAAAAACTCTCGGACTAAAAACGCGGACTGCGGAAAGTGCAGGCCTAATTGCCAGGCTCCAACCCCTCTTAGCTTATAATCGACGGCCAATTGAAATTTTACCGCCCGTGCCCGGATATCTTCAAACCAGACGATGTGTCTTCTTCCGCCTTCATCCCAGTAAGTGTAATGAGGCTGCTGATATTCTGTGGAATATTGGATTGGCACTTGGTATCTCATTGCGGTCGCGTAGGCATTGGAGACTGAAAATGCACTGGCACTGGCAACTGACCCATTGGTCATCGTCCAATTATATCCATAGCGTGGGACGCCTAACACAATTTTATCTCTCCCCATCTTCGTCAAGGCATAATCAAGTGTTTTCCTTACTTCAGTGATGGGTGCTACTGGACCGGGGTCACTTCCAGCCTCATGCCAGTCGTACGCCATGATAAAAACAAAGTCGACAGCAGCTCCGATTCCGCCATAATCAAACCCTTTCAGCCACGGGATGTCATCGGAACTTTTTGCGGGAACGGCCGCGGAGATGGTGAACCCCTCCGGTTTAAGACGGTCCCTCAAAGCAGCCAAGAATCCGCTGTATAAATCCCGGTCACTTTCGAGGACTTGCTCAAAATCTACATTGACCCCAGCGTAATTTTTACTCTTAACTAAATTATAAATATTATTGATTGCTCGCTGACGGAGTGTAGGATCATTTAGAATTCTTTTAGTCAATTGCGGGCTAAAGCCACTCTCTGTCAAATTTGTAATGACTGCGATTGGAATCGCATCATTTTCTCTAATGAGGGAGACGACCTGCTGATCATCCAGAGTACTTAAACTTCCATCCTCCAAAATATGATGCTCAAACACACCGAAATTCGAAGTGATTGGAGCAAAGGTTTGCACATTTTGACGGTTTTTCTCGGGGGTGGAGGGGGTCAAATAACTAAGACCTTGCTCCGGATGTTTGTCCCTCGGGGGAAAATAAATCTCCATCCCAACGGTCAACTCATCAGATTGAAGTCCGTTATATAAGCGAATTGTTTCTTCCGGAATGAAGGCAATCTGAGCAATGGAAAAAAGAGAATCACCAGGCTGTACAATATATACATTCGATGGAACCAGTAAATCCTGGCCGGGAACAAGCCGATCTCTACTCAAACCGTTAGTGATGCGAAGGCTGTCCATCGAAATTCGATACTTGGCCGCAATTGAAAACAATGAATCCCCCAGTTTCACAACATAAATAAACATATGGCACCCCGTTTCATCATTAGCGGATGGTCTTTTATTGATATATATGTGAGCATGTTTTCTCTTATGATTGTGGTTGGAAAATGGAGTGTGCGTGTAGCTGTGTGGAAAGCTGTATAATGGGTGCATGGTTAGGCTTATATCATAACTTTCTAGGAAATCGAGTCGATGACTGATGCATAAAAAAAGTAGTTTTTAGTAGGTTAGCATGGAAAAGGGGTGTCTGTTTTGAAAAGTCAGAGGTTCATAGTGGTTTTATTTATGGTACTTGGGATATTTTTGTTAGCCGGCTGCAACAAAAGTCAGGTACGAGGTCAAAAAAAGCCTAATAAGGTTCATAATGATTTTCTGTGTTCGATGAGAAATATATTGGAGAAGATGAACAAAGTATTGGTGACTTGTACCCTGTTTCTTACGGAAAAGAAAAAGAGAAAATTGCCAGTAAAGTGAAGGACGGCTTTTATTCTTATATCAATAGCCAGGATAAAGTCTGTTTATCAATGAAGATATCGTAACCTTCCAAAATCCAGAAGGAGATTTGTATATCATCGTTGATGAAAATGAGAAGGATAAAATTGCTTCTCGCGTTACTCGTTATGAACTAATTGGGAGCCATATCTATTATTTGAATGATGACGGCGATTTCCAAATGTATAATATCAAGGATAAGCAGGAAACTGAAATTGCCAGCGATGTTTTTTATTTTACTAGCTTAAGTGATAAAGAGGAAGTTGCTTATTGGGTCTTGATGGGGTCTGACCCCTTATTTTCCAATCGCCTGCACATATTCTTCATACCATTTTTTCCATTCTGTCATTCGATCTATCGATTTTCCATCCAGCAGCGCGCCAATCATATCTAGGCACACATGCCATCCGGCAAGGTCTTTGGGAGTATGATCCGTAATCATGTTGATTGTTTCCATCAGGGTCAAGGTGCAGCCATTCGCTCGCGGGTTCAGTTCAAAACGGACGCTGTCTTCCCACCATGAAAACTCCAAGAGGGAACGATTCACAAAGTCGGTAATCTGAAGCTTCTCAACACTGCCATCCGGCATATTGAATGTCATGTATCCGCCTTCCCGCAACTCGCCGACCCGAAGTTCCGGGAACCATTGGCTGAGCTTTTCGTTTTCTGTCAACCATGCCCACACTTCCTTGGCCGAATGGTCCAAATTACGTTCAAATCGTGCAACATACTTTTCCCCCGTTTTTTCAATTGAAGCAATCATTCTATTCCTCCTCTAGAGCATTTGAAAGTCCCATGTCATGGGATCTTCCAAAGCCTCCGTATTCAAACTCCCATAGGTTACAGGTTTTCCAAAGCCTCCATATCCCAAACTTTAATTTTCCGCTGGCTGGTTTGCTCAATCCAGCCGTTCTCCTGGAACTCTGCCAGCTTCCTGTTTACGGTTTCCGGAGTGTCCCCCAAATAGGAGGAGATGTCTTTTTTCGGTATGGGCAGGCAGGGTGATGGAGGTCGATTCCTGATTTTTGGCCAGCTCTACGAGGTAAGCGGCGATCCGCTTTTCGGTATCTTCTGAAGTCAGGCTGCTGACGAGTTTTTCCGTCCGCTCCAGGCGCTTGCTGAATTCCTCCATGATCTTTAAGGAGATGGCAGGATACTTTTTTAATAAAGCTTTCAAATTGCTCCGATTTATGACGCAGAGCTCGGTGTTTTCCATGGCGACGGCGTAGTGGTCAAAGGGGAGCCCGAAAATAAAGCGAGTTCTCCCATGAATTCGCCAGGCTCCAAAATCCGGATGAGCTGCTCCTTGCCGGATTCGGACAAACGAAAAATTTTCACCCGGCCCTGATGGACAATGTATAAATGGGCGGAAGTGTCGCCAGCGCCGTAAATTTCTTCACCGCGCACATATTTCTATGACCGTGTGGCTTTGACGATTTCCTGCATTTCCTCAGTCCGTAAATGATTAAAAATCGGAACCAAAGAGACGCAGAGCTTCTGCATTTCCTTGATATTCGGCTGAAGGTGTCCGCATTCTTTCAAATGTTACACGCCCTCTCTTACTGGGATAGTGATGTTCCGCTCTTTATTTCGTTGTATGCTTTGGCTAGACTTGAGGAGTGCTATCGGCACCGAAGTGTTTAAACCAACCCTTTCGCATTTCTTTCTATTATAACTGATGAGGCGGAGAGAGTTAAGGAAGACGGGAAGCACACTTGGTTCGTTGATTAACCTTTCCGACGTGTTGAAGTATGCAAATGTTATTATTGATTGACATAAATTTGGTTCCGATATAATATTTATTTATTGATAAATAAAAAAGGATGATCACATGGCCAAGGAAGATAAAAAGGAACTCATTATTGAAAACGCCGTCGGGATATTTGCAGAGATGGGTTATTATAAAGCAACTACTGCGCTGGTGGCAAAAGCGACGGGGGTGACGCAACCGTACGTGTTCCACTTTTTCAAGAACAAAGAGGAACTGTTCAAAACAGTAATTGACCGTGCGTTTAACCGGCTCTATGACACATTTGCCAAAGTTGAAGCCCCTGCCGGTCAATTGATTGAAGTAATGGGTGGGGCTTTTTCCGAAACAATTCAAACCCATAGGGACGAGGTTTTGCTCGTTATGCAGGCGCATTCGATTTCGGAGGAAGGAATACGAGAACATGTCCGTAGTTTGTATCAAACTATGTTTGAGGCGTTGACTTTGAAATTTGAAAGGGCGGGAATTCCTCATGCTAAAAAAAACGCTGCACATTTTATTGGCACAGGCCTTCTGATTACTCTTTCAGAAGTATTGAATCTACCGCAATTGATCAAAGGCAATCTTTAAAAAGAAAGTGAGCTAAGCTTTCTTTTTTTGACAAATTATTTATTGATTGATAAATAAAATTGAAAAGAGGTTGAATAATGACAAGAGAGATCAAGTTGTTCGAAGGGGAAAAGGGACTTTTCATCACAGGATTGATTGGGTTTTTGCTCGCTGGAATTACTGCCGTGTTTATTCTTTTTCGCGGGTCAGTCGTTTTGCCTGAAGGCAATCTGGGCGATGCGTTTTCTTTCAATGCTGCCATCGGAATATTCGCTATTTCCATCGCCGCCATTCTGCCGTTAGCCGGGTTTAGTCCACGTAAAAGAAAGGCGATCCGTCGGCTCTTCATTATCGCAAGTCTTTATGCTTATGCTATAGAAACGATACAGCACTTCCGTGGATTGAATCCGCGATTTTCCCGCGAAGGATCTGTTATTGATACGGTTGTAGGAATGCTTTTCGGTGTCGTTTCTCTTTTGCTCATAATTTTATGTTTGCTGCTCACGATTCAATTTTTCAAAGCTTCCCAGAGGCCTTTCCTGATCATCGGGATTCGCTATGCATTTTTATCCATCCTTGCTGCCAACCTTGCAGGTATTGGCATGATTTTGCTGGAGGGGAGGTTTGTAGGAAGTGCTGGAAACCTGCTTGTTGTGCACGGATTAGGATTCCATGCTCTCCAGACGTTAGTTTTACCAGGTTGGCTTTTGGAAAAAGTTCAAGGCAGAGAGCGTTTGAAAAAAAGAATGATCCATTTCGGGAGCATTTCCTGGATGTTTGCAATTTTACTTATTGGTGTCCAAACTGTACTTGCCCGATCTGTATTTGAATTCACCTTTTTGCCGGTTCTAGCAGGAATTCTGCTAATCGTTTGGCTTGGAACAGCGCTTTTTTCAATCGTTCTTTTTATCAATGCCGTGAAAGATACGAAGGCAGATGAAACTAAATGTTTGGAAAAACCGATAACAGACCAATTCACTATGATAAAATGATGGAAAAACTTTTGAAGAGCGGAGGCATTTTTTATGGGGATCCGGTTAATCAACCAGTGTTTAAAATTGGATTCTGGTCATCGATTTTGTTTGCATTAACAGGAATTGTATATGCAGTTGGCATGGTTGCTTTACTCTTTGCATTTCCCATTCCGGAATGGCGGGGGATCGCTGACACCAGCGATTCGCCTAAATGTTCGAGCGGCTCATCTGTATCAAATCCGGGTCCATCAGTAGAAAGCTCGAACAGGATTCCATTCAGCTCCCTGAAATAAAGAGAGCGGAAATAGAATCTGTCGACGAACCCCGAGTTTTGAAAGCCTGCTTTTGTTATACGGTCAATCCATGTCCGAAGCTCGGCTTCATCTTCTACGCGGAAAGCCACATGATGGACCCCTCCACGCCCAAGTCTTTCAGGCGACAGGTTCCTTCTTTCCTCAACATGTACTTCTGCCCCCTGTTCCACCTTCGCCTGTTTCAAAAACAAGAATATCTGGTTGACCGTCCAAATGAGACGGATAGCTTCCTTTTTTTCGAAATCCCAGCAACTCAGTTAATACCTGTGTTGTGCGTTCCGCGTAGCGCACAGTCAATTGCACAGGTCCTAGTCCGAGTATGCCCATTTCCTGAGGGACCGGACTTTTTTCCAAGGGGCTTCGCCTGCGACGCCTTTCTTATTTTCATCCGATACGGATAAGGCATTGTCCCTCAGGATCCCTGAACGCAAGCGTTTTGCGATTTTCTCTTTCTTTAATATCGTCATGTTCAACCCCAAGCTTAACGAGACGGTTTTTCCAAAAATCCAGCTCAGAGCTATCAGGAACGCGTAGGGAAGTGGCGGAGATGCTGCAGACACCCTCCCGATTTCGAGCCATCATCGGTAGTTCGAAAAACGTCAGTTCCGTGCCTGAGTGATCGAAATGTTTAAGTCAAAATATCGGCTCTAAATGAAAAAAGCCAGACTCTCTTTTGTCCGGCTACATTTTTCTAATAATGAAATTATCCTCCAGCAAAAGCCAATTCTGTGGAAACGGATAGCCCAGTACCCAATAGCTCACTCCATGCAAGCCGAATTCTTTTACCAAATCAAATTTGGCCTGGGCGCTTCGGGCATCTTCGAACCATACTTCATGGCGGCGCCCCTGTTCGTCGGTATATCGGAAAAACGGGGATTGCGCTCTTTCATCGTATTGAATGGTAGCACCATATTTCAATGCCCGACGGATAGCTTCCTGCATATCAAAGGTTTCGGCTTCTTGCCCTTGAACGTGGGGAATGATCCAGTCACGAGCGTACAATTGGAAGCCCATCAAAATTTTATTCCGAGGAATGACAGTGACAGCATATTCGATGACCCGCCTCATCTGATTAAGTGGCGAGATGGCTTGCGGGGGACCGAGGCGGTACCCCCATTCGTAAGTCATTAACACAACGAAATCGGCAATTCTTCCATGTGCCTCATAGTCATGAGCTTCATACAGAATGCCTTGTTGCTCACTGCTTGTTTTAGGAGCAAGTGCTGTGGATAAAAAGTATCCGAGCGGATGCAGGCGGTCGACTGCCCGCTGAAGAAATTGGTTATATGCTTCACGGTCAGTTTGCCTGACATTCTCGAAGTCGATGTTCAATATACGGTATTCTTTTTCATTCATGATATTGATCACGTTCGTTAACAGACGCTCTTGAAGCTCAGGGTTTGATAGGATTGTATGAGCCAGTCTGGTACCCGGGTCTGTGGATGAAAAATTAGTGATGGACATCATAGGGACGACATGTCTGTCCTGGGCTGCTTTAATAATTGCCCTATCGTTGATGGGTTCTAAGCTCCCGTCCGTTTTCATGATATAGGCGAAAGGAGTTACATACGTAAGATACTGACCCACTTCCCGGACTTCTCTGGCACCGGTCTCGCTCAGGTTGATGGTATAGGCATTCACATCGATGACCGGCTTTGGAAAAGGAATCGTGAGCACGGAGCCAACTGGAATGAGATTCGGATTTTGAATCTGATTCATTTTTACAATTTCCTGAACAGTTGTTCCGTAACGTTGGGCAATCTGCCATAGTGTTTCGCCGGCTTGGACCGTATGGACACGGGCGGGAATAACTAAAACTGTACCAAGTTTAAGCATATTCGGATTTGCCAATTGATTCAGACGTATAATCGCATCCAGTGAAACGCCGTACCTTTGTGCGATCTGCCATAGTGTTTCCCCGCTCCGAACGATATGCTGCCGTGCGGCGATCGGAATAACAAGAGCCTGACCAATGATGAGCCGGTTCGGGTCAGGCAATTGATTCGACGCCGCAATTTGTGAAACATTACTGCCGTAACGGCGGGCAATCTCTGCTAAAGTCTCTCCGCTGCGGACAACATGAATAATCATAGATATCCTCTCCTAAACAAGTCATATGACTAGTGTATGCGCGGAAAACGGCGGCAAGAATAAAATCCAGTGTAAGAAAAAATGGGGGTCAAAACATGGGGGGTCTGACCCCCATCGCTTTAACGCGTTGACGTGGCAGGGGTCAGACCCCTTGGTCATTGGTAAATCCCGTAATTCAGAGTATTATATAAACGAGTTCTTAAGTTGATATGAAATGTATGAAACCAATCAATTATATTTTGGAAAAAATGGATGATAGAATAATGATAATGAGACAGGGGGGGATCCGATGTATACGATATTAATTGTTGAAGATGAAATGAATATCGCCAATACATTAAAAAACCATCTTGAAAAATACGGCTATCAGTGTCACATTGTATTCGATTTTGAAAGGGTACTCGATATTTTTCAGGAGGTAGAACCGCACCTGGTGATCATGGATATCAATTTGCCTGCCTTTGATGGGTATTATTGGTCACGTAAAATAAGACAGTTATCGAATTGTCCCATTATGATTCTCTCTGCTCGTGTAAGTGAGTTAGATCAAGTGTATGGAATTGAGAACGGAGCGGATGACTTCATTACAAAGCCTTTTGTAATAGATGTTGTGTTGGCAAAAATAAATGGACAAATTCGCCGAGTCTATGGGGAATATGCACAGGATTCACAAAAGCGTACTCTCAAAAGAGGAAATACAGTTTTAAACATTGACGCTGTCCGGTTATCGACACCTGACGAGGAAGAACTCTTAACAGTAAAAGAACTAATGTTATGTTCAATGCTATTTGAAGCATTTCCTAATGTTGTATCGAGGCAACAGTTACTTTCTGCTATCTGGGATGAAGAGATGTTTGTCGAGGAAAATACTCTTACAGTTAATATTAAAAGACTGCGTAAGAAATTAGAAGGAATTCATTCTTCATTGGAAATAGCAACAATCCGGGGGATTGGCTACCAGTTAAGGGAGAAAGATATATGAAATTGTTTCTACGGGACCAATTGAGTTTTATTATCCTTTATTTTATAACGTTTATAAGTTTGCCGATCATTATTCATCATCTAGATGGAATCGAGAATCACTATCCTTATTTTATATTTTTATCCTTGACCTTGCTAACGATATTGCTTTTCTTTCGCTATGTTCGTCGAAAAAAAATGTACACAAATATGGAAAAAAAGAAAATAGATCATGGAGATTTTCTGATTCACCAGCCGACTGCTCCCATTGAAAAAGCATATGCTGCTAAATTGCGAGAGATTCAGTCTTTCCTTCTGTCAAAGGAACATGAATACAAGGATTCCCTCCAAGAACAGCAAATAATGATTTCTCAAGCTGTTCATCAAATGAAGACGCCCCTTTCTGTCATTCATTTATTGATCCAGTCGAACCAATCGAAAGAACCGAGTTTATTTCTAGAATGGCAAAAAGTCAAAACAGAATGTAACAAGTTGAACTTTTCCTTAAATCAGTTATTAACGTATAGCCGTTCTACCAAATTATTAGCCGATCTAAAAATAGAGCCAATCCCATTAAAAAACCTTGTGCAGGAAGTAATTAATGATTTAAAAGATTACTTCATTGAGAAAGAAGTCTATCCTAGAAGCGCAATTGAAGAAAATATATTGATTTTTTCGGACCGAAAATGGCTAAAGGTTGTTATTTATCAGTTATTAAGTAATGCTGTCAAATACGGTGAGACGGGACCTTCCGTTCTGATTCAATATGAAGATGGACAGTTATTCATCCGAAACAGGGGAGAAACAATATCTGAAAGTGAAATAAACCGTGTATTTGAATTGTTTTACACAGGTACGCAAGGTCGGAAGAAGGGAGAAGCGACTGGTATCGGACTTTACTTAGTCAATAAAATTCTGTCTACCTTAAACCATCCATACAAGTTAACCTCTACAAATAATGAAACGACATTTGCGATCGATTTTTCAGGAAGTATCGTTACGGCTGCCGAATGAGGCAGTCGTTTTTGGGTAGGATCATTTTGTTATAACGGAGGCTGTTATTCATCAGTCGGGTTTACTGTTAGATATTGATTGTGTGGAAGCAAAAGCTAATTTGGTTAGGAAACCCCCACTTCAAAAACGGGTGTTTTAAGTGGTGGGAGGTTCATCCTTATGTACTGACTCAATTCCTCGTCATTTTCTGCTCTATGTTTTGATCTGTTTTATTAGATCCATTGGAGAAAAAGGCCGGAACAGGACATCTTCCGCCCGGAAACGAAGTGCTTGATAGACGGTTTGGAAAATCCTCTCAAATGAAAGGTCCAGCCAGTGGGTGTTTTTTCTCTGAAGAAACTCACCGATTCTTTGGTTTTCATCTTTTCAGCCGCCCATATCCAAAATAATCAGGTCTGGCTGATGCTTTGCTGCACAACGGAATTAGTTGAACACCGGTAAGGTGCGATGTGACCATCCATTGTATTCCTTGTGCCTCTAGTTCATTTTTCGCTATCAAGTGGATCTCCATTTATTACACCTCCCTTTTTGTCGTATTCCTATTATCATAATAAAAGATATTAGCATGCAAGAAAAACCTGCTCTTCTAGTTGGATAAGGGAATACATAGTGGGCAGGTGCAATCAGTAAGCATGGCATACGCGTGGCAGTATAGCTTGGGTTTTTTGCCAGCAGAAGGCAAAGTTTGTTTATAGGGCCAAGAGTTAACTACTCCTTGTTCTTGTGCTTTGCCTCATTGGCATGGGGAGTGTCCTCTATAGCTGAGGTTTCCCGGAAGGAGGCATTGCCTCCAACCCAAAGTGGAAAGTCAGCAGAATGTGGAAACCCAGCCAAAAAATAGCCATCCAGATGAATAATGAAGCATTCAATTTGGAATGACTCACTGGTTGTTTGATGTCAATTTATCCGATTAAATCTTGGCAATATTCTCTAATTAACCGGGAGGCTTTTGTTTGACTAATACTTAAATCGCTGGCTACTTTCCTTGAGGAGCGATGTTCTAAATATGATTTTCTTATTAAAATTCTCGTTGTATCGGACAGAGCTTTATCAAGGGTTGTGGCTTGCAAAAGTTTTGGGATTGGTCCAACGCTGTCCTTGATCAAGTCTGGAAGGTCATCAACTTGGATAATGGAATTGCTGATCACTACAAGTCGTTCCATTAAGTTTTCAAGCTGGCGGACGTTTCCCGGCCAAGAATATTGAATGAGAATATCCAGACATTCTTTTGAAATGACTTTATTTTCATTGTATTTTTTATTGAATTTATTTAAAAAACGATACGTTAATGGAATGATTTCTTCTTTTCTTTCTTTAAGTGACGGCAATTGAACATCGACAACGTTTAAACGATAGAATAGGTCCTCACGAAACTTCTTTTCTTGCACCATTTCCAATAGATTCCGATTTGTGGCTGCAATAATCCGAATATCCACTTTTCTTGTTTCATTGCTGCCAAGCGGAATAAACTCTTTGTCCTGGATTACTTGAAGCAACTTGGCTTGAATACCCAGCGGCATTTCTCCAATTTCATCAAGGAATAAAGTCCCGCCGTCCGCAGCTGCAATTAATCCCTCTTTACCTGAACCCTTTGCACCAGTGAAGGCGCCTTCTGTGTATCCGAATAACTCAGATTCTAACAGTTCTGCAGGGATAGCAGCACAATTAATATTCATGAAAGGTTGACTTTTTCTTTTACTAATTTGATGTATGTGTTGGGCAAGCACACCCTTACCTGTCCCAGATTCTCCTAAAATGAGGACAGTGGAATCTGTTCCCGCAATTTTTGTACAAAATTCAAGGATTTTCCTCATTTTTTCACAGTTGGCAATCATTTTCCTTGAACCCGTTTCCGGTTCTTGCTCATTTTTATTTTCCGATTCTCCGTTCTTTAGTAACTTATATCTCTGGAGCTCAGAAGAGGTGATAACCACTAATTCAATTTCATTTTCCTCATTTAAAATTGGAATAGCAGATGACATTAATTCTGTTCCAATATAGGTCTCTTGCTTCATGTAACAGGGTTTTTTCGTCTCGTAAACTTCCGGAACAATAGATGGCTTCCAATATCCTTTGTTAAATAAGTCGAGATTTAACTTTCCAATGATCTCAGAAGGTTTCAATCCATAATGCTTTTCACAGGTGCGGTTCACATACACAATTCTCTGCTCTCCATCCAATACAAAAATCTCATCTGAAGAATAATCAAGTATTCTCAAAAGAGCCTCCATCGTTATTTCTAAAGTATTATCCTCCGTTTTTTTATTCAAATAAAGCCCCCCTTTTTTAAATGAATCAAACTTAACTCAACACTCCGTTAATTTCGAGTTTAATATAACTCAAAAAAAAGAATTTTGCACCTATTTTTTTTATTTTAGCTGAACCTTACACGTTTTTTAAAAGGTGGCATGGTAGTTGCAATAAATAAACTTAAGATTTTAAAAAAGAATACCTTTTCAGTTAGATAAAAGGAGGCTTGCTTATGGAAACACATATAGAGGATTATGACATCACGGTTATTGGGGGAGGGCCCGTCGGGCTATTTACTGCCTTTTATGCGGGGATGCGCAATGCTTCGGTAAAAATTATTGAAAGTCTACCGCAATTGGGTGGTCAACTGTCTGCATTATATCCAGAGAAATACATTTATGACATTGCTGGTTTTCCGAAAGTCAGCGGGCAGGAATTGATTAATAACTTATTGGAGCAAGTGAACCAGTTTGAAACAAAAGCTTGTCTGAATCAGTCCGTTGAAAGTATCGTTCGGGTAAATGAAAAGCTGTTTGCTATTACGACGAACAAAGAAACGCATTATTCCAAAGCTGTGATCATTACAGCAGGGAACGGTGCCTTTCAGCCTCGGAAATTGAAAGTTGAGGGTGAAGAAAAATTTGAGCGAACGAATCTTCATTACTCCGTTCAAAACTTAGCACAATTCGAAGGCCAAGAAGTGGTTGTTTTTGGTGGAGGAGATTCCGCGGTAGACTGGGCTTTGATGTTGGAATCGGTTGCTAAAAAAGTCACAATCGTTCATCGCAGAGATAAATTCCGAGCACATGAGCATAGTGTGGATTTATTGATGAAATCAAAGGTGGAAGTTTTAACTCCATATGTACCGACTGAGCTTGTTGGCAATGAAAAGATTGAAAAAGTGGTTGTTACAGAAGCCAAGGGTGATAAAAAAATTGAATTGAAGGCTGACGCTGTATTAGTTAACTACGGGTTTATTTCTTCACTTGGCCCGATTAAGGATTGGGGACTAGAAATCAGCAAAAATTCAATTGTCGTCAATTCCAAAATGGAAACAAATATTCCAGGTATTTATGCTGCAGGCGATATTTGCACGTATGAAGGAAAGGTCAAGCTGATCGCAAGCGGTTTCGGTGAAGCACCAACAGCAGTGAGCAATGCGAAAGTTTATATTGATCCGACCGCGAAAGTACAGGCTGTCCACAGCACAACATTGATGGAAAGCAAAGATAAAATTTTAACTTCATTCAGCTGAAGTCTTCCACTTCTGTAAGTGGTGAGATGAATGCCTATTGGTATTCCATTCAGCGGGGTTCAAACCCTGGCTGAATAAAGTTAAAGCCTTCGGCTGATGCCACAGATTTTTAGAGGAAATTTATTGAGCTTAAGCTCGATAAAATCTGGGCACAAATACGTCAAGGCGCATTTGATATTAAGTGTCAACAAACAGGAGGTTTTCTGATGGCGAAATACACATGGGTAGATCAAGAGACCTGCATTGCATGTGGGGCTTGCGGAGAAACAGCACCAGACATCTTTGATTATGACGAAGAGGGAATCTCTTACGTAATTTTAGACAACAATTCCGGAGAGTGCCAAGTGCCGGAGGAATTTGAAGATGACTTAGAGGATGCACATGATGGATGTCCAACCAGCTCGATCAAAGTTTCTGAGGAACCATTTGGCAAAGCTGAAAAGGCTAGCTGAATTTTATGTATTATATAACTTCATTCAGCAGAAGTCTCCCACTTCTGTAAGTGGTGAGATGAATGCATATTATATTGGTATTCCATTCAGTGGGGGTTCAAACCCCGGCTGAATAAAGTTAAAGCCTCCGGCGGATGCCACAGATTTTCAGGGGAAATTTATCGAGCTTAAGCTCGATAAAATCTGGGCGCAAATACGCCAAGGCGCATTTGATAACGATAAAATCAGGGGGAATTTTTCATGGCATATAACAAGGTAATTAACAAGTCAAATCGTACATTCGAAAGAACACTCTCTTATGATAAATACACTGATCCAAAAGTATTAGAAAAAGAAATGGACGTCATTTTTTCAAAAACGTGGCAAAAAGTGGGCCACGTCAGCCAATTGGAGAAGGAAGGATCTTTTTTTACAACGGAAGTCGCAAATGAACCGATTATTGTGGTCCGCGGACAAGACGGTGTCATCCGGGCCTTCTATAACGTTTGTCCTCATCGTGCTACAAAACTGGAACAAAATGAATCTGGTAAAAAAAGAATTTTACAATGTGGATATCATGGATGGACTTTCAAGCTAGACGGAAAACTGAATAAGACACCTAACTTTAGAGGAGAGGATGCAGCCTGTGTCCAAGATGCCTGTTTGCGCCCGGTCCGAATGGAAATTTTGGAATCGCTTATTTTTGTAAACTTGGATGACGATGCTAAGCCATTGGCCGAATCCTATGGAGACTTCTTCGAGCGTTTAAGCAAATTTCCATTCTTGGGCGAATTAAAAAGAACAAACGTAAAAACAAGGCATCTTAAAGCGAATTGGAAAGCGTTTGTGGATAACTATTTGGAGTGTGATCACTGTCATGTAGCACACCCTAGCTTTATTGCTACATTGGATATGAACGCATACCAAATCATGACTTGTGAGAACTATTCTGTTCAAGCTTCAAGCGTGAAGCCAGATAAGAATTACGGCTCTGTAGAATTGGATGAAGCAGAAATGCAAGGAGGTTCCTTCTATTGGTTATGGCCAAACTTGATGTTAACAATCTATCCTGGACCGGGAAATATGGCTACGATCCAATTAAAACCAATAGATCATGAAAATACGTTGATTGTTTATACGTATTATTTCCGTGATGAGGAATTGACTCAGGATGAAAAAGACTTAGTAGCCTTTGCGGAGCAAGTTCGCCAGGAGGACATAGATCTTGTTGAGTTAGAGCAGATCGGGTTCCGTTCACGTGCTTTTGAGCGCGGTAGATATTCTTCTTCTGAACAAGCCATTGTACAGTTTCATGAAATGGTACTGGAGGCTATCGATAAATAATGTTGGAAGCGGAGTGAAATCAGAAAAAAAGTCGTTAGTCATCAATGGCGAGCGGGTTGCAGCATCAAGCTACACGCCTCTCTATTCTCCAAATTCCGGTGAAGAGATCGCCCAAATTGCGACGGCGAGCAAGGAGCAAAAATCACTAGCGCCAGTAAAGCGCGTTCAATCACTGGCAAAATGACTGCTTTTGAGCGGGCAGAAATATTGGAAAAGGCTGCCTCTATTCTAAGTGATAAAGCAGATGAGGCAGCAAGAATCATAGCTTTGGAGTCAGCAGAACCTATTGCTTTTGCCAGAGCTGAAGTAGCGAGAACAATAGAGACTTATAAAATTTCCGCTGAAGAAGTAAAAAGAATTCATGGAGAAACGATTCCATTTGATGCAGCAGCACAGGCCGTTTTGGCTACACAGTAAGAGAACTCATTGGAGTGATAGGAGCGATTACACCGTTTAACTTCATTCATCAGAAATCCCCCACTTCTGTAAGTGGTGAGATGAATGCCTATTAGTATTCCATTCAGTGGGGGTTCAAACCCCGGCTGAATAAAGTCAAAGCCTCCGGCGGATGCCACAGATTTTATCGAGCGGAGCTCGATAAAATCTGGGCACAAATACGCCAAGGCGCATTTGATAAGTATCTTGTCAGGAAGTATTTGCACCAGTGGTTGTTATAAATAAAGTAGGGTCTGTTGAGGAAGCTGTCAGCTATGTCAATGATTCCCGTTTCGGACTTCAGGCTGGAATTTATACAAACAATATAAAAAATGCCCTGAAAGCAGTAAATGAACTGTATGTTGGCAGGGTATTGTCAACGATGTGCCGACATTTAGAGTGGATCAAATGCCATACGGAGGAGTAAAAAACAGTGGAACCGGCCGTGTAGGCGTTAAATATGCAGTAGAAGAAATGAAGGAAATGAAATTAGTTGTTTGGAACCAAAGCTAAGAATGAGGGACTGGTATGAAAACATATAAAATAGCGGTGATCCCGGGTGACGGGATCGGTCCGGAAGTCATCAATGAAGGTGTTAAAGTATTAAATAAAATAGCTGAGCTTGATTCAAGCTTCAAATTTGATTTCACATACTTTCCGTGGGGGTGCAGGTTTTACACAAAACATGGAAAAATGATGGATGATGATGGGATTGATCAGTTAAAGGAATTTGACGCAATTTATTTAGGGGCAGTCGGTTTTCCTGGCGTACCTGACCACATTTCTTTATGGGACTTGCTGTTGGTGATTCGTAAAAGCTTTGATCAATACGTTAATCTTCGTCCTGTTAAATTATTGCGTGGAGCTCATTCAGCCTTAGCGAATACTAAGAACGATGATATCGATATGTTGTTCATCCGTGAGAATACCGAAGGAGAATACTCTGGGGCTGGTGATTGGCTTTTCAAGGGCCAAGATAACGAAGTTGTATTGCAAAATGCTGTATTTTCCCGTAAGGGGACGGAGCGCATCATTCGTTATGCTTTTGAAGTCGCTAGAAGGGAAGGAAAGACGCTTACGAGCATTTCAAAAGCGAATGCTTTAAATTATTCTATGGTTTTCTGGGACGAAGTGTTTGAAGAAGTAAGCCTGGATTATCCAGAAGTAAAGACAGCCTCTTATCTCGTTGATGCGGCAGCGATGCTGATGATAACTGATCCGAAACGATTTGAAATCGTCGTGACGTCCAATTTATTCGGTGATATCTTAACGGATGTTGGAGCAGCTATCGCCGGTGGCATTGGACTTGCCGCAGGCGCCAACATCAATCCGGAAAGAAAATATCCATCTATGTTCGAACCTGTCCACGGATCAGCTCCTGATATAGCCGGGAAAGATTTGAGCAATCCCTTGGCAACTTTTTGGTCTGCTAGCCAAATGCTAGATTTCTTTGGATATGAAGAGTATGGAGAAGTAATTGTCTCTGGAATTGAAGAGTTACTTTCTACAAAAGAGCTGCTTACACCTGATATGGGAGGAACGGCTACTACTTCCGAAGTTGGAGATAAAATGGTGGAAATTGTAACTTCCCAAATTAAGGGGAAAGTATTAGGATAAGGAAATATTCAGACAGGAACAGATACTTATTCCTGTCTGATAAAAAAACTTACCTATACTCTTTATATCTAAAGATTCATTGGAAAACGCTTACAAATCTGTTCTGGGTTTCATTTGATAAGAGGGAGTATATAAAAACAATAGGAGTGTTAATATGAAGGGAAAGAAAGCGGTCTTTTATATCTCATTAGCTTTCAGTCTATTTTTGATTAGTCTTGGTGTTTTTATTCCAAAGCAAGTGGAGAAATTTTCCACTACATCGTTATCGTTTATTTATAATAATTTGGGATGGTTTATCTTAGGGAGCGTATTTGTATTTTTTGCTTTCTGTATGTATGTAGGGCTTTCAAAGTTTGGTCATATTAGATTAGGAGAAGACTCTGATCGCCCGGAATATAAAACAGCTACTTGGGTTGGAATGTTATTCAGTGCTTCAATTGGGATCAGCTTAGTATTTTGGGGAGTGGCTGAACCTGTATCCTATTATATTGACCCTCCATTTGGGAAAGGTTCTTCAGAGGAATCGGCTAAACTTGCCATGCAGTTTGTTTATTTACACTGGGGCGTATCAGCATGGGCATGCTATGCACTGGTAGGGGTATCTCTTGCCTTTTTCCAATATAGAAAAAAGCTTCCTGCTTCATTAAGTTCAGTTTTTTACCCTTTAGTGGGAGATAAAATTCGTGGAAAATTTGGTAAAACGATTGATATTATTGTCATTCTTTCCATTGTGATTGGAATTGCAACATCCCTGGGTTTCGGAACACTGCAAGTAAACAGCGGGGTAAACGTCCTTTGGGGATTACCTGTTAATTTTAGCGTGCAAATATTCATCGTTCTGGCTGTTACATTGATTTACGTAGGTTCTACAGTATCAGGCCTTCAAGGCGCAATGAAGCATTTATCGAATTTAAACATGTTATTGGCGTTTGCTTTACTTGGATTAATCTTGTTCCTTGGGCCGACTCAAAGTATTTTTAAAATATTTTTCCAAGGAGTCGGAGATTATGCACAAAATTTCATAGGCATGTCTTTCCGAACAGAACCTTATAATGATGGGTCTTGGATCGCGAGTTGGACATTGTTTTACTTTGGCTGGTGGATTGCATGGGCACCACTCGTGGGCAGCTTCGTTGCCAGAATTTCAAAAGGGCGTACAATTAAGGAATTCATGATGGGAGCAGTGTTCATTCCGGTAGTTGGTTCATTCTTTTGGTTTGCGGTCATGGGAGGGTCTGCTATTCACCTTATCCAGATTGATGGCGCGACAGAACTTGCAAATGCTGTATCTACAGATGTTACTTCTGCTTTATTTAAATTCTTCGAGTATTTTCCAATGAGTGCTTTTCTAAGCATCCTCGCAATGGTGCTTGTATTGGTTTTCTTTATTACATCAGCAAACTCGGCAGTCTTCGTTTTGGGCATGATCAGTGAAAATGGAAATCCCAATCCAAAAACTAGGACAAAAATCATTTGGGGAGCCGTCATTGCAGGCATTTCAATTGTTCTTATTGTGACAGGAGGATTGCAAGGGCTGCAATCTGCACTCGTCGCAGCAGCTGTCCCATTATCCGTTATGATGTTAGTCATGTGTTACTCAACCTATAAAGGATTGAATAACGAGCTTATTTTGATGAAAAGCAGCGAAAGAGAAGGAAAGGAACATGTAATAGATTTAGAGGCGCAACAGACAAGGAAAGAAGCGTAAGGTCAACAGGCGGCAAGAAATAAGCTAGTAAAAGGTCTGAATCGTGGTAACATTGTTCAGGCCTTTTATTTTTCCTAGAACATTGAAGAAGTCACGGAAAAACTTACTACGAATTGCAGCGCGTGCTAATATATTATGAACCTTAAAAATGGGTTAACAAATGTAACAAATTAATCTATGAAGGAATGGTATTGATGGATGATAAAACTCAAGATCAAACTATCCCTGAGGTTATTTATTGTTTTAACTTCATTCAGTAGAAGTCTCCCACTTCAGTAAGTGGTGAGATGAAAGCATATTGGTATTCCATTCAGTGGGGGTTCAAACCCCGGCTGAATAAAATTAAAGCCTCCGGCGGATGCCACAGATTTTCAAAGGAAATTTATTGAGCGGAGCTCGATAAAATCTGGGCGCAAATACGCCAAGGCGCATTTGATCGAGGGCTTAAATTCAATAAAGAAACGTGTGGAAGAAGATATAAAGTCATTGGATGAAATCCAACTGAATTTGCTGTTCTTGGAATGATATATAGTAAAGGTGAACAGCCAATACAAAAATTGGTGAGAAGGTATTGATTGTAAGCAGCATTACTTATGTAGTGGATAAGCTAGAAAAGAAAAAAATAATACAGAGAAAACTTGTCCAAAAGATTGACGTATCACCTATACCACTATTACCCAAGCCGGGACAGATTTGTTTTCACTGAACATAAATTGGCGATTAAAGAGACATGTGCAGGTTTAACGACGGAAGAAAGGTTATGATTGAACAATTAAAAAAGTTAGGACATTACGCACAGAATTTATAGGTTTTTTTGAGCATTTACCTCGAATTCGCAGTATGCTAATTAATGGTAATTTTGCTAATTGTGAATTGATGGGGAGAAAGATGAAGCCATAATGCTCCGCTAGAAGATTGGAGGGGAAAGAAATGACAAAAAGAACAATGGGAATTCATCACATTACAGCTATTATAACCTTTACCATAATGTCTTCGTTCTAGATTCCACAGGAGTTGCTATGAGCGTCGTCTGTGGTTGCCATCAGCGTAGGCATGAATACCAGCACAGAAAGGCTGTACAGGTCATCAGTTTTTCTGACTTACTGTACAGCTTTATTCTCTGCACCCTTATTTGATGTTTATATAAATTACCAAAATGACTGCGGCTAACACAACTCTGTAAATCGCAAAAGGCATCAATTTGATTCGGCTGATCAAAGCTAGGAAAAAGCGGATGGACAGCCAGGCAAAAACAAAGGCGCTGATAAATCCGACCACAAAAAATGGAATGACATCCACTGTCAGAACATCCATTTTTTTATATAAAGAGACAGCACTTGCCCCGAACATGATCGGTATCGCCATGATAAAAGTAAAATCCGCAGCGGCACGGTATTTCAATCCCAGCAAGACCCCGCCTGAGATGGTAGACCCAGATCGGGAAAAGCCTGGCCATAATGCGATACATTGGAATAGGCCGATCAAAAAAGCCTGTTTAATGGAGATGTCATCAAGGTTTGTTTTTTCCTTGGCTGATGAACTTGATCTTGCTTTCCAATCAGCTGCCGCCATTAAAATCGCTCCTCCCACGAGGCCGACCAATACCGTTTCTACAGAAAAGAGGTATGTATCAATAAAATCCTCTAGTGTAAATCCCAGTATGATGGCTGGAATCAATCCGACGATTATGTGCGTTAATCGAAGACGAGAATGGCCCTCATCAGGTACGGGAGAATCTGCCGTACGAATCCCGAACAAGCTCAGAATCCGCTGCCAAAAAACGATGGCCGCCGCTAGAACGGATCCTAATTGGATAACCACTTTAAACGTATTGGCTACTTCCCGGGATTTTAGCAGCTCTGCTGACTTTAATAAAATATCATCCACGATGATCATATGGCCTGTCGACGAAACAGGAGCGAATTCGGTCATGCCTTCAACAAATCCCAATATTAACGCGACAATGAATTCCCAGATGCTCATTTCTATTATTTCCTCACTTTCAAATCAATGGGTTTATTTTACATGGAAAAGTCGAGAAAGAAAATAGGAGATTTCCGAATGCGGCCTTTAAGACTTGTCCACTCTTATAATAGACGCGTTATTTTTCACTTTTACAACGCACTCGTAGAAAAATGTGATTGTTTTAATATATGAACTTGAGAAAACGTATAGTATAATATTTTATAAAAGTGTGTTCGGCCATCAGGCCGACAGGCAATCTTAATTCTTGGGAGGTGTACGCCTTTCTTTGAAAGGCGAACTATTTGGACGTTGCCAGTTTACTCTTAATCGCACTATTAATTGCAATGACCGCTTTTTTCGTAGCAGCAGAATTTGCTATTGTAAAAATTAGAAGCAGCCGTGTAGACCAGCTGATAGAAGAAGGAAAGCCGGGGGCTAAGGCAGTAAAGCATGTTATTACACATATGGATGAATATTTATCAGCATGCCAGCTTGGGATTACGCTTACAGCTCTTGGAATTGGCTGGCTGGGTGAACCAGCAGTTAAATCGTTGTTCGACCCTTTGTTTGAAAAATGGGGGCTTGGACCGTCTGTCACCCAAATGCTTTCCATCACAATTGCTTTTCTGATCATCACTTTTTTACACGTAGTCGTTGGTGAATTAGCTCCAAAAACAGTGGCGATTCAAAAAGCAGAGGAAATTTCCTTGATGACTGCTAAGCCGTTGATTTTGTTTTACCGAATCGCGTTTCCTTTCATCTGGGTGCTCAACGGTTCTGCCCGCTTACTGGTGAAAATTTTCGGTCTTCATTCGGTATCGGAACATGAAGTCTCCCATTCCGAAGAAGAACTTAGAATTATACTGTCTGAAAGTTTTAAAAGCGGTGAGATCAATCAATCTGAGCTGACATACGTAACAAACATTTTTAAGTTCGATAACAGGGTAGCCAAAGAAATCATGGTACCGCGGACGGAAATGATCTCTTTTTCAACAGAAGAAGAAATTGAAGACTGGGTAAATGTCATCCAGGACGTAAAATTCACACGTTACCCGATATATGAAGGTGATAAGGACAATATTATCGGGCTTATTAATATTAAAGATATTTTGCTGGAGCAAATTAAAAATAGGGAATCGGACAGCGAACTGGAAATATCAGCATTTATCAAGCCTGTTATCCATGTGATTGAGACAATCCCGATCCGGGATTTGCTGCTTAAAATGCAGAAGGAACATACACATATGGCGATCCTGCTTGATGAGTACGGTGGAACTTCGGGTCTTGTCACGGTTGAAGATATAGTAGAAGAAATTGTCGGGGAGATCCGGGACGAATTTGATACAGATGAAGTGGAAGATATAACAAAGGTAGGAGAAAACCACTTTATTTTCAGCGGAAAAGTCCTGATTCCGGATGTCAACGACCTTCTCGGAACCGATCTTTCTGATGAAGACGTTGATACGCTCGGCGGATGGATTTTATCTAAGAAGTTTGATGTGATGGAAGGGGAGACTCTTCATTCCGATGACTTTGCTTTTAAAGTTACAGAATTGGACGGACACCAAATCCACTTTATCGAAGTCTTCAAAGAGGAGAAAGTGGAAGAGGAAGAGGAAGTAGAAGTGAATAAACATTGATAAAAAAGCGCTGAGGCGCTTTTTTTGATGGTCTTTTTGAGGGGTCTTTTTGAGGGGTCTGACCCCCGTTGCGTTAATGCGTCACCGCATAATAGAGAATCGAATATGAAGGAGGAATAAGCTGAAAGATGTCGAATAGCCTTAAATAGCTATAAAAATTAAACTAATAAGGGGTGCTGCCTATGGCGAGAAAAACAAGAGTTTGGTTTCCCGGCGCTGTTTACCATATAACAAAACGTGGAAATCGACGTTCTTCAATTTTCTATGATGATAGGGATCGTCTTACTTACCTTGGAATATTTAAAGAAGTCCGCTCCGAGTTTCCTTGTATACTCCATTCCTATTGCCTCATGTTTAACCACATTCATCTCCAGTTGGAAACAATAGATCACCACCCAAAATATATCATGCAAAGACTCAATTCCCGGTACGCTATTTACTTTAACCGAAGACATTTACTGGATGGCCATTTATTCCAAGGCCGCTATGGATCAAAGTTGATTCTCTCAGAAAATTATTTCCTCAAAGTGAGCAAATATATTCATTTAAATCCTGTTGAAGCCAACATAGTCTCTTCCCCCGAAAAATATAAATGGAGTAGTTGTTTTGCCTATTTTTCATCTCAGGATAACCCATACATTGAAAAAAATCGCACGCTATCGTACTTCCCTGACCCTCCTGAAAAACACTACCGACACTTTATTGAGCGAGAGCAGGAGGAGGAATATTTATCGCGTTAAAGCGGTGGGGGTCAGACCCCCACTTGACTTCATATATGATTTTACATATGATAAATGTATGATGAAGAAAGAGAATAAACAACAAAGAGCCTATCGGATTATTAAGTCAAGGATTGTAGAAAAGGTTTTTGCACCAGGACAAAGGATTGTGATTGATCAACTGGCAAGGGAATTACAGACGAGTTCCATTCCGATCAGGGAAGCGATCCGCCAGCTTGAGGCAGAGGGACTGATTGAGTATAAGCACAATATTGGACCTGTTGTCTCATCTATCAATGAGTCCGAATATTACGAGAGCCTGCAGGTTCTTGCTGTGCTTGAGGGGTATGTAGTGGCATCCTGCTCACAAAACTTCCCGGCAGCCAAGATCATGAAGCTGAAAGAAAAAAATAAACAGATGAAGGAGGCTTTAGAGGATTTTGATATTATTGCGTTTGCCAATTTGAATACTGAGTTTCATCATCTGATTTATGAGGAAAGCACGAATAAGGTTTTGGTTGAAAGTATTCAAAATCTATGGAAACGCTTGGACTCCATCAGGGGAATCGGATCAACGCTGTATTCTGTAAGGGTAAAAGAGTCGATCAAGGAACATGAAGAAATCATTTCATTACTTGAAAAGAAGGCAGATCCGCAAAAGATTGAGGAATTGGTTCGAATGCACAAACTCCGTACAGCGGAGGATTTTGAAAGACGACGTTCTATAAGAATGGAAAATACATCGGAGAGTTAAGAAACAGAAACTAAAAACCTGTTTCTTGCTTTTAAAAAGATAATGAAAGCGGTTTCTAAAACCTTTGTTCAAAAAGTGTTTGACATAATATATGTAATCATATATGATTTAATTGTTCAGAAAATTAATCAGCATTTAAAATAATTTTTATATAGGAGGATGATGAATATGTCGTTTAAAGAAGCAAAAGAAAGACTCAAAGGGTCGATTGCTCCAGTAGTTACTCCTTTTAATGAAGATGAAAGCCTTGATTTGGAAACGTTTAAAAGTCTGATTGACTGGCAGATTGAAAGTGGAAGCCACGGAATTTCCGTAACAGGAACAAGCGGTGAGCCCAGCTCCTTGACCACGGATGAAAGAGAGATTGTTATGGAGACTGCAATGAAAGCGGTCGCAGGACGTGTGCCTTTCGTTCCGGGAACAGGATCCACGAACCACAACGAAACAATGAGACTTACAAAAGCTGCACAGGAAATGGGTGCGGACGGCGCCATGGTCATCGTTCCTTACTACAACAAACCGAACCAGCATGCACTTTATAAGCACTTTAAAACGGTTGCTGACTCTGTTGATATTCCAATCATCCTATATAATATCCCTGGTAGAACAGCAGTAAACCTTGAAGTTGAAACAATCAAGCGTCTTGCGGAAGACTGCCCGAACATCATTGGAATCAAAGAAGCGAACAAAGATTTTGAACATGTGAACCGTGTGCTCCTAAAAGTGGGCCGCGACTTCAACTTGTATTCCGGAATCGAGCTTCTCTGCTACCCGATGCTTTCGATCGGCGGAGCCGGACACATCAGCGCCACCTCCAACGTTGCACCGGGACCTGTAGCCGAAATCTATAACGCATGGGCAGAAGGCGACGTGAAAAAAGCGCAAGATATGCACTTTGAAATGATGGAACTGAACGACATCCTGTTCAAGGACACAAACCCCGCAGTGGCCAAAGCAGCTCTTGGCATGATGGGCAAAATCAAGCCGGTATTGCGCAAACCAATGGATATCCCTTCAGAAGCTTTGCAAAAAGAACTTCGTGAGGTCCTCGTAAACTACGGAATTGAACTTAAAGACGAAGTGAGGAACTAATTTCATATCTTTAAAGTGTCTTGAACAGCAAGGGAAAATAAGAAGAGTACAGGGATTCGGCTTGTGGGCCGCCTCCAGGTGCCCTATCCTGTGCCGACGGTGGCCTACCTCCAGTCTGCCGAAGCTGAAGTGAAAGCGAGTTCCTGCGAACTCGCCCCCGAAACGGGAAACTTAAAGGAAGGTGAATATTTTGGCACAAAACACAGCAGAACAAGCTAAAGTTCGTGAACATACTCAGCAGTCCGATATAACCTTATTTATCAATGGCGAATTCACAGAAGCTGAAAGCGGGGCCTATTACGATAATCCAAGTCCATTTACAAACGAGAAGATCAACCGTGTAGCAGAGGGAAGAAAAGAAGATATAGAAAAGGCTGTTCAAGCCGCTAAAAAAGCGTTCAAGGAAGGCCCTTGGGGCAAAATGAAAGTTTCCGAGCGCATGAAATATATTGAAAGAATTGCAGATTTGATTGATGAAGAAGCCGAGGAGCTTTCTTATCTTGAATCACTGGATACAGGACTTCCAATCGCACAGACACGGAACATGGCGGCGCGTGCTGCGGAGAATTTCCGTTTCTACTCTCGCATGGTGCAAATAAAGCTGCACGGGGAAGCTTACATGCAAGGAAGCGAATTCGTCAACTACACAGTGTATAATCCGCTTGGTGTTGTCGGATTGATTACGCCATGGAATGCACCGTTCATGTTAACAACATGGAAAGTTGCACCAGCGCTTGCGACCGGGAACACAGTTGTTTTAAAGCCGGCGGAACTTTCACCGCTTACGGCAAACAAACTGGCTGAAATCATTCAAAAAGCAGGGCTTCCTGAAGGTGTATTCAACATCGTCCACGGATTCGGGGAAACAGCGGGAGCTTCTCTCGTAGCTCATCCTGACGTGGAAGCGATTTCCTTTACGGGGGAAACTGTGACAGGATCCGTCATTATTAAAAATTCGGCCGATACGTTGAAAAAGACTTCCATGGAGCTTGGTGGAAAATCACCGTTGATCGTGTTTGATGATGCTGATTTTGACCGCGCTCTCGATGCGGCTGTATGGGGATTGTTCTCCTTTAATGGAGAACGATGCACAGCGAACTCCAGAGTATTCTTACACAAAAATATCAAAGACAAATTCGTCGAGGCGCTAAAACAAAGAGTACAAAATATCAAGGTCGGCGATCCGATGGATTCTTCTACCCAATTGGGACCACTTATTGACAAAGGCCACTTTGAAAAAGTGAAAAGCTATATCGAAATTGCCAAAGAAGAAGGTTGCGAAGTCATCCAAGGTACAGTCCCAGAGGAGTTTAAAGCTGGCAACTATGTACCTCCGTCCTTGCTCTTAAATGCTACAAACGATATGAGAGTCGCTCAGGAAGAAATTTTCGGACCGGTTATGGCTGTCATTGAGTTTGAAACAGAAGAAGAAGTGATCGCAGCAGCAAACGATGTCAAATATGGCCTTGCTGGCTACGTCTGGACGAACGACATCAAGCGAGGACATCGCGTAGCGCAAGCAGTCGAAGCAGGAATGCTGTGGATCAATGCCCAAAATGTTCGCGATCTCAGAATTCCATTCGGCGGGACGAAAGCCAGCGGTATCGGACGCGAAGGCGGACATTATGCCATCCTGGAATTTTATACAGAACCGAAAGTCATTCATGTCGCCATCGGCGATCACCACATTCCGCAATTCGGGAAATAATGATAAGGAGAGTGAATCTAAATGCCAGCAAAAACAGGGAAAGAGTACTTAGAACGACTAAAGAAAGCGAACAACAACATTTACATTCATGGCGAAAGGGTTGACGATGTCACGGAGCACCCTGCGTTCAAGGGCGTAACAAGGTCTATGGCAAACTTATATGACCTGCAATATGAAAAACCTGAGAAAATGCTTTATACTTCTCCAACAACTGGAGACAAAGTCGGCATGACTTATAAAATTCCTGAAACAATTGATGATTTGATTGCACGCCGCGAAGCAATCCAGGAGTGGGCACGCACTTCAGGCGGGATGATGGGACGCGCTCCAGACTATATGAATGCTGAAATCATGGCAACAGGTGCTGCAGCTGACTTCTTCGCAGAAGCAGACCCTCGTTTTGCCGAAAACTCAAGGAAATACTATGAATATGCGCGGGAAAACGACTTGAGCTTAACTCATACCTTGATCCATCCGCAAGTAAACCGTGCAAAAGCACAGGCAGAGCAGAAGGATGCAAACGTTGCCCTCCACCTTGTGGAAAAAAGAAGCGACGGAATCATTGTTGATGGTGTCCGTTTGCTGGCAACACAAGGCGGCATCACAGACGAATTGATTGTCTTTCCATCCACAGTAAACAGATCTGATACGAAGGATGATCCATACTCTCTTGCATTTGCAATTCCGAACAATACGGAAGGCTTGAAATTTCTTAGCCGTGAGGCGTTTGACTATGGTAAGTCTAGCTGGGATCATCCACTTGCTTCCCGCTTTGAAGAAGGGGATGCGATTGTATCATTCGATAACGTATTTGTTCCTTGGGAGCGCGTATTCGTTTGCGGAAACGCCAGCCTCTGCAATAGGACTTTCAAAGAAACAAACGCTGTTGTCCATATGTCGCACCAAGTTGTTTCTAAGAACATCGTGAAAACGGAGTTCATTCTCGGTGTTGCACTTAGCATCATGGATGCAATCGGAATCGATCAATTCCAGCATGTACAGGATAAGGGCGCTGAGATCATGCTTGTACTCGAAACAATGCGTTCACACATGTACAAAGCAGAGCATAATGCACAAATCGATAAATGGGGCATGATGACGCCGGACTTTGCGGCACTTGATGCAGCACGGAACTGGTATCCGCGCATCTACCCACGCCTTGTCGAAATCGTCCGTATACTTGGCGCATCTGGCTTGATGGGGATACCAACACAGTCTGACTTCGAAAACGAAGATATCGGAGCGATCCTTGACCGCGGACTCCAAGGCAAAAATCTCAATGGTTACGAGCGTGTCCAACTGTTCAGATTGGCATGGGATATGACTTTGAGTGCATTTGGTGCAAGGCAGGCACATTATGAGTACTACTTCTTTGGAGATCCGATCCGCATGGGTATGACATACTTCGACGGTTACGAAAAAGATCAATATAAAGACTTCATCTCAGAGTTTCTGAAAAAGGAACCTTCCTCCAAGCCGCATTTTATAAAAGCATAAGGGGGCAAATCTGATGGACTTTAATATCATTCGTTGCGCACGTACAGTCCTACATGTAACTAACCTCGAAGCATCTAGAAAATTTTATGTTGATACACTCGGCTTTATTGAAACAGAATCAGATTCAAACAATCTGTATTTGAGAGGATTGGAAGAACATAATCATCACAGCATCCACTTGAAAAAAGCTGAAAAGCCAGCAGTGGAAGCCCTTGGCTATAAAGTGGCTTCTGACGACGACCTGGATGCGCTGGATACATTTTTTACAGCAAAAGGATTTCAGACGAAATGGATGAAAGAAGGGGAACAACATTCCCTGGGACGTACACTTCGTGTGCAGGACGTCTCGGGCCTGCCTCTCGAATTCTTTGCCAAAATGGATCATGTGGAACGTCTCCTTCAGCGCTATGACCTGTATAAAGGGGCACGCGTTCAAAGGATCGACCATTTTAACTGTATGGTAGAAGATGTGGAAAAGGCTCAGGACTTCTACATGAAAGACTTGGGCTTTGCCTGCTCGGAGTATACGGATACGAAAGAAGGCAAAGTTTGGGCAACCTGGCTGCATCGCAAGCAGACTGTTCATGATCAGGCATTTATGAACGGTGTGGGCCCGCGACTGCACCATATTGGTTTTTGGCTTCCTGATCCACTCGCATTAATTCATGCGTGCGATGTGCTGGCAGCTTCTGGGTACGGAAAAAGCATTGAAAGAGGGCCAGGACGTCATGGATTGTCCAATGCATTTTTCTTGTATTTGAGAGATCCGGATGGACACCGAATCGAATTTTATAGCGGCGACTATTTGACAAGTGACCCGGATTTCAAACCAATTCGCTGGGATATCGATGACCCGATGCGCCAGACATTCTGGGGACACGCAGCGCCAGATAGCTGGTTCAACGAAGCCTCTGTTGTTTTGGATGTCAACAGCAGCAAGGAAGTGCCGACGAAGAAACCGAAACTTGCCCAGCGGAAGCCTGAATTTGTGATATAAGACACAGGGAAAAAGAAAAAAGGGGGAGAGCGGAATGGACGATCGTCTGTTTAGAACAGCAATGGGGAAATTCGCAACGGGAGTTACAGTCATCACAACAAAGGTTGGGGAAAATGTTCACGGCATGACAGCCAACGCATTTATGTCAGTGTCCCTGAACCCGAAGCTCGTCCTCATCTCCATCGGAGAAAAGGCGAACATGAACCAACTCATCAAAGAGTCCGGAAAATTCGCCGTCAGTGTGTTAAATGAGGGACAGCAGGACCTGTCTGCTTATTTTGCCGGCCAGATCAAAGAAGAGAGGGACGTGGGGTTCGATACATTCAACGAAATGCCAGTCATCAAAGATGCGCTTGTTAACCTGACGTGCAATGTTCACGAATCCGTGATTGCAGGAGATCACACGCTATACATTGGTGAAGTGACCGACCTTCGCGTGACAGATGGGGAAGCGCTCGGATTCTTCGAGGGTAAATATAGAAAGGTTGTTTAACTTCATTCAGCAGAAGTCTCCCACTTCTGTAAGTTGTTAGATGAAAGCATATTAGTATTCCATTCAGTGGGGGTTCAAACCCCGGCTGAATAAAGTCAAAGCCTTCGGCGGATGCCACAGATTTTTAGAGGAAATTTATCGAGTGAAGCTCGATAAAATCTGGGCGCAAATACGCCAAGGCGCATTTGATAAGGGGTCCCGCCCGTCTTCATGATTTTTTGGAAGACGGACGGGATGTTTCTGTCGGAGCCTGTGTATATGCGAAAGAACTTGCATTGAACTCGTAGTAAGGGAAGGCGTGTCCGCTTCTTTATTCGTTGAAGCGGTGAATCATAGAGGGGCTATGGAACCTTATTTGGGGTAAAAACGAAGTCTAATTAGTATTTTTTCGAAAAAAATAAGGAGTGATAATATGAGTCTTGTGAAAGCGAGCCTGCAAGGGCTTGGCGTTTGGGATGAGATTCAGGTAAATCCACTTGAAGCAACGGTTGAATTGCATGGACAAAAACAGTCTGTTTCACACGTATCCTGGAATCCGCCCGTAACAGGAACCATTTATGGCGTGTTGTTGAACTATCAGGGAGAATACAATGAATTAAAAGGGCAATTCAATGAGGCGCCTTATAAGCAGCCTCCGAAAGCTCCGATTTTATATATCAAGCCTGCCAACACATTGTCAGGTTGTAATCAACCCATTCCGCTTCCGAAAAGGGAGGAAGAGCTTGTGGTCGGCGCAGCGCTTGCGGTCGTGATTGGAAAAACTGCTACTCGCATCAATGCGGATGATGCGTACGAATACATTGAGGGGTACACGATTGCGAATGATGTCAGCATTCCTCATGAAAGTTATTACCGCCCTGCAATCAAGCAGAAAGCACGCGACGGATTCTGCCCAGTCGGGCCGTGGATCGTTTCCCAGGACGACGTGACGGACCCGGGGCAGTTGGAAACACGCGTGTACATCAATGGAGAATTGAAGCAGCAAAATAATACGAAGAATCTGATCCGTTCAATTCCTACTTTACTAAAAGATGTGACTGAATTTATGACCCTTCGAAAAGGCGATGTCTTGCTTGTTGGTGTTCCAGATCAGCCGCCGCGCGTAAAAGACGGTGATGAAATCCGCATTGAAATTGATGGAATCGGCGTTTTGGTGAACAGGGTTGTATCTGAGGAAAAGCTGGCTGAAGGAGGTTATGCATCATGAAACAGGCACGGGTAGCTTGCTTTGGTGCGGTGCACGATGTTGTTGAAAAGGACGGGAAACTTGAACTTTTAGATGGCCGGGTTGTTTCCGAAGATGAAGTTGTATGGCTTCCGCCAATCGAACCGCGAACCACATTTGTTCTGGCATTGAATTATTCCGACCATGCTGGTGAGCTTGCTTTTAAAGCACCTGAAGAGCCGTTGGTCTTTTTAAAAGGGCCAAACACATTCATTGGCCATAATGCACAGACACGCCGGCCGGCAGACGTTACATATATGCACTATGAGTGCGAGCTGGCAGTTGTAATCGGGAAAAAGGCCAAAAGTGTGAAGCGTGAAGATGCCTACGATTACGTCAAAGGCTATACCATCGCGAACGACTACGCCCTCCGGGACTATCTCGAAAACTATTATCGTCCAAATCTTCGGGTGAAAAACCGCGATACATGTACACCTCTGGGACCGTGGTTCGTGGACGCTGCTGATATCGAAGATCCGATGAATCTGAAGCTCCGTACTTATGTGAATGGTGACCTGAAGCAGGAAGGAACAACAAAGGATATGATTTTCGACGTTCCCTACCTGATTGAATACCTGAGCAGCTTTATGACATTGGATGAAAATGACATCATTTTAACGGGAACACCAAAAGGAACAGTGGACGTTGTTCCTGGTGATGAAGTCATCACAGAAGTTGAAGGGCTAGGCCAGCTGAAAAATACAATTGTTGGAGATGAAGCTTTTTCCATCAAAAGCAGTCCTGAAAAAAGCGCAGTCAAATAACTGAGGAGGTGGATTTTAGATGCCTCATGTCATCGTTGAATACACGGACAACATTAAAGAGGAAGCCCATATTGAAGCCTTGTTGAAAAAAATAAACCAGTCCCTCATCGACAGCGGCGGTGTCTTTCCGATTGCAGGAATTCGTTCACGGGCTATCGAATTGAAGGATTATTTTGTCGCGGATGGATCAGAAGACGATGCATTTGTTCATGTCGCATTGAAAATCGGAGGCGGCCGCTCCGAACAAGAGCTGACGAAGGCGTGCGACAAACTATTTGAGATGATTAAAGAGCACTTTGCCGACCTGTTTGAAAAAAGATATCTTGCTTTATCCATGGAGGTAGAAGAATTTTCAAGGCCTACCTATAAACAAAACAACATCCATAAGCGATATAAAAAATAGTCTAGAGAGAGGTTGGAGCGCAGGCAGCTGAAACGGCGGCCATGCGCTCTAATCTTCTTATAAAGTCTCCCTATCCAAAAAAGAGTACAGCGCCTTCATACCCACTCATTGGATGGCTGCATTTAAAAAGACCGGCTGTGTGGCAGCCGGTCTCTACATTAAGCTCTTTTCCTTCGTTGAAGCTCCAACTCTCTCCGCTCCTGACGAAGCGCTTTGTAAATGGAAAGCATCATTAGTATCATAATCATTGAAAAAGGGAACGCTCCAATAATGAGCGCGTTTTGCAATGCTTGCAGCCCTCCACTATATATAAGAATAGAGGCCATCGCAGCAAGGAAAAATCCCCAAACCACTTTTACACTGTTTGGCGGGGTCAGGGAGCCATAAGATGTCTGCATGGCAAGAACAAAGGTAGCTGAATCGGCAGATGTAATGAAAAAAATTCCGATCAAAATGACAGCGACCACTGATAGAATGGCCGAAAATGGCATTTCATTAAAGACAGCAAAAAGCACTTCTTCTGTTGCATATTTTGTCAAGTCGACGGCTCCAGCTAATTGAATGTCAATGGCAGTTGTTCCAAAGACAGCAAACCAAATGAAACTGACGATGACAGGGAGGATTAAGACACCAATCATGAATTCGCGTATCGTCCTTCCTTTGGAGACACGGGCAATAAAGATACCGACGAACGGAGCCCATGAAATCCACCAAGCCCAATAAAATATTGTCCAGTCATTGATCCATCCACGATTGCCCTCATTAAGCGGTGCAATCCTAAGACTCATTTGAATAATGTTTTGCACGTATGCTCCAATCGTATCCGTAAACAAATTCAGGATCAACAAGCTGGGACCCAGAATAAAAACGAGCGCCAACAATACAATGGCCAGAATCATATTTGTATTACTCAAATATTTGATCCCTTTGCTTAAGCCTGACCATGCTGACATGATAAACAAGGCGGTGACTATGAGGATGATTATCAACTGGATAGTGAAATTGTGCGGGATTCCAAACAGATAGGCAAGCCCTCCATTAATTTGCACAGCTCCGAATCCAAGGGTTGTTGCTACCCCGATAACGGTTGCAGCAACGGCGATGATGTCAACGAGCATCGCAAGCCTGCTGTGGGCATATTTTCCCAAGAGGGGACTGAGCGTTGCACTAATCAAACCTGGTCGTCCTTTACGGAAATTAAAATAGGCAAGGCAGAGGCCAACCAAAGCATAGACAGACCAGGCATGGATCCCCCAATGAAAGAATGTAAAACGCATGGATTCTTTGATTGCGGCATCCGTTCCTGGATCAGCCATAGGAGGGGCAACCGCATAATGGGAAAGAGGTTCGGCTGATCCCCAGAAAACAAGCCCGATCCCCATGCCCGCAGAAAATAGCATGGCAAACCATGTCGGCTTGGAATATTCGGGTTGATCATCCTGCTTCCCCAGCTTCACGGATCCCACTGGGCTAAAGATAAGAAAAAGACAGAATGCGACAATGACCGTGACCAAAATTAAATAATACCAGCCAAAACCTGAGGTAATCACTGACTCAATATTTGATGTAGCTGCCTCAAATTGGTCAGGGGCGGCCACACCGAAAACGACAGCGACCATCAAAATGGCAGCCGATACCCAAAAAACACTTGAGACTTTACTCCACAAAATGATTTCTCTCCTTCCATAAATGGAGATCGATGCGATATTTTTTCAACATGCCTAACCATAGCAATGTTAATGGAATGATTCAAACATTTAATATACCTTTTAAAAAAATGTCATAAAATAAAGGGGTCTGACCCCCATCACATTAAAGCATTAACGCTTTAACGTAACGGGGGTCAGACCCCTAAGGTCAAGAGGCGGTATGGTCTGAAACTGAAGAGCCTGCTTTGAGTTGTTGTTTTTTGCCTGTTGCGAGGCTTACTGCAATAAAGACAATCGTCGATAAGGGAAGAGCGTAAAACATCGGATCGACAAATGTCCATGGAAATCCGAGCAAAGTGGTTTTGCCGAAAATTGCTTTGGAAACTCCAAGTGCCGCAGCTTCTTTTTGATGCAAAAACAGAAAACCAAAAACGCTGACAACAAACCCTGTAATTGTACTGGCCACCGCGCCTTCCTTGGTCGATTTTTTCCAAAAAAGAGCTCCAATCAATGTGGGCAAAAACCCGGCCGCACAAATCCCGAACCAGAAGGCTGTTGCCTGGGCAATGACCCCAGCCGGCATGATGTAAGCAAGGACAACCGCCGCCACAATACCGATCAACACGCCCAAACGAGAGAGGCTCATGCCAAATAGGGATTGAAAGCCCATATTTTTTAAAATATCCTCTCCAAAAGCCGAGCCTTGCAAATGGATCAATGAACTGATTGTAGATATAGTCGCCGAGAGCAATGTCAAAGTAAACAAGTAAATGAACCAATCAGGCATCAGTGAATTGATAAACGTTGGAATGACCAAATCAACATTTCCTTTTGCTGCATCAATGGCCAGCATTCCGGCCGTTTCCTGAAAATAGACGTTTGTCAGCGGGCCAATCATATAGGCTGCACCTGTCATGAAGAATATGAAAATCCCCCCGACAAGGACAGAACGGTAAAGTGAACGGTTATCCTTGACTGTCATGCTGCGCATGGCCAACTGCGGCTGAGCAAGAACGCCGATACCTACACCCATGATGATGGTGCTGACAATTGTCCACCAAAGTGGAGAACCGAAAGCAGGCATCGAAGTCCAGCCTTGGTGACCCTGTTCAACGAGATTCTGCGGAACCAAATCCTTCATTGCAGTCAAAGCATTATGAGCTACCTCGACTCCGCCAAGGGTTTTGTACGTCGTCACCAAGAAAATAATCATTCCAAAAAGCATGACGATGGCAGCAAATGCATCCGTATACATTACGGCTTTAATTCCACCTGTAATGACATACACACCAACAATCATGGCAAGAATCAAAAGGGCCACATTGAAATTCATCGAGAGAGTCTCTTCCAAAAATCGTCCGCCGCCGATCAAGACAATACTTGTATACGCAGGCATGAACAGGAAAATCATGGCTCCGGAAAAAATGGTCAGAAACTTAGAGTTGTATCTTTTTCCGAGCAAATCCGAGAATGTGTATGAATCCAATTCGAGGGACAGCTTACGGATCCTTGTCCCAAATACGGCAAACGCTACCCCGACTCCAAGAACAATATTTAAAAGTGCTAGCCAAAGCAGGCTGAAACCATATAGAGAAGCAACGCCGCCAAACCCGATGATCGAAGATGTACTGATAAAGGTCGCTCCATAAGAAAGGGCCATGACTGTCGGACTAATGCTGCGTCCACCGACAAGGTAATCGGATTCTGTTTTTGTCTGCTTATAGCCGTAATAAGCAAGCGCTGACATAATACCGATGTAAACGAGAAACAAGGCAGCAAGAACAGGATAATTCATTCTGAATCCGCCCCTTTATTCCACATGATGACTCCGAATACAACACAGCCGACCATAGAAATCACAGTACCAATCCATCCCAAAACAATCATAAAATCTTCCATTCCTAACATTTTTGTTTCCTCCTCATAGTCAAAAACGCTTACATTCCATTAATTGCAAAATGGGGAAAGATAGAGAAATGACTGAAATATCATATAAACTATAGTATATATTATCATATATGATTGTCAACACTCCCTGAATATCAATTTTGATAACTATAAGGTCTGGTGATAAAATAGGTTCAACAAAGGTGTCAGGCATAGTAACTTTAATGCTTGGCATCCATACAAATTGAACACTCGGGTGTCTGGTTCCCGAACAATTCACTGAGGTGAAGACATGGATTACAAACTGTGTATGCTCGGAGACAACGCGGTGATGATAGAACTGGGAGCAGAAATCAATGAAGAGATACAGCAGAAGGTTCAAACAGTAAGCCGCCTTTTAGACGAAAATAACGAAGAATGGCAGATAGAATATATACCGACTTTTACAACCGTCACTTTATATTATGATCCTTATCAAGCTTCCAAGCTCGCAAAAGGAAACGAACTTCCATACGAAGCTGTTTCCGATAGAATAAGAGAAATTTTATCAGCGAGTTCAGCAAATACAAAAATCAAGCAAAGAGTCGTGGAAATTCCAATCTGCTATGGAGGGGAGTTCGGCCCGGATTTGTCTTTTGTCGCAAAGCATAATGGGTTGACACCCGAAGAGGTCGTTCACATCCATTCAAGCAGAGAATATCTCGTCTATATGCTCGGATTTGCTCCTGGCTTTCCATACTTGGGGGGAATGTCTGAGAGAATAGCTGCTCCAAGACGCGCCACGCCAAGACCAAAAATCCCTTCCAGATCATTGGGAATTGCAGGCAGTCAAACCGGCATCTATCCCATCGAAACACCGGGTGGCTGGCGGTTGATTGGCAGAACACCGCTCAATCTTTTTCAGCCTGAAAAAGAAGAGCCTTCATTGTTGAAAGCAGGCGATAAAATCAAGTTTAATCCCATCAATGCAGAGGCTTATTATCATTGGGAGAATTCACAGTCATGATTCGAATGTTGAAGTCCGGACTGTTAGATACAATTCAGGATTTGGGAAGAACCGGTTACCAAAAATACGGAGTTATCGTTAGCGGGGCAATGGATCCGCTCGCTCATCGTCTGGCGAATGTGCTCGTCGGCAACCTTGAAAAGGAAGCTACGCTTGAGATGACTTTATCAGGACCAGTGATACTATTTGAAACAGATGCCCTGATCGCCATTTGCGGCGGCGATCTGAGTCCGTCGATAAATGGAGAGTTTGTACCTATGTGGCGCCCTGTACTTATCAAAAAAGGGATGAAATTGCAATTCAGATATGCGAAAAAAGGCTGCAGGGCCTATTTGGCCGTTGCAGGCGGGTTTGACGTTCAGCCTGTGATGGGAAGTAAGTCAACCTATTTGCGGGCTAGCCTTGGGGGGTATCAAGGCCGATCCTTGCAGGCTGGCGATACGCTTTTATTTGGAGAGCCCTCTGGGGCTTCAGAAAAACTGATGGCTGGACTGTCTACTAGAGGTGACGACGGGTCTTTTATTGCGAGCAACTGGTGCATTTCCGAAGATATTTATCCTTATAGGAAGCGTCCTGCTGCAATTAGGGTGCTAAAGGGTCCCCAATTTGATTGGTTCGATAAAAATAGCCAGTTGGAGTTTTACCAAAAAGAATTCAAAGTTTCCTCTCAGTCAGACAGAATGGGGTATCGGCTGGAAGGCCCGGATTTGGTGCTCGAACAGCCGAAGGATATGATCTCCGATGCCATTAACTTTGGATCGATCCAGGTTCCGCCTGACGGAAGTCCGATTATTTTGATGGCTGACCGTCAATCAGTGGGTGGTTATCCAAAAATCGGGAAAATTGCTTTGATTGATTTGCCATCAGTTGCACAGACAAAGCCGGGGGAGGGAATCTCTTTTACTGAAGCCACCACTGAAGAAGCGCAAGTTTTATATATTGAAAGAGAGAAGCTTATCGCACAAGTGAAACTGGGAATTTTTTTAAAAATAAGCCAGGAGGAAAAGTGAATGCACAAGGTTGATCTCAACTGTGACATGGGTGAAAGCTTCGGGAGCTTTGTCGTTGGAAATGACGATGCACTCCTGGATTTTATCACATCCGCTAACATCGCCTGTGGGTCCCACGCGGGAGACCCGTCAACAATGAAAAAGACTGTGAGAAAAGCATTAGAAAAGAATGTAGCCATTGGGGCTCATCCGGGGCTGCCGGACCTGCAAGGATTCGGGCGTAGAGAAATCAAGATTTCTCCTGAGGAGACCTACGATCTAGTAGTCTACCAGATCGGGGCATTGCAGGCGTTCGTCAAATCCGAGGGCGGAAAATTACAGCACGTCAAACCCCATGGTGCTCTATTCAACATGGCAGCCAAAGATCCGGCTCTCGCAGAAGCCATCGCCGAGGCGGTATATAAAGTCGAACCGGAGCTTATTTTGTTCGGATTATCCGGTGCGGAGCTCGTCAAGGCTGGAAAAAAAATCGGCCTCAGGGCCGCAAACGAAGTTTTTTCCGACAGAACCTACCAACATGACGGTACACTTACTTCCCGGCTTGAAAAGAATGCATTGATTACCGATCACGAGATGGCTGCTGACCAGGTAATCCGGATGGTCAAAGAAAACAAAGTGAAAACAATACAGGGACAGGACATTTCTATCCAGGCGGAAACCGTCTGTATTCATGGCGATGGAGAGAGTGCCCTGGAATTTGCAAGGTCTATCCCGGAAGCTTTAAAGAAGGCAGGAATCCAGGTGGAGCCGATCGGGGAATTTTTGGGGAGGTAGCCAGCAGTAAGGATGGTTTGTTAAGGACATCCTTACTGTAAAGATGATGGTATATAAAATACATTTTTTAAAAAAACAGTCATGTAAGGGTTTACAATAGTAAAAGAGTGTGGTAGATTACTGTTTAAGTATTTGGAATCTTCTTATCGAAAAGAAGGAGAAAATTGAATGAAACTGGTTGTAGGCCATTTTAAACAGGAGTTGATAAAGGATTACAATGAGCTCAATTTGCGCATGTTCGATATCGGCGTTAAAAGTCAGAAAGTAGAAATTGTGGGAGATAAGATATTAATCTTCGCCAATCATAAGAGGATTCCTTCTCTTAAACATTTGGACGAGTTTAATCGCTTAGTAACCCGCATGACAGATGTCGCCATTATTGACAGCCATAAAGAGCATTTTAAGAAATTAGTTGAAGGTAAGTACGGGATGCATGTCATTTCTATTTTAAAGGACTACGATCCGTCTATGGAATTGGCAGTAACCATCATTGTACTTGATCAGGATGTCAGCCAATACTTATCCAATTAATTGTAAATGACTGGTCAAATGAACTCGTTTGAGCGCATAAAAACCGTCAGTGCTAATCTGCAGATGTCTATCTGCCTGATTTGTGCTGGCGTTTTTTTATATTAAAAAAACAAAAAGGAGGAAAATGCATGCATACTGTTGAGGATGTTTTAACGGCATTAGATGAGATTACTGGTGGGAGAGTGATTCATTCACTCAACGAAGTGTACAAGCAGGAGCATCCATTTGTCATAAAGAAATCTTCTAACTTACCAGGAAAGGACATTATCGAAACTCCGGGACTGGTTTATGGAGACCGCAATAGGGAGGTGAAAAAGATTGCAGTAACGATGACAATGACAGAGGGGTCGATTGAACTTGCCGGCGCAACCGGGGTAGATGCCATTGTCGCCCATCATCCAATTGCAGAGGCAGCGAATTCCGGTGGGGTTACCTTGAAAAACTATCTCGATTTATATGACATTTCAGCATTTGAGCTTCATGAAGCGTTTCATGGATTGCATCCCGGAATTTCTTTTTTACACGGGCATGAGGTGTATCGTACCGACATTTCATACGGGGGACTTGAAGGGAATGTCCTGTTTGTCGGAAAGGCTCTGCCCGGCGTAAACACGCTCGGTGATATTTTAAGCCGCCTGCATTCCTTTATGGGATTGGAAGAGGAAAATAATTTGCTTTTCTTAGAAAAAGAAATTCGAAAAAATTCAACCATGACAGAAACAAGTGTAGTCACGCATGGGAGGATTCTTCGGGGGGAAGCAGAAAATCCAGTGAACAACCTTATTCATATTTTTCCACATACCGGCTTTACACCTGACCATTTGCGGCAGGTAGCGAAAGAGCATCCGGAAGCTGATACTGTTCTTGCTTCCATCAGCCGTGTGTATGATGGACATGAATTGATTCGAACAGCGGAAGAGTTGAATTTGAACTTTCTCGTTGGAAACTGTCATGTACTGGAAATACTTGAAAATGGATTGCCGCTTGCCTACGCCCTAGACATGCTTCTTCCCGGTGTTGAGGTGATGGTTTTCAGGGAACGAGTGACAAGTCTACCGGCAAGAGCAGTTGGAACGCCGCAAATGATGGAGTATGCGGAGAAAATGGCGTCAAAGTATTTGGTGAAGAAGAAGCTTGCTGAACTATCCTAATAAAGGAGTGAATGAAAATGGGTGAAATTAAGCCTCTTGTGAAAAATGAAGTTTCTCTGGAGGAAGCTGTCAGCCAACCAATTCTCCGAAAAAAGAAATGGGAAAAAATTGAATTGGTAGGTCTTGCCTTAATTATTGCCTCCTTGTCAGTCATGATGATCTCCCCGGGTACATTGGCAGGTTTGTTTACTGCGATGGTTGATAAAGTCTTTCCGGTAGTTGTCGAAGTATTTTTAACGGGAACCGTCGGAGTTACCATCATCGTCAGTGTTGTAATTGGACGGACACTGGAAAGACTCGGATTTACTGATGCCTTGATCCGTGTATTTCTGCCAGTAACCAAACTGCTAAAAATCAACTCAGCTGTTCTGATTCCAAGTATTTATAATATCCTTGGAGATATTAACGCAGCCGGAAAAATATCAGGTCCAATACTTGTCCGATCAGGAGCCACAAAGGCGGAGCAGAAGATGGCGGTTGCTACAATGGTACAGTCGCAGCAATCATTCTCCACCTTCATGTTGGGAATGCTCGCGTTGACTGCTGTCGGTGTCAATGCATTCATAGTTGTCATAGTAGCTGTATTCCTGCCTGTATTGGTCGCACCCTTTATTTTGTCAAAGACAATTTATCGTGATACGAAAGCAGTCGATATTGAAAATCTGCCGAAGTTCACTCCCCAAACAGGGGCATTGCCTACTTTGTTCAATGCTGCCCGTGAAGGAGCGGAATTGGTTTTTCTTTTAATTATCCCTGCAGTGGCTGCAGTGTTCGCGGTGATCGGACTTCTCGAATATATTGGTGTATGGAAGCCGATTGAGTCTACGTTATCAGCAGGTTTGCTTATGCTGAATATTGATCCGGAAACCGGTATTCTTTCCATACTGGCAACCCCTACACTAGCTATGGCTCAATTATCGGAGGCCGCTGCCACAATGGATCCACGTCTGGTTATTGGATCTTTTGTACTGGCATCTTCAGGATTACCACTGTCATCGATCCTTGGTCAAATCCCTGTTATTTGGGCGGCAAATTCTGATTTAAACGAAAGAGAGGCTATGTCGGCTGCTGTCATTGGAATTGTCATGCGTTTGGTTACAGCATTCTTGGTCGTTTACTTTTTAACGCCTCTATTAGTCTAATTTAGTCAGTGAGTGGGATAAATCGATCTCAAACTGGTTTTTCTGGATATTTTGAACAGAGAGTGGATCAAAGTAAAGAACAGTGTCCTGAATTTCGCTATCTTTTCTTTTCCACATTTTTATAAAGCTTGTTTGGTATATTGTATTTACTATACTGGAATTTGGAACGGTAATGTTTAAGTGGAGGGTTGACGGAGGATCTTTTGGACAGGAAACAAGACGGCATTTTTGGGATTGCAGAGGGGAGAAGTGGTTTATTGTATCAACTGATATATGATGGATCCTTCCGGTGCCAGTAAGGATTTTATTTGGAAGAACCATGCCAGCTTCATGAAAGATATCCTTGCCGCTGGAGGAAGGTATTTTTACTTTGTTCCATAAGATGGCGATTGAAAAAGAAGAGTCTGGCAAAATAGTCCAAGCCCTTTGTGTCATCAGTTCAAAACCAATTTTCATAAGCATGAAACCTCCTTTAATCAACTATATGAAAAAATGAGTGAAGAAGATCGGTTTAAGGCCGGTCTTCTTCACTTATTTAGGGGCTAATCCCAAAATTAATTTTAATTTCGCTTCCCCATTGAACATCGACTAAAGTTTTTCAATCCCCTGTGAGTTCTAAAAGATGAGAACTGCTAGGCATCTTGGGTATAATATTCAAGAGGGGGAAGGCCGGATGCTTGCTCTATTTAAGCGGGGAAAAAAAGAAAAGAAGAATCCAAACAGGCTTTTTGCCATTTCTGCCCAAAAAGGCGATATTGAGGCAATGAGGAATAAGGTCATTGAAATTCTTCAGAAATCCTTTTCTAAAGACATCATTTTTCTATGCATCGGTTCCAGTCGGTCAAATGGGGATTCATTAGGGCCAATGGTCGGAAGCATGTTAAAGGAAAAAGGAGTGCCCTTTTATGTATTTGGCACATTGGACGCACCTGTTCACGCATTGAACTTAAATGATGTCCTGCAAAAGATACATAACGAGTTCGCTGACCCGCTCATTTTTCCCATTGATGCTAGTTTGGGAGATGCTAGCCAAGTCGGTGAAATTTACTTGATGAAAGGTCCCCTTATCCCTGGAAGGGCAGCCAATAAGTCGCTTAAGCCCATTGGTGATTATCATATAAGAGCGGTAGTTAATAAGCTTGATCTATTGTTGCCGGCCAAAGCATTAATTGAAGCCAAAATCGAGAACATTTCAACTCTAGCAAGGATCATTACAGAGGTCCTCAGCCCAATCAAGTTAAAGTAAAATTCGTCCATTATTTGATATTTACAGAAAAGTCAAGTATAATTTGTATAAAGTATACCGAAGAGTACATTCATCTCAGAAGGGGGGATGCAACTTGACGAGCTGGACAGAAGAGAGTCTTCTGTCTATACGCGAGAGAGCGTACAGACATCTTAAAAACCTTATTTTAGAGGGAGAGCTGAAGACTGGAGACCGTCTGATTGAGCGTGAGCTTGCGGAGAAATTGAACATAAGCCGAACGCCAATCCGCGAAGCACTATTTCGACTGGAATCCCAGGGTTTTGTAAAAACCATCCCAAGAAAAGGGGTTATGGTTGCTGATATAACAGAAAAAGAAATTTTAGAAACCTTCACCATCCTTTCTTCTTTGGAATCGTTGGCAGCCAAGCTTGCAGCACAAAAACTCGATGATGCAACTGAAAAGAAATTTAAGGAGTGCATCGAGAGAGTGGAAGAACAATTGAAGAGCTCGGAAACGGATTACGCCGAGCTGCATAGTGAATTGAATTATCTTCTTTACAGTGCTGCAAAAAACTCAAAGCTTTATGAAATTCTTGGGGGCCTTACAGATTATATCCGTGCCTTTGCTAAGAGAGGCTTCAAGAAGGAAGGCTGGCCAAAGCAATCTATGGAAGAGCACTTGGCTATCATGAGGGCGATTTGCAACCGGGAAGTGGAGATGGCGGAGTATTTGACGAAAATCCACATTGAAAACTCCAAAAACGCCTATATGGAGGCAACCACGGGTGAAAAAGAAATTTCGACGACTATATGAAGTCAAGGGGGCAGGCCCGATAATGGAGCCTAACCCCTTTTTTCGTTCGCGGAGTTATTCGCTCTAATCCAGCAATGACTCTAGACGGAATAAAAATTTTTGATGCATGTCCTTTGGCTGCTTGATATCGACTTAAAAAGGTGATCCCTCCTGAACAGTCGGCGGATCCATACATTTTACTAACTACAAATTTGTATTTTGCCAGTAGGAAGATGAACAAACTTATTTTGTCATAAGGAAAATAGCAAGTATTGCAGCAAAGGATATTCCAATCATAGTTGGTATAAGATTGCGCCGAACGACGTCAGCGGGCTTGACTCCAGCAACCCCCGCATCAGCCACAAGACCAAATCCCCAAGCCATTAACGTTCCTCCACCGGCAAAAATTGTTACAACCTGGCCCAAAGAAGCAAGAATAGCTACATCCACCCCTGCACTTGCACCAAGTGATGCTGAAAGAGCTCCAATCAGCGGGAGACCAGAGAATGCAGATCCATCCAGGGCAACGATAAGGGCAATAAATACAATTCCAAGCGTCAGTATAATAATATTATCACCAATATAATTGCCAATTAGCATGCCTATATCAAACAAATATCCAGGTGCACCTTCACCAATCACTGTCTCTGCATGCTTGGGATGCCCCAAGAAGAAAAATCCGGCAATAGGAATTAAGGGGGCGAATATCTTTATGGCAAACAAGAAGCCTTCCCTTAAATGACTTACAATTTCCTCCAACGCCCGACTTCCTTGATGTGCAATCGATGATATTACCAATAGGACTACAGCAGTTCCACCTAATAATGATGTAGCCGATTCCCCGCGAATTGCATTTTCCGGTACATATATAGCTCGATAAACCATAAGAAGAACGATGCCAAATAAAGCAACAGGGACAATGATAGCGATATGTTTGGCGTATTTCCCTTGGGTTACCTCTGTAGTTGCGGCGGCTTCTGATATACCTTTTAGGGTTTCATCATTATCAGGGGCTTGTAAAGTGCCATTTTTCATATCGCGGTAAATAAAAAGATAAGCGAATGTCACTGCCGTAACCCCAACAATAATGGAAAACAATCCGGTATAAGGAAGTATCGCCGAGTGACTTACCCCAGCAGCTGTGGAAGTTAATTTTGTTGCACCCTGTATCACCAAATCTCCTGATAACGCCATTCCGTGACCACAAATATTGATAGCTACAGCTGCTGCTATGGCGGGTAATCCTGCTCTTACAGCAACAGGAATTAGCACAGTACCAACAAGGGCCACTGCCGGTGTCGGCCAAAAGAAAGTAGCTGCAAGATACATAGTCCCTCCCAGAACAAAAAATGTAGCAGTAGGATTGACCATTAAGCGTTGCATAGGCTTAATCATAATTATATCTGAGCCCTGCGCCTGAAGCGATTTTAACATTGCTCCCATCAAGGCGATAACTAGCATAATATCAAATAAAGTGACGCCCGCATTTAAGAACGCCCGAAATATAATTTGCGCTCCCCCGATAAACACGTCTGTTCCGCCTGCTTGGGAACTTGCTACTATACCTAAAGCAAATAAGGAAATGATAGAAGGAAGAATAACATCCCTTCTTAAAATCATAAATACGAAAATCGCAACAATGCCTGATAAGTAAACCCAATGCGCCAATGTCAATGTAATCTGCTCCATATTTTTCTCCCTTCATTTGAAGATTAATACAAATTGAAAGCGTATACAACAATGTTGTCGATGCAACTTTTGACAGCTATAACTTGACCCTCCTCTAGTAATGATGGTTAATGCGCTTTGAAATATTGTATACAAAATATTGTGCTCAATATTTCAGCAATTAAATAATAACATGCCATCGTCGTAAACGGAAGTGAATTTTCTAAAAATTTCAGTAAAAAAAAGGGGGTGTTTTACATTGAGGGTGTTTTCCCAAATAAATGGTGCCAAAGTCCAACAAGATAGGGTGCAGTCCCCCCTAACATGAAAAACTATTACCCGGACTTCTCTCCATAATTTAGGTTGGAAGTTTCCTATATTTTAAAAAAAGAAGAAGTTCCCAATTAAAGGAAACTTCTGCAAGAAAATTCTAAGCAAACCACTGTAAAGATAATAAATATATGATAGTGCAACCGATATATACGCCTGTAAACGGCATATTCCAGTTGGACACTTTATAGGAACTTTGCTTGACTATGTTGGACATGAGACCGATGGTAGCGTTGTACGGCCCAATCAAAAATGCGGAAGCTGCACCGGAAAGCATGGCGACTGTCAATATATGAGCAGATATGTGTGTGATGTCAGGGTTTAAGGTTTCTGCCATCAATGCCAGTGTTACAGCAGGGTGAAATCCAAGGAATGCAAAGATTAATGGGATTAAAGGCAGCAGCATCAAAAAGAAATTCGCTCCCATTACACTAATCAAATCGACGATCCATACATTTACCACTTCGTTGCTATGGGAAGTTTTTATTGCGGAGATAAAAAAGCCCGCTGATAAAAATAAGAAAAATTGATCTTTCATTTTAATAGAAAAGGATTGGAAATGATTTTGGAACGCTTTTCCGAATTCTTTTCCCTTTCTCAAAAATATAGCCCAGGTAAAGGAGAAGGGAATGACTAATAATGAAACAATTGTTAAAAATGAATATGAGAGCATTGACTCAGCAACAGATACGATTACGATGAAAATGATAATAGCCAGCAATATTTGAAAAATCCTTTTGGGATTGCTCGGCTCTTTTTCAATTGTTGTGGCGGCCGTTTCATCCGTCGAAAGGGGATCTTGCAGAGTCTTCTGTGAAATTCGTGATCCCAGATACCAGTCTAGTACTAAACCAAATATGCTGAGGGGAACAACGTAGGGCAAAATCGAAACCCAACTGACTCCGGTCACCCCGATAACTATTCCCACGATTGGTGTAACGGGAGCCCAAATGAGCGGCATGGCGAACCCCCTCGTAATGGCCCGGCTCATGAAACGCTCGGGATGTTGGATTGAATATCCTTCTAAAGCCGGCTTAATGGAATAGTAAGTCATCGGCAAAGTGGCTAAGTTCATAAAGATACTGAAGAAGTAGGATATTCCAGAAGTCAGCATGTATAAATGTTTGTTCGTCTTTATTTTATTATGTAAGATTGCTTGGATATCAGAGCTATATTTTCCAATGGTGATGGGAATTCCCAATATCGGGACTAAAGTGAACATCATCAGCAGGTCCAGCATGGGCCCGAAGGACAAAATATACTGCGGCCAGTATACTCCACTTTTTAAAAGCAGGAATACCCCTGCCGTTAAAAAAACGCTCCCTAAAACTTGCACAAACCTTGATACTCTAAAAAAAGTCAAAAGGACAGCGATCATGCACAGTCCAGATATTATGGCGGACAATCCTGATGATGGGACAAGAATGGAAAGAAAGTATAAAATCAAAATAACAATAAATAAAGAGTTTAACATCATGGAGCCTCCTTATTAAGGATAAAATATGAAGTGAACACTCATTGGTATACCAAACAGAAGGTTTATCGAAAAATAAACCTCTTAATTACACATATTATACAATATTTTTGGTATATGGTATACCAAATTGAGGTAAAATCTGATATAATAATTATCATATCAGATAAGGAGAGCTGAGGTATGATGAAATTTTTGTTTAACTCCAAAAAAGTACAGGAAAAGGCAGATAAAAAGTTGGAGCGTTTGAGTAAGATGATGAAATTTTAACTTCATTCAGCAGAAGTCTCCTACTTCTGTAAGTGCTGGGATGAATGCGTATTGGTATTCTATTCAGTGGGGGTTCAAACCCCGGCTGAATGAAGTTAAAACCTCTAGCGGAGCTCGATAAAATCTGGGCGCAATACGCCAAGGCGCATTTGATAATCAAGTAAAATAGCGATCCCCCTCCTATTGGTTTGGGAGGGGGATCGCTATTTGTAGTTAAGCTGATGCGTTTTCTAGTTTAACAAGCTTCGAATTTGAAAATTTGTCCGAATCGTTTTTGTCAGCGATTTCGTATAATTCTTCCCGTACTTCTTCGATTGTGTCGAAGTGCTCGAAAAACTTGACTCTAATATAGTTCACATATTCTTTGCCGTGATATTCCTCGGACATTTTTATTTTTGCTTTTTCATCCAATACCTTGGCAATTGTATACTTTGCCCTCAGTTTGTTAAAAAAATAGAAGTTATACGTTTCCACAATCTCTAAACCCTCATTGTTAAGATCCGTCTGAAAAGTATCCTTGTTTGTCAGTAAGATAAACTTTGCCATTTCCTAACCACTCCTTTAATGATTTACCTAAAAGTTAAAGATCCTTGGAATATTGTATACCATGTATGTGGTTAATAGTTTATATCAAAGCGCATAAAATTTCAACTGTATATTTAGAATATTTAATTTTGAAAAATAATTTGTGGGTGGCGCTTGACATAGCAATATATGAACAGTAGTATAAAACTCAATAAGCTTATCGAATTGATAATTCCTATTCATTTGATTTTTAAAAAAATTCCTTGCCTTCTCGTTTTTATTGGTATACAATATACCCAAGTTAAAATTTCAGTAAAAGGGGGGATGTCTTCAAATGCCTAAGGTGATACTTCATGTGGATGGGACAACTGTAGAACAGGAAGTGGAAGAAAATGCTAATTTGGTAGTTTTAGCCGGAATTAAAGAATTTCCGAAACTAAAATTTGGGTGCGGAATGGGGAAGTGTACAAGGTGTACATGTCGCGTGATCAATGGATCTGAAGGGCTTGATCCACCAAATTGGAAGGAACAAAATATACTAGGGGAAAAACTCAAAGAGGGTTACCGGCTTACTTGTCAGCTATACATCCAGCAAGATATAGAAATTTCACAGGAGAATATCAAAATAAAGCCTCCTAGGAAACGCGGTACCATAATGACTAGGTAAAATGAAAGCGGTGACAAGGTACAGAAGGTGAAGCGAATGAATTGTTATGAACTGGCAAAGATGACATGGGAAGAAGTCGAAGCCGCTTTGGAAAAAGTAAGACTAGCCATTATACCTGTCGGGGCACATGAACAGCATGGCCCGCATATGGTAGAGAGCTGCGATGCGGTTCTAGCAGAAAAGATGGCTGTCAAACTAGGTGAGCGGTTATTCCCATACGCACTTATCGCACCGACGGTCAACATGGGTGTTTCATCACATCACATGAATTTTCCAGGTACGATTTCCCTCAAGCCGACCACACTGATTGCTCTGCTGAAGGATATAGTTTTATCACTTAAGCGTCACGGCATTCGGCAGTTTTTGTTTCTCAATTCACACGGGGGCAATCAATCAACTCTGGATGTAGCTGTCAATATGATAACCGAAGAATTGGATGTCGAAGTATTTTATGCGAAAACAACTGCTTCGGCCAAAAAGGCGATAGCCGAAAATGTTAAGTCAACCTTATTCGGTCATAGTTGCGAAAGAGAAGTATCAGAGGCATTTTACCTGGCGCCCGAATTGATTCGTACTAACAAGCTTCAAAAAGGTGATATACAGGAAGCGGGAAGGTGGAAGCATTTAAGGCCGGGATGTGCACTGCAAGGTTTTTATCACTACGAAAAAATGACTGCGAATGGATGTATTGGAGACGCCTCGCAGGCTGACTTTGAGATTGGCAGGAAAATAGTGGAGGAAGCACTTGATCATCTTTCGAATGAGCTGATGAAAGTGTTAAAAATAGAAGAAGATGCTATGCTGCACTAAAAACTAGTACTTATACACTGATAAAAGCTTAGTTTACAAGTTATGAATCTGTGAATCCCCTTTAAGTTAAAAAAAGCCAATGGCTCCATTAGTTTTTTAACTTAAATGGTATACAAAATAATGAATACAAATTTAAGGAGGATTTTTACAATGGCAGAACTATTATCAAAAGAGGACTTTCGTAAAGAATTGGAGATTGCAATTGCAGGAAATCACAGCCAGAAAGCTCCATTTACAGTAGCTTGGGCAGAAGGAAAGCTTGAAAGAAAGCACTTTGCAAGGTGGGCGGAGAACCACTACCATTATGTTGGACCGTTTGCAGACTATTTGGCGTACATCTATCACAACACTCCAATGGATGAGAAATTCGTAAGTGCAAAGGACTTTACACTGCAAAATATGTATGAAGAAGAAATTGCAGGTGACCGCCATACAGATTTGTTGATACGTTTTGCAGAAGCCTGCGGCTCATCCGCCGAAAGAGTCGTAGATCCAAACAATATGGCCATCACAACACTCGGACTTCAAAGCTGGTGCTACGCAGTGGCGGCACGCGAAAACTTCGTAGTGGCTACGGCTGCGCTTGTTGTAGGACTTGAATCTCAGGTACCCGATATCTATAGAAAGCAGACACCTGCATTAAGGGAAAAATACGGATTTACAGATGATGAAATTGAATTCTTCGACCTGCACATCGTCTCTGACGAAATCCACGGTGAGCGTGGATACAAGATTGTGTTGGAACATGCAGACACTCCTGAGTTGCAGCAGAGCTGTCTTGAGATAGTACGCACTGGTGCTAAAATGCGCCGTATGTATATGGACGGCTTGTGGAGAGAATACATCGAGCAGGATCTTGGAGAGCTAATAAAGTCTTAAAAAATTTATTAAATCGCCAGTATTGTTTAGGTCAAGCCCAAGTGAGTTTTGATCTGGGTGACCAAGATACTTTTAACTTCATTCAGCAGAAGTCTCCCACTTCTGTAAGTGGTGAGATGAATGCCTATTGGTATTCCATTCAGTGGGGGTTCAAACCCTGGTTGAATAAAGTTAAAGCCTCCAGCGGATGCCGTAGATTTTTAGAGGAAATTTATCGAGCGGGGCTCGATAAAATCTGGGCGAAAATACGCCAAGGCGCATTTGATACGCGTAACTCCTATTAGAAGAGCCTGTCAGACGGACCGCTGTTACTTTCAATTCTATGAAACGATGGCGGTCCGTTTCATTGGGAAAAATATGGGAAAAGGTGATTAATATTGCTGACTACAACAAAGGTCGAAACGTTTAAAAATTTGATAGGCGGCGACTGGAGCGAGACTCAAAGCGGCCAGACATTCTTGAGCATCAATCCGGCAAATAAGGAAGAAATTGTAGGAGTTTTCCAGGCCTCTAATGAGGAAGATGTCCGTCAGGCAATCGATGCTGCTTCAAGAGCTTTTCCGCAATGGGCTGCCACCGCGCCATCCAAGCGAGCCACAATCTTAAATAAAGCAGCAGACATTTTGGAGCAGAGCGCTGATACATTGGCTGAAGAACTGACAAGAGAAGAAGGGAAGCATGTCAATGATGCTAGGAACGAAGTGCTGAGATCTGCACAGACGCTGCGCTTTTATGCTGTGGAAGGTCAGAGTTTCACAGGAGAGACATTTCCACACGACGATCCGAACATGAAGGTATCCACTGAGCGTGAGCCGCTTGGAGTGATTTCCGTCATTACACCTTGGAACTTTCCGATCTCTATTCCGGCCAGAAAGATTGCACCGGCTTTAATCACTGGAAACACAGTCGTATTCAAGCCCTCATCAGACACTCCACTCATCGCTTTCAGGCTGGTTGAGGCACTGCATAATGCAGGGATACCAAAAGGAGTTATCAACTTTGTGACTGGAAAATCATCCGACATTGGTGATTTGTTAGTGACCCACGAAGCTGTAAAGGCTGTCACTTTTACCGGCTCTACAATAGCAGGAGAGGATATTCACAGCAAATCTTCCTTTAACACGAGGACACAAATGGAGCTCGGCGGAAAAAATCCCATTATTATTATGGACGACGCGGATCTGGATTTGGCTGCAACATTGACAGTCAATGGGGCTTTTTCCCTGAGCGGCCAAGCATGTACCGGAACAAGCCGAGTCATCGTTCTTCAAAATGTTAAAGATGCTTATATTAATAGGCTGATTGAAAAAACGAAGAATCTTAAGATTGGAAATGGCTTCGAAGAAGGAGTCAAGATCGGGCCAGTTGCCAACCATCGCCAGTTGAAAAACATCCTGAATTATATTGACATCGGTGTTAAGGAAGGTGCGAAACTCGTGTATGGTGGTAACCAGATCACTGATGGCCAGTATGCTAAGGGCTATTATGTAGAGCCTACTATTTTTACAGATGTACGGCCAGACATGCGGATTGCACAGGAAGAAATTTTTGGGCCGGTTGTCGCTGTCATTGAAGTGTCTACATATGAGGAAGCAATGGAAGTTGCAAACGGATCAAATTATGGGCTTTCCGCTTCAATCGTGACGAACAGCCTTCATATTGCGAGCGATTTCACGAAGAAAATTCAGGCAGGTACTGTAAAAGTAAACAGGACGACAACAGGAAACTTGATGAATGCTCCGTTTGGCGGATTCAAAAAATCCAGTACAGCAACATTCCGCGAATCAGGAAGAGTCGGATTGGAATTCTTCACACAGGTAAAAACAGTCTATGTCGGTTATTAAATAAGAAGGAGAGACAGATTATGTCGATAACAGAGAAGAAAGTTTTTAAAACAGTCATTAAGCTTGAGTTGGAAGCAGCCAAGCTGATGATCGAAGCTGCGAAACAGAAATCGGAAGAGATCAATGTGGCGGAAACAATCGCCATCGTGGACGATGGCGGCAATCTAATCGCTCTGGAAAGAATGAACGGGGCACGGATCACAGGGCCAGAAATTGCGATCGCTAAAGCTTATACGGCTGCGGGCCACAAGCGTTCCACCCACTTATTCAACACGGAGCCGAATGGACCAGCACTTCCAGGAAATGAAGCCTTCGGAATCCAACTTATGATTCCGGGCAAATTTGCCATCTTTGTTGGTGGTTTTCCAATCGTAGTCGACGGCGAAGTAGTTGGAGGGATCGGAATCAGCGGCGGAAATGGCGAGCAGGATACAGCTGTCGGAACTGCGGCATTGGAAGCATTGAAAAACCATGTGAAAACCGATGGCATGATAGTGGAAACAACAGCAGATATCAAGAAATAAGCATATGAAAAAACTTTTGCAGGGATACTTAAAGGGCTCAGTGTCAGTTGAGCCCTTACATGACAACTTTATTGGTATACCATATACCAATTTAAAGGAGGAGCAAGAATATGCCTAAAATTCATTTCGTGAACAGTAACAAAACCTTCGAAGTCCCGGAAAACTCCAATATTCTCAGAATGTCCCTTCGGTATGATGGTGAGCTTCCAAACCTTTGCGGGGGAGGAATTTGTGGAACTTGTGTATTTAAGCCGGTGGAGGGAGCAGAACACCTAGATAAGATTACGAGGCAGGAGCAAAGAAAACTGGGGGAAGAATGGCTTGAAAAGGGATATCGCCTTGGATGCCAGACATTTATAAAAAATCAGGATGTAGCTGTTGCCTGGGATATGGAAATCACGAAACAGGTGAAGAAAAGGAAGCCGGATAAGCTGGACAAGAAAACTTCTACAGTGAAGTAATCTTCAGATCGCCAAAAGAATGTGGAGGGAGCATGATGTGGGTCTGTATCGATCATTTAAAAGAAGCAGTTGAGTTTGCCAAAGCCCCTCATGTCAGCAAGCCGAGATGCCGTATGAAATGTTCTTTTTGTGAAAGGGATGCAATCGTTAAACTGCATTTTGAACGTAGAATGTTTCATTTTGAAGAAAAGAAAAAGGCCAGGGTTAAATAATATTTGAGGGTTACGCTGTCACAGTGAAAGGTCTGTTTAGCAAAATGACACCTCATTTCGCAGCCGGAAAAATCATTTAGATGAGAGGAGACTGGTCATGCCTTTATTTACGATCGTCAATAGAGAAACTTGCATTAGCTGTGGTTCATGCGGTGATTTAGCACCGGACGTATATGACTACGATGAAGAGGGACTGGCCTTTGTGATGGCAGATGATAATCGAGGATGCGTCAAGGTAGAGGAAGATTTCATAGAAGATGTTCAGGATGCGTTTGAGGAATGTCCATCCGGCTCCATTCGTATTGCTGAGGAATCATTTGAGGGAGATCCAGACAAATTCGAAAAGGTTACATCATAGGGGGCCATTTTTGGGGATATTACGATTCTCCTGGAATACGGATGGACCTTATTGATTTTAATAGGGTTGGAAGGAATCCTGGCGGCGGATAACGCAGTTGTAATCGCTGTATTGGTAAAGCACTTACCCAGGGAAAATAGAAAAAAGCACTTTTTTACGGCTTGTTGGGTGCATTCATATTCCGGTTTGCAGCAGTCGCCTTTGCTCGCTCGCTTCAAAGATTTCCGGTTCTTGAATCCGCAGCTTTTCTACTTGTCGGTTGGGTAGGTGTAAAGCTAGCGGTACTTACACTCACACATCCTCGTGTCGGCATATTGGATGTCTATCTCACGGGATCATTTGCATGGACAGCCATATTTTGGACAGTGTTCATGGGAATTATATTTAGCGGATATTTGGTGGCAAGGAAGCAGAGCCGCGCGGAGGAGAGAGAATCTTACAGTTAGGGTAGGGGGAAAGTTGGGAAGAAAATGCCCTGAAAAAAAGCGGAGTCTATGCAAATTGGTCGCCGTCTGTATTGGCGACGCGAAAAAATCAGAAACATTCTCTTTTTGAAAAAAGGGGTAATTTTATAAAAAAGCGGGGGACATGGGAATGTCAATTGAAGAAAGATTGCAAGAGTTGAATATCACTTTGCCCGAATTAAACGATGATGCCATGCCTTATGCATTGGGCGTCGTCTCGGGAAGAACTGTCATATTATCAGGACAGACCCCCAGGGTTAACGGTGAACAAAGGTATATCGGAACTTTGGGCACGCCTTCGATTAACATCGAAGAAGCGCAGGATGCAGCCAAGATTTGTATCATCAATCTACTGGGTGCTCTAAAAAAGCTAGTTGGAGATCTTGATCAAGTCGAGAGAATTGTAAAGATCAACGGTTATGTAGCCACGACCAACGATTTTACTGAACATAAGAAAGTGATCAATGCTGCTTCGGTGTTGTTGAATGATATTTTTGGAGAAGTAAGGAAGCATGCTCGTATAGCAATTGGATTGGCCTCCTTGCCAGGCGGGGCGCCTGTTGAAATCGAGATGACTGTTGAGTTGAAGGAGTGAAGTGAGTGATCCGCGATAAAGAAGTATTTGATCTAACTATTATTGGTGGAGGGCCGGCTGGGCTTTTTACAGCTTTTTACGCAGGTATGAGGCAGATGTCAGTGAAAATCATTGAGAGTTTGCCACAGTTGGGCGGCCAACTAACAGCTCTTTATCCTGAAAAAAATATATATGATATTGCGGGATTTCCAAAAGTGAGCGGGCAGGATCTGGTTGACAATCTGTGCAAGCAAATGTATCAATTTGAACCCGTTATTTGCCTGGGGCAGTCAGTCGAACTGGTCGAAAAACAGAGCGATGAAAACTTTAAAATCACAACGAACACAGAGATTCATCATACGAAAACAATCATTATTACAGCAGGAAATGGTGCTTTTCAGCCAAGGAAGCTGCAGTTAACAGAATCCGAAAAGTATGAAGAGGAAAATCTTCACTATTATATAAAGGATATGAATCAATTTGCTGACAGACGGGTCATTTTGTTCGGGGGAGGCGACTCTGCGGTCGATTGGTCGTTGATGCTTGAGCCTATTGCCGCCAGCGTAACTATAGTACATAGGCGGGATAAATTCCGGGCTCATGAGCACAGCGTCGAACAACTTCGAAATTCAAAAGTGGAGATTCGAACGCCGTACGTTCCAGTGGAATTAATCGGCGAGCATAGAGTTGAGCAAGTAATCTTGGAGGAGATAGGGAGTGAGCGTAAGGAGGTGGTCGAAGTGGACGATGTTATTGTTAATTATGGTTTTGTTTCTTCTCTCGGCCCTATCAAGGACTGGGGCCTAGATATTGAAAAAAACTCAATCGTCGTCAATTCAAAAATGGAAACAAATATTAAAGGAATTTACGCAGTCGGAGATGTCTGTACGTACGAAGGGAAAGTGAAATTAATCGCCACCGGTTTCGGAGAGGCTCCAGTTGCAGTGAGCAATGCGAAAATGCACATCGATCCAAAAGCCAGACTCCAGCCGCAGCACAGCACCTCCATAATGGGGGAATCGCCAGGAAAAAAGTCCCCGGCAAAAAAAGAGAAACAGGCGATTCATACTTAAGGGCGCAGTCCCTCACAGTAGAAATGATGATGATTGGGTTCATATAAGCGTTAGATTAGACTAAACATATGCTAAGCTAGAGGGAAACTGCATAAAAAAATAGCAAACCTCCATCATCCAGGAGGATTTTTTAATGATGGAGCAGCCGGGAAGGGATATCCTTCCTCCGGCTGCTCCCAACTCTCTTATAAAGCTCCCAACTCTCTTATAAAGCTCCCAACTCTCTTATAAAGCTCCCAACTCTCTTATAAA
>NZ_QYTW02000020.1:0-1996 GCF_003605405.2 Siminovitchia terrae | reverse complement strand
AGCTCCCAACTCTCTTATAAAGCTCCCAACTCTCTTATAAAGCTCCCAACTCTCTTATAAAAAAAGCCGCACCAACCGGCGCGGCTCTTCATTCTTCATATTTTTTGCTTTCAATCAGATCGCCAATCAAGATATAGCGGTCCGGCGCATCGCCAATATAGCGGAACGGATAGCATGTGGTGACGGTCAAGGTGGCGCGAGGCTTCGGAACAATAACCGTCCGATCGTCCGCATCCACAATCCGGACTTTTCGAATTTTGTAGGTGAATTCACCTTTGGAGGTGGTGACAATCAGTAAGTCGCCTTTTCCTACTTCTCCAAGCCTTCGGAAGACTGTATCCCGGTGTCCAGACAGGACCGAGTTATCTTTTTCTCCGGGAAGTACGCTGTCGGCATAATGCCCGACACCTTTTTCAAGTTCATCTTCATCTGTTCCGTGATAGATTGGCAATGTTGCATCCAGCTTGGGGATGATCAAATCGCCAATGATCTCGCCTTCTTCAGGGCGTTCCTGATAAACGACTGTTTTTGTGTCCCGCTCAACCTTGATAGGAGGTGCTTCTTCTTGTTTGACGGGTGCAGGCTCTGAACTGGCTTTATTCACTGTAAAAATCATATACCCCGTCAAAAATTTAAAGGCATTCGTCCCGGAAAGCCAAGTACCAAATCCAATCAATCCAACTGCCGCTGCAAGAAGAATGAATCGTTTCATCATGCACCTTTTACTATAAATTTACGGAATAAGAAGGCACCTAAGACAATAAGTGCAAGTCCCGCAACAGTCTGAGGAAGGTAGCCTCCTGCTGTATTTGGAAGTTTTCCGCCATTAATGGTTTTGACAACAGGCTTTTCGCCCTTAACGGTTTTGACAGCAGGCTTTTCACCCTTAACTTTTTTGGCCACTGGCTTCCCAGAAGAAGTTTTTACTGCTGTTTCTACTTTGTTTATTTTTTGGCCGGCATTATTAAGCATTTCGGAGCCGAACATCTCTTTTGTGATCAATAGGTCGGCTAAGAATTGACCATCTTTTGAATAAATTTTTATAAGCAAATCAGCACCGTTGACTGTATCCATTTGGATTAATGCCGATAAGGAAATCGGTGTTTCAATACCGTCCTTAACTAAATAGTAATCTACTTTTAGTTGAAGGAGATTCAAAAGCTCGTCCCAAATGCTGAGCAATTCAGCGATCTGACCTGATGTCAGCTCGGAGGCGCTGTCAAATTCTGGGAAGGACATTAAACGATCCCCTAAGTTCAAAAGTTTGGCTAAAAAGGCTTCTTCATCAGTGTTTTCTATTACTTTGTCCAGGTGGGCTTCCAATCTTTGCATTTCGTCAGTTGTAAGACCAAACCCGGCAAGGGCTTCAATGATAGCCTCTTCGTCGATTGAGTCAACGGCCAAATAGAAGATTTCAACCTCTAGATCTTCTATAAAAACAAAATCATTCAAGGACATCCCATTTTCCGCAAGAAGCTGTTCCAATTCTTTTTTTGTCATGCCGTAATCAGCAAGCAGGGCGTTCAAGTTTTCTTTATTTATTGGTTCGCCCAAGTATTCTTTTATTTCTTTAACAGAATCGAAATCTTCTAGAGTGAAATCATGGACATCCTCAAAGTATGTAACAAAATCTTCCTTGGACATTCCGATTTCTTTTAAGTATTTTTGAAACTCTGGATCTTTCGGATCCACCGCCGCAAAAGCGGATAATGGCAGCGCCCAAATGGCAAGTATAGCCGCAAGCACTGCAGGCAATAAACGCTTCAAAGATATTCCCCCTTAAAAAATTGTCATTACTCAAACAATTATATTAGAAAACTTGCCCTGTGGATAGTGCCTTTTTTATTAAGTTTCTGGTGTATGAAATAATCCTTTTTGGAACACAAAAAATGTCCCAGTGACTATGTTACGATTGAAATACTTAACCAAGTTTACTCAATCACCCACCCGACAAGGAGGTCATAGTCAATGAGACTATTTAATGGTAAACAAGGAT
>NZ_QYTW02000002.1:26554-429565 GCF_003605405.2 Siminovitchia terrae | reverse complement strand
GTTTTCGCACGATTATTTGGAATTTCGCACGATAAAACCGGTTTTCGCACGATTATTTGGAATTTCGCACAATCCAGCGTCAAGCAACTACTTTTTCACTAAAATTAACAAGTGTGAAAGCTTCAGCTTGCTTTCACACTTGTTCAATTTGGTTCCACATGAACATGCACATCAAATACTTGGTGCTTTTTCATTAACACTTCTTCCACACAATCCGAGATTTGATGAGCGGCCTGGATCCCCAATGTGGAATTGACAAGAATAACCACATCCACTACAGATTTATTGCCATATCGTCTTGCCTTTATATCCTTTATTCCCTTAACTCCGGAAATTTCGAAAATAGATTCTTTGTACCGTTCCAATTTTGCTTCATCATAGCCGTCGGTCAAGTCTAGAGAAGCGTCTCTGAAAATATCCCAGGCTGTTTTACATATGAGAAAACCAACTATCACGGCAGTTAACGGATCAAGCCAGGGTAGTCCGAATTGGGAGCCGATGATTCCAATTGCCGCACCAATACTCACCCACGCATCGGATAAATTATCCTTAGCTGCCGCCTTTACTGCTTGACTATTAATTTTTCTGCCTAAACTTTGATTATATTTATAAACCAAATACATGATTCCCGAAGAAAAAACGGCAGTCAACGCAGAGACCATGTCAGGTGATTCTTGGTTTTCAGCAAATACGGATGACACTGCTTCAAACAAAACCTGCAGCCCGACAACCATCATGATAAAAGAAGCAACCAACGTAGCGATCATCTCGGCTTTCCAATGGCCATACGGATGATTATCATCTGCTGGCTTTTGCGAAAATCTAAGACCAATCAGAACCGCGATTGAAGCTACAATGTCAGTGGCATTGTTTAGTCCGTCCGCCCTTAAGGCTGCCGAATTTGACATATCCGCTATTACCAACTTCAAGACTGATAAAAATATATAAGCAAAAATGCTGAGTATCGCTCCACGTTCCCCCATTTTCAGATCATTACCACTTGATCGTACCATTGATGTCCCTCCACAAAACTCTATATATCCATGATAGCAATCGAAATGCGAGTGGGTCTACAGCAACCTTGTTGGGATTGGACCTGTTTGTAAGGAGGCGGAAAGAATGTTTGTCGAGGGCAACATTATCTTTCATTTCAGACGGCTATTCAAAATGAGTATTCATATATTTTTTAAAAAAAGTTGACTATTTACAAAATGTTGATTATACTCATTTCAAGCCAACAGGCGACTCCAAATATTAACAAATGAATAATAATATTCTTATCAAGAGAGGCGGAGGGACTGACCCAAAGAAGCCTCAGCAACCAGCAATTAATTGCACGGTGCTAATTTCAGAAGAATACTTTTGTATTCTAAAGATGAGACTAATGTAGGCTTACATATGTACATGTATATGCCCTTCTCTCATCTTTATTTGAGAGAAGGGCTTTTTGTTTCTCAAAAAAGAGACATAGAGATTCCTACAGTAGTTTTCATTCCACATGAAAAGGAGATGGTTACATGACAACCACCATTAAAGAAGCCAAACCCTCGCTTGAGGAAGTGAAAAGTCAAATAAGGAAAATCATCGACCTTGTCATCCGACCGAATGCTGACTGGATTGACCGAGAAGGAGAATTTCCGAGTGAAAACCTAAAAGCTCTTGGAGAAGAAGGATGGAACAGTATTTTACTGCCGAAAGAATTAGGCGGCTTGGCACTTGATTATCATGCCTACGGTCTCGTCGTTCGTGAAATCGCAAAAGCCTGTCCTTCAACAGCCCTAGTCTATACGATGAACATCGGCGCGTCGCTCATTATATATGGTTATGGTAATGAGGATCAATGGAACAGATGGCTGAAGCCGCTCCGCGAAGGAAAAATCGGAACAATCGCAAACAGCGAGAGGGCTACCGGAAGCCAGCATTGGCTCAGTGAAAGCAAAGCCGATTATACAAATGGCGGCTACCTTTTGAATTTTGAAAAATCCTTTGCGACAAGCAGCGGCTATGCTGACTTTTATATTATTCAAACAAAGTCACCAAAAGCGGAAGTTTACTCAGATCTCTCGTATTTTATTGTCGATGCGAAACAGGACGGTATTGAGACAGGGAAATGGGATGCTTTAGGTGTGCGCGGAAATCATAGTTCTCCTATAAAATTAAACAATATTTATGTTGACCAGCGCGACTTAATTGGGGAAGAAGGAACAGGAAAAAAGATTGTGGAAAATAGCAACGCTTATATTTTCGGGCTGGGAGGCGCCTGGACAGGGACTGCAATCGGATTATTCAAGGAAGCTGCATCTTTTGCAACGAAAGCATCAGGAAAGCACCAAGTTGTCAGACACCAGCTTGCTTCGGCAAAAATTTTGATTGACAGTTTATGTGCCTGGCAGAATGAAATAGCTTCAAGATTGAATGACTGGTCTCAATCAGGTGAGCCTCTCTCTGATGAATTGAGAACAACGCTTTACGAATTTAAAGTTCATGCATCGGAAACCGCGAATCAAGTAGCTCAAATCTCAATGGATGTCGCAGGTGGTTTCGGATATAAAAAAGGTATATTGGAGCGCCTGTACCGCGATTCCCGGGCAGGAATTGTAATGGGCCCTTCCAACAATCTAGCCAAGGAACTGATTGGCAAACAAATTGTCGGCATTGATACATCACTTTGGCCTGAAGAAAACGAACAACTAAGGAGGAACAAAAAATGACAAAAAAACGAGTGTTATTAAACGCTTTTTTAATGAACTGCCCAGGTAATCAATCACCTGGATTGTGGGCACATTCGGAAGACCGTTCGTATCGCTACAAGGATCTTGAGCATTGGACTGAGCTTGCGAAAACGCTGGAAGCTGCTAAATTTGATGCCATTTTTCTCGCGGATGTACTTGGACCTTATGATGTCTATCAAGGTACCCGTGATGCGTCTCTTCGCCAGGCAGTGCAATCACCAATCAATGACCCGCTTCTAGTCATCCCTGCCATGGCTGCTGTAACGGAGCATCTTGGCTTCGGGGTTACAGCATCAGTAACACATGAACATCCCTATACATTTGCCCGGCGCATGACAACACTGGATCACCTAACAAAAGGACGTGTTGGCTGGAATATCGTTACTTCATATTTGAAAAGTGCCTCCATCAATATCGGCTTAAAAGAACAGATTGAGCATGATGAACGTTATAACATCGCTGAGGAATATTTGGATGTCTGCTATAAATTATGGGAAGGAAGCTGGGAAGACGATGCAGTTGTAAAAGATACCGAGACAAAAGCGTTTGTCGATCCGGACAAAGTGCATGATATACAACACGAAGGTGAATACTTCAGTGTGCCGGGCGCCCATCTATGTGAACCGTCCCCTCAGAGGACCCCAGTGATTTACCAAGCTGGCCTGTCATCCAGAGGAAGTGCTTTCGCCGCAAAGCACGCGGAAGGTGTCTACGTTTCAATGCCGACTATTCCTATTGCCCAAAAATATGTCGAAAAAATCCGAAATCAAGCGGAGGAATATGGAAGAAAGCCTGAAGAGATCAAAATTTTCAGCTTGTTTACGCCAATTGTTGCCAAAACACAAGAAGAAGCGGAAGCAAAATACGCGGATTATAAAAAATATATCAGCCGTGAAGGTGCACTAAGCCTGTTCAGCGGCTGGACGGGAATCGACCTTTCCCAATTCGATCCAAACGAAAACCTGCAGTTTGTTGAAAATGACTCCATGCGCTCACGGGTGGAGATTTTTACGAAAGCTGATCCAGACAAGCAATGGACTATTAATGAAATAGCTGAATTTGTCGGACTTGGAGGTATCGGTCCTGTGGTAGTCGGCACACCTGAAGTCATCGCCGACGAAATGGAAAGATGGTTGAATGAAGCGGATGTAGATGGCTTCAATATCACGTATGCGGTGATGCCGGGATCATTCGAAGATTTTGCTGAACTCGTCATCCCTGTATTGGAGGAAAGGGGATTATTGAGAGAAAACAGAGCAAGGAAAACATTACGTGACAATTTATTCGGTGGTGGCGACCAGTTGGCTGACCATCACCCGGGCAAGCAGTTTTCCTGGAAGCTACAAACCGTTTCCCAATAAACACTTAGGAAAGAAAATTCCAGCAGAATTCTTGTCCATTCAAATAAACATGGGGGTATGGTTGTGAAAAAAGTTTTTATTGGGATCATTTTATTAACAGGGATGGTTGTTCTCGCCGCCTGCGGTTCGAACAGCGCAAGCGGAAGCAAAAAAGAAATCAAGATCGGAGCTACCGCCGGCCCATATAGTGATCAAGTCACAAACAGCATCAAGCCTATACTTGAAAAAGAAGGATACGACGTCAAGGTGATTGAATTCAGCGACTACGTTCAGCCGAATAAGGCACTTCATGAGGGAGATTTGGACGCAAACGTATTCCAGAATGTCTTATATATGGAAAAGTTTAATGAAGAACATGATATGGATTTAGTGAACCTTCTTTCGGTTCCAACTGCACCAATCGGCGTGTACTCTGAACAACATAAAGACCTTTCTGACATTCAGAAAGGAGCGAAAGTAACCCTTCCAAATGACCCCGTTAATATGGCAAGAGCGTTGATTATGATGGATGAGTATGGCTGGATTGCACTAGATGGAGATGTGGACCCATCAAAAGCTTCAGAGAAGGATGTGGCGGAAAACAAGCTGGATTTAAACATTGCTCCGCTGGAAGCCGCTCAGTTGCCACGCTCTTTGGGCGATTCTGATTTCGCGTTCATCAACGGGAACTTTGCACTTGCTTCAGGTATTGAACTTGAAAGTGCGCTCGGCTTGGAAGAAACTCCTATTCAGTACATGAACCAAGTGGTCATCAACAGCAAGGATAAGAAGGAGCCATTCGTAAAGGCACTTGAAGATGCCTACAAATCTAAAGAATTTATTCAATATACAGATGAAAACCTTGTCGGCTTTGTCAGACCGGAATATTTTGCAGAAATTGAAGCAAAGAAGTAAAACACTAAAAACATTCGAAAGGCCTTAACATTGAGCCTTTCGATGTTTTGGCTGTTACCGCTACATTCCTACCGTCATTTTAGAGAAGCTATTTCTCCAGTAGAAGAGGATACAAACAATGAAGTGTGCATAACAAAAAGTCCCATTCAAATTCTAGGATTTTTGTTGTTAGAGCCGGAACATTTTTGGAGTTTTCTTTATTAGAAATAAAGGGGATGCCGTAATCAGAAATGAATACATTAAAAATGACTGAAGGTGATGGAACACCTTCAGCCTATACATTAGCTCGGTTCCCTACAAGGGGGCGGGCGGTAGATAGAAAATAATCCACCTGAGCAGCCAAACTCAAGGGTGGATTATTTTTGGTTAAATGACAGTAGTGCTATAACAAACATGCCGAACATTATCGTAATCACTTTATCAAGATTTTTTTTAAAAGACCTCCATATTATTAACTAGCGAATCTATAAATACATGTATTTATAGATTCGAGTGTAGAGCACATATTAGTCATGTATAATATGTGTTCTTTTTTTTCATTAAAGCGCCCTATAATNAATCCATAATCCAATATGCGGGGTAGTTTTTAAAAACTCTTTACACAAATTATCAACGTCAAAGCCGATATAACCAGCCTTGCCTCTATTATGTTCTCTTTCTCGGATAACGTCAGCAGTAGGAGTTAATACAATAGTTTCTACTTTCTCAGGAGCCATTAATTCAAGAATATACGGAAGTTTTTCACCATAGTAATTATCTTGTACAATAACAGTAAAACCTGCGTTACTGTATCCTTTTGCAACATCCTTAGGGAAATTGTAAATATCGTTTGACAATAATACTTTATTGTTTTAGGATAATTACAAGCGTAATATAAGGAGCTGATTTCTAATGAATCTTTTTACTAAAATCGTTCTAAAGTCTTTGGCAATCGTATCACTTATTGCTCAAGTTATTTTTGCAATCGCTGGAGCACTATTTTTATTTGCAGCCGGTGCTTTATTGATAGTACCCAAAGGGATCAAAGAACAATTATTAGATTTAAACACAAACCAAATAATATTGACTTTGATACTTTCTTGCTTTGTTGCACTTGCAATCCTTGCTTGTCTGTTTATTATTATGTATGCCCTACGTAAAATAATTAATAATATTTATAAACAGCATTTCTTTGTTTCACAAAATCTTAGACATCTCAAATTAATCTTAATCTCGTTTACTAGCTTTATTGTTTTGGACTTCGTTAGTAGGCTACTCAAAGCTCAAGTAAACGCATACAATGTCAGCGTTATTTTTCCAGATACATGGCCTAATGTAATAGGAAAAATTCTTTTATTATCAATCATTTATACACTTTATATTGTTTTTAAATATGGTATATCCTTGCAAGAAGATTCTAACAAGGTAATTTAGGTGGTGACTCCTAATGATAAAAATTAATCTAGATCAAATATTGTTAGATAAAAAAATTTCTTCAAAAGCGTTAGCAGAAGAAATTGGAATTACCCAAGCTAACCTATCAATACTAAAAACAGGTAAAGCACGTGGAATTCGCTTTGTCACACTAGAGAAAATTTGCCAAACATTAAATTGTCAGCCTGGTGATATACTCGAATACGAAGAAGAAACTGACATCTAACAAAACAATGATTAGATGTCAATTTAAAAATATTCCGCAATCTTAGCCTTATATGTAAGGGCGCTGATTCTTATTAAAGATACGCGCCCGATTCTTGAATAAACAATAGCTTATTCTAGTTATTATTGTCAGGCGATATTGTTGTTTTTCTTATTCCATAAAGTAGGAATGTAAAATAAGTAAGTATGGCCGTTAGTAAACCCACACCAAAGAGGATACTTCCAGCAATCACAAAGTTGTTTTTATAAGTTTCAATAACCATCATGTATTGGCTAGTATCAGCGACGCCATCTTCTTGGTTAAGAAGCCAGGACTCCCCTAGAGAAGTTCCAAAAAAAATACTAGAAAACATCAAAACTAATCCTGCGATTGCCAATAAGGATGAAATAACTCCTAATCCTTTAATATGTTCCTTTAACATCATGCCCCCCCTAAACAACTGTGACCTTAATCTTTTTTCAATTTCATCGATTATTTTTTATAAAATGCCACCTCTTACCCCCATCATTTTTATACCTGGCTATGGGATAGGTGTACCTTGTGATCTACCATTTGCCACTTATCTTTTTAAATGCCCAAATGGAGCTTCTCTCCATCATTATGTTTATGTGTTCTATATGTTACTAATAAAACATCTGCTACCAAACATTGTATGTCAAAATCTGTTACAGTGAATTATACAGAAGGGTTGATTCACTTCTATCAAGCTGAGCTTTTTTATCATATATTTTTCCCGAGCTCAAATTCCAAATAGTTGTCTGCAAGATGATCGTCTAAATCATCATGCCTCCGACACATCATCAGTGAAGAATGAATGTCTCTTTCCTCCCCTTCAAATCCATACTTGGTTTCCTTATTCGCAAGATATCATTCCATCAATCCAAATCTATCACAATCTCGACTCCTGTTGGGCTTTCGAATGGCTCTTCATTTTCTTTAAAAATCAATTGCAATCCCGATACATCGTCCGGCAGACGCGGAGACACAACAAAATTATTATTTATGTGTTCGCCCGATCCGCCACCGCCATCCATCGTACAATAATAGTCTTCATTAATATAAAGCTCCCAAAAATGGTGATAACGAATAAAACTATCCGAAGAATCCTCCGACTCGTCCCAATCGATGTTAAAGTTTACAACACTTGCATTCTCATATTGTCGTATGAAGGTTACTGAGTATAAAGAATCGCCCTTGACAACTGATTTCAGAACAGGAATGTACTTTTGAAATCCACTTGGTTCAACCTGAATGCGGAAATGTTCATCAGTTCTTAGCGTTCCAAATAACGCATTCAATAAATCCTCATACAGCCCATACTTTTTAGCCCAATCTTGTATGTATTCTGCGGGTGGAAATCCAGGATTGTTTCCCGACAATTCTTTTCGTTTTTGAACTAGCTCGCAAATTTGCTCGTCAATGGAAAAAATCTTCTCATCATAATGATCAGTTGGACGTTCAAACCGTAATTTTTTCATAGGTTCCTCCTAATTTGCTGTAATTGGGCGTCTTCACAATTTGTAGAAGCGCTCCATAGATCTGTAAATCTTATCAGGGTGCAAAAGAAACAAAGTACCTAAACATAAAACTTAACAATGCAAAGGGTGGAAACCGTACATATGCATTCCAAATGCAATACGATATATAGTATTTTCATTTTTCCTTTTATGAAGAATGAATAGATTAACCCAATTAATGGACCTATCATTAAAAGAATCAAGGAAGTCTCTACAATCACTCGAATCATGATTAGTACTATCCTTGAATCGGACCCCGCCATAAATATTAGACTGGGATGTAGATTGGACAAACCGACCGTTAAAACCAGCTAGGTTAAAGAATCTTTGGAAGGTTCACGGAAAAAACTTTTCACACAAAACATCCTCCAAACAAGGGGACAGGCTCCCTATTTTTTGAACGGAAGCCGGGGACTTTCATCCTGATAAATGGAATAAGTCGATCCTCCATTTTCCAATTTCGTACATTGGCTGTCGTTACAAGAAAAAAGATAGGTCCGTTTATCTGTTCGAACACTTACATTAAAATAATAGGGAAATATTCCTCCTTTATTTTTATCCAGACTTGTATCAATGGCGATCACGTTCTCTTTATCTGCTAATCTCTTATACTCTTCGCTTTCAAGCGTTTTTTGAACCATCTCACTCAAAATAATTTCTTCTTCAAAGGTTGGTGTATACCACTGTTCAGAGAGAAGCCATTTTCCAAGAAGAAACAAATTCAGCCCTAGACTGACGACTAATAAAGCGAAGACAATTTTATATTTCATAGGTCTCATTCCTCGTTACTTGCTGTTTTTTTACATAAAGTATCAAATGCGCCTTGGCGTATTTGCGCCCAGATTTTATCGAGCTCCGCTCGATAAGTTTCCTCTGAAAATCTGTGGCATCCGCCGGAGGCTTTGACTTTATTCAGCCGGAGTTTGAACCCCCACTGAATGGAATACCAATATGTATTCATCTCACCACTTATAGAAGTGGGAGATTTCTGCTGAATGAAGTTAAACATTCAATTTTTCTCTCAATAGATGTATACGCCTTCCAAACAGCATCTTTGCTAAATTACTTTTTAGTGCAAGCAGTCCATAGATCCCCACTCCTACAGATACACAAATCACAATGATCAGGATTGACTGCCATCTGCTTTCAGGATCCATCACTGTTGACAGAACACTCTCAGCCCCAAAAACAGCGCCGGCCATAATCGCCGTAAAAATAAACATTAGCAGAGACCTTTTAACAACGACTGTATATTTGTAGTCTGCAGAATAATAAATGAAAAATAAATTCAGCAAGCACGCAACTAAATAACCCAATGTTGTTGCATAGACTGCTCCAGCCGTTTCAAATGTTTTGATCAATGGAATGTTCAGGATGCATTTTGTTAACAATCCCATAGACAAACTGAGTACAGTCATCTTTTGCATGTTGATTCCCTGCAGAACTGCCGCTGATATCGAAAAGACAGCAAACAGAATCGCTGCAGGAGCATAAATGGCAAGGATCTCTGTTCCAAGTGGATTATACCCATAAAAAACAGTGTAAATTGGACCAGCCAAAATGGAGATTCCAATTACAGCTGGAATGGTAATAAATAAAACAATTTGAAAGGCCTTATCAAGTTCATAGCGAAATTTTTCCATATTCCCACTGGCATAGGAGCTCGTTAAAGCGGGTATTAGCGACATCGAAAACGCGGTGGCAAGCGTCATTGGAATAACAACGAGTTTTTGTGTGTTAAAGTTTAAGATTCCAAAAGCTGATTTAACGATATCATCCAGGCCAATGGAAGCCATTGCCCTGCTAAAGGTCAGGTTGTCTACAAACTGAAATAATGGCATTGCAATGCCTACGACAACGAATGGGATCGAAGAAAAAAAGATTTCCTTCTGTATATCAGCCATAGATGATTCTATTTTATTCTCATCTTTGTCTGCAAGTTGTTTTAAAAATGGTATTTGCTTATTTAAATAGATGACAAGAACAATCATGCTCGCAATTGCGCCAATTGTAGCCGCAAATGTAGCTAGACTGACTGCTGTAACCAATTTACCTTCGAGAATTTTCAAGACGACAAATGCGCCGCTTAATAAGAAAATAATCCTTACGATCTGTTCAACAACTTGTGAAACAGCCGTCGGTTTCATATCTTCATGACCTTGAAAAAAACCTCGGATAATGCTCATCGCGGGTACAAGAATCAAAGCGAAGCTGACTGCCCGGATCACAGTTGTCAAATCCTCTTTAGAAAGTCCCTTTTTACCATAGCTTCCGAACTCAGCTAAAAACGGTGCAGTCGCAAACATGGCAAAGAACGACAAAACACCGGTAATCAGCATAATTTTGAAACTCGATTTGAAAATTCTTTGACTGACCGAATATTGGCCAACAGAATTATATTTCGCAATTATTTTGGACACCGCCAGTGGAATCCCAGCTGTAGCGATGCTCATAAAAATAGTATACGGAACATAGGCATACGCATATAGGCTGACTCCGTCCTTGCCTAAAAGTGTATTTAAAGGGATGACATACAGAAGACCTAGAATTTTAGATAGCACGGAGCCAAGGGTGAGAATCATTGCTCCTTTGATTAATTTAGAGGACATCTTTATACTTCCTGCCTATTCAATATTTCAATTATCTGTGAACTAAGTTGAGCATATCACAAATAATAAACAAAATGAGAAAATATTCCTTTATTTTCGAAAATAATCGGATATTTATCATTAATTCAATGAAAGAAGCTTTTACAGGTGGTGTGAATCTTTTAATGATGAGGCTCAATACAATACTTAGCTATTGTCTTACTTTTACTTCTGTAAGATAATTGAACGCGTCTTCTGTTAGAGGCAGTTTGTAAATGATAATTGATGCATTTCCATCAGCATTGGGAATAAATTGAGGCAACTGCTCCTCTAAAATTCCCCCTGGAATATTTTGAGCAGTATCAACTGTATCCGTAACAATAAATTTCGAGTTAACATTCTCCTCTTTGTGAGGAGGTTTTCTTACAACCGTTTGTTTGTTATTACCTTGTGGCCATAAATAGAGGCTGCACACCACAACCAAAATGAATTTTTTCAATATAAGGCCCTCCTTTTCAGAAAGCATTATTTATACCATCATACGGAAAGGACAGTCGAAAAAGAATAAAGAAATCCCAGGTATATTCACTTTACTTTTCATTCTATTTTTAATATCAGACACTCACATGTTTATTGATATACACAGAGATTCTCAGCCTAAAAAAGTGACAACTGCTGACATTCATCAAAAAAGATATGCTAAATTATTTTTTGTTGTTGGAAAGGAACACAAAAATTATGAAAAAAACCGTAAATTTGTCGAAGAGCTGCACCATGACTTAGAAAAGAAATATTCAGGATTAAGCCGAGGTGTTGTGGTTAAAGGTGAATTCGACGGGGATGGAGTATATAATCAAGATTTAACAGAGCATGCACTTCTAATAGAATTCGGCGGGGTCGATAATAATCTGACAGAATTATACAACTCTGCTGAAGCACTGGCAGATGATTTTTTAGTGAATACTACTGGGGAGAGTCGGAGATTTAATAGATTTCCCAAACAGTTGATTGAAACTAATCATTTTCAGAAGCGTAACTACAGTTAAGGAGGAGATACAAATGGTGAATATCGGTGATATCATATTCCAATTTATACTTTTGCTTATGATGTTGACTATTATTTTCGCTATTATTGTAGTTGTGCGTTCAGTAGTCAGGAATCGGTCTCGATCAAAAAATATGGAACAAAAACTCGACAAGGTTATCGAAATGCTTGAAAAAGATAAGAGTGAATAGCAGAAGAGGGCATGATTCCGTCCAACCAAGACTGTACCGGCAAGTCATGCCCGCTATCATCATTTCACCTTTTCATCCTCGGATCAAGTGCATCCCTTAGCCCATCCCCCATTAGGTTAAATCCCAGCACTGTAAGCATAATGGCCACTCCGGGAAAAAAAATCGTCCATGGAGCCTGGATGATGAAGTCTTTCGAATCAGCAAGCATTTTCCCCCATTCAGGTGTCGGCGGCTGTGCTCCCAATCCCAGGAAGCCCAAGGCTGCTGCTTCAATGATGGCTGTTGCAATGGAAAGGGAACCCTGCACGATGATCGGCGCCAAGCTGTTTGGCAGGACATGGTGAAAAAGGATTCTGCCATCCTTCATTCCAATTGCTTTTGCTGCTAGAATATATTCCTCTTCTTTAATACTGAGCACTCTCGAGCGCAACAAACGGCCAAATGTTGGCACATTGATAATGGTAATCGCAATCATGGCGTTTTGAAGAGAAGGTCCCAGAATGGCAACAATCGCAATGGCCAGCAATATGCTTGGAAAAGCTAAAAGAATATCAAAAACCCTTGAAATAATTCCATCCACCCATCTGCCATAATAGCCGGCAACAATGCCCAGAAAGGAACCTGCGATCACCGAGCCACAGACCGCTAAAAATCCGACGCGAAGGGAAATGCGCGCACCGTAAATGACTCGGCTTAATATGTCACGGCCAAATTCATCCGTTCCAAACCAATGTGTGCTTGATGGCGGAAGATGCTTATTCGCTAATTCAGTTTCTTTGAATCCAAATGGCGCAATCAAATCCGCGAATATGGCCAATAAAATGAAAAATAGGACTACACCAAGCCCAAATAGGGCTGCCTTATTTTTTCTAAAGCTTTGCCACGCTTCCTTCCAAGGGGAAATGACTTGTTCTTCTTTGTTTATACTTATGCTTGTATTATTTGGAGGTAGCTTCGCAGTTGGTTCAATCATGTTCTTTCCCCCTATCGGTATTTAATTCGCGGATCGATCGCCGCATATAAAAGATCCACCGTTAAATTGATAAAGACAAAAATAGTTGCGACGACTAAGATTCCTGATTGAATGACCGGATAATCTCTGAATTGAATTGCATCATAAATATAGCTCCCAATACCTGGCCATCCAAATATCGTTTCTGTCAAAATTGCACCGCCCAAAAGTAAACCGGTCTGCAATCCAATGACGGTTAACACGGGAATAAAAGCATTTTTTAAAGAGTGTTTATATACAACCCAGAACATGCTCATCCCTTTTGCACGGGCAGTTCGGATATAATCAGATCGCATGACCTCCAGCATGCTGGACCGTGTAATTCGGGCAATGATTGCCATCGGAATCGTAGCAAGGGCCACACTCGGCAAAACAAGATGTTTGATTACTTCAAAAAACTGAGCAAATCTTCCTTGTATCAATGTATCAATTAAATATAAATACGTAATCGGTTCAACCGGATCCCGAATATTGTCACGTCCTGTTGTCGGAAATAGGTCAAGCTGAATGGAAAAAATATACTGTTCCATCAAACCGAACCAAAAAATCGGCATGGACACACCAATCAGAGCGAGTAGCATGGCAATATAGTCAAACCACGAATTTTGAAACCAAGCCGAAATAATCCCCGCATTCACACCAAAAATAATGGCAATCAGCATGGCAGCAAAAGCAAGCTCCATCGTCGCTGCCAAATACGGCCAAACCTCCTGACTTATTGGGCTTTGGGTACGAATCGACATTCCTAAATCTCCGGTTAACAGATTTTTCACATAATCGAAAAACTGTACATATAAAGGCTGATCAAGACCCAATTGCCTATTCAATGCCTCAACGGCTTCCTTCGTCGCCTGCTGCCCCAAAATAATCTGTGCCGGATTACCTGGTATCGCATGAATAAGTGAAAATACAATCAGCACCATCCCCAGCAGTACAGGGATTAACAATGTCAGCCGTCTTATCGTGTATGCAAGCATTCGATCACCTTTCTTTAAAAGTTTATGTATAGCCGTCTTTTCGCTGATAAGAAACACATGATTTTTCACTCACACCCCGGGATGAAAATTTATTTCCTCATTCAGGGAGCTCGCCCATTGTATTTTCACAGAAAAAGAGCTTCCTTGAGTATGTTTTATGTAGCTTCACGACGAGAGAAACGTATGCTGCCGTGAATGGTTGTGCCGCAGGACCACATTTTTCCTGAATAAACTTCCGCGTAATTTGATACTTGCGTTGATTACATCTGGCCGCTACCTGTCACTTCGCTTGCAACTAGCACTTCCTGTACGTCGGCTGGCTCAGAGCGCCACATCCTGTCGCTTCGTTTGTACTAGCATTACTGACCAAAAAAGGGGAGTACGCTTACCCCCCCCTCGAAATCCTCATTACATGGACACATCATCAATTACTTGAACCCCTGTCGGGTGCGGGAAAAAGCCTTCTATCGTACTCTTTCCTGCCAGCTGTGGAACAGAGTGAGCGATAGGTACCCATGGAGCATCATCGTGAATGATTTCCAACGCCTCCTTGTAGAGTTCATTGCGTTTATCTTCATTTGTTTCTGTTTGTGCTTCAATTAACAGCTTATGAACATCTTCATTCGCATACCTCGAATAGTTGTTGGACCCGATGCTGTCTTTATCCAACAGGGCATACAAGAAGTTATCCGCATCCCCGTTATCGCCAGTCCATCCTAGCATGAACATTGGTGCTTCCCCGTCACGGGTTTTTTCAAGGTAAGTCGCCCATTCCACGGACACGATATTTACTTCAATACCGATCTTTTCTAGATCTGCTTGGATCGCTTCAGCCACTTTTTGACCGTTAGGCATGTACGGACGAGGCACAGGCATAGCCCACAAATCCATTTTGAATCCATCCTTGAATCCAGCTTCTTCAAGTAATTTTTTTGCTTTATCCAAATCAAACTCATAATCTTCGATATCATCGTTATATCCGTTGATGGAAGGCGGAATTGGGTTTTTCGCAAGTTCTGCTGTTCCTTCATAAAAATTATCAAGAATCGCTTGCTTATTTATCGCATGGTTGATAGCTTGGCGGACTTTTTTGTTATCAAAAGGCTCTTTTTCAACATTGAAACCTAAATAACCGATGTTCATTGACGGGCGCTCAAAAATTTGCAAATTACTGTCTGCCTCTACTTTTGCAACATCGCTTGGATTTAGTCCGTCCATCAAGTCCACTTCGCCTTTGACAAGTGCATTCAAACGAGCTGAATTGTCCGTTATGACTTTAAAGATGATTTTGTCCAACTTCGGAAGCCCATCTTTCCAATATTCCTCATTCTTGACGACTGTGATAGTATCATTGCGTTTCCAACTCTCAAACTTGAAAGGACCTGTCCCCACAGGATTCTCTATATATTTCGCTCCAAACTTTTCAATTGCAGCAGGACTGGAAATAGAAAACGCAGTCATAGCCAAGTTTTTCAGGAACGGGGCCTGCGGCCTGAATAAAGTAAACTCTACCTTATTTTCATCTACAGCCTTTACCTCTTTAATGACGGCTGATTCATCGCCTTTAAATCCTCCGAATTGAGAAACAAAATAAGGGAAATCCGCTTCACTCTTCCCGTTCATCCATCGTTCGAAGTTTTGAACTACTGCATCTGCATTGAGATCGGTACCGTCATGGAACTTTATACCTTCCTCCAATTCAAATGTGTACGTTTTCCCATCATCAGATACTACCCAGTCTTTGGCAAGGCCAGGGATAATGTCAGTGGTTTCTTTTTCATAATTGACAAGTGTTTCAAGTACTTGCTCAGATACAATCAAAGACTCACCATCTGTAACCGTTGCCGGATCCAGGTTGACTGCATCTCCTCCACGAGCATAAACCATTGTACCGCCTTCGACTGCTTTCTCTTTCTTTTCCCCGGTATCTTCATTTCCTGTCTTTTCCGTTGATGAACAGCCAATAAGAGATAAAGAGAGAACGAACAGCAGTGAAAAAACAATGGATAACCCCTTTTTCATTTTTTTGCCCCCATTCATGATTTTTGCCTTTATTTATTTCACGCGACAAGTTACTCATATAAGTGGCAAGCCGCGTAATGGCCTTTTTCAACTTCTTTGAACAATGGCCGCTCGTAGGCACATTGCTCCATCGCCGCCGGACAGCGTGTGTGGAAGGCACAGCCGGCAGGCGGATTTGCAGGGTTTGGCACATCCCCCCGTAAGATAACACGCTCCTTTTGGAAGTCGACATCGGGAACAGGTACGGCTGATAGTAATGCTTTAGTGTACGGGTGCTTGGGATTGTCATATAATCTCTCACTATCTGTCAGCTCGACGATTCTTCCAAGGTACATCACTCCTACCCGGTCGCTTATATGACGGACAACTCCCAGATCATGTGCGATGAATAAATATGTTAAATCAAATTCTTCCTGCAGGTTCTTCAGTAAGTTCAAAACCTGCGATTGAATAGATACGTCAAGGGCAGAAACAGGCTCATCTGCGACAATGAGCTTGGGATTGACAGCCAAGGCCCTTGCAATGCCAATTCTTTGGCGTTGACCTCCACTAAATTGATGGGGATACCTCTTTGCATGGTAATCATTCAGGCCAACGATTTGCAGGAGTTCACGCACTCTTTTCTTTCGTTTTTTAGAATCTGTAACCCCATGAACAATCAATGGCTCCTCCAATATTTTTTCAACTCTATGCCTCGGGTTTAAGGAAGCGAACGGGTCCTGAAAAACCATTTGCATTTCCCTGCGAAGACGACGCATTTCATTTTTTGAAAGATTTGTGATGTCTTTTCCCTCAAAAAATATTTTTCCTTCTGTTGGTTCCAGAAGACGAAGCAGCGTTTTTCCTGTCGTTGACTTTCCGCATCCACTCTCACCAACAAGCCCCAATGTTTCCCCTTTTTTAATAAAGAAAGAAACATCATCAACTGCCTTCACTTCCCCGACCTGTTTTCCAAATATCCCGCCTTGTATAGGAAAGCTTTTCCTTAAACCCTCGACTTCCAATAATCGCTCTGTCATCCGCTGGCTTCTCCTTTTTCCCTTTCGTACAACCAACACTTTACTTTATGTCCCTTAGATAGTTTCAAAAGATCAGGTGTTTGGGCAAAACAGCGGTCAAACGCATGTTCACACCGCGGGGCGAAGTGACAGCCTGCTTGGATCGTACCCGGTTTAGGAACATTTCCTTTAATAGAATAAAGCTCTTCTTTTTTATGACGTATGTCCGGAACAGATTGAATGAGTCCAACTGTATAAGGATGCTTTGGATCTTTAAAAATCGTTCTTACATCCGTCTCTTCCACGATATATCCGGCATACATGACCATAACACGACTGCACATCTCGGCGATAACCCCCAAATCGTGCGTAATCATCATAATAGCAGTATCCGTTTCTTTATTAAGCGCTTTCATTAAATCGAGAATTTGCGCCTGGATGGTGACATCCAGCGCCGTCGTCGGCTCATCCGCAATCAACAATTCCGGATTGCAGATCATCGCCATCGCAATCATAACACGCTGCCTCATCCCTCCAGAAAGCTGGTGAGGATATTCATTGAGTAATTCCTCCGGACGAGGAAGACCTACAAGCTTTAACATCTCAACAACGCGCTCTTTTGCTTTCTTCTTCGGGAATTTCCTATGTATCTTAATCGCTTCAAGCAGTTGCTCCCCGATTGTAAAGACCGGATTCAAGCTCGTCATCGGCTCCTGAAAAATCATAGCAATTTCATTACCCCGAATTTGCCGCATTCGTTTCTCCGAGGCCAAAGTAAGGTTTTCTCCTTTAAATAAAATTTGTCCATCAACTCTTCCTGTCTGCGCAGGAATAAGTCCCATGATAGACAAAGAAGTAATGCTTTTTCCGCATCCCGATTCCCCGACAATGCCAAGAATTTCACCTGAATGCACATGGAAATCAATACTATTTACTATCGAAAGTTCCCCATCATCTGTAAAAAAAGAGGTTCTCAGCCCTTCTACGTTTAATAATGCATTCTCCACTGCCTCGCCCCTTTCTCATGAAGACTTACTATATTTCAAAAATATTATTGCATTAACACGGAAAATTAGCAATACATAAAATAGATAGTTAAATAACAAAATGGAGAAAATACTACTTATATAAAATATTCGATATTTTTTCCGGAAATCCTTTTTAAATACCCATATTACATCCAATGGGATTATTCTGATAAAAAATACAAAGGAAAAAGCGGATCAGCATTTTAGTCTAATCCGCTTATATATACCTTTAGGCTTTGTTATTTAAGCAAGAACGGCAGCTTTATTTTTTTTATAAAATTCTACAAAGTTTTGAACGACTTGATCCAAGAAATTGATAGTACCTTGGTCATTAAGTTCGCCGGCTTCGTTAATTTTCTCATGGACTGATCCAATGTATACTTCATTACCAGGTAATAAAACAGGTGACAAAGCTGGATTTGAAAGGATTTCTCTCAAATGGATCTGTGCACGTACACTTCCTAACACTCCCATGGAAGACCCAATGATAAAACCAGGCTTGTCTTTGATTGTGAAGTCTCCCCCGCGGGATAACCAGTCGATCGCATTTTTCAAAGCTCCAGGAATGGAGAAGTTATATTCAGGAACTGCAAATAATACAGCATCCGAATCCTTTACATCGTCTTTAAACGCCTTGACATTTGCTAGTACATTGCTTTCCAAATCAACGGAAAACGTCTCAAGATCATTTATAAAAACAGGTGTAATGTCCAGTTGATCCGCATAACGGTTTTTCATAAACTCAACCAATTTCAAGTTGAATGATGTAGAGCTTGTGCTCCCGATAACTGCTTTTACTTTGATTGTCATGATGTACAACTCCCTATGTGAATGGTAATGATGTTTTTATTTAAAAAACTCAAGTATGATTATAGAGCATATCTATCAAAATAAACAGTACGCACTTACAAGTAACATAGTATACAAAAAGATACTATTGCAAAATAAGGGCATTGTTCACCCGAATTTTCCTTCCCGATAATCTTGATATGCTTGTATGATCTCTTCTTCCGTATTCATTACAAATGGGCCGCGCGCTACAACCCTTTCCCCAATAGGTTGACCAGCATATAACAGGACATGTAACTTTTCTTCCGCATGAACTTTCACCTCACTTGGGTAAAGATCATCCCCGCGCTCAAGCCAGAGAATCTGTCCTTTTTTCCCTTCCGTGTCCCCTCTGCCGAATCTTCCTTTTCCATCTAAAACATAAAGGAATCCATTATAACCGCCAGGAAGATCCTGTCTGACGGTACTGCCCGGTTCCAGCAACATCTCGACCATTGTAACAGGTACGTGATTTTTCGTGTCAGCTTGAACTCCATTTGATACGCCGGAAAAAACCCTTATGATCGCGCCATCTTCATGCCGAACCGGCATATCCTGCGCACGCATATTCTGGTAACGTGGTTCAGTCATTTTTTTATCACTTGGAAGGTTCACCCATAGCTGTAATGAATGAACTGTATCTCCAACAGCAGGTTCCTCTGAATGAATAATTCCTTTACCAGCTGTCATCCATTGAACTTCTCCGGGAAATAATTCACTACTGTTTCCTTTATTATCCATATGCTCAAGTTTTCCATCAATAACGTATGTGACTGTTTCGATTCCTCGATGAGGATGCATTCCGAATGTCCCCCGTTGGAAAAAATCCTCCGCCATTAACAGAAATGGATCATATTCTCCCCAATTGCCAGGTTCAATCACCAATCCCGCTTTATGAGTTGGTGTATTTTCTCGAAAAAAGATATCCTTAACACTCCTGATACCCCTTGATAGGATATTTTGACTGCTCATAAAAATTCCTCCCTTCAGTTTTTTAGCTTGATAGGAAAAAAAGCTTATAAGTATAATTATGGGGTAAACTAAACTGAAATAGAAGTACGCACTTTAAAGTGCTATAGTGTAGAAAAAGATACTAATGAAGGAGTGCTGAAAAATGAAAACAGAGCTTTGCAAAGTAGATGAGGCTTTAAGTATTTTAGTTGGAAAATGGAAGCCTATTATTTTATTACATCTGTTTAATGAAGACACTTTGAGGTTCAGTGAATTGAAAAGGTTAATGCCGAATATCACTCAAAAAATGCTGACCAAACAATTAAGGGAATTGGAAGAGGAAGATATCATCGAAAGGGTGGTTTATCCACAGGTACCGCCAAAGGTCGAATATTCTATTTCTGAATACGGAAAGAGCCTCCAGCCCGTCTTAAATGTGATGCACGAATGGGGGAGTGCACACACACAGCATATGCAAGAAAAAAGAAATAAGAAAAGCGCCTTGTTTAGCCCCGACAAGCACAAGACGATTTCCGAAGAGGCAGTTCTTCAGCCACCGCAGGGAAGTGGCTTGTGACCTCGAGGGGCTAGACGCTGGCAGGCTCAGAACGCGACATCCTGTCACTTCGCTTGCACTAGTACGTCCTGTACTTCGGCAGGCTCAGAACGCGACATCCTGTCGCTTTGCTTGCACTAGTACGTCCTGTACGTCGTAGCTGGACAAGAAAAACCTTCCTTTGAATAAAAATTTCCATAACAAGTTATACTTTCTTTACTCATGAAAAAGTCCTGGAACAATCGCAATAAGGCTGTTGTTCCAGGATTTTTCTTTTCACTATTACATCGCCCTGCCCTGCTTGTGTATCGAGCGTTTTTCTACAAAAAGAATGCCGAGCTCATGATGATCACCTTCGTAAAGTGCACATTGTTCAAACCGGATCTCACCATTCACATCAAGCACCTCAAGCTTGCAATAGGTACGATTTTTCAAAAGTGCTTTATACAGTTCCTCTTTATTGGAAACCGCCACATTGTTGCATGTCTTAATAATCTCTCCCGTTTTTAGTTCCATTTTACTTGCTGGCGTTCCCAAAATAATATCCAATACCATGACTCCGTTGTTCCGTGGTGTGAAATAATAGAGTGTATTGTTTTCCCTAACACGATGTCTGTACAAAATAAGCAACCGTCCGAGGATAGCCATGCCTACAACAAATGGAGGGACATACGTTGGATAATAGAAGCCGACTGCCGATGCAGCAAGAACAAGCACAGCCAAAAGAATGGTTTGTTTTCCCATTCTCTCAACTGCCTGACTAGGTAAACTGCTTTGCACCTGATTTTGAAAGCCGAGTGCAAAAGGGACAAGTATCAGTGAATACGACTCTGTTCCCAAATGAATCAACGGCCACCAGTCAAACGGTACAGTCAAAGGCCCGGCAGGAAGGAAAAAGAAAATCGGAATAAGCCAAACCCGTTTGATTTGAAGAGCGCCAATCGTAAGGCCCCTGCGACTTGTCCGAAGCTTAGGCGATACATCTTTTAAGCCGTTTTTTAACATAAGGGCTCCTTCGGTGAAAAGAAGCACTCCTAACATAACAGAGATTCCGCTCAAAAATAGGCTGTTTTCTATTAATGAATCAGTGTAAGGAACAGAAATATTAAAAAATGTGATTGTAAAAACAAATAAGATCGGAAGTCCCAAGGTGAATGCAGGCGAAAGCAACCTGGCATTGCCTACCGCTCCCAGTACAATAGTAGCTATAGCAATGAATGCGAGCATATCAAGCGTGATCGTGAATCCGGATAGAATCGTTATAACCGATAAAATCCCACCTGCCAGAAGTCCAGCAGGAAGCAAATGCTTTAATTCATGGAACTGATCATGTACTCTTATATTAAAGTCGGCCCGTTCTCTTCTTATTCTCATAAAACCAGCAGCAATTACCAGTAGAATAGAAAAATATAAAACGGGATTCAGAAAAAACTTGCCTACTCCCTTGGCGAATTCCAGCAGCCATAATTGCACCATCTCGCAGCCTCCCTCTGGAATAAATGGTTATCTTTTTATTCTATCAAAGATTTCACCAGGGAGGAATGTAAAATAATCAAATTCGCCTTGGCGTATTTGCGCCCAGATTTTATCGTTCGATAAATTTCCTCTAAAAATCTGTGACACCCGCCGGAGGCTTTGACTTTATTCAGCCGGGGTTTGAACCCCCACTGAATGGAATACCGATATGCATTCATCTCACCACTTACAGAAGTGGGAGACTTCTGCTGAATAAAGTTAAAGGGAACCAGAACTTCTAGCCCTCCCCCTCTCCGTGCTCGAAGAAGAGTGTGTTCGTCACTCACCCATTCAGAACCCAAAACGGCCACACAAGTGCGGCTTGCGTGACCGGAGGAAACTCTGTCGAATTACTTCATTGATTTTAATGCCACCTGAAGCTGTAGATCATTTTGTTCATCTTGAATTTCCTTGATCACCGCTTCTTCAAGCTTTTCAGCAGTTCTTGTATCAATCACTCCTGTTACCGGTATTTTTTCAATTGATTGGAATGCTCGGACAGCGCGTTCTGTCTGGCCGTCGAAATATCCGTCTGCCCGGCCCGGACCATAACCTAGCCCTGTCAATAATTCCTGGGCAATCTTCACTTCTTCATTATTCATGTCGCGGGTCAGTTTTTTTTCAACCGTCAGGGAATGGGCGTGGAAATACCCTGGCTGTTCGACTTCTATCGTCGGTTTGATTCCTTTATCATGAATCCAGTTGCCATTAGGTGTCAACCATTTGAACATTGTCAGCTTAATATTGCTTCCATCTTCAAGCGGAATAGCCTGCTGGACTGTTCCCTTACCAAAAGTCTTCTTTCCGATTAGGTCATACCCTTCGATTTCCAGCAATGCTCCCGCCAAAATTTCCGATGCGGATGCGCTTCCTTCATCAATCAGCACGCTGATCGGATAAGTTTTTCTTTCTTCCATTCCAGAAAAATAGGGATTCTTTTTCCCGCTTTTTTCTTCAATCTGCACATAAGGTTTTTTATCCGTAACCAGCTGTTGTAAAATGTCATCGACACTGGAAAGCATACCTCCCGGATTGCCGCGGACATCGATAATAAGACCTGCCGCCCCTTCTTTTTCCAATTTATTCAGTTCATTTGCGAATTCACGTGCCGTCCCTTCTGCAAATGAGGTGATTTCTATATAACCGATTTTTTTGTTTCCTTCTTTTTTCATGTCGGCAAAAACGGTAACAACCGGCACTTCCTCACGAGTAATTTCCACTTCAAACGGCTTGCTCGCCCCTTTACGCAAAATCTCTAGCTTAACAACTGTACCTTTTTCTCCCCGGATTTGCGTCGTAGCCTCATAAAGATCCAGTCCCTCTACCGATTTTCCATCAATTTTTAAAATCTGATCCCTTGGCTTGAGGCCAGCTTTTTCTGCCGGTGTATTTTTAATAGGCGCTACAATGGTCAGCTTTCCCTCCTCTATCGTGACTTGCGCTCCTATTCCGTCAAACGATGAATCAAGACTGTCATTGAAACGTTCCGCTGTTGACGCATCCATATATACAGAATACGGATCCTTCAATGTCCCGATCATTCCCTGGATGGCCCCGTGAACGAGCTGTTCATGATCCACTTTTTTAACGTATGATTTTTGGATTAATTGGTAAGCCTGTTCTATTTTTTCAAGATTGGCCGAAACCACAGAAGAATTTTTTGAGCTTTGCTTTTCATCAAGCAAGTTTTCTTTTACATTGGATTCCTTCCACTTTATTCCTGCATACACCCCGCCAGCTCCAAAAAACAAAGAGCATGCGGTAAGCAATGCCAGCCATTTTTTGTTCATCGTCTTCCCCCTCAACCGGTTCACCTTACTTCAAAACCTATGCTGGCTACGGACAAGTTATGAAGGATTTTCTTAAACGTGGAAAGGTGGCCTAATTGCGTAGCAGCATGCGAATTGGAAAGAAAGGTACTTGAAAGAACACTCGTTACAGGAACCCGTGATGTTCCAGAATGATTGCTGATGGAAAATTGCGGATAAAGATCAATTTGAAACGTTGGGTGTGGTTTTCGGGGATCGTGCGATATCTTAGATTATTGTGCGAAAATCATATTTATTGTGCGATTTCCTGGATTTTCGTGCGAAATTCATATTTTTCGTGCGATATTTGGAATTATCGTGGGAAATCATATTTTTCGTGCGATTTCCTGGATTATTGTGCGAAAATCATATTTATTGTGCGATTTCCTGGATTTTCGTGCGAAATTCATATTTTTCGTGCGATATTTGGAATTATCGTGGGAAATCATATTTTTCGTGCGATTTCCTGGATTATTGTGCGAAAATCATATTTATTGTGCGATTTCTTGGATTTTCGTGCGAAATTCATATTTTTCGTGCGATATTTGGAATTATCGTGGGAAATCATATTTTTCGTGCGATTTCCTGGATTATTGTGCGAAAATCATATTTATTGTGCGATTTCTTGGATTTTCGTGCGAAATTCATATTTTTCGTGCGATATTTGGAATTATCGTGCGAATTACATATTAATCGTGCGATTTCTTGGATTTTCGTGCGAAACACGATTTTATCGTGCGAACTCTATTTTTGGCTCATCCTAATGACAGGATCGCTTCAAATATTGGAAAAAGCCGGCGTGCATGGCACGACCGGCTTTGTTGATATAAATTATTATGCTTGAGATACAGCTTCAACTGCTTTTTCAATTGCTTGGGCAAGATCCGCTGTAATATCTTCAACAGATTCTAATCCAACTGCTAATCTGATTAATTCTTCTGTTACGCCTGTCTCTTTCAATTCTTCGGCGCTCAACTGTTGGTGCGTTGTTGATGCAGGGTGAATAATCAATGATTTCGCATCCCCGACATTCGCAACGTGTGACCAAAGCTTAACGTTATCGATTGCTTTTCTGCCAGCTTCCCTTCCACCTTTAATACCGAAGTTCACGATGGCTCCAGGTCCTTTAGGCAAGTATTTTTTTGCTAATTCATATGAAGGGTGGTCCTCCAGACCTGGATAAGCTACCCATTCGACTGCATCGTGGTTTTGTAAAAACTCAGCAACGGCTTTCGCATTTTCAACATGCTTTTGGATACGTACATGAAGAGTCTCAAGTCCTTGCAGGAAAAAGAATGCATTATCCGGGCTCAAAGTTGGACCAAAGTCACGAAGCAGTTGAACACGAAGTTTTATGGCAAATGCAACATCCGGCACGTCGATTCCAAAACGGATACCATGATAGCTTCTATCCGGTTCAATAAAATCAGGGAACTTTTCATTATTCCAGTCAAATTTCCCGCTATCCACTACGACGCCGCCAATAGCTGTACCATGTCCGCCAATCCATTTTGTAGCCGAGTGAACAACAATATCTGCGCCGTACTCGATCGGCTTAGTGAGATATGGTGTTGCAAAAGTATTATCCACAATCAATGGGATATTATTGTCATGCGCCACTTTTGCAACTGCTTCAACATCCAAAACATGAAGACTTGGATTTCCAATGATTTCAGCGTAAATTGCTTTTGTCTTAGGTGTGATCGCCTTGCGGAAGTTTTCTGGATCAGTCGGATCAACGAACTTTACATTGATGCCATATTTCGGAAGCGAAATGGAGAATAGGTTGTATGTACCTCCATAAAGATCCGTAGCTGCCAAAATTTCATCCCCTGCGCGTGCAATGTTCAGAATACTGAACGCTATAGCGGCCATTCCGGAAGAAAGAGCAACAGCTGCTGTACCTCCTTCAAGCTCGGCAACTCTTTTTTCAAATACGTCAGTTGTCGGGTTCATGATGCGTGTATAAATATTTCCTTGCTCTTCTAGAGCAAATAATTTTTGAGCATGTTCTGTGTCGTTAAATACATAGGAAGTTGTTCTGTATAGAGGAACAGCACGTGACCCCGTAGCATCTGGCTCTTGTCCTCCATGTAATAAAATTGTTTCTGGCTGGTAATTTTTTTCTTGTGTCATTTTTCTTCCTCCTTAGAATTTTCAAAATCGATCGGAACAGTTGGTAATAAAACGGCATTAATCAATACCGCTTTAGGAAGGGGGAAAAGAAAACTAAAAGCCCTCTTCCGTATAAGAAGAGGGCCGATATGACGATTCCTCCCCTTATCTTCCAAGTCATTTGACTTGTAGGAATTAGCACCTTTTCAGAAAATCTGAAGGTTGCCGGGCATCACAGGGCCTAATCCCTCCGCCGCTCTTGATAAGAGTGTTACTTATTCATTCATTTAATTCTTAAGCTCTGTCGAACTCTTGAATAATACTATATACTACCGGTCTATAAGCTGTCAACACTAAAATATGAATAACTTTAAACGTGAAGGTTTATTTCATTTCAGACACGATCTTTTCAATGGTTTCCTCATCCATAGGCCCAATAATTCTCGTATGAACCATTCCATTTGTATCAATCATATAAGTCGTTGGAATGGTAAATGCCTGATATGTTTTTCCAAGCTTTCCACTTTCGTCCAGCGGCACCGGAAAGGTTAGACCATATTCTTCAATAAACTTCTTAACCTTCTTCCTAGCGTTTACTCCCCGCTCAACACTCGTCAAATTCACGGCGAGGATTTCTACATTCTCTTGTTTAGCCTTTGTTTTATAATAATTTTCTATATGCGGCATCTCGGCTTTGCATGGCGGACACCACGATGCCCAGAAGTTCAACATGACTTTTTGTCCTCTATAATCAGATAACTTTACTGAATTACCATCAAGGGTTTCCAGCTCAAAATCCGGTGGCACTTCCCCTTCTTTCAAGCCTTCATCTGCTTGCTCCAAATTTTCCGACTGTGAAAATTTCTCTTTAGCTGCTTCAACCTCGTTTTTCTCACGTACATCCTGAATAATATTTATAACAACGATACCAACAAGCAATATAATGAGTGCAAGACCAAATATTTTTTTATTCATTGATTTTTTCGACTTCCTTTCCATGCTGTCCAGGCAATAAGCAATGTGCCAGACGTGTAAGTCGCGATTGGTACGGAAAGCAAATTTCCTTCCAATGAGTAAATAAGTCCTTGAAAACAGGTGAAGAATACGAGAATTTGAATGCCCCAAATCGGATTCCCTGAGTTTTTATTTAACAGCATAAAAAAAGCAATCCCTCCAATTAACTGAAGGCCTGCAAACAATATATGCTCTTTGTTTAATAAATAGAAGACAAGCTCATATACTGTAATGATCACAATCCATACTTTTACATGAAGGGTATTTTCCTGAACCTGGGACTTTTTTTCGGATAAAAAGAAATAAAGAAATGCGGCTGCAATTCCAAGCCAATATCCTTTCATCCCGCCATTAAAGTACACAATAGAAAATGGATTCTTAATTATTGTTTCAAATTGGAACAGGATGACGCTTAGCTTCCATGTCAATATCAAGATGAAGAAAGCATTGCTGTATAAATCTGCTGCCTGCTTTTCCTGAGTCAGCCTTAAGTATAAATAAGCGCCTATAAATGCGAAAGCAATAGCTACCCAAGAAGCAGGAAAAGACAGCGATCCGACTGAATACCATTTCATTATGATACTCCTCCCTCAATATATATTTTATAAAATGGGAGAAAGCAAACGGGAAACCGACTCTTTGAAACGAATAATTTTCGGTCTTTTCAAGTATTGTTTAAATGTAAGTTCGCGAGATAACGAAACATCTTCATTGAAAATATCAACAAGCTCCTGAACAAGTTCCTGATCATACAAGAATGCATTTACTTCAAAATTTAGACGGAAGCTCCTCATATCAATATTAGCTGTTCCCACACTTGCAATTTTTCCGTCAGCTATCATCGTTTTTGCATGTATAAAGCCATTTTCATAAAGGAATACTTTTGCTCCTGTCTTCAGCAGGTCTCCAACGTAGGAATATGTCGCCCAATAAACAAAGATATGATCCGGTTTATTCGGTATCATCAACCTGACATCCACACCAGATAGCACAGCTATTTTCAGAGCATCCAGTACACTGGAATCGGGAATAAAATACGGTGTTTGAATAAGAATATAATCTTTTGCTGAATTGATTAACTTAATATACCCATATTTAATCTGCTCCCATTCTGAATCGGGACCGCTTGACACGATTTGCACATCCGTATCGCCAATTGGTTTCATTTCCGGAAATAGCCTGTCCTCATAGCTTATTTTATTCGAAGAGGCTTGGTTCCAATCAAGGATAAATCTAGTTTGCATTGCAAAAACAGCTTTTCCGAAAATCCTAAGATGTGTATCCCGCCAATAACCAAACTTCTTGTTCAAACCAAGGTATTCGTCACCAATATTAAATCCACCGATATATCCGACTGTCCCATCAATGATGACAAGCTTTCTATGATTTCGGTAGTTCACCTGCAGATTCAGATGGGGGATGATAGCAGGGAAAAAAGCGCTGACCCTTCCACCAGCATCGAGCAGCGGACGAAAAAATTTCCGTGGAAGCCTTCTCGATCCCATCGCATCATAAAGAACGCGGACCTCCACACCCTCTTTGGCCTTTTCTACAAGGAGTGTTAACAGCTCGTTACCGAGCTTGTCGTTGCGCATAATGTAATAAACAAGATGGATATGATTTTTCGCTCTTCGAATATCGGCCATTAGCGAGTGAAATTTTTCATTTCCATCTGTAAAAATATCCACTTTATTGTCCTGTGTCAGGACGGCACTGTCATTGACAAGGAGCATGTAGATCAAATCTTTGTATTGCGCTGTTTTATGGTCATGAAAAGGAAAATCACCGTCTCTCAGCATACTAATTTGGGTATCGGTGATTTCCATGATCCCTATTTTCTTTTTATCTTTCCATTCGAAAATCTTTTTCCTGCTCAAATTCTGACCGAAGATCAAATATAAAATAAAACCAACAACAGGAATAAAAAGCAAAACAAGGAGCCATGCCCATGTTGCGCTTGCGTCTCTTCTTTCTAGAAAAATAACAAAACTGGCAAGCGCAATATTCAAAATAAGAAATATAATTAATAACGGAGTACTGATTGCAACAAATGTCATCGTCTCTACCTCACAGCTCATATAGTTACACAGACCAAGCTCTTAACCATTTTAGCATATAACTCCAACCGAAAATATAGACTGTCAGTCATTTATATACCTTTTGATCATTTCTAAACATAAATCTGTTATATTTTTTCGAAAATGACAAGAAACTGAATCTTTGGATTAGGATAGTTGAAACCAAACTGGATTTGTTTCGTATAACAATTAAAGATCTTTACAGCCGGCTTTAAAGATAAGTGAAAACAACTATTTATATAAATAAAGGCCTTTATTTATTGTTTAAGGGTGAAGAATATTGAAAAAAACATTCTTATATTTATTTGTACTATTGCTTTGTGCGGGATGTAATGGAGGGGATCATCAAAAACAGCAACCTGATGAAGCGGAACCACCGGCTGAACAGCTAACGTCGGAAGTAGATCTGAGTCCGGAGATGCAGAAGGCCATTGACCGTTATAAAGGGATTGAAGATCCTGTTCTGCGCCAACGGGTACTGGAGGAATTAAAACTTGAAGAATATGTAAATGACGAAACCAGACCCACAGTGAAAGACATGGCAAAGCTGGTCGTTTTCAGAGCTAACAAAAGGGGAACAATCAGTTCCTTAAAAGGTTTGGAAGTTGCTTTTAAGCTCAAAATGTTAAGTTTGGACAATACTGGTATAAGTGACCTGCAGCCAATTGCTCAGTTGCCTTCTCTTGAAAAACTATATTTGTCCGGCAATAAGATCAAGGATATCAGCCACTTATCCGGTTTGACTTCGCTTCAGGCTCTGACACTATGTAGTAATGACATCGATGACTTTTCCCCATTAAAAAACCTGAAACAACTACGAATTTTGGGGCTGGGTGCCAGCGGTTTAAATGACATTTTCTTTTTGTCCCATTTACCAGCATTGGAAACGTTAAATCTAAGAGAAAATCAAATTACCGATATTTCTCCCCTGTCCCAATTATCAGCATTGGCAAAATTGGATTTGTCTGGTAACAATATTGAAAAAATCGACGCCTTGTCAGACCTCGATTCATTGAGAACTCTGATTTTATCCAGGAATGCCATTAGAGAAATAGAGCCATTAACAAACATGGCCTCACTGCTTCATCTGGACCTTTCCGAAAATAACATTGATAACTTCAGTCCAGTGGAAAACCTGGAACTGCTTGAGCTGATCAAATAAGAGGATGCATACAAAGATTCGAGCGGCAACATACATAATAGTTTCTTACCACCACTTATAGATTAGAGAGAAATCCGTACTGTGGATCAAGAGCCAATGGAAGATTTGCTAAAAATATTAAAGAGAGAGCCGCATCGATTGGATGCGGCTCTTCTCAAATCATAGCTTATAAACCTATATACGGTGCCGGATTTACACGGCTTCCGTTCTTAAAGATTTCAAAGTGAAGGTGTGTTCCGTCTCCACCAGATCCAGCTACAACGTCCCCTGTGTTACCCATAGCTCCAATAACTTGCCCCTTAGATACTTTGGCACCTGGAGAAACAGAGCGGCTGCTCATATGGCCGTAAAGTGTTTTATATCCATTTCCGTGGTTGATAATAATAACATTTCCATAGCCACCCCAATTTCCAGGTGAACCAAATGTCGAAACTTCTACAGTTCCGCTTGCTGCTGCTACAATTGGCGTACCTTTTCCTGCTGCAATATCAACGCCGTTATGCATTGTACCCCAACGAGCACCAAATCCGGATGTGAATGCTCCAGCAGCAGGACGCGTAAACATCCCTGAGCTGACTGCAGGTGTATTGCCTACAGGAGCAGAAGGTTCATGGTATGTAGTAGTTACTTTACTTGTTCCTTGTGAAGAAGCTTTTGGTTTTGAACTTGAATTAGAACTTGAATTGGAACTTGAATTGGAACTTGAATCTGAGCTTGAGCTAGAGCCTGAGTTTGAATTAGAATTTGATGTTGCTGAGCTTTCCTCTGAATTGGAAGTCTCTTTCACTCTCGCTTCCGCTGCAATCTTCCTTGCTTCTTCTGCCTTCCTTGCTTCTTCCGCAATACGGGATTCTTCGTTGCTGATTGCTCCTTGGATTTCTAACTGCTTGGCATTAAGCTGAGCAATTTCTGCTTCCAAAGATTTCTTTTCATCAGAGATGTTTGCTTGTTCAGCCTTCACATTTTTCATTGCTTGATTCTTTTGTGCTTTTTGAGAATTAAGGTCAGCTTTCAGCCCTTCCAATTCTTTAAGCATACCGTTCAATTTTTCAAGATTTTTTTCGACCTTTGCCTGCTTTTCCTCTAGAGCATCCTTATCACGCTGCTGTTCTTCCATGATCTCTTTATCTGCACTGACAATAGTCGTTACAGCGGAAACTCGATCGACGAAATCGCTAAAACTTTCGGCTCCCAACAAAACGTCGATGTAATCAACTGATCCGCCGTTTTGCTGAATGCTTCTTGCTCTTTCTTTAAGAAGCTCACTTCTTTTTTCAATCTTCTTTTTCAATTCTTCTATTTCTTTTTTTAGCTTGTCAATTTCTGCTTCTGTCTTTGCTATTTCTTTCTCTTTGTCTTTTATTTTTACGTTAGTAGTATCTATTTTTCCTTCCAACTTTTCCACTTCAGCCTGCATGTTATTAAGCTGGTTAGTCAAATCAGCTAGTTTGTTTTCCTTCTTGGCTAAAGAACTGTTAATATTGGACAGCTCAGATGCAACCTGAGACTGTTGATCTTTCAAATCAGAAAGTGGTGTAGCGGATGCTCCCCCAGTAAATGCAAATGTTCCGCCAAAACCGATGACCCCTGCAAGTGTGATTGATAGTAATGAACGTTTCTTCAAGAAAAAGTTCCCCTTTCTCCCCGACAAGAATTTCTATTTTGCGTTTCAAATTTTTCAGTTTGGGTAAAATAAATTCAACATTTATATTTTCAAAAAACGTCTGACAGATATAAAGCTACCCCAAGCGCCGATAATGACGCCGATCAGCAACAATAGTCCGATGACCTGATAAACGAATGGTGAGTACGAAAGCGGCTGAATAACCTGATTCGGAATACGCGCGGCTAAAAAGTCATAGGCATAGTAGTAACCTGCCGCCACAACTGCAATTGGAATAATCGATCCGATTAATCCGAGCCATATGCCTTCAAATACAAACGGCCAGCGTATAAACCAATTCGTCGCTCCTACCAGTTTCATAATCTCGATTTCTCTGCGCCTTGCAAATATAGTGATTTTAATAGTATTGGAGATTAAGAACATAGCAGTGAACAGCAATCCGATAATCAGAACAAGTCCAATGTTACGGCTTGTCTTCAATGTATTGAACAATTTTTCTACTTTTTTTTCACCATAGACTGCAGAATTCACAAAATCAAAGGAACTAATTTTTTTGGCAATTACTGGAGTATCCGTCGGCTGTTTTGTTTTTACAATGAAGACATCATGCAACGGATTTTCCTGTTCATACAGCTTCCAGTCTTTCCCCATCGTTTTGATCAAATGGTCGAGCTCCTGCTCCTTAGATGAAAAAGTGACCGACTCCACCTGATCGATTTCTTCAATTTTTTTCTTGAGTGCTTCCTGGTTCTCTTTTGACACTGACAAATCTATGTGTGTTCGAATTTCGACATCATTCTCAATATCTGTGGCAAATTTATTCATATTCAGCATGATGACGAAAAAAACGCCAACTAGCAGCAACGTGACGGTGACTGCACTTGCGGAGGCGAAGGTCATCCATCCATTGCGGCGCAGACTTTTGAAGCTTTCACCAAGATGGCGCCGAAACGTCCTAGCTTTCATAACCGTATTCCCCCTGCTGTTCATCACGGACAATGATTCCATTTTCAATGGCCACAACACGGTGTTTAATCGTATTTACGATTTCACGGTTATGCGTCGCCATAATGACCGTTGTACCCTGCATATTGATTTCTTCCAGCAAACTCATAATTTCCCAAGATGTTTCAGGATCCAAATTCCCCGATGGCTCGTCCGCTATAACAACTTTTGGATTGTTGACAATTGACCTCGCAATCGAAACCCGCTGCTGTTCTCCACCGGATAGCTCTGATGGCAACATCCGGACTTTATGCTTCAACCCAACTAAAGCCAAAACCTCCATAACCCGTCTCTTAATCTCTCTAGGCGACTCTTCAATTACTTCCATTGCAAATGCGACATTTTCAAAGACTGTAAGAGTTGGGAGGAGTTTAAAATCCTGGAAAACTACTCCTACATTTCGACGTAAGAATGGAACCTCTCTATTTTTAAGCTTAGACAAATCCAATCCATCGACAATGATTTTTCCTGAAGTGGGCTTTTCTTCCCTGTATACCATTTTGATAAAGGTCGTTTTTCCAGCTCCGCTGGGACCTACTACATATACAAATTCACCTTGATTAATCAGGATGTTTAAACCGTTTACAGCAATAATACCGTTTGGATATTTCTTGCTCACATCCTGCATCTCTATCATATAAACCACCTTACTCCTTTAAAAACAATTATTCGTTATGTACTATACTTAACATTGTGACAAGGTGAAAATCCGCGTGACAAGCAGAAAATCATTCAAAGTGCGGCTTGTCCTGTAAACCGCAGGTTATGAAAAACTCGTCAAATTATATCGAAATTTAAACCCAGAACTATTATAACACTTGGGGCCCATATTTTAAGGAACATTTATATTACATTTGTGTTTCAAAATGTCATATTACAGTAATAATCGATAATATTAGATATTCATGAAAAAACTGTTGATCCAGTAAAAATTTTCCGTAAGAGAAAAAGCTATTAAAATTGGACCTTTTGCAAAGCTTTGATATTAAATTTGTTTCTGACGTACGAGTGCTGCTAAGATGAGCAAGTGACATGAGTCATGCACCTAATGTGAATGGGCAAGTATTCAAACGCGCTTTTCAACATCCCAGAAAAGGGAATTTTCCGGTTCTAATGTCTTGTGCCAAAAGTTTCAAATCCCTATATTTTCTTGCCTAAGTTAATGGAATAGGTCTTTTTTATCATTTTTCTTTCGGGTAGCATTGCCACTCTGCGCATTAAGCTCCATCCCCCCACTAGGAAAACCACACCGCTCTGAAACAAAAATGGAGAATTCACTTCAAGCTCTTTCCAACAATATTTCCGTAAGTATGTATCAAAATCATCGCCATCGACGTATTCCATCAACATCATATCAAATGCGCCTTGGCGTATTTGCGCCCAGAATTTATCGAGCGGCGCTCGATAAATTCCTCTGAAAATCTGTGGCATCCGCCGGAGGCTTTAACTTTATTCAGCCGGGGTTTGAACCCCCGCTGAATGGAATACCAACATGCATTCAACTCACCACTTACAGAAGTGGGAGACTTCTGCTGAATGAAGTTAAATGCTAAATTCGCTAATTTACACTTTCTTATACCAGTTTAGAGTCTTACTAATTTCTCTTCAAGGGCTACCAGTGCTCTTCCCTCACTATAGACTCTGCCATACTAAACTCACACCAAAAATTAAAAAAGCTTGTAGAGAAAAAATACCTACTTCTCTACAAGCTGTGGACAAGCTGCAGCTTATCCTTTAAATCACACATTACTTTTTCTCAGCCAGCCATGCAGCCACTTTGTCTGCGTCATCACCTTTGATAATGCCAGCTGGCATTCCTGGTCTACCATTGTCAATGACGTCATGGATTTCATCTTCACTTAAAGAAGCGCCGATTTTATCAAGTGCAGGGCCGTTGCGTCCTTCCAAGTTCTCGCCATGGCAGCTTGAGCAGTTTTGCTGAAAAATAGCTTCTGCGTCATTTGTGGCAGTTTCTCCGCCGCCTTCATTTCCACCGCCAGCATTGTCATTATTATTGCCGCCACAGGCAGCAAGTCCGATGGCCAGTCCAGTACTCATTACGAGAGCCAACATTTTTTTCTTCAAGGTATACATCTCCTTATTAAAAATGATGCTCTTTTAGTATACCAATAAAGCTGCTTTTTTAAACCAATAAGGTTACCACAATTTCCTTTTAATGGAAAAATAGTGACAACTATTCGGCCTCTTATAGACGGGAACGCAAAAACGCATTTATGAACATATCGATGTCACCATCAGTGACTGCTTGGACGTTTCCGACCTCTGTATTTGTCCGATGATCTTTTACCATGGAATACGGATGGAATACGTAAGAACGGATTTGGCTTCCCCAACCAATTTCCTTCTGCTCTCCGCGGATGTCAGCAATTTCTTTTTCTTTCTCTTCGATTTCACGCTGATGCAGCTTAGCCTTCAGCATTTTCATTGCACTTTCGCGGTTCTTGATCTGAGAACGTTCATTCTGACATGTCACTACAATACCCGTCGGCAAGTGAGTAATCCGGACAGCAGAGTCAGTTGTATTGACATGCTGCCCCCCGGCACCGCTGGAGCGGTACGTATCGATTTTCAAATCTTCGGACCGGACCTCAATTTCAATGTCTTCATTGAGCTCCGGCATAACTTCACAAGATACGAAGGAAGTATGACGTCTTCCTGAAGAGTCAAAAGGAGAAATTCGTACAAGTCGGTGAACGCCTTTTTCAGATTTCAAATATCCATAAGCATTATGCCCTTTGATCAAGAGGGTCACACTTTTAATTCCGGCTTCATCTCCTGGAAGGTAGTCGAGAGTTTCCACTTTAAAACCATGCTTTTCAGCCCATCTGGTGTACATGCGAAGAAGGATCGAGCCCCAGTCCTGAGACTCCGTCCCTCCAGCACCTGGATGAAGCTCCAAAATTGCATTATTTTTATCATACGGTTCGCTTAATAGAAGTTGAAGTTCAAACTTATCAAGCTTGTCTTTGAACTCTACCAGGTCGTTTTCAAGCTCAGCCTCAAGGTCAGGATCGTTCTCTTCCTTCACAAGCTCAAGAGTGACTTCGAGATCCTCCTGGGTTTCAAAGAGAGCCTTGTATTCTTCAACCAAGTCCTTTAAAGCATTGGCTTCGTTGATGACAGTCTGTGCAGCCGACTGGTCATCCCAAAATGACGGATCAGCCATTTGTTCGTCCAACTCAGCAATTCTAGTCTCTTTTTCCTCTAAGTCAAAGAGACCCCCTAAAGTCAGCTAATCTCTTAGCCGTATTTTCCAATTCACTTCTTATTTCAAAAAGTTCCATGCTACCACCTCTGATGTTTTGTATTTATTTTATCCAATTGGCCGCTTCAATTAACCAAGACGACCGTGGCACTGTTTGAATTTTTTTCCGGAACCGCAAGGACATGGATCATTGCGTCCGACAGTTTCTTTGCGGCGGACAGGTTTCTTTTTAGTTTTACCGCCTTCCTCTTTCGGATTGACGGCCTGTCCTTTTGCCACTTCCTCCCGCTGCAAATTGTTGCGGATTTCTGCTTTCATGATATATTTTGCAGCGTCTTCCTCAATGGAAGCCACCATATTTTCAAACATGTTAAAGCCTTCGTTTTGATATTCGCGGAGCGGATCAATTTGTCCGTACGCACGCAGATGAATTCCTTGACGCAGTTGATCCATTGCGTCGATATGGTCAATCCATTTCGTATCAACTGCTCTGAGTAGGATGACCTTTGTGAACTCACGCATTTGGTCAGGCGTCAGCTGTTCTTCCTTTTCATCATAACGAGCTTTGACTTTTTCAAAAATAAGCTCAGTCATTTCTTCCGGATCTCTGCGTTTTAAATCGTCGATGGTGATATCTCCTTCTGGAAGGAGGTTTGCATTGACATAATCAACAATCCCCTGCAGATTCCATTGCTCTTCTTCTTCATGATGAGGCGTGTGGGCATCAACTGCACGCTGAATAACAGTTTGAATCATTGTTCCCGCGATATCACGGAGGTCTTCCGCTCCCATAACCTCGTCACGCTGTTTGTAGATAATTTCGCGCTGCTGTCTCAAAACATCGTCATACTGCAGCAATTGCTTACGAGCATCAAAGTTATTTCCTTCTACACGTTTTTGTGCAGACTCTACAGACCTCGAAACCAAGCGGCTTTGAATCGGCTCAGAATCATCCATTCCGAACTTTTCCATCATCGATTTCAAATTGTCAGTTCCGAATCGGCGCATCAGCTCGTCTTCCATCGAAAGGTAAAATTGAGTAACCCCTGGATCTCCTTGACGACCAGAACGACCTCGGAGCTGATTATCGATTCTCCTGGATTCATGGCGCTCTGTTCCTATGACAGCTAGACCACCAAGTTCCAAAATGCCTTCCCCAAGCTTAATGTCTGTTCCCCTTCCAGCCATGTTGGTTGCGATAGTTACAGCGCCTTTATTTCCAGCTTCTGCAATGATTTCCGCTTCACGTTCATGGTTTTTGGCGTTCAACACATTATGCGGAACTTTTCTTTTTTTAAGCAATGAACTGATTAGTTCAGACGTTTCAATCGCTACTGTACCAACAAGGACAGGCTGCCCTTGTTTATGGCGCTCTGCGATATCATCCACGACCGCCTGAAATTTCCCGTTCATAGATGCATAAATCAAATCAGGTCGATCATCCCTGATAATCGGTTTATTTGTAGGAATCGCCACAACTCGCATATTATAAATATTGCGGAACTCTTCTTCTTCCGTTTTTGCTGTACCTGTCATTCCAGCAAGCTTTTCATACATGCGGAAGTAGTTCTGGAAGGTAATTGTCGCCATTGTCATCGATTCATTTTGAATATCGACGCCTTCTTTCGCTTCAATAGCCTGGTGGAGACCATCACTGAATCGTCGGCCCTTCATAAGACGACCGGTGAATTGGTCTACAATGACTATCTGGCCTTCTTCGACGACATAATCAATGTCCTTATGCATGCTCACATGTGCCTTTAAAGCTTGGTTAATATGGTGATTCAACGTTACATGTGAAATATCAAACAGGTTATCAATATGGAAAGAGCGCTCCGCCTTGTTGATTCCTTCTTCTGTCAACTGAACGCCTTTCGTCTTTTCATCGTACGTATAGTCTTCTTCTTTTCTCAAAGTATTTACAAAAGCATTCGCTTGAAGATAAAGCTGGGTCGATTTTTGAGCCTGGCCAGAAATAATCAGCGGTGTCCGGGCTTCATCAATCAAAATTGAATCCACCTCGTCAATAACCGCAAAATGGAGCGGCCTTTGAACGCGCTCTTCCTCGTAAAGCACCATATTGTCACGCAGATAATCGAAACCGAACTCATTATTCGTACCGTATGTGATATCTGCCTCATATGCTTCTTTTTTCTCATTCTTGGACATGCTATTCAGATTAAGCCCGACAGTCAGACCTAGAAACTCATACAATTGTCCCATCTCTTGGGCATCACGACTGGCAAGGTATTCGTTCACAGTAACAACGTGGACGCCCTTACCTGTCAACGCATTTAAATAAACGGGAAGAGTCGCCGTCAGCGTTTTACCTTCACCCGTTTTCATTTCTGCGATATTCCCTTCATGAAGCGCAATCCCCCCCATGAGTTGGACAGGGTACGGATACAGTCCGAGCACGCGACGCGCTCCTTCACGAACTACGGCAAACGCCTCAACAAGCAGGCTGTCAAGGGGTTCCCCACCTGCATAACGGCTTTTGAACCGATCTGTTAATTCCCGGAGCTCTTCATCGGATTTCTTCTCCATTTCAGAGCCAAGCTTTTTAACTTCTGCTGCCATTTTATCAAGACGACGTAATTCACGTGTGTTCGAATCAAATAATTTAGTTATGAAAGCCATCATTTTTTATATTACTCTCCCTTATATGATCAAATACGGGCGAAAATACATATTTGGTTCTTTGTCATGTGCATTAGCGCACATCATCTTTATATTTTAACATTAATAAATACTTTATGACAATAACGCGAGAGAGGGCGTCTGGTGTGAATTCGAATATAAGTCCGTTTTAAATTCACGAAGGGCTGTATATGGTGATTTACGGCAGGCCTTTTTGAAAAATATAGGGTGGGAAGAAGCCAGGGGTATGGGCGATATAGATAACTGATACGAAAATTTACGGTTTATGAGCCGCTTATCATCCGGTTCTTTTTGCAAACTCCTAACAAAAAGCACGCCTCCTCCCAATAAAAGAAGGGTGCGTGCTTTAAGGTTTCATTTAGTTTGTTTCAATTAGCCCATACTTTCCGTCTTTTCGACGATAAACGATATTCGTTCCATTTGTTTCCGCATCAGTGAAAATGAAAAAGTTATGGCCAAGCATATTCATTTGAAGTACGGCTTCTTCGCTGTCCATCGGTTTCAAATCGAATTGCTTCGTTCTAACAATATTCAATTCATCTTCGTCTTCAGCTGTTTCAGCAGCCGTGCCGTTCACTCCAGTCGCAAACAACTGGTGCAAGTCTCCTTTTTCACGGAACTTGCGATTTACTTTTGTTTTGTGTTTACGAATTTGACGCTCAAGCTTATCTACAATCAAATCAACTGCAGCATACATGTCATCGTTCACTTCTTCAGCTCTTAAAACAAGCTGTGGAAGTGGAATCGTTACTTCAACCTTAGATTTTTTATCAGGGTTTACTTTTAAATTAACATGCACATTTGCATCAGGAGTTTCGATGAAATATCGCTCTAGCTTGCTCACTTTCTTTTCTACGTGATCTCTAATTGCCTCAGTTACCTCGATGTTTTCACCGCGGATTTGATACCTTAGCATATAAACTCCTCCTTTAAAGGCTATGTATATATACTTCTATATCATACCTCAGAATCCTGCAAAAAAAAGCGAATTTTTTTGTCGAAATTCTGAGAAAGGCGGCGATTTCCGGACCTTGACTTTATAGTCTTTTTGTAGAATGGATAACAGCGTTATTGCCTTTTGTCATAAAAAACACCATCATTTTGCACTTTCATATAGGGGTTAGTGTACCGTGCCGCCGATGTCTTTTTTAAATCAACTGCATTCAAATCCCGTATGATATGCTTATTGAGTTCCTCCAACAAAAATGCCAATTCTTTATTAAGCTCTAGGAGTTCTTTGCCAGCAGCCTTTTCTTGCGATGAAAAAGGAGGCCGGATTTCCGGAAGCAGTTCCTCCCTCTTAGCAAGCAGTTCCTCAACTTGACCTATGGTCTTTTCACGATTGGCTTCATCCATACTGTTTACTTTGTCCACCAACTTCTTTGTAATAGCGAGACATTCCTGGACGGCACTCATCGATTCACACTTTCCAGAGAGGAATGCTGATGCTGCCTATTCAATTGAATAACCTGTTTCCAAGTATCGCGAAATTCCATCATTATTTCTTCGACTTCTTCAAGAATGGAAATATCCTGTTTGATATTCGCTTCCACCAAGCGCCTGTTTGCGTACTCGTATAAGGAGTGCATATTTTTGGAAATCTCGATGTCCATATTTAAAGTTAAAATCAGTTCGCTAATAATATTTTGTGCATTTTGGATGTTTGTGTTCTTCTTTTCTATTTCCTTATTCTCTATCGCTTGTTTTGCCAAATTGATAAATTTGAGGCAACCATTATACAGCATCAGTGTCAATTCTCCCGGTGAAGCAGTTGTGACTGAGTTGTTTTGGTATGCTTCATACGGATTCCTGCTTGCCATATTTCCACTCCTAACATAAATAGTCCTACATTCCGCCAAATTGCTGCATCAAATAAAGGGATTGATCGTTTGCTCTTTGGATAGCTTTTTCCATGGCAGTAAATTGTCTCCACAGACGTTCTTCTTGCATTTTCAGCCTTGTTTCAAAACTGGCGATATTTTTATCGACAGATATTAATTCTCTTCCCAAAGCAAACTGCTGGTTCTTTGAAGTTGCGCGGCCAGCCCGATCCTGGATTTTGGTAATCGACTCGTTCACCGTATCATATAACTTATGGATGACTCCACGCTCTGAATCGTTTGATCCGGTACCTCGGAATAGATTTTCTACTGCTTCCGGATCTTTTTCAAGTGCTTCCTTCAATTTTCCTTCATTAATTTCCAGTTTTCCACCATCAAGATAATCCTTTGTTGTTGTGATGCCAATCGCAGATAGATGTCTGAACAACCCGTTTGTTTCGACGGTACTAGACATATCCATACGCATATTTGTCAAAACCCCGGATAATAGTGGATCACCTTTGAGAAGTCCGCTCCTGGCGAGGTTTTCCCATTTTTCCTGCTGTTTGTCAGAGAGCTCTTCACGCTCATCATCAGTGAGCGGGAGATATTTTCTGTTGCGCTCTTCATTGAGCTTTTTATTGATTTCGTCAATCAGTGCATTGTACTGGTCGACGAAATCTTTGACTGTTTTAACTACGCCTTCCGAATCGTTGGAGACGTTAACCGTAATCGGCGGATCTGTTTCTTTTAAAGTTTGTTTCAATGTAAAAGTAACACCGTTCATAGAGAAGGTATTGGAAGTCCGCTCAGTTTCAAGACCGTTGATGGTGAAGATAGCATTTTGGCCACCCTCTTCACTACTATTTTCAAAGTTTAATACTTTGCTAATTACTCCGCCGGAAAAAAATATTTCACTACCGTCAGTGTTAAAATTTCCTGTTTCTTTTCGTGTCATCGTGATCTTTTTTGTATGCCCATCGAAAAACATAGTAATTCCAGCAGAGGACTCATTCACTTTACGTATAACATTATTCAAAGACTCATTTCCATTAACAAAAATTCTCTCATTGACTTCACCCTTAGATGTATGGGCCCCTACCTCAAAGTATGTAAAGTTTTGGCTGAAGGTTGTTGATATCTTTGTTCCTTCCGGCGGCAGTTCTTCAGGAGGGAGTTCAAACAAAATGTTTCCGTTTGCCAGATCTACTTTTCCGAGTACGTCATCACCATTTTTTAGCACTCCAAAGCCATTGTTATTAGTGCCATCCCATACATATGTAACTGCCTCGGTACCTTCACCCACTGTTACTGAAAGGCTGGCTAGCGCCCCTTTCCCAAGGCTGATCATATTCTGATCTTTACCAAGAGTATGATTGACCGTTTTTTCTTTAAGAGCATAATCAATCTTTACAGAGCTGTCCTCCGGTAATTTTTCATTTTCGTTAAATGTTAATTTACCATCTTCTATAAGAACTTGTCCTTCTGTGGGTTCTCCTGCCGTTATCACAGTATATGACTTCCCGTCTACACTAAACGTGCCTGGAACAATATTGTCTCCATTCAGATCTAATTCAATTTGACCGCCTTTGACCTGTGAGTGTTTTGTTTCTACAACACCCTTTTCCCATATGACATCAGATGAGTCTTTCAGCTGACTCCAAAAACTTTCAGTTGCATTAATCTCAACCTGTCCACTGACCCGATTAGCAGCCGTTGCCAATTGTTCCACCTTCGAAATCGTATACGAAGCCTGCGACGCTCCACTCGTCACTGTAGCTGATATTTTCTCTTCATTCGTGGAAAACACCATCCGCGCTCGATAATTGCTTGTTAGTTTCAACTGCCCCAACTGGTTACGAAAGCCTAGCATCATTGTATTAATAGTACGGTAATCGTCCCGCTTCCATTCAAGAATTTGTTTCTGTTGTTTCATTTTATCAAGGGGGACTCGTTTTGCCTTGATCATATTGTTAATGATCTGATCAATGTCCATCCCACTAGCTAATCCGCCAATTCGCATATTTGTCACTTCCTTTTATTTTCCTATATTTTTTTATCTACAAGTATTCCCATGACATTCGCCATTGCCGCAAACATATCAAGAAGCTTTTTAGGAGGAATTTCCCTTACCACTTCCTCAGTCTCTTCATTTACGACTTTTACATAATATTTATTTAACTGGTCATGATACTCGAACTTCAAATATTGCTTAGATGTTTTTAGGTGGCTGTTCGCAAATGCTACCGCTCTTTCAAGCAATGCTGTCGCATCTTTTTCCGAAAGCTCGTATGATCGTTCTTTCGATGTGGTTGACTCCCGGGTGGACTCACCGCTGCCGATAACAGAGCGCACAGGCATCACAGCACCTTCAACTGGAAGCCTTCCTCCGATCGATCCAATCATCCTCTTTCTCTCCTTCGGTAAAAATTGAATTCTTACGGATAATATCGGTTTGAATTTTAAATTCTTTATAAAGAATCTCTTAAAATCTATGAGAAAAGCCCATTTTGCTGTTCTGCCCATGATTCTAATGCCCTTTTATGGGTCATTTGCATAGGATAAGTTGTACATTTTAATAAAAAAGATGAGGAGAACCTGAATTGAATCATTATTATCAAGATCCGTATGGATATCCTATGATGACAATACAGCGTGGAGCTAAGAGTATATGGAGGAGACCATGGGGATTTGGAGGCCCCTTCTTCAGACCATGGGGATTCGGATATCTTTTTTTCCATTTTTCTGGTGAAAGAGAATTCGGAAACCGGACAATTACTTGTTCAGTTCCGTCAATTTCTCAAAAAATTTCCCAGGAAATGCTCGTATTTTGTCTGATCTTCATTCAATCATTTATATCAAATGCGTCTTGGCGTATTTGATATAAATGATTGAATGAAATACCAATATGCACTCATCTCACCACTTACAGATGTGGGAGACTTCTGCTGAATGAAGTTAAAATGTACTATAATTATAGACACCACAATTAAGGATGTGAAAATGATGAAACAGATTGCCTTATCTTGGAGTGGAGGAAAAGATAGCTGCATGGCTCTTCATAAGTTGACTAGCACCGGCAAAAAGGTTGTTTGTCTGGTGACAACCGTGCCTCAGGAAACAGGTAAAACATTTGCTCATAACGAAGATATGAAAAAAATTAAAGCACAGGCAGATTCACTTGAAATCCCGATGGAGTTTATTCACTGCACATATGATACATATACAGATGATTTCCTGAAGGAATTAAAACGATTGAAAATCAAATATAAGCTAGATGCCCTTGCATTTGGCGACATGTACTTGGATGGACATAGAGAATGGGGGCAAAACCTTGCAGATGCAGCCGAGTTGGAAGCAGTTTACCCTTTATGGTCAAATCGATCGGGAATGCTGCAAGCATTGAAAAGGTTTGTAGATACTGGCTATAAAGCCGAAGTCATTAAAGTTCGTGAAGATCTGTTACCTTCAAATTGGGTCGGCCGTTTGCTGGATGACCATTTTATAAAAGACATTAGCGAAAAGGGCATTTGTCCCATGGGTGAATCGGGAGAATACCACACATTCGTTTATGACGGGCCTTTATTTAATAAAGAAGTAAAAAATATAACTCTGTAGTATGTATTCAGAGAGTCCCGTCTAAAATAACCTGTTTATTTCCGGACTAGCCCGAGAAAAAGAAATATACCCTCAAAGAAGTGACAACACAAGAATAAAAACAAAGCAATATGACTAGCTTGTTTAGTGAGAAACGAAAAATCTTGAGACAAACTGATGGACCAATTAAAAGCCTTGGGAACAAAGAATTCCAAGTACTAGTTGTGAGGAGGTGAGCGAATCTCACCTGTCTTTTCAAAAAATAGAAGGAAAAACAAAAATAGCTAAGGTAATATCCCTCCTTATATTTTATACCCAAAACGTCGGGTAGTGCCGATCACTTCGCAAATTATTTATAGTTAGCGCAAAGACAACTACGATAATAGAACCAATTAATACAGGTGAAAATAAAAAATTCCAATCGTATTCCCCCATCATCACAACAAGAGGGTTTGCGCCTGCAGGCGGATGTGTAGTTTTTGTCAGCATCAATGCAGCAATAGCGAGTCCGACGGCCAAACCGATTGCCCATGAGCCATTTCCCAACGTATGGTATACAGCCAAACCGACAAACGTTGAAATCAAATGTCCGCCAATGATGTTTCTCGGCTGCGATAATGGTGCATTCCAAACCCCGAAGGCTAGAACGCAGCTTGCACCAAATGGGGCCATTAACCATTCTGTTGAAGTTGAACCAGTCAACATCGCCAAAACAGAGATGGTGAAAAATCCACCAACCAGCCCTGTCATCGCATCTTTTACATTTATCTTTAAAGGGCTTGCGCCTGCCCCCTTCATTTTGGAGAGAGTTGGAAAATACACCGAATATTTTTCCTTTTGATTTGTAACTTTTTGGCTTTCCATTCATTCACTCCTCTCTCAGATGCAAATCCCTCAACTAATCATCTGCTGCAAGTCCCTTTGACTTTTTTGTTTCTTTTGCACATGGAAAAGACGATATGACAAAGTTATAGCTCCGATCCCCAAGCCGATAATCAATCCCAGCCAATAACCGTAAGGCCCCATTCCTGTAAATACTGCCAAAGCATGTCCGGACGGCAACCCAATGATCCAGTAGGAACCAATAGACATAACAAGCGTTACATTCACATCTTTATACCCTCTAAGAGCGCCCTGAATGGGAGATTGAAATGCATCTGACAGTTGAAAGAATACAGCATACAGAAGAAACTGGGCCGTCAAATTAACCACAGATTGATCTTTGCTGTATAGCTCCGCCACTGGCACCCTATAAACAAATAGGAGCATACCTGAAACCGTTGTCAATAGGACCGCTGTTCCCAACCCCAGAAAGCTATAGGAGCGAGCATCTTTAAATCGCAGGGCTCCCGCTTCAAAGCCAACCAAAATGGTCAATGCTGCCGAAATACTTAGAGGAAGCATATATAATAGGTAGGCAAAATTGAGAGCTGCCTGATGAGCGGCAATCACAACCGTTCCAAACTGGCTCATTAGCAATGTGACTGCGGAGAATATGCTAATCTCCAAAAATATTGTCAGTCCTACTGGAACCCCCAACCTAAGAATTTCCTTCCACTTTTCAAAATGAATCTTTTGAAACGATTTGAAAATGCCATAAGATACAAAAGGATTGATTTTATGAATAATCAATATCGCTAGCAAAGTAGTGATCCAGTATGTAAGAGCAGTTGCAACACCAGCTCCTATACCACCCAGCTCATTGAAACCAAATTTTCCATAGATCAGTATATAGTTCAGAATGATATTGATTGGAAGTGCTAGTAAGGTGATCAGCATTGTGACATTCGTTTTTCCTAAAGCATCAATAAATCCGCGGAGTCCACAATAAATGAAATAGGGAATGAATCCTGCAGCAAGACTAATCAAGTAGTATTTCGTCACATATCGAACATCTTTTTCCAAGTCCATTAAATCCAGCAAGGGATTTAAACAAAACATCCCCAACATATATATAAATAAGGACAAAGCAACTCCAACGTAAATTGTTTGAACGACATATGAAGAAACTTGGTCCACTTTCCTCTTACCCAAAAGGTGGGCAATAATAGGAGTCACTGATAAAAGTATTCCGCCAACTCCCATTTGTATTGGAAGCCATAAAGAGGAACCAACAGCTACGCCTGCTAAATGTGTGGCGGAATAATTTCCGGTCATCATAACATCAAAAAAACTCATGGAGAAAGTCGCCACATTGGCTACTAAAATTGGCACCAATATAACAAAAAACTGATACAATTTTTCCCGTAATCTAATTGTTTGTTTTATAGTGGCCATCTCCTTGAAAAAACTGTAATTTTTTCAAAAAGAGAAGTGAGGACCACTTCTCTTTATCAATCACTTATTTATTTGGGAACCAGCCTGAAGGCTCTACAGCAAGGTTAATATTAATCTGTTTGATTTCTTGGAAGTCATCCAAGCCGTAAGTTCCAAGGCTACGTCCGATTCCACTCATTTTGTAACCGCCCCATGGAGCTTCGTTATATGTTGGACCGAATGTGTTCACCCAAGTAATTCCAGCTCGAACCTTTTTGATAACACGTAGCGCTTTTGCTCCATCATTTGAGAAAACACCGCCAGCAAGGCCAAAATCTGTATCATTTGCAAGTTGAATTGCTTCCTCTTCATCTTTGAACTTTTGAATAGTGACAACCGGTCCAAAAATTTCTTCCTGAACAATTCTCATATCGGAAGTTACATTTGTGAATACTGTCGGCTCAATGAAGAATCCTTTATCCAACCCATTTTCAGTCAGACGGCGGCCCCCAAAAGCCAGCGTAGCACCTTCCTCTTTACCAATTTCAATATATTTCAGGATTGTATTCATTTGGCTTTCGCTGTTGATCGCACCCATTTGAGAGTTCTCATCTAGGCCAGGGCCAACTTTGATCAATTTTGCTCGTTCGACGAAGGTTTCTACGAACTTATCGTAAATGCTCTCTTCTACTAATACACGGCTTCCCGCTGAACAAACTTGGCCAGAACCAAAATAGATTCCCATTAAAGCATGGTCAATCGCAGTCTCAAAATCCGCATCGGCAAAAATGATGTTTGGTGATTTTCCGCCAAGCTCAAGAGAAATTTTCTTCAAATTTCCTGCAGCTGCTCTCATGATTTCCCGGCCAACTTCTGTGCTTCCGGTGAAGGAAACAAGATCGACGTCTTTGCTTTCTGCGATTGTCTGACCGACAACAGAACCTCTACCCATGACAAGGTTGATAACACCTTTGGGGACACCAACTTCTTCAATGATCTCAACCAATTTCATAGCGGTGATCGGTGTTGCTTCTGCAGGCTTATATACAATCGTATTTCCTGCAGCCAGGGCTGGAGCGATTTTCCAGACGCTCATTAACAGCGGGAAGTTCCAAGGAACGATAAGCCCTGCTACCCCGACGGGCTCTTTGACAATCATTGCCTGGACATCTTCAGGAACTTGGTATGTTTCACCTTCAGGCGCCAAGACCAAACCTGCATAGTAACGGAAGCAGCCGGCAGCGTCAGCAATATCAAATTCTGCTTCTGCCTTAATTTTACCGTTGTCCATTACTTCTAACCTTACGAGTTCATCGAAATTCTCGTCGATTTTATCTGCAATTTTGTTCAAATATTCACTTCGTTCATGAGCAGTCAGACCGGACCATACGCCACTTTCAAAAGCGGATTTGGCTACAGCAATCGCTTCTTCTGTTTCTTCTTTTGTAGCTCTTGGGGCTACTGCAATCACTTCCTGATTAGCAGGGTTGATTACTTTGTTTCTATCTGAGTTAGAAGGACCTATCCACTCACCATTGATATAATTGTTTAATTCTAGCACATCTGTTTTTACTGTCATTTTTGTCCACCTCGTATGTTGTTATATTTTTAAAACAAGTTTTTCTTCCTTAGCTCTTGAGCAGCATGTCAAAATGCTATTTCTTTCAGCTCTTTCTTCATCGCTGAAAAAGATATCGCGATGATCCACGGCACCTGATACAACATCTATTTCACATTGCCCGCATCCGCCAGCCTTGCAAGAATATGGTGCTTCTATGCCAGCATCCAACAGCGCTTCAAGCAATGTTTGCTGTTCCGTTACTTCAATCACCTGGTTGTCTACCTCGACTACAAATGGATTTTTGGGCCCAGTGTCATTAGCAAATAGTTCAAAGTGAATTGATTTATCAGGGTAACCGTAAGACAAGGCTGCGTCCTTAAATTCTGCAACCATGGAAACCGGCCCACAGAAGTAAACATGGCTTCCAATTCTATGATCCTTCATTGATTCAGGTGTCATCCGAACCGGCTGCTCACTTCTTGAGAAATAGAAAGTGCATTTCCCAGGGTGTTTTTCGTTCAGGTAATCGTAAAAGGCACATTGTTCCTTTGTTCTTGCTGCATAATGGAGCTCAAAGGTTTTACCTTGGGCTTCCAAATCAGCCATCATCGTCAAGAATGGAGTAATCCCAATCCCGGCAGCATAAAATACATGATGTTTAGCGTGGAACCCTAATGCAAAATGGTTTTTTGGCAAACTTGTTTTAACTGTGTCCCCCACTTTTACATGATCATGCCAGTAAACTGAACCGCCCCTTGAATTAGAATCACGATTAATCGAAATGGAATAATTAGCCCGATCAGTCGGGTGGCTGACGAGGGAGTAATCCCTTTCAATAATTTCATCTCCAGCATCCACATACGTCGTGATATGCGCACCACCAGTAAACGCTGGCAGTAATTTTTTATCTGCAGGATAAAGATAGAAGCGTTTGACGCTGTCTGTTACCTGTTCGATTTTTTCTACAATCATTTCAATATTTCCATATACTCTCAGCACTTTATCTCAGTCCTTTCTTCTGCTGTTAATTTGGATTGAATGGATATCCGATGTAACCTTTACGGACTTTTGAGAAAAATGGTCCAACTTCCATATGGATACTGCAGTGTGGGCACTGGACCTCATCATCGTAAGTGGTTTCACTTGTGTTATAGCATTTGACACAATAGACGTAACGTTTTGTAGGGCCGTATATGATCACCTGAATTTCATCTTCTGTAAAGCCTGCTTCCACTGCCTCGGTAAAGACCGTAACAGCGTGATCCCAATCTGATGCAATGTATAATTGAGTACCCATTTTTTGACTGTAGAGCAGGACTCGTAAATCCTGAAGATTAGTAGAATCTCTTATTTCAAGAGCCTCATACTGATCATGCGAATGATTGTCCAATGTCTGAATGATGTCTTCTGCAGCTTTTTGATCGTAAACGATCAGATGCTTTCTCCTTTTATTATTAAAAGTAAGTTCATCTTTTAATGTTTCTGATTGATCATATAATACTGGACTACTATACAAAGTGCTCCTCCCTTTCTACTAAGTTTTATTGTTGTACTTTCATCGTCTCAATCAAGTTTTTCAAGTATTCGACTGACTGAGGTAAAAATGGTGCCATTCCCTTGTATTCCGCCATATCATCCGGAATATCCGCAAGGTTGAAATAAGTGATTTCCAACCAGTCAGGTCTTTTCACCAGGTCTTCCAAAGGTAGAAACTGTGTATCAAGGACGAACAAGACCGCATTGCTTCGCGGCATACGGATGAACCATTGCTCTTCAACGCGAAGATGTACCAGCTTTCCAGCATTTTCATTTGTCACTTTTTCCCTTTGGGGTCCCCAAACATCCATCGTTTCATAGTTTACATCCCAGCGATCTGCCATCAGGTTCCAGTTGACTCTTGTTCTTGGTGCACCTGGTTCAAGAGTCAACAAAAACTTGCGAATTCTATCTGTCAGATGTACTCCGTCCCGGCTTTTAAACGGAACAGGTCCATGTATCTCATTAAAGCTCATTCCAAGATTCCAGTTTGGAGAGAACAAAGCTGCAAAAGACTCCTGAGCAACTTCAAGATAGAAGTTATCATCCCTATTGACCATTAACATAAAGTCATTATGGAAATGACGGCCAATCATGTCGTAAGGTTCATGCGAAAGACTAGATTCATCCCCAAAAGTAAATTTTTCTGTTTCTCCGAGAATATGGTTGGTAAAAGTCCATTGATCCCCGTCTATTTCAACACTGAAATGTTCAGGATATTTATCTACCGCCAAACCGATGAGTAATTCGACAAACTCCCACTGCATTTCCATTGTATGTGGAAACGACTGGTAGCGAACATCAGGCTGTTTCTCCAACATTGCCCTTTTTCTTCTAATTTGCGCCTCATATTCTGGAGCAATTTTCATAAAGTTCACTTTGTCCTCTGGCAGTGCCACCAGGTCATTGGAATAGCGGTAAGTCTTATCCTTGAAATTTACAAATGGAAATGTAAACATATCTAAGTTTGTAGATTTGTACATCTGATTTTCCTCCTTTTAACTTCCTGTCTCTTCTAACGTTTCATTTAAAAGTGCTTGCTTCACATCGGAATCAAATCTCAATTCACTTTCAAGCCCTAATATTCGCGAAGCTAATCCCAGGTACTCGATCTTCTTGACCCGGTCATCTTCTAAGGAAGCTATTTCTTTCAACATAAGAATGGGTTGGCGAATCAACTGGCTGGAAATCATCTTTGTAAACTTATGAATAACTCGCTTCTCCCTATCCGTTAAATCCGGTAGTTTATTTTCTATATTTTTGATTGCTTCAGCTTCTATTTTTAAAGCATTTTCTTGCAGCTCCCGTATGAGGATCGTGACCGGAAGTGTTTGTATCCATTGGTTAAATTCATCCAGTTCCTCTCTAATCATCCGTTTGATCTTATGCGCTTCTTCTATTCTTCGTTGACAGTTTGATTCAATAACTTCCTTAAAATGATCCAAATCATATAAGTGAACGTTTTCAATGTCAGCTATGCTGGGATCTATATTTCTTGGGACTCCCAGGTCAATCAGATAAAGAGGGCGCTTTCTTTTTGAGATAAAACCAAGTATTCCTTCCAAATGAATCAAGTAGTTTCTTTTGTCAACGGAACAGATGACAATATCGACTTGCTGCATTAATTCAAAGCAGTCATTTATCCTGCTGGCGCTACCACCAAATGTATCTGCCAATTCAGCCGCCCTGTCTAAAGTGCGATTTGCAAAAAGCAGATCGCCGCACCCAATTGATATTAAATGCTGAGCGGCTAATTTACTCATTGTGCCAGCCCCAATAATCAAAATTTGTTTTTGTTCCAAACCGGAAATATTTTCTTTAAGAAAATGAATCGCCGCATAACTGACAGACACAGCTCGCTTTCCTATACCAGTCCTTGCATGAGCCTTTTTACCTAAGGTGACCGCCTGTTTGAAAAGTCGGTTAAGCACTATTCCAGTACTGCCCATTTTTTGACTTTGGAAAAAAGCATCCTTGACCTGCCCTAATATTTGGGTTTCGCCAATCACTAAGGAATCTAGACCACATACTACTGTAAACAAATGACTAACAGCTTCATCGTTTACTTTCACATACAAGGCCTTCTCAGCTTTCCTTGAGTCTTTCTTTACCTTCTGTAGCAGAAGTTTTTTTATCATTCCTTCCGCCAAGTACAGACGATCTGTAACTACATAAATTTCTGTTCTGTTACAGGTGCTGAGCACAACACATTCTTTAATAACGTTGCTGGAAGTCAATTTCATTTCAAAATTCTTTTTCTCTTCATCATTAAAGTGAAGCTGTTCCCTTACGGACAAAGAGGCACTATCGTGATTTAACCCAACAACCGAGACAGCCAATATACCCCTCCTTCCAGTTGATTTCATTCATGAAGCTGACAGTAGTGGAAAGGAATTTTCACCTTCTAACTTACACTTCATACATAATGCAATTAACGTGCCAAAACCTTTGCGGGACAAAAACCACCATATATCCATCCTTTTACGTTTTTAAAACTCCGATTTCAATTTCATTTTTTAAATTTCCATTCAAAAACGAAATTTTACGAATCAAATGCGCCTTAGCGTATTTGCGTCAAGATTTTATCGAGCTCCACTCGATAAATTTCCTCTGAAAATCTGTGGCCCGCCGGAGGCTTTAACTTTATTCAGCCGGGGTTTGAACCCCCCTGATGGAATACCAATATGCATTCATCTCACCACTTACAGAAGTGGGAGACTTCTGCTGAATGAAGTTAAACAGCACTTTTTCCTTTAGATACCAAGGTATTTTCTTCAACTACCCGATCTGTATGAAAAGAAAAGATGAATTTTGCCGAAATATAATAGCTAATCCCGGCTGTAAAATACGCTGGTATCCCTGCGGAAATATAATAGAATAAGCCGCTTGATGTATCCATCACAGGATTATATAAGCTCCAATACACAATGGTACCAACGATAAAGCTAACAATTGCGGAAGGGTTCACTCCACGCCAGTAATAATAGTTCCCATTCGTATCATATAAGTCTTTAATAGATAGCTTCTGTTTCTTCACAAAGAAGAAGTCAGAAATGACGATCCCACCAAACACGGCCATGATGTAGGCAATCACTGTAATGAAGGAACCGAAGGCTTGGTAAAAAGATGCACTTAATAGTAACAATATAGTTGGTATGGCTGTTCCCATGGCAAACTTCCAAGATTTCTTTGGAAAAACAGTTTTAAAGCTGATCGCTTGTGAATACATAAGAAAAGTACCAGCAGTGATGTTTCCGATTGTAAGTAATACAAGACCAATGGCTCCAGCCCAGGAACCTGCAATAGCAAACATCCAATCAGTTGGTTCTACTGATGCAACCACTATTGCCGATAGAGCTCCGAAAATGACCGCAATGTTGACGATGACGCCATAGCTGAAAAACCCTGCTCTGAAAGCTGTCTTTTCATTTCTGGCAAGCCGAGCGTATTGTCCAAGATATGGAAGCCAGGAAAATCCAAGTCCAACATTTATTTCTAAAGCTGTAACAAACGAACGAGTATGATCTCCAGGATAAGGTTCAGCTGGGGATAAACCAAAAATTTTAGTTAAACCTATTCCAAATATCAACATTAAAAATAGCCCTAAAACAACAAGCAAAATGGCCGGGACACCAATGAGGTTGAACTTGCGCATGACCAGCGGCCCTTGGAATGTTATGAAAAATACAATGGCAAAGACAATGATCGCAAAGAACGGAGCTCCCGTTTTACTACTTACAAAAAATCCAGGAAGGCCTATGACGGAAGCAATCTTCACTAAAGCTTCTCCAGCCATGAAAAAGGCTACTGACATATATCCGATCGTAAGTAACATAAAAATGAAATAAAAAATATTTGAACCTAAATATCCAAGTGCACTTCTAAAGCCGATAAACGTATCAACTCCAAACCTGGCAAATAGCAGAATGATAGGTGCAATTAAAAAGAACGGAATAGCATTCCCAAATAAAACAGCCGCTAACGATTCCTTAGCATTCAACAGCATGCCAGTATAGCTGCCGGTAAGTATACAAATACAGGAAATCCCAATTCCTACCTGAATGAGGACCAGATCCCAAAAGCCAAATACCCTATCATTTTTTTGTGCAGGCAGAAAACCGAATGCCACATCTTTAGAAATAGCCGAATTGTTATCTTTACTCATTAGAACCTCCAAATTTTTAAATTTTTATTTTTTCTGGTGGCGTGAACGTTTGCTGCCTTAAATGGTAGAAAGCGCCTCTAATCATTTTTAAAAAATAACCGTTAATAAAAAGATGCAAAACCCTCCTACTGTAACGATCTCCGGCATAGCTTCCGCCTTCGTCATTTTTTTAACACTTGATTCCTCCTTCTCGTAATCTTGAATTCTTCCATGAAGATCCGTATATAGATTTTTGACAAACTCATTTGAAGACATCATGTTCTTTTCAATCATGCTTTCTCTTTTCAAAAGAATCCCCCCAATCATTTTTTCAAATACTTATTTTGCAAGTATCGTGCCAAATTGAAAACCTTTACATTTAGGGATTGCGGGAAAATTCGAGTTGCATTTATGAATTTTTCATTTAAAATTGAAATCACTACTCTCCTAGAACAAAGTACCTATAAAGGATGTGGGAATGGCATAATGAATAGTTCATCTTTAAAATCAAATAACTCATTTGTAAACGTTTTAAAATCTACTCTTCTAAATATTTATGACGAAATCATCATCACAGATCATCAGGGTAGGATCACGGAAAATTTTGGGGGTATTGAGAAATTATGGAACGACAAAACCAACTTAATCGGGATGAACTTATTCGAGATTGAGAAACAAATCTTTTATGAAGAAGAACCATTGGATGAATTCAAAAATGAAAATAAGAGATCTGCCATCAAAACCTCCTGGAATAATCAAAGAATTCTTATTACCTATTATCCAGAAAGCCAGATCGGTGATATTGAATATGTAACATGGGGGTTTAAAGTTCTTTCAAGGAACGATAATGTTTTGATGGAAGATCAAGCTGACGAGGATATTGATTTTTCGAAAGCATCAGCAAATGATACCTCAAGATTATTTATCGTGAAAAGTCAAAAGATGATGACTGTTTTAAACACAGTGGAAGTTGTTTCAAAAGTTTCCTCTTCGGTTCTATTATTAGGGGAGTCCGGAGTGGGAAAAGAAGTGATTGCAAGAGCCATTCATGACTTGGGGCCAAGGAAAAACCAACCTTTCATTCCAGTAAACTGCGGTGCAATCCCTGAAAATTTATTGGAAAGTGAATTATTCGGGTATGTAGAAGGAGCATTCAGTGGAGCCAAAAAAGAAGGCATGCCAGGCAAATTCGAACTTGCTAATCATGGCGTGCTTTTTCTTGATGAGATAGGGGAAATGCCGCTCAATCTTCAGGTGAAACTGCTCAGAGTTCTTCAAGAAAGAGAAATCACTCCTTTGGGAAGCTTCAAACCAATCAAACTGGATATCCAGATCATCACAGCTACAAACAAAAACCTGAAAACATTGGTTGAAAAAGGGGAATTCAGAGAAGATCTTTACTACCGTTTAAATGTCATTCCGATTGAGATTCCATCTTTAAGAGAAAGACTTGAAGAGCTGCCATACTTAATTAACTTCTTTTTGCACAAATATAATCATTTGTATGACCGTACTGTTCAAATTGATCAGGATGCCATTGACTTAATGTCCATATATGAATGGCCGGGAAATATTAGGCAGCTTGAGAATACGGTCGAAAGAATTGTAGTGACAAGTAAAGGCCCGACAGTAGATGCATCCGCTGTGCAAGAATATGTGCCGCTTGAGCAAGAAATAATGAAGGCGCCCCCTGTATTTGAACATCTCATACCGCTTCAAGATGCAATCGACCTTGTAGAAGAGCAATTAATCAACATGGCTATGGAAAAGTATAAATCGATCAAACTTGCGGCTAAAGCATTGAATGTCAGCCAGCCAACCATGAGCAGGAAGTACAAAAAGATTCTTAACAATTTATCTAAACAAAACATCTCACCTTCCGAAAAAAGAAAAATACTTGAAGACCAACTAAATAACCGATTGCGTTCAGTTGCCATAGCCACTGCAGCTATCATAGAACCAGAGGAAGTCAGCGATTTAAAGAGAAACCCAACCACTAATAATCCAATATTCAAAAAAATACAGGCGCAGCTGACGATGATTAGAAAGCAGGAAGGCGGAATTAAGTGGTCCTTTATCTTCGACATTCTCGACAATAAAAAATTCAGAACCCTTGTGGCCGACAAAGATTTCGTGATGGAACCTGGAGAATCGTATGAAAGTTCAGAGGAATTTATGAAAGTGGCACGTAATGCAGTAAAGGGAAGAGTTGAAGTAACCCCGGTGTACAGGGACATTTTTGGAGAGTGGAAATCAAGCCTTGCACCAGTGATGGACCACTCTGGAAAAGTTATCGCTCTAATCGGCTATGACTATAGTAAAGAATACATTGAATCAGAATTAAAAAAGATGGGCAGAGTGCTGAAAATTAATCTTTAGCAGGTTCGGGCACACCTATGTAAACTTTTATCAACTTTTGTGTTTCCTAAAAGCATGGAAATTAACGGCTGGGAGTAGTTGGGTAAAAGCTACAGGGACACCAGTTGCGTTAAGAATACGACCTTCTATATCACGACTTTTTGCAAAACGAACAAGACCAAGTTTNCCTGTCTTAGGCAACTCATGTACTTCTGTTTCAACCAAGACGGACACAAAGTATTTGCCACTTGGATTACGCCTAACAGTTGCGTTAAGAATACGACCTTTCATATCACAACTTTTTGCAAAACGAACAAGACCAAGTTTAGGCAATTTAATTTTGTTACCTACAATGGCGATATTACCATTCGTGTGCTTTGTTGTGTAAGATTGCACTTTGTTCTTTTTAGATTTGAAGCGAGGTGCTCTGTTTTGTTTCTTGAAAAATCGTGAATACGAATCAGCAAGGTTTTGAAGTGAAAATTGAATCGCAGTGCTGTCAACTTCTTTTAACCATACTAATTCCTTTTTAAGTTGTGGTAATTCAGCAGAACAAGCATTGTAGGTTAATCCTTTTCCTGTTTCCTTGTAGGCATCCTTCCACTTTGCTAAAAAATGATTGAATACGAAACGTGAACAGCCCATTGTTTTAGTAATGAGGATTTCTTGTTTTTTGTTTGGATATATGCGAAATTTGTACGCTTTGTTGACTAACATTAATTTCACCTCACAACAAGAACGTTTGTTTCCATTTTATTATAATGATACCAGTTTCGGCTATCGCCGACTGACATTCATCTCCCACTTACTCATTGGGCTCCGCCCTTTATATTCCTTGAAGTGGGAGTCTTCTGTCAGGAAATGATAAAATAATTCTCGAAGTTCACTCATGCTTGCATTCATCTTCTCGGCAATCCTTTTGGCATCCTCATTATTTACAATCATAAGGTTGATGTTCACATCTTGCATTAAAGCTACATTAAGGTTTTTAAAGTACTTCTCAAAATCTGTATCACTTGTATAGTTAACAAAATGCATTTCACTTCTTGTCTTTATTTTTTCATTTTGCTGTTTTATATTGTTGACGAGATGTTCGATTGTATATGCCCTTGCTCCCAACGCACCATAATACGAATACCCACTATTAGGCTGATCTAGCTTATTGGACTCATCAAAATAAATGGCGTAATTCATTCTCTCCTCCATTTTTGACTTGATTTATAACAAGCTGCATACTATAATTTGGTTAACAAATACTATCGTTGGACAATGTCTTTCCCCGCTACCATTTGCAGGGCTGGAGTTGTCTATAAACACCCTTTCCCCGCTACCATTTTGCAGGGCTGGGGTGTTTTTTATTATTATAACACACCCCACAGAACGAACGTTCCCTCTTGAGGAGTAATATTAACAGAATTTTTTTAAAAGCGGTGTTACCCAATTCTGCAAATAATGAAGAACTTGAAGGCTTGAAGTAATAGAGCCCCATATATAAAAATAAGCGCCTGAAAAAGGTCTCCAATTTTTCAGGTGCCGAATATGGGATATAAAAACCTCTTGTATAATATTCTCATGCTTGTTTGCATGCAATTTTTATTATACAAGAGGTTATTTCATTTATCGTGCTGGCTCTCCAGTCCGCAGAAGGTGGCTCATTTATCTGCACTGGCTGGCTCAAAACTCTGCACATGTTACTCAATTCAAACGCAATAATCATTTTCAAGCTCTCACAAAAAATATGGTTCGAGGGGATGGTTGCACCTATTTGTTTAGTCGATCCCCTAAATATCTCGGTTCTAATCACCTAAACACATGACTAGGCTGACTTTCTAAAATTTCCAGGTACATAATCTAAACGAGACGATTAATTATCTTGAACATATTGGTGTACCTCTTGTAAAGAAAAAGAGATTAGTGAATTTGGAAAGTTTATTTGTATTAAAGACCCTGAAGGCCGACTGGTCGAGCTTTAGGAGAAATAGCAGGTTGTAATGATTTGCCACTAAGCTAACGGGAGCTTTCGTTCAATAACGCTCTTCAACAATCGGGCGCTTATCGGGAATACTGATGGCGCCCGATTTTGCAGAATCCATGTTGTGGAATAGAGATGTTCGAACAACACAAAAGTTTAATCATTTCCTAAGCAGAGGGAAAGCTTGGGAGAGGAAGTTGTTTGACAGATGTTTTCAGATCATGCGAACCGTCTCTGTATGCCATCTGATTATTATTGCTTTAAAGCTCCGGTCGCCTCTGGGATGTTTTCCATGTCAAGGGCATTCATTTGACAGAAGTATTCCAGAAAGTTTTTAGCTTCTTTGATTTGCTCTCCATCCGTTTTTAATGCAATGATATCTTTTAAGATTTGAGCGGTCCAAACATTATCAAAATAACGAAATTTACCAGAATTCCATGTAGTTCGATGAGGATAGTTCTTATTGACATAATAATTCCAGAAAAGCATCTTCTCTGCTTCTTCATCCGTGAGCTCGATTCTAAATTCTCCATGGGGCGGGACCATTCCATCTTTGCTAAGATTGCCGGAAAACGTTTCATTTACCATGTAGAGGCCGAGAATCCGTCTTTTTGTTTCTGGTTGATCCGACTCTCTTGCAGTCAGAAGACCTGCGCTGTTTGGACGCAAACGAGCTACTCTGTTTAGCTGACCTTTATTTTTTCCGCTTTGAACCTTGCCAATAGATACTTGCCAGTCGGTAAATACACTTTGTTTCTCTTCTTCGTCCAGCCAGAAAACAATTTGTGAGCTTTCATAAATTCTAGGGTTCTTCAGCTTTTCCCTACGCTGCTGTTCAGACGCCTGTCGTTCTTTCTCTTCTTCACGTTTCCTTTTAAGTGCTTCTTCCATTTCCCTTTTCAAAAGGACTTTTTTCAAAGCTTCTGCAACATTCCGGTCATTTAGTGTAATAAATTTTCCAAAAACATCAGGGTAAACAAACTTTTTTATATCCTCATTAAAATCAATGGTGATGACAGATTCATCATGATCCACGATATTTCCTTCACCAAAGACTTTATGAGTTACTTCTTCATTAATTAAATTCACTAACCCACTCTCCTTATATAAAATATTCAGGTATTTATTGACACCTATTATTTTCTAATTAGCCTGCTTGAATGGAACGAAAATAAGTTTTCAAATTAAAAAATCGTACTCAAACTCTGTCTAGAAGAAGTTGAGCACGATGATCAAATGCTGTCTCAAAACTATTCTAACTATAGAATATCATATAATATAAATTAATGCAAATTTATGATTGACAATGGTAATTTGTTTATCGTATAATAATTAGTTATTTTAATGTAAATGTGACCAGAGGGGACGAAAGAAATGATAGATCCCTTTTGGCATTTCTCCTAAAATCTTGTGAGAACACATACACGGCAGGATTCCCTCTTCCTTCCTGCAGTTCCTCTGGGTTGCTCTCCACTAACCGGTCGATCAACTGTTCAACAAGCTTGAAAGAACCAGGTAAGCACCAATATCAATTATCCAAATTTCCAAAGATAGGGATAGGGAGAATTAATTACGATTACTTCGCCTTTAGTATACAGTCTTTTTTTCCCTTGCTGCTCCCATGTATTTTTTGATATCAATGGCATTGGGCTCATTTTACTTAATGATGGTAGGATAAGGTGATGTCAGTAAGCACTGGGAAATGATCACTTGGAAATTGGCCATTCCTTTGATCGTTTACGATTTCAATTTCATTCGTTATAAGGTTTCCTTTCCCAAGAATCCAGTCAATACGCTTGTCAGGTCCTCCACCAAAAGGATCATCAAAACCATTAAATGTTCCTAAGTCTTCATTTATTCTGTTCTCGGCTGTTTCCCATAAATCATCAAATTCTCCATCACTTGTTAAAATGTTGTGTGGAAGACTACCTGGTTTAGCATTAAAATCGCCTGTTAAAATAACCGGTAAATCTGGATCAAGTTTTTTTGTTACTTTAAGAATAAAATCTGCACTTTTTTCTCTTGCATTGGCGGATTGATGATCAAAGTGTGTATTGACAAAATAGAACTGTTTGTTGCTTTGTTTATCAAGAAACTTTACCCAAGTAACCATTCTTGGAACTTTATTTCCCCATGTTTTTGAACCAACGACATTTGGTGTGTCGGATAACCAAAAACGGTCACGCTCCAATATCCTGTAATCTTGTTTTTTATAAGAAATAGCAGAGTGTTCTCCACCATTTCCACCAATCCATTTATAATGAGGTAAATGATTTTTGAGATCTTGCAGTTGCGCTTTTGACACTTCTTGTGTCCCAATGATATCAGGTTCCTTCTTGTTGATCAGTCTTTTAATGGCGGGGAGCCTTTCTTCCCAAGTATGCGGCGAGGGATCATTGCTATGTTTGTTTCTTACATTAAAAGTCATTGCTTTTACATTTACCGACATCCATTGTTTTTTGTTTTCTGCAGCCACCCCGGTTAAAGTTCCCGGGAACAAGCCGCTTAGCATAATGAGTAATCCGGCTACTGCTAACATTAGAGTTTTTAGCACTTTCTTCAATCTTGATCCTCCTCGTTACATGATGTGATGGAAGAAAGCGAAATTCTTTTCAATGGGGATATTACTTAACCAGCTATAGCTAAATGATCACCCCTTTGGTTTCATTCTTCTGAGAACCAAATGATCATATTTATCGCTTATCCCGCTGTAAAAGCCCGATTCGTTCAACTAACAATCAGTGAGGGATGAATGAAGTTTCACTTTATTATCCCTTTTGTTTAGAAATCCTATTCAACGAAATGGCTGTGATTGCTGAATAGGCATGAAACAAATCACCATAAATATGATGAAGAAAAAAAGAAGAGGGTGAATAAGGACAATCCCGTCCTCAATCAGCCTCTCCATTCACCTAAATATCTCCCCACGAATCATCTTAAACACTCTACTCGGCTGCCTCTCCAATAACTCGAGCGGCAATCGCTGTCGTACCTCTTCTCCGTGCAATACTTGGATTTCTCGCAGTTCCCGATCAAGCACCACAGCGTCATGCCCAATCTGATAGGCTTGAATCTTCTGCGCGCGATCCACATACGATTCATCCAATTCCGTGTGCACCTTGGTAGTAAGCCTCCTGAGCATTCTCCACAGCTTGAGCTCTTCCCCCACTGTCATAAAAAGCTCCGGCAATTCTTTTGCCTGCATTAAGATCTGCTTCGTCGTCAGCATATAATGCTGGATGCCGTAACCCACTGGACGGATCGTCCCCTCTAATGTCCCACATCGATCCACGAACAGTCGTTAATCTTTCTCCCTTCGTCAGATACCGGGCTCGCAGAGCTCCTATGTCAATCGCCAAAAAGCGAGTGTAAATTTATTGGATATAGAAAATAAACATTCTACCATTACATACCGTAGTTTTATTGCCAATACCTTTTCTGATATTGAATGTCGATCCTCGACACGTTTTTAAATAGCATAGCTAATTATTAATACATCCTATATGTTTTCTCGAACATACGAAAAGCTTATGGTTTTCATTCATACAAATAAAGCAAGGCATCCCTAGTAGGAATGCCCTCTTTACAATATTTAGATGATAAAATGATACACTTTCGTACTGTGTACATGACTAAAATGTTCTTTTAAATTACTCTGACCAAATCTCGGATGTTAACTATAAAAACAGGCTATAAGATTCCTATTGATCCTTAAACGTTTTCAAAAGATCATTAAGCAATTTCTGCTGTTCAGGTGTCAAGGACTTTGTAGTTTCCAATAGTTGAGCAAGGTTTGGCGGAAGTTCTTTCGATTCAGGGGAAAAGAACTCTGCAAATGAAATATTCAAAGCGCTGCACACTCTATCTAAAGCATCTAGTGACGGTTTACTAACGCCCTTTTCAATCTTTGAAATTTGTGATGGGTCAAGATTAGTTATTTTAGCTAACTGACGACCAGAAATCCCCGCTTGTTCTCGCAGCTCTTTAATTCGCATACCAACATTTATCATCAGATTCACTCACCATCTTGAAACATATTCATCTTTTATGATAGCTGAACACAGCTGACAAAGTAATTGGTGAATTTAATTCAACTAACACTATTGACTTATTGAATTAAATTCAATAACCTATATATAGATTCTTTACGGATAAGCTTAACCAATTAGATTCTAATTAGTCATTACGTTCACTTAATTAATCTAATGGACTAACTTATCCAAAATAATTTTACATTAAGGTGGAGAAACAAATGCAGATAGACTTACAGTTAAGAAATGTCACAAAGAGTTACAAAAAGGCTCAGGCTGTTAACAACGTAAACTTAACAGTTAACCAAGGTGAATTCTTTACAATACTAGGACCCAGCGGTTCTGGAAAAACAACCTTACTAAAGTTAATAGCTGGATTTGAAACAGTCGATGATGGTTCCATAAAGCTAAAAACTCAGGATATTGCATCAAAAAAACCTTATGAAAGAAACATCGGTATGGTGTTTCAAAATTATGCACTCTTTCCACATATGTCTGTGTTTGATAATATCGCTTACCCTCTTCGCCGCCGTAGAGTAAATAAGAAAGATATACAGACAAGGGTTAAAAGAGTCTTACAGGTTGTACAACTAGAAGAATTCTCTAAGCGTTTCCCAAATCAACTAAGCGGCGGTCAACAGCAACGCGTTGCATTGGCCAGAGCTATCGTTTTCGATCCCCCTCTTCTCTTATTGGACGAACCTTTAAGTGCCTTGGATAAAAACCTGCGTCAACAAATGCAATTTGAAATAAAGAGCATCCAAAAAAGGCTTGAAATTACAACGATAAGTGTTACTCATGATCAAGAAGAAGCATTAACGATGTCCGACAGAATTTGTGTGATGAATGAGGGGAGGATTGAACAAGTAGACACCCCCGAAAATATCTATAAACTGCCTAAAAATCGCTTTGTTGCTGAATTCATCGGAGAAATTAATTTAATAAAAGGGCACTTGGTAAACTTAGAATCCCAGTTTGCAAAAATTAAATTGTTGGGTGGACAAGTTGCAACCGTAGAATACACTGGCAAATCTATAGACAGAAATAATGTCCTTATTGCTCTCCGTCCGGAAAATATCCAGTTACTAAACGATCCCAATGGTGCGGTGAATAAAATTGAAGCTACGATATCATCTCTGATTTATCTAGGTGATGCCATTGCTTTGAACATTCAAACTGACTACGGTGAAGAGTTAAAAGTTAAAATCCCTTCCATATACTCTGATGTGTTGTCGGAAGAAAAAAAATTAACATTTGGCTGGAACCCTCAATCAGCCACGATTATTGAAGACCATTCAAAACATAAAAGTACCTATACTTTAAAAGCAGTTTCTTCATAATACCTTTATCAGAAAGGAGAGTTGTCAAATGCTAACTGTAAGAGAGGAAAAACAGCCTCCATCCAACTATAGCGTACCAGTTTCAAGTAAAATTTCGAATATAAACGGATTAAAATGGCTGCTCATTCTCGTTCCACTAGCATACATTATAATTTTATTAATTTATCCGATGTATGGATTATTCAAATTAAGCATTATGGATAATAATGGATTTACTTTCCAATACATTCATCATATTTTCTCTAATCCTGTCTATTTAAAGGTTCTTCGGGTTACTCTGAAAATTTCTATCTTAGTCACTGTTATTTCTCTGCTTATTTCTTACCCTATTGCCTACTCGTTAATTAGAGTGCAATCAAAAATATGGAAGAACATTATACTGGCTCTTGCTTTGATTCCTTTCTGGATTAGCCTATTAGTTCGTACCTTTTCCTGGATTGTTGTTTTACAGAATCAGGGAGTCATAAATCAAATCCTTATCGGTTTAGGCATCATAGATGAGCCGTTAAAGCTTCTATACAGCACCACCGGTGTCGTGATTGGAATGGTACATGTTCTTTATCCATTTATGTTTTTTAGCCTTTTTTCAGTCATGAAAGGAATTGACCAGCGGCTTTATCAGGCAGCAGAAGGATTGGGCGCCAGGCCATTCATGGCTTTTTGGCAAATTAATCTTCCGTTGTCGCTCCCGGGAATATTGGCAGGTTCATTACTGGTATTTGTCATGAGCTTAGGCTTTTTTATCACCCCAGCACTTTTAGGCGGTGCTAACGAAATGATGATTTCCATGGTGATTGAAAACTATATTAATACAACACTTAACTGGCATTTGGCTTCAGCGTTGTCTCTTATACTTTTCATTGTAACCGTTATCATTTTAGCCCTTGCATTTTTTTTACTGCGTAATAATGCAGTTCTAAAGGATGTGATTTAGACATGTGGCTTAAGTGGACTGTAGGGATTATACTTGCTGCTCTTACTGCACCAATCCTTATCATTTTTATCATGTCCTTTACATCAGTTTCATATTTTCAATTTCCGCCACCTGGATTTTCTACAAAATGGTATCAGACATTCTTTGAAAACAGTGCATGGGTTGAAAGTTTGTATAGAAGCGTGAAGATTGCATTTTTCACAACGGTTTTAGCAACGATTATTGGCACTATTGCAGCGAACGGTGTCATTAGGCTACATTTCCCTGGCAAAAAATTCTTTATGGGACTCATGATTGCGCCGATGATTATTCCCGTTGTCATCGTGGGCATTGCGCTATACCGCTTTTTTGCCCCTATACATTTAACAGGAACGATTACTGGGATTGTTTTATCCCATACGGTTCTCGCTGTTCCGATCGTATTTGTCACGGTCTTGGCAAGTTTAAAAGGAATGGACCGCAATCTGGAATTGGCTGCCATGGGTCTTGGCTCTACTCCTATGAATGCCTTTTTTAAAGTAAGCGTTCCGTTTATACGACCGTCTTTATTTTCAGGGGCATTGTTTGCATTTCTTATTTCATTAGATGAATTAGTCGTAACTATTTTCCTAGCAGGACCAACCACAAAAACCTTGCCCGTTAAAATGTGGGAGGATCTTCGTACGCAAGTTGAACCAACGGTTGCTGCTATTTCATCCATCTTAATCATCAGCATCATTATCATATACCTGCTGCAAGGCTACATTGCCTCAAATGCAGAGAAAGCAAGAAGCAAAAAAATTTAAGATTGGAAGTGACGTTATGCTAAAAAAAGTACTCATAATGGGAGCAATGACCACCATCATTTCAATAGCAGCAGCTTGCGGAAACAGCAGTTCTGAAAAAAGCAGCGGCGGAAAAGATAAAACTGACACATTGGTGATCGCCGATTGGGGAGGAGCCATCACTGAAGCCCGAGAAGATTCCATCTTTGAACCTTTTGAAAAGGAATTCGGCGTCAAAATCCAAGTAGAATCACCTACGGATTACGGAAAATATAAAACTATGGTTGAAAGCGGAAATGTAACCTGGGATGTTGCTAATGTTGGCTCCATGTGGGCTGCGCAGGCAATAAAACAAGATATGTTTGAGCCAATCGATTATGACATTGTCAGTAAAGATGGATTATTCCCGAACATGGCCAATGAATATTATGTTGGTGCAGAAATGTTTTCAACCGCAATCGCATATAATACGGAAGCTTTTCCTGACGGTAATCACCCAAAAACTTGGGAAGAATTTTGGGATATTGAGAAATTCCCAGGCGTTCGTGCTCTAAGCAAACGACCTTACGATACAATAGAAGCTGCCCTTTTAGCCGACGGGGTCAAACCCGAAAATCTATATCCGTTGGACATAGACCGAGCTTTTAAAAGTTTGGACAAACTGAAATCGCGTACCGAAATTGTATGGTGGGAAGCAGGAGCTCAGCCAGCTGAACTTTTATCCTCCGGGACAGTCGCCGCTACATCTGCCTGGAGCGGACGTATTACTGCGGCCAAAAAAGATGGAGCACCCGTAGATATAGAATATAATCAAGCATTATTAAATAGTGAAGCCTGGTCGATTCCTAAAGGAAGCAAAAACAAAGAATTGGCCATGAAATTCATTAACTTTGCAACAAGAGCTGAACCCCAATCAGCATTCTCTGAAAGTATCGATTACTCTCCTATTAATGAAAAAGCAATTGAATTGTTGCCCAGCGATGTGAAAGAGAGGCTTGGTCAGGCTCCTGAAATAGCCGACAAACAAGTACGAGTGAATGAGGAATACTGGGCTGAACATTTTGAAGAGATTAATCAAAGATTTCAAGAGTGGCTACTCAAATAAAGTTGTATAACTATTCCAAATAAGAAGGTGTCTTGAATGGAAGAGAAAAACAGCATAAGTTACTGGCTAAAAACAGCGAATGACGATTTAAGACCACGACAAGCACTAAAAGAATCGATAACAACAGATATAGCTATACTGGGGGCAGGTTTCACGGGTTTATGGACAGCTTATTACTTATTAGAAAAGGAACCCTCATTGAATATAGTCATATTAGAAAAAAATTATGTCGGGTTTGGGGCTTCCGGCAGAAACGGCGGTTGGTGCTCACCTAAATTCTCGGTTAGTCCCGCCACCTGTATAAAAAGATACGGAACAGAAACTGCACGACAAATACAAATGGCCATGTTTGATTCGGTTACCGAAGTTGAAAGAGTCATTGACAAGGAAGAGATAGATGCAGATTGGAAATTAGGCGGATCATTGCAAGTCGCACTAGGCGCTCACAATATTTCAACATTGGAAAAAGCAATGAAAACCTATCAAAAGTTAGATTTGGAGAATCACTTCCAGCTGCTTGATCAGTCACAAACGGATAAACGATTAAAAATCCACGGTGCAGCTGGGAGCCTGTTAACAAAAATTTCGGCAGTGCTGAACCCTGGAAAATTAGTAAGGCATCTGGCTAGGACTCTTGAACAAAAAGGTGTGCTAATCTATGAAAATACAGAAGTGGTGAAAATTGTCGAAGGCAATGAAAACAAGCCTCCTGGACTTGTCGCACACAAAGGGGCTGTAACTGCCAAACATGCCATTGTTTTAGCAGGAGAGGCATATATGTCACAAATGCGAGATTATCAACGTAATTTAATTCCAATGTACTCCCTCATTACACTCACAGAGCCATTAACAAAAAAACAATGGAATTCGATTGGTTGGGAAGGCAGAGAAACTGTGGGTTCTACACGCCTATCTGTGGATTATTTACAGCGAACAGCTGATGGAAGAATTCTTTTTGGCGGCAGGGGCCAGCCCTATCGATATGCATCAAAGATAAGTAACTCTTTGGATCTGCACGATAAGACACATAATGAATTGAGAGAAAGATTTATTAAATGGTTCCCTTCCTTACAGGGCATACGTTTTACAGATGATTGGGGAGGACCTGTTGGTATTACTAGAGACTGGACGCCTAACTTTCTATATAATAAAAAAGCAAAAGTTGCTAGTGCCTGGGGATATGCTGGGCAAGGTGTATCTACAGCAAACCTTGCTGGGAGGGTTTTGTCAGACCTTATACTAGATAAGAATTCCATAGCAACAGAATTGCCTATGTTCCAGCATACTTCAAGAAAATGGGAGCCTGAGCCATTTAGATGGATGGGAGTACGTTTTGTTCAATCTGGTCTCTCTCGTATAGATAAAAAAGCAGAATTGAATGGCAGAGCCCCAAGCGGAAAGACTATAGTAGAACGTTTAAGCAGGAATTAAATACAGTTTTCAATGGCAAGGACCTTTTTAGACATAGTTAAGAAAGAGTATGAATAGATGGATATTCTATTCATGCTCTTTTTCGGCTTAGTGACCGTTTCTTAAGATTCTTCCCTTCCAAAATATTTTTAGATTGTCTCCTCTGTCTTTTGAATAAATCCACTCAGTATGTTTTCCACAATCATGTCCATAACCCTTTCTTTGAGTGAACAATATCCGCCAGCCACCTGGTGCGAACCGGAGCACTTACAATGTCTGTCCTCCACATGGATAGCATAAAAAAATAATACTAAAGCATATTACCAACATATATTTCATGTTTATACTTCTTCTTTAGCGAATTAAGGAAGAAAACTTACCTTTATTGAAAAACAACTAAACTGCACCGGCCAGAGGATCAGAATATCATTATGCTTTTAGCGGGAATGTTTATAGATTCAGCCTCTTTTACCATTATTTTGGCTCCGTTATTTCTGCCAATTGCTACGATGTACGGTGTCGATCCAGTCCACTTGGGAATCATTATGATATTAAATGGAGCCATCGGAATGTACACCCCACCCTTTGGAATCAATCTATTTGTGGCTTCCAGTGTTTCCAAAGTGCCAGTTTCAAAAATTATCCCAGTTGTAGTGCCGTTTATATTTATCAGCTTGATCACATTGGTCGTCATCACCTATGTTGAACAAATTTCTCTTTTTTTGCCAAGCATTTTAAAGTAACTTCTTATCTTATTGTTAGTATCCGGGTGTATATCGACTGTGAATATCCACTTTAGAATTTGATCCGACCATTACCTCTCACATTTCATTTAAGCTTTATCGTCCGTCTTCTCATGCCTTTCATTTAATCAACTTAACTAGTAAAATAAGATTAAATAAGGGCACGTCCCTTAAGGGGACGTTATCTTCCATAATTTTGTGAGGGATGACGTATGTTTTATATTAAAGCCAACAAAGCTCAAAAAATTGATCCCATCACTTTCTCAGAGCTGAACTTTCAGGAAAGTGATATCGAAGAGTTGTTACGGTCAAACATTGATATGATCTGCGATGAAGAAGAGTCTATGTTAATTGTTGGAAGGCAAGTAAGGAATGCTAAACACGGCAGAAGTGATTTAACTGCTGTAGACAACAACGGTAATATCGTTTTAATAGAGATCAAAAGAGATCCAAAAGATATTGAAATACGAAGTGAGGCTTTCGAATTTCAGGCGATCCGTTACGCGGCAAGCTATGCGACAATTGAGGACCCTGAAGATCTTGTCAATAAAATCTATGCGCCTTATATAGAAAAGTATAGGGATGAATATGAGCATCAAACACTTACAAGTATCGAATTAGGAATGCGCAAACTAACCGAATTCCTTCAAGTTAATGGGGCTGAACACACTTTTAACATTAGACAAAAAGTAATTTTGGTTGCATCTGACTTTGATGAACAAACACTCTCGGCTGTTGCTTGGTTAAACAGTAATGGCGTAAATATGAGCTGTTACAAGTTGATTCCTCATAAAATAAACGAGGAAGTTTATATCAACGTGGAAAAGGTACTGCCCCTGGCTAGCTACAATGACTATTTTGTCAATTTTTTGGAGCCGGCAACTGCTATAAAAAAACCTCGAAAAGGATTGACCCGCCGCAGCTTACCTAAAATTGATGCGATGCTTGATTGGGGCGTAGTCAACGAAGGGGATATCATCAGTGCAAAAGACAGAGACCAGGAAGCTACACTCTTGGCAAATGGTCATGTTCTTGTAGATGAGGAAGAAAAATCCTTACAAAAATGGTTAAAAGACATTTACGGATGGTCCAGTGTACAAACATATGTCTTTGCCATTCATAAAGAGAGCGGTAAATCTTTGTCCGAGATTCGAGAAGAATATATGGATAAGAAAAAAGATGAGGCTGAATAAGTACGCCCCCACTTTGATTCAGCCCCTTTTACTTACCTAAATATCTCCCCACGAATCAACTTAAGCACTCTACTCGGCTGCCTCTCCAATAACTCCAACGGCATTCGCTGTCGCACCTCTTCCCCATGTAACACCTGAATTTCCCGAGCGTCCGGATCAAGCACCACAGAGTCATGCCCAATCTGATAGGCTTGAATTTTCTGCGCACGATCCACATGCGATTCGTCCAACTCCGTGCGCACCTTGGTTGTAAGCCTTCTGAGCATTCTCCACAGCTTGAGTTTTTCCCCATTTGTCATGAAGAGCTCCGGCAATTCTTTTGCCTGCACTAAGACCTGCTTCGTCGTCAGCATATAATGCTGGATGCCGTAACCCACCGGGCGGATCGTCTCATTTACCGGTTGGTGGAGAGCAACCCGGAGGAGCTGCAGGAAGAGGGCATCCTGCAGCAAGGCTCAATCTCATATTGGGAATCCCAGTTAGATGAGAAGGTGCTGGTGGGTTCCGTGAAAACCGCGAACGATTATTTGCAGTTCAAGAGAGGGAGATATTTTGATATTCAGGCCGATCGCTTAAAAGGGGCATGGCAAAAGGCAACGTATCTTGCGCTGTACGTTACGCAGGAAGCCGCAAGTCAAACAGAGGCTGAGAACGGTATTCAGTTTTATGGTGAAATTATTGATGTGGAAATCATGGATCAATCCGGATTTATTATATAACTTACATTATCATAATTTAATGAACGACATAACAATAAGGAGCAGAGGTAAGAGCATATAAAAATAAAATCCAAGTTTAATAACTTCAAAAGCTTCAAAAGCTCCCAAAGTAATCCCTGAATATGAAAGGAGAATCCCATGTTGAAAATTCATTGCCCGATATGTAGAAATGTCTTCCAAGAAACAGACGTCGTGTTTCTAGACATTATCAACACCCTTATCCATTTACGCTGTTATACAGGTCCCTATAATCTAATTACTGATAAAGGCACGTATAAAGAGCTTTCTGAAAAATATTCATTTCTTCAGGAACTTGTACATTAATCAGCGAGTTAGTATAAAGGGGGAGATGCTTGGTCGTTCACCAGCCTCCTCTTCCGGGCAATTGCCAAACATCAATCGGATGAATGACTGATGCCACCAGTCCCTACCATTTTCTCTCCTCTTTTGCTTGCAGGCTATAAAGCATCTTCAGCACCACTGATTAATCTTCATGTTCTTTGTAAAAGCACTGCACTTTCAAGAGTTTCACACATCCCCAAACTTCCCGCATTCCTTGTCAAAGGTGAGCCTGATGGTACCAATGGGACCGTTCCGCTGTTTCGCCAGGATCACCTCCACAATGTTCGGTTGATCCGTCTCCTTCCGGTAATAATCATCACGGTACAAAAAGGCGATCACATCGGCATCCTGTTCGATTTGCCCGCTTTCCCGCAGATCAGGAAGGATCGGCCGTTTATCCTGTCGGCTCTCCACTCCCCTACTAAGCTGGGAAAGAGCTGTCACTGCCACTCGGCATTCCCTTGCCAGCAGCTTAAGCATCCGGCTGATTTCGCTAATTTCAGCCTGGCGGTTCGATCTATGCTTGGAATCTCCTGCAATGAGCTGCAAATAATCAATGATGACGAGGAACCTTTTATCCTCACCGTATTCATGGCGAAGCTTTTGCACCTTGGCCCACATATATCCGATATCCATCCCCGGCTTGTCGAAAATATGCAAGTTTACCTCAGATAGCATCCCCATGGCGCCCGTCAGCTTCACCCAATCGGTCTCCTCGAATCGACGGCGGGGATTTCTCATTTTCACCGAGCTGATATTTCCGGCCAGGCCGACCGCCCTTTTCAGCAGCTGGTTCTTGGCCATTTCCAGTGAAAAAATAATCACCACATCTTGCCGTACCGCCGTCAAAGCCAGGTTCAAAGCAAATGCCGTTTTGCCCATGCTCGGCCGCGCCCCGATGATAATCAGCTCCGACTCCTGCAGATCGCCGGTAAGGCGGTCCCAATGCTTGAAGCCGGAAGAAATGCCAGTCACCTCGCCTTGATCCTTTCCAGACTCCTCATAAAGATCGACAAGGCCGGAAGAGATATCGCCCAGTTCATCATCGACCAGCCCCTCTTCAAGCGTAACCAGATCCTGGATCCCGTTTTTCAGCACAGTAGAAATATCCTCTCCCTGTACCCCCTGCTGAATCCGGCTTGCGACTTTTACCGCTTGTCTTTTTTGGTTATACTCCTGGATCAGCCTCTCGTAATGCCTGACATTGGCGGTTGTATATACACGCGCGGCCAGGTCCGTCACATAGCTGATGCCGCCAGCACTCTCCACGTTGTCCAGGCCGACTTCCTCGATGACGGACACCGGGTCGATAGGCTCCCCTTTTTTACACAAACGCTGAATCGCCGCAAACAGCACCCGCAATCTGGACATATAGAGTTGCTCGGGCTTGATGGTACTTTCTTTTGCCAGATCCCCATCCAGCAGCAAAGCTCCCACAAAGGCTTCCTCCACGTCCTTGCTGTAAAGTGGCCTTTCCTGCATCAAGATTCTCCTCTGCCTATCCCCAAAATGGTCCGAACCTTCTCCAACTCCCTCTGTATCACTTCGCGGCTGGCAGGCTTATCTTTTCCGGCAGCTATACTTGCCGTTTCTTCCGGGCCCGGAACCACCCGCGCCTCTAGCAGTTTCTTAAGCAAATCGGCAATCTTCGGAGGATACACCGATGCCGACACATGCGCTTGTAGCGCGGCTTCCAACTCCTCTAGATTGCATTCCTTCAGCACTTCATGCCACGAATCCAGCTTTTTCTGATCCAGCTCAAATTGTTCGTAGTAGACCGCAATCCTAGCCATCAGCGAAAACGTCTCCCGTTTAGTCATCAAGATTAAACTCCTCCTCTCGCCACACCTTTTTTATCGGCTTCTGGTTCAAATAGGACTCAAATTTCGTTCCAAACAACGTCTCCGGACGCAAATATTTTCTCCAATACGGATCGTGAAGCCATTCGGCTGCCTTAAGGTCAATGACCTGCTTCATGTCCTCCAGGGTGAATCCCTCGTTCCAGCGTGCACGGATCAGCTCCCATGTCCGCTTCGTGCTCGGCCTATAGGAGGATCCTGTCTGCTCATTCAAATAATCAATGATTTCAGAAAAGGGAATATGTATTCTCTCTGTTGTATTCTTTGTAGTAGTCTCTGGTATTGGTTTGGTCAAATTGACCTGCTCAGCTTCCCTGGCTGGCCCGTTCACCGTACCGTCCATGACAGGGAGCTGGCCATTCTGACCTTGTCCATCAAGCACAGCCAATTTTTCATAATCCAGCGTGTACCATTTTGTCTGATCCATCCTGGACTGGTTGAACATCGCAGACAGCACCAATCCTCTCTTTTCCAGCGAATTGATTGTGCGCCTCAGCGACCTCTCCGACCAAAACGGAAACTGCTCATGCCAATCCTTGTACGTGTTGTAGACCCATTTCCGTTTGTCCTTGATATGCTTGCTTTTTACCAGCCAATAATGCATCTGCTGGAGTACCACCGCTTCATTCACCCCAAGCTTCACAGCCAGTGACGGAATGATCATCACGGGATGCTCCTCAATCAATAATCTGCTCATCCCAAACTTCCCCCTTTTTTTAAAAAATCAGCAGCGATGAACCCTTTCATCCTCTTGCATCTGCCGCTGTTGTCATCTTTTATATAGAAGGACTTTTTGAAAAAGGACACCCTGAGGGCAAAAAAGTAAAAGAAGTGTTGCTCACTTTGTAAATAGAAAAAACTGTAGGAACAGAATGTGTGAACAAGTTTTTAAATACAGGCCAGAGTATACATTATTCTACTCATACCGATTCTTGAGCAGCAGGCAACCAGCATATACATGGGATAATCATTGATTGTTTTCCTTCTATAAAAAAAGAATGGGATAAAGGTACAGAACCCTTATCCCATTCTTCGCAACTGCTAAAACCCTTGTCTCTCCTTCAACTGCTCAAACAACTTCTCCACGGTCCCAATACCAACATTTTCATATTTAACAAGAATAACCAGTCCCCTCGGCACCTGTCCCACTTTTGATTCAATTGCCTGAAGAGGCTGGAGCTTCCAGCAAATTCATCGGTGGTAAGAGGTACTTTTAATAATTCTTCTGTAACAACCACATAGGCTGCTTTATAAAATAAGAAAAGCTCTCCAGGGCGGCCCAGAATATTTTTCTTCCAGCCGTCTCTTCTTCTATGTAGATCTTTAATTATTCAAATAAATTCTCATCATTTTTCTCACTATAGCGCTTGACATGTTTGTCTAAGTCTTCCAGATCACTGGGCATTCGCTCATGATTCTCTCTTGTTGTTCTGCCCCCAGTTTGACCAGAATTTTTCAAAGCTCTGCGGGAGAAGAAATGCATCTCGCAAAAAATAAGGGACTTCGACAGATTTTCCCTTATAGGTAATTGTCCTTATGGGTGTGAAACCCAGAAGCTAAGCTTCCTAAAGTCGCCCGTCCCTCTTGTCTTCGATTCTAAATTTACATATTATGTTAAATGGATAGCATCACCTTTGATTAAGGTTTGTCCTTTTGACAAATTTGATGGAAAAATTCGTTCGGAATAATAAGATAAATAACTTTAACTTTTTAATGTAACGCTAGTGATCCCGATTAAAAGATATAGACAAAACGGGCACTAAATGCCCTTTTAAGTAGGAGTCCTAGCGGCTCCCTACATAACATGCTTACTAACAACTTCCCAATCTCACTTAGGGGATTATATTTTAAAGAAAGCAGCTACCTATTTGTGGTAAGGTTCCCCTTATCAATCTAATTGTGAAATTATCCTAGGGGATATTTCAAACAAATTGTTAAAAATGTAGTTTTTTTGTCTTTAGGTAGATTGAAACATATATTGTCATATTTCTTTTGTAACTTAATCACTTTTTCAATGATACTTTCAAATTTCGCCAACCGAAATTGATCATAAACACCTTTCATTTTGACTCTACCCCCTAATGATGCTGGAACTGTGACTTAAGTAAAACTGAGCTTAAGTCTAATAGATGATGTTTCGGAACCAATGAAAACAGATAAAAGAACTAGAACCAGTTTTAGTAGAAGACCAGAGGACATTAGGAGTATTTTAACATATTTGGGACAAAGAAGATGGAAGGTGCTTTTACCTTGGAGAATGGCATACTCACCCGGAAAGGGTTCCGGTTCCTTCTTCAGTTGTGCCATTTGCAAAGGCTGCGCCAAAAAAATTTCGCTAGTTGATTTTGATAAATAACAAGCAAAAAAGCTCAGGATTCTGAGCTTTTTTAATGTAATGGCTATTTTTTATTCCACAATCGCGCTCGATTGCGGAATAATCGTTACTGAAGAAAAGCACCAGTTCCTTTAAGGTAAAAAACTATAGAATTATCTGTAAAAGGAATCTTTAGGATAAAATGGATTATTATAGTAATACCGTTAACTGTGGCATAGGGATTGATAAATCTGCAATTTAAGACCTTATAAATTTTAGAATTGAAAAAAGCTGGGTTATAAATATATCCCCAGCTTAAATTATTATGAAATCACTTCCGCATTTCGGTTAATTGTATCAATTATCTCTAAAATTCCTTTTGCTTTAGGCAATTGATCTTTAAATACTACGGTGATACCACCTAATGTGGTAAATGGATCTTGCTGCAATGCTTGGCGCTCAAGAGTACCATTTTTAACCACATAATCAATAATTAACTCAACAAACTTTACTTGTTGAAGATTTAGATTTTCTTCAGATAAAAATGCTGAAAATGCTTCAACTGCTGCCTTACGGTCTAGACCAACAGTTTTACGGACAAGCTTTGTTATTGGTGTATTTCCAAAGTCCTTTTCGTATTGGTCTTTTGACCCTAATTCATTCCAAAGAATGTGCTCTAAGTACTCTATATCTTTTTTTGTTAATGGTTTATTGTTACGAAGCTTATAAATGGCCAATGTATCCTCGTGCTGATGTTCTTTTAGGTAATGTTCAACCTTTTTTCGATAACTTTGAAGGTCGTTTACATTTAATATCGAAGCATTTTCTGTTACTTCCAACACTTCGTCTTGAAAGTCCGTATAATAGATTTTTTGTCGAGAGCGTTCAATAAAGCGAACCAAATCACGTAATGCTTCGCGCACTTTCTCCAATTCTAGAATTGATGCCTCTTGCCAAAACTCACTGGTTCGCACAAGATCAATAATTTCTTTTTGCGCCATTACTTGTGGTATCGTACCTAATTTCGAAAGTGCCTCAGCAGTATCGATAACACGCTGTATTGGCTTTGTGGCGTTATTTGATTGTAAACTTGCCAATTCAATCGTAAGCATTAGTAGATCGAAACGTTTCGCCAATTCATCATCATCTATTGGTATAATTAATGGTGATACATTTTCTTTTACTTCATTCGTTTGAACAACGGATAAAGCTTTCCAATTATCTGCATTCTGATACTTGTGAACATACTGTAAATGTTGACGAACTCGGAAATTTTCCTCATTCAATGACCGTATATCCATTAGAATTTCTTTTAATAGCTTATTGCGATATCCTAAATATGGTTCTACTTGATACTGAATATCTTGAAGCTCTCGTCCAATATCCACTTTGGAATTGAAGAGCTTCTCAGTTAAAGATTTTGTGATTTTCGCTTCTTCACCTTTTTCATTAGCACGGAAATACTCAAAGTTTCGCAAATAATCAAATACCAAGAAATACTCTTTGTCCATTCCGGGTCCAAATAAGTCTTCACATAGACGCGTACCACGGCCAATCATTTGCCAAAACTTTGTCTTCGAACGAATTTTTTTAAAGAATACTAGATTTACTACTTCCGGCACATCTATTCCTGTATCTAGCATATCAACCGAAATCGCAATCTGTGGCATTTTATCCTTATCCGAAAAGTCATCAATTAATGTTTGGTAGTATTCCACGCTATAGTCGATCACTTCCGCAAAGTTGCTGCCGTAATCAGGATATTTTAAGTCAAAACGCTCTTTAATTGCTAGTGCGTGCTTATGATTTTTCGCAAAGATAATTGTTTTGCCTAATTTATCTCCACCTTCTACTTTAATTCCGTGCTCCATCAAATCTCGTAAAACGTGATCAATAGTATTTTTATTAAAGACAAAGTTATTAATTGCTGAACTATCGATATCTTTCACGTTTGGCTCGTCTTCGAAAACCTCGTCAAACTCTTCTTGTTCTTCTTTCGATAAATCGTCATAACGAATACCATCATCTAGAATCTTTAAGGTTGATTCGCGTGTTCGATAATCCACTAAATATTCATCTTCTACTGCTTTAGCAAGCTCATACGCAAAAGTCGGCACACCATTCTCTAAATCAAAAATTGTATAAGTATTCTTGTCCAATTCATCTTTTGGTGTTGCAGTTAAACCAACTAACATCCCATCAAAGTAATCGAAAATGCTTTTATATTTTTGATATATGGAGCGATGTGATTCATCTACGATTATTAGATCAAAATGACCTATCGTAAATAACCTATTCCCGTCTTTATTCTTCACTTCATCAATTGCATTCATCATTGTGGGATACGTTGAGAACACCATACGGGCTTCTTCAGGATTAGACTTCTTCTCTAACATATTGCTAAGAGATAGATTTGGTAATAGCGTGTTAAAGTTACGGAAAGCTTGTTTCACAAGTGATTTGCGATCCGCTAAAAACAAAGTGTTCTTTATCCAATGATGGTTTGTTAGCACATCGACTAAAGAAATCGCTGTACGAGTTTTTCCACTACCTGTGGCCATCACAAGCAATGCTTTACGCTGGTTATGACTAAATGCATCACATACAGTTAAAATTGCTTCTTTTTGATAGTAACGGTTTGTAATCTCTTCATTAATTTCAATATTGGTTAATGGTTTCTTTAACATTCGACGGTCAATAATTAGCTGTAACTCATCTTGCGTATAAAAACCAGATGTACGGCGAGCTGAATAATTGTCGTGCCAAATATATGTTTCGAAGCCATTTGTATAAAAAATAACTGGTCGAATTTCTTGCGCTTTCTCAATGCAATCTGCATATAATTTTGCTTGTTGTCGACCCACTTTTGCGTCTTTTGAAGTACGTTTTGCTTCAACAACGGCTAGCACTTTGCCATTTGTTCCAAGTAATACATAATCCACAAACCCTTCACCTGCACTGTTTGGCATTCCGTGCACCGGATACTCAACTATTACATTTTTGCCAATTTCCCACCCAGCCAATTTTAAATCTAAATCAATATAGCGCTTACGGGTTTCAAACTCTGATATTTCATCGACTTGAAAACTATAATCTTCTTGCTGTGCTTGACGATTACCTGTTAGTTGCTGACGAAGTTTTTCATTTTGTTTACGTAAATCCTCTAATGATTTATCTTTGGCACTTAGCTTTTCATATAAATCGTGAAGTTCCTCAGGATGTTCACGTTTGTACTCAGAAGTATAAAGAAGTGATTCATCAAAATCTGGTGCTGTATATTCCTCCGCATAACAATAATCAATCCAAGAAACAAACTGATGTAAATTATGTAGAGATAGAATAGCCTCATCACTTGTAATCGCTACATTCGTATGTACAGCAGCATTTCCTAGCTTCACAATATACTTCAACATCGGAAATAATTCCTCATCAAGAATAGCTAAAAAATGACGATCGTGAATTAAACTCGATAAATTATCTTGGTATGGAATCTTGACATCATTATCAAACTGATAAACCCATTTAACAGCTAGTTCCAGCGCACGGCGCGATAAAATCGCACACGTGGCCGGGCTTACTTGCATCGCTCGCTCTGCTTCTATACACGCACTCGCAAAGCTATTAAATGTCTTTTTATCCAATAAAAACTCAAAATTAGACATTGGTTTATCTCCTTTAAAAGTTATATTTATTAAAATTGATTTCGTAATAGTTCACCTTTAAAAGCTCTTTGAAGCAGGGAATTATATAGTGCTTTTTCTTTTTCTAATAATTGATTTAATTTTAGCTTTAAAGATTCCGTTTGATCGAATACAGAATTAAAATACTTTAAATCAGATTCATTTGGAATTTTTATTTTGTAATTTTCAATAAAGCTTTTGGGTACCCTTTTTTGTCCTGCGCTTCCTGTCATATTAATCTCCGCGATCTTCCTGAAAGTTTTAGTCATTGTTAACTGATAAACCCATTTAATAGTTAACGGCGATTCAATTCTTATAATATGAAATTCAGTTGAACCAAAACCTATACTATTTATTAAATTTTTTGCAATACAGCCTTTCCCATTTTCCATACAAGGTGTAATTTTAGCAAATAAAATATCATTCTCTTCGAAATAGGTAAATCCCGAATATACTTCTTTTAATTTTTTTGTTTCCTTTAAACTTAATTCTCCTGTTTCTGAAACATTATTCATTGGTACAAATGAAACTTCGATATCAGAATCCTTATCAATTATTGTTTTAGCCGGATTTATCTTCGCAATATCTTTAATTTTTCTCTTAGACTCTTCACCATATTTTGAATCAATTTCTATAAATATATTTTTGGTTAATTCATTTAAGGCATTAATTTGGGCTTGACGTATGTTGATTATTTCAAAAGCTTGGTCAAGAACTTCCACAATCCTCATTTGCGCATCTTTCGAAGGTATACTTACATCTGTCTGTTTTAAATATTGATCCAGCTTTAAATTTATGATCCCTGTGGTTTTATTTTGGAATTTTAAAACTCTCTTTGTACGGTATAGATTAAACATAAGGTACAAAAAGTATTTAGGTACAACTAATTCTCGATTTGGTCTTAATATACTTGTGAAATTATTGCATAAATATAGACCTTCTTCTTCAAAAAATACAACACGTCCAACTGGCTGTTCTGGACTACCTCCGGATTTTTCTATAATAATATCGCCAGGTAATAGTTTCTTTTTTTCCACTTTGTTAATATCAATAGCTCTTTTTACAACTTCTTTACTGAGATCAAGCTTCCCAGTATTAGAAAAATTGGTTGTACGAATAACCTTGACTCCTGCATTGGCATTTGAAATTTCCTGACCCCACTCACCATTAATAACATTCTGAACTAAATCATTTAATTTATATGTTGGCATCTATGAATTCCTCCAACTTTTTTAATCCCATTTGGATCTTCTTCTCCAATTCATTAATGTTTTTCAAGATCTCCTGGGGACTTGCATATTCTATTTCTTCATACACAAACTCTTTATATCTATTAATTGATAAATCATAACCTTGCTCACGAATTTCATCTACTGGTACAAAGAAAGATTGTTCCGTACGCTTTCGTTCGTTTTCACCCTCTAAGTTATGAAACCGAGTAATAATGTCTTCGATATCATTTTCTTCAATTGAAGTACGTTTATCATCTAAAGAATAGCCATCGGCTTTCATCTCATAGAACCAAACATTATTTGTGCCACCGGTACCTGTTTTAGTGAAAATCATAATTCCTGTCGATACCCCAGCATACGGTCTAAATACTCCACTCGGCATTGAAATAACCGCTTCAAGTTTATTATTATCAATAATTTCTTTACGTATTGCTTTATGTGCATTTGAGGTACCGAATAGTACTCCATCAGGAACAATAACTGCCGAACGACCACCTGGTTTTAAAATACGTAGAAATAGCGATAAAAAAAGCAATTCTGTTTTCTTTGTTTTTGTAACCTTTAATAAATCATTTGATACCGATTCATAATCAAGTGATCCTTTGAATGGAGGATTTGCTAATACTAACGAGTATTTTTCTACATCATTGTTATCTTCCGATAATGAATCCCGATAATCGATATTCGGTGCATCCACACCGTGCAGCATCATATTCATTGCGCCTATTCGTAGCATTGTTGTATCCATATCATTTCCATAGAACATTGTGTTATGGTAGTGTTCTTTTAATCCTGATACAAGGAATAAATCTGAATGGTTTTTACGTAAATATTCGCTTGCAGAGACTAAAAAGCCAGCCGATCCCATAGCAGGATCAATAATTATATCTTCAGGAGTTGGTTTCATCAACTCAACCATCATATTAATGATATGGCGTGGCGTACGAAACTGACCGTTTGTTCCTGAAGTTAGCAATTTAGACAATAGATACTCATAAATATCACCTTTCGTATCACGGTCCTCCATTAGGATGCTATCAAGTGCAGTGACAACTTTTTGAAGTGTAGCTGGTTTATTAATAAGGAAAGAAGCATCTTTCATATATTTAGAAAACGCTGAATCCTCTTTTCCACCTAATGATTTAATAAACGGGAATATGGTGGTTACCATCACTTGATGCATTTCTTCCGCTGGTAGCTGTTTGAATTGAGTCCAGCGCATTTTTGGCCAATGCTTTTTTTGTATATCTGTAAAATCATCTGGGATACTAGAGAAAATTCCTTTATGTTCTAAACCTAAAAATGCAGCTTCATTTTCTTTGCGTAATTCACTTTCATCTAAGCTTTTAATAAATAACAAATATGTTAGCTGTTCGATATTTGTTAATGGGTTTGTATTTCCTTCTGTCCAAAGGGTTGTCCAAATCCCATCAATTTTATTTTTAATTTCACCTGTAATCATTTTATCTCCTCCGTATAGTTAAGGAATCCTTAGCAATTCCAAAATAGTAAAGGCCTTATTAATTCCCATTGCTTTATATACTTCAAACTTTAAATCCTTTTGGCGTGTTTCTAGACGTTTCAATTCTTCGTTAATTTTATTTTGTTCAGTCTTGTATGTTTCGACAACTTTTCTCTGTTCTTCTAATGATAGGAGTGGAAGAGGTAGGTCTTTTAAACTCTTCATTGATAATGTCATAATTGTTGTACCTGTCGTATGGGTATCGAAATAAAATTGCGCAACTGGTGATTCTAAATATAATAGCAAAAATTCAGGATCTAATAATTCATTACAACGAATACCAGCAAAGTTTTGAGATAACAATACATTATTACGATCACTTGTAAATAGCGCAGCCTTGCGCTTCACTCCACGAACAGACAATAAAACATCATTGTAACAGTACCAAGGTCACTTATTTGTGCTTTTTCTTTAACAATATAGTTACTTGGCGTCAATTGTTTTAATTGAATCTCATCGCTAGTAATAAAGCGGCTAATTTCGGCTAATTTCCTTCCCTGATGAAATTATATCATTAATCAATTCAATTTTTTCATCACTCAATACAACATCACGCTTATTACCCGTTTCACCTAAATCTTCAGCATTTACCATTAAAATTTTACCTTTGCGTGATTCCGGCTTGTTTTGTTGCAAAGTAAGAGTGCCGTTTTAATACCCGTATAAGGTTGTAACAATGAGGGCAAAGCGATTACTCCTTCAATTACCCCCAAATCAATCAAGCGTTGACGGATTTCTTTCTCAGGACCACCCCTAAATAGTACACCCATCGGCAATAAAAAAGCAGCTTTTTATTAAGTATCCATTATTGTAGTACAGTTCATTTATTCATAAAAAACTACTCTAGCAGTAAAACTTCTTATTATAAAAAGCTTTTCTTAAAAGTTAATAACTGATCAAGTCCTTTCAAGTATCTCAAAAATAGAAAACTTCTAAGCGATTGATAACATTTATAATCAAAGTTTAAAAAGAATTTTTAATAGTAACATAGAATTTGATCTTCATTGACTAATACATCCTAAAAAACTGTTGTTTGGATAATTAATTCATCAATGTGGTAGAACCAAACAGGAACAGAGTTCCATCATGTTTTGATTGAATATTGAGAAAATAAAATTTCTCATTGAAAAAATGATTTATTAATTTCAGAAAAACTTTACACTGGTATCAAAATAGTATCATTCCAAAAGAAATCAAAACCACCAGTGTTGAACTGGTGGTTTGCTCTGCGGCTGAAAGCCTCTCTTACCGGCCTCGGCCTAAAAGGCCCACTGAAAGAGTTTCCCTTCTGTACCACATTCCCACACCAATTCTAAAGAATTTCTTTATTTCTTCCGATTTTTCTCCCCCCGTAAATGGGTCAAATTCTTCGAACAACGTTAACTGATCGGCCATATAATCTTCTTTTAGCTGATTTCTAATATATTCTTGTATTTGTTTCTTATTTCTGCCCACTGTATCGACGTAGAAACCTCGACACCAGAATTTCCGATTTCCATATCTATATTTCAAATTTGCATGTCGATCAAATATCATCAGGCTGCCTTTCCCTTTTAGGTAACCCATGAATTGAGATACACTTAATTTAGGTGGGATACTAACTAACATGTGAATATGATCCGGACAGGCATTTGCTTCATGAATGATTACACCTTTCCTTTCACATAAATCTCTTATTATTTGTCCAATACTCTTTTTGTATTTTCCATAAATGATCTGCCTTCTGTATTTTGGGGCAAAGACTATGTGATACTTACAATTCCATGTTGTATGTGCTAAGCTGTTCATGTCCTTCATAAGGGCATACCTCCTTCTTGGCGAGATGAAGTGGTCGGGAAACCAACTTTATCCTACCATGAAGTGAGGTTTTTTTGTTACCACGCTATAAGCTCTCTGGAACCCCGGCATAGCCAGGGGTTTTCTAAACCATCAAGAAAAGCCTTAAAATCCTAAAAAGGATTTCTAAGGCTTTTGCTTTTACTCCCACTCAGTACTTTGCCAATACAATATAGTGCAATATCGTTGATATGATAGGATTTCAGGAAATATCAAAAATAATAAAAACATAAAAATTGATATAAAGTGTGCCACAGATTTTAATAAATCGCAAAGCTGAAATGTGGGATCATTTCGGCTCTTTAAAGTAACTTTTCATTACACTATAGAAAAATCTCAAGAAAGGAAAAATTAATTGTGAAGAAATAGGGGCTTAGCTGAAGGCTATAGTTATTACAAAACCATATCGACTATCAAACTCTTAGACATGATCGAAATTAAGAATATCGTTCATTGATCCACACTCCACAAATACGTACCTAGCAAGGATTATAAAGTATTTACACAGGCATTAAGAAAGGTATATAGTGCTCCGAGTCAAATGCCTTTGCATCCTTTAAACAACAATGGACGGCCTATCCAGGAGTCATTGACGTATGGGAGAGAAATTTTGAACATGTCGAGCAGCTCTTTGACTATGGCAGCGCTATTCGCAAAATCATGTATACGACTAACGCCGTGGAAAGCATTCATTCAAGTTTTAGGAAAGTGACCAAAAAAGGAGCATTCCCTAAAAATGCCCTGTTAAAAGTATTGTATTTGCGCATTAAAGAAATGGGGACAAAATGGAATAATGCCCGTATTCAAAATTGGACCATGGTCAGGAACCAATTACTCCTTCACGACGAGCTGAACGATAGGGCTTTAAGATACCTTGAGTAAAGTGTACTTACACACTTTATTTGACAGCCCCTTTTTTGTTGTGAAATTAAATCTCAAATTTCCTAACCTTATTGAATAAGTCTGGTCTTATACTATCTAAATAATCTCTTGCCACTTCAAAAAATTTATCACTTCTACTAACTTTATATGCATAAATAGTATTAGAACGGTCATTAGTACCAATTATATATACGATGATATCCTTAACAGATAAAATATCACCTAAGTTTTCAACATTATCATTCGTTGATGAGATAGCAACTTTTTCATTAGGGAAAAACAATCTAGGTTCAGCATTCTTCCCATCAATTCTTGGACGTATCTCTGCTTTAACTAGATTAGATACGATTTTCAATTTATCCTCTGTAACACCAAGTGTATAGTTAGGATCTAATTTCTTCAATATGTAAATAAATGGAGAAATTAAATAATCAGGTTCATTATGGTAATTTTTCAAACACTCAATTAAAGTATGTTCAAAGCCTTTTGTATCACTTATTTCGTATAATTCATCTTGAATATTTTCTGCAATAATAAATTTTTCCACAATAATTACTTTCTTGGAAATAGCTTCTCTTATTAAAGCTTTATACTCATCTTTGAAGCCTGCCCCTCTGCTGTCGTTATAAAGAACCTTATAATTGAATTCATCATCTACTGTAACTTGATTAATAAATAAGTTTTCAATATTCAACTCTCTCATCCCCTTATTCGAATGTACAGTATTATTTCTTGAAAGTAGCCTTACAAAATTATATCAATAATCTAAATATATATCGATTTATTTTAAACAGTAAGTTGGGCTGTAAGTGTGTTATTTACTCATTTGAAATAGTTAACTTTCTTATAACTTATTACATTTTTAATAAATAATGTTAAATGTTTCTTCTAAATAATAATCTATACTACCATCGTATTTACTAAGAAAAGATCGTTCTCTAATTCCTTCTCCTATACAAATTAGTTTTGCATTTTGATTAAAATAATTTTTATTGTATTCATTTATCTTGTTTTCAAATTCTTTTATCTCTGCAATTGAAAGGATTATTTGTGTATCTCTAGGTTTGTTTTTGCTAATAAATTCTACAATAGCATCTTTGTTTGACTGTTCAATATCTTCTTTAAAAATTGCATCTAACATAAAAGGAAAACGATGAATTTCATTAGTTTTTTCTATTACTTTGTTAAATGCAAAATTATATGCAAGTACTGTTTTGTGAAGTTCAACACCCTGAGAAGGAAAAGCTGATATTTTATATAGCGATTTATAACGATCTTCTTGTAATTGTTTTACTCCTAACTCATCAAGATAGCTCAGAAAAATCTTTTCAAACTCTCTACTTTTACTTTTTCTTAGGTTTTCAACCTCTTCTTCAGTTTTATACCCTTTAAGGTCATCTACAATGCCCTCTTTTTCCGTTGTTAGTTCCCCAAGTTTTTGATGTAGGTTATATATTAAATGTATGTTTGCTTTGTTTTCCAACCAATTATCAAAGGATAAGTTATACCTTTTGTATTTCTTTAAAATTTCATATTCCTCTAACTTTTGTTTTTTGCGCCTATCGATATCCTTTTTTAAAGAATTTATTTCAGATGATATACTCTTTATCTTAGTTTTACAATTTTCTATTTCTTTTTTTGTATCATTCTTTTCTTGAAGATACTTATAAGAACTAGCAATGCTGAAACTTAGCTCTTTATCACAGGTAGGACACACTCCATCTATTGGATCTTGCTTTTTGTGATCTCTTGAAATTTTTCGAAGTAATGACTGCCTTTCTTGATAATAACTAAGTTCATTACATTTAGAAATCAACTTCTCTTCTTTCTCAATTAATAGTTTTTGGTTATCGCTATGAGAAGTGAGATAGCCTTTGGCTAATTCTGTAAATTTTTCATCTACTAATTTAGTAACTTGAAATTCCTCGTTATTTTTTTCCAAATTAATATAAAATTTTATTTCGTCTTCTTTATTTTTAAGTTGTTGTTCAAGTTTCTGTTTTTTTTCTCTATCAATAATCGATTCTATTCCAAGGTAGTAGTCCAAATAGTCATTTTTAAAATTCCTGTAAAACTCAAAGCTGCTAAATGCTTTTCGAAGGTATACCCATCCAACTGACTGTGATATGTAATATGGTAAAAACATTGCTTCAATTGGTGCTAAGTTATAACCATCCTTATTCTCTAACATCAAAGAAAAATTAAACAGTTTATGCATATATTTTTTTAATTTTATATGTTCGTAAGAATTATTGGCATTTATACCATTGAATTTAATTGGAGGAGAACCTTCTCTTTTTATACACAAAGTTTCATCTTCTCTTACAAATATTACATGTTCTGTTTTATTATCTTTAACTATTTGACAGTCCACTCTTACTATTACTTCTTCATCGATTATTTCTTTTAAATAATCATTATTATCATTAATGCCAAAAGTATAAAGTAGCAACTGAAAAACTGTGCTTTTACCAGATGTATTTTTACCGTAAATAATATTAACATTTTTATCAAATTCCGTATAAAAATATTTATTTTCCTTTTCTGTATATGCTATAAGCTTATTAATTACTAGATTTACTCCCAAAGCTCTGCCCTCACTTCTATATAAGCTGCATAGATAGCAGCTTTAATACTTAATGTTGGTAATTGTGAATTCACATGTTTCGAAAATTCCTCATATAGGAATTGAATACAATCAAACTCATCTATAAAATCATCTAATGAATTTTTGTTATCTTTAACAAAAGAAAAGATTTTCTGATGTTCTACTTGTTCTTTGTCTTTAAATCTATCAATAGAGTTAATGAAATCTGATTCGAATCTCCTCTTTTCAGAAATAGCGATCCTTAATTTATTACACACCTCTTTTTCTTCTGCCCGCCACAAATCAAATGCCATATTTTTTGTAGTAATAATATTTATTGCGTTATCTATTTTTTCACTACTTACACGTTTTGACTCATCCATAATCTTCACAACATTCCCTCTATTTAAAGTGTTTTCAACATCCCTAAATAGAAGTAATAGCGTCTCTACTGCGGCTCTATGATCGCTAACCGTTTTACCAAATATTCTATTAAAATGTCCTACTAAATAGTCTTTTTGTTGCTTATACTTTTTTGGTAAATCAATATATGCCATTGATACATTGTCCAGTTCCTTTAAAGCTTCTGAATTTTGACCTAATAATTTCTGTACTTCAGATTTGATTATGCTACCTATTTCTTCATTTAAGTCCATCAATCTTAATCTACTAGTTGTTTCATTGATAATAGTACTTTTTCTTTTCCCTTTTCCTCTTTTATTATTATTTAAGCTGATTGAATTATTTGTAACAAACTCTAAATTGTGTGTGTAACTATCTAACTTCTGTATATTATCATTCTTTAAAGTTATTCCGACCTCTGCCATCTTTTTCAATATTTCATATATTTCTGTTCCTTGTTTCCATTCCCCAGAAGACTTTTTTGCTTGATAAGCATCAATAGAAGAAACTAATTCATCATTTGTTTGATAACAGAATAAAAAGTCGTCATGATGTTCCAAGCAAATAAAGTACTTCCTGTCTTTTATATCTTTATATTTATCAAACAATATATATAATGCACAATGCTTTTGAAACTCAAATCCTGATGATCCATGCACCCCTGCATTTGCAGCTTTATTTGGACTACTCATAATTATATTTATCCCTACTTTACTTATCTAACTAATTTTTGATATATTTCTCCTTTTATATCTCATTCGTTATTTTTTTCAAAATACCTGCTTAATTCTACAAACATTCAATTTCAATGTAAAAATGCGTTGTAAGAGGAAAAAATCCTCTTACAACGCATTTGATTTATCATTTATTCCTAATTTCAATTAGCTTTTTAAGCTTAGTTATCTCTATATTCATCTCAATATTTCTATTTACCATCACTTGTGGTACGGTTCACCGTAACGAGTTTAAAAGAAGTTTATTTATATTAAGTTTCGGTAATTGGAAACGAGGTCCATTCCGATGTAATACTCCGTTCAAATCTCCTTTCTAATCCATAACATCCAACTTCAGAGTATATACCTTGGACTTTAAATCCCATTCTTTCATATTTTTCTTTTAATACTTGGATGGCACGATAGAGCTTAGTCCTTTTGGTTGTTCAATTGATGTGTTCCGGGTATAGATGGCAATTCTAACCTTTTGTAATTGATTATTCTCCTCATTTGCAATCTTATTTTATATAATCTCGCCCCGAAAAATTTCTAATTGTAAAGGATCTATAGATGGTATTTTATTTAAACTGACCCCTAGATTTTAAGATAAGTTGATACTTTTAAACATATCAATTATTTGCTAAGGTTATCCCATAAAATACATGATTGAAAAGGAACGATTTATATGAGATTTAAACCAAGCTATGCACCAGGACCAACGGACGTACGTGAGAATGTCCGCTTGGCGTTAGCTAAAAAAACAAATAATCCTGATTTTGATAAAGAATTCATCGACTATTACCATGAGGTATGTCAAAAGATGGCCCAGGTCATGGGTACTACAAATGAGGTATTGCTGCTTGCTGGAGAAGGGATTCTAGCTTTGGAAGCTGCCTGTGCGAGCTTAACTGAACCTGGCGACCGTGTCCTTGTACTTGATAACGGTATATACGGTGAAGGTTTTCAAGATTTTGTCAGAATGTACGGAGGAGAACCTGTTGTCTTAAGTTTTGATTATCATAAAGACATACCTGTTGAAGAATTACGAGATTATTTAGAAAAAGATCATGACTTCAAATATGCAACATTAGTACATTGTGATACACCAACGTCCATCTTAAATGATGTTAGCCAACTCTCTCCCTTACTAAAGGAATATGGTATTCTGACAGTGGTGGATTCAGTAGCTGGTATGGTTGCTGAACCCATCGATGTCGACCAAAATCAAATCGATATTTGCTGTGGAGGTACTCAAAAGGCGATCTCAGCACCTACTGGCTTAGCTATCGTTTCTATTAGTGAGGACGCCAAAAAAGCGATGAATGATCGAAAAACACCAATTGCTTCATATTATGCAAACCTCCAAATTTTCAATGGATATATTGAAAAAGGAACCTTGCCTTATACGATGCCCGCTGGCCATATTGAAGCTTTAGACATTGCCTTGGACAATATTTTAAAAGAAGGACAATTGGCGGTTTATAAGCGACATGCGAAAATTGCGAACGCCGTGCGAAAATCCATACAAGAATATGGACTATCCTTATTCTTAGAATCAGGATGCTCCAATACGGTCACTGCCATCATCATTCCAGAAGAAATAGGCGCATTACGATTACAACAACACATCCAAGAAACATACAATCTATACATCGCCACTTCTTTGGCGCAATATGAAGATGTCATCTTGCGAATTGGTCATATGGGGGAAAATGCCTTCATTGAAAAAGTTCTATCTGTATTAACGGTGATCGATAATGGCCTACGTGATTTAGGTTTCAAAGGAAAGGGTCATCTTGGACAACTATTCCTGGATGCCTATAAAGCAGAAAATTAAGGGAATAGTTTTTGGTCATGACCGCTAAAGCACCCACTCTTCCCCAATCGGTTTTTTAAATCCCAAATTAATCATAATTCAGGCTGGATCCAACATAGATTCAGTCTTTTTCTTTTGGTTTAATATCTCTTCAATTCCTTGTAAATATTGGATTCATATGGCTTCCAATCTCTTTTTAGTTGTTTTAGGCACTAAATATTTCTTTTAGTATAACAACATGTAGTCTCATCGACTAAGAAACGACTTACAAATCAATATAAGTCTAAATATCTGTATACTAGTCAACAAGGATTATAATTTTTGAATTTATTATTTGGAAAAACACTACTTTTTCCGTATCTTTCGACAATAAACTTTTTTTCCCTTGATTTATATTAAAATACTATTACAATTATTTATTAAATGTTACATTTTCCCTTATTTTCACATCATTAGTAATATTTACCTTCTTAATTCATTAGGAGGCATACTTTTGAAAAGAGTTTTTCCAATAATTTTAGTCGTTCTTTTATCTTTTCAAGGCATCCTGCCTGCAGTTAGTGCAACAGTGAATACAGATAAGGATCTCTTTGATATCAACGTTGAACCAAACGCTACTAGTGAGCAGGCTTTATTGACATATCAGCATTGGATGACTCAATAGAGAGTATGAAAGTGATGCTGCCTGAGCAAAGTAAGTTTAGTCAAGAAAAACTTGCATCTCAAGCCATCGAACTGAAGGATGATAAAAAAAGCCATACAGTTACTATAAAGAAGGTTAGATGATCATACAGCTTAACTGCAAAAATATGGTTTTTTAAACAATATCAAATAAAGTTTGAAATAAGGCTTAAATATCATATACGAGGAGGAAGTAACTTGATTAAAAAAGAAGATCTTAATTTAACAATGTTAGGAATTCCATATGTAAAAAGTAAACACTTGAATGATATGCAGTCCGAAAAAATTATTAGGGAAATTGAATATGCGAATGAATTTCAAGAAAGTTGTGATGAGTTATATGATGGATTTTATACGCGAAATGTTATATCCCGACATCATTATTTAACTAACCAAATAAACAAACATTCTAATTCATTTGAGCAACTGTTAATTCTATCTGTAGGGTTAGATACAAAACCAGATACACTCTTTTCCTTAAAAAATAAAAAATGTTTTGGATTAGATATTGCAGCGAATGACATTAAAAATATTTATTCATATTCCAAAACTAAAACTAAGACTAAGATTCTACAGTGTGATCTTGAAAAAGATATTAATTCTACCATTCTTGAGGAACTAGAACAAGAAGGAATGATTCATAGCAAACCAACTTATATTATTTGGGAGGGAGGCACCTTCTTTATTAGTAAATCTAATGTATACAAAGCACTCCAGTACTTCTGTAGTCATATAAATATTGTAGGGTGTAGTGTAGATTTTATGAATAAAGAAGTATTTTCGCCTCCAAGACACAAAAAAGCAAACGAACACCTTCAATTAATGGAAAAAATTGGTGCTCCGTGGAAATCATTTTTCTCTGAAGATGAATTAGTAAAAATGTATGAAGAACTTGGTTTTACTAATATTGATATTACTTTACATGGTGAATATGAAAAGAAGAGTCTAGGTACTATTAAACTTGATAACGATATTATGTATATGACTACGGCAGTAAAGTTTAGTTCATGATATATTAAGTCCCGTTGGTTCCATACCAAAAGTGTTGATTCTAGATTAATGTTTACAGTTGATCTTGTTGACTTCTTTGAACAAATAAATGCATCATCAATCATACATCCGATATAACGCAACGTGACGGATGGCGAAGAATGCCCAAAAATCCTTTGCAGCATGGCAACATCTTTATGCTCTTGATAGAAATGATAACCAAAAGTTTTTCTTAACGTATGAGTTCCAATCGGCCCCGGAATATTACATGCCGATTAGTAGCAACTACATTTCACTTTTTAGATTGCAAATCATCTGATGAATTTTTACCACAAGCACTATATTAATTTTATTGGAGGTAGATAAATGAAACGTCTTTTATATGTATTAGCAACTGCTTTACTAAGCTTTGGACTTTTAACAGCCTGTTCATCAGATAAGAGCTCTAATAACGGCACGAATGACTTAAGTAAATCAAATCAAGAAGAGAATGAGAAAGCTAACAGAACGGATAAAGCGAAAGGAGATACTTCATCTGATGATTTTGACGATCAACCAGATTTAAAACTGGGTGATACTGCTCAAATTGAAGATACTTTAGGAAAATATGAAGTTACGATGGAGTCGATTAAACAAGTACCTGATATTAATGGTGAAGGCCCACAATTAGAGAAATTGTTTATTGCAGATATTACCGTCAAAAATATTGGTGATACAACAATTGAAGCAAAAGATGTGATGGATAATTTCATGTTTGCCGATGAAAAAGAGACGTCGGGATTTCCTGATGAAGCTAAATTTTTTGGTATGGAAGAGATAAAAGGTGAGCTACAACCAGGTAAAACGATTACAGGAAAAGCGGTTTTTGATTCATATGGCAACGATACGTATTATATATTCATTGACGTCGGTTTAGTCGCGTCAAAAGCTGTAAAGAACCAAGTGATTTGGACGATAAGCGAAGACGAAATCACATCATGAATAGCTCTCTTGCTCCGATTTAAGCATTTAACAAATGATTAGTTTTCTTTTTAAGAAAAAGAGGGTATACTGTAAATAGAAAATGAATAAATTAAAAAAGACCAAAGGTGCTGGTACACCTTCGGTCTAAGCAATAGCCCTTCAAGGGGGCAGCTCAAATTTTGAGTTATCACGAAAAATAACCAACCCAAAATGCTCGCTAGGCAGTCATGGGGTGGTTATTTTTTTTGTTGCGACAGTATAGCTACGATTAACGTTGCAAAAGAGATCGTCAAAATCAAACTCTCGAATACTGTCATAAGGCATCACCCCCTTTACAGGGAATGAGCCACCACCCATGAAAGCCCTATTGCTCATTCTATTATAGCATCTTAAAAAGCTAGATACATATTATCTAAAGATTAAGGAGTGGGTTTAGTTAATAAGTAGGGATTTTTAACATTCCTGCAATCAGTACCACTATTTTTTAAACCAATTAACATTTTCCCGGAGCTCCTGCATGATGATTTCTGATTTGTCTTAAAAATGTCTTGCTGATATTTCTTGTGCCACTTCATCTCTTGAAGCAATACGTACATGACATAATGAGTAGTGGTTCACCCTCTGCATGGTGGTTTATGTAATCTTCGTCCTCATCTTCATTCCAATCCAACTCCGAAAGGCCTTCATCCATATATAACGAAGTCTTCTCCCATCTGTTTTTAAAGTCTTTTTGCCAGGCCAATGCTATTTCTGCTTCATTTTCACTTGCTACTTGAAAAACATATTCTTCTTTGTTTAATTCAATGATCAGGTCCGTGCTCATAATCCAAAAACCCGTCTCATAGGTTTCTTTCCTTATCGGTATACTCCCTGCAAATCCAGCTACTTTTAAATCCCCCTTTTTCGGGGTCAACCATATAAACGTAGTTTAAATAAGAGGAAATGGTAAAATTCCCATTTTACAAGTATTTATTGAAACTATCATAGAGCATCTTCCAGGCTATAAATCCGCATGAAAAATTAAAAGGCCTGAGCCCGGTAGAATACCGAGTTCAGACCTTGGAGGTTGCTTAAGAAAATATGATGCCTACCTTTTTGGAGTCACTTCAAAATGTAGTGTTTCTTTTTTCCTGCTTTCATGGTGATAGAGTTATATTTAAATAATCTCATATTATCATTCACTTACATAAGACTTTGCATTGGCTGAAACTTTATCAGCCTTTATTATCTTTTTTCCTTCCTCATACGGTTAAACTATGCTGTTGTGGCTCTTCAACGTTTACTTGGTCCATCCAATCTTTTCCTTCTAATTGTCTTGAAACGAGCATACTTGCTACTGTATCCCCAGTAGCGTTGACCATTGTCGCCGGCGGATCTACGACGACACCGATGGCTGAAATAATTGGCAATGCTTGGATCGGCAAGCCATAGAGAGTAACAATAACCATTTCTCCAATGAAGCCTCCGCCAGGAATCCCGCTCATTACAACACCGGACAATAAGGCTATACCAATAGCTGTTAGAAACGTATCTATTCCGCTATAGTCCATGTTGAACACACCGAATACAAAAGCAATTTTAAGTATTGCTGAAAGACAGGATCCATCCATATGAATGGTTGCTCCAAGAGGTAATACGGTTTCCCTGATATCTTTCGGAACGCCTATGTTTTTGGCAGCTTGTAAGTTTACCGGTAATGTGGCAAAACTGCTTCCGGTTCCCAATGCCGTTGCTGCTGGTGTAAGGATATTTTTCCAAAAACGGGTAACCCCCTTTTTTCCTCCTGCAATAAATGCATAGAGTGTAAATCCAATAGCAAAGTAAAGAATGGCAACCGGATAATAAAGGAGGAATGCTTGAGCGTAATCACCAATCAACTCCGCGCCCATATCTCCTATCAACGCAGCAAAATAAGCTCCTAAACCGATGGGTGCATAATACATAATGAGTTGAATGACCTTCATAAATATTTCAGATCCACTTTCAAGAAATCGGGCAAACGGTTTGCCAACTTCACCGGTTAACCCTGTTGCTATTCCAATAAGAACAGAAAACACAATGAGAGCCAGCATGTGTTGACGGGAAAACAAGTTAACAAAATCCGGAACCGTGAAAGTGCTTACAAGTTGTTCTGAAAGTGTTAGCTTTTCTAAGTTTCCCGGAGTTTCCAAAGAGATATCCACACCAGATCCCATCGGAAAAATAATCGTTGCAACAAGCATCGTGACCGAAGCAATAATACCAGTAATGACGAAAATGGTTATCATCGATCCCATGATTTTACCAAGCCGGCGCATGCTGTCCATGTTGGCTACAGCCGATGAAATAGAAAAGAAAACAAGTGGAACAACTACCATGAAAAGTAGATTGATAAACAAGTCTCCAAGTGGCCGAATAACACCAGCCTTTTCACCAAAAATCAGTCCGATAATGGAGCCGATAATAATTGCGGAAAGAAGAATTAATGGAAAACGATAGGCTTTTAATTTTTTTCCCAAAGTCGTTACCCCCTATGTTTGTTAGCGTTTCCATTCTATTCGAATTCATATTTATTCCAGTGGTAATATCCCTTCTCATTTCTGCCGCCCTTGTCATTTTTACATGTTTGCTTTAGCCATTTAATCGTTATATCCCCACTTAAGCAAACACATATAATATTCTGAATCCGACAAAACTGCAACAGCCTTCATATGTTTAGCCCTTCGTTCAACACTTTTTATCATTTAATCCACAATCCAAATACATTTGCTCTCCGCTGTATGCGTCAACCCTGCAAAACAAACAAATCTTCATTGAATAATGTATGGTTTGCGTATAGGGAAGGAGAACCGCCTGTATGTATGAACAGTACATTTTCATCTTTCTTGAAAGTTTCATTTCGGACCAATTCAATCAGTCCAGCCATTACTTTCCCAGTATAAACGGAATCTAATAGGATCCCTTCTGTACGTGCCAGCATTTGTACCGCTTCAATCATGCCTTCTGTTGGAATCGTATAACCTCCGCCAACGAACTGATCATTGCATTGCACACTTTCACTGGGAATCTCACATGAAACATTTAGAAATTTGGCTGTCTCTTGAACTAGTTGATAGATTTTAGGGATCTGTAATTCATTTGATCTGGAAACATTAATCCCGGTTACCTTAATGGAGGCATTGTTTCCATGTAACCCAACAATTAATCCTGCTTGTGTTCCACCGCTTCCACTTGCCACAACAATATGGTCAATCGCGAGCCCTTGTTCAAATGATTGTTGGAGGATTTCCTGTGCACAAGCAACATATCCTACAGTACCCAACTCATTGGATCCACCGACAGGAATGACGTAGGGATTTCTTCCTGAAGCAATCAGTTTTTCACTTACTGCCTGCATCTCGTCATTTAAATCTGAACCATTTTTTACGACTATAATCTCTTCTGCTCCAAGCAATTTATATAGGAGATTATTTCCATTCGCATTTGGGTCATATGTTGTTGCAACCCCTTCTTCTAATACAAGCTGGCATTTTAATCCCTCTTTCACTGCTGCAGCCAATGTTAGACGGCAATGGTTCGATTGAAGCGCACCACATGTTACAATCGTGTCTGCTCCCTTTGCAATTGCATCCGCCATTAAAAACTCTAATTTTCTTGTTTTATTGCCGCCCCCGGTCAGTCCCAACAAATCATCTCTTTTGATGAAAATATTAGGCCCATTTAATAAATTAGTAAGCCGATTTAACTTTTCAATGGGTGTTTGTACTTGTGTATAACATTTTCTCGGTATTTTTGATAATAACATTCAAATATCCCCACCTTTTTTGACGGCCGTATTGTTTCGTCAATTCTATTACAAACAACCGCCGATTTCTAAATCACCCTGTTTATTAATCTTAGATGTCCCGTGTAAATACATATCTTAACCATCCTCTCCCTTTCCACTTTATACTCTGACTGATGCTTCTGAAAGAAGTTCTCCCTCAGCAACAACAACCGCATTTCCCTCCAAAAATATATCTTGAACATAGTCTTCTGTGATTCGAAAGGTAATCGTCAAAATGCCTCCCTTGGTATGAACTTTCACAGGAGAAGATACATTGCTCAACAAACCTGAAATAATTGCCGAAGCGGTCGCACCAGAACCACAGGCCAATGTCTCATCTTCCACTCCGCGTTCATACGTTCTAATCTTGATTTGATTTTCATCACATATTTCAATTAAGTTTACATTCGTTCCACTTGTACAGATGGCTGGATTGTATCTGATTGCTCTGGCCCACTGAATAAAAGATTGATCCTGTTTTAGATCTATATTCCTTTCAACAAATACCGTATGTGGTACGCCTACCCAAGCAAAATGATAGAAAACGTTTTCATTTGAAGGAAAAGGTTGATTGAGATGGAAATCCTGAATCGGTATGGGCGGAAATTTAATTTGGACATTCTCATTAAGTATTCTTCCTTCGTAAATACCATTCAACGTTTCGAAAGTCATAACATCCCCGCCTATTCCCATTAAATAGGCGTACTTCACAATACAGCGTGCTCCGTTTCCGCACATCTCCCCTTCACTGCCGTCTGAGTTGAAATATCTCATTTTAAAATCTGCTGAGGTGGATTTTTCCAATAACATTAGGCCATCCGCACCAATATGGAACCTCCTGGTGCAAACGGACTTGACAAAATGAGAAAGCTCAAAACTTTTCATTACAGAATCCCGATTATCAATCACAACAAAATCATTGCCGCAACCATGCATTTTTTTAAACGGAACTTTTCTCAAGCCTGAATCACTCCTCTTGTGATGATTTCAATAACTTCATTAAGTTCCCTCCCATATTTTCAAGTTGTAGGTCGTATCATCTGTCGACTCCACGTGAGGCACAGTTATATAAGCACTAGCAAGTTTCATACCTACGCAACATTTTTCTTAAAATAAATGAAAAACCCCGGATTTTAAAGTCTTTTCAGAAAGATGTAACTTTATTTAATATTATAAGTTTTGCATAGGAATAATGCAAAAGCTGCCGAATATTCAGCAGCTTAGTTTCGATAGATTAATTTTGCCAGTATAGATTGCAACGTTTGTTAAGGCTTATCCAATAATAGGAACAGTATGAGCTTAAAACTGTAAATCCCATTGATACAAAAGGGGAGCTTAGATTTAGACCTGGAATTACAACTTGTCACCACGTTAATGATGAAATTATTACAAGAATCTGAAGTCCTAGCGGCCCCCTTCCTACAACATGGTTTCTAACAACTGTCCAATCATACTTAGGGGATTACATTTTAAAGAAAGTAGCTACCTATTTGTGGTATGGTTCTCCGTAATGAATCTAAATAAGGCATCGAGTAATTTTATTGGTCTAGTCTTTAAAAGTTAAAAAGGAATTAGAGATCTTTCAAACTATTTTAGAAAAAATTTTTCTTGTCAAAACTAATGATGTTAGTTAAAATAAAACTAACGTTATTAGTTAGATGAGGTGGTAAAAAAATGAAGGTTTTTAAAGAAGGTTTTATTCAGCAATTAAATTTTTCCCCTACACTTTTTCCAGTTAGTTGCTACTTTGTAGAAGAAAAAAATGAACTAACTTTAGTAGATACTGCTCTGCCAAATAGCTATAAATCAATCATTGATACAGCTCAAAAAGTTGGGAAGCCTTTAACACGAATTGTTTTAACACATGCTCACAGGGATCATATCGGCTCATTGGATAAACTAAAGGAGATGCTTCCTGACGTAATGGTTTATATTTCCAAAAGAGACGAACGCTTATTAAGAGGTGATCGCTCTTTAGATAAAAATGAAAATAAAACACCAATAAAAGGTGGAGTGCCTAAGCCTGGAGAGGTAAAAACACAGCCAGATGTGTTACTTCAAGAAGGAGATCGAATTGGCTCACTGAAAGCGATCAGTACACCAGGTCATACTCCTGGCTCAATGTCTTTTATTGATGAACGAACGAAAGCAATCATTGCTGGAGATGCTTTTCAAACTCGAGGTGGAGTCTCAGTTTCCGGGCATATACAAGTTTTATTTCCTTTCCCAGCCATGGCGACTTGGAATAAGGAAGAGGCACTAAAAAGTGCAATAAAGATTAAAAATCAAAACCCTTCCCTTCTTGCCGTAGGACATGGAAAAATGGTCATGCAGCCTGGAAGTATAATTGAACTCGCTATTTCTAAGCTTGAGAAAACAATTAGTTGAACAAAATGGAGGATCAAAAATGGCACCTAAAGCAAGAATAGATTTAAACACCATTTTAACTGCAGCAACAGACATAGTTGACACTGATGGTGTACACTCTTTAACTTTAGCAACTCTAGCAAAAAAATTAAAGATTCGCCCGCCTTCCTTATATAATCATGTAGATGGATTACAGGGTTTGCAAAGGGCTTTAGCTATTTATGGATTAGAGGAATTATATACACATTTATCACAAGCTGCGATTGGACGATCAAAGGATGAAGCTATTCATGCGATTAGTAAAGCGTATATGAGCTTTGCCCGTACTCATCCTGGATTATATGAAGCAACTCTTTGGGCAAATGCTGATTCGAACAATGCAGAATTTAATCTTATTAGTTCAAAAATTGTTGACCTTGTTGTTCGTGTGCTACAGGCTTATGATCTCGACGATGAGGAATCCATTCATGCATCCAGAGGGCTTCGCAGCATTTTACATGGCTTTGCTTCTCTTGAACAAAAGAATGGCTTTGGTATCCCCATCGATCTTGATGTCAGCATCGGCCTGATCATTGATACTTTTCTTGCAGGCATTCATAAAATGAAGTCGCAAAAAATAGAAAATCATCCTAAATAATAGAATGATAAAAAAGTTGAAACATAATGAGCCGGAACTAAAATAAATAAGAAAAGGAATGATTACAAGATAAAAGCTGACTCAGTAGATTCAGCTTTTTTTCTTTGTTCTTGTGACCACGATAACCGGAATGTTAAAAACTACTCCTTCTTCTATTTTTACCTGACGAAATTTTTCTATCATCTACACTACCATAATCGGACAAGCACTTTGTTATTTTTAGTTACCTCCACCTTTCACCTCATTTAAAAATCGTATTTTATTCCGAATACTCCTGATTTGGCTCTTTATGGTATTTAAGGCTTTGATTAATTTCTTATTCGTATGCGCGGGGCTCACGGCGTTTTTAGTCTATTTTTCTATTTTACGCGCCCACCCGTTATTTAATGTCCAAAAAAACGTAGTCCCTTCAGCGCTGAACTAAAGGGACTTAATTTAATTATTCTAGATACATTAATTTCTAAAACATTATTCTGCTTCTGTCTCAATCTTGACTCGTTTTACACACCGTTTCTCGATTGCAGTCTTGGCCACGCCCTGATGTCACGATCCATGTCTTAGTCTTTATCATGATCTTTTTCGGAAGGAGCAATTGCTAAACCACTAAAGGAAATCGGTCCTACAACAGCAGCTTCCGTACCAGGAGTAATATTTTCAACTGTTACTTGATAACGATGTTTACCTTTCCCCACATCCATATCTATAGTTTGAAATGTTTCAACATAATTTACCTCTGATGCAGGATCCGATTCTATGCCCACTTGAGTCCTGAATATTTCTTTTCCATCACGGAAGATCTTAAACAAAAGTTGAGATGTACCAGTAACACCACGCACTCCCACTGTCGCAATTAATTCTACATCATTTTCATTTGCATCTCTTCGAGGAATAGTTATAGTAATATGTGCTAATTTAAGTTTTTTCGGAGAATGAGTAATCGGAATTGGTCTAATTCGATCAACCTTACGAACCGGTTCTGTTGCTTCATAATCAATAATACGGAACATTAAATTCACCTCCTTAATACTGTAAAATATGCAGTTAAGGAGGAATAGTTTGGACAATCTAATCATAGTAAGTCTGTAAAAAGGCTAATGTAAAAATAATTCTCTACTTCAGCCCAATTAGGCGATTATCAAAGTTCCGAACTTGTTTACTAAACTATAAAAGCCCCCTCGGAGTGAGCGGGCTCTTCAAAGGTGATTTTTCGAAAACCTCATTTACTTATGGTACGGTTCTCCGTGATGTATCTAAATAAGGTTATGAAACCGAGTTAAAGTGGTTTCTTTTCAATTCGCTTTCTTTGACGCCCACATTTAAAAAGACTAGCAACTGATCTGTCGCTAGTCTTCTAGAATATTTGATTGCTACCGAATGTTTATCACACAAGCTTATGTTCTTGGATAAAATCTTTTAAAATATCTTTTAAATTCGGACTGCCCATTTCATCTAAATCATAGTGTACACGTGTGCACGGTTTATTAATTGAAATGACGCGAGTTAAATCGATCGGTGTCCCAATGATCACTGCATCACAGTCGGACTTATTAATTGTTTCTTCAAGATCTTTTAATTGCTGTTCGCCGTATCCCATCGCCGGAAGGACGTTTCCAATATGTCCGTATTTATTGAACGTTTCGGCTAATGTTCCTACTGCGAATGGACGCGGGTCAATGATTTCTTTCGCTCCCAAACGTTCAGCTGCGACTATACCTGCACCAAGTTTCATTTCTCCATGTGTCAACGTCGGACCATCTTCAACGACTAACACGCGTTTTCCAACAATACTCTCCGGATGATCGACTGTAATCTTTGATTCAGCTTTAATAATCGTGCTATTTGGACTTGCAAATTTTATATTATTTTCTACGATTTGAATAGCTTCCTCTGATGCACTATCCACTTTGTTAATGATGGCCACATCGGTTGTTCTCAAACACACTTCGCCAGGGTAATATTTCAGCTCATGGCCTGGGCGATGTGGGTCCAAGACGGTAACAGCTAAGTCAGGCTTATAGAAAGAGAAGTCATTATTTCCCCCATCCCATAAAATAACGTCACAGCCATCTGGATCATTTTCAGCTGCTGCCAAAATGTCCGCATAATCAACGCCAGCATACACAACATTTCCTCGTGCCACATGTGGTTCATATTCTTCCATTTCTTCGATCGTACAATGATGTTTCTTTAAATCTTCCACTGTCGCAAAGCGCTGAACACGTTGTGCGTTTAAATCGCCGTATGGCATCGGGTGTCTTACTGCAATGACTTTTAAATCATGCTCCAACAGCGTTTCGATAATTTTTCGCGACGTTTGACTTTTTCCAGTTCCAGTTCGCACAGCGCAAACGGAAATAACGGGCTTATTACTTTTTAACATCGTGCTGTTTGGCCCTAACAATGTGAAGTTAGCACCCGCTGCATTCACAATCGCACCCACGCCCATAACATCTTCGTAACCAATATCACTATACGCAAAAACACATTCATCCACTTGTAATTCTTTAATCAACTCTGGTAATTGATCTTGTGAATAAATGGGAATTCCATCTGGATAAAGTTCACCGGCTAATTCACTTGGATATTTACGTCCATCGATATCCGGAATTTGTGTTGCTGTAAAAGCAACAACATTATATGCCTCATTATCGCGATAATACGTATTAAAATTGTGAAAATCTCTTCCTGCCGCACCTATAATAATAATATTTTTTCTTTCCATAGAACTCTCTCCTATAATTACAATGAATTATTATAATTATAACTATGTTCGTATATTAATACAATAGAACTTTCAAATGTGCAGAAATTTAAAAATATAAATGGCACCCTCAAAAGATTATTTGATCAGATGCCATTTGCAGTTTTTAACCTCATTTACTTTATGATACGGTTCACCGTAATATGTCAAAATGAGGTTAAATGTTTATGCTATTTGCCGAAAAAGTAGTATATATTCCTTATTTCTAAGTTAATTCAATCTGCCGTGTTTCTTTCCCTAAAAATGCAAGTGTAATCACACCGACGACGATACTTGCGCAAAACAGTGCAAAAATGAAACCAATAGAATTACCTGCAGCAACAAGTGAGCCAACAAGGAGCGGTCCAAGGATTCCACCTACACGTCCAATCGCTGCAGCCATACCAGCACCTGTGCCACGAATGACAGCCGGATATTGTTCAGGGGTGTAAGCATATAAAGCCCCCCATGCACCGAGGTTGAAGAATGATAAAAAGATACCTGACACGATTAGGACTGCAGTCGTTTCTGCCTGACCGAAAACAAGGGCAGAACCCGCCGTCCCTAGCAAATAAGTGACGAGCACAAACTTTCTCCCCACTCGTTCAATGAGCCATGCCGCTGTAAAATAACCCGGTAGCTGTGCTAGAGTCATGATCAATACGTATTCGAAGCTTTGAATCATACTAAACCCTTTCATCACCATGACACTTGGCAACCAAAGAAACATCCCATAGTATGAAAAAACGACCGTGAACCAGACCATCCAAAGTACGAATGTAGAGCGTGCATATTTCTTCGACCAAACATCTCGGACGTTTTGGCCAATCGTCCGTTTCTCCGCTTTTTTTGGTGAAAACGCCGGAGAGTCCGGGAGATTTAGCCGTAAATAAATAGCATAAAAAGCAGGTAGAGCAGCAATGATCAGAGCAACTCGCCAGCCAAATGGCGGAATAACAAAATATGAAATAAGTGCTGCAATTAGCCAGCCGAATGCCCAAAAGCTTTCAAGTAAAACAACAACTCGCCCACGCTCTTTCGCCGATACACTTTCTGAAACGAGTGTTGACGCGACAGGCAATTCTCCACCAAGCCCCATGCCAACAAAAAAGCGTAGAACTAAAAAGGCAAAAAGGGTATTTGTCAATGCGGAAAAACCACTCGCAAGCGAAAATAATAACAACGTTATAATAAATATATTCTTCCTACCAATCCTATCCGCCCATAGGCCGAAAAAGAGTGCGCCAACAGCCATCCCAATGGAGTTCACACTTCCGATCCACCCCATCTGTTCTGGTGTCAAACCCCAATCTGCTTTCAGTGCTGCAATAATAAACGAAAGCATCCCGACATCCATTGCATCAAACATCCAGCCGAGCCCCGCGATGCCAAGAAGCTTTCTCTGTGAAATTGTATTTTTTTTCACGCTGTTCACCTCCGGTGTCTTGACAGTTGTCATTGCCATTTTACTATAATCGGCTTCAATCGAAAAAACAAGTTTTATCTTCTGTGGAAAGACTTTAGTATGAACTCTTTCGTCTTAATACTATCTAAATATGGTAAAATGGCAGATGAATCATGGAGGGACAAAACCTTCCAGTCATACGTTTTGGAAGGTTAATATTTTACTTTCCGTAAAATGTACTCGATTATTGTGCTATCGTTCTCCGTCTATTTGAATTTAGGTCAAAGTTTTAACTAAATAAATTGTGTCAATAGTTGGTTAAACTTGTCACGTTCTTCCCAGAAAGGACCATGACCACTATATTGAAACGGAACAAGCTGTGAATTTCTTATTTTTTCATTTAGTACCTGAGCTTGTGCAAATAGAATAACTTTGTCATGAATGCCGTGAATAATTAAAGTTGGGGCATTAATTTTTGGAAGATCTGCATGCAGCTTCTCATCTCTTAATGTAATTATAATAGCAGCTGTCGACCAACTTGCTGCTTGTAATCCCAGTTGCAAAAACCAGTCCGAAAATGGTTTAGTTATATACTGAAAGAAAAAGCCATCTGTTACGTCCTGCATCATTTTAGGCCGGTCATTTAAGGTCTCTTTAAGAAAGTTATTAGCAGTTTCTGCGATAAATCCAGTTGGAGCGGCCGCATCAATAAGAACAAGCTTTGATACCCCAAAACCGTTGTGACGAGACATATATCGAATTGCGATAGCCCCACCGGTAGAGTGACCCACAAGAGTAAAATTGTTTATTTGAAGTGAACCAACTACTGTGCGGATATCATCTGCAAGTCTGTTAAAAGTATAGCCGCTCATTGGTTTATCCGAATTCCCAAAGCCCCTCCAGTCTATACCAATACAGCGATAGCCCATAGCAGGAAGAACATTAAACTGATATTCAAACTGTTTATGACTTAACGGCCAGCCATGTAAAAATACGATAGTCTTATTTCCCCCCGGGTTAATATCTTCTACATATAAATTCACCCCTGGCTCTACAGTAACAAAGTATCCCATGAAGATTCCTCCTAAGTTAATATGATTTCAATAGTAAGATATTCATTTTGGTTAACATAGATGAGTACCTATCCCAGTTGTACGCCAGAGAAGCGAACAAGGACGGGGGGATTGAACTATCCTGTCCGTTACTTTAAGATTTCACAATCTCTTCTATTTTTAATCTATAAATCCAATTTTCTATCAAATGCGCCTTGGCGTATTTGCGCCCAGATTTTATCGAGCTCCGCTCGATAAATTTCCTCTGAAAATCTGTGGCATCCGCCGGAGGCTTTGACTTTATTCAGCCGGGGTTTGAACCCCCACTGAATGGAATACCAATTTGCATTCATCTCACCACTTACAGAAGTGGGAGATTTCTGCTGAATGAAGTTAAAAGTATTGCTCCACAATATGGCCCGATAAATAAAGAAAGGCCGCATTCTTATTGCAGATTAGTGCCCTAAAGAGGAACAAGCCTTTCACTATCTATTGCACATATTTAGGAACTTTACGTTAATCCAGTACCGATCTTGGAAGGGAACTGTGTTAATTCCAAAGCCCATTAAAAAACAGAATGTGTCCTAGCCTCCATCAATATATATTCATGAAAGAACAATAGTTGAATATAAAAGACAGGATATTTATTATGTGAATTGGAGGAAAAAAGAATGTTTAAACCTAATCCCGCTAATACTGCAATTGTCATAACGGACCCACAAAATGACTTTCTGTCCCCTGGAGGTAAAGGATACCATTTAACAAAAAAAATTATTGAAAAGTACAACACACTTGGCAACCTTGAACTTCTAATAAATACAGCTATGAGTAAAGGATATCAGCTTTTTATTTCTCCCCATTATATTTATCCTCATGATTATAGTTGGCAATTTACTGGAGCTGAACAAAAAATGTTATTAAAGCTTCGAGTATATCAAAAACAAAATGCTTATACTCCCCCTACTGTAGGGGCTGATTGGGTTCCATCACTTAAGCCTTACATTTTAGATAGCCGAACAATCATTGCAACCGCCCATAAAGTTGCCAGCCCACAGACAAATGACTTAGTTTACCAATTACGACAGAAAAGGAAGGAAAAGGTTATTTTGGCAGGTACGCTATCAAACGTTTGTGTGGAATCTCATATGAGAGACTTAATCGAAAATGGATTCCAAACAGCTGTTGTTTATGATGCCACTGCCACTATAAGTGAAAAAGACTTTCAAGCAGCAATTACAAATTATCAGGCATTTAGCAGTGCTACCTGGTCAACTCAACAGGCGATTATCCAATTATAAATACATCTAGTAATAAGCACCGTTCCAAGAGTTGATTAATATCAAATGCGCCTTGGCGTATTTGCGCCCAGATTTTATTGAGCTCCGCTCGATAAATTCCCTCTGAAAATCTGTGGCATCCGCCGGAGGCTTTAACTTTATACAGCCGAGGTTTGAACCCCACTGAATGGAATACCCCAATATGCATTCATCTCACCACTTACAGAAGTGGGAGACTTCTGCTGAATGAAGTTAAACTGCCCCGTTAGAACAAGTAGTTTTCAACGTAAACAACGATAGGACTTTACTTGGATGGATGGGTGGGTATGATAGGCTTATGCGCCTACTGAAACAATTGCTTCAGCTTTTCAAGGCCAATCATGTCAACAGAGGCATCAAGTCAAGTCCTTAACCACTTATCAATGACTGTATGTAAACAAAGATAATAGGTGCATTCTATCAATTTTTTTAAATCGATACAGTATTTAACCAACTGACTTTACGTAAATTCCTTCACAACATCGATAAATTAACATTCATTTATTCAATCAAATGGCCTTATACACAAAGAAAGAGCGCAATTTCTATTCTAGAATTGCGCCCTATCGTGGAAGATGATGATCAAGATAATGATTGCTGCCTTATGCTTGTTTAACTAAAGCCCCCTTTCGTTGAATAAGAAATTCAATAAATTTGTACATGATAATCACAGTCCCAAAATAATTAGCTCAATTAGAAACCACGGAAATGTACTTTATCCATGATTTTTTGATAGGGAAAAGGCCGATTAAATAAAAAAACTCATTTACTTATGGTACGGTCAGTTTAGAGTATATAAATGAGGGGCTTTTTGAATTGGAAGTTTTACAATACCCTTTAACCTTCAAACGGGGAATATCCGAGCCTACTTACAGCTAAGGCCATTTGATAATACCCTTCACTATTAGGATGAACCCCTCCTTTTGATAATAAAGCTTCTTCTTTCCCCTTAAATGCACTATAGATATCAGCTACTTTAACATTCACTTCCCGACCAAAACTGTTCATCATTGAATTAAACGTTTTAATTGCCTCATCTGCTATAGGAATATCGGGAAACGGATTATATAAATTCGTTAACCGTAAAATGTATTTGTCTTGTTTGTCTAGATGATGAATTCTATCTACTATTTTTGAGTAATTATTCTGAGTTTGTTTAATAACATGAGATATATTTCCCCCTTTTCCATTTATTATCAATCCTTTAGCAGCGTTTATTAAATCATTTCCTCCAGCTGTTATCGTGATGATATTTGCACAATTTACAGCTTCCGTTACAAACGGGGAATGGAGCATCATAAAAACATCCTCTGTCATTGCACCTGACCTAGCGTATTTTTGATAAAGAATAGGCTTTTTTAAAATTTGCTGACTTAGGTCTCTGTAATATTCAACAAATCCGTGGTCCAAAAAAGGAACGCCTATACCAGCAGTAAGGGAATCGCCTATCGCAAGATAACGTAAAAGATTCAAATCCATATTCCACCCCAAATGGTAATTTTATTCTTATAGTATTCAAATCTGGTAAGATTCGGAACTATAAGAGTAGTGCCTATCACTCCCGAGTAATGTCGATGAATTCGGTAAAATGCGGGTGGTGATAGGCACTTATTTAAGACTATTTATTAGGGATGGTAGTTGTAATTGATTATTGTTATCCATAAAAACTTAATTTTCTGGGGTCACTACCCTTCCAAAAGGAATTAGGGCTATTGTTCAATGAAGATAAAAAAAGCCTACCTTCTTTCATATGAAGTTAGGCGGGCGTTCTTTTACTCACTCTCAAAATCAAATGTTCCTTAGCGTATTTGCGCCTAGATTTTATCGAGCTCCACTCGATAAATTTCCTCTGAAAATCTGTGGCATCCGCCGGAGGCTTTGACTTTAATCAGCCGGGGTTTGAACGCCCACTGAATGGAATACCTATAGGCATTCAGCTCACCACTTACAGAAGTGGAAGACTTCTGCTGAATGAAGTTAAAACTTTATAAAATCTTTTTATTTAGCTTTCAAATAGCATAAAGCCCCTTTGCGCACGAATGGCTGCTCAGGGGCTTTTCACTTATCCTTCCAACTTCTCTTTTGCTTTTTGCGGAATATCATTTAGCTGCACTTCATCATAAGAAGTGACTTCATTACCGTCCTTTATATACAGCATTAAATATGCATCTTTGCGCAGTTCTTTTGCTCCAGAAAATTCAACTTCTATCATCTCTCCATTTTCTTTATATGCAGGCAGCTTATACCAGTACCGCTTCATAATTTCGCCAGAATCCATTTTTGTTTCTTTCACTGAAGCAGCGTCCGTAATTTGCACATACGCTTTATCTTTCCCAAATCTATTAAAATCCACTGTTGCAAAAATAACAATGGCACCCACAAATAACACGCCTAGTATCCCTAAAGCTTTTTTCATATTTAACCCTCCATATCACCTTAATGAACTGTTTTGTTAAAGCTTCGTACTGTGATGAAATAATAAATGGTGTAAATTAAAGTATAAGCAAGCATCCATATAAGCACTGGCATGAGCAAATTCATCATCAATAAATTGGAGAAGGCTGTTAATGCCACCGCTCCGTGAAGAAGGCCCAACCCTAGCGGCGCCGCAAATATCATCCCTACTTGACTGCGGATTGTCCGCTTCATTTCTCGTTTTGATACACCAATTTTATATAGCACGGCGTATTTGCCTTTATCTTCTTCTGCTTCTGTCATCATTTTAAAGAAAATAATGCTGCCGGTTGCTACGAGAAAAACGAGTCCTAAAAAGCTGCCGACGAATAACAGCGCACCTGATGCCTCAATTGAAGCCTTATAGTCTTCTGTTGCACTTGAGAAATTTTCAGTTTTAGCTGCTAATTCCTTTGATAATGCCAATTGGTTTTTATAATCCTTTACTTGCACAGCTTGATATGTTTTTTCATCTGCAGTGATTTCACTGTATAGCTGATCTGTGACAACGAGGGCACTTGCACCAACCGTGAATGTATTGAATACAGCTTTGTCATATAATTTCGCCACCGCGTATTCTGCACCATCAATCATGACTGAGTCTACTTTTTGCGACCAGCGTTCATCATAAAACGCATCAATCAATAACACTTCCCCATCTTTTGCTACTTTTATATTTGACCAATCCAGGTTTCTCGCCAATTTTTTAAATGTTGATTGATTAATGACTGCATATTCCATTTCATTCGTGCCTTGTTCAATCCGAACCGTCTTGGTATGGACAGTTTCAGCGTGCTCTACTATGTTTGGATCAATTTCCTGCGGAGCGCCTTCCCACATAAATGTATATGGTGTATAGGCTTGTACATTTTTATCTGCATTATAGTAAAGCCCAAATACGGATCCGCCTGCTGTAATGGTCGTCGCACTCAAAGTGGCAATGATCGTTAAAGTTTTCGTATTGCCCCTAATGCGATACAGCAGTTGCGAGGAAGTCATTAAGTTAAGCCCTTTCCAAGCCCAACGCTTATTTTTTTTCATGACTGATAACACATAAACAAGCACACTATTAAATATGAGTGCAGAGCCAATGACTGTTAAGGCAATAATGACGATTGGCATCGCCGCACCGAGCATGCGCCAAATGGATGAAGTCGTTAAGTCCTGCAATGCCAGCCAGTAAGCTGCTGCCAAAGTGACCACACCTAATATAGCTGAAATGATGCGTGCCTTTGGCAATTCCTCTCCTTTTTTCTCAGCATGAAATAAATCGATTAGCTTAAATCGATAAATGACCCGATATCCCTGCATTGAGGTAAATAAGAAAATGATGAAAAATACAATCAATGTATTGATAACCGCATCCATTGAAAATGCGAACCCTATCACGATATCCAGCCCCATCAATTTCATTAAAATAGTCAGCAATGCACGCGACAATAAAAAGCCAAGCGCAACACCAACTACTAGTGAAAGTAGCCCGATGACCATGTTTTCAAAAAACAGCATAAAGCCGATCGAACGTTTGCGCACACCTAGAAGCGAATAAAGTGCGACTTCCTTTTTCCTTTTTTTCATAAAGAAAGAATTGGAATAAGCAATGAAAATCGCCACAAATATCATTAATACGAAGGCGGAAGCGCTCATGATGCCGCTGATCTTTTTTGATGTTTCTGCTAATGCCCCAATGTCCTCACTATATTTCAAAGTCACGAAAGTGAAGTAAATAATAATTGAAAAAATGGTCGAACCGATATAAAGTGAATAGCTTTTCATGTTGCGGCGAATATTCTTCAGAGCTAAATCAAATAACGTCATGTACGTCACCGCCTATTTGTGCCAGTTCATCTAATATCATTTGGAAAAATTCCTTGCGTGTTTTTGTTCCGCGGAATATTTCCTTCGACAATTGGCCATCCTTGATAAATAAAATTCGACGGCAGAAGCTTGCAGCGTATGCATCATGCGTCACCATCATAATTGTTGTTTCATGCTCAACATTCAATTTGCTTAGACTCTCCAGCAAGTCAGTGGCTGATTTCGAATCCAATGCCCCTGTAGGTTCATCAGCAAAAATAAGCTTTGGATTAGAGACGAGCGCACGGCTCGCAGCTGTGCGCTGCTTTTGACCGCCGGAGATCTGGTATGGGTATTTGTCGAGTAAATTTGAAATGCCGAATGTACGGGCAATTGTGTCTACACGCTCTTGAATCTCAGCAGCCGTTTTCTTTGCAATTGCTAGCGGAAGAAGAATATTTTCACGTACAGTTAAAGAATCCAACAGGTTATAATCCTGGAATATAAATCCAAGGTGATCCCGGCGAAAATCTGCAAGTGCCTCTTCCTTCATCTTGGCAATATTGTCATTACCGATTAAAATATCTCCATTTGTCGGTGAATCGATTGTTGCAAGCACATTAAGCAATGTTGATTTACCTGCTCCTGAAGGCCCCATGACACCTACAAATTCTCCATGGTCAATCTCAAATGATATATTTTCAAGCGCCTTAAAGGTATTTGCGCTATTTCCGTAAATTTTTTCTACATTTCGTACTACTAATAATGGTTCCATCCATATGCACCTCTTTCTTATGTCTTTACTATACCGGGCAAACCTTACGCTAAATTCACGGCTACCTTACAAAATCCTTAAATGCTAAAATAGCTTCATCAGCTCAAATTGAAATTTTTATACTGTAAAAAGATAGACAGGCTCTATTTTTAAAAAGGAAGGACGTGCCAGCGTTGGAAAAGCCGCGTATTTTGATCGTGGATGATGAGAGCGACTTATGTCATTTAATAAAAACTGCACTTGCGAAGGAAGGATTTTCAGAGGTTGAAATGGCGGGTTCTGTTCAAGAGGGCTGGGAGAAATTTAATTCGTTCAACCCGGATATCGCCATATTAGATATCATGCTGCCTGATGGTGAGGGCTATGATTTATGCAATAAAATCCGCGAGGTTTCACGCATTCCTGTGTTATTTTTATCTGCTAAATCAGATGAAATCGATAAAATTTTGGGACTGGCGATTGGCGGCGACGATTATATAACAAAACCATTCAGTCCAAAGGAAGTGGCTTTTCGTGTAAAGGCTCAGCTTAGGCGCGCAGGCGTATATACAATGGAAATGTCTGAGCAAACAAATGCGAACAAAGCGATGACAGTCGGTCCGTTTACAATCAATCATGACGAAACGGAAGTAATGAAAAATGGTGAGCTTCTTGAACTAACAGCAAAAGAGGTCGGCTTAATGGCGTGCTTTATGCACAATCCGAACCGGATCATCAGCAAAGAAACACTGTTTGAAAGAGTTTGGGGAGAGGATTTTTATGGGGCAGACAATACATTGATGGTTCATATTAGAAGGCTCCGTGAAAAAATTGAAGAAACCCCCTCAAAGCCAGCCTTCATCACAACAGTCAAAGGGCTTGGCTATCGATTTATCGTGAAATAGGTGATTGAGGTGAAATGGAAATTAACAATCCGCTACTTGATTTCGGTGCTAAGCATTGTCTTTATCGTTATCTTCCTTAATACATTTATTTTAATTGGCATGCTTTTTTATCAGCAGAAACACGGAATCGATGAAGTGACCGAGAACTCAGGCGAAGCCTTTACACGCGGATTCAACAAATATATATCGCTTGAAAATGGAGAGCCTGTTGTCTCCGAAGAAGGCATTGAAGCACTACGGGTATTCGGGGGATGGATACAGATTTTAGATCAGAACGGACAGGTTCAATCTTCTTATCTTGCACCGGAAGATCTTTCAACACACTATAGCCCAATGGAACTCATCCACAAATATAAATATATGGACGATGAATTAAATACTTATTTCATTGGAGAATTTGAATCATACAGCTATTTGATTGGTGTCCCTGATTCGAAAGAAGAACGCTTCATATTCATGATGGATCCTAAAACTGTTTTTTCCTATGCGACCAAATCTTTGTTAGCCATTGTAATCGTCGATTTATTCATTGCCATGCTCGTTGGTTTATTATTTAGTACCGTGCTAACAAAGCCTGTCTCCAATATCATTGACCGGATTTCGCAGCTCAAAAAACGGAATTTTACCGTGCAAGAAACGAAAAGGCCCGGTATTTACAAGCCTGTTTTTTCAAATTTAAATGATGTATCGCAAACACTGCAGGCACATGAAGAAGAACGTCTAAAACTGGAAAAGATGCGTGATGAATGGATCAGCAATGTCTCTCATGATTTAAAAACGCCGCTCGCTTCCATACAAGGATATGCAGAATTGCTTCGTGATCAAGACGTATCGCAATTGGAACGTTTGGAATACTCCGAAGTCATTGAACGTCAATCGATTTATATGAAAGATCTGCTTGATGATTTTAATTTAACGATGCGTCTCCGCAATCAGGAAATGCCCCTCACCTTGCAGGAAACACGACTGGAAAGCTTTGTGCGCGAAATTGTCATTGATTTATTAAATGATCCGCAATTTGGGCAATACGAGATTTCCTTCATTAGTGATTCACCGGATTTGAAGTGGAATATCGACCGTCATCTCATGAAACGCGCGATTTTAAATTTCGTATACAATGCGCTTATCCATAATGACGAAAACATTGCCGTAACGATTCGCATCAATACAGACAGCCTAACGATTGAAGACAACGGAAAAGGCATACCAGCAGATGACCTGGAACAAATCTTCGAACGCTACTATCGGGGCACAAATACCGGCAACATTCGCGGCACAGGTCTCGGCATGGCCATTTCAAGAGATATTATCGAGGCACATGGCGGGAAAGTAAGCTTAACAAGCAAGATTGACATTGGGACAACTGTGGAGATTCGGTTGAATGAATAACCTTCTCATCAAATGCGCCTTGGCGTATTTGCGCCCAGATTTCCGCTCGATACATTTCCTCTGAAAATCTGTGGCATCCGCCGTTTATTCAGCCGGGGTTTGAACCCTCACTGAATGGAATACTTAAGATGCATTCAGCTCACCACTTACTGAAGTGGGAGATTTCTGCTGAATGAAGTTAAAAGTCTCTACTTGCAGCTAGTTTATTAGCAGGCTGAATACACTTCGCTTTTGAGCGTGTGACAGGCGAGACATCTTGCTGCGGCGTCTCACCATTGTCACATCTCCGGCAGGATTCTATTCAGTCCGCTTTATTATAAGCATTCATCTATAGCCAAAAAAAGCTATTCATGGAGCATCTATCATTACTCATGATAGATGCTCAGCTTGTAGAGAAAGTAGGTGTTTTTTCTCTTCATGCTGAGAAGCCATCTCAGATATGTCTTCTTTTGTCTTTTTTAGAGCTTCAAATCTACATAGATACTTCTAATCATCGTGATTGTATAGACCCTCAAGAAATGTTTTGAAATTTGGTACTAATTCCAAAATGAAAGTATCTTCTCCCCATTCTAAATCAACATAAATAATTGGTGGTTCTTCCTTCGTGTTTCTGTAATCCATCGCAATCCACCAATGTCCATCTCCACATAAAAGTAAAATATCATTAGGTAATTCCCATTCTTCAATGTAATAGTTACTAGATAGAATTCCCTCCTCTTCAATTCCGTTAATGTAATCAACACCAACGTGGTCATCAGCCCAGCCCGTTGGAACAGAAGTTGGAAAAGCGTCGTAAGTTATATATCCTCCGTTTTGAATCTTACATAGCTCAATATAGGAATTTGGTAATTTTACACCTAACATTTTTTCAGCGTTAGTAACCATTTCATTTGTTAGCTTTGTTTTTTCTATATCTCTATCCCAAATGTTTTTCAATTATATTCCCCCTTTAGTTTCAAAATTTGAATTTTGACATACGCAAACTATCATAAGTATCGGTCATTTCCAATAAAAATGAAAGCAGTTAGAAGTGATTGTCCGTGGTACACTGTTGATACGGATGAAGCTCTAAAGGCTGTTTTTTCTCCACCCGCCAAAAAAACACACCACCACGGACACAAACAAGGTCAAGGGTGGTGGGAGTGGTGCTATATCAGGATCAAACATCCTGGCTCACTCTATGGCAATGGTGGCTCAAAATTATGTCACAAGTGGCTCTAAAACATGGCAAGAGTGAGCCGGGGTTTGAACCCCCAATGAATGGAATACCAATAGACATTCATCTCACCACTTACAGATGTGGGAGACTTCTGCTGAATGAAGTTAAACTTTTATCCGTTACCTTTAATTTAAGAGTTTGTGATTTTATTCTCAGAATACAGTATAGTTAGGTGACTAATAAAATAATCATCTGATTAAGGGTGTGTCAACATGCGTATTAATAAATATATAAGCGAGGCCGGAAAAGCATCCAGACGAGGTGCGGACAAATTAATTGCCGATGGGAGAGTTACTATTAATGGAAAACGTGCCATAATAGGCAGCTCAGTTGAACCTGGGGATGACGTTCGAGTGGATGGAAACCCCATCCGAGTAGCAAGGAATAATGTCTATATTGCCTTAAATAAGCCTGTGGGCATCACAAGTACAACTGAAAAAGGTGTAAAGGGGAACATTGTTGATTTAGTCAACCATCCATTGAGAATATTTAATATCGGGCGCCTGGATAAAGATTCAGAGGGTTTGATCCTTCTTACGAACGATGGCGATATTGTTAATGAAATTCTGCGGTCTGAAAACAGGCATGAAAAGGAATATATCGTTTCAGTAGACAAGCCGATTACTCCTGAATTCTTGAAGGGGATGTCTGAAGGTGTAAAGATTTTAGGTACAACAACACTTCCTTGCGAAACCGTCCAATTATCAAAATTTGATTTTAAGATCATTTTAACGCAAGGGCTGAATCGTCAAATCCGCCGCATGTGCGCAGAATTAGGGTACAACGTTTACAGATTGCAAAGAATCCGGATCATGAATATTCATTTGGGCAACCTTCCTCCTGGACAATGGAGAGATTTATCCAAGAAAGAGCGAAATCAATTGTTCAGAGACTTAGACTATGAGCCAAAAGAATGGTGAAAATCGCAGAATTATAGCTCAGATAGAATGACTGGCATCTTTATTTTTCCCCATAACAGAACACGGACAGGGTTATTAATGAAATTCAGCGAAAGGACCTAGTTGATAAAGTTCACCAAGTCTGTCCTTTTTCAAAGGCTACAATGGATAAATTGAAGTTACCCTGGAGACACTATCATTTCAATAGAGCTTGATTTATCATTAACTTTAGACTGTAGACAAACTTACATATTGTCTACAGTCTTTTTTCATTTCTAAGGAAACTTATTCACATACAATCACTTCGCGTGTAAATTTCCCTTTGCTGACGACAGCACGGTCAATAATAGAAAATCCCTCTTCCAGCAGGATGTCATCGATTGCTTCAACAGTTACAATTACGGCCTTCTGGGCAATCCTGCGTGCATGACTGATTATTTCTTTCTGCTGCTCAGGGGTGATGGCGCAACATAAATTGTAAGGTAAATCGATAATTGCCACATCATAGTGATTGGTAATGTCACGGATGTCTGTGAAGGTCACTTCTCCCGAAAGCCCGAAATAAGCGATATTCTCTCTGACGCCATTGAGGATAAGAGGGTTCTTGTCACTTCCCACAATATCAATCCCCATGGATAAAGCTTCCACCAGGACAGTCCCGATTCCGCAGCAAGGGTCGATGGCCTTTATTCCGCCTGGTTCAGGAACAGCGATGTTTGCAACGGCCCTGGCTACGCGTGTGTTCAGTGCAGTCGAGTAGCTATGAGGCTTTTGTTGATGTCGATGCCAAACCGATTCACTTTTAACATAATCACCGAAAATCCATCTTCCGTTCACAACCATGATACCGAACAGTCTTTTTGGGTGTTCAAGAGCAGCCTCACCATTTATGTGCAGCCCGACTTCCTTCTCAATTGCACGTCTGTTCTCAAATCCTATCTTTTCCGTTTTTGATGAGCCTTCATTTTTCACATAGACTACTTTAAACGTTTCACCCGTTATTTGTAAGGCCTCCACTTGCTTAAGAATCTCTTGAAGGCTTTCCTCCTCATAAATGACAGAAATTCTTTCCTTAATAAAAGGACTTCGGCTTGGATCAATCATTACATGGCTTTTCACTATGTTATCTTGGGGCTCGGCTCCAAACAATGTACGGGCCTCCAAAGCACATAAAGAATGTTCTCCCCCATTGCAGGAGTAAGTATATAAATAGGTCGGCAATTTCTTCTCTGTATGATCCAATTTTTTCCACCCTTTAAAAAGCAATAAGTAACGACTGTACTCATTGCCGTCTGATCAAGCTATTATTCTAAAAACCTTGTCTACATTATACATTGTCTTATTAATGATGTATGTTCCGTAATTTTCCGATGTACAGGGTTTTCAACAACACAAACCTCTTTATTACTAATTTGATTTTACTCAGGGAGTGTCTCGGGTAAAACCTCATTTACTTATGGTACGGTTCTCCGTATTGAATCTAAGTGAGGTCTAATACCTTTACATAGCTTTAGTAGTTTATTTAATATGTCCGCTACTAGAACAACAAATTTATCCAATTAAACCGTTAAGGGTACCTTTAGTTAGTCATTTCTACCCTCATAATATGATTTAAGAATGTCTTCTAAATAAGGTTCTGCTTCTTCAAGTAGGGCTTTTTCACCTTTATTCCATCTTTCTCGATGCTTATCTACTTGGAGAAAAGAGTTTATTATCTCTGGTTCACCTTTTGTCACTTTTTCAACCATATTAATCCACTCTTCGGCTAATTCAATTGCAAGACTTGAGTTTACAGGTACGCCAGCACCTTTATATGAAACTGCCTTTATGGATATTTTTCGAAAGGTATTATAAAAATTGAAAACAAGTTGTTGAGAATCAAATACATCCTCAAATATGGTTAACTGAGTCTCTGAAAAAGGATAGTTACTCCAAATGGAAATATCCACTTTATTGATGTCCCTCATAATTTTAGATAATAACTCCCAAGGAGGGGTATATCCCTCTTCAATTAATTGCTTTGAAGTGGTTACGGCATCGATTCTTCCCTGAATCTCTTCTAATTGCGAATACAAATAGATTTCTTGTTTAGATAGTATATCTAGTAATGATTCTTTTCGATCATTATAATTGATTTCTTCTTTTATCTGTTTAAGAGAGAAACCTATATTACGGTAAAAAATTATCTGTTCCAATATACTCAATTCCTTATCAGTATAAAAACGTCGATTGTTTTCATCCCGACCTGCAGGTTTTAATACCCCTTCATTATCATAGTATTGAATGGTTCGCTTTGTTAACCCTGATATGTTGGAAATATCACTTACATAATAGCGTTCCTTTTTCACTACTCCGAGCTCCTTTATTTATTCATATTTCTATCTACTTCCTGTAAAAAATCTACTATATTTTTAGCTAGCTTTTCTGGATATTCACCATTAATTGCATGAGAGGCATTTGGAAACATTAACATATGACTTAATGGATTTTTCAAGTTTTCTATTCCAACATCCATCGATTCTTCTGAACGATGCATTGTTGAGTCTTCAGCTAAAATACCCAATACTGGCATTTTTAATTCTTGCAACTGTTCTTCTTTTATTTCCTTCGGTAAAGGAAGTTTACTTTTATAGGTTCTCATACCTGTTTCAATAAGCCTACCTATTGGTACACTATCATCTGTTTCTGCACCGCCAGCGATATAACTTAGCATTTTCTCTCGAATTGGTTTTGGCACAACTGGAATAGAAGCCGGAATAGAGGCTAAAATCATCTTTAAAGGGATGGATCCAAACACATATACTGGGTCTATCAAGGTTAAAGATGTAATTTTTGCTGAATTATATAATGTGACATTTACTGCATTCCATCCACCAAAAGATAAGCCTGCTAGATGAATCGTTTCTTCTGGCAATTGTTCAATTACGTTGTTTAACCAAACGGCTTGATCAGTAGCGCTTGCTATACTTTTTGTTTGAACACTTAATCCAGGTTCTCCTAAAAGATCTATTGTGTATATGGGTCTATCTTTCATAAGATCTTTCAAATTTGGTTCCCACATTGGGGTAGGTGCTGACTTTCCTGGTAGCAGTAATAATGGTGTTTTTGATTCTGTTCCTTCTTCTAAAAATTTATAAACCTTCACCTTTCCGAATTCAGTTTCTATCCAAAATTCTTTCGTTGGTTTGGGCAAATCCTCCATAGCAGTATCGTATGCCTCAATAAACTCACTTTCCCCTTCTTCGGTTGTAAAACCTCCCAACTTATCATCATCCCGAAATAATAATCCAACAGCTATAAGCAAGACAAACAGGATTCCCACTATAATGATTACTGACTTTATCAATTTCTTTTTCATAAACCCAACCCCGTAATATATTTGTTTTTAATATAATCTATTACGTAACGTCATACACAAGCAGTAATCTTCTTTTTTTGTTACTCAGTTTTAAAGGAAAGATAACAGCCATTTGAGTATGAAACATCTGAGTCAATGAAATAGGTAAAGTAAAACCAATTTTTTATAATAGCAGAAAATCTAATAAAACTCCGGGGTAAGTTAATTAATTCAAGGAACCTTTTGGGATTTTACGTTATCTAATAGTAGTTCTTAACATGCAAAACAAAAAGCCTACCTCATTAATTAGGTAGACCTTGATTGAAAACCTCATTTACTTATGATACGGTTCACCGTGATGTAGCTAAGTGAGGAATTCCCTATTTTTACAAATCATTCCCAGTAATTCAAATTTAATTTCTTTATTCTATCAAATAATCTTTCTTTAGCTGCTCTAAACCAATCGAAATAGACATCCACTTGTCGGGACTTTCTAAATCAAAAGGAATCAAAGCGAAGCCAACATCATGTTTCATGCCTTCGATCATCATTACTAAAGCTTTTAGTTGCTTTTGGTTTATACCTCTTACTACAGCATTTTTATCTATCATGTAAGATAAAAATTTTTCTGCCACTCTTTTTGAATAGAATAAGGGGATTATTTTTGATAAAGATTCAGATGGCACACATTTATATGTACCTGTTACATTTCCATCCTCTACCTCCATTAATGTCCAAAATGGTTGTCCAACAACACTTTCATGAGGTAAAAAAGTTTGAGATAACTGAAGAGATAATATTTCAGGCAAAGTAGGTAAATCTTCTAATGTAAGAATATTAATTCTATAATGATTAGCAAATTCTTTAGCACCACTTTGATAACCTACTTTATTTACAATTACTCCTGTTATATTATCTATGCCGTTTATTTTTTCATAAAATTCAGTAATTCTCCCTTTGGAAACAGGTTTTTTATAATCTTTACATTCAATTGCAACTCTATGAATAATGTTAGCTTTAGTAAACTCATAATATTATCGATCTCATGTCTCGCACCTGACCTGCCGGCTATTATTGCATTCTTTGAAACTAAAAGTATTATTATCTTCAAGTTTAATAATAGTTATAAACAAAATGCACAAAACTTTCAAAGTCAGAACCTTTTTTCATCCTTTTTCCTCCTAATGAAAAGTAGTATATTTACTTCTCTATACTCCTCACTTATAAACCTATAATAATTGAAAACAGCCTAACTAAAATTAGTCAGACTGCTATGGTTATTTTCTTTCAAGTGATCTGAAATCCTGCGAATGAGTGAGTATTCGAGAGATAATCGTATCTAACCGAGGGAGCTTAAGTACATTTCTTCACAATCTTCCTGATTCATTTTAATAATGTTATCTGGCCCGATACATAAAAAGAGCGCTATTCCATTCCGAAAAAGCGTCCGTTTGTTGTACAAGATTTCAATTTATATCCCCTAAATAAACTGGAGACTTTTCATTATTAAAATGCTTTATTATATATTTTCTTAATTCTTTCGGATATATCCTATATTTGAATAAATCATTAATATGCATCCATTCCATCCCTACTTGGTGGCTATCTGGATGGGTAGGTGTTTTATAATTATTCATTTCATTTACTAGGTTGCAAACAAAATAATATTCAACTTGGTGAACATTAAAATCGAATGAAGAATGCTCGTGGTTTTTTCCTATATACTCACGAATATAAAGCAGCTCTCCAATTTCTACTTCTTTTCCAACTTCTTCAATACACTCTCTTAGTAATGCGTTATCAATTGTTTCGCCGTGTTCTTGTCCACCACCAGGGAAAAGATAAAAATACCCTTCATTATCTTGATTTTTTGTTAACAAAACCTTATCTCCACTAATGATAATAGCTTTTGCTGAGTTTCTAATACTCATATGTATCCCTCCTAATTACCTCCTACATTTTACTATAAAATCACTTAAATCTTATTTAATTATCTGTCCCTAAAGTGAAAAATTGGCGCTTACCTTGTTCCAGGATAGCGCCCTTTAATGGAATAATATGACTAACGTTTATAAATAACTTTATTGTTCCTTAAAACCTACTCCTTATTGAAGTAAAGCACCCGTTAGTTGAACAAGGACCATTATTTTTATGACATATCATTATCCTATTAAGACAAAAGCCAGCATTAATGCTGGCTTTTTCACTTATCTAAAAATTATTTCCTTTTACATCAATTTTTTGAGGTATGGAATCTTTCGCCATACAAAATGACTTAGCAAAAAACTTAGAATGATTCCTAAAAATGCCGTTATAAGAAATTTAGTCCAGACTGGTATTGGTAGGTCATTCAATGTATATTGAAGGAAGACAACTACTGGGACATGGATGAAATAAACAACAAATACATTGTTTGATAACATCTTTGACAAACGATTAGTGCCGTTAATTTTTTCTCTAAATAAAATTAGAAGACCGATTACAAGCGAAATACACAATAACGTCTCGATAAATGATCGAGACAACGAACCGAAGTTTTGTCCACCCTTTAAAAGAAAAGGATATATTGTATTCCCTCCAAAATACAAAATAGTTACTATTAATATTCCAATAACAAGCCAGATGTATCCTGCTCTCGCACTCAAAGTTAAAAACCATTTGCGATGATAAGCCATAATGCCTAAACAAAAGAAGCTCACATACTGTGGTACATGTGCAAATTCTGTTTGAATAAATCCTAAGAAAGCTGTCCAATGATCAATAGGAAACCATATCCTTGTAATGAAAGTCACTAAACTAACGACCAACCACAGAGACAGAATCTGATAAACCTTAATGTTTCCATCCGATTTTTGTGTGAATTTCTTAGATGTAAAGTAGGTCCAGACTGAAAACACAACCGCATACACAAGTAAATGCTCTAAAAACCATAAATGTCCAAATTGCATATCAGGCCATGATGGCCCAGACCAATTCGTGGGTTCATTACCAAGTCCAAAAAAAATATTAATATAGTAAGAAAAAAATGAGATGGGTTCATAATCTCTGAAATTAATGTAATATAAATACATAAGAATAGGAATAATTACGAGAAATCCCAGTAGTAATGGAATACCAATTCTAATAAACCGTTCTTTTAAAAAACGTTTCGGCCCTTTTCTCATGATTGATTGAGGGAGAAAATAGGCTGATAATAGGAAAAACATACTCATAAAAAATGCTGCATTTACAGCGAAAAATCTGCCCAACCAGTTGATAGATTCATCATCCAAAAAATACCACCAACCACCTGGTCCATAGGCTTGTCCAGCATGGTGAGCTACTACAAGCATAATTAAAGCTATTTTTATATTATCGATGAAATATAAACGATCACTCTCTTTTTTCACCTATAAACCCCTTTCCCACTAGAAGACACTGAGATAATAGCAATGTATATTTTACCAATATAGGAAAATAATTTCATTTTTTTAATCAATAACTATTTCGCATTATCATACTTATATGATATAGATAATAAGTTAATTCCTTTGTCCACTAACCTGCCCGTTTGTTTAAGTACAGACCCTCACAATCTCCTCTAAGCTTAGATAGATATCTATTTTCTTTAAAGGTTTTGTTCAACAATCTGGCCCTGTTGTTGAATAAAAAATTCAATAAATTTGTACATGATAATCCCAATCCGAAATAAATAGCTCAATTAGAAACCAGGGAAATGTCCTTCATTCAGCTTTGGCGGACGACCTGGCTTTGGAATCGATTAAATTGGCCTTCATCCATGATTTTTTGATAGGAAAGAGACCGATTAAATAAAAAACCTCATTTACTTATGATACGGTTCATGGTGCCATACGCTAATTCTCATATAAAATCTAATCCCCCTGCCTCTCCTTCAACTGCTCAAACAACTTCTCCACAGTTCCAACCCCAACATTCTCATACTTTGCTAGAATAACAAGCTCCCTCGGCAATTGGCCCACTGTTTCAATTTGATCCTGATTTAATTGTCTAAAGAGACTTGGGCTTCCAGTAAATTCATCAGTAGTAAGCGGCACTTTTGATAATTCTTCCGTGACAATGACATAATCCTCTTTATAAAATAAGAAGAGTTCACCCGGACGATTCAGCATTGTTTTTCTTCTTTCTGTTTCTTCTTTTATGTAAATTATTAGTTCTTCAAATAAGTTTTCATCATTTTTCTCGTTATAGCGCTTGACGTGCTTGTGCAGATCTTCCAGATCTCTGGGCAATTCGCTCATGATTCTCGCTTGTTGTTCCGCTCCCAGTTTGACCAAGAACCTCTCCGATTTTTCAAATCTCTGTGGGAGAAGAAATGCATCTCGTAAAAAATAAGGGACTTCGAGAGATTTTTCCTTATATGTAATTGTCCTGATAGAGGTGAACCCTGGGAGCTCAGCTTCCTGCGGTGCTTCCTCTACCGTTACTGTTGCTGCTGCTTCCTCTTTGGCCGTTCCTTCTTGTTGTTGATTAAGCGACGCTTTGATCAGTTTCTCCATATTTTTAAGCCTGGCTTCCAGTTCAGCTATTTCAAAACCATTTCCTGAATTGGGCACAGGGTCTTGATACTCCGGTATGTTTAACTCAATCGGGCCATACACTTCAACATACCATTGGACAATGGTATAAAGGGCTTCCCATGACAGTAAAGCCTCTGAATATCTGAATTTACGAGTATCGTGTGCTGCTTTATTTCCACTCATTCTAATAAAATGCAGCGCATCGATTATTTCCTTGGTCAAGTAGCCTTTGTCGCTGAGCAAGTCGATTCTTTCTTTCAATGTCATCAAAGGAGTATCGTTTATTTCTTCTACTCGCATAGCCTGTTGGAGGATCGCTTCTGCAAATGTCCGAGCGTGTGTCAGCATTGTTCTTGGACTGGAATATATGCTATTCTCGAGTTCTCTTGCCAAGTAGGCCAATTCCTTTGATATCGGTTCTAGAAATTTATAAAAATAGGCGTTATTATTTCTCACAAAAATCCAACTTTCCATATATATTGAGCCTTAACCGTTACCTATTCTATCATAATATGGATAATCGAAATCGAGAAAGACGCCTGACTTCCTTAACGAAGGAAGCAAAGCGTCTTTAAGATTTTATAATCGTTTAGTTAGTCACATTCATTCTCAGTATCTTACGTAACAATCTTCTAGATTCCCTTTCAAATGCTGTGTTGTTACGCCTTCACAGACAGCAACATTCAAGTACTTTCCCCTATCCGGCAGAAGCCTACTCCTATTCAAATATAGTTTTTGAATCTCTCTCTACATTTGCCTGAACACGGTCTAACCTTCAACAACCTATTTGGATGAGTACCATGTTCGAGACTTTCTTTTTAAAAAGTTATTTTATAAAAACTAATCATCAAGTTTGTTCGTGTAAGCATGGCAGACTCAGATGTAGCCGCGCATCGGTGACACGCCCAGGAACACCGATCCTGCTCCATCATACATGCTTTCATTGAGAAATGCGTGCTGAGTCACGACCATTGCGTCGCGCAGATGGCGTTGCAGTGGGTGCCCGTCGTAGATTGCCGCAGTGCCGGCAAGCAGGTAGGCTGACTGCACGGCACGCGCACCTTCACGGGCAGCTTGAGTGGCGGCTAGACGAAGGATGCTTGTTTGGTCATCGGATACACCATCACCCTTTAGAATCGATTCCCACGCGGAATCAGTAGCCTCGTAGAAGAAGGAGCGTGCCGACCTTAGTGATGCTTCTGCCTTTGCCAAGGAGATTCGCACATAAGCGCGTTCGGCCATCTTCGGTGCCCCAGTGATGCTAGAACGGCCACCAGCCATCTGAGAAACTTCATCAAGCGCAGCACGGGCTATGCCAAGATTGACTACCGCCAGTACCTGTGCTGCATAAGCGATGGATGGATACTGGTAGATCGGCTCTTCAATAGAAGGCACACCGCCGCGGACAAAGGTCCATTCGTCGGAGACGAAGGCGTCTTTCACCCGCAGGTCATGGCTACCTGTTCCGCGCATCCCGATTACTTCCCAGTTCTCAACGATGTCCACATCCTCTGGTCTAAGTACAGCAGTAAGCGGTTTACCGCCTTCGCCTGCTCCAATACCGACGCCGAGAATGTCAGCCCCCATACATCCACTTGCAAACTTCCAGAGACCGTTCACGCGCCAGCCGCCCTTGATCTTCTCTGCGGGCTGAACCGGAAACAGGCCGCCCGCGAAGGCCACGTCTGGCCCATTTACGTAAACTTGGGCGAGAGTTTCGCGAGGTAGAGCCGCTAGATAGAGCGCCGCAGAGCCGAAGCTTGCTACCCATCCGGTGGAGCCGTCAGCCTCTGAGATGGACTCGATCAGCTTGAGAAACTCCGAGGGCGAGAGGGCATCCCCGCCAAAGCAACGAGGCGTGTGGGCGCGGTAGACACCCAGTTGTTTTAGTTGTTCCACCATGTCCCGCGGCACGTGCCGTTTCGCTTCAAATTCATCCCGTCGGGTGCGGATTTCAGCCAGCACACGATTAAGCAGGCTCTGACTTTGCATTTCAACAGTCATTATCTTTCCTCCCTATTTTTTATATCTTCCGTCTGATTACTTTAATAGAAAAAAGTCGATAAAATACTTTATCTCATAAGCCGGCCGCCATTCATATCGAACGTCGCTCCAGTTGTGAATCCGCCTGAATCAGAGGCTAAATAGGATACTAAGTCTGCCACCTCTTGCGGTTCTCCTACACGCCTAAGTGGAATGGTCTCTATCATTTGAGCCAATTTATCCGGATCCATTTTATCCATCTCCGGTGTACGAACAGAAGCCGGAGCAACAGCATTAACCGTAATTCCATAAGCCGCCAGCGATCGGGCAAAGGTTTTGCTCAACGCGATTTGTCCTGCCTTAGAAGCAGAATAATGGGCACCTGAAGTTAATGGACCTGCCTGTCCTCCAAACGAGGACATATTGATGATTCGTCCCCACTTTCCTTTTTTCATTGCAGGAATCACAGCTTGTGAAAAAAAGAATGTGCCTTTTAAATTTACAGAAAGAACGTGATCCCATTCTTCCTCATTGATTTCTTCTATTGGCGTTTCAAAGCGGATTCCTGCATTATTGACTAAAATATCGATTCTGCCCCACTCATTGAAAACTTGGTTAACAGCTTTTTTAATCCCGTCCATATCAGATACATCCAATTGAATGAACATCACTTGGTTTTGCATTACTTCCTTTTGAAACAGCTGTTTTGTTTGTTCGAGATTCTCCTTGTTTCTGATTACAAAAACTGTTTTTTTTCCTTCGTTGACAAAATTTTCGGCGATAGCTAACCCGAGACCTTTATTTGCTCCGGTAACTATTGCGACTCTTTGCTCGTTCATTGTCATCATCCAATTCCTCTCTTCCCCAAAAGTTGAAAGCTTTTCATATTCCTCCAAAATGACGGAATAAAACTCAAAATAATAACGACACCACATGTTTAATTATCTGGACTTTGGTATACCAGATTTATTGAGCGCGTTTTCATAAACTGATCTTATTCATGCAGGTCGGATCTAGAAGTAACCTCTATAGCAATAGTAGAATATTTAAAAAACTCAAACCACATCACATTAGGTTTGAATATTCCGCAAAGTTCAGTACGATTAGTACCATATAAGGCAGAAGCTAAAAAAGGACAATGGTCTTTTACAAGGGGGATGATCAGAGTTAGGAAGATTCATAAAGCACCCTTCTTCCCTTTTAATATTAGGAGAGACTATCGAGATTCCTGCTCCCAATGGCCTTTATTAATGATTTTATGACCTAGCTGACGATTGGCACCCTGTTATTCTCGCAGGATGTCACTCTGAAAAGGACTACCGGGCATTTAGTTGAATTAAAATTTCTCATGTAACTGTTACAAAAGCTTAGATTCAGTTCCGTAATCAATCAAAGATTTTTCGTTCAAACTATATAGAATATGAAAGTACAGTCCGAAATTCGGCAATACTGTCCGGTATATGAAAATACTGTCCGAAATTCGCAGGATACTGCCCAGAATACGAAAATACTGTCTGAAGTTCGCAGAATACTATCTAGAATACGAAAATACTGTCTGAAGTTCGCAGGATACTGTCCAGAATACGAAAATACTGCTGAAGTTCGCAGGATACTGTCCAGAACACGAAAATACTGCTGAAGTTCGCAGAATACTATCCAGAATACGAAAATACTGCTGAAGTTCGCAGAATACTATCCAGAATACGAAAATACTGCTGAAATTCGCAGGATACTGTCCAGAATACGAAAATACTGTCCGAAATTCGCAGGATACTGTCCAGAATACGAAAATACTGCTGAAGTTCGCAGAATACTATCCAGAATACGAAAATACTGTCCAGAATAAACCGCAAATCTTTCGTTCAACTTTTATAGAAGGGGAATTTTATGTAACACTAATCAAACATGCTTAAAGTGGAATATGGTAGCATAATGAAGATTTCTATTAACAGAAATTTCGCTTCTTCATTAAATGTGTTTGAGCAGCAATAGCTGACAGTATTAAAACCTCCCGAAGGGGAGGTTTTTTGGGACGTTTATTTAAGATTATGTTTCTTCTTTTAATAGGCGTTTTCAACAGCAACAGATATTCCTTGACCGACACCAATACACATTGTTACCAGCCCATGCCTGGCATTACGCCTCCTCATCTCATAAAGAAGAGTGGTCAGTATTCTTGCCCCGCTGGCTCCAAGGGGGTGGCCCAGTGCAATAGCTCCCCCGTTTACATTAACCTTCTCTTTCTCAAGGCAGAGTTGTTTCATGCACTCCAAAGATTGGGAGGCAAAAGCTTCATTCAATTCAATCAGATCAATATCATTGGCTGTCCATCCCAGTCTATTCAATAGTTTGTTCGTGGAGTTGATTGGGCCTAACCCCATTACGGAAGGTTCCACTCCAGCGGTTGCAGATCCAACGAATCTGGCAAGAGGTGTAAGTCCCAGCTCTTTTGCCTGTTTCGCGCTCATCAATAACAGGGCGGCAGCTCCGTCATTCACTCCAGAAGCATTCCCAGCCGTAACCGTTCCATTTGCAAATAGAGGCTTAAGATTGCCCAGCTTTTCCAGAGTGGTCTCTGGACGCGGGTGCTCATCCTTGCTTACCACTATTTCCTGGTCCTTTCTATCTTTGAAGGTTACTGGCACGATTTCATCTTCAAAACGGCCGGATTCGACGGCTGCTTTCGCCCTCTGTTGGCTGAGATAGGCGAACGTCCTGCTCTTCCCGCGAAATGCCAAATCGCTGGGCCACGTTCTCGGCAGTCTGAGGCATGGAGTCCGTCCCGTACATCTTTTCCATCTTTGGGTTAACGAACCGCCAGCCGATCGTCGTATCGAACAACTCCATATTCCCCCGCGGGAATTCCAAATCCGGCTTTTTCATCACAAACGGCGCCCTTGTCATACTTTCTGTGCCGCAAGCAATAATAATATCCGCTTCCCCCGCAAGAATCGTACGGGCTCCCATACTGACAGCATCCAGACCGGAGCCGCACAGCCGATTGACGGTCGTTCCACTTACTGTTTCCGGTAAACCTGCAAGCAACGCAGACATCCGTGCCACATTGCGGTTATCCTCTCCAGCCCCGTTGGCATTGCCGAATATGACATCCCCGATTGCCTCCAAGGGCAGACCGGGGTTACGGTCCACCAGGGCTTTGATGACGATGACCCCCAGATCGTCAGGGCGGACACTCTTTAGTGCCCCCTTATATCTTCCAATCGGAGTCCGGATCGCGTCCACAATGACGACTTCTGTCATCAACTGCCCTCCTTTTGGAGGGTATTCGGATTATCGTGTGGAAAATCCATAATACCAAATTTGTGTTAATAAAATCATGAAGCGGATTTTCATGTAGAATAACAAAATTATATTTCCTTGATACTCTACCCACGTCACCTTTTATACTTATATTTAAGAAAAGATAAGAAAGGTGAAAAAATGAGTAAACCATCAAAAAAGGAAATATTTTTAGTACAATTAATGCTTGGAATTTCACTACTTCTCGGTGTCATACCTCCCCTTATTATGTTTTTAATTACAAGAAAGAAAAATTTATATTACCGTGAATCAAGTCGCAAAGCACTTAACTTTCATTTGACAATTTTTCCATTATTCGTAATCAGCAGTCTTCTTCCTTCATGGGTTAAGTACGCTATATTGGCTATAGAAACATTAATAATCATTTATGCTATTATTCAAATAGCTCTCCAAAGGCCTTATCAATATCCAGCCATTCCTTACATTAAAAGCAAAAAAGCAAATCTAGAAAAGGGGTATTCACATGTCAAATAACATGTTTACAATAGGACAATTGGCTAAACAAACGGGAGTTACCATACGAACGCTTAGATATTACGATAAAATTGGTTTACTAATACCAACTGACTATAAGGATGGAGGGCATCGACTATATAGTCCTGATGACCTTTTACGTTTACAGCAAATTCAATCTCTTAAATTCATAGGATTTTCACTTAAAGACATCGCAGATTTATTAGAATCACATGATGTAGAAGAACAGCAACTTATCCATTCAATTGCATTTAAAAAAAGAGAACTCATTGCAGAACAAGAGAGAATTCACCAGACTATTGATCAGTTGGATCATATGAAAACTATAATCTCAGGCTCTGAAAAAATAGATGTAAAATTATTTTGCTTTATTATTCATTCAATTCTTTTGGAAGAGGAAAACCTTAATGAATATAGTCAAATTAAAGGTTCTATTCACAATTTTAGAAGTGAAGAAAGAGTTAATTTAGATAAAGAGTACTTTTCATTATTTATGAATTTAAAAAAACTTGTAGCGAACGAAACAAATCCTAAATCTGATGAAGCATTAAAACTTACCAAACATTTGGTAGCTCTTTCTAACCAAACGCTATCAATGATAGAGACAGCAGAAATAAAATCAATGGATCAATATGACGAACCTAATATACTTAATCCCTTCACTGAAGAAGAAAGAACCTTTCTTAATAACGCTTTTGTTTATATGTCAAAGTTACAAGAATGATATCTTTTCAGCTGAAAAAACAGTATTCTAAATCATTAAACAAAAGATTAAATACTCATACTTTGCACATATAAAGTTCACTTAGGGAGGATTTAGTTTTGATTCAAGATATTTTCCAAAGGGTTGAAGAAATTAATGTTATTTATCAATATATAGCAGTATTTATAATTGGGTTTGTGCCTTTTCTTGAGGCTTTCGTAGCAGTACCAATCGGAATACTTTTAGACCTACCTTTTATTCTTGTTGTTTTAGTCGGGGCTACCGCTAACTGGCTGTCTGTCATGGTTTTAATAGTATTTTCTTCTTTTACAAGGTCTTTGTTTTCCGAAAGGGAAAAAAATAATTCTGATCATTTTATTAATAGACGTTTTCAAAAAGCCAAGGCATACTTCAATAAATACGGAGTTCCTGGGATTGCACTTCTGGGTCCTATAATAGGAACAAATCATATTGGAGCTTTGGTTTGTATAATAGCAAAAGCAAATAAAAAGAATATCATACTTTGGCAAACTGTCAGTATAGTTATCTGGGCTATCGGGACTGGCGTTCTTTTGATCTATGGAGTGGATATCTACAATAATATAAAGTAATATTTGGTCGTGGTTACTCTTTTGAAGTCCATAGAGCAAAGATATTGTACACCCAAGGCTATCGTAAAATTAAAAAGAAATTCAAAAAACTTTAAACTGTTTTCGGGAAAATGTTACCTGATCAATTCTCAAATTGGGAGCAAACTGGCTATGATTGGGTGTATGAAGAAATCTATGGTGCTGATTTTTCCACACTGACTAAGGCAATGATAGGAGGAGGGTTCTTTTTAACCCTCTTTCCACACTATTTTCCGATTACCCCTTTTGGAGAAGTTCCTCGCTAATCTGGAATGGAGCCATTGTCTTTTCCTTCACTTCTCCCAATGTGGCATCCCCCATGAGTTCAGTCAATTCATATTCGTCATCCTTCCACTTGAAGACGGCCAGGTCAGTGATTACAATATCCGCAGTCCTGGTGGAGGTGATAGGGAAGGTGCAGCGCTCCACAAGCTTAGGGGAACCGTCCTTAGAAACATGGCTCATAGTGATAATGATCTTTTTGGCACCGGATAACAAATCCATGGCTCCTCCGACACCGATGATATCCTTCCCGGGAATGGCCCAGTTGGCCACATGACCACTTCCATCCACCTGTAAAGCCCCGAGAATAGCGACATCCACATGGCCTCCTCTGATCATCGCGAATGAGTCCGCACTATGGAAATAAGAAGCACCCACGGCTTCGCCGACCGGGAGCTTGCCAGCGTTAACAAGCAGCGGGTCTACCTGATCCTCTTCGACGGAAGTAACTCCTAACAGCCCGTTTTCCGTGTGCAGGTAATATTTGCTCTGGTCCAGATAATCGGGAACTAATGTCGGAATCCCAATCCCCAGGTTGATGATGGAATATGGGACCAGCTCTTGCGCCGCCCGCTTGGCAATCATTTCCTTGATGCTCATACTTCTTTCACCCCTTCATTCGTTAAGATGAGTTGGCTGGTAACGATCGTATCCACATACAGATGTGGGGTGACGATCTCTTCAGGTGACAGTTCTCCTTCTGCGACAATCTCATCCACTTCCGCGATAACGTAATCCGCGGCAGTAGCCATGATCGGGTTGAAATTCCGTGCCGTCTTATAGTAGACCAGGTTGCCCTTTGTGTCCGCTTTTTTTGCCCGAACCAGGGCTACGTTGGCCTTCAGAGCTTTTTCAAAGAGATACGTCTCTCCATCGATTTCCTTCGTTTCCTTGCCTTTGGCCAGCTCCGTGCCGACGGCAGTCTTCGTATAAAATCCGCCGATCCCCGCACCGCCTGCGCGGATGGCCTCTGAAAAAGTTCCTTGTGGAAGCAATCCGATTTCAAGCTTGCCTTCGTTATACCACTGGGCGACTTCCCGGTTGCTCGTAAAATAGGAGCCGATAGCCTTCTTGATTTTTCCCTGCCGCAGCAAAAGGCCCAGACCCCGTCCGGCTTCGCCCACGTTGTTGCTGATGATTGTCAGGTCCTTCGCGTCATGGCGTGTGAGTTCGTCGATCAGTGTCAGGGGGCTGCCGATCAGGCCGAAACCGCCGACCATAATGGTGTCCCCAGACTTAACGATTCTTCGTATGATCTGCGGTGCATCCGTCTGTTTGGTGGCACTCATGACTTCACTTCCTTTTGAGATAAAAATGATTCCAGCTGCCCGATGATCTCTGGCTGCCAGTTGAACACCAGTTCATAATGGTTGGCCGATGTCACAGCCGTCCGGATGTTTCTGGCCGCCTCTTTTGTCTGGGCATAGCCCTCTTCTTTAAAAAGTGGCCCCTTGTCCCCGAGGCTGCCGGTCGCCGTCAGCAAGAAGACGGGACAGTGGATATGCGCCAGCACGTCTTCCGGTTGGAACGTATAAAAGCTTTCGAAGTCCCGTGCGATGGTGTCCGGGTCGGATTTGTTCCTCCAGGCTCCTCCGTCTTCTTTAATTTCATAGCGGACCACCTCTTCCATATGCGGTCCCCAGTCGACGCCAAGGGTCGTATACAGCTTTTTCGCCTCCTGCGCATAGTCGTCCGGACAGGTGAAAGTCTTTTTCAAACGCCCCAGGGAAGGGAGGACGAGCTTTCTGGTCTCCTCGTCCGCTTCGCCGGCCCCGTCCAGAAGGATCAATGCTTTTGTCTCATCCAACCGGCTGGCGGCGATTGCGCTGATATACGCGCCCATGGAATAGCCCAAAAGGATGGGATGCTCAATCTTAAGCATGTTAATCAGGTCCAGGAGGTCATCTGCATGGGTGTCAATCGAGCTGTCCTTCGGAGCCGGATCGCTGTTTCCGCGCCCGAGGATGTCGTAGCTGATGAACCGGTAATCGGAGAGAGCCTCCTGGTAATAGTTGAGTTGCTTATGGTTGCCGGTAAGCCCGTGGGAGCCGATGATTGTTCCCTGCTCACCGGTGGTTTCATGGATATAAAAAGTGCGGCCTTTTTTAGTTGTTACGTACTGTCCCATTGCTTATATCCCCGCTTTCTGAGTATTAATCCACGGTGTAGATAGAATAGTTCACTTTTCCAGGCAGCCGGATGCCTCTAGATACGAACAGCCGCCGGTTCAGCCAGTCATATTTGACAGAGGCGGTTTCAAAGATCGGGGCAGTCCGGAAATAGTACTCGTCCGGATCAACCTCCTCGTTGTTGTCCAGCCGCTGCAGAACTTCCGGCTCTCCGGTGCGGATGCCTCTGTAGGACATCATGATCAGCTCACCGTCATCAGTTTTCAGCAAAATCCGCACGTCCTGAATGATGGTGCCGTCTTCCCGGACAGTGATCCAGTCGTCGCCGCCGGGAATCACCTCAGCCATCAGCCGGTCGCCTTTGAGGGACCCGCCGGTGACGCGGATGATCCGCCGGTTGCCGATCGGGGTCTTCCCGGGCAGGTGGGCCCCTTCGACAGTCAACTCCATATCACATAAAAAGGAAAGGGAGGGGGCAGGCAGATGTCTCATCGGGTCAGCACTCCTTTCTCTTCTTTTCTCCGATATTTTTCCACTTTTGTTTCATCCAGCTCCACGCCAAGGCCTGGGCCATCAGGAACCAGAATGGAGCCGTCCTTGATGGTCAGCGGATTTTTCACCAGGTCATCGGCCAGCCAGTCAGGCCCAAACAGCTCACTGCCGTAATCAAGATTCGGGATGGAAGCATAGGCATGCACGCAGGCGGCAGTTCCGATGGAGCTTTCCAACGAAGTTCCTCCGAAACAGGAGATGCCGGCCGCTTGGGCGATCCCGGCAATCCTTACCGTGTTCTTCATCCCGCCGGATTTATGTATTTTCAGGGAGAAAATATCCGCCGCTTTTTCTTCCGCAAGGCGCAGAGCATCCTGAACCGTTGCCAGGCTTTCGTCAGCCATGATGGGCACTTTTTTCATCGCAGCCAGTTGGGCAAGCCCTCGGATGTCTTCTGGTGGAAGCGGCTGCTCGAGGAAGTCGATGCCCACTTCGAAAAAGGCGTCCATCCATTTCATTACTGTGACTTTATCCCACGATCCATTCGGGTCGATCCCGATGGAGGAGCGGCCGCGGATACCTTCAGCGATTCGGATGTTGCGAAGGGCATCGGCATCAGGGCTCTCCTTCCCGGATTTCGTTTTGAAGTTGGCATAGCGTCCAGCGTTCACATGGTCGATGGCTTCTTCGATATCCCCTTCGGGAGTTCCGGAAGCAAGGGCCCAGCGGACCGGGATCTTTTCCAGGTGCAGGCCGCCCAGCAGCTGATGGACAGGTACGTCATAGGTTTTTCCAAGTGCGTCCAACAGTGCCATTTCCACGGTGGCTTTCGCAAAGTGGTTCGCACGGATCTGCCGGTTCAGCTTCTGCATGAGCTTTTCGATATAAGCAGGATTCTCCTCCAGGAGTAAGGGGACGGCGTACCGGTCGATGACGAGCTTCATCGTTTCCACACTTTCGCCATTCCACCAGATTCCCGGTGTTGTTCCTTCTCCGATGCCGACGACACCGTTGCTCAGTTCCACTCGGATGAGAACAAAGCTTTTGTTGGCCACCTTCTCGGTCGAAAACTGGTGGGGGCGTTTAATGGGGATGTCCAGCAATTCTGTAGTAATGCGTTTAATTCGCAAGGTTTTCAAGAAAGATCTCCTCCTGTACTTATAAGAACTTCAGGCAAAGAAAAAAGGGGACAGAATATATGCCCCCGGCACCCGGAGATTATTCCCGGCGCATAACAAATTTTAACGAAGCTTCCTTACAGTTGTTCTTATCCTCGAGCGATGTGACAAGCTCGGTGCGGACGCCGTCTGCTACATCTGTCTCCAGCCACTTGTCCCCTTCGAAGAATACCTGAGTGATCAGCGTTTCATGACCATCAGCTTCAAACATGAAGTGAAGGTGCGCCGGGCGCATTGGATGCTGGTCCATATACTCCAGGAACTCTCCGGTAGGACCCTGATCCGGAATTGAATAAGGGAGCGGAACAATGGATTTTACTTCAAAGTTACCGTCTTCATCAGTGAAGAAATGCCCTCTTAGGTTATATTTCGGTGCATCAGCATCAAAGGCTGAATATTTTCCCGTATTGTCGTTTTGCCACATTTCCACCTTTGCGTTTGCCAGCGGCATGCCATCTGTGCTGCTTACATTTCCTTTGAAAATCAAAACCTCTCCTGCTTCATCAGGACGCTGAGTCAAAGTATAAGGCTTGCCCGGTTCCTTTTCTACTTCCGGCGAGCCTTCAATGTAGTAAGGTCCCAAGAGAGAAGGCTGAGTGCCCGGCTTGTCCGTATACATGGCTCTCAGTACATGTGTCTCTAGGAACACATCCGCATAAAGAGGAAGTTCTCCAGCTCTTCCAAGTCGATCCGCCCAGTTGACAAAATTGGTGTATTCTTCGTGATTCAATTTCGCTTCCTGCAAGAAGTTTTGGAGATGCTTGATGAATAAGTTAAATACTTCTTCTACACGCTCGTTCTTTTTCACTACTTGTTTTTGCAAGATCATTACCTCCATTAATTCAGCTATTCACTTCAATCTCGCGCTTTGAAGCAGGTTAGATATTTTTTCAAGACAGCGTTTACATAACAATGGCCGTGTACCAGTATAGAACCAAGAAAGATCGATACACTACATTGGTGTTTACTAGCTATTTGTATGTCTAGTACGCAAGATCAAGTTATTCAAATTGTAACAATATTTAGTTAGACATTATACAGCACAATCCTTCTAATATATTTGAAATAACCATACGAAGAGGTCCAAAAATAAGAAGAACCCTCTCACAACAGGTCCTCCTTTTATTCTGCATTCCTATCATTAAAAGCCTCCGGCACTCGGAAACTTGTACGGATTTCCATTAAACGGTTCATCAGATATTTTAATAGATTCTGTCGGGCATCCTTCATGAGCATCTTCCAAATCATCCATCAAATCCTCAGGAACGGGTGTATTCCCGCTATTGTCATCCAATCTAACAAACGACAGTCCTTCTTCATTGTAATCATAAATGTCGGGTGCAGCAGCCCCGCAAGCACCGCATGCAATGCAAGTATCTTGATCAACAATTGTATATTTTGGCACCGGCACTTTCCTCCTCATATGAAATCTAGTTTGGTCCATTTTTATGATATGGTCATTGGCTGTTTTTCTTCTCTTTCCCTTTTTTCCATAATGGTTGTGCTGTGAAGCGACTGTACTCTTGCAGCAGGGTCAATAAATGCTTTGGCGTTGCTTACAGCTGTTGTAGCTTCTCCAAACCCGGAAGCGATTAACTTCACTTTGCCTGGATAGGTTGTAATATCACCCGCTGCATAAATCCCTTCAATATTTGTCTCCATTTTGGAGTTCGTTACAATTGAATTCTTCTCGATGTGTAATTCCCATTCCAAAATAGGACCCAAAGAAGCTACAAACCCATAATTGATCAGGACATCATCAACAGGGATGGTGATTTCAGAGTCGCTCTTTGTTTCTTGCAAAACCACTTCCTTGACCCGGTCGTCGCCTAGGAATTTAATAGGATTAAATGGCGTTAAAACCTTTGCCGATGATTTCTTTAGCAACTCCACGCTGTGTTCATGAGCCCTAAACTTATCCCTGCGATGCACAACGGTAACCTGATCTGCAATCGGTTCAAGCATTAATGCCCAATCCACGGCTGAGTCCCCTCCGCCAAATACGGCAACACGCCGATTCCTAAACTTTTCAAGGTCAGTAATAAAATAGTGAACATTGGAATCTTCATACTTACTAATCTCATCCAGCTTCAATTTACGCGGTTGGAAAGCTCCATTTCCTGCTGTAATAATGATCGTTTTTGAATAGTGAATACCGGAACTCGTCTTAATCCTGAAAATTCCGTTCTCTTTTTTGATAGATTGAACAGCTTGATTCAAACAAATAGAAGTATTGGAATCAAACATATTCGTTTGCTCAAGCAAATTGTCAACAAGTTCCTGTGCTCGAACCTTTGGAAATCCAGCAACATCGTATATATATTTCTCGGGATATAATGCGCTTAATTGTCCGCCCAATTGCGGAAGGCTATCGATTATTTTGGCAGTTGCCTGTCTCAGGCCAGCATAAAACGCCGTAAAAATTCCAACTGGCCCTCCTCCAATAATGGTAATGTCACGCACTTCTTTGTCCTCCTGCACCTCAATCCCTCCCTCAACCTGAAATAAGCGTATATTTTTAATTTTAAATTTACTCTTCGACTGTCACAACATACCAATAGGCTGAAAAAACAAAGTAAAACCGTACTGTTCCCCTTATTTTTGTCCTACATCAAGCTTGGAAGCCATAATACTAACTGGGGAAACACGATGAGTAGTACCATACAAACAACGTTTAATAAAATAAACGGAGTGACTGCTCTGTAGATTTGCCCCATGCTTGCTTTATCAGCTAAAACGCCCTTCATCGCAAACAGGTCCATTCCAAACGGCGGAGTGATGGTTGCCAATTGCATATTCAGCAGTAAAATGACCGAAAACCAGATTTTATCGAATCCAACCGCTCCTATTATGGGCATGAGTAATGGCAAGGTCATCATCATAATGGAAACAGGCTCCAGAAAGCATCCAAGGAAAATGAGCAGGATCTGTAATATGATCAATACCAAAATAGGAGATATTGAAAGCTCGCTGAAAAACAGGATAAGGGCTTCAGTAATTCCCGTAAAACTGAGTACCTGACTAAATATGGAAGCTCCCGCCATGATCATTAAAATCATAGCAGTTGTTTTTAATGTTCCATAAAGTGACTCTAACAGCAGTTTATACGTCAGTCTTTTATAAAAAGCTGCCAGGAGAACAACGGCGACTGCTCCGAGGACCGCCGATTCAGTCGGTGTAGCAATCCCTAACATAATCAAGGCTACGATGGTTGCTACAATAAGTCCAATTGGCATGATGTACTTTATTGTATCTTTTAACCTTTCAGCCCAGGACACCTTCTCCACATGGTAAGAAGGAGCCAACTCCGGTTGTAGAGCGCAACGTATAGTGACATAAACAACAAAAATCAGCGCTAGTAACAGTCCTGGAATCACGATTGCGACCAGGAAATGCCCTACAGGTATTCCCGCTAGGGAAGCAAGGATGACACCAAGTGCAGTCGGCGGTATCATTGTGGCTAATCCTGCACTCCCCAAAATGGGGCCAATAGACATCTTGTGACTATACCCTTTTTTCTCCATCTCAGGAACTAAAAGTGAACCCAGCAAGGCGGTGCTTGCCACACTTGATCCGCTCAAAGCGGAAAATAGCGTTCCGCTTCCGACCGCCAGCAGGCTCAATCGACCCGGCAGCGCACCCAGCCACTTGCCAAGCGCCTCAAACACATAGGCCCCTATACCCGTCCGGAACATGATCTCTCCCATTAAAATAAACATGGGGATAGGCAGCAGAGAGAACAGGCTGACAGATTGAAACATATCCATAGTCAGCAATTCCACTCCGTTGGTCCCATTCCACAGAAAAAAGACTGCGACCATATTTACAGCTAAAAAGGCAAAGGCAACAGGCACACCTATCCCGAACAAGAAAGCCAATCCTATGAATATGAGAGTTAACACAATATACCATTCCATCAGCTGTCTCCTTTCCGTTCGGAGGGAAACTCATTAACGGAGTCAATGATTCTGAACAAGAATTGCAGCGAGGCAATTAACAGGCCAACCGGCACTATGCCAATAAGCAGTGCTTGGGGCAGTTCCAGGACTGTCTCTGTCACTGTCCCCTGGGATATTAAGCCCGCCACTTTATAAAAACCGAAAAATGTCAGTATGGCAGTGATCAAAAATCCGATAGATGAACTGAGAATGTTTGAAGCCCTTTTATATGTAGGCGACAATCTCTCGGTAATTAAATCGAATTTAATATGGCCATCCGCTTTCAATAGCCAACCAGCTCCGCAAAAAGTTATAAAAGCAAGCATGTACTCTGTCATCTCAATCGTCCAATCCATCCCCAAATAGAGAAAATTCCGGTTGATAATTTCAATGATCACCAGACAGCACAACCCGATAATAAGAAAGATGCCGATTACGCCAAATACATCCGTAATACGATTTACTGCTTTTCTCAACATCCTCTGCCTCCTTTAGTTATAATTCCTTGGTCGTAAGTTCTCGAAGTCTTTTCACTTTATCAGGCACCTTTTCTTCCAAATATCTCCACTCCACCTCATAAGCTTGGTTGGTGAACTTTTCCCCATCCTCTCCTGACAGCTGAATAAACTCAATTCCTGCTTTAAGCAATTCTCCCTTTTCAACTTCATCTTCTTCCAAGTAATGGTCAACCATTTTCTTTTCATAAGCAGCCGTTGCACGAATAATCGCCCGCTGATCTTCCTTGGATATTTCATTCCATTTATTATCATTCATTAAAATTGTGCAGTTCTGATTCCAGAACGGATGATCCAGCACATATTTTGAAGCATCCGTCCACCCATTTCTCCGGGGTCCTACAAGCCCCCCGTATACAAAACCTTTCACTACTCCAGTTTGTAGAGAAGTATAGACTTCTGTCGGCGCAACCATGACGGAGGAAATCCCTATGTTATTAAAAAAACGTCGATAGTTGGGGGCGGAGCGAATTTGCATGCCCTCTAACTCCTTTAATTCCTCAATCGGTTCATTCAGCCAAATACGCGGGGAGCCTGAGAGCCATCTGCCAATATACTGGACTCCAAGTGATTGATGCTCCCTGACCATTTCGTCGTACAATCCATTTTCCCTTTCCTCCGAAGGAGACAGTTGTGAGAGCGGTAAAGCAGAAACAGCCGGCGCCTGTGAATGATATTGACCCGTATATGTAAAAAGCACATCGACAATTTCTGATTTCAATGCCTCAAACTGAAGGTTTACCGGGATAATATTGGCCCCGCCCTTCCAGTCAATCCTGACCCTTCCATCTGTCACTGTTTCAACTTCTTCAATCCATTCATTTAAAGTAATGGTCAGAGGATCGTTTTTCGGAAGAAAGCTGACAGCTGTAAAAGTGACTGTCTCTGATTTTTGTTTAACAGATGCCACCGTCACAGCTTTATTGCCGCAAGCACTGGTGAAAACCATGCACAATAATAAAAGACCAACGAGTAGTTTTCTCATATAACCACCTTTTTGCGCAATGTTTTATTTGAAGCAGGGATTTTATATTGTTATCAAAAACGTTCAGCTCTCAGGTAGAGCTGAACGCATATGTTTACTCCTTTGTCGCTAATTGCTCATCAGCCGGCTTCGGTATTAATCCCAAATGGTCCAATAAATGAATGAACTTTTGAATGGTTTCCAATTGATATTGATCCATCCCTTTTTCATCGAAGGAATAAAAACCTCTTCCAGTCTTTAATCCGATTTCCCCCCGCTCTATTTTTTCTTGAATGACCTTGGCGGGAGTAAATCTGTCTGTGTCCAATGAGCGTTGCAGATGGTTACTTGCATGATATAGTGTGTCTGCTCCGCCCCAGTCAATGAACTCTAACAGACCCAGAACGGCAAATCGCAGGCCAAATCCGACTCGGACAGCTTTGTCTATATCTTCTGGAGAAGCTACTCCATCTTCGACCAGTCTGGCAGCTTCGTTCATGGCAAGCGCCTGAACCCTTGGGACGATATACCCCGGAGAGGGTGCACATTTTACTGGGACCTTCCCAATTCTTTCAAGCAACTGGAAAACATCTCGCAGAACCTTTTCATTCGTCGCCGTTCCAGGGCTTACTTCCACCAAAGGAATAAGATAGGCAGGGTTCAGCCAGTGAGTATTTAAGAACCTCTCTTTCGGTGTGACCATTTCTGCCAGTTCGTTAGCAGAATAAGCTGAAGATGTAGATGCAATCGGCACCTCTTTAGGAACTTTAAGACAGATACATTCAAACGCCTCTATTTTTGCTTCCGCTATTTCTGGCAAGGCCTCAAACACAATGTCGGCTTGCTCCCATTCACAATCTTCATCTTCCTTGGGGAGGATGTGTATCCGGTCCAAAACCAGTCCAATCGATTCCTCGGGCAATATGCCGCTTTGAGATAAGATGGACAGCTGTCCGCTTATCTCCTGCTTTGCTGTGATGACATACTGCTCAAACTCCTGTTCAGTCCTTTGCTTAAAATCAATCAACATAACTTGAAAGCCTTGGTAGGCAAATGTCAAAGCAATCCCCCGGCCCATTCTGCCTGCGCCAGCAATGAAGATGCAGCCGTTAATTGACTTCATATTGAACTAAACCTTTCTGGAGCAACACTTTCAGCTCTTCTCTAGTTTTAGACGACAGACCGATATTTTCCATCGTCCGCCCTGTTTTTCTTAAATCTTCTCCGACTATGCTGCTAGCAATAGAAAGCAATCCAGCAGCTGTCGGAACCGGTATATTCAGCCATTCACCGAGGGAGACAAGAAAAGCTAAACCGCAGGCAATGTCTTCCGTCATATACCGGTGCCTCTTCAAATCAAGCGGTTCATACCAATCTTCTCCATCAACCAGTTCTTCATGAGCACCGTTCCCATACATCCATTCATCCCCGTCTAAGTTATAATGGTCATCCAAAGGGAAGTGCGGTTCTGTATATCCCAGTGCCTCGCGGATTTTAATTCTTTCTGCATCAAGTGACTTATGGACATTTCTGACGGATCGTTGTGTCCCTTCGTCATGAATATCCCACCTGTCGAAATGCTCGATGGGACCTGCATTCATAATGATAAGAGGCGGATGAATAATCGGGCCGGCATTCATCAACGCCCCATCCAATGCATCCTGTATAGGCTCAACTGATGGATACGCCTGTTTTAATATGTGAAAAGCCCGTTCTGATTGATTGGAAGGCAAGACACCTGTCGGGAGCCTTGTTGCACGCCCTGAAATAGAAACTGTCTCCTCATTATATTTTCTGGCAAGATAAGGAAGTGTTCCTGTTTCTGCAAAAGCGACATTTGCTTGGCATCCTTCTTCTGCTAATGTTTTTGACAGCAGGTAGCTTCCAAAGGTACCTGGCGGAAGAAATATCACCTGACCATCCTCAAGTATGGGCGCCAGTCTTTTAGCTAACGAAATCTGAGTGGTTGCAGGTAATGGAATGACTATCAAATCCGCCTTCTGTACTGCATCCTTTAAGTCGCTAGTCGCGAGATGAAGCTGAACTTCCCGCGTGCCTTTTTTATCTTTGACAGTAATGGCCTGTTTGTCCAATACCCCTTTGAACGATTCCCGATTTCTTCTCCACAACCTGACCCGGTGACCCTGTTCTGTTAAATCAACTGCTGCCGCATAGCAGCCGTTTCCCCCTCCAAGCACTGCGATTTCCATGTGGATTTCCCCCTATTATTATTTATCCGTGTATTCTTCAATCAGTTCATATAGCTTTTCCTGGTATTCTTTTGCCGGCAATCCTTTTGCTTCTGCCTTTTCAACAGCCTCTTTCTGCATGGTCGCCAATAGTTCATCCCACTTCTTCTTCTCTTCTTCAGTTAGCGAGACTACGCTTAATCCCTCCTCTTCCTCACTCCATTGCATCGCCTCTTGAACATGCTTATCCAAATACTTTCCGGTGAATTCACTCATTTCACTGCTTAATTCCTCAATGACCTCCTGAACGTCCTCTGGCAAGGCTTCCCACTTATCCTTGTTCATTACTGCCACAAATGAAGTAATCGTCAACGGATAGTCGGTGACATGTTTGACAGATTCAGCAAGTTTCAAGTCTTTTAATACCTCTCTGGAAGAAATATTCCCTTCAATGACACCAGTCTGTAACGCTTCGGGGGCTTCATTCTGAGACATTCCAACTGGTGCCGCTCCCAGCTTTTCCATGACCGGTGTCAAACCGCCGGAAATTCGCAGCTGTTTTCCCGATAAATCTTTCAAACTGGATATGGCCTCTTTGCTTTGGATGTAAGACGGCTCTGTGGCAAAGGCTGTTATGATTTTAAATTCTTTCAAGGCTTCTGGGGGATACTCCTTGATCAAATCATGTACCACTTGACTTGCAACTTCCGAGTTGGGATAACCGGAAGGTAAATCTGATATTTCTAATAATGGAAAACGTTTGGGTTCATAAGTTGTCGCGGTAAGACCTATATCAGCAGTTCCGTTGGCAACCCCGTCAAACATATTGCTAGCTTCAAGGAGTGTTCCACCGAAAAACATTTCTACTTTGACTTGCCCATCAGTTCTTGACTCCAATTCTTCCGCCCATTTTTTCATTTGAACCGCTGGAAATGTATTGTCAGGTGCAAAAAAAGCATAAGACAGCGTTACGTTTTTTTTGCTTCCAGATGGATCTCCCGCAGTTTCTTTAGTGGCGCATGCAGTCAACAGAAACATCATGGAACAACAAACGAAAAGAGCTAGGAATTTCCTTTTCTTTACGAACCTCATCACATTCTCCCCTTTATGAGTGATTTAACTCTAGGTAACTCTTATTCTCTTTTAAAGCTGCCGTCCATGATTCCGACCGCTCGTAATAATCGGCGATCTCCATTATGTGTTGATCAGAAAAAGGTTTTCCTATCAATTGAAGTCCTACAGGGAAGTGATCTTTCGTAAATCCACACGCAACAGACAACGCCGGAAAACCCAAAATATTTGCTAACGGAGTTTTTCCAAGTACAAACATGTTGCTTATGGCTTGTTCGGGAACCATCGTTCCAATTTCAAACGGAGGCTGTACATTGGTCGGTCCAATGAGAGCGTCTATACCCTTCATTTGAGTGAGAGTTGATTGAATGAACTTTTTTCTAACCCTTTGAGCGTTAATGTAAGCAGTTGCCGATATATCCCGTCCATACTGAAAACGATACTTGAGATCATCTCCGTATAGATCTCCGTGTTTCTTTAACAGAGGTTCATGATAGGCGACGACTTCGGATTGAGCAATCGTTTTCAATCCTTCAAGGGCACTATCGATAAACGGTAACTCAATGGGAATGATTTCGGCTCCCAATAATTCCAATTGTTGAAAAGCTTTTTCGATGACACTTTTCATATCAGGGTCAATACCCGAATACATATAAGGTTCATAGAACCCTAGCTTGATACCTTTTAGATCATCCCTTTCATTAAAAGCGGATTTCGGACCATTAGATCCAATCATCGCCTCAAGCATGATCGCTGAATCTTTGATGGTTCTGGTCATTGGTCCTACATGGTCAAGTGACCAGCTAAAAGGAAGACTGCCTTCCCGGCTGACCAAATCATAGGTGGGCTTGATTCCTGCAGTTCCACACATGGCTGCAGGCAGACGTATGGACCCCGCCGTGTCGGTTCCTATTGCACCAAATGCCATGCCTGCCGCAGTAGCAACCGCCGACCCTCCGCTTGAACCGCCTGGAATATATTTCCCATTCCAAGGATTCCTTGTGCTCCCATAATGAGGGTTTTCCGTTGTGGCCCCCATGGCAAATTCATGCAAGTTCGCTTTGCCTATAATGACGGCCCCGGCCTCTTTTAAATGCCGGACCACAGCGGCATCCTCATCAGGCACCCAGTTCTCAAAAACCTTTGAACCCCCAGTGGTAAGAATATCTTTCGTCTGCACCATATCCTTGACAGCAATTGGCACTCCGTGCAAAGGACTCCGAATGTTTCCTTGCTGTGCTTCCTTCTCTAACATTTTTGCCTGTTCAAGGGCTTGTTCTTCCGATACTGTGATGAAAGCGTTAAGAGCAGGCTCCACCTGCCGAATACGCTCAATGGTCAGTTTCGTCAATTCCACCGGAGACAGGTCTTTCTCCGCAATTCGCCTGCTGGTGTTATCAATGGTGTCAAACAAAAGCTCACTCATTTTCATTCTCCTTTGCACCCTCAAGTGAAAAAGAAAAAGCAGGATCTGTTAATAATAGGTCTTCTTTGTTTACATCCAATAACTGACTTATGTATTCTTCCAACGACAACATACACACCCCATTCTTAATGATTTCCAATTGTCTTAGACTAAAAATAGAATGATTTGCGGGAACAGCAGCAGCAAGCCAATAAAAGCTACATACGTGACCAAGAAATAGGCCGCCCCTTTAAAAATGGTCGTTACCGGTGTTTTGGGAGTAAGTCCCTGCACGACGAATACATTCACTCCAACAGGCGGAGTGATGGCCCCCATACTGGTCACAACACATAGGATGACAGCAAACCAGATGGGATCATATCCCAGCGCCAAAACGGTCGGATAAAACACCGGGATTGAAATCATTAAAAATCCAAGGGCATCCATGATCGATCCGCCAATGATATAAATGATCAAAATTGAGATCAACACGAAAATCGGCGGGACAGGCAGGTTGCTCACCCACTCAGATACTTCATAGGGCAGCCTCGTGATCGTTAAGAATCTACCAAACATCATGGCTCCAACTACTAACATAATGACCATCGCTGATGAGCGGAGTGCTCCTGCAACGGCAATTTGGAAATTCTTCCAGTTCAGCTTTCCCATCGCCAACGACAGAACAATTGCTCCAAAGGCTCCGAATGCCCCTGATTCAGTCGGTGTGAAAAACCCTTTGTACAAACCCCCGATAACAAAGATAAACAAAAGGACAATTGGGATGACATCTTTAAGAGACTTTACTCTCTCTCCCATGCTGAATCTCTCTCCTGCTGGTCCGAGATTTGGATTTCTTTTGCATAGAAAGACAACGGTTAATATAAGAAGAATAGTGAGAAAAATACCTGGGACAATGCTTGCGATAAAGAGATCTTTAATCGATTGCTCCATCTGAAGCGCCAAGACGATTAATACAGTACTTGGAGGAATGATAATCCCAAGAGTACCTCCTGTTGCAATACTTCCAGTACTGAGGGCTTTGTTGTACCCGTACTTATCTAGTTCAGGGAGGGACATCGTCCCCATCGTTGCTGCCGTTGCTGAATTGGAACCACAGATTGAGGCAAAGCCTGCACTTGCCAAAATGGTTGTGCTTGCCATTCCTCCGCGATAATGTCCAACCCACTTGTATGCAGATTCAAAAAGCCTTTCAGCAATTCCCGTTCGAAAGACCACTTCCCCCATTAAGATATAGAGAGGGATGACACTCAATGAGTAACTGGAAAACTGGTTCCATAAGTCTGCGCTTAACACGTTGTAAGCAGCTTTCGGTGATGCTGCTAATAGCAAACCTACAAAACCCACAATGAACATGGAAAAGCTTAAAGGCATTCTCAAGAACATCAACACGAAAAGAACGAAGATTCCTAATACCGCCAATAGAATCAGATCCATTATCTTGCCCCCCTCCACACTTCAATGGTTTCTTTTATTAAAGCTAGCACCAAGCTGAAAAAACCGATCGAACATAAAATGACCAAGGGATAAAAAGCAACCTGCATTGTTTCTGAAACAACGCCGCTCTGTTTCAAGCCCATGCCATACAAGATAATTTGCCAGCCAGCCATGACAAAGAACAATATGCTGATTACATTCATCATTGAGTGTGTCAGCTTTTGCAGTCCCGAAGGAAATTTCACAATGAGCAGGTCAATGAACACATGGCCTTTATGCAGCTGGGCATATCCGAGAGAAAAGACGGCGGTCATGGCTCCAAGCCATCTGACCAGTTCAACAGTCCCGGCAATGGGATCAGAGAATAATCGCTTGATAGAATTAAAGACTACCAATAGCATCATGCAAATGAGAGATAGACCGGCTATAAAAGCCAGTCCCTGATTTAAAGAATCTGTTATTCTAAAAAAGATATTCGGTTTACCTGCGCTTGGTGGAGCATCAGTCGAATCTTTATACGCCGTAATTTTCGGGTTTTCAGTGTCTAATTGGATGGACTGTTCAGTTGCCATTGTTCGAACCTCCTATACTCCGTTAATTGAATTGCTCGTTGTATTTTTCAATTAAAGATCTCATGTCCTCAAGGTATTCCTTCGCAGGCTGCCCATCCTTCTCTACCTTATTAACATATTCTTCTTGCATTTTACTCAAGCGATCATCCCATGACTTTTTCTCACTTTCGGACAATTTAACAATTTCGAGGTCATGGGTTTCCTGGCTCCATGTGATGGATTCTTGAACATGATTGTCTAAATAATCACCGGTAAACTCCGTCATCTCTCTATTTAACTCATCAATTGTCTGTTGAACATCTTCAGGCAAAGAATCCCATTTATCTTTGTTCATAACAGCAATAAAAGTGTTAAGCGCCAAAGGATAATCAGTAGTATAGCCCACCATCTCTGCCAGCTTCGTATCTTTTAAGATTTCCCTTGATGAAACGTATCCCTCAACAACCCCTGTCTGTAATGCTTCTGGAACTTCAGCCTGCGACATTCCAACCGGTGCAGCTCCTAGCTCCTCCATGATCGGTGTAAGTGCACCAGCGATCCGCAGTTGTTTTCCCTTAAGATCTCCAATAGAAGAAATTGGCTTTTTGCTCTGTATATAAGCAGGTTCAGTCGCAAAAGTCGTAATGATTTTAAAATCCTTCAGTGCTTCCGGCGGGTATTTCTCTACCAGGTCAGCTGTTACATGACTCGCCGATTTAGCATTTGCATAGCCTGAAGGCATGTCAGAAATGGCTAGAAGGGGAAACCTGCCTGGCTCATAGGATGTAGAGCTTAGCCCGATGTCAGCCGTCCCATTCGCTACTCCATCATACATATTGTTCGCTTCCAATAAGGTACCGCCTGGAAATAGCTCAACTTCCACTTTTCCATCTGTCCTCTCTTCAAGCCGCTTTTTCCACTCCTCCATCTGAACTGCAGGAAATGTCCCTGCTGGAGCAAAAAAAGCATAGGTCAACTTGATTACGTCACCTTTACTTTTATTAGAAGCTGATTTCTCGGAACCGTTTGCTCCACAGGCAGCTAGAATGACAGCTGCCAATAGCAATGGGATAAGAACGAACAATCTCTTCATTTTTCCACCTCTTCTTTAATATGTGCAGTGATTTATTTTTCCACTATGAAAAACGGGCGTCCAATCGAGGCTTCCAGTCGGAAATAACGATCCAATCCCGCCTCTCGAAAGGAATGCGTCATATTTGTAACCGTTTGCAAATCTGGGATATTAAATAGGAAACAAGCATGCCAATTATTTGGACCTGCATGTCCGGCAGTAAAAATATCCCGATCAAAGGTACCCAATAGCTCCGATCCGTTACCTCTCCAGCTTTCCAATATTTGATTCAGCGCCGGAAGGATTTCTTTTTCTTTCTGCTCTTTTGATGTATCAAACCACCCTGTTGATTCGAAGGTCATAAAAACTCTCAGTGGATTGGGGATTTCAGGTGCCCCGTGTTTAATTTCACTCATTTTTACATGCTCCTCTCATTATTAACGCATTCATCACCGGCGTTTATATCAAAAATTGCTCCAGTGATATAACCTGTTTCTTTTGAAGCAAAGAGTTTACTAGCTTCGCGGTCCCCTCCGCTGTTCCAAATCGCTTAACAATGCTTCTTTCATTTTTCCAGTTTCAGAGGATTCATTTTAGGTGTTTTGATTGCTGCCGGACCGACAGAATTAACCGTGATTCCCTGGCCGGTACCCGTGACAACAGCCACTCGATTTGTTTCCTGCTTTATCATAATCATTCATTTTCACTGTAGGATTTCTTCCATGACACGCATGGCATTACCGCCGGCTGCTTTGATGATTTCTGAGCAGTCGTATTCTTGTTTCACCATCCATGCAATCATGTTTTTCATGGCTTCAGCAGGGTTTTCAAGCCCTTCCACATAGGGAGCTTCGTGAAATTCCTCCCCGCTGTGTGAATCGGAAATCCCCAACCGATCATCAAAGGCATGCTGTATAGCTGAGTGGTCACCGAAGAAGGTGTCTGGACCGAAACCGACATGATCAATTCCCACCAGATCAACTATGTATTCAAAATGCTCCATCACTGATTCAATGGAATGGTTGGAACGGGTTCTTGTCAAAGTGGTATTTGGCGCTGCACAGACACCAATCAGCCCTCCTTTTTCAGCACAAGCCTTTAATACCTCATCGGGCTTCATCCGTGAAGTATTCCACAAGGCCCGTGCTCCTGCATGTGTGATAAGGACCGGCTGAGTGCTGGCTTCAATCACATCCATGCTTGTCCGGTCTCCACAGTGTGAAATATCGATCATCATCCCCAGTTGATTCATTCTTTCAATGACTTGTTGGCCAAAATGGGTTAATCCACCGTCAAACTTTTCTCCCAGCCCCGATCCAAGCGTATTGGACTGGTTATAAGTAATCCCCATACAGCGAATTCCGAATCCGTACAGTACATCGACACGGTCAATCTCATTTTCCAAAGCGCTTGCCGCCTCCAAGGACGGCAGGAGCGCTGTTTGCCGATTGTCCTTCGCCCGCTTGACATCTTGAAAGTTGTTTGCGATACAGATCGTCCCCTGTTTTTGTATATCCGCATATCTGATCCCGAGTAAGTAAATCACATCATCCCACTTCAAACCATGTTTTGAAGTGATGAGTGAAATTCCATCCATGAAGTTCTCAAAGATGACATCAATGCCTGAACGGGCAATACCTTCATAATGGAAATGAGTATGCAGTTGACTGCAGTATGGAATAATATCTTTGTAATTCTTCGGAGAGATGAAACCATGATCCCGCAACGACACAATCTGCTCCGCTTCCATAATGTCATTTAAAAGCCTTTCTTTCTCTTCCTTTAAATCCAAAGTAAAATGGGGGACCCGGTCAAGTTCGTACGAAAGTTCATACTCCCTAATGTCCTTACCAGGTTGTAAATAACTGAAAGAGCGATAGCCATCATACTTTTTCTCATTTACAGAGCCTATTATTGTTCTACCTTCTTTCTATGTTCAAATTGTTCTTTCATCGGAAAGGCTTCCTGCCAAGTTTTCTTGTTATCGTCATATAAGCCGTCGCTGTATAAGGTTTTTAGAGACTTGTTATCAAGCTCCATTGGTTCTTGTCCTGCCTTGAATGCTTTCGCTTGGGTAAGTAGCAATCTTCTCATATGAATGATCGGTATATCACTTGTTCCCAGGCGCTCACATGAACGGTCGACGATTGTGCCCATCGTCTCTGTGGCTGCATGGTCCTGGTTGGCAATCCCTCGAATTCCCGTAAAGTTGGCTGTTTTTTGCAATTCCCGATCTTGGCCATACTCATTTTCCATGTTGATTTTTTTCTTGTAGTCCTCATCCAAATCCAAGCCCCGTCTGGCATGTTGGGCTGCTACATCTATCGTTCCCTCATGGGTAAACTGGACATCCCAAGTCCACGTGCTATGGTCGTCCCTTGGAATGAAGGCATGCCACATTCCATCTTCTCCACCGAACCGTGGCGGATAAGTATAAAACGGGAAGATATAATGGATTTCCATGAAGGCATTCTTTTCTTCAGTTCCAATTCCAACGGCTATGCAGCGTTTTCCGTAATTTGCATCTTGAACTGCCTGCTTAACAGGCGGATTTTTTACAAGCGGGTGATCAGGGTCGATCCCTAGGTCACTGCTCAAAATGCCTTCTTGGACATTTTGTTCCTGGTGGGCCCTGTGTAAGAATGCGGCATGCACAAAGTCCAGGTCATTTTCCATTGCTTGCGCATAGTTACACTCTTGCCATACACGTTCTACCAATTTGCTTTCCTCAGGCAATCCCATCCAATAAAATTCAGGAAATGGAGGCATATGCTCTTCTGGTCCCATATACGTCCAAATGATTCCGCTGACCTCTTTAACCGGATAGTTTTTCAATTTGATCGATTGCCTGAACTTGCCGTCGGTTGGTTCGGATGGAATCTCCGTACAGTTGCCCTCACTATCAAACTTCCATCCGTGATACATACATCGAATTCCGCAGTCTGCATTGATTCCGTAATATAACGATGTTCCCCGATGTGGACAGCGCTCATCAATGAGTCCAACCTTTCCCTCTGTATCTCGAAAAGCTACCAACTCTTCACCTAGCAGTTTTACACGCTGCGGTTTTCCGTCCTTCGCTAGTTCTTCAGATCGGAGAGCTGGTATCCAATATCTCCGGAACATATCCCCCATCGGGGTACCAGAGTCTGTTTGAGTTAAAAGCTGATTATCTTCTTTTGATAGCATCTTGTCTTGCCTCCTAAAAATAGATTTGAAATATGATTCGATTGATCAGGTTACAGCCAAGTCATTCATTTTCCGTATTTCTCCCCTGAAAAATAATAGAGGATTCTTTTCCTTGTCATAATTGGCTTTCTTCACTTTACCGGTAATGATATAATGGTCGCCGCCTTCAAATATTTCATCAACATGACATTCGATTGTAGCTAGGTTTCCTTGAAGCATCGGAACCCCGTCTTCAGAAATTGTATAGCTGACTCCAGCAAATTTATCCTGTCCTCTTTTGGCAAATCCCCAGCATTCCGCTTCCTGTTCCTGTTGAAGAATATTGACAACAAATGGCCGGTCCTTTTTCAAAGCTTCTATACTACTCGCTTTTTTGTCGATACAAACAAGTATCAACGGCGGTTCCAAAGAGACAGATGAAAATGCATTGGCGGTCAAACCGATATTCTCCATACCATTTGTTGTCGTAATAACAGTTACACCTGTGGCAAAGTGTCCCAGTGTATTCCTAAATTCTCGTGAATCCATATTCTATTCCTCCTCCGGTATTCGAATGGTCTAAACAAGTGTTAAATGATCGACTTTGCCGAGTACAAGCAATATTTGCAGGGAAAGCTGCACTTGGAATCTGCTGTTTGAATCGGATAAATCTATTTCAAGCAATTCCTCAATCTTTTGGATTCTGTACCTCATTCCACTGATGGAAATGCACATCTCTCTCGCTGTCTTATGAACATTAAACTCGTTTTGGGTATATTGCATAAGGGTATGTAGTAGCTCTGCGTTTCTTTTCTTGTCATATTCAATCAGATTGTGTAAGTTTTCATTTGCAAAGGCTTCCAAATCTTCGGGGTCTCTAGCACTAAGGAAAAGAGTCAAATGCCCCAGCTCGTTAGACAAGACCACTTTCGACTCGGACTTCTTCCAAATGGCAAGTTCAACGGCCCTTTTCACTTCTTGGAACTTTTTGTAAAAGTCAGTAATTTCTTTTGCCGGATCACTTATTCCAATGTACACATTTGCCAGACCCAGCTTTTTTATTATTTGTTCACCAAAATGTCTTGGAGATTTATAGTTAGTGTCGATTAAATCTTTATCGATAATTGCTTGAATGCAATTTAATTTTAGTAATATGAGAGGCTGGTTATCGTCGTTAAAAAAATCTTGATAAATAGATTCGGAAATTCTATTTCTGATATTTAAATATTCGTAATTATCAATCTCTTTTGCTTCTTCCTGGATGACTACATACATAACATAGTGTGGAGTAGAGAGGTTATAGTCAAGATAAGAAAACCTGTCGAACATTTCGTTTTTCTTAATTCCTTTATTATTAAGCAGTTGCTCTAAGAGTTCACCTTTTAAACGCTGTTCCGTTTCTATGGCAACCCTTTCATTTTGCATGTGCAAAGCTGAAATGATTGCTGCTCTTTCCAGCAAATCTTTGTAAAAGTCATCATTCTCTTGGTCGATGACTATCGTTATATAACCGAAATTCTTGCTCTCTATTAAAATCGGAGTGGTTAACAATTTAAATGTCTTATCTTCTAGAGACCATTCAATGAAAGAATTCCCTTTCATTTTTTCTATCTTATCTTTAATGTTATAAACACTCATGTATTTATGAATCTCAGGAATATCTCCATATTCAGCCAATGTTTCGTAGTGTTTTCCTTCAATCAAAACTGGACAATGAAGGCTTCTTCCTATTGTTTCTGCAAATCCTGAGAGTCCTTTTCCCTGCAGCATGTCCTTGGTAAGGTTTTGACTAAGAGTGTAGCCGATTTTGAAACGTTCTTTTTGCTGCTCAATTCTTCTATGCATCTGATCCAGCTCTTTCCCCATGTCAGCATCTTCATAAAAGAAAAGCTCCTCTGAAATTTCCTCTCCCCATTCGTCAACTGTTTTGCCGATGTAGCTGCAATGCTGATCTCCCTTCCCTTTGCAATTTATCTCCTTAAAAATCACCTTTTTCCCCATACATTCGCTTGTATATCCACTTGCATAGCCAATTAAAAAATAGCAGACAGGTTCATGGTGCTTACCTGAATAAGTTAAGTGCTGTTTCGCCTCATAAGAATCAATCCAGTGACCTGAGACATTAAATCGTCCCTTTTCCATATTCACTTGGAACTTCTCAGGGTATGACAGAACTCTCCCTGTCAGGTGGTGCATTTTTGAGCCGGCAATCAGCCATTCCAAATCATTTTCCCAATCAATTGCTTTTTTTAGAATTCTTGCTTCATGAACACCACAGTTCCATCCATAACGTAACAAAAATCTCTTCGCCCTACTTACGCCAAGAGCGCTAGTTAAGTCTTTTCGGAGTAACCCCCAGGCATCTGCACTTGTCAGAGTCAGCTGTAAATCCTTCAGTTTCATTCCGGTCTTTTCTTGAGTTGTTATCAAATGGTCTAATGAAAGATCATGTGCCTTGATTCCCAAAAATATCACCCTTATTCATAAGTTTGATTCTCATTTAAGCACTTATCCATGAAATAATAAAGGTAATTTTTGACTCCTCCCTTTTCAAACCGCAGATACATTTTACTTTGATCTGGCCTTTCCTTTTCATAAACATAATCTAAGAATTGTAAGATTGATTTCCTTCTGGCAGTTATGTTTGTCATTCCATAGTTGAAAAAACAATCGTCAATGACAATCAAATGCGCCTTGGCGTATTTGCGCCCAGATTTTATTGAGCTCCGCTCGATAAATTTCCTCTGAAAATCTGTGGCATCCGCCGGAGGCTTTGACTTTATTCAGCCGGGGTTTGAGCCCCCACTGAATGGAATACCAACAGGCATTCATCTCACCACTTACAGTAGTGAGAGATTTCTTCTGAATGAAGTTAAACACTCCGCGATTGATGAAGCAGTTTTTTATAACGCAAACTAGTTAATTCCAGATCGGGCAAGTTTACTAGTTGATCATATCGGTCGTATTCGGATTCATCCATACTGTTTATCTTATAAATGGTCATTTAAGATACCCTCTCTGTCATAATTAAGTATCTGGAAAGATCTTCAGGTAACGACTCATATATTCCAGCTAATTTTCTCACCCTCCATTAAAGATTGATCTTTTGATTAATAAATCAAGTTTTTTCTTTTTTAACTATCTTAATTTTAAGTCACGGAATTTTCACAAACAATCAACTATTTGGTCTAAAAATTAAGTAATTTCTGTATCATTCATACTATTATCCTGAATTACGAAAATAAAATTTAGCCATTAAACACAAAACTTTAGCTATTTCTTTTGGTGGCGGTTGCCCTAAACAACTAAAAAATGTAGTCTCAACAAAGTTTCCTACAATTATTGGGAGCTGCGGATTTCTCAACATGAGCCTGGCAAATTTACGGGCCGAAATCGGATACGAAGCATAGACGCTATTGGAGACAGGGCATTGCCAATGAGGTGCTGGATACGGTTATCAAATATGGTTTTAAGCAAATGAAGTTAAACAGAATAGAGGCATTGATTGAGCCTAAGGATATGGCCTCTGTAAAACTAGTAGAAAGATTGGGTTTTTTACGGGAAGGATTGCTCCGCAAATACGAATACGGCGTGGGCAAGTTTGATGATTTGTATATGTATGCTTTGCTGATGGAAGATTACAAAGATGAGTTGTAAAAAACAACTGAGTTCCCGCGTTGTATGGTTGAGAGGATTTATAAGAAAGTTGGGGCTTTTGTAAGTGAGTGGCTGCTTTTATAAGAGAGTTGGGGCTTTTATAAGAGAGTGGCAGCTTTTATAAGTGAGTGGCTGCTTTTATAAGAGAGTTGGGGCTTTTATAAGAGAGTGGCAGCTTTTATAAGTGAGTGGCTGCTTTTATAAGAGAGTTGGGGCTTTTATAAGAGAGTGGCAGCTTTTATAAGTGAGTGGCTGCTTTTATAAGAGAGTTGGGGCTTTTATAAGAGAGTGGCAGCTTTTATAAGTGAGTGGCTGCTTTTATAAGAGAGTTGGGGCTTTTATAAGAGAGTGGCTGCTTTTATATAAATAAAGTGTATAAGTACACTTTACCCAAGGTATTGTTTTCTATTCCTTATTCAAATACTGACCGAATGTTCACTTCCATGCCTTTGGCCAGTCTTCAGCGACCAAAATTTCTTCTGAGCTCTTCCCCCTCTTCTTTGAAATTTTTCGTCAAACCCCTATTTCATAGACCTTATCCAAACGGCACTCGGCAAAATGATTGAACCATTCCCACTGCTATATGCCTGTTCTACAAGGAGGTTTCCATGACGGTCAACAAACATAAAATCGGCAAATAGTGAAAACTTCCATTTACAATTGCTCTTTCAATCACTTCTAAGAGTACTAATAATCGAGATCTCCTTTTGGAACACAAATATCCTGTATAAGAGTCGCTTTTCCATCAGCGCCCTTATACAGGGATAGTTCATTATATTTTCTTTAACATAGGCCTATCCATTGTTCGAAGTAATATGGGCCTGTTCTCACAATCAGCATATTCGAAGAGTGAGAAAGCCCCATATCTTGTTTCCACTTGGACATCTACTCGAACCTTCATTTTTTCCAGTTCATTTTTTATTTTCTTCGCAAGTTTGGATGTAAATTGATTATTGAAACGGATAACGAGATCAATATCGCTTGAATTTGTCGTTGTCTCTTTGCCGCTTACCAGTTCAAATCCCAAACTTCCCGCAATGCCCCATTCAAGAGAATGGTGGTTCATTAAATGAGCAACTTTCTCTAAATGACGAAAGATTTCCTTGTCCTGTTCTCTCCATTTTTGTTCTTTAGCCAGATCTTCGGGTGTGACCTTTCTTTTAATCCGGTCAATTGGCAAAAAGGCTGCAAATCGTTCACTCCTCTTGGATCCACGAATACCCACCGCTGCGAAACCCGGAGCTGGCCGAGCTCGTCGTACTACCACAAAGGGGGCTGCATCAATCGATGCCTTTGCCCACTCTGGCAGAGAATCATAGCTTATTAAGTCCTTTGCGCAGTATATTTCTAATAAATCATGGGGCTTTAACTCCATTGTTCACTCAACTTTTCTCTTACCAGGATGGATGCGGCTCTGCCGGAAGCTGCAAGAGGAGTTTTTAATCTGACACTTAAATCCTTCGACTGATCTATTTCTATATCTTCAATCGCTTTTTCTATTTCTTTATAAATAATATTTCGGTCCTCTTCTTTCGGATGGTCCGCTTCTACATGATCCACCAATGAAAATAAGGCTCCTAATTTTTCAAATGAATCAATATCGTACGCCATAGCTGGCACTTCTCTTGTAGCAGCGTCCAATTCCTCAAGAGTCCGTTGGGTAATCCGGGCTGCTGATTGTTTGGACATCACATGTACATTTACTCCGTCATCGCGCAAGGCTATTAATCGGTTTGCCTGCATGCCATGGGATAAAAAAGCTCCAGATATGGCCTTTCCCGGTATGAATGCGATCACAGGATGTCCGTTGAGTCTCGCAGATGCATAGGCAGCCGTGGCCGCAGCGCATGCCTGGTGGATTCCCAGCAATTCCTCCCGGTAACCATACGCCTGGCTCGGAACATCTACAATGGCGATAATGGCCCGTTTTTCACTATTTTCGTCCTCTTTAATCGCTTCTTGTACATACTTTGCGACCGACCATCCTTCCAAAAGGCCGAATTCTCCTTTTCTGGCACGTGGAAATTGGTTTTGGGGATCAGGTATGACAGCAATGAACCGTACTTTCTTTTCTCCAATCATTCCATCTGCCACTTGAACAGATGGGACATCTCCTATTTCAGGAGCATCGTCACGCAGCAGATCAAACCAGACTTTCCCTCTTCCTGAAACGTTCCTCTCATCTTTGGAGGGGGCATTTTTATTTACACATGACTCTTTCCTCTGATGCCAAAGTTCCCTTACCTTTTCAGGGGATAATGGTTGATCAGGATCAATTGAATCCATTAGAGATTCGTATTGTCTTATTTGATCTGTTCTAGGAGCGCCAGCAGTTTGTCCGTTCATGACAGAAATGATCGCTTCCTTCATTTTTTGTTTGTCATCTTCAACCAATATATCCGCAAATCCGGAAGCCGTCCTCTGTTCACCACCTATTGTTCCCCAAATAAGAGGGCGGTTTCTTGAATCAAACTCGCGAATCCCTGCTTCCTGCTCGATTACTTCAGGTCCATTCAATCCAAGTCTTCCTTCTCGCGTCATAATAATCGCGCTGCAAAGACCAGCTGTAATGGACATGCCGCCAAAAGCCCCCACTTTCCCCGGTACAACCCCAATGACGGGAACATAATGTTTAAGTGCTACAATCGCTGCACTGATTTCAGCGATGGAAAGCAGACCATAGTTCGCTTCTTGCAATCTGACTCCGCCTGTATCGAAAACAAGAACAGGGATTATATGAGCCCCCCTTTTGCATTCCTCCAACGCCAACTCCAATGCTCCAGCAATTTTGGCGCCTGAAACTTCGCCAATTCCACCGCCCTGAAATTTGCTTTCGATGGATATGATGAGTGACGGCTGTTTATTTATCTTTCCCTTCGCAACCACTACCCCATCATCGCTTTGAGGGACAATACCTTGCGGTTCCAGATGAGGGGATTCGAATTCATCTATCGGTCCCAGTAATTCTCTGAACGTTCCTTCGTCTAATAAACCAAGGGTTCTTTCACGAGCGTCACATTCAACAAAACTGGCTTTTATTGTTTTAATCATGACCGCTCACCTCCAGCGCTTGTTCGAGTCGGAGTTTGACAACTCCCGGGGTCGCGCCAAAATCATTGATTTTTACGGTTGCCGCAATATCATGCAGGGTAAAAAAACGCTGTATCACAGCTTCCCATGTATTTTTATAACCTGATATACCAGTCCGGATCGTAATTTCAGCCTCGGGGTTATCGGATGGTTTCATAATGACTTCGAGATCCCCGGATCCAACCACACCCACATGTGAAAAGCGATCTATTTTTTTTGTGGCGGGAAAAGTATAGACGATTTTTTCCAAGTAAAGCACCCCCAAGATCAAATAAGCTGATATTCGTTTGAGACTTCGTTGAGTGATTGTATTTTACTGATTTTATCCAAGAACAGTGTAGCAGCAAGAAGGTCCGCGCTTCCGCCAGGGGAAATATTTTGATGGATAAATTCTTCATCCATTTGATTTAACAAATCAAAATCACCACTGATTAAGAAGAATGCCGCCTGCTCTTTTACAGATGACAAGCCGTCCGATCCGCCCCGGTGAAGAATGCACGTGTCGTCCAAATGAGCCATTAAAGAGAGCAGCGCATATAATTTAGCTTTCTCTTCTGTTAATCCCATGGCGCGGGAGTGGTTCAACATAGGAAGGGAAAACTGTCTTATATGGGGAAACCCTTGCTGGGCTTCTCCTTTGGCTCCCTTCACACCAAACTTTTTTATCACCCGTTTTCCATTTGTGTCTGTCACGGGACAATACCGGTCAGGATAACGAGCTAATTTGCCTGCCATGGAGAGGATTTCCTCAGTCGTGAATCGTCCTTTTCCTGTGGAAAAAGCGGATGCAAGCAACCCAATCGACCAAATGGCTCCCTTGTGCGTATTGATGCCATCCGTAACTTCAAACATTCTTTTTTCTCCGTCCCTGCCGATGGCTGCAATTTCTTCTCTCAAAGATTGTGACGGGAGCCGGCCATAGCTGACAAAAACTATTTCTTTGACAGTATCCCTAAGAGAATCTGCTGATGCTCTCATCAACTGAAACGTTAAGTCTTTGTGAGCCCCAGTGTTCTTTTTATCAACAAGTCCAGGTTTGGGAGTGAGTTCCAGTTCCTCAATTAGCGAAGAGACGGCCATTGATGCAACAGCACTGGTGAACTTTTCCAAGTGGCTTCCTTTCATGTTCACCAACTCCTAAACTTGGCGGGTGGCTCGTATAGGCCATCTGACCACTCAACAATTTCCTCTATGCTTTTAGCGGCAAGTAAGGATCTTTTTGCATCTGTCCGCCGGATCTGTAAATCTTCCGGATAGGCAATCAACCCTTCCCCGCGCAATTGCTCGATTTGAGCGGGACTCTGCTTAAGCCCAACGGGCGTAACGCCAGCAATTGCCGAGAGAGCTTCTCTTCTTTTTTCCATGCTGTCTGTTTTATATAAATAGGCAATTCCGTCTTCGGTTACTACATGTGTGACATCTTCCCCGTAAATCATCACCGGCGCTGTAGCGAGATTAGAATCTCTTTTTACATCAATGGCATCGAGTGAATCAATAAATACCGGCTTATTTCCGTTTTGGAAGGTCTCTACTACTTGTACAACGAGCTTCTTTCCGCGGGCTAAAGGATCCTCCGAAGTCATCATATTTAACCAAGCTGATGAAGAATGGCGGCGCCCTCCGGGATTATGGCCCATATTTGGAGCTCCCCCATACCCCGCAAGCCGGCCGCGCGTGACAGTAGAGGAGTTTGCCTCATGATCCATTTGCAGAGTAGACCCAATGAACAGATCCACCGCATATTGCCCGGCCATTTGGCACAGGGTTCGGTTGGACCGCAAGCTTCCATCAGGACCGGTGAAAAACACATCCCTGCGAGCTTCTACATATTTTTCCATCCCTACTTCCCCGCCAAAACAATGAACGCTTTCGACCCAGCCGCTTTCAATCGCGGGAATTAAGGTAGGGTGAGGGTTTAGCGCCCAATGTTTACAGATCTTTCCTTTTAAGCCCAGTGATTCTCCGTAAGTCGGCAGCAACAATTCAATTGCGGCAGTATTATATCCAATCCCATGATTTAATGATTGCACCTGATGTCTTTCATAAATTCCGCGGATGATCATCATCGCCTGCAAGATTTGAATATCGGTAATGTGACGCGGGTCACGAGTAAATAGAGGCTCCAGCTCGTATGGTTGATCAGCAACAACAACAAAGTCAACCCAGGATCCGGGTATATCTACACGCGGCAATTCATCCGTTAATTCATTTACTTGGACAATTACAATGCCATCCCGGAAAGCAGCCGCTTCGACAAGTGTCGGTGTTTCCTCTGTATTAGGTCCAGTATAGAGATTTCCATTTCGATCAGCTTTATCCGCAGCTACCAAAGCAACAGAAGGAATCAAATCAATAAAAAGGCGCCCATACAGCTCTATGTATGTATGGATTTCCCCCATTGTAAGCTGCTTGTCTTCCAGCATTTGGGCCATTCGCAAGCTCTGTGGGCCTGCATAGGCAAAATCCACCTTTTTCGCTATGCCGTATTCAAACAGATCCAAATGTTCCGGTCTGGAAATGCTTGAAATAATCATGTGCAGATCAAATACTTTCTCTGAATTGATTTGAGCAAGTGCCTCAGACAGAAATGAGGCTTGTTTTTGGTTATTTCCTTCTAAAACCACACGGTCATGGGGCAAAATCAGATTCTCCATCGCTTCAACTATAGAGTCCGTCGGAATCACTTTGCCATCTGCGAGGCCTTTTATACTTTCAACTCTTCTCTGCTTTTCCTCAAGGCGGGTTGTCCAGGAAGCCTTCTTGGTTACTGCCTGTTTTAATGTTTCCATCGCTAATCTCCTTTCTTTACTTCACTTGCTCTTGTGCTGCGATGTATAGGCAATCATTGAATCCATTGCCTGTTACAGAGAGTACTCTTGCGTCATGAAATGCCTTTTCTGCTAAATTTGCCAGCACTGTCCCTGGAGGCATTTCGATAAAAAGCCTTACCCCTTTTTCGTATAAAACAGTAGAGGCGTCATGCCATTGAACTGGAGCTGAAACACTTTCTGCAAGATCCAGCTTGATTTCGTCCGGGTCGCATAATACCCGCGCTCTTCGGTTTCCTACATAGGGTATCTTTGGACGGGAAAATGAAATTTCATGAAGAGCCTCTTTCAGAGAATCCGAAACAGATTGTAGAAGGGGACAATGTGAAGGCACGTTGACGTTCAAAATTGAAGCGCACCGTGCTCCTTCCTGCCGTGCACCCTCTAAAACCCTTTGAATCGCATGCAAAGAACCTGAAATCGTTACTTGATCCGGTGCATTTTGATTTGCTATAAATACCGGATTGTCATTATCGGAGTAAAAATCAATCAAGCTTTGAAGCCTCCGTGTTTCCATCCCTAGTACAACCCCCATCCCGTAACCCTCGGGATATGCCCGTTCCATTAACTCGCCGCGCAGACTGACCATTCTTAGAGCATCCGTAAAAGCTATAGTGCCTGTTGCTACTGCAGCACTGAAGGCGCCGACTGAATGGCCGGCTACAAAATGTGGTTTAACTTCCTCCGCTTCGAATGCTTTATATGCGGCGACACCTGCAATTAATAGGGAGAGCTGAACGTTTTTGGTTGAAGAGAGGGATTCCTCCAGGTGAAGATTGTATACGTTTACATTCAGGGTCGCAGAAGCTGTTTCAAGTACTTTATCCACTGCCTCGCATGATGGCAATTCATGCAGCAATCCAGGCTTTTGTGATCCTTGACCCGGGAACAAAAAGGCAATTTTCACAGTACTTCCCCCTTGCTTAATCAGCTGCCATCATTTTTTGAACACTCAAGATGACATCTTCGTTATGTTTTCCTAGCAATTCGGACAACTGTTTCATGTTGGCCTCATGCAGCAATTTAACAATAAGCTCATGTTCCGCAACAGACTTTTCAATATTTTTCTTATAAGAAAACGAAGCGCTTTGAACTCTCAGTAATGGCCATCCAAGACGGAGATACATGTTTTTGATTGTTTCACTTTTGCTCATTTTAATAAGGCACATGTGAAAGGAGTGGTTCAATTGAGTATAAGAAAAAACGTCATCCGTTTCTTTCATTTCTTCAAGAATTTTTCTCATTTCCTTTAGCAGGTCCTGATCAACCCCATGTCTTTTAATCCGCTCCATCCCCATATTCTCCAACATATTCCTAATCTCCAAGAGATCATAGATTTCGTTCTCCGTATATTCTTTCACCACGGCTCCCTTTCGGGGAATTCTCTCTACCAGCCCCTCTATGGCGAGCAAGTAGATAGCTTCACGAACGGGAGCCCTGCTCGTTCCATATTGATCCGCGTAAATATGTTCCACCAATTTTTCACCAGGTTTTATTTCACCAGTAATGATTTGTTCGGTGATGTATTTTGCAATTGAGTTGGATAAAGCGTTGTCTGCTAATTTGGCTCTCATGCTCTACACTCCTTAAGACGGAAATTTTAGAATATAGTCGACTGTCGATTATATTATACTAGTAAAGGTAGTTATATTCAATTTTTTTAGAAATTAAAATAATGTTTGATTTTTTAATTAATAGGATTTATGATGATTCATAGAATACAGTCGACTTTATACTATCGCATCATTGCAAGCGCTTACTTTTTCTTGTTCTTCATCAAAATACTAAAATAGCGAGGTGTAAGGATGGTTATTTTCGGTGTAGCTTTGCTGGCGATTTGTATGCTAAGCGGTGTTTTCCTGGGTGAATTGTTGGGACTTTCATTGGGTATTGAAGCAAACGTAGGCGGTGTAGGTATAGCCATGTTGATGCTTGTCCTGATCGTTGATCACCTAAAAAAGCGAGGGAAATTAAGCCAAGCTGCGCAAGATGGTCTGGGCTTTTGGAGCGCTATGTATATCCCTATTGTCATCGCCATGTCTGCCAGTCAAAATGTTGCCGGCGCACTTGATGGAGGACCCCTTGCTATTGTCGCAGGCGTAGCGGCTGTAGCTATCAGTTGGATGGTTGTACCTATTTTAAGCACAAGCAAAAGGGAAGAAGTTTTTGATGGGGCTCTAGACGAAAATCATCTCACTGGAGGCGAAGAAATCAATGTTAGAGACATTAAGTAAAGTCTTTACAGATAATCCGCTGATCGTCTCCTTTGCAGTGGTCGGGGCCGCAATGTATATCTCCTATGTTATTTCTGATAGATTTACAAAAGGAAGGATTCACGGTTCGGCCATCGCTATCATTATTGGCCTGATGCTTGCTTATTTCGGAGGGATAACGACAGGAGGTGAAAAGGGGCTGTCTGATGTTAGCATTTTTGCCGGAATAGGTCTGATGGGTGGCGGAATGCTCCGAGATTTTGCCATTGTCGCTACCGCTTTTGGAGCCAGTTTTGATGAAATTAAAAAAGCCGGGGTCAGAGGTGTGGTATCACTTTTTATCGGTGTCGTACTTTCCTTTGTGGTTGGAGTCGGGATTGCCCTCGCTTTCGGATACACCGATGCAGTTAGTCTTACAACAATTGGTGCCGGAACGGCTACATATATTGTCGGACCTGTAACGGGAGCCGCCATAGGTGCAACCTCTGAGGTCATTACAATCAGTATTGCTGCCGGTCTTGTAAAAGCCATTCTCACCATGGTAGGTACGCCATTTGTAGCGAAATATATTGGGCTCAATAATCCTCGTACGGCTATGGTTTACGGCGGGTTAATGGGGACAACCAGTGGCGTTGCAGGTGGATTGGCGGCAACGGATCCCAAATTGGTACCATATGGGGCAGTTACGGCAACCTTTTATACAGGTCTTGGATGTTTAATGGGCCCTTCTGTTTTGTTCTTAATGACTAAAGCTGTATTTGGATAAATGTATAAGTTTATTTAAAGTAAATGAACCTAGTTTAAGACATGGGGCTTGTTAGACCCCATGTCTTTTCTTTTAAAAAAAAAGAAATATTCCATTGTAAAGATTTTACTATGACTGGGCAAGCGCGTCGGTTGCCAGATCAGGGCGGATATTCCCGTACTTTGTTGCCTGTTCAAATGCATACGCAATGCGCAGTACCTCAAAGTCTGCATGATAAGGGCCAACAATTTGGAGGCCAAGCGGAAGACCATCAGAAGTAAATCCTGAAGGCACTGATAATGCTGGATTGCCAAGTGCTGAAATATAGCAGCAGGAACGCATCCAGTCTATGTAATGTTCCATCTTCACTCCATTAATTTCTGTTGGATATTCGATATTCACATTAAAAGGAGGAACTTGGCTGACTGGCAGAATGAAGATATCGTATTTCTCAAAAAATACTCTCATTCGGTGATATAGCTCATTGCGAAGCCTCTCTGCCCTGCCTATGTCGATCCCGCGCAAGTCACGGCCTTTATTAAAGTTCCAAACGTAGCTTGGTTTCATTAAATGACTGAATTTATCAAACAAGTCTTTGCCGCCCATTTCAAATTCCCAGGCCCTTAATGTATGGAACACTTCATCCGCTTCCGCCAAATTCGGGCTTGCCTCTTCCACTTGGCAGCCTAAATCGGTAAATACCTTCAACTGCTCCTGGAGATTTTTTCTTACCGCAGGATCAACAGGAATTTCCCCTCCAAAATCACAGGTCCATGCCACCCTCAAACCGCTTATATCCTTTTTGAATGGTTCTAAAAATTTTTCACCCGACTCATGGACCGCAATCGGCGATCTTTTATCATATCCCGCAATCACTGACATCAAAAAAGCCGCATCTTCCACATTTCTTGCAATCGGCCCCTGAACACCAAGTGTCGAATAAGGGGCGGCTTTCGGATAGGAGGGCACCCGTCCCGGTGACGGTCTCATCCCTACCACATTGTTGAAGGCAGCCGGAAAACGCAACGATCCGCCCATATCACTGCCATCTGCAAAAGGCAGCATGCCAGAGGTTACTGCAGCAGCTGCCCCTCCGCTGCTTCCACCCGCGGTGCGGTTGAGGTCATAAGGGTTTCTTGTTGGTCCGAATATCTCATTAAATGTATGGGCACCAGCCCCAAACTCTGGGACATTCGTTTTGCCAATTACGATGGCTCCTGCATTTTTTAACCTTTCCACGATGAGGTCATCCTCTTTGGAAACGTTATCACGTAATGCCAGAGAACCGCTTGTCATAGGGAAATCTTTTGCATTATGAGTATCCTTAATGGCAATCGGGAGACCATGGAACGGGCCTGTCTTTTCTCCGGAAGCAAGCATTTGATCGGCTTGATCCGCAGATTTCAATGCCGCTTCCTTATTTAGCGAAACAATCGCATTGACGCTTGGATTCACTTTTTCGATTTGTTCCAGGTGCGCTTCCATTACTTCACGAGCTGATAACTCGCGTTTTCGAATGGCTTTGGCCAGCTCGCGGGCAGTAAAATAACAAATTTCATTCACCTTTAAACAACTCCTGATTCTATTAATTTTTTAAAAATACGCAGAAAGAACTAGAGTCGATTGTCGACAATTAAAGAAATGTTTTTAGTATTATATAAACAAATACAATTTATTTCAACACTTTTTAGATAATTTATTCAATTCGGAACTTTTGTAGGGTATTTTAATAACTGAATTGAATAGCCGTATTTAATGGGAATTTAGTAACAAAATGACATAAATGCATCAATATTTTAGATAAATTAGAACTTTTGTAATTGTTGACACAATATAAGAGGTTTAATAGAATGCAGTAAATCGACTGTCGACAATTTATAATACTCCAACCGAGAGAAGAAAGCGCTTTTAAAAAACTGACTAAACTCAAAAATTTGGAAAAGAGGGATATGCATTGAAAGAAAAGTTTTTTTCAAGATTAGAAGAACTGTATCCAGAGCTCGTTGACTTCAGAAGGGATTTACACATGTATCCGGAACTGTCTCATACGGAGAAAGACACTCCAAAGAAAATTGCAGACTTTCTGAGTTCCATTGGATTAGAGGTCAGAACGGGCGTAGGCGGCCGTGGAGTCGTTGGAACACTTAAAGGGAACAATCCTGGTAAAACAGTGGCTCTTCGTGCTGATTTCGATGCTTTGCCGATTCAGGATGAAAAGGATGTCGACTATAAATCTCTTATTCCTGGTGTCATGCATGCTTGCGGCCATGACTTGCATACAGCTGCTCTGCTAGGTGTAGCTAAAATTCTCAGTGAGAATCGCGACAGTATAAACGGCAATATTGTTTTTATCCATCAATTTGCGGAAGAGGTTATTCCTGGAGGAGCCAAAGCGATGATTGAAGATGGCTGTTTGCAAGATGTGGATGTCGTTTATGGCGCCCATGTCGGTTCAACAGATTCTCTTGGAAAGATTGGGATTAAAGAGGGTTACGCTATGGCAAATGGCGACATATTCGAAATAGAAATAGCCGGTAAAGGCGGACATGCCGCTACCCCACATTTAACCATAGATCCCCTAATTGCCGGAAGTCAATTACTTTTAAATTTACAGCAAATTGTTAGCCGGCAAGTCGATCCGATTGATTCAGCCGTCGTTACCGTAGCATCCTTTCATGGAGGAGAAGGATATAATGTGATTCCTGATAAGGCGAAAATTACCGGTACGGTGCGCACTTTTAAAGAAAGTGTCCGCGAACATATCGAACAAGCCATTGGAAAGATTGCTGAATCAACATGCAGCGGACTTGGAGCGTCTATCGATTACAAATATACGCGCGGCTATCCTGCTGTAGTCAACCATCCGGAAGAGACGGGACGCGTTGAAAAAGTAGCGATATCATTATTTGGAAAAGAAATGGTAAAACGAAATCCAGCACAAATGGGCATGGAGGATTTCGCTTATTACTTAAAAGAGCGGCCGGGCTCCTTCTTTTGGGTGGGCGGTGCATTAGAAGACCAAACGAAAATTTATCCTCATCACCATCCAAAATTTGATGTGGATGAACGAGCCATCATATATATTGGCAAACTTTTTATTGGGCTTGTATTGGATTTCTTGTCACACAATGAAAACAGAATTGCCATGGATAAAGAAGCGATCCAATAATATTTTAAAAGAGAATGGGAAGGAGAGAGTTCATTGATAGAGGAAGTTATGAAAGCCTCCAATACTGCACCCCTTTGGATTATTGCCTTTTTTGTCATATTTATCGTCATTTTCCAGGCCTTGATTTTCATTAGAATGGCCAAGAAAACGGCGCCTGAGGTCGGAATGACATCCAAAGAGGTGAGGACTGCTATCAAAACCGGGATAATCGGATCAATTGGACCTTCTATGGGTATCGGAATCGTCATTATTTCGCTGATTGCATTAATTGGCTCTCCATTAACAATGATGAGAATCGGTATTATTGGGTCTGCCTCAACTGAAGCAGCTGCTGCGGAAATTGGTGCAAAGGCGTTTGGCAGCAGCTTGGGAACAGATTCTTTTACAGTTGAAGCCTTTTCTACAGTGATCTGGACGATGTGCCTTGGAGGGATGGGATGGCTTATCTTTGCATTTCTTTTTACAAAATCCCTCGGGAATGTTCAGAACAAGCTGAAGGCAAAGAACCCAAAAATAATGGGAGTAGTATCGGCTGCGGCGATGATGGGAGCCTTTGGATATCTGGCTGTTGAAAAAATGGCCATTGATATCAGTTCGGCAATTTCTGGTTTTATGGCAATATTCACGACGTTTGCCGTATTGTACGTCGCTAAAAAAACCGGTAAATCTTGGCTAAAAGAATGGGCTCTTGCAATATCAATGGTTGTTGGAATGTATTGTGGATACCTTGTTTCGCTTATTTAGGCCTTAGAAAAACTATGAAATATGAGGAGGAAAACGAATGGCTCTAAACCCACAAAAAGTATTACAGGGAAATATCCGTATCAATGACAGTATGGCCCACTTTCATAACAAGGCTCATTTTTGGGGACGTTTGACTCTTTTAATGACAATTTTAGCTTCCTTATCTGCCCCTTTGTATATGTCATTTATTGTTGGGGCCCATCCGGGCTGGGGTCCAATTATTACCGGATTGATTGGATATGCTGGCTTCATAGGGGTCATGTGGGTGATAGAGCCGATTACTTACTACCCTATTCTCGGAATCGCCGGAACCTACCTGGCCTTCCTATCAGGAAACATTTCAAATTTATGCCTGCCATGTTCTGCCGCAGCCCAGGAAGCAATTGGTGTAGAAAATGGATCTAATAAAGGTGAAATTGCTGGTGTTTTTGGCATAGCAGTTGCTTGTTTAGTAAATACAATAGTAATTGTCATCGTCATTTTAGGCGGATCCTATATTATTATGATGTTACCTGATGTTGTAAAAGATGCTTTCAACTTTATACTTCCTGCTATATTCGGTGCAGTTCTCGGACAATTCGCCTTTAAAACCCCGTTATACGGATTGATTGGCTCTATGATTGGGCTAACCGTATTGTTTTCTCCAATCGTCAGCTTTATTAAAATTGCATTGTGCGTAGCCATTACAATAGCTCTTATCCTGTATATGGAAAAACTGAAAGACAAAAAGGGATAGTTTGGTTACTATGTAAGAAAAGATAAAAATGAGCACCTCCGTTGATATTAGCGGGAGTGCTTTTAAGTTCGCCCATCAAATGTGAATTTTTTCAACTTTACAATCAACAGACAATCAAATACCTTTCTGACTCAGAACGATTTTGGCTGAGCATGTTACTATATGGTTGAGAGCTTTTATAAGAGAGTGGCTGCTTTTTTAAGAGAGTTGGAGCTTTTATAAGAGAGTGGCTGCCTTTATAAAAGAGTTGGAGCAACTCCCCCGATCCATCCAAGGATGTCCGGGGGAGTTGCTCCGATTGTGTTTTCCTAATTCTTTAATACATCGTGATCAACATAGCGCTCGCCATTTAATTCGGAGATGACGTTAATTGCCACTTTAGCCCCGTCACCCGCTGTTATGATGGTGTGGACACTAACGCCCGCAACTGTTCCGGCGGCCCAGATGCCGTCAATGTTTGTTTTTCCGTCCAATCCGACGTCCACGATTGTCTTAATTCGCGGCTCTGTTCCATCCTTTGTGCTGACGCCAATTTTCTCGGCCAATGTGGCCAGAGCACCGGTTGCAAGGATGACATGCTTGGCTTCGTATGTTCCGCTTTCGCCTTCAACCTTTAATCCATTTTCGGTTTTCGTCACATTCACAACTGTGTCCTGAACAATTTCTGCTCCAAAGTTCGCTGCCTGCTTTTGCCCGGTTTCAATCAACTCGGGGCCGGCAATCTCCTCAATTCCGTAATGGTTCAAGATCAAAGCACGCTTGGTCATACTTTTCCCACTGTCAATGACAATTGTTTTCTTTCCCGCTTTGGCTGCAAAGACCGCCGCACTTCCTCCGGCCGTACCTGCTCCAATAATCGCGATATCATACATATGTATCCACTCCCTTGTCGGATTCTCAATGGCTTCCAGTATAGCATATTTTCTGAAAAATAAGGTAGCAGATGCTCATATAGAGTTTGCAGGAAACTCATACAAACTCTAGTTTCTTAGGCTGTTCACGATGCCCCTTTCATTGAGATTCTGAAAAAGGCCTTCGGTGTGGAACGATAAGAGAAAGCTTAGGCGAAACAGCTACGGAAAAAATATAATCTATCAGTTCTCTTCAATCAAATGCGCCTCGGCGTATTTGCGCCCAGATTTTATCGAGCTCCGCTCGATAAACTTCCTCAGAAAATCTGTGGCATCCGCCGGAGGCTTTAACTTTATTCAGCCAGGGTTTGAACCCACACGAATGGAATACCAATATGCATTCATCTCACCACTTACAGAAATGGAGGATTTCTGTGCTGAATGAAGTTAAAAAATTAATAATTACTTTAGGGAAAGCTTCCTCGCAAAACGGTTTTATTGCATAAGGCAACCATTGCCCCTGCCCTTTTAGGCAGTTTAAAATCCCTCCCCCGGACTTGCCCAAATAATATGAAACATATTCAACCAGTGACTTTCTGTCCTTTGCACTGTTAATCCCGATTCGTGTACCAAGTTTAATATGTCACGTGTTTGGTGGCATCCGATCATTTTATATAAAAGCGGATTCAAGACCCTTTGGGCCCCAGAAACGAAAATATTAGAGCTTATCCCATGTTCGAACAACAATATTTTTCCCCCAGGCTTGCACCATCGTTGGATTTTTTTCAACATCTCTGCTGGATTTCCATAACAGCAAAAGGACAAAGTCGAGACAATTGTATCGAAGGAATGAGACTCAAATTCCAATTTCTCTATATCTGCACATATCCATTCGGCTTGTATATTGTAGTTGGATGCTTTCTTTCGAGCCGCGCCCAGCATTTCCTGGCTGAAATCAGCAGCCGTCACTTTAACATCTGGAGGATAGTATGGAAAATTAGCTCCCGCCCCGACAGCAAGCTCAAGCACTTCTCCCTCCGCTTGGCTCAGCAGTTCTCTCCGCCACTTTTTCAGGTTGGACGATTCCTTATTCGATTCATATTTTGCTGCCTGTCTATCAAAAATACGTACCAGCCTCTCTTTTTCCAATCCATCACTTCCTCTGCTCTGTTTTCCTTAAATATAGCACCTATTTTCAGATAGAAGAAATGAGGCCGTGGGAAAATTAATGAAAAACGATTTTCTCAACGGCCATTGAAAAACTTGGGGCGGAAGCTTCAATCAAATGCGCCTTGGCGTATTTGCGCCCAGATTTTATCGAGCTTCGTTCGATAAATTTCCTCTGAAAATCCGTGGCATCCGCCGGAGGCTTTGACTTTATTCAACAGGGGTTTGCCCCCCCAATGAATGGAATACCAATAGGCATTCATCTCACCACTTACAGAAGTGGGAGACTTCTGCTGAATGAAGTTAAAATATGCGAACGGAGACATTTCTTTCATCTTTGAAGTTGGTGCGTAACCATTCTCTTATGAGACGGGCATCTATCTCCACTAATGGTGACCGTTTTTACTGAAAATAGCAAGAATGGGCAATAATCCCGTCCTAACACCCGCTTTTAAATGAGCTTTCTGGATACCCGTCGAGATAAATGATATGCTTCGCCAACTCAAGATTTGTACAAGCATCTAAAAGAAGATTCTCAAGTCAGCGAAAAATCTCCAAGTATTAAGACGCAGGTTCGCTCGTATCCTGGCCTTCTGGCTTCTTCCTCCATCTGAACCAAGCAACAATAATCGCTGCAATCAATGTAAATCCTAGGTAACCCATAGTAGGATAGACTGTTCCTACCAGTGTAATAAAACCGACAAAGCTTGCACCGAACGCGGCAACTCCGCATATAACGACAAGGACTCTAAACTTTGGCGCATCTGTTTGACTTATCCGTGCGGTAAAAGCGTACAGCATACCCACCGCAGTGTTGAATATCATCCCCAATAAAACGATAGACATAATAGCACCAAAGATTGGAGAAATTTCATTTGCCAAATACAGCATCGGCATATCAGTTCCCGAGATATTATCAAATTTCGCAAACATTCCGATATTGATAAGAAAAATCAAAACACCTAAGCCGACACCACCAATAATTCCACCCCAGCCTGCTGTTTTTTCATCTTTTACAGAACCGCCCATAACAGCAAGCATAGCGGCTCCGGCTGCAATATTATAGGAAACATACAGAAGCGCGCCAAGCACCCAATTGGAAGCAGCGGGTTTCTGAGCATTTGCGACATCCTGCATTTGAGCAAAAGTGCCGTCCATTGTAGACAATGAGTAGATGGCAATGATAATAACTGCCAAAATCAGAAACGGCGTTACAACACCTATGGCTGAAATGACTTTTTCAATGTTAAGACAAACGACAATAATAGTTATAAGTGCAAGTAAAATGTTGCCAATGATACCTGGTATGCCAAATTGCTGTTCAAATATGGAACCTGCCCCCGCGAACATGACCACCGTCACACCGAATAAAAAGAAGGTCATTAAAATATCGACTACCACTCCAAGATATTTACCGCAAATATGATATATAACTTCCTTATGGGAATTGGTTTGCAGACGGCTTCCAAGTTGAGCAAGATTCATACCCATAAAGGCAAACAAAAAAGTGGCTACAACTGAACCGGCTATTCCTAACCAGCCAAAGCTTGTAAAAAATTGTAATATTTCCTGACCTGAAGCAAATCCGGCTCCAACGATTAAGCCGATAAAAGCTCCGCCAATTTGAATGCTTTTTTTCATAATTTTCCCCTTTTGGTTTTTTGAATTTTTTGTCAATTTGATGAACAGGGAAAAAGAACTCTCTTCTTCCCTCATTTATTTACTTGTATGTTTTTTTCTCGATCGTAAAGCTTTCGATTGCTTCCAGATCAGGTTCATAACCGATACCCGGTTTATCAGGAACTGTAATATATCCATCTTCAACTGTGACTTCCGGTGTAATGATGTCTTTTTCCCAATAGCGTGAAGATGCAGCCGTATCACCTGGCATGATGAAATTCGACAAAGTGGTGAGGGCCACGTTGTGAGCCCGGCCGATTCCTGATTCCAGCATGCCGCCGCACCAAACAGGGATATGATGGCTTTCACATAAGTCATGAATTCGTTTGGACTCGGATAAACCGCCGACACGTCCAATTTTGATGTTGATAATCCCGCAGCTCCCTAGTTCAATCGCTTTTCTAGCATCCTCATAGGAATGGATGCTTTCGTCTAAGCAAACCGGAGTGGAAATGGCTTCTTGAAGCTTAGCATGGTCAATAATGTCATCCGATGCCAAAGGCTGTTCAATCATCATCAGATCAAATTCATCCAACGCTTTTAATGTATCGATATCCTCTAACGTATAAGCAGAGTTCGCATCGGCCATGAGCGGAACATCTGGAAATTCTTTTCTAACTTCACGCATCACATCAACGTCCCAACCCGGCTTGATTTTAACCTTCATTCTCTTATAGCCTTCTTGTACATGTTTTTCAATGATGCGTAGAAGGTCCGAAGCTGTGTCCTGGATACCGATGCTGATGCCGACTTCTATCTTTGATTTTTTCCCGCCAAGTGCAGAAGCAAGGGAAACGCCTTTTTCTTGGCTGTACAAATCCCATACAGCACCTTCAATCGTAGATTTGGCCATATTGTTTTTGCGGATATTGGAAAAAACCTCAGAAACTTCATCCTGATGTGTAATTTCCTGATTCAATAACGCAGGAATCAAATAATCCTCTAACATATGCCAGTTCGTTTTCATCGTTTCTTCACTATACCACGGCGAATGAAAAGCAACTGATTCTCCCCATCCTGAGTTGCCGTTTTCGTCTTTCCCTTCAAGTAAAATGAAATCTCTGTCCTGGAATGTCCCAAAACTTGTTGTAAATGGAAACTTCAGCTTCATTTGCAAATGGCGCAACGTTACTTCTTTAATTCGCATGTTTTTCAACTCCCATTAATTCTTTTTTCACTAATTTATAAAAATGGACAGGTCCTGCTTGCTCTCTTTCAAGTGCAACCGCCACATACCCTTTGGCAAACAATGTTTGGAAAATTTTCCGGGTCTTCATCCGCCAATCGATGACAAGCAGTTTATCTTTTTGTTTCAACTCCTGAAAAAAGGCGGGAACCGGGACAAAAACGATGTCGTATTTCTCAATTCCGGATAGTGCTGACTCAACGTCGGCCAGTTTTGGCACGCCTTCCTGCACAGATTCCAAGGGAATCTTGAACTGTTTCTCACTTTTTGGAATGACAAAATGGCGGTCAATCCACCATTCCAATTTAAAGCGATCTGTCGGAAGTCCGGCATTCAGCGAATCATCCATATTTCCATAACAGTTTTCCACGTATGTCGAGCAAATTCCGCCCAGCTTGGATAAATTCAAGTAAGCATTTTTGCTTTCAAGAGGATCATACGTCCAAGTCATCATTGTATATCCTAGTTTTAATGCGGCTTCTTTCTGCTCTTCCTTTAACTGTCTTCCAATCCCTTTATGCTGGTAGTCCGGATGTACACCGAGCAAATGTGAGCATAAATAAGTGTTTCCATTGACATACCCGGGAAAGCTGTAGCTGACACCTACAAGCTTATCCTCAATGAAAGCTCCTAACATCAGCCCGCCATTCTTGACTGCCGTAATCGTTTGATGGACTGGAATAGGCTCCATGCCCCAAACCGTTTTCTCTAATTCCTGTACAAGCTGTAACTCTTGAATTGTTTGAAGTGTACGTATTTCAACCATTTCAATTACCTCTTCATTATCAAATTCGCCTTGGCGTATTTGCGCCCAGATTTTATCGAGCCCCGCTCGATAAATTTCCTCTGAAAATCTGTGGCATCCGCCGGAGGCTTTGACTTTATTCAGCCGGGGTTTGAACCCCCACTGAATGGAATACCAATATGCATTCATCTCACCACTTACAGAAGTGGGAGATTTCTGCTGAATGAAGTTAAAATTAACTAAAGAAAAATCCTTCGCTATTGATTCGGTCGTAATCTTCTTTTCGTTTTTCAAAATTAGCCTTATTCTTGATGGTTACACCAGCAACAATGGCATTGATGAATGAAATCAATGCCGGGGCAATATCCAGGGTGGACATTTCCGCAGAATGGAGCGGTAACAGAATATCGGCTACATCCCTGATCGGAGCAACCGGAGAATCTGTAATTCCAATAATACATGCCTCTTTGCTTTTGGCAATTTCTGCAATATGAAGTGTTTCCTTCATATACCGATGAAAAGACAGAGCAATGAGGACAGAACCGCTGGTCATCCCTGAGATCATAGATAGAACATCGTCTGTATCCCTGCGGATCAATTGAACATTTTTTCTGACAATTCCAAGTGAAAAAGCAAGCCAGTTTGCAATTGGAAAAGATGACCTCAACCCGCATATATACACCTGCTCAGCTGAAGCCAAACGATCAATGGCTTTATGGAAATCCGCCTCGTTGATTCGCATGATCGTTTCTTGGATGAACTGGCTGTCCTTTCCCATCACCTGTTCAAAAAAACGAGGTTCGTCCATTAATTCTAATTTCGAAGAATAGTAGCTGGTCAAACTGCTTTTTTCAAAAACAATTTGATCCCGCACCGTTTTTTGGAGCTCTGAATATCCTGACAAACCAATCGCATAACAAAAACGGATGACCGTCGTCTCACTAATACCGGATTGCTCTCCAATTTCTTTGGCTGAATGTAGCGCAAATTCCCTTGGATTCTTGAGTAAATATCTAGCAACCTTTTGCTGTCCCTTTGACAGGTGGTTGTACCGGGCCTGAATCAATTCCATCAGTTTCATCACTGTTCACCCACATCAAGAAGTTATAACTTTATAATTAATTAAATTTGAAGTTTAAACTTCATTCCATTTTATAAACTTATCATACTTATCGTCTCGGCACAATTACTTTTCAGAAAATTTATGGTTATTTATTCTCAGGCATAGAAAGCTATTCCTTCGGAGTTGATGCTATTCAGTCTTTTGAAAAAAAGTAAAGACACCCCTTTAATTTATTATCAAGACCTAAATTATAAAAAGTTAAATAAATAAAAGGACATCACATATTATATATGACTAATATGTGATGTCCTTTTTTCAGCTAACGCCCCCTTTAGTTATAAAAAAGTTTGATTATTTCAGTGCTCCTTATTCCATTAAAGCGCCCGATTATTGAACAAAAATTAGTTTTTACTCCACTCCATTAAGTATTCTTGCTTATCAGTTTGCTCATCTGTTAATTCTTTTTTTATAACAAAACCATTTTTTTTATAAAAACGTACTGCCGTTACATTTTCTTTATATACTTTCAACTGAATCATATCTCTTTGTCTTTTTACAAAGTTCAATAACTCTTTCCCAGTCCCATTATTTTGATATGCTACATCAATAAAGAGCGCTGCTAAATAGTCATCTACCATTGAAATGAATCCTGCAATTTTTGATTGACTAGTTATAACGTGAGTTTCTGACATCGGAATATACTTTTCTTTCATCTCCTCAATTTGAGCCTTCCAATAATCAGCATCAATAAAATAATGTGCTTGTAAAGAACCTTTGTACCAAATATTAATCAATATATCAATATCGGTATCTTTATATGCCCTTATCATAATATCCCTCTTTTTCTAATTAACTCATACTAAATAAAATGGCCCGAATCTGGAATACTGGACGATTATCTTTATTCCAGATAAGCGCCCGTTAATTGAATAAAGAAAAACAGATATTTATTTGTTATCTAATTTCCTTTCAAGCAACTCTACCCGTTTTTCTAAAGAATCCAATCTATCTTTTTGTAATATGCTGTTGTTTATTGTTGGCTTTAAATTTTTGTAAAGTTGTTTACTCAACCAATACATAAGTGAAAACAGTATTACAAATACGGCTAAAAGAATTCCAATACCAATTAAAGTATCTATAATGCAACAACTCCTCACCCAATAATCTGGCCCGATAATGAAAATAGGACGCAAATCCTTATGTCAGATATGCGCCCGATTGCTTAGTTTGCTAATTTCTTAAATACATTTGCTGAATTTTAGTTTTTTTATTACTATTAACTACCAGGTTAACAATTAGCCATACAACTTGAATTATTACCGGGAATATAAATGCAATTAATAAAACTATAAATGCTGATAATTTTGCCTCAGGTGTTTGAGTAACACCTGCGCCATCAACCTCCCTAAACCAAACGAAAGCTGTACCTACTGCAAAAATAGCTACCCAAAAAATGTTAGCAATCCACCAAAAGAGCCATAGCTTTTTCATTTTCTCACTCCTTATCTTTCTTCATAATTACTGAAAACAATCCAAAATCATTTTTTCCATTACTTCCCATTTTATATTTCTATCTTACAGTGCGAATGAATTCCTGTAAATGGAACTGAGATGTATTTTATGCTAAGGCTTGAGATGTATAAAACTCCACTATTTCCTTCACTGTCACAATACACAACTCCACAATATGGCCCGAATAAGAAAAAATCCTGCTTTGATACAGGATTTTTAATCAAACTTTATTATAAATGATCAATCTTTTTTATAAAACTTCTACAAATCGTTATTCCTCATCCTCATAAAATCGATATAACCCTTTATCTGTTAATTGTTTAATGACTTCTTCTTTAAATGGAATGTTCCCTTCGATTCGAAATAGAACTGTATTATCCAAGATGGATTTCTCTTTAGAAATGGCTATTTCTTTATATTTTGCAATACGCTCTTTCATTGCTTTTAATTCAGCTTCCCGTTTTTTAGATACGAATGCTCTATAATACTCGTTGAAGTCATCCTCTGAACAATTATTAACCTTTATAAAGTGTAATATTAGCTTACTTGTCTGCTCATTATTTAAAACACTAAATGTTCGCCCTATATGGTGAAATGCATGGCAATTTTCACAAATTAAATCTAACCCTTTTAGAATACATAGTAATTCATCTTGGGCATATCCCTCTATTTCATGAACATGAATTCTCTTTAATTCTTCAAAAGGTGGGGCATATCCGCATATAGAACAAGTATAATTGTGTTCTTCTAATACCTGAAGCCTAATCTTCTTCCATAGTGTTTGTGAAAGATTCGCACATGAGTTTCTGGAGCCATTTCATATTCATACCTTTGAATATCTTCAAAAAATTTTTGAATGATTGATAATGATTTATGTACATATTGTTCAGGGCGTGAATTTCGGTGTTTCAGACTATTTTTAGCTTATTCGTGTAAATGTTCGATGTACTTCTCAACATGTGTTCGTTTTAAAGATTTTAAATCCTTCCACGCTGGATCTAAAGAAAATACAAATGTAAAGAACTTTGACAGAAAATGAACATAAATTATTGCTGAACTCCAAGAGAATTTATTTTTACTTAGTAAGTTTACAGTATTTTTTGACTTGTTCTCGAACCTTATCGTCAATCTTTGAGAAGTCAAGGAAATAGTCATGTTTACTTTTGTTGTAATCAATACCGTATTTATCATGTAAAATACGAACATCCCATTTGTCTTTTTCCCATTCTTCACGTTTATCGGTGAATTGGAATAGAGCAATATAAATGTTTGATGGCTTGTCCTTATTAACATGATGTAAGAAACTTTTGTAACGTGAGTTACCCCCTGTAAACACTTGCTTTATCAACTTTTCCATCATGTCATTTTGTACTTGTTCATTTCGATATAAATAGTCATAGAAGTTTGCTATAACTGTAATTGTAAGGTTAATTGTTTTTTCCGTTCGCTTTGCTTTCTCTTGTTGTAGGGGAGTGACTTTTGAACTCTCATAAGGACTTCTTAACCACCCCACAAATTCTACTAAATCTTCTAGCCTAAACTTATAATCTTTTTCTTTAATCTAAGTAGGTAAAAAAATGTTTTAAGGAATAACAATATGTTTTTGAATATTCGGACTTTTTCCTGTTTTATCTAAATACTTTATGTATTTCATGACTGGCATTACAGGGAATCCCTCTTGATCCAGTAATATGTATCTCTTATGGTTATTCTCCAAAATAACTTCTTGTACCTTAATAGCACTTCCCCCTAAAAATCATAGTAACGCTCGGTCTATCGACATTACTACGCCTCCCGCTGTGGGATACATCCTCCACTCGAAACAAACATATGCTTCTATTTATTGTATACATATTAAACTATATTTTTATTGTCTAATTAATGAATCTAATACGTATGAAAAAGGAGGATATATGCTCATATATTGAACATAATATCCTCTTATTAGTTTCTAGTCTATTTAATTTTTAATAAAGATGTCTTTTCATTTGCCATTGATCACAGACATAATCGCTTCGTTGATTTCCTGATAGCTTGTGCACCTGCATATATTCGATGAGAGCCAGCTTTTGATCGTTTCTTTTGAGGGGTTTGGATCGTTTTGGAGCAATGAATGGCAATTAATGATAAAGCCCGGCGTACAATAGCCGCATTGAAAAGCAAATTGTTCGATAAAAGCGCGCTGAATTGGCGTGTCACGCAACCCTTCAATCGTAGTGATTTGATAACCTTGAGCTTCCACAGCCAGCATAATACAGGATTTAAAAGGAAGCCCTCCAACCATGACCGTGCAGGCTCCGCAATCACCATTCAAGCAACCGGGCTTGGCGCCAGTCAATCCAAGCTTAGTTCGAAGAACATGTAAGAGAGTTTCTCCGGCTCGTACGTCAACATCAACCAATTCACCGTTTACTTCTAATTCTACTGAATATCTGCGCCTTTCCACTAGGCTCCCTCCAATTCAAGCAAAAAATCCATCAATAGGTTTCGTAATACGAAGAGACGATACTCTTTTGATCCCTCAATATCTTCCAAGATTGGTTCAGGCACATGTTCCAAAGCTCGCTCTATCCTATTCTCAATAGATACTTCCGATCTGTTTAATTCATTTTCCACCGCTGATGACCGAAACGGAAAGGGACAAAGTCCGCTGAAAGCTGTCCTTATCTGGCCGGATGCATTGATCGCAGCCCCGGTGATGAGGGGATAACCAGTCTCCCACTGCATTCGAATTTTCTGAGCCATAAAAGGCAGCTGAAGAAAGGCTACGTCTGTTCGAATAGATACAAGGAGTTGACCTTCTTCCAATGTTAGTTCATTAATAGGAACTTCCTTGCGTCCTTGAGAATCTGCTATAAGAACATGGCTGTCCGCCAGCAGGAAAGGCAAAACCGCTTCTCTGTAAAAAATTTTTCCGCAAATATTTCCTCCAATCGTAATCTTGTTTCGGGCGGTCCGATCGGCGACTTCCCCTGAAACTTCCGTTAATAACGGAAAGCTATTCTCCTCTTCCAGAGTGGTCAAAGGAATAGAGCTGCCGATTGTTAAAAATTTTGCTGTTTTTTCCAGCACCATCGTTTCCGGGATTTTCTTTATATCAATAATGGAACCTGGCGTATCAATATTCAGCCGGCCAAGCGTTAAAATTTCGGTTCCGCCGGACCAATACATTGGTTCTTTGTTTTCCTGTTTTAGCCTCTGAAACAATTCCACCGCTTCTTCCAACTGCCCAGGACGGTAATATTCCACATAATCCGGCTGCAATTTATGTCCTCCCTTCTTTTGTTCGCCATAATAATTCAGGGGTAAGAGGAAGGTGATGTAGATTCACCTGCAGCGCCGTGGATAAACTATTCGCCAGTGCCGCCGGCATGCCAATCAGGCCATGCTCCCCTACGCCCCGTGCCCCATATGGCGAATCAATTTGAGGGGTCTGAACAAAATCGACAATGTATTCAGGCTGCTCTCCAAACCGAATCGGTCGGTACGTTCGGAGCTGGGGATTAAGAACCCTAGCATATTTGTCAAAAAGAAAGGTTTCCCGCCCTCCAAAGGACAAGCCCATATTCATTGCTCCCATCACCTGGCCTTCGGCTGCCTTTTGGTTTAAAACCCTGCCGATATCAATGACGGATACAGCTTTTAATAACCGATAACGGTATGTTCTTGTATCAATTTCAATTTCCACGCCTTGCGCGCCGACAGTCCATTCAGGGCCCGGCTTGCCTGCACCTGTTTCTTTATCCATCCGGGTCAGATGTCTGAGTGTGTATGTTCCGCTGCCGATGATCTGGCCGCCGACGGCATTCCCGTTTGGATATACATAACCATAAGCAATATCTTTTACAGGAATATGGATGCCTGGGTCATCCCGAAGAAATACTTTTTCATACCCCACTTCCAAATCTTCAACCGGGGCGCGCAAAATGCAAGCGGCTCGTTCCTTTAGTTGCAAAATCACATCGTCGGCTGCTTTAAGGACCGCTCTTCCGGCCATAAATGTGCCCCTGCTTGCAACAGTTTTCCAATGCTCCGGAGTATTTTGAGTATTCACCAGCATTTGAACGTAGACTTTTTCAACCGGCATTTTTAATCTTTCTGCTAAAATCTGTGCCAAGATCGTTTTTGTTCCCGTTCCGATTTCTACAACACCGGACATTAGGTTAATGCTCCCATCTGGATTGAACATTAAGATGACTCCTGAGCTTGAATTTGTATCAATTGTTGAAGTTTTCCAAATACAACTGACTCCTTTGGCTCTTATTATGTTTTCATCAACTTCAATCCTTTGCCAATCATCCCAACGGATTAACTCTTTCAATCTGGTAATGCATTTTTGTACGTTGCCGATGTTGCTTCTATTTAATTTTACCTGAGTAGGTGTCGTATCACCCGGCTTAATTGCGTTTATATATCTAAAATGAAGCGGATCCATGTTTATTTTTTTTGCAAGCATACCCATCGCCCGCTCAAAAGCGAAGTGGACCTCCGAATGGCTAAACCCCCTAAACGGAGCGGGATATGGGTGATTCGTATATATGGAAAGCGAATCGCAGTAAATATTTTCAATCCGATAAGGTCCCGTGCAGTCTACGGCACCTGCCCTAGCCAGGTCGATCGATTTATCGGCATAGGCTCCGCTATCCCATAAATAAAGAAGCTCTGCAGCTTTTAATATCCCGTCTTTTGTGCAACCAAGTTTGACGGTAGCCTCCAGGCCAATATGTCCAGGTGAGGTAACCATATCTTCTTCCCTGTCGTTAACAATTTTCACCAGCCTGCCATCTACCGCCTTTGAAGCAATATATGCCCATATTTCTAGCTGAACAGACGCCTTCCCGCCATAGGCTCCTCCCACCAGCGGAGTTTTCACACGGATGCTGCCTGTTGGAAGGCCAAAATACAGCGCGATCAGTTTTTTAATCATAAAAGGGGCTTGTGATGAAGAAGTAATTTCTACCATTCCATTTTCATGGATTTGCGCAAAGGAACAACGAGTTTCCATTGCCGCATGCTCCGACGGGTTAAACGAAAAAGAGCCTTGTATAGTGACATCGCTCTCTTCCCAGCCTTTCTTGATATTCCCTTTGCGGATTTTGATTTTCGATGCGATATTTGTCCCGGGTACCGGATATACACCGGCAATTTTTTCATAGCTTCCGAGGTTTTCATGAAGCAGGGGGGCGCCCGGTTGAAGAGCTTCACTTGGGGAATTCACAACCGGAAGAGGAGAATATGTAATGCCGATTTGAGTTGCTGCAAGTTGTGCTGTTGCAAGGGTATCTGCGACAACGATGGCAACAACCTCTCCGTAGTACCGTACACGACCAACAGCAATCGGCGGGCGATCACGCATTTCTTCACCCGCGAGCGGAAAATTTCCGCCTGTAATAATGGTGCGGACTCCTGTGATTTCAAGTGCGTTGGATGTATCGATTTCTTCAATTTTTGCATGGCCGTATGGGCTTGTCACAAGCTTTCCGTAAAGCATTTCCTGCGACTCAAAATCGTTTGTATACTTTGCTTTGCCGTTCACTTTTTCCCAAGATTCCTTCCGGGGCACACTTTGTCCAATAATATTCATTCCAACCACCTCCATCCGCATTAGGCATGTTATTTTATCTTATGATGGAGGTGTGAGTTAGATGATATTTTGCTGAAGATGTTAGTTCTTGAACCTCTCGCCACTTAACAACCTTATGGTCTGTTTGAAGTGGGAGATTCCTAATAATACCTTCATAACCGAAAGTTTTGATTAGGCTATCCCCGTAGTTCCTACGGTTAGAAGTCTTATAGCTTCGTTTCTAAGGTTTTGTCCTGCGTTAATATCTCTATCGTGATGTGTGCCACAAGATGGACAGTCCCATTCACGAAGATTTAGATTCTTAACGTCTTTATTTTGGTAACCACAACATGAACATAGTTGTGAACTTGCGAATGTCTTTGACACAGCCACTACTTGCTTGCCATACCATTTTGCTTTGTATTCAAGCATCGTTCTAAATTGTGACCACGATACTTCACTAATCACTTTCGCTAATTTGTGGTTTTTGACAATATCAGTAGAGATCCGACACATTTCGGAAAAACACAGCAGAATGGATTTATCAGATATTAACCTGATTACCGCTTTCCTGTTGATTTCGAGTCAAAATCAAATGCGCCTTGGCGTATTTGCGCCCAGATTTTATCGAGCTTAATCTCGATAAATTTCCTCTGAAAATCTGTGGCATCCACCGGAGGCTTTGACTTTATTCAGCCGGGGTTTGAACCCCCACTTAATGGAACTTCTGCTGAATGAAGTTAAATAACCCCGCGATTGCCAAAAAACTGAGCCACTAGCACCTTTCATATCTTGTCGATGGAGAATAACCGATTAAAAAGACACCATATCCTTGTTATTCTTTACCTCCTCCTCACTTTCTTTAAAAATGGCAAATCCCGTAACTGCATAGATTGCCGCCACCAATGGAGATAATATTGCAAAAAATGCATATGGCAGATACTCTAATGTCGCAACCCCCAAAACCCCAGAAGCAAAAATGGCTCCAGACGACCATGGAACAATAAATGTAGTAATTGTTCCAGCATCTTCTAAAGTTCTTGAGAGAACTCGTTTTGATATGTTTAACTTTTCATACGCCGAACGGAACATTTCACCTGGTATCATTATCGCGACATATTGACTGGCTGATAGCATATTTGTAAAAAAACAACTAAATATTGTGGTAATAATTAACTTTGCTTGAGTATCTACAAATGAGCCCATTTTTCCTAAGATCACAGATATAATTCCTGTTCTCTGCAATATTTCACTAAGGCTAAACACAAGGATCACTAACGTTATTACGGTAAACATTCCTGAAATACCTCCACGCTGAAGAAGCTTATCGATCTCATCAACACCTGTTTGGTATGCAAAGCCGTCCGTTAATGAATTTAGGATAACATCAGGCCCGAATGATGGCTGGAAAATAAATGCAGTCAAAACCGCTGCAAATGATCCAATATTTAATGCAATGACAGGCGGTAATTTTTTTATTATCAGAAAGATTGTTAACATGGGAACCAATAGCAACACTGGGTTAATGGTAAAGTGTTCCATTAATGTGTCCGTGATTAATTCAGTTTTTCCCGACTCATAATCACCGCTGTACTTTAACCCCAATAGCCAATATAAAACTCCAGAAATGAATACTGCAGGTATAGTTGTGTATAACATTGAATGAATATGTTTAAAGATATTTACACCAGCTACCCCGGAAGCTAGGTTTGTAGTATCTGAAAAAGGAGTCATTTTGTCTCCAAAGAGCGCACCTGAAATCACCATTCCCGCAATAATGGGTGCAGGTATCCCCATTCCATAACCAATCCCTATGAATGCAATCCCCAAGGTTCCAATCGTTGCATAAGAACTCCCTGTAAAATAAGTAACTATACAGCATATGATAAAACCTGTAATTAAAAAATATGTCGGGCTTAATATGTTTAATCCGTAATAGATGATTGCAGGAACAATACCCGATACCACCCAAGTCCCAATAATCATCCCAACACTCATAAGAATCAAAATAATCAAAACAGACTTCTTCGTTCCGCATATTAGATACTCTTGAATTTCAGATAACGGAAAACCATTGAACTTCGCTAATAAAACAATTGAAAATATCGCTATTAAAAACACACTTATTACTGAAAACTTAAAATAGGCCAGTCCAACAATTAATACCACTGCAAGTATGAAAATATTCACTAAGGCAAAACCAAATGATGTACCTTTCCTGCTCTTATTCATAATCATCCTCCCTTTATCCTATACTCAAGATTGTTTGTACACAAAAGTGCTCCAAACTTTTGTATCAATTGAATCATGCAGATCAAACACTAAAGAAAGGAGCACCATAAAACTATTTCATATAAAGTTAATTTTCTAAATGAAAAACATCTATCTTACTGATATTATTTATTAAATACCTTACACTTATTTAGAGCTTACTCGCGAAAGATCGTAACGAACAACGTCTTCATACGTTTCCCGGCGTACCACGAGCTCGGCCTCTCCATCTTCGACAAAGACGACTGCCGGGCGAGTGAATCGATTATAGTTGTTTGCCATTGAATAGCCATATGCGCCTGTACTGAACACGGCCAAAATATCCCCATAATTTATCTCCGGCAATGACAAATCCCAGATGAGCATATCACCACTCTCACAACATTTCCCCGCAACTGTAAATTGATCGATCGGCTGCTGATTCATTTTATTGGCAATAGCCCCTTCATATTTAGCTGAATATAGGGCTGGACGTAGGTTGTCATTCATTCCACCGTCTACAGCTATGTACCTCCGGCAACCCTCAATATCCTTGGATGAACCGATCGAATATAATGTTGTGCCTGCATTTCCCACAAGGGACCTTCCTGGCTCAATCCAAATTTCCGGCATGGGCATTTCTCTTTTTTGCACTTCCCCGGCAACTGTCCGACAAATTTCATCAATATATTCTGATGGCGACTTCGGAATATCCGAATCGGTATAACGGATTCCAAAACCTCCCCCTACATTTAAAACTTTAGGGTAAAATTGACATTTATCATATGATTGATCACACAAAGAAAAAAGCTTTTGAATCGCTTGCACAAATTCACTGGAATCAAATATTTGCGAGCCGATATGACAATGAAAACCAAGAACGTGAAATTGTTCCTCCTTCAGAACTTCCCGCAAAGCTGCAAGTGCCGATCCATTATTCAAATCAAATCCGAACTTTGAGTCTTCTCCTCCTGTTGAAATATATTTATGTGTGTATGCCAGTACGCCTGGAGTGACTCGGAGCAGAATGGTTAATTTCTTGTTGTATAGATGAGCAGCATCCCGTAGAAGTTGAATCTCTGTAAAATTATCAACAACGAAACAGCCGATACCTGCCTTAACAGCCATTCCAATTTCATCCCGACTTTTATTACTTCCATGAAAGTGTATCTTTTCCGGCGGAAATCCAGCAAGAAGAGCCGTGTACAGTTCTCCTCCGGATACGACGTCAAGATATAAATTCAATTCATCAATTAGTTGAATCATAGCTACGCAGGAAAAAGCCTTACTTGCATAGGCTATTTTTCCATACGTGTTATTCGAAATAAATGATTGTTGATATAGTTTTGCCATTTTTTTAATGTGCGCGACATCATACACATATAACGGGGTCCCAAATTCCTTTGCAAGACACACTGTATCTACCCCGCCAATTTCAAGATTTCCTTTTGCATTTATCTTGCTTGTACCATGTAAATACATTCTTTTTACCGCCTTTAACTTACAAGTAATCGAACTTCATTATTAAGAAACTGGCTACCTAGCTGTTTAATGCATAATCATATATAATTTTTCCGATGTCTCCCATTACATTCCATGCCGTCTCCGAAGAAACATTGTCCGACAATACGGAAACAATCATTGTTCTGTTTCCCGTAAATAAGATACCGACATCATGTTGGCGGTCGGTATCCCATCCCGTCTTATGGGCCAACTCCCATTTCGGGATTCCTCCTGCCATTTTAGGCATGGGACTTGGAAGCTTTGATGGGAGGCCATTTCTAAATTGCTGCCATTTCAAAATTTGAATCATTTGTTCGCAGGCATGACGAGATACAAGTTGACCGTCAATTAATTTTCTCAACATGAGGTTTACATCTGCCACCGTTACAGTATTTTGCAAGTCCGATTGTGCAGGATATACCATGAGTTTGCGCTGAAAACTGCTATCCTTCATTCCCGTTTCCGATAAAGTCTGCTGTATATGTTCGATTCCGACAAGATCAATCAGTGCGTTTGTAGCCGTGTTATCACTTTGAACAATCATCAGAACCAATAAATCATATACGGATAATTCTATGCCAGGTGTTAAATATTGCAAGGCACCGGCGCCGCCGACCCGGTCGTCCAGATGAACCTTTACATGGTCGCATAATTTTAACTTCTTATTTTCCACAGCCGAAAAAACAGCAGCCATAATAGGAATTTTAATAACACTTTCAGCAGGGAATGAAGCAACTGTCCGATATCCCCAACTGATATCGTTCTCTACGTCTTCAACCATGATTCCCCAGTCTCCGCCCGCTTGGTCAATGAGTTTTTTTATCTGCATTTCAGCTGTTTTCATTTTCAGCTCCCCTTTTACGCTTCATTGCCCCTTCGAATCACTTGGCCGGCCGTTTCTCCTACGTATTTCCCATTAAATACAGTAAGTTTTCCATTGATCAACACGTGAAGAATCCCGGACGGAAGTTGATGAGGTTCTTCAAATGTTGCACAGTCCACCACTGCAGCCGGATCAAAAACAACAAGATCCCCCCAATATCCTTCACGAATCATTCCTCTTTTGCGCAAACGTAATAACTGGGCGGGAGCACTAGTCATTTTACGGACAGCTTCCGGGATTGAAAAAATTTGTTCTTCCCGGGCATATTTACCCAATACGCGTGCAAATGATCCATATAATCTTGGATGCGGTTTTCCACCGAATACACCATCCGATCCGACCATCTGCAAAGGATTTTTCATCACTTTAGTCACATCTTCTTCAACGCCCCAATGGATAATCATCGTAGCCGCCGCTTCCTCTGAAATCAGAAGATCCAATGCGGCATCTGCCGGGTCCTGTTGTTGCATCTCTCCTATCTCTTGTATGCTCTTGCCTTCAAATTTTCGGTTTGATTCTAGAGTGACAGAAGCGATTACAATATGATCCCACCCATTATTCCTGACCGGATTATCATACTTTCCATTATGGAGCATTTCTTCCTTTATCCTTTGACGAAGCTGCGGGTCCCTTAATCGGCTTAGGATTGCACCCGTCCCATCCGCCTGTGCCCAAGGAGGTAAAATGGCCTGAAGCATAGTGGAAGCAGCCGTATACGGATATTGATCAAAAGTAACTTCGATTCCTTCCTGCCGTGCATCTTCTAATTTGTGCAAAGCTTTTTCAAGTTTATCTCTATTGATTTTCCCGCATACTTTAAAGTGGGAAATATGCAAACGGATCCCCGATTGCCTTGCAGCTTCAATCACCTCGTCAAGTGCTTCCAAAGATAGGTTGCTTTCATTTCGAATATGAACAACGAAACAGCCATCATATTTTGCCGCTCCTTTGCATATTTCAATCAATTCTTCTAGGGTTGCATATGCACAAGGAGGATATTGAATGCCCGAAGAAATTCCAAATGCTCCCTGGCGCATTCCTTCTTCAACTAATTCACGCATTTCCTTGCACTCTTCTTTGGTTGCTTGGCGCCCTTCAAATCCAACAACAAGAGTTCGAATATTTCCGTGGGGGATTAAATAAGCCGCATTACCAATGATGTCAGAGCCCTCCAAAAAGGACAGATAATCATCGACTGTCTGCCATGGCCATTCTCCAATGTCCCCATTTAAGCCTTTTAATTGTTTCTGCCATTCCAGCTTTGTGTTTTCGGATACAGGAGCTACGGATATACCGTCCTGCCCAAACAATTCAGTTGTAATCCCTTGAAGGACTCTTATGTTATGGATCTCTGGCTTTGTGCACAGCAAATCCGAATGAACATGCGGATCAATAAATCCGGGAGAAACGATACTACCCGAAGCATCTATCTCCCTTTGCGCTTGTTCGTGAATCATTTTGTCCAATCTAATTATTTTTCCATCAGTGATGCCTATATCAAGTTTGGTCCAGGGATTGCCTGTCCCATCACATACCATTCCGTTGCGGATTATTACATCGTACACGGATCATCGCCCTTTCTATCATTTCTGTTATAAGTCACAATCATCTTAAGTAGTCCGATTTGATACCGATAGATCGGATTTATCGACAATATGAACATGGTCCGTATCAAATACAGGATTGGGCATCGCACTTTTTGCTCCCCAATAATAAGTAACAACAGACAATAACGCTACAAATATTTGATCCCAAGGGGCCAGAATCCATCCGTTTCCGCCAAAGGTGCCTAACCAGCTGAGAATAAACATGGATACATTGTAAAAAACCAACCACGAAGCAGTCTTCATTTGCTTCCTCAATATCGTTTGAGACTTCCTTTTCCCTTTCCAAACGACTATATAAGCAACGAATAAGAATAATTCGAATGCAAATAACCAAGAAATCGTTTTCCAACCGCTCCAATAAATAATAAATGAAGAGATAATGAAAGCGATCGGGGCAATGACAGCAAATCCTTTCAGTTTAAACGGGCGGTGAAGATCAGGTGCCGTGATTCTGAATGCTGCCGCCGAGATTGGCCCGGTAATGAATGCCATAATAGCGGAAGATGCCGCGACACTAACCAAAGCTTCCCAAGAAGGGAATGGCAATGTCCAAAAGACGGCCAGAATAAATGTAAACCAAAGGGCAACTCGCGGTACACCGGTTTTTTCATCCACATTGGTGAATATTTTAAAGAACGTTTTATTTTTTGCCCAAGCATAAATGATTCTTGCAGTCGCGCCAAAACCGACATTTGCAGCGCCGCCTGGTGAAAGAATGGCGTCTGCCATTAGAAGATTCATGAGCCACATCAGTCCCAATAAAGCGGTTAAATCGGCAAATGGGGAACCTAATGATAAACCGGCCCATCCGTTTTCCAAAAGATGACCTGGAATCGCTCCAATATAGGCAAATTGCAACAGAAAGTATAATAGCCCTGCCAAACCGATAGACAGCATCGTCGCAATCGGAATCGTTCTTCCAGGATTTTTCGCTTCCGCGGAAAAATTGATTGTCTGCTGAAATCCTATAAATGCGTATGCAATCCCTGCAGTGGCAATTGCTGATTCCACTCCGCCAAAACCATTGGTTAAAAAGCCATCAACATAAAAATTGGAAGGCGTAAAATAGTTTAGTAGTACAATAATTGTCAAAACCGGAACAGCAAACTTTATAATCGTGACGACGGAATTTATTTTACCGAACACATTGACGCTCCAATAATTGATGAGAAAAAATGTGATAAGCAAAAATAATTGAATCAGCCATCCAAGCACTGTTGGATTATGGGAGCCTAAAGACGGCCACCACGCACTTAAATAGGTTCTTATGGCAACAACTTCTAATGAAGCGCTCACAGAATAGGTGATAAAGGACATGCAGCTAATGATAAATCCTACTAAATCGCCGTGGGAATAATTGGGGTAGCGGATAAATCCTCCTGCACTGGGAAGCGCCCCCCCTAATTCCGCATAAACGAGCGCTAGCATTCCCAAAGCGATGGCAGCTATGACCCATGATAATAATGCTGCCGGTCCAGCAAGTTGTACAGCGGTTTGTGGAGCAAACATCCAAGAAGATCCGATCATAGCACCCAAACCGATGAATGTAACATCAATTAAACTTAATTTTCTCTTAAATGGTTCTTGTTTGCTTTTCAATCCTAAGACCCTCCCGCCTGCCATAAAATATTGTCTGGATGTTTCATTTGGTATGCGCTTACAACCAGATCATCCTTCCATATCATAAAAAAAGAAAAATCATCCCCTTTTCTAATTTTTCAAATAATCAAGGCATGTTATGTACTAAGGTTACACGGCTGTCAACAATACGGTCAACGACCTTAAGTGGCCCGTTTATTCACACCGTTCAACATTTCATATTCCAACCGTCAAAAAAATCACTCTGATATTAGATAAAACCCGCTCTTGCCAATTCTCTGCAAGAGCGGGTTTTGATTTCATTTTCACTTTTACTTACTTCTGGTTTTGAAATAATGAATATTCATTTGTTTTGTGATAATCATATTTTACCCTGAAGCAAGTGATGGACTTAATTCGGCGTGGAATTTGCAGGATTAGGAAATATAATAACCTCTACGATCATACAGTAGAGGTATGCTTTCACTCTATTTTTTTCCTGATGAACCAAATACATTGAACTGAAGTTCATATATTTGCCGCGGACGCCCTTTGTTGATTGGCTGTTCTTCCCCCACAATTAAAGCCAACTCCCTTTCCTCCAGCTTATGTAATATTCTTCTGGCACTGCGGGCGGTGATTCCAAAGCCGTTTGCCAGTTCCGCAGCGGTAATCGTTGTTTTTTTGTACTTTTGACAGTACGAGACAAGTTTATTCATTGTGCCGACACTTAAAGATGCTTTCTTGGCCATGTTGAGCAACTCGGGGTTATCCGATCTGGCGGAATACGCCATGTGCTGCCATTGGCCTAGAGGGCCGAATACATGTCCATCTTGCATCATTAGGTAACAGCTTCCGTCTTTTCCAGCCTTGGCCTTTGATAATGCCTCTCTTGCTTTCAATTCAGCATCGTTGGCTGTATTCCCCAAGCCGATCCCTATACTGATTCTCAGATTTAATTCATGTATCATTGGGTCCTTTAGCGGAAACTCACTAAAGCCTTTTGTTGACTTCTCTATATTCCTGCGTGTTGTGATAAAAGTAATTTCGTCACTTCTATTCCATTCCATTAATGCCTCAACTTCTTCTCCATAGTCCATTAAAAATTTCTGCAGCATTAATTTTTTTTTGCGCATGTCATAATTTGTGAGACTGATATTTTTAGAATAAGGGTCGATATGTATAATACCAATCGCCAATTGCGAACCTTTAAGATGGATGCTTTTACCTTCAAGCATCACCCAGTGAAAGCCTTCTTTAATTGTGGTCTTGCTTGGAAAAATTCTTTGGCACGGTACTTGTAATTCCAATAATTGCTGATAGACGGAATGATAACAAGTGAGCGCCACATCGATTTTTTTGTTTTTCCAAAGCTGATAATGAAATTTCACAACTTCTTGAGGGGTATCTGCCAATTGATATTCATGAGCATATAAGGAATGCAATTGGATTTCCAGCTCTTCAAGCCTTTCCATCACTTCCTGCCTATCTAAAATATCAATGCTGATCTTCAACCTGTCCTTTTCTTTAAAACCGGTCTCCATAAAAACCTGAAACAGGGCCCTATAAAGACTTGCACCAGAATGGGGGAGGTAAATCATCGGTTTATCATCCACATGGGCACATGCCATTTGATAGGGGATCGGCCCTGCGAAAAACAACACATCCACTTGATCCTTACATCTTTGAACAATATCCACTGTTTCCGCAATATTTTCATATGAATATGGGAACATTTCAAGAGATGAAAAGGTCTTACCTACAACCAATATATTTTCTATAAAATTTCGCGGTGATATAACAGCTACCTTAATGTTCATCGTTTTCCCCCATTTTTCTAAGACACCTCAGGCAATTATTTTTTCATGGTTACGAGATTTCTGAGAAATAAATAAAGTTTATTGAAAGATCAGTTAACTACTTGCATGCTGTTTCAGCGCAACACAAGACAATGTCAGGATTTTGGTTCACTGTGATTGCTATTAATAGAATCAACATTAAATGCTCTTCAAGTTGTTCCTTGATGCTATTATAGACCCTTTCCTTTAACGAGTCATCAACACTCCTGGGTCTCTACTTATTAAAACAGATTCATCATAGACCCCTGTCTCTTCTTCCGTATAGCCGAGTCTCGAAAATCCATCACAAAAAAGGATGAAAATGACGAATAAAGGCGCTGGGCACTATTGAGTTTCAGCCAGCAAGTCCGTTACGAATGATTTTTTCAAGTAAATTCAGTTAGAAAATCATGTTAATATCCTTTATATTGATAAAAGGTATATGACTAAAGAGGGTGTAGCAATTGGAGATCCACTTGATAGCAAAACACGAGTTAGAGGCACAAGGAATACAATGGATGGTGACATCGCATCTTACCGGCGTTCATTTGATTCCATGGAATTCAATGGAAGAATTCAAATTTGGTGTAACAAAGCATCAGCCAGACCTTATCATTTTAGATATGGATGGCTGGAAGGATGAGAGCCAAAAGATCGGTGAGATTCTGCAGAAGAAGAGCATCCACTGGCTGGGCCTTTCATCTGAGCGGATTTTCCAGACGGTCTATCAAGCGCTCCGTTTCCGGGCGGAAGATGTCCTCTTTCGGCCATTTTCTCCTATGGATCTGATTAAACGGATTCAGCAATTGCGCTATCAATTAAGAAATGACAAGCACAGTCTGCCGAAACAAACATCAGAAAATGATGGGGCATTGGCCATTGAATACACTGATCTATTTGTGAGCGGACGAAAATACCATGCTCCTTATATGATGGCCGCTTTTTTGACCCCTAAAGCTGAAATCCTTCCCGTCATATTAAACGAATTAGAACAATATCCATTTACCGGGAGATACTGGACATTCGCTTTAACGGATTTTATTTTATGTGTGCGTGAAACACAGGAGCATGATGTATTTCAAGAGGAACATCATGCATTTCTTGCACGCTGGAAGGAAATGATGGATGAGCCACTTGCAATTGTCATTAAAAAAGCCTCTCAGGAAGATTCATTAAAACATACCTATCAACAGATACGGCAATTAATAAGACGGGTCTTTTTCGAAGGGTACGATATTATCCTGACAGAAGAAGAACAAATTACATATCAAGAGATGGATCCATTTCTTACTCCATTGGAACAACGGGAGTGGATTGAAATGCTTGAGCGAAGAAATATAAAAGCAATCCGTGATTGGATGGAGAGTGAATTTCTGACTTTTTTCGAGCCCTATCCAGACCCAGAGGTTGTTCGTGTCCGATTGACCAGCGTACTTGCGCAAATCCGACGTTATATGAAATCACATGATATTAAAACATCCCCCTGGGAATCAGCCTACCACCATGTTTTCCTTCAAATTGTCCAAAACCCGGTCATTTACGACATTATCCAAGAACTGATCAAGTTTACAACAGGATTGCTCACGGAGAACTGGGATAACGGACAAGAAAGAAAACAGAAGCTTGTTGAGAAGGCCAGAGAGTTGATTGAATCCAATTATTGGGATGCCCAATGGAACCTGGCCAAATGTGCCGATACACTTCGGGTAAATAAAAGCACCTTAAGCCGCCGTTTTGCAGCCGAATCCAGACATTCATTCCAGAACACGCTCCATCGTGTGCGAATTAGAGAAGCAAAACGCCTATTAATGGAAACAGAATTATCTATGGAAGAAATTGCACGGTTGAGTGGATACTCTCACCAAACCTATTTTAGCGCCAAATTCAAGCAGCTTGAAGGCTGTTCACCCTCAGCTTACCGTTCAGGGCTGTAAGGTTCGTCCTCCTATCCCTGTACAGTGAGCTTTTTTTATTGGTTCATTTTTCTGAAAGAAAAAATGAAATATATTATAAATAAACGCGAAACAGCTACGAATTAATCAACATTTTATAAAAGCGCAAATAAAACGAAAGAAATTTTTGAAATATTTACTATAAAATAAAATTAACAATGTGAGGAGGTAATGAATATGAACGCGGTCTCAAAAACGAAAGTCATTCGTTACAGAGGGACAAAATTAAATACAAAGGGCTGGCAGCAAGAAGCGGCACTCCGCATGCTGATGAACAACTTGGATCCCGAAGTGGCAGAACATCCGGACAAACTCGTCGTTTATGGAGGTATCGGAAAAGCGGCACGCAACTGGGAATCATTTGACGCAATTGTAGAAACGTTGAAAGAACTTGAAGAAGATGAAACTCTGCTTGTACAATCAGGCAAGCCTGTCGTTGTCTTCAAAACCCATACTGACGCTCCACGCATACTGATTGCAAATTCCAACATTGTTCCCGCTTATGCGAACTGGGATACATTCCATGAACTGGATAAAAAAGGTCTCATGATGTATGGACAGATGACTGCGGGAAGCTGGATCTATATCGGTTCGCAGGGAATCGTTCAAGGAACATATGAAACATTTGCTGAACTTGCGAAGCAACACTTCAATGGCACATTAAAAAATACAATTACCGTTACAGCAGGACTTGGCGGCATGGGCGGGGCACAGCCATTGGCTGTGACAATGAACGGCGGTGTAGTCATAGCTATTGACGTCGATGAAACAAGAATTGACCGCCGCATTGAAACGCGCTACACCGACATGAAAGCCCATTCATTGGACGAGGCCATTCATTTGGCTGAAGAAGCGAAGAAAGCAGGAAGGGCTTTATCTATTGGTTTGGTCGGCAACGCTGCAGATATTTTGCCAGAAATGATTAAACGTAATTTTATTCCGGATGCCCTGACAGACCAAACATCCGCGCATGATCCGCTGAACGGTTATGTACCATCAAAAATGTCATTGGAAGAAGCAGCACAGCTTCGTGAAGCCAATCCGGATGAATATGTAAAGCTATCAAAAGCATCAATGGCCACCCATGTTAAAGCGATGTTGGAAATGATGGAGAAAGGCGCCATCACTTTTGACTATGGAAATAACATCCGTCAGGTTGCCAAAGACGAGGGTGTCGAAAATGCATTTGATTTTCCGGGATTCGTTCCGGCTTATATCAGGCCACAGTTCTGTGAGGGTAAAGGCCCTTTCCGCTGGGTAGCACTTTCTGGAGATCCAGAGGATATCTACAAAACAGACGAAGCCATTCTGCGTGAATTCAGCGATAACGAACACCTTTGTAACTGGATTCGCATGGCACAGGAAAAAATTGAATTCCAGGGTTTACCTTCACGAATTTGCTGGTTAGGATATGGCGAACGTGCCCGCTTTGGAAAAATTCTAAACGACATGGTTGCCAGCGGCGAATTGAAAGCGCCGATCGTTATTGGGCGCGACCACTTGGACTCTGGTTCGGTTGCCTCTCCTAACCGTGAAACAGAAGCGATGAAAGATGGTTCGGATGTTGTGGCTGACTGGCCGATCCTCAATGCGATGGTTAATGCTGTCGGCGGCGCGACATGGGTATCCGTGCACCACGGAGGCGGAGTAGGTATGGGTTATTCCCTTCACGCAGGGGTGGTTATCGTAGCTGATGGTACGAAAGAGGCGGAAGCCCGTCTGCAGCGTGTACTTACAACTGACCCTGGCATGGGTGTTGTCCGCCACGTTGATGCAGGTTATGATATTGCAGTCAATAAGGCACGCGAAACAGGTATGAAAATTCCAATGCTAGATAAAGGGAGTGACCAAAATTGACAAAGCCTGTTTGGATCAAACACGCGGCGCAGCTTGCAACGCTTGCTTCTGATGTGAACGGACCGCGTTCAAAAGAGGCAATGTCGGAATTGGGATTAATTGAAGATGGAAGTGTGTGGCTCGAAGACGGTGTCGTCAAGGCAATAGGCACAACGGTGGAGCTTGAACAGCAATATGCTTCAAAAGCGCATGAAGCGGAAGTTGTGGATGCAACAGGCCACCTGGTGACCCCTGGTCTTGTCGATCCTCATACACACGTAGTATACGGAGGCAGCCGTGAACGGGAATTTGAAATGCGGCTCCAAGGTTCCACGTATATGGAAATCATGAACGCCGGTGGCGGCATACATGCCACCACCCGTATGACAAGGGAAGCGTCAGAAGAAGAGTTGATTGAGCAGTCAACAAGACGCCTGAACTCCTTCCTTGCCCATGGTGTTACAACAGTTGAAGGGAAAAGCGGCTATGGAATGGATCTGGAGACGGAATTGAAGCAGCTCCGCGTCATGAAAAAGCTTCAAGAGACTCATCCGATCGATCTTGTACCTACATTCATGGGCGCCCATGCGGTTCCGCCTGAGTACAAAGGGCGTGAAGATGAATTCGTCAACATTGTCATTAACGAAATGCTTCCTGTCATTGCTGAGGAAAAATTAGCCGAGTTTAACGATGTATTTTGTGAAAAAGATGTCTATACGCCTGAACAGTCCGAACGGATTCTGGAAGCGGGCAAACGTTATGGGCTGACTCCAAAAATCCATGCCGATGAAATTGAGCCATACGGTGGAGCTGAGTTGGCTGCCAAAGTTGGAGCGATTTCGGCTGAGCATTTATTGAAGGCATCTGAAGTGGGAATTCGCGCGATGGCGAAATCCGGTACGATTGCCTGCCTTCTTCCTGCAACTGCGCTTTATTTGCGTGAACAAGCCGCTGCTGGCCGGGTCATGATTGATGAAGGTGTTGCCGTGGCAATTTCGACCGATGCCAATCCTGGTTCATCACCTACAACTTCCATGCCGCTCGTCATGAACCTTGCCTGCATTTCCATGCGGATGACACCAGCTGAGGCACTGACGGCAGCTACATACAACGCCGCCTGTGCAATCAACCGCCAGAATCAGGTTGGATCGCTGGAAGTAGGCAAGCTGGCAGATGTAGTTCTGTGGAATGTGAAAAACTATCAGGAATTGCAATATTTATTTGGTATGAATCATGTACAATCAGTTTGGAAAAAAGGAATCCAGGTGGTGTAACGGATGGGAGAAAATTGGCTTAGTAGACCAGAGTGGTTCTGGAATTCAATTGAAGGGGAGCCTTATTTTGTTCACCAATGGGTTCGCCCGCTTAATGAAGGAACGGGGTCACCTGACCTGCTGCTTTATGGCGCTCCGATTTCACGCTCCTCCATCAGCGTGTCCGGCGCATCTTTATATCCACAAGAATTCCGGAAAATGTGGAAGAACTTCACTACTTACAATTTAGATGAGGATATCGACTTATCAGCATTCCGAGTATCAGATGCTGGAGATGTTGTCATGCATACAACCAATATTTCGGAATCGCATAAAAGGATTGAGGCTTCCACGGCATATCTCGCCCAACAATATCATAAAGCTACTATTTGTATGATTGGGGGAGATCACTCCACGACTGCCTGCGCTGTTCGTGGAATTAAGCAAGCTTTTCCCAATGAAACTATCGGCATTCTGCAACTTGATACACATTTGGATGTCCGAGATCCAGCTGAGCTTGGGCCTGCGAATGGAACGCCGATTAGACAACTTATTGACGGTGGCGTAATAAAAGGTAGGGATGTCTATAACATCGGATTACACGGCTTTTTCAATGCACGACCTCTCGTAGACTATGCGAAAAAACATGAGATTAATATGGTCACACTCAAGCAAGCCAGGAAAAAGGGCGTCTCGGTTCATGTCAAAGAGGCGTTGGATTGCCTATCTAAAAAAGTAGATCGTATTTACGTAACGGTTGATATGGACGTTCTTGATATTACGCAAGCCCCTGGAGTTCCTGCATCAACTCCAGGCGGCATGACGACAGCAGAACTGTTTGACGCATTGATCGAAATTGGAAAATGTACAGAAGTGCACCATCTCGACTTTGTCTGTTTGGACCCGACGAAAGATACGTCAGTTTCTGAAACGGTGAAAACCGGAGTATATGCCTGGTTACAGTTTGTGACAGGGAGAGCGATGGTGCACGTCAAGTAAAAGGTTAAAGTTGTATACATATCGCCGGTTACCGGCGATATGTAGTATTTTTGCAGGTTCACTAATGTAATTCTACATGGAAGCGATTACAGGTGTTTTTTGGAATCCAAATTTGATTATCCGTAATAAGGAGGGAATTATCATGCTAAAAGCTGAAAGGGACATTGCTGAACTTGAAGAAACTGATGAAACCGCCAAACGAAAAACAAGAAAGGGAGTATTTTGGCCTGCTTTTTTCATTGTAGGGGGAGGTGCAATTCTCGGTATCGTTAATAACAAATTATTAACGGACATTGCCATGAATGGATTTGTTGGGTCCTTAAAGGGGCTGGGATGGTTATATCAGATTGTTTCTATTGTGGCATTAGTGATTGTTGCAATTGTGACTTTTTCAAAACTAGGCAATGTACGGTTAGGGGGGGCAAATACAAAGCCTAAGTACAAGTTTTCAGCTTGGTTTGCCATGGCTTTGACCGGCGGTATTGCCACAGGGTTAATTACATACGGTGTAAATGAACCAATTATATATTTCGGAAATATTTACGGGGAAATGGAAAGAGCTGGAGTGGAACCAGGTACCCCGCTTGCAGCTATTTATGCGATGGGCCGCAGCTTCTACAATTGGTCGTTTATTCCCTATGCTATGTATTCATTAAGTGGTTTAGTAGTTGCCTATATATACTACAATCAAAAAAAATCGTTATCTGTATCTGCAACTTTGACTCCTTTGTTTGGAGACAGGATAACAAGAGGAATCTGGCCAAGTATAGTCGATACACTCGCTGTTTTGGCAATTGCTCTCGGTTTAGCATCTTCATTGGGAGCGGGACTTGCCTTGGTAGGATCGGGCATTGAAGCCGTCTATAAAATACCTCAAAGTCCTTTTATTTGGTTGACTTTAACTATTTTAATTACAGCTACTTTTACTTTATCGACATTGAAAGGCTTAGATAAAGGAATTCGCATATTATCGGAAATTAATGTAAAGGTCTTTTATATTATTCTTTTTGCGCTCATCCTTTTGGGGCCGACGTTGTACAATTTGCGTACCTCTACAGCAGGTATGGGATACTGGTTGCAAAATTTTTGGGTATGGGGGCTTGATCCAATTGACATAGGTGGGGAAGCTCTGGTCATGTGGTGGACACTATATGATTGGGCCATATGGATTGCGTATGCTCCGCTTATGGGGATTTATCTGGCAGTCATTTCTCAAGGACGCACAATCCGTGAATTCATGATTGTGAACTGGATATTGCCTTCGGTATTTAGTATCGTGTGGATCGGCATTTGGGGCGGTACTGCTTTAAACTGGCAGCAAAATAATGTTGCAGATTTAGTTGGAACGATAAAGAACAGTGGTGCTGTAGCGGGCTTGTGGACATTTTTATCCAATTTACCATTGGGATTCATTATCATTCCAGTTATAATGTTAACTCTTATTTTATCTTTTGCAACTGCGGCTGACTCAATGGTCCGTTCTATATCTCAATTGTGTACTGCAAACATTCGCCATGATGAGGAACCGGATCAATGGAAAAAGCTTCTATGGGCTATTTCTATCGGTATTATCGCTTTTGTTATGGTAGCATTTGCTGGTGGGGAACAAGGAGTGGATGGTGTTAAATACTTGGCTGCTCTTGGTGGTACGGCTGTTCTGTTTGTTTTTGTCTTACAGGTTGCTTCGGCAATTAAAATGTTTTTTGTAGATGAGGTAAAAAAATAAGAAAGAGGAGGGATATTAAGATGCTACCTAAAGATATTACAAAAGTAACGCTTGGAGAGCCAATATCACTGGAAGACTTAGTGGCCGTTTCACGTTTTAAGGCCAAGATTGAGCTTTCAGATAAATACTGTCAAAGAGTATTGGCTTCAAGGCAACTTGTGGAAAAGTGGATAGAAGAAAAAAGAGTCATGTATGGAGTAAATACAGGATTTGGAGCATTGTCTTCAAAAATGATTATGCCAGAGGAGACAGTCCAATTACAAAAGAATATTCTTTTATCCCATGCTACGTCAGTTGGAACGCCACTTAAAGAAGAGGAAGTTCGGGCCGTAATGCTAATGGTTTTGCAAAACTTAGGACAGGGATATTCAGGAGTCAGACTTGAAATTCTTGAAATGTATAAAGAATTTTTAAATAAAGGGTTGACCCCGTTTGCTCCCGGAGAAGGTTCAGTTGGATACTTAAGTATTGAAGCACATGTCGCACTTGTTTTAATCGGTGAGGGTATGGCCTATATAAATGGAGAGCTTCTTCCAGCAAAAAAAGCACTCCGTAAGATTAATGTAGAGCCTATTCAGCTTACTGCCAAAGAGGGATTGGCGCTTATCAGTGGGACAACCAGTCCCACGGGTATTGGAGCTTTGGCTTTATTTGATATGTTAATGGCTTCGAAAACGGCAGATATTATTGGTGCGATGACTTTAGAAGTATTAAAAGGAACAGTGCGTGCGTTTGACGATAATTTAATGAGTGTTCGACCTCATAAGGACCAAAGAGATACGGCTTTTAATATTCGAACGATATTATCTGACTCTCCTATCTCAAAAAAGTATATGGATTACAGGTTACAGGATGCGTTGTCTCTACGAGCAATTCCACAACTTCATGGGGCAGCAAAGAAAACATTAAACGATGCGTTAAAAACTTTTGATATTGAAATGAATGCTTGTTGTGATAATCCAATTATATGGCCGGATGAAGAAAATGCAAGGGCGATATCCGGGTGTAATTGTGATTCATCCTATATAGGTATTGAACTAGATTCCGCATGTATTGCCGCTACCGCTGTCGCAAAAATGTCAGAGAGAAGGAATAGTCGCCTTATAAACAGCCGGCTTTCCGATTTACCTTCCTTCCTTGTAGGGAAGCCGGGATTAAATTCAGGACTTATGATCCCTCAGTATACACAAGCAGGTTTGTTAAATGATATGAAGATATTATCGCACCCATCAACTGTAGATAATATTTCGACTAGTGCCGATCAAGAGGATTATGTGGCAATGGGGTATAATGCAGCTAAAAAAGCACGTAAAATAGCAGAGAAACTTGAATTTATTTTAGCAATCGAACTGCTATCAATTTATCAAGCTTTTCATTTAATTGATGAGGATTTATCGCCTGGCTCTGCTTCAAGAACTGTATTAAGCCGTATATCAGAATTAGTTCCTGAACTCGATCAAGATTTATATCTCTATCCATACATTCAAAGTCTTCGGGAATTTATTCATTCGAATGAGATTATTTATATAGTTGAAGAAACTATTGGACATCTATTATAGAAGGATAGAATTATTTCTATTTATCCTGAATCTTGCAATGACCTGTTGAAAACAAAGCCGCTATATATTTATTCTTTGAAAAATTCTTAAAAGTAACAATCGCGAAATTGGAAGAGGAAGCATCGGGAAAATGCGTATTTACAACGCTAAGAGAGATTTAAAAAAAGCTTTCTTGAGATTGATATGCCCCTTTAAGTAGATAGGTAAAAAAGTAAAGCCTGTCTACTTAAAGGGGGTTTTTATGTTTAAACAAAGTTATACCATGAATACTAAGCGTTGCTTGCTGTACCCTGCTCTGATAAACTGTCTTTGCAAAAAAATCAAACAGTACGGCCCACCGGAGCTATCAATTGGAATTATTGAATCCTCAAAGTGTATCAGTTATTTTAAAAAGAAAAAGAGCTGCAAAGCCCTTAACATAAGTCGTATCTTCATATTTCTATGCTACATTTTTATAATAATTCTAAGTGATTCTCCTCTTGCCAGTTTGTCAAATCCCTTATTAATATTTTCCAGAGAAATGGTTTCACTGTGCAGTCTGTCAACCGGGAGGCGGCCTTGTTTAAATAGATCTATAAATCTTGGAATATCCCTACTCGGAACACAACTTCCAACATAGGAACCTTTCAATGTTCTTTCTTCGGCAGTCAAAGTTAAATACGGAAAGGAAAATCGATGCTCAGGATGCGGCAAGCCAGTGGTAACAGTAGTACCGCCTCTTTTCGTAATTTGGTAAGCAACTTCCATTGCAGATACCGCTCCAGCGGTTTCAAATGCGTAATCCAGCCCTCCGCCTGTTTGTTCACGGATGGCATGGACGGCATCCGGATCTTTTGAATTGAAAGTATGCGTTGCCCCTAATTCTTTTGCAAGTTGTAACTTGCTTTCGTTTATATCCACAGCTACTACTTTACTCGCCCCAGCGGCAATGGCACCAATGAGTGCACTTAAGCCTACTCCTCCAAGCCCAACGACCGCAACTGTGCTGCCTAACTTGATATTTGCCGTATTTATTACTGCTCCTACACCTGTGATGACTGCACACCCAAATAGGGCAAGCTTCTCGAACGGAATATCCTTTTCAACCTTTATTAATGAATGCCTTGATACAACGGTGTAATTGGAAAAAGCTGATACGCCAACATGGTGATTAACATTTTCCGTTTCTGTATGCAGCCGTCTTCCTCCCGACAATAAGGTGCCTGCAGTATTGGACTCGGCACCTGGCTCACAAAGCGCCGGTCGGCCCTCCTGACATGGGATGCACTGCCCGCAGCTGGGCACAAAGACGCAAACGACATGATCCCCTTCCGCAAGATCGGTAACACCTTCACCCACTTTTGCAACAATTCCAGCCGCCTCATGCCCCAATGCCATCGGCAGCGGTCTTGGCCTGCTTCCATCCATAACAGACAAATCTGAGTGGCATAAACTGGCCGCTTTAATTTGAACAAGCACTTCTCCCCTCTGAGGGGAGTCCAGTTCCAGAGTTTCAATTTTTATCGGCTGACTTTCCGCGTAAGGAATAGGCGCCCCGGATTCACGCAAGACTGCTGATTTAATCTTCACTATCAACCCATCCTTTTTTAAGAGTTTTATCGTTCAGCGACTCAGACTAAATAAGCTTAATGCCAACAAACTTTAGGTCCGTCATTCCTTCAATCGCATATTTGATGCCTTCCTTGCCCAAGCCGCTATTTTTAAACCCTCCATAAGGAATGTGATCAAACCGGCGCACTGATGATTCATTAATCCAAACTCCGCTTGTTTCTATGGCGTCCACCATTTGCATCGCACGATTGATGTTGTTTGTAAAAATCCCTGCATGCAGACCGAATTCTGATTGATTCGCTTTCTTAATTACTTCCTTTTCATCAGTAAACGGTATAATGCTGACGATAGGGGCAAAAACTTCGGCGCATACTACATTCATCCGGGGATTCACATTAGTGATTACTGTTGGCTCCACCATTGTTCCTCTGCGATTGCCACCCAAGACGATGTGAGCTCCCTGCTCTCTCGCTTCCAAAATCCAGGTTTCAGCTCTTTTGGCTGCCTCTTCCGTAATCATTGGCCCGAGCTCTGTTGCCTCATCAAGCGGGTCACCCATTTTTAGTTCTTTTAACTCAGTGACCAATTTATTGATAAATTCATCGTATATTTCATTTTGCACATAAATTCTCTGCGCAGAAACACAGGCCTGTCCTGCGAAGGTAAATCCTCCCAGTACAATCGATTGAACAGCATGGTCCAGATCACAGTCAGAAAAGATAATATTGGGAGCGTTCGAACCCAGTTCCAATGTCACTTTTTTTCTCTTTGCCATCTCATCTATTTTCCAGCCCACTTCATTACTTCCGGTAAAAGAAACTTTTTTCACCAAAGGATCTGTCACAAGCGTTTCCACCAATTCAGTACCTAGCCCCATCACGACATTAAGGGCCCCTTTTGGCAAACCTGCCTGGTCAAAAAGTTTATACAGCTTAGCGGAAGACAACGGGGTTTTTTCCGCCGGTTTAAGGACAACTGTATTGCCCGCTGCAATGGCAGGAGCGATTTTATGGAGCGCCAAATTTAATGGAAAATTAAAAGGGGTGATAGCCGCTACTACTCCTAGTGGGACCCGCTTTGTAAATCCGATCTGGCTTGTGCCTCCAACGGCAATATCCAACGGTATTTGTTCTCCAAAAATATTTTTTGCTCCTTCGGACGCAAGACGCAAAACTTGTACAGCCCGCGTCACTTCTCCTCTGCTCTCACGAATTGGCTTCCCAGCTTCAAGAGTAAGCAATCTGGAAAAATCTTCAAATTGTTGTTCCAATAGGTCGGCCGCATGACGGAGAATGTTTGAGCGCTCATAGGCTGGCATTTTTTTCATTGTTTCATGATAAACCTTATCGGCAGCAGTGACGGCAAGTTTTACGTCATTAACAACAGCACAGGATATGGTCCCAATTACTTTCTGGTTATATGGATTAATAACTTCCAATTCTTTTCTACCGAGCCCTTTAATTTCTTCTCCATCTATAAATGAACCAAATTGAAATGCTTTTTCATCCATTTCCATCTTGTCCTTTCAACATACTAATTCCTATCTAAAGGAATCAATCTCATGAAAGCTGCAATACCTTCATGAGATTGATCTGAATTATTCATAGAATCCTTCTGTCGATTTTATAAATCTATCAAATTGCTTGGTATCATGCCCATACCATACCTGACTATTTGTTCTTTCTGCATATTTCTTGATTTTCTCAACTGTATTTATATATCCGATGGAATCATAAATAATCCCAGGGGGCTTGACTGGCGGTCCATAGTTTTCTGCTGAATACACGGCGTCAGAAGCAAGTAAAATACCTCCCTCACCAGGCAGTTCTATGTGAAGCCCCAAAAGTCCCCAGGCATGCCCTGCACCAAAATTCAATATTTTAATGCCACTGGCAAGTTCAATCTCGTCCTCATTAGACATGATCGTTCTCCACGAAAGATCTTTTTTGATCCAGGCATCAATATCGGCCCAGATATAGGCACCCATCTCTTTCGTCATTGCATATTGCTTCATCGTATTGGACAATTCAGTATCATGCACTATGATCGTTGCATTCGTAAACAATTCCAGGCATCCTGCATGATCCAGATGAAGATGAGATGCAACAACATAACGGATATCCTCCGGTCTTACTTTCAACTGTTCCAGACGGTTAATCAAATAACAAGATTCATCCTGAAAGAGAGGGAACGTCTTTTGAGTGGCCTGCGGCCAGCGGCCTTCCTTACCCATACCTTCCGGGTTACAGCCGGTATCAAACAATATTTTTCCATCCGGATGGTCTATCAGAACAGCGTACACAGGAAACTCGATAAATTCAGCTGGCGGGTTAGGATTATCAATGTTTGCGGGGTTATGCATGGCAACCATAAAGTTTTTATCCATCCTCATTCTCCCGGTATCCAAAACATACAACTTTGTTTGACTCATTTTTATCCCTCCATTTTATCAAATGCGCCTTGGCGTTTTTGCGCCCAGATTTTATCGAGCTCCGCTCGGTAAATTTCCTCTGAAAATCTGTGGCATCCGCCTGTGGCTTTAACTTTATTCAGCTGGGGTTTGCCCCCCCACTGAATGGAATACCTATATACTTTCATCTCACCACTTACAAAAGTGGGAGACTTCCGCTGAATGAAGTTAAAAAGATTGACCCAAACCGCTTAAAAGTCACCTCCCTAACATCATAAAAAGTTAATCTTGATTGACCAAAATGGTTGCTCTCGTCACTTCCCTTGATGCCGATTTATCCAGCGCCGTTTTGATCTCATCCAACGAAAACTCAGCATCCAATATTTTGTCAAAAGGATATTTTCCATTATTGGCAGATAAAAACTGTAATGATTTATATAGATACCAAGGGTCATAACGAACAGCTGATATGATATCAATGGATTTCCTTGTCAGTAAGCCTGGGTCGAACTCTACAAGCTTCCCAGGGGTAATATTTCCAATACTTACAAATCTTCCGCCAGGTCGGATGTAATAAATACCTTCTGCAAAAGCCTTAGGATTTCCCGTTAATTCTATTCCGACGTGCGCACCGCTACCACCCGTTAATTGCTTGACCGCATCGGCCAAGTTTTCCGTTGAGAGATAGTCATTAAAATTCAACGTATAATCCGCCCTGAATTGTTTAGCCTGCTCAAGCCTGCTTTCCACTCCGTCAATCACGATAACAATGGCCCCTTTTTCCTTAGCTACGGCAATTGCGTTCAAGCCAAGGCCCCCTGCTCCTTGGATGACAACAAATTCATTGTAAGTAACCCGTGCCTTGTCTATACCGAAGTATACTTGTGATAACGCACAATTGGCACTTGCTGCCGATACGTCCGAAACATTATCCGGTACTTTATAAAAATACTGGTCAGGGTGGATGTAATAATGCGTTGCATAGGTTCCATGAAAATGCGGTGATTCCTCCGGATCCTTATTCCAGAAGTCGTATGCATGTTCACATAAGTGAAATTTACCTTCTACACAAGGTGTACATTTTCTGCACGTAATGTAGTATGCAGATACAATGCGGTCCCCCTTTTTGATGGGATTGCCGGCGTAGTCCGTGGTCACGCCTTTTCCGGCTGCATATAATTCCCCTATCATCTCATGCCCAAGCACTCCCTTCCTTTTCGTCGGATGCAGCCCCTGCCATATATGAAGCTCGGAGCCGCATATGTTTGTCCTCCTTACCTTCAGTACAACTGCCCCATCTTCCGGCTCCGGGATTTCGTACTCCTGGTAGGACAGTTTTTCCGGTTCAGTCATGACTGCCACTTTTCCCATTTTTTGAGCAACCTTAGTCATCTCATAGCCTCCATTTCTCTTAATATAGCGCTTACATTTTTTAAAAATCTTTACTTCCGCTCCTGTTTGTTTCCTTTTCCGCTTCCAGGATTACCTCGATCAAATTATCCCTAGTCCTTAAAATATGCCTTTCTATTACTTTTCGAAGCTTTTTGGCATCCCTTTGTTTAATCCCTTCGATCATCAGTCCATGTTCCTTATGAGTTTCCTCCAAATGGTCAGCCAATAGGCTTGGCGTATATGGCGGAATCCCTTTCCAAAGTGTATCGATCATGTCATGGATTCTTCTCCAAGGACATCCGCGCCGCAATATATGGTGGAATTCGATATTTAATCTCATATATATTTCAACGTCCTCTTCCGTGTTGCCCAATGACCTCATCATGCTGTCCAACCTAGAAAGCTCCTTGATATCCTCTTCTTCAATATAAGGAAGGGCACGTTCCACCGCCTCCCCCTCAAGCAACACCCTTAATTGGTATATTTCCTTAATATCTTCAACAGATATCGGAGTTACAATGGCCCCCCTCCGCGGTTCGATTCGGACAAGGCCCTCCTTTTCCAACTGAACCAAAGCTTCCCTTATGGGCATACGGCTGACCCCAAGTTTGTCTGCCCACTCTTCTTGAACCAATCGGTCACCCATATTAAAATGCCCCGTTAAAATTACTTCCCGTAGTTTATTTGTTACCTTGCTCTGTAAAGTAGAACGGTCTTGTTCTGTCAATAAATAGCTCTCCATGCAATCTCCCTCTTGAATTAAGTTTGTCATTCCCTGACTCTCTCAAAATTACTTTCTTCTATGAAACTCATAATCGGCCCAATTTCACTCAAATTCTCTAAGTCCATTAGTTTGTCAGTAAAGTATTCAAGCTGCTGTTTGGGCATATTTGAGGTCATTTTCATAAATTTGGCAAGCAGTTCTTTTTTAGTTACCGGTTTTTCCGGGTCACCTTTCGGAAAGTCGGTCATTTTTGTAATCACATTACCTGACGTTAAAAATATCTCAGCCTTCGCTCCCCATTTTTTCGGATATGAGCTTGTCATTTCGGGATCAGCCCTAACAAATACGCGAGCCATCAATTGGCGAACTTTTTTATCCCAAAGTGTTTTTTGATTAAACTGGTCGAAGTCCCCATTCCCCTGTAACAGTGCCAATGCGGTGCAAAATTGGAGGCTAAACTTAGCTGCATATTCTGTACTGGGCTGGCTGTTGTCTGTAATATCGATAGCATTTTGATAAGTATGGATGACTATTTTATCGATTTCTTCAAGGGCGATTCTATCCTCATGATGAAGTTCGATCATAAGGTCCATTACGTGGTGCGTATGACGACAGGAAGCATGGATTTTAAAAGAGTTTTCCGTTATCTTATATTGATCGCCGAGCCCTCGTGTAACCTTTTTCACATCATATTCTTTACTCATGGCTTCAAAAAATCCGCGTCGACCTTCGAGGATTTCACTTGCGCCGGTAAAACCTTTCTGTGCCAGGAGAGCGCTGATTACTCCATTCATTGCCGCTTTTCCTGGGTGCAGTTGTTTGGACATTGCACCATCTTCGATAAACTCCCATAAACCTGCTGCTTGAGTACCAGCGCTTCCGAGTGCATGAGTCAATTCCTCTTTATTTAAGTTCAGTAGTTTTCCTGCTGATGCTGCAGCTCCGAACGTACCGCACGTTGCGGTATTATGCCAATAGTAATAGTGTGACGGCGTGACTGCTTCGCCTATTCTATAGGCAACCTCGTATCCTGCAACAATGGCCGTGATTAAATCTTTTCCGCTTGATTTTTTCCACTCAGACACAGCAATAGCAGCAGGAATGATAACAGTTCCGGCATGAATGATGGATGTTTTATGAATATCATCCAGTTCCATGATATGACTCGCCGCACCATTGACAAGCGCCGCGTTTGTTATGGAATTTCTTCCGCCTATCATCAGAGTTGCCTGGGGCTCTCCACCCAGTTCCCGTACCATTTCCTCCATTATTTTTATGGGCTTTTTTGTTGATCCGGCAATAGCAGAACCAAAGAAATCCAAAATACATAGTTTAGTAAATTCAACAACGTCTTTTGGCAAATCTTCATATTTGATATCGTGAATGTATTCAGCCAGCCTTTGACTTAATACCACAACACTCACCTCTTTTTTTTATAAAGAAAATCGCAAGCGCCTGTTCATCGACACACAGATTGAAGTGCCTTCGACGAAGTAAAGGGTAAGAAGGCAGTCGATAGGCACTGGTACTGGATAAAGTAAAGATCTCCAAACAAATCCCCCAAGCTTTTTGCACTTTAAAAAGAACGAGGCAACCCCAACACATGTTGTGCGACATAGCTTGTGACGAGGTTATTCGTAACCGGCGCCACCATAAAAAGGCGTGCTTCACGAAATTTACGCTCTATATTATATTCAGAAGCAAAACCGTAACCCCCGTACGTATTCATCGCAGCGTTTGCAGCTTTCCATGAGGCTTCAGACGCAAGGTATTTGGACATGTTTGCTTCCGCACCGCAATTTTCCCCGGCATCAAATAATTCAGCGGCTTGATCACGCATCAGCTTAGCCGCTTCTGCATCCATATATGCTTGTGCTATAGGGAATTGCACTCCTTGGTTTTCACCGATCTGACGGTTGAATACGACACGTTCATTTGCATATTGAACGGCCTTATCCACAAAATACTTTGCATCCCCAATACATTCCGAAGCTATAAGGATACGTTCAGCGTTCATCCCGCTGAGGACTTGTTTAAAACCATTTCCTTCCTCACCAATTAAATTTTCCACGGGAATTTCAGCATTTTCAAAAAACACCTCCGTTGTTGAATGATTGATCATTGTATCTATGGGCTGGATGGTTATGTTATTTTTTTGATCCTGCATATCTAGAATGAATAAGCTTAATCCTTCTGTCTTTCTTTTTACCTGATCTTTGGGTGTGGTCCTGGCAAGCAACAGCATCAGATCAGAATGCTGGGTGCGGGAAATCCATATTTTTTGTCCATTGACTAGATATTTATCACCTTTTCTGACAGCTCTTGTCTCTATGCTAGTCGTATCACTTCCCGCAGTAGGCTCAGTAATTCCAAAAGCCTGAAGCCGTAGTTCACCACTGGCGATTTTCGGGAGATAGCGCTGCTTTTGATCCTCGTTTCCATGTCTAAGAATAGAACCCATCGTGTACATCTGAGCATGGCCCGCTCCTGCATTCCCGCCCGAACGATTTATCTCTTCGAGGATAATACCGGCTTCCACCATTCCGAGACCAGATCCACCGTATTTTTCTGGTATTAAAATGGACAACCAGCCGTCATCCATCAATGCTTGAATGAAACCTTCGGGATAAGCCTTTTTTTCATCCATCTCTCTCCAATATGATTCAGGAAACCTTGAACATAATGCTTTTATGCTTTTTCTGATCAGGTCCAATTCCTCAGGCGCACTTACAGCCATATTCATCATGCCTCCCGCTTCAAACGATTTATCCGTAGCTTAATCCTTGTCCTTTTCCAGCACCTGTTTTAACAAATGACTCTCTCTATTCGGAGCCTTATCTTTTTTATAGACCATAAAAGTTCGCTTATAGGTGATGACAATTTCGCCATTTTGGTTATATCCCACAGTCTTCACATGAACAATGCCAACATTATTGCGCGACTTGGATTCACGTTTATGAAGCACTTTAGAATAGGAATAAATGGTATCACCCTCAAACACAGGATTGGGCAAGCGTATTTCGTCCCATCCCAAGTTTGCCATCGCATTTTGGGATATATCAGTGACTGATTGACCTGTAACAAGAGCAAGCGTGAATGTTGAATCAACCAATGGTTCTTCAAACTCTGTCTGCTTTGAATAATAGTCATCAAAATGAATGGGATTGGTGTTTTGTGTAAGCAAAGTCATCCAGATATTGTCTGTTTTTGTGACTGTTCTCCCCAAAGGATGCGGGTAAATATCCCCAACTTCAAAATCCTCGAAAAACCGGCTTGTCCAGCCTTCCTTAATACCCATTTCCATCCTCCCTCTTCGAAAAAATTGATCAGCCTTTATTCATTAGAAAAAGAGCTCAGTCCCAACTCTGTCAAAATGGCATCAGTATGTTCTCCCAAAGAAGGTACCGAATCCATGGCCGGTTCGAATCCTTCCATTGTAACCGGAGGAATTAAAGCAGCAATACTGCCGGCAGTGGTTTTAACCGTCCTCCACCGTTCACGTGCTTCCAACTGTGGATGTTCAAAGAAATCTTTCATCGTGTTTAGTCTTGCATTGGCTATCTTTGCTTTTTCCAATTTTGAAATAACATCATGAATAGACATTTCTTTAAATTGGTTCTCTATGATTCCTTTTAACTCTTCCCGATTTTTTGATCTGTTTGTATTGTTCATAAATCTCGCGTCTGTAACAAGAAAAGTTTTTTTTAGAACATGCTCGCAAAAGCTGGCCCATTCCCTTTCATTTTGTATGCCCAGAAAAACCTTTTTCCCTTCTTTACATGCAAATGAGCCGTACGGATAGATTGTTGAGTGACTAGCACCCGTCCTTTCCGGATCCTTTCCTCCATAAGCAGCATAATACATCGGATAACTCATCCATTCACCAAGGGCCTCCAACATGGAGACTTCCAAAATTGTACCTTCACCTGATTTTTCACGGTTTAAAAGCGCTGTAAGAACCCCTGAGTATACATACATGCCTCCAGCAATATCGGCGATTGATATTCCTGCCTTGGAAGGGGTATCTTTGCTTCCCGTTATTGACACGAGACCTGATTCACATTGGATAAGCAGATCGTATGCTTTTTTGTTTTGGTATAACCCTCCGCTGCCATAGCCAGATAAACTGCATATAATCAACTTTGGGTGTTTTTGAATCAACTTTTTTGGTTCATACCCCATTCTCTCCAATGCTCCTGGGGCAAGATTTTGTATAAAAACATCCGCTATTTCAAGCAGGCGATTGAATGCCTCTTTATCTTTTTCATTTTTTAAATCTAGAACAATGGACTCTTTTGAACGATTGCACCAAACAAAATGACTTGATAATCCATTTACCGTTGTATCATAATTTCTTGCAAAATCCCCAGTTACCGGCCGTTCTATTTTAATGACCCTTGCCCCCAGATCGGCCAATTGGCGCGTTGCAAATGGAACTGCAATTGCCTGCTCCAATGCAACAACTGTTATACCTTTCAATGGAAGCATCTTTTTTCACCTCTCTGTAAGGTTTCACTGCAACAACATCTCTCACATTGTGTTGTTTCTTTCATCATATTCAAGAATCCTTTTTGCCTTTTCCACAATAGGAGCATCTATCATCTTTCCATTTACCTTTGATACACCAAATCCTTCATCTATCGCTTGATAGTACTTTTCTATTACTTCTTTCGCTTCCTTAATTTCTTCGTTTGTGGGAGTGAAAACTTTGTTAATCGTTGCGACTTGGTTTGGATGAATCAATAGCTTTCCTTGAAAACCCAAATTTCTCCCTTTCTCCGCTTCCACCTTCAGCCCTTCCATATCACTGAAATTCGGATAAATCTGATCAATGGGGGGATCTATGCTTGAGGCTTTGGAGACCTCTATCATCTTTGAACGTGCATATAATGTTTCTATTCCATTACTTGATTTGATATTCATGTCAAACATCAAATCTTCAGCCCCAAATGCCAAGCACTTAACCCTACTGCAAGAGGTCGCAATATCATATGCATTATGAAGAGCTTGAGCGGATTCGATAATGGGAACAATCGTTAACGACTTAGGTTCAAGTAAGTATTTCATTTCAATTTGATTCAACATATAATCGGCAATAATCATATCGTCCCTTTTGTTGATTTTCGGAAGAACAATGCCTGTTAAGCCAGGTCTCACCAATTCTTCGAGATCATTTATGAAAAATTCAGTATGTACCCCATTAACCCTTACAAATTTTACATTTGTCCGCATTTTCTTGATTGCCTCTGAAACTTTGACTCTTGCCTCGTCTTTTTTTGATTTAATGACAGAGTCTTCCAAATCAAAAATAATTACATCCGCCTTAAGCTCCTTTACTTTTTTTAGGTGTTTATCCTGGCTTCCCGGTACAAACAACCACGACCTGTACATAAATATCACCTTTTTAGTAGGTTTTTTTGGTTTTGGATATTGGATACAATTATTATCATAATACATTAATTTTTCTGTGTAAAGTAAATAATCTGAATTTAATTAAAAAAATCAAATAAATTGTAATCCCCCTCTATGTCTTTTTATTACAAAGATATCTTTATAGATCAGTCCTTTCATGATAAAATCCACAGGAACACGGGAAAGGAGCTGGCCGCCGTTCAACATTATTTCCGCGCAAAATTGATTTTTGAAATCTGCATGATCCTTTTTGCCGTTGCTTCTGTAGCAACGATTTGGGTTCAAAGCGGTATAAGGATCTTCATCACTTGGACAGTTTGGGCAGTTTTCTTTTTGGACTTCTCTATCCGTTTTTTTCGAGCTGATAATAAATGGACCTTTGTGAAAGAAAATCCCTTTTTACTCATTGCCATCATTCCGCTGGACAGTATTTTTCAACTCGCAAGGATCGCTCGGATCTTCTATTTATTCCGATTAAAGGTCATGACAAAATATTTTGCTTCCCCTATGGTGGACAAGCTGAAAAAGAGAAGGCTGATCATGTTCCTTCCCTTCAATATGATCCTTGTCTTTCTATTCACTATCCCTTTGCATCACTTGGAGCCCGCTATCCTTTCATATAAAGACGCCCTAAAGGAATGCCTTATGTCGCTCGTTTTCTTTGGAAAAGGCAGCCTTCAACCGGTCACTGTCATGGGTAATGCAATCATTATTATTTTAACGATCCTTGGCGTGATCATGCATGCCGCCATCATCAGTTACATATTGGCCTTCATCCTTGAACTGCGGATAACCAAATTCATTCTAAGAAAATCGAGATGGAATCATAAAAATATGTAGATTGAGAAGCTATTTAATCAAGAGGAAATCTGATTGGAAATTCCCGTCCCGCCAAATTCTGGAAGTTATCAACGGCTTTTTTAAACAAGCTGACATTTCAACGATTAGCTAGAACAGCTCGATAAGAAAAAGAAAAACCCTGAATCTAATGCATGAGCTCTACGTTACAGGGCGCTTTTTTGCAAATAAATAAGGAGAGAACCTAATCTCTCCTCCACTCGATTTTATGCTGTTTTTACACTGCCTTTTCTTCCACTATATGCGCGAATGGCTTATCCTGGATTTTAATCGATTCAGTCGGGCATCCATCTAGAGCATCTATCAAGTCATCCTCCAAATCGCCTTCTACGGGGGTAATTCCTTGATTATCGTCTAATATGCTGAAGGAGAATCCCTCTTCATCGTAATCGAAAATATCAGGGGCAACGCCTCCGCAAGCACCACAGGCAATACAGGTATCCTGGTCAACTCGTGTAAATTTAGCCATTTCATCATCTCCTTCCGCAAAGTACACCGTTGTTCAGTTTGTTAATCCGAAAAGCTTCACATAAATTCATTGACAAGCTCCTGGAAAAGTTCAGGTTCCAAATTTAGCTGGGACTGCACCAAAGGTTTGTCAGCATATCCTTTCACCATCTCCTGATACGAAGGCCGCTCTTCTTGGTAGATAATCCCTGTTACAAGGCTGTTGTTTTCCATTAAAGTGTTCATAGCCATTGTACGATTGGTGGGATCATACCCCTCAATATCACTCAGCTTGGTCAAGTTCTCTTTAAACCACTCGTACGTATTCACCTTATTGTAGGTTACGCAAGGACTGTACACATTAATGATTGAGAATCCTTTATGCTGAATTCCAGCTTCAATTGTGGCTGTCAAATCTTTTATATCTGACGAAAAACTCTGGGCCACGAATGTTGCTCCACTGATCAATGCGGTCTCCATTGGCGAGAGCGCTCTCTCGATGGATCCATCCGGAGTGGAAGACGTAATAAACCCATCTTCCGAACGTGGCGATGTCTGGCCTTTTGTTAATCCATAAACTTGGTTGTCCATCACGATATAGGTGATGTCCATGTTACGACGCATGGCATGGATCGTATGACCGATTCCGATAGCAAACCCATCGCCGTCACCACCGGCTGCAATCACAGTGAGATCACGATTGGCCAGTTTCACTCCCTGAGCAATCGGAAGCGCACGTCCATGGACGCCGTGAAATCCATAAGATCTAATATAGCCCGATATCCGGCCAGAGCATCCAATACCTGAAACAAGGACGAGCTCTTCAGGGGTAAGCCCTGTATTTGCAGCCGCACGCTGGATGGCAGCCTGAACCGAAAAGTCTCCGCAGCCTGGGCACCAATTGGGCTTTACACCATTTCGGAAGTCTTTAAATATTGACGTAGCCATGCTCCAGCACCTCCCTGCTCGCTTTATAGACATCCTCTGAATAGAATGGGTCGCCATCAAACCTCAAATGGCTTTGAATTTTATCAATATATCCTACATTCATTTTGATGATATTGGCCAGTTGGCCGGTCGCATTATTTTCCAGGACTAGCACATGCTTGGCTGAATCAATATATGGCCTTACCTGATCTGCTGGAAATGGATGGATTAACCGAATATGCACATGATTTACTTTGACTCCATCTTTTTCAAGCAGTTCCATCGCTTCTTCAATGGCACCCCTTGTGGAATTGAAGCCAATGAGCAGCAAATCTGCTTGCTCATGAGGTGCATGTACTGCAATCGGATTCGGGAATTTTTCCACAAAGTTGCTTAGTTTACGCATCCTTTTGTCCATTTGCTTTTTCCGATTCGGCGCAAATTCGTTCGGTCGTCCCTCTTCATCATGCTCCAGTCCTGTCACATGGTGAATGCCATCTTTTGTACCTGGAAGCACTCTCGGTGAAATGCCATCCTCCGTTATTTCGAAACGCTTAAAATAGGTCGACTTATCTTCTTGCGCTTCCACTTCCTGAACCAATTTTCCCCGTCGAATCTCCACTTGTCCCAGATCAAACGGATTGACTGTCTGCTTGGCCAAAGAAAGCTGTAGATCAGATAAGAGAATAACCGGACATTGGTATTCATCCGCAATATTAAATGCTTCGACCGCATCATAAAAAGCTTCTTCCGCTGTGCTCGGAGCAATTACTACTTTTGGGATCTCCCCATGTGTTCCATAAATCATTTGCATCAAATCAGACTGTTCCTGTTTTGTCGGCAACCCTGTAGAAGGGCCTCCCCGCTGTGTATCCACGACAACTAGCGGTGTTTCAGTCATTCCGGATAGTCCAATGGCCTCCATCATCAGTGATAATCCCGGACCTGCAGAAGCAGTAAAAGCACGGGTTCCAGTATAATTGGAGCCAATCGCCATTGTTACAGCCGCAATTTCATCTTCCGTTTGAATAACGGTGCCGCCGACCTTTGGCAACTTTTTAATCAAATATTCCATGATGTCAGAAGCAGGTGTAATTGGATAAGCAGGCATCAGACGAACTCCCGCAGCTAAAGCTCCCAGAGCAATGGCATCATTTCCTATCATGAACATTCTTCTTATACCATCAGCTTCTGCAAGAGATAATGAAGAGCCTGAGTCTCCCAAGCTGTCTTTTATATACAAATACCCTTCCTGCATCGCCTGCATATTCTTCTGAACAATCTCTTCCCCTTTTCTTCCAAATATTTCTCTGATGACGCTGGTGAAAACCTCAACCTCCAGATTCATCACAGCACATGTAGCGCCAATAGCTACCATATTCTTCATTAAAGAAGTGCCCAGTTCAGAAGCAATTTCCGTAAATGGGACAGCATATAGCTGAGCTTTTGAGTTTTCCGGCTTCGTCGGGTTAAATTTAGCATCAGCAATAATGATGCCTTCTTCTGTCAGTTCATGTTCGTTCAAATCAATCGTTTCTTGGTCAAAAGCTACAAGAATATCTAAATCACCCGAAACTGCATTTACCTTCTCTGTGCTCACACGAATTTTATTATTCGTATGACCGCCTTTGATTCTGGATGAGAAGTGACGATATCCATATAAAAAGTAACCCAGCCGGTTCAGGCCGACGGAAAAGATTTCTCCCGTACTTTCAATTCCTTCTCCTTGCTGACCTCCGACCTTCCATGCGATTTGTGCTTTCATAACAATCCCCATTCCTAAAATTTGGCCTTTTAAATAGACAAACTCAGTTCATGCAACAATGCATTAACAACTAATGGTGACCTTGACGTATTTGCGCCCAGATTTTATCGAACGCCGCTCGATAAATTTCCTCTGAAAATCTGTGGCATCCGCCGGAGGCTTTGACTTGATTCAGCCGGGGTTTGAACCCTCGAAATACCAATAGGCATTCAGCTCACCACTTACAGAAGTGGGAGATTTCTGCTGAATGAAGTTAAAAACGCTCCAATAATTCAATGATGACTTTAAAAGTGGAGGTCGTATCCATGTATGCATATCGGCCTTTCCCATTATAAAAGTTACCTGTTTGAATGACCGGGTACCCCATCTCTTCAAGCATCTTAATTTTTTCATCCATATCATTAACAACAAATGATATATGGTGAACGCCTTCCCCATACGTATCAAGGTGATCTTTCCACGTACTCGGAGAGTCGCCGGGCTCAATCAATTCAATTTGAATCAAAGGAGTATCAATAAACAAATATTTCGACTTAGCTTCTGTAGGCTCCCCTTTATAAATAACATTCGTCAATTCCCTGGGAGCCGAGTAAATAACCTCGGGCTTCTTTACACCAAGCAATTGACAATAAGCATCTGCCGCTGCATCAAGATCTTTCACAACAAATGCAAGCTGCTCCACTTTGTTAGTACCTAACAACGGTCTCATATTTTCATCCTCTGGCTTTTCCCATCCCACTTCCCTTGGCTCTTCACTTTCAAGGAGCTCAATCAAAGTTTTATGGTCAGCAGATGTATCAATATATACGTACCGTCCCTCACTTAAGGTAAATTCACCAGTTTGCAAAACAAGATATCCCTTTTCTTCTATAACCGGAAGATAGGTATCAATTGATTCTACATCAAAAGCGATATGATGAATTCCTTCACCAACCTTGTCCAGAAACTCCCGCATGGTTCCGGGATTCTCATCCGGTTCAATAAGTTCAAATTGAACAGTCGGTGTATTCAAAAAAGCCAATTTGGATCTTGATTCGCTGGGGCTTCCTTTAAATATAACCTTGGAAACAGAGCTGTCGCCTGTCAAAAAAGGCTCCGTTTTTCTTATCCCCAATAACTTTGTGAAAGCTTCATTTGCTGCCTTAATATCCTTGACAACAAATGCTAATTGGTTTATTTTGTTATTGCCCAGTAACGGTCTATTCAAGGAATATCTACTCCTTTTCCGGAAATTCGGTCAACCCAGCCCGCGTACAGACAATCCTCCATCACTTGAAATGATCTCACCAGTGATTGCCTTCGATTCATCAGAAGCCAAAAGAACATAGGCTCCGACATGATCTTCCGATGCCATAGCAATTTGAAGCGGATTACGCTTTCTAATATTTTTTGCTTTTGTCTCATTATCTATAATTTTTACATATGGGGTTAGTGGAGGAATGACAGAAAGGGCTGTCAATGTACCGCCAGGGGCAACCGCATTGACTCGAATGTTTGGAGCCAATTCAAATGCGAGTTGTCGAAGCAAACCGATTTGTGCATGCTTGCTTGCCGTATACCAAACTCCTCCTCCATCCGGGTAGAAGCTTGCACCCGAAACTGTAAAAATCATACTGCCTTTTGTTTTTAATAGTTCATTAACAGCAGCTTTTGCTCCAAAGAATGATCCTTTGACATTGATATTAAACAGATAATCGTATGCTTCTGACACCGCCTCAGGTTCAACATCTACAAACTTGGCAAAGCCATCAAATACTCCTGCATTGACGATGAAAACATCTAGCTTACCAAATTTCTCAACAGTTGCCTGAACTACTTTCTCATTATCTTCGTACTGACTTACATCCCCTTGGATGGCGAGCAAGCTGGACCCAAACTCTTCAGACAATCTATCCAGCTTATCTTTGGATCGGCCGATAATTCCAACCTTTGCTCCTTCATGGATGAACCGGCGCACAACCGCCTCCCCTATACCGGATGTCCCTCCTGTAACAATGACCACCCTATCCTGTAAAGCTGTTCCCATCATCGATAACCTCTTTCGCTCTTGGAGCTTCAACTGCTAGGATGAAGCTCCTTTCATGACTTTTAGTTTGACTTTATTGATCCAACCATTAGACAAAGATTGCCAGATTCCTAGTATTAATCGTTGACTGATCGACAATGAAATCCCGTTTTGACAATTTCCATTGCCCATCCTCATATAAGAACTCATCAATTCTTTCACCGGAAATCAAATCATGATGAATGTCGGTGCTTCTGCTTCTGTAAATAAGCAAATAACTTTTGACTTTGGCGCGCTTTTCTTTTTTATACTCATCAACACGAACATTACTTACAAAACGGCGGGTTCTTGATGGGGGAATCTCTGCCCAGGCATAGTCTGTCTTCAATCTTTCTACCCTCAACTTTAACAATTCAATATCATCATTAAAGGCAAACATATCCGCCGAATAGTCAGGACGCTCAGTTCCTTCCTTATTAACCCTGACTGGCATCCGGTAAAGCAGGCTTGAGTGCATTAAACTATACCACTCATCAAATTCAATATTGTCCAGTAATGATGCTTCATGATATAGCCATTGTTCGAATTCGGAAATGGCTAGCATAGTTTCGATATCCATTTTCTTTCCCCCTTCTAGCCTCACTCTTTGGTCATTAACTCCAGCCAATATTTGTAGAAGTTCCGCTGACTCGCTTCTGAGAATTTATCACCATAAGCAACACCCGGTCCAACAAAGTCAACAGTTTCTCGTTGTAGCCCCATTGTATAGTTATAAGTCAAATTCTTTTGAAATGGCATTGAACCTGAAGCTGCGATAGTGATATCTGTAAAAACTTCTGTATCGTCCTGCTCAAAAATGCCAGAAGGGCTGAATGTAAGAATGAATGCATCTCTTGAACGGTCTTTCCATTCTTGGGGAGCATTTTTCTCTACAAGCATCCACGCTGTTACTTCCATTTTATTGACGCCAATTGGCCTCCACATTCTTACTGATGTGTTAGAGATGGGCTGGCCTTTTATTTCCGTATGTGAAATTAAAAAGGATAAGTTGGGGAATACATTACCAATCATATTTTTCATGTTACTCAGCACTTCATATTGCTCTTTTGTTAAATTCGATTTGAATTCTTCTTTCAATTCTTCAGGAAAAGCAAAAACAGGGTTTGGCATACCCAAGTTCAATCCATGACCATTTTCCGTGTGTATTTGATATCCCCGCTTTGAATATGTTGCACTTGGAACCATTCCAAGTTTTGCGATAGATCCGTGTGTAACCATCGTATGATAAGAGTCTCCGACAAAGTTATCGGAGCCAACCTTCCAGTTGGCATTAACAATAAAGCGCTGCGGCTCACCGACAACTTCCATTTCAGCCCGCCCGACAAGTAAGTCCAAATACCATGTAAGGTTACCTAAGAAATCTATGAGAGGTTCCGCCTCTTCGTTCCAAGTAGCAAATAGTAGTCCCTTATAAGATTCAATTCTAACTTGATTCAAGCCAAGCTTTGAACGGTCGAAATCCTCACTATAGATGTCCTTCTGCAACGGGACACCAATACATTCGCCGGTATTCCTAAAGTTGAAACCATGGTAGGGACATTGGAATGTTCGCTTATTACCCTTATCTGCACGGCAAAGCTTCATACCTCTATGTGTACACATATTATAAAATGCGTTGATTTCGTCATCCCCAGTACGGGTGATAATAATGGAATACCCCGATAATTCACGAGTCATAAAGTCATTTTTGTTGGGTATTTCGGACTCGTGACCGACAAATACCCATGTCTTTAAAAAAACCTTTTCATGCTCCAGATGATAAACAGATTCATCGCCCAATATATATGCTGGAATGGTTCCTTCTTTCGGAATAACCGTTTCTTTTAAATGGTCTGTCAACTGCTCTTTTGTCATCTCTTTTGCGAACTGTTTCGTTTTAATCATTCTTCTTTTCCTCCCTGCTTTAAATCATCCAACCTGCACAACATGTTCCTTATTTTGGAGCGTTGATAGAACACTCAGAGCAGCCAAAAAGCTTGTTTTTGGGTTATCCGGCATCGGATTATTCTCTACTTCAAGCTTTAAGGTTCCGAATGATCCGGCCGCCTCAATCAGATGCATGTTCTTGGATATATTCGGATCAGCGATAATTTTTACGCTGGTCTTATCCGGCCCAAGTCCGGCCAAGGAAAGAACAATCGCCACATTGATATTTCTCGGAAACTTTTTAATCGCTTCGCTTGCCGGACCTTCAAATAGGATTTTTTCTTCTCTCAATGTCTGATCAGATGGCAAAGCAGTTGGAGGCTTTCTTGTTGTTAGAGAAACAGCACCAAGACCATCCATTGCTTTTGCGGACTTAAGGATATCCAGCCCGCCGATAGCACCAGAAGGAACAGAAGCAGTTACATTGTTTTTTCGGCAAATTTCTTGGATATTCTCCAGAAACCCTTCGTCAGCCATTACTCCGATGCTGCTCAATATTAAATCTTTCTCGCTCTCAAGCACCTTCAATGCATACTCCCGAGCGGCCTCGACGGTTGCCACTTCAATGACCGCGTCTATGTCAGAATTGAGAAATGAATCGATATCCCCGTAGGTTTTTGCATTGAATTTTTGCGCTACCTTTGCTGCAACTTCTTCCCGGCGGGAAAAAACCGAATTGATTTTCCCGCCCGGGAGAAGTCCGTCTTTATTGATCGCCTTCAAAAGAAATTCACCTATATTGCCACAGCCGATCAAACCCAATTTCATGAAATTTCACCCTTCCTAATCAGCGAACCCGTACGAATCTGCAAACAACTCAAGACTTCCATGCCTCGTTTCACGAGACAAGCCACTTTCCTTCAAGCCTGGAAAATCAAGGTTCAAATCTTTAAAAATCGTATGATTATTATGGAATACAGCTCCTGCCTCCAGACGATCCGCCACTTCAATTGCTATTTCTTCACTTTCTGTCCAAACGGAGGCCCGCAAACCGAATTGACTGTCATTCGCCAATTCAATCACTTCATCAATAGTAGAGAATGGCAATATCGGGATAACCGGGCCAAATTGCTCTGCTTGAACAATTTCACTATCCTGTTGAACACCTGTTACGATAGATGGAAGCATGAAATATCCCTGATCCCAAGTCTCAGGATCCAGCTGAATCCCTGCTGTCACAACATTCGCACCTGATTTGGAGGTCCTTTCTAGCAATTCCGTGACATAATTAAATTGAGCTTCATTATTGATTGGCCCCATCGTGGCATCCGGCTGAATGCCATTACCGACAACTACTTTCTCAAAAGCTTGCGTCAGCTTCTCAACGAGCTCATCATACCGCGATTCATGAGCATAAATTCTTTTAATAGCAGAACATACCTGACCAGCTGCTCGTAAAACACCCATTTTCAATCTCTCAATCGTGGCTTTATCGAGATTAGCATCTTCAAAAACAATAGCTGGATCGTTGCCTCCCAATTCCATGTATAATTTTTGCAATGTACCGGAAGACTTACGCATAATATCTTTTCCTGTTTCTGTACTTCCTACAAATGCAATCGTTCTGACTCTGGAATCAGAACAAATAAGGTCTCCGATTTCCCTCCCGGATCCGGTCACAATGTTGATAACACCTGCCGGAAAGTAAGATGCTACTACTTTAAGAAAGCTCATGATGGTCAATGGACAGTTGGTAGCAGGTTTCACGATAACGGTGTTTCCTGCAAGCACTGCAGGTATCACTCGTTTGAATGTTAAAATCATCGGTGAGTTCCACGGAGTAATAGTTGCCGTAACACCCCTTGGCCTTCTTCTTATCTGAACATTTTGGCCGCCATTATATGTTTCCGCTCCCCACCATTCGAGCAGTTCCTGCGCCGAGCCTTTCATAACGTCCACACATCTGAGCAAATCGATTTTCGCTTCGACTAATGACTTCCCATTTTCTCGGACAAGTAAAGATACACTTTCCTCCACGATCGTCGCCAGTTCTTCCGCTGCCTCATTCATCCGTGTAGCTCGGTCATGTATATCTGAACGGGACCAGTCTTTGAATGCTTCTGCTGCCGAATCAATCGCCTCTTTGACCAATTCTGGGGAACACAAGGCAACTTCACCGACTTTTTCTTTTTTGTTAGCTGGATTTATAACATCTGCAGTTTTTTCTACCTTTCTCCATTCCCCATTAATCAGACATTGCCCTGATGTATTCGGATAAGTTGCGATCATCCTCATGCCTCCCAATCATAATTTTTTCGGTTTAAATGCCTCTGCTGCTCCTGGAGGTCCGCCAAATGGCTTTGCCATAGGTCCAACCTTATCCATATCCACAACAATCATTGATGGTTTGCGGTTATCCATCGATTTCTTCAGTTCACGTACAAATTCATCTGCTGATTGAATTCTCACTGCATTAAAGTGCATTGCCTCAGCCATTTTTACAAAATCGGGGCTTAATAAATCTACAGCTACCTGGCGTCCATATGCCTCATCTTGTATGTTCCGCAGAACACCGTATCCTGAATCATCGAATAAAATGATGATCAACGGAAGCTGTTCTTCGGCTGCTGTCACCATTTCCCCCGCATTGACCATAAACCCTCCATCACCAGCCATTAAGACGACCTTCTTATCTTTGCAGCCAATTTGCGCTCCAATAGCGGTTGGCAGCCCCTGACCGATTCCTCCTCCAGATGCATGTATGGAAGTGCCAGGTTCGTAGATTTCGTATAACCGACTGCCCCAGACATTCGCCTGAACTGTTACATCCCGAACTAAAATAGTATCTCGTGGAAGCACTTCTTTCATTCCATCCAAAAACTTCACATAAGGCCCAAGTGTTTCCCGCAGTTGGGTACGAACATCTTCTCTCAGCGCACGCACTTCTTCTAAATAGGAAAATTTTGGTTCGATGGATTGTTTCTCTAGTGTTTCGACCATGCTGGCCAAAATGTTTTTAGCATCTCCTACCAATCCAATAGTGGCATTATAACTCCTATTCACAGCTAACCAATCGGCATCTATTGAAATATGTTCTTTGGGCACGGGTACTTTCCAATTTGAGGTTTCATTACCTCTGAATCTAACACCAACACTAATCAATAAATCAGCACTCTTTAAAAATTTTTTTGTAGCCTCATAAGCTGCAAAATGTCCAATACATTGTTCATGATCTTCAGGAATAGAGCCTTTTCCTGATTGGCTTGTAATGACGGCGGCCCCAGTGATCTCAGCCAGTTTCCGAAGCTGCTCCGAAGCTCCTGATGCGTTTACACCGTTCCCAGCCCAAATAACTGGCCGCTTTGATTGTGAAATCATCGCAGTAACCTTCTCTGGAACGATCGGTTTTGTGTCAGGTAAACTTTTAACTTGTATTTCTTCAAGAGTCACATCTTCAATGATGGCTGATTGAAAGTCTATCGGTATCTCAAGAGATATCGGCCCTGCAGGCGCAGCCAAAGCTTCTTGAATCGACTTTCTCATCAAAGAAGATGCCTGTTCGGGCTGTCTCAGCCGGTAAGCATTCTTACAGGCTCCGTTCATCATGGACAGTTGGTCTTTACATTCATGTATATAACCCTTGCCAGTTCCAAGATAAGGAGATGCTACCTCACCTGTAAGATGAAGAACTGGCACTCCTGCAGCCCAGGCTTCAACCAATGAACCTGCTGCATTTCCTGCCCCAGTTCCAGTACTGGTAATCACAACACCCAGTTTTCCTGTCGCTCGTGCATAACCATCAGCCATGTTGACAGCTCCGCTTTCTCCTCTTGAACAAATAAGCTGGATTTTTCCATTTCTAAGTATTGCATCATAAATAGGCATATTATGTATGCTTACAATGCCAAAAGCGACTTCAACACCGGCATTTACCAGCTCTTTGACAACTGCATCTGCAACTGTATATTCCACCTGTTGTTTTGTTTCCATTACACACTCAACCCTCGATCCAATAATATTTAAAGTGCTTTTCCCAGCGCCCCCGCTGTTTCTATCGTTGAACCTGCTACATAACTGGCTTTTTCAGAAGCAAGAAAAACGATCACATCAGCCACTTCTTCCGCCTCTCCAACCCTGCCAAGTGGGATATTCCGCTTCTTCGCTAGATCCGCATAATATTCTTCCGGATCTTGATCCGGTGCATTCTTTAATCTTCTTCTTTCCCATTGATCTGTCTTGATCAGTCCAAGACTGACGGAATTCACCAAAATATTGTCCTGAGCCAATTCCTGGGACAACGTTTTACTCAAATTCAAAAGTCCAGCGCGTGTTGCAGCAGTTGCTACCATATGACGCTCCGGCTCTTTCGCAAGAGTTGCATTGATATTAATAATTCTGCCTCCCCCTCTTTCTACTAGATGAGGATGTACAGCACGCACCGCGTAAATGATGGCAAAATATTTCAATTGAATCTGCTCTTGCCATTGTTCATCTGTGATATCAAAAAAGTATCCCATAACGCTATGTCCTGCAGCATTAACTAGAATGTCAATACCTCCAAAGTAATTCGCTGTTGCCTGGATAAATGAGTCAACATCTTCTTTTGATGTAACATCACACTGTCCAGCGTAAATATCTTCCTTGCTCCCGAACGAAAACAAATGGTTGCTCGCTTTTTCAATCCGTTCCTTGCTTCGGCCGCATATAGCAACTTTTGCGCCTTCTTGCAGAAATGTTTCTGCTGTTTTTAAACCTACTCCTGATGTGCCGCCCATGATAACAGCTACTTTGTCTTTAAGCCCGAGATCCATCTATTCTTTTCCTCCCTTAGGCCCTTCCATAATGATTGAAGATCAAAGCAAGGCAGCCCTTGCTTTTTATGTTTTTATTAGAGGGGGACCTTTCAATATATGAAATGCCCCCCTTTAAATTATTTAGCGATATTGGCAGTAACCCATCCCGGATCAGGCTCTCCACCCATGGCCTTGCGGGCTTCCGGAGTCGGAGGTCCGGCTATTCCCCATTGATCCATAAGGTGTGGAACACGTTTCCATACTCTGGCCCGCCATTCAGATTCATCTTCAATCGTTTCGAGATAACATGTGTACTCCATAACAAATCCGCCCGGATCTTGGAAATAACAGAAAATATTATCTCCCGGCCCATGTCTGCCCGGGCCCCATAATTCTTTCAGACCCGCTTCCCTGACATTGGCAATCCCTCTCATCACTTCGTTCACCGAATCAAGCTCGTATGCAATGTGATTGACTGATGTATGCTGTCCCTGGTTAAAAGCAATCGAATGATGCTTTTTATTACATCTGAGGAATGACATTTGATGTTCACTCCAATCTGTAACTTTAAAACCAAGCACATCCGTATAAAACTCAACAATCATATCCAAGTCCTTTGTATTCATGACAACATGATTTAGTTTTACAGGGTCCACATTCTTTTTATTCCAAATGGAAGTATGCACCTCAGCCCATGCAGACAACTCAATCAGACGATTTTCAGGATCAAGGAAACGAAGTCCATACCCGCCGCCGGCCTCGCTTAAATAACCGGGCGGATCCACGATAATCACATTTTTAGATTGCAGAATCTCTGCTGCCTGGTCTACTGAGTTTTTATCCACCATTCCGAAAGCAATATGGTGTAACCCAGGCTTTTCCCCTTCGTGGAGGCTTAAAATATGATGTTCAGGCCCCGCACCTCGAAAGTAAACCGCCCCGTCATTTTCTGGGGTATCAACCTTATCCAATCCCCATACTTTTTCATAAAATGCAACTTGCTCATCAATATTGGGGGTGATCAAGCTGATATGGCGTAAATGAGTAATGCCTAACATAAGTTTGGACCTCCCATTAATAGTAAGGTAGCTTTCACTCCTGAAGTCTTGCATCAATCCACGCAGCGCTTACTTTCCGCTGATGATGGCTTCTCTTTCTGCAGCACGCTGCTTGCGAAGCTCTTCAAGTGCACTGCCTGCCGGATAAGTTGGTAAGTTAGGCTTACTTGCCCCAAGCATAACTAACATCAATGCTTCCTCGTCGCTATCATTGCGAATTCCTCGGTGAACTCCTGGAGGGCTGCTAATGCAATCCCTTTCATTTAATTTAATCTCATGAATTTCATCACTATCTACTTCTTTAATGAGTGCTGTGACCTGGCCTTTTAAGATGAAGAAAACTTCTTCTACGTCATCATGCAGATGTAGAGGGCCGACACATCCTGCCGGTAAAACCATCGTACTTAAAGTGAAATGCTCCGCCGCTATTACATTTGCATCTGCGTTTGCAGTGGCCCCCCTCCCGATATAACGCATTTGAGCCCTTTTGTACCGAGGATCGACTTCCTCTTGAAACTTCAATACGTTCCAATCAAGCGTGCGATCTTTCAGTCTTGCTACGTACTTTTTCTCAAACTCTTCAACTGAAAATTTTTCTTTTGCCATTTTTAACATCCTCCTTTTCCGTATACAAACTAGTTTGTGTTTTATATACGAAACATTGTTTTATTTTATGAGTTTATGGTAATCAATAATGATAGCGGTGTCAAGATTAATTTTTAAGAAAATTCAAGAGCAAAGGCTTTTTAGGGTCCGACAATGCCCGCAACTGACATTAGGACTTCCGTCAGCGGATGCAGCATTCGGGACTTTACGCTAAAAAATAAAAAAGTACAGACGCTTTTTAATGCGTCTGTACGTGTATGAAGGAAGCTACACCGCTTGCTTGAATAGGCGAACTTCAGCAGCTTCTTTTTTGAGTGAGAAAAGGTAAGCCAACAGACCTAGAAGCGAAGCAACAATCAACATAATGATTGAAGAGCTGAAGCTTCCACCTGATGCATCCCGAAGCCAGCCCATAATGTAGCTTGAAAAGCCCCCCATGATATTCGTGAATCCCATAAGGCCCGCAGCACGTCCAGCAGTTTCAGGTGTGGAAAACTTAACAATAAAGAGATTGCTCAAATGAAAGACTCCGCCTTGTGCTCCCATGGCAAGCCCCATACAAAGACCAGCAATTATTGCACTAGGCGCTATGATGGCATAAGCAAGAAAAAGCGCTGTCATACCGAACAATATGGTGGCCATTAGACTTGGCCTTCTTGTTTTATCAGATAAATAACCGCAAGCAAGTACAAATAGTAGTGCAAATAACCAGGATACTGACGTGATATTTTTCATGCCCTCTTGAGCAAATCCGCGTGCTTCAACCAGATACGTCGGCAGCCATATACTAATGCCGAAAAATAGAAAAGAAGCAATCAACATTCCAATCCAAACGATCCAATAACGGAAATCCTGTATAAATTTTCGATCGGACATCTCATCCTCTTGATCTGTCAACCGAATATATGCCAGTTCTTCTTTACTTAATCCGGGATGTTCTTCAGGAGTATTCCTTGTTAAGAACAAGAACATAGGGATGTTGATAAATAAATTAAAACCAGCAAGGATAAAAAATGCCGCCTGCCAATGGAGAGTTGCAATAATAAACACGAGTATCAAGGCTCCCAACGCTGGTCCTAAATAGTTGCCTGTAATCCATGACGCTTGAGCCTTTCCCAATTCCCTTCGGTTAAACCAGCTTGAAATGAATTTCCCTGATACCGGAATCATCATCCCTTCTCCCAACCCAAGGATAATTCTGCTGACTAAAAACATTTCATATGTATTTGATAACCCAGCCATGATCATTGTAACGGTCCAGACTCCCAGCCCCAAAATGGCCGTTTGGCGTGCCCCTAGCTTATCGATGATAATTCCCCAAAAAAGGTTTGAAAGCGCATACGAAACAGTGAACACAAATGTGATCATGCCTATTTTGGCACTTCTGTCCTCTCCAGTTAATCCCAAAGCTTTTAAAAATTCGGGATCTGTCTGGATAACAGATATCCCCATCTTGTCAATTTGCCCAAAAAACCAGAAAAAGAAAATCGGTACAGCGATATAAAGCCATCTTTTGTTGTTTGAGAACATCGTATACTCTCCTTTAATTCCTTATTGAATATTTATAGGTTTAAATATTCCGTAAAAAGAAACCCCTTTCAATGCGAGTTTTATTGAAACAGTGTTTTATATAAGAAAAATAATAATGCGTGCAGAGAAGTTTGTCAACATAATTTTTCCGCATAAAAAATTATGTTTTATATATAAAACAAAAAATCTTACAAGCTCTCAGTTCTTGTAAGATTTCAATCAGTCATTTTTTATATCCTAAATGATTAGACAATTCTTTTGCTGCTTCAACTACTTTTGGCAAAGCCACTTCTTCAAGGAAATTTTCATGAAATAACGGTTCTGATGTAACCACATTCAATGCTGCCTTTATACTTCCGGTATAATCAAAAATGGGTGCTGCTGCCGAATGGACACCAGGAAGGAAATCACCTTCTGTAATTGCATACCCTTGTTTACGAATTGACTCCAATTCTTTTTGGATAGAAGTAAGATCGGATTCATTAAACTTATCTGTCAATCTTCCTTCCGGCTGATATGCTAGCAGGACCCTGCCATTGGCCAATGCCCGTGCCGGAAGCCTCGCTCCTATATTGACATTGATCATTGAAACATGCCTCACTGGCGCAGTGCCTATGTATACTACCTCTTGATCATCCAAAATAGATAAATGGCAGGACGTTCCAAGCTCATCTCGTAATTTTTCTATATACGGCTGTGCGATTTCAGGCAGCTTTAAACTGCTTAAATAAGCAAATCCTATTTCTAATACCTTAGGAGTCAGGCTATAACGCTTCGTATTCTCATCTTGATCCAGATACCCCATACTTTGCAACGTATATAAAAGCCGATATGGTACTGTTCTACTAACACCCAAGCTTTTCGATATCTCGGAGAGTGATAAAGTGGGGGTCTCTTCATTGAATAGTTTCAGGATTTCCAAACCTCTTACCAAGGAATTCGCACTATATTTTTCTTTATCTGAGTCACTCATTGACAAAGCATCTCCCTAAATAGTTTTTCATCAGGCTTTCTTATTAATCATATGATTAAAATGAACAAGACTCAAGATTTTGCAAAATATTTCATTATCTACAGCAGAAAAAACTGGCAGAGAGATCTCTCCACCAGTTTTCAAATACCTTCAGCCATCACTTTTCCAAAAAGCGGACAACCTTTTCATTAAACGTTTCAGGATCCTCCTGATAGCATAAATGACCCGTGTCGGGAATAATCTCCAATTTTGAATCCGGTATGGATTGATGGAAAATTTCCGCTTCAGAAACAGGTGTCACTTTGTCGAGCTCCCCGCATATGACAAGTGTTGGAACAGAGATGGATTGTAATAAGTCCATTTGATTTAAATTCCCGAGTGAATAAGAGACTGAACGATAGCCTGGGGGCCTCACTTGGGACATAATGCGTTCAGCCTCTTTTATTACCTCTTCAGAAGCATTGGGAGAAAGCAGGTTTCTGGCCCTTTGCTTTGCCAGTTCTGATGGATCTAGATGATTAATGGAGTCCAAACGCTCTTGAAGTCTTTTTTCGTTCTCCTCTTCGGTTAGACCTGCCGCACCCCGGGTAGGATCAGCAATAATCAGCTTATCTACCAAATTAGGGTATCGGTGGACAAAGTCGATGGCAATCGCCGATCCCATGGAATGCCCCAAAAGATAAATAGATTCATATCCTAATGTATCAACAAACTCCTTAAGCACATTCGTAAATTGCGAAAAATGTTTAAACTCTTCTGCTGGATCTGAACTCTTTCCGTATCCTGGAGCATCCCAAGCGATGACCGTAAAGTTATCTTTAAGTGCACTCAATTGATTTTTCCATGACTGAGAGTTATTGCCCAGTCCATGTAAAATAATCAAGGGATGACCATTTCCCTCTTTCGCGTAATGAATTGTAAAATTCGTAAGCTGTACTGTGGGCATTGAATAACAACCTCGCTATCTTTGGATTTTTTTCTAATATATGACCCTACCATAACAGTCTGATAAAATTTTGTTTCCGCATAATAACAAATGTTCTAACAGATATCCTAAAACAAAAATACCAGCAGCCAAGGCTACAATGAAAATCCCTATGTATGTAATCATTCTCCCTTCTAATTTAAACGAACACATTCATAGTTTTAAATATAAAACACAGTTTACAATATAACCAATACAATTATTATTGTTAAATTCAGATTTGTCAACATGAAGTTGAAACTACCTCTCTTTAACTTTGAATATTTCAAGAACTCCACCTCCAATTCGATAATATATTTCCAATCCTCCACAACATTACGAGGGCTCTCTTGTCTTACAAGATCCGACAAAATCCCCTCTTTTTTTCTCACTTTATTTTCCTATCAATTACCGTTATTTAACTTGTATTAATGGCGCTTTTTTCACTAAAAACCCAATCATCACAAATGCAAAAAGATATTGACAATTATATCGGGAGCAAGTTACAATTACCCAAAACATCGACAAAACGATGTTTTGTATGTGAAACGAATAATGATATAAACAGGAGGATGGCAATATGTTAAGAAAAAAATTGGGTGTTCTAGCCGCTATATTTTGTTTAGCCATAACAATGTCTGCCTGCGGCCAAGAGAAAAAAGAGGAGAGTTCGAAGGGTGAAGAACTAGAAAAAATCACCTTTGCTGAACCAGCAAGAATTTTGTCAGTAGCCCCGTTTTACGTAGCGATCGAACAGGGATTTTTCAAAGAGGAAGGTATTGAAGCTAAAATAGCCTCTGGTGGTGGGGGAGCCCAGGTAATTGCTTCTCTTCTATCTGGAGAAGCACAGTTTGCAGTCTCAGGACCACGGAGTATGTTTGCTCCTCTCGATAAAGGCGAAAACTTAGTCGCAATCCAATCTTTAAATTCTGCTCTAACTTTTCAAATCACTTTTTCTAAAAAATATATAAAAGCAAAGGGATTGTCTAAGGATTCACCGTTTGAAGATAAAGTAAAAGCATTGGCTAGCAGTACTATCGGTACAAATCTTGTTGGTGATTCTGGTGATGTTTATGCTAGATACTTAATGAAATTACATAACATCGACCCCAAAGATTTCAAAACAGTCAAACTATCGGGTGATGGATCAAAAATTGGCGGTATGCAAGAAGGAATTGTTGACGGAGGGGTTGCCTCACCTCCGATGGGTCTACATGCCGAAGGTAAAGAAGTTGGTGAAATCATGATCGACATGATGGAGGAGCCGATGTACAAGAATATGGCATGGGAAGTTGTGTTTGCCGACAAAGATTACCTAGAAAAGAATCATGAAACTTCTTTAAAAGTTGTAAGAGCTATCGGAAAAGGTATGGAGTTCACACGTGATCATCCAGAAGAAGCAGCAAAATCTATTTCACCTTATTTTGAAGGGGTCGATGTAGATATCCTTGAAAAATCATTAATTGGATTGAAAGATACTTTCAAGGGTTATGGCGAAATGAATCAAGAAGCATGGGACAATGCCCAAGATCCTTTAATTGAATATAAAGATTTATCTGGCGTCACTAAAGAACAAGATACAGCGGAAGACGTTATTTGGACAAATAAATATATAGATGAAGTCTTCAAATAAACCATTATTAAAGGAGAATTATGAAATGGGAACTGCAAATGCGCTAGAAAACGTAAAATTGTCCACCCGCTTCTTAAATGTTACCTATACAAATAATAAAACTGGTGCAGAAGTAATAGCCTTAGAGAATATAAATCTAGATATTAAAGAGGGAGAATTCATCTGTATCGTCGGCCCAAGCGGCTGTGGAAAGACAACGTTTTTAAACACAGTGGTTGGGCTGCTAAAGCCAAGCAAAGGAGAAATATTATTAGATCAACAGAAAATTAGTGGTCCGGGCAAAGACCGGGCGATGGTATTTCAAAACCCTAGTCTGCTGCCTTGGCGGACAGTTTTAGACAATGTGCTCTATGGCGTCGAATTACAAAAAGAAAGCTCGGAAAATAAAAAGAAAGAAGCGAGAGAATTCATAGAGATGGTTGGATTAAAAGGCTTTGAAAATCATTATCCTCATGAATTATCAGGAGGAATGCAGCAAAGAGTAAATTTGGCTAGAGCCTTAACGGTAGATCCATCATTATTACTCCTAGACGAGCCATTTTCAGCATTGGACGCACAAACGAGAGAATTCATGCAGGTAGAATTACTTAGAATTTGGAGCGAAACAAAGAAAACTAGTCTCTTCATTACACATCAAATTGATGAAGCTGTATTTTTAGCAGATAGGGTTTTCGTCTTTGGAGCAAGGCCCGGACGCTTAGTCAAAATTATCAATGTGCAGATACCTAGACCAAGGGATTTACATGTAAAGCGTGACCCGCAATTCTTACAATTAGTAGACCAAATATGGTCAATTATTGAAGATGAGTCTTCTAAGCAAGGTTTTGAAAATAAGGAGAAGGGAATCTAATCATATGACTAAGAGTGCTACACAATTCGTAGAGTCCGGAATAAAGCTAAACAAAGAAAAGAAGGTAAAAAAAGATAGAAGACCCTTGATTATTAGTATCACTTCCGTCACACTGTTTCTCTTACTTTGGGAAATTGCCTCTCGAAACGCATGGATAAATCCGTTATTTATTAGTTCACCGATTGAAATTTTGCAAGCATCTGTTTATATGGTCCAGGAAGCTTCCTTTTGGGATAACTTAAAAGTAAGCGGTTACGAGTTTTTGGCAGGGTTTGCTTTGGCAATATTAGTCGGTATACCAATAGGTGTGTTTTCGGGATGGAATAAGTATTTTAATGCAATAGTCAACCCTTTCATTTCTGGTTTGTATGTAACACCTAAGGTTGCCCTTTTGCCAGTTATTGTGATTGCCTTCGGAATTGGGCCCGCATCAAAAATTGTTATCGTATTTTTGATGGCTTTCTTCCCCATCGTGATGAGTGCTCAGAAGGCAATGGTGACCTTGGATCAAAATCTGATTAAAGCAGCGCGTACATTCAATGCCAGTGAGTTTCAAATCTTTAAAACAATTGCTTTACCCTCGACAGTACCATTTCTTTTAAACGGAATTAGACTAGGTATTGGCCAAGGGCTAATTGCTGTAGTTGTAGGTGAATTATTTGCTTCAACTGCGGGTATTGGATATCAACTGACAAGCAATGGGCAAAACCTGCAAACGGATCGAATGTTTGTTGGCGTATTGATCATTACTATTACAGGGCTCATTCTTACATTTTTATTAGGTCTTATTGAAAAGCGATTTTCATCCTGGAAACCGGAGCATAAGTAGGAATTTGAACAAAATGATGAAGCAGCCATCGCATGTACAAATAAAGATGAACATTAATGAAGCGGGTTGGTAACCGCATTTCGTTACTCCCGACAACGCGGGCACTTTCGGGAAATTGGTGCCCGTTTTTTGCTATTCCCAACAGATATGGGCTCTTTTAATGGAGATAGATGACCGTTTTTCATTACTTCCGACTAATTTGGGCACTAATAAACCCTACCATTTTTTCCAATTCCCCGTCAGTCAGCGGATGGCCCCAGATTTCCTCACTGTGAGCAAGAAACTATATTCACCGGACCCTCTCATTGGCATTGGCGGATATCGGGAACATCCTTTTCAGCCGATTTCATCAAGAATCCCGCAGACGTTCTTCTTCATTTGACAGACCCGTTTCAATCTCAAGGCCACTGTATATCCCCATTCGATCTTCTTTTTTCAATATCGTAAAATACATACTGCGTGATACTATGTTTACAAGAAAAGTGTACAAAATAGACGGGAAAAAAATCAAAGCTTTTTAATATAAAAATTGGCGGGATCGACTTTACATTCGAGGAAAAAATAAAATGAAACCAGTAATACTCATGGAGCCGTTCAAGTTTTCAGCGGTCCAGTCATCAACGATATCAAATGCGCCTTGGCGTATTTGCGCCCAGATTTTATCGAGCTTCGCTCGATAAATTTCCTCTGAAAATCTGTGGCATCCGCCGGAGGCTTTGACTTTATTCAGCCGGGGTTTGAACCCCTACTGAATGGAATACCAATAGGCATTCTTCTCACCACTTATAGAAGTGGGAGATTTCTGCTGAATGAAGTTAAATAGCATTTGTTAATGAAGGTTTCCGCACAAAAAAGCCCCCTCTTTAAAAGAGAGCCCGTTTGGTAAGTATAGAAGTAATTTATTGAAGAAATATTGAAAGCGCTTTAACAGAAGAGAAACTAAGAAAGGAATGATAGATCTACAGCCAAATTCAAGAAAAACACAGTATGCACAACCACGAATATAAGTCCAGCTTTTGTTGATTTGTTCATAAATTTGTCACTCCTTTTTTAAAGTGTTTTTAGTATATACCCGGAAGAGAAATTTGTAAATATTTTTTTTACCATTTTTTTAAATTTTTTTCTTTGAAACTAGCAATCAAATCTAGGTGTGCTTGTTTCACCGGCCTCCCAGGGTTTACCGCCTCTTCTCTTATAAAACATATGTTTTAAAATAAATAACATGCAAAGCATATCTATCTGCTTGTACAGCCACAGTTTTTGAAAAAAAACGAAGTGGCAGCTAAAACTACTTGGATATAGACATACACTTATACAAAGGGGGTTTTTCATCTTGCCGGGGTTTGAACCCCCACTGAATGGATTACCAATATACATTCATCTCACCACTTATAGAAGTGGGAGATTTCTACTGAATGAAGTTAAAAGGCTCTGGTATTACACGCCTTGATTTTAAGTAGTAATCCCTCTATGGTACAATTTTGCAAAGAGTTAAGCAGATCAAGATCAGATAAGGAGATTGCCACATGGAATCCTACCACTCACTCATCACAAGCCAACGGGAATTTTTCCGGACGAATCAAACAAAGGATGTAGCCTTTCGTCTGAATGCCCTGAAAAAACTGAGGAGTGCCGTCAAGCTGTATGAAAGGGAATTCATTACGGCCCTCAAAACTGATTTGAATAAATCCGAATTTGAAGCATACTCGACCGAAATCGGAATCATATTGGAAGAACTGCGGTTTACAATCAGCAAGCTGCGGTCCTGGGTGAAGCCTGTAAAGGTAAAGACACCGATTACTCATATCGGTTCAGCCAGCTACGTTTATTCCGAACCGTATGGGACGACATTGATCATTTCTCCTTGGAATTACCCATTCCAGCTCGCAGCCGCCCCTTTGATTGGAGCCATTAGTGCTGGAAATTGTGCTATTATAAAGCCTTCGGAGCTCACTCCCAGAACGTCACAGGTTTTTGCAAAAATGATCCGGGACATTTTTCCCCAAAACTATGTCACGGTTGTTCAGGGCGGCGTAGAGACGAGCCAAGCCCTTCTTCAAGAGGAGTTTGGCAAGATTTTCTTCACTGGCAGTATACTCGTTGGAAAAACAGTCATGGAAGCTGCCGCCAAACACCTTACGCCGGTAACGTTGGAATTGGGCGGAAAAAGCCCCTGCATCGTCCATGAAGATGCGAGCTTGAAGCTGGCAGCTAGGCGCATTGCATGGGGGAAATTTACAAATGCTGGACAAACGTGCATTGCACCTGATTATTTATATGTCCACAAGCGGATCAAAGACCGGTTTTTAGCTTTATTGAGAGAAGCGATCCACGAAATGTACGAGGAACAATCCATGACGCGGATTGTGAGTGATAAACATTTTGATCGTCTCACTTCTTTTCTGAAGCAGGGAGAAATTTTGCTGGGAGGAAAATCAAATCGGGAGATGTTATCCATTGAGCCCACTATTCTGACAGATATCACGTGGGATGACCGGGTCATGTCAGATGAAATATTCGGCCCCATCCTTCCGGTTCTGGAATATACAGCATTGGATGACGTGGTCGAAGGTATCCGCAAGCATCCGAATCCTCTTGCACTGTATCTTTTTACCGCAAGTACGCGGATTCAGAATGAGGTCCTGAATTCCATCTCCTTTGGTGGTGGATGCATCAATGATACGATTTACCATTTTGCAAACCCTCATTTACCGTTTGGAGGAGTTGGAACGAGCGGTATTGGCGCCTATCATGGAAAGAACAGTTTTGACGTTTTTTCCCATAAAAAAAGCGTCTTGAAACAGACGACTTTGTTCGATATTCCGTTTCGCTATCCTCATGTAAAAAATGCGTTGAAGCGAATAAAAATGTTCCTTAAGTAGGACTTTAAAGGGGGTGTCTGGGAAGCACGTCAAGTAAGATAAACTTCCGAGACACCCTTTTCATTATAGCAGCTTGTCAAATTCTTTTTGCAGGATACAAGTAACTGGACCAGGTTGACCACCAGCGATTACTGTTTGGTCAATCTCGATTACGGGGGTAATCTCTATTGTGGTGCTTGTGATAAATATTTCATCTGCATTGAGCAATTCCTTTATTGTAAATGGTTCTTCAACAACCTGAAATTTCTTTTCCCTTGCAATTTTAAGTACTTTGTTCCTTGTTATTCCATTTAGGATCAAGTTGTTTGCCGGATGGGTGTATATGGCTTGATCCTTAATAATGAATACATTAGTAGAACTGCCTTCTGTGATAACTTCATCACGGTGAAGAATAGCCTCTTCAAAGCCTTTATTTTTCGCTTTTTGTTTAGCCAAAACACTGCCGAGTAAGTTTAGACTTTTAATGTCACACCTTTTCCATCGAATATCTTCGGTTAAAGTTACCTTTACGCCATTTCTTATCTTTGTTAGGGGCCGATCTAGACTTTGAACATATGCAACTAAAACTGAGGAAGAACCTTCGGGAAAATGATGCGCCCTTGGTGCTGCTCCACGAGTAACTTGCACATAAATAATGCCCGTTTTGATGTTGTTCTTTTCAACAAGCTTCAGCAAATTTTCCTCTAGTTCTGTTAACGTGTAAGGCAAAATCATTTCAATTTGTTCAGCACTTCGTCTTAAACGTTCAATATGGGCATCCATTGCAAAGCATGCTCCATTATATATACGAATAACTTCATAGACTCCGTCGCCAAATTGATATCCGCGATCCTCAATATCGATCGTTACCTCATCCCGCTCTAAAAAACGTTCATTTAATAATATCATTTCATTTCCTCTCTTTATTTTTGATGATTAATCAACATGTTTTCATCCAATAAACAATAAGGAATTTCTTTTACCTCTCTGCCCTTTCTTCCCCGCGTCGTTTTCGCATTGCTTAAGGAATTGTAGATGGCTTCCTCCGTCGCTTCCGCTGCCGCAGTAAAAAGAGAATTCATCACTGACTTATCGTCCCGTAATTGTATAACCTGCTCTGTACAATCATTTGAAAAGTGATCAAACACTTGTGCAGTGGAAAAAGCAATTACAATATCGCCGCTTCCGTGACTCATATGGCTTCCTGTTCTGCCTAATCCAATTCCACAGCGTTTTGCAACACGTTGTAATTGACGTTCATTTAACGGTGCATCAGTAGCTAATACCATAATAATGGAACCATCCGATTCAACCACAGGTTCTTGACTATGGCTTGTTTTTACCTTTTTTGAATAACTGCTATAGTTCCATAGTTCCTCCTGCTTTCCAAAATTACTTAAAACCAGGCACCCGATTGTATATTTTTTTTCTGCTCCTTCGATTGAAATTATTCTGGAAGAACAGCCGATCCCACCTTTATAATCAAAACAAACCATACCTGCTCCGGCGCCTACAGCGCCTTCTTCTACCCGACCTGACGAAGCATTATCAATTGCTTTTCTTGCATGCTGCGGTAAAACAGGCAAGCTTCTTATTGAATTTAGGTAACTGTCGTTGCACTCGCCGACTACAATATTTACAGTTCCAGTGGTGTCCCCGATTTCCGGGTTTTGTTCTAATAAATATTGCAGAGTTCCTTGCGTGACCGCCGGAACACCAAATGTATTTGTTAACATAATGGGGGATTCTAATCTGCCCAATTCATTGATCTGTACTAATCCAGTTGTTTTTCCAAATCCATTAAATACATAACTGGCTGCTGCAACATTCTCCCGAAAAATATTCCCAGCGTGTGGTATAATAGCTGTCACACCTGTACAGACAAATTCTTCGTTTTCCTCAGGGTACTTAAGAGTTACATGACCAACTTGAACCCCCTTAACATCGGTAATGCAATTCTTTTTCCCTACAGGCAAACTTCCAATCTCTAACCCTAACTCCCTTATTTTAACCCTTCCCAATAACTAACACCTCGCAGCGGAACCAAAGGCTCCTCATAAAATTCGTTGTAAAAATACCCCATCGCAGAATTCCTGCGATTATTTATTACCCGTATAATGGATCAAAGGCCATCACACCGAGGTTTAAACAAGCATAAATTCCTCTCCAGGCTTCTAAAAAATCATTACTTTTATAGGCCACTATTCTTGGTGATTTAACATATGATCCAGGAACAAGACTTGATTTCTTACACTCTGCAGTCGAGGTCCATTCTATTTCTAATTCAACAGGTCCCTCGATTGTATAAGGTTTAAAATCACCCAATCTCTTGACTGCCTGAAATGCTTTTGTATGAATTTCTTGATGGGCTTTTTCTAATGACAGGCAGCGGGCTGACCAGCGGTCAATGGACTTCTTAACAATGGCGGTCTCCACTTCACCTAAGCTTTCTGTTGCTTCTTTGCCAAGACAATCATCACCAGAGACCATGATGACAGGAACACCAAAATAACCGGCAATGGCTGCATTGATCTCAACCTCTCCAACCGGCATTCCATTCATTCTCATTTCATACATCTCCGGCCCAACCATTGTTTCATTGGCCACCCCATGGGAATGACCTACCTTAGCATGAAGTCCGATAAAAAGAGCACCATCGAACCCTTCAATTTGTTCAACCATGGATAATTTTTTATTTGAACCCCTGATGATCTCCGCTCTTGGATCAAGATCTTCGTAAATGATATTGATCATGGACCAATGAGCATCATTGACGACAACTTCGCTCGCGCCAGCATCAAAAGCTCCTTCAATCGCAGCATTTACATCCATTGTCATCAATCGTCTGAATTCTTGGAAACGGCTTCCAGTAGGATGCATTTCTTCAGAGCTGACAACCCCGGAAATACCTTCTCCATCCGCTACAATATAAATTTTCATAGTAATGCTCCTCCTAAATGATTATTAGTAAATAAAAATACTTATCATAGCTTTTTATAGGCTTTTAATTTATAATTTAATATCAGAATTTTAAGTTGAAATCATTTATTCGTATAACACTTTATTATCGTTGATAGGTGATTAGATGAATTTAGAACAAATTGAAGCTTTTTTATATGTTTCATTAACAAAAAGTTTTAAAAAAGCGGGTGAAATTCTTTATATTTCCCAACCAACTGTTAGTGCAAGAATAAAATCTTTAGAAAAAGAACTAGGTTGTGATTTGTTTATTCGCCTTGGGAAAAGTATTTCTTTAACAAGAGAAGGGAAAACGTTCCTGCCCTTTGCAAAAACGAGTCTAGAAACCATTCAATCTGGCATATTAACGATTCAACAGAATAACCAAAATATCAAAGATGAACTGAGCATTTCGATTGTCTTATCGATGTCACATTATATTTTTCCAAAGCTCATCAGACAGTTTCACAATACCTACCCAAAAATCAAATTAGCTATTCACTCCGGGCATTCACACAATGTCTTGGAAATGGTGTTGAATCACGAAACACCATTAGGCATCTCGCGTTCAGTTGGTCATCCAAAAATTGAAACTATTCATTTATTCAATGATGAAATGGTTATTGTTACTTATCCCAATCATCCATTTGCTTCGATGGAGAAAGTCTCATTATCGAAAGTTGCCAGGGAAAAACTTCTATTATATGACCACGGTTCCATAGATTGGGTTTTGATAAACAATGCATTCAACAAATTGAACTTAAAACCAAACGCAGTATTGGAAACAGATAATATCGAGTTGGTAAAACAAATGGTGAAAAAGGAAATCGGGATTGGGATTATCCCATTATCATCCATCGTCGAAGAACGACCCCTAAAAGACTTACGTATTATTAAAATCAAAGATCAACCCCAACTGAACCGACCATACCAACTAATCTATTTGAAAGATACTAAAATAGACGGTACGCTGAAAATTTTCATTGATTTCGTTAAAGTAAATATTGGGGCACTTCTTCCACCGCAATAATACAATTTCCACCCGTTAATAAAATGCGCCTCGGCGTATTTGCGCCCAGATTTTATCGAGCTCCGCTCGATAAATTTCCTCTGAAAATCTGTTGCATCCGCCGAAGGCTTTAACTTTATTCAGCCGGGGTTTGAACCCCCACTGAATATGGAATACCAATATGCATTCATCTCACCACTTACACAAGTGTGAGACTTCTGCTGAATGAAGTTTAAATCCAGGGAAGCTTTCAATCATCACTTCCCTGGATAAATGAACCAAAAATATTATTCGTTTATTTTCGCTCTTTTTAAGTCAAAATGACTGATCGTCGTCATGTAAGCACCTTCCACATTTCAGCTTGAACCCAGTTATTTGAACCGAAGTATAGTGGAATAATTGGCATTTCATCCATCATCAGCTGTTCTGCCTTTAACAACAGTTCATCACGTTTCTTGACATCCAGATCGAACTTTGCCTCTTCCAGCAATACATCGTACTCTTTATTTTCCCACAACTCCGTAACTAGGTAACTCTAGAAAAAGTCCATAGGGTCATTATAATCCGCTGTCCAGCCGCCAAATGAAAAATGGTTATTTCCTTCTTCAAATTGCATATCAAAAAATACCTTTGCTTCTAAACTTTCAAGCGCAATCTCTACACCTAGAGTCTCTTTGATTTGGGCTTGTATCGTTTGAGCGATATCATGACCAGTATCCGAAAAAATGTACAGGTATGTCAATTGCGGAAGTTCCTTCAGCCCAAGTTCCTTCAAACCCTTTGCTAATAATTTTTCGCTTCCTCAACATCATGATCTTTAAATTAAGATTGATTCTATTTCATATATAAAGAATTTTCCAATTGATTTTATTTGTTATTGCAATTAAGAAATTTTATCTTAGCAATTATTTTAATAAAGGTTAGGTTACATGAACCCTTCATGACTCTAGTTATTCAAACAGTTGGAGTCAACAAAAGGAGTTTTATTTACTCTGGAAAAAACAGTAAATTATAAAAACACTCTCTTGACTTTTAGATTTCTTAGCCGTATTCTTTTTTCGAAGTTTAGGCTTCATTTTTCAATAAAAAAGCAATTGCTTTAAAAGGAATGCCTGCTATCTTTTCCGTTCTGAATGTATTGGTGAGCGGAGTAACTGGTAAAAGACCCAGGAAACATATTGGATGCACCAACGAAAAAACAGAATCTAAAGAATTAGGATTGTTTCCCTTTTTTAGAAATGAAGTTTCATCAAAGAAAGGAGAAATTGAATGTTAATCGAGCAAATCAAATTGGACCGCCTGCAAATGCCTTTAAAACACCCTTTTGAAACTAGCTTTGGGAGATTAATGAAGAGAGATTTTATAGTTGTTAGTGTGCAAAGTGAAGGCTTTATAGGGTTCGGAGAAAGCACCGCATTTCCCCTTCCCTTTTATAACGAAGAATCAACGGAAACGGTTCTATATATTTTGAAAGAGCTGATCATCCCCCAAGTTTTAAAAATGGAAAAACTAAAACATCCAGAGGACCTTGACCCAATTTTCCAATCCGTCAAAGGGCACCGAATGGCAAAAGCTGCCCTGGAAGGGGCGGTGTGGGATCTTTACTGTAAAAAGAAAGGCATATCACTTGCAAAAGCCCTTGGAGGAACGAAGGGAGAAATTGACGTCGGAGTCAGTATCGGGATCGAGCCTACAATTGAGGAGCTACTTGATCGAGTTGGCAGTTGCATTGACCAAGGCTATAAAAAGATAAAAGTGAAAATCAAGCCCGGCTTTGATGTCAAGCCGATGGAGGCAATCAGGGATCGGTTCGGAATGGATGTTCCATTAATGGCGGATGCCAATTCAGCCTACACCTTGCAGGACATCGACCATTTAAAGCAGCTTGATCCCCTCAATCTGATGATGATTGAGCAGCCGCTTGATTATGATGATATTATTGACCACGGAACCTTGCAAAGGGAGCTTTCCACGCCTATTTGCCTGGATGAAAGCATCCATTCAGTTGAAGATGCAAGAAAAGCGGTGGAAATTGGAGCAACAAAAATCATCAATATCAAGGTTGGCCGGGTCGGCGGCCTGACGGAAGCGAAAAAGATCCATGATTATTGCCAGTCGATGGGTATTCCTGTCTGGTGCGGCGGCATGCTTGAATCCGGCATAGGAAGGGCTCATAATATCGCAATTTCTTCACTCGGTAATTTCACCATACCAGGGGATACGTCCCCATCAGACCGCTATTGGAAACAGGATATCACCGACGCAGAAGTCCAATTTTACAAACCGGGCGTTCTTAAAGTTCCAGAGGGACCTGGGATCGGATATGGAATCAATGAGCAGACATTTAACCATTATGTTGTCTACACAGAATCTTTTCAGAAAATGAAAGTGATTAATTGAGAGGTGAAGCCGCATTGAACAAATATCAATTTAAACCCGTCATAGAAATTAATGAATTGCAACATGCGGTTGATCTGCAAAATAAAATATGGGGAAATGATATTGTCACCTCCCTTGCCCAAATGGTCGCAGCTATTCATAATGGAGGATGTGTCATCGGCGCATTTGACGCAGACCGAATGATTGGCTTCACTTACGGTTTTCCAGGGGTTACAAGCCCCCTGTCAAAACCGCATCTCGTTTCCCATATGATGGCGGTGGACCCCGATTATCGGAATCAGGGTATTGGAGAAAAGCTGAAAAGACAACAACGTGAGTGGGCGATAGATCAAGGCTTTGAAAAAATCACGTGGACCTTCGATCCGCTGGAAATTAAGAATGGATATTTAAACCTTACGAAATTGGGCGGTTATGTGAGGACATACTACGTGTCTTATTACGGAAGCATGCAGGACAAGATTAACAAAGGGATGCCGACGGACAGATTCCTACTGGAATGGGATCTAATGAGCGATCCAGTCGTCAACATGGGCACGAAAAAGGAAAGGTATAGCGAAATCAATGATTATCCGCTTGCACTGGACTTTATCGTCCAACATTCAATGCCCATTTCAGGAGATGTTGCTAAACATACAGAGGAAAGGATTATTCTTGTACCTGTACCAAAAGATATCCAGACACTAAAAAGTAACTCTTTTGAGCTTGCATATGATTGGAGAATGAAAATTAGACAGGTAGTTCAAGAGCTGTTTTCAGATGGATATATTCTGGTTGCAGCCGTCCCGTCTGAATATGTAGGATACTACATTTTAGAAAAAGAATAGGATTGGTTCAAAACGCAGCAGGAGCGCTGCGTTTTGATATTATCCTTTACACTTCAAACTCCCATTCGTCTTTCATATTCAAATACAAAACGAGAAGAGAGTCCTCCAATTCGCGGGTACTTTTCCCCTTCGTATCCCACCCGATCTTTGGAAATAAAATTTCCGCCACTTGCTTCGTCAAATCGTGGCGTTCCTCCATTGGGAGCTGCAGCAGGCGGCTACTGTATGTACGGACCAGATTCCAATCTTGGGCGTTCAATGCGCGAACTGAAAATTCTTCGACTAAAATATCGTGTTTTGAGAGTCCTCTTCTTTGAATTTCCTTTTCGACAGGCGTAAGCTTGCCCAGTCGCTTCGCTTTCCTTTCGTGGACGACCATTGTACCTGCGACCAAATCTCCCACTCTTTTATGCTTAGGATGGAAAAAAATCATCAACAATCCCGTTAAATAACCAGCAGGCAAAGAGTCTACAATTCGCATGAAGTTTCGGATAAAGCTCGATAACAATGTCAGACTATGTCCGTTATCCTGAATCACCCGGATCCCCAGTACTCTTTTTCCAATCGTCTTCCCGCCAAAATAAAATTCCATGAAAATAAAATATCCCCAGTTCAGGACAAACAGCGCTATAATCAATATTGCCATAACAATGGAGGTAATGTCATCATAAAACGGATTCCCATCGATTAACAGAATAAGCGGAATAATAATTATTATTACATTCATCACACCCAAAATGAGCCAGTCTAGCATATAAGCCGCCATTCTGCTTCCCAAGCCGGCCAGCTGAAACTGGATAGAAACGAATTCCGGTGTCTTAACCCCAACCTGTTCTTTTTCCATATTTTTTCCTCCTTTCCCAAGTTAATGTTTCTATTGCTCAGGAGTGTTACTATAATAGAAGAGTATAGATGTCGATCTTTTACAAGAGGTGACGAGTCACATGAATGTAAAGCAGTTTATTAAAAAACACCGGGATGACTGGAAACAGCTAGAGCAGCTTGTAGTTACGATGCATAAACGCAAAAAAGATGTAGCTGGCTCCACGATCGATCAATTTTATCGGCTTTATCAGAAAGCCGCTCAAAATCTTTCGTACTCCCAAACTTATTTTCCACATGAAGAGGTCACCTTCTATTTAAACGGCCTTGTTTCAAAATCCCATAATATTTTATACAAAGATCAAATGTCGAGCATTCAACAGGTGCGCCACTTTTTCACCACGACATTTATCCGGTTACTTTGGGAACAGTGGAAGTTTGTCATTGCAGCCTTCGTGCTCTTTACAATTGGTGCAGTCGGCAGTTACATAGCTGTGGTTCAAGATCCACAAAATATGTATGCTATTCTTCCGCCTGAAATTGCCTATGGCGTCGATCCGGATTCGCTTGGAAGCGACAAGGGGTCTTGGGATTCTTCCGTGATGTCGTCAAGTATTATGTCCAATAATATCAAGGTCGCCATCCTGGCTTTTGCTGGAGGCGTTATTTTCGGATTGTTGACCGTCTATGTCCTTATTTATAACGGAATCATTATCGGGGCCCTTGCCGCCTTGTTCTGGACTCACGGAAAAAGCTATGAATTTTGGGCATATATTGTCCCTCACGGAATGATTGAACTTACCGCCATCTTTATCGCCGGCGGTGCGGGGCTTTTGATGGGATATAAGCTTTTTGTTCCAGGACATTTCTCGAGAGGATACCAATTGAAGGTGAACGCGAAAAGGTCCGTGCAGCTCTTGCTTGGTACGGTCCCGCTGTTCGTCATTGCCGGAATCATAGAAGGCTTCATCACCCCGGCACCCATCCCGCTTGAAGCCAAATACTTCGTAGCATTCGTAACAGTCCTCGGATTGATCTTTTACTTTATTATTGGAAAAAGACTTTTCCTGCGTGAAATCGGAAGACTGGAGCAAATTTGAGACGGGGCGTGACGCCCCGTTTTTTTATGCTTGCAGAGCGGGCCTGTTTGGAAAACCTTCGATGAGGGATGGTCTTTACGATTCGAAGAGTATTTTACATAACTGGACAGTATTATCCTGCTAACGGATCGTATTCTTGACGAACCGGATAGTATGATTCCCAATCCGAGTACGTCCCGTTTCTAGACAGTATTTTCCTCAACTGAGAAGTATTCCCCCAGTTTCGCTACAGCAGATTCCGATTCATCATGTCAATATAATAAGAAACAGCGGCAACCGCTAGTTTTTCCTCATCGGCTTCCATCATGAGCAGTCCCTGGTTTTCCCATTTAGCTTTTTCCCTCTTTTTAAAAAGCATTTGCTGTTGGGCAATGGTTTTGATCATGGCATGCTCCACTTGGTCCGGACTTTCATTTATCCGCCTCTTGATGACTTCATCTTCAACGCCGATCATTAAAAACAAATGACGCTGCCTAATCCGCATCAAATAGGTGAGTGTGTTTTCTTCGTACAGAAATGTACGGATATCGCTAAACAATAGCAGCAGGCTCCGCTTTTTCTGCATGGTTTCCAAAAATGAAAAGACGGCTCCATAGTTCGGTTCCACCGGATCGGCCTGCAAATGATAGATGGATTTCAGGATGGTCTGCATATGCTCCATTCCTTTAGCTGGCGGAACGAAGACCTTCACATCTTTTGAAAAAGCGAGGACAGATACATAGTCCCCTTTCCGCAAGGCAGCCGCTGTTACGGTCATAGCGGCTTCCAATGCCCGTTCCAAACGATTGCCTTTTTTCAGTTCCGCTCCCATCATTCTTCCACAATCTATTAAAATCGTAATATATTTTCCATGCTCGGGCTCATATTCGTTCGTCATGACTTCCTGAAGCTTCGCAGTCTGCCTCCAGTTGATCATGCGCGGATCATCGCCCGCTGCATATTTTCTAATCTGAGCAAATTCTCCTGATCCGCTCTGGAATTTACGAATTTTCATGCCTTCATGCAATAAAAACCTTTGCGCATCCTTCAGGTACTGCTTCGTTTCAGTCATGTCCGGGATTACTTTCAAAGTTTGGGGGAGTTCTGCCGTTTTCTGTTTTTCCCAAAGACCAAGCGTGCTTTTATAGCGGAAATATAGCTTCGTAACCCCATAGTCTCCCCTGACTGGCGCACTCGTTACATACGATACTTCCGTCACCGCTTCTTTATGCCCTATTCCACTTACAGGGAAAGGGCGCCTGAAAGTCTGCGGCAAATCGTCAACAAAAGCAAATGAAAATGGGCGTTTGGAGTAGTTTTCCACTTCTATCTTTATGGTATACGGAAGGTCCCGCTCCATCTCTTCGGGCATGAACCGTTGGAAATTCAGGTCTTTTCTGCCTGGTGAAAAAAACAGGTCCAGAAAGCTTGCCAAAAAAACGATCACATTCATCATGATAATGTATGTCCATGAAACATTCGTCAATACACCAAGCAGGATGAAAAAAGCAGAGATGCCCAGGAAAACAAACAGCAGCCGCTTGGTTGGCAATATTCCCCTATCTTGGAACAGGAACCGAGCCCACAAGCTCTTCAATGACTTGGTCAACAAATCCTCCCTCCAATTCCACATGCGGGGCTAATTGTATCCTATGTCTTAGTGACGGTTTAGCAACGATTTTCACATCGTCAGGTGTTACATAATCACGGCCATCCAAAAAGGCCCACGCCTGGGCGGCTTTCCCAATAGCAATCGCCGCTCTTGTACTAGCCCCATAACGGATTGCCTCCGTCTCCCTTGTCCTACTTACAATTGTCATGATATATTCCAGAACACTGTCGTTCACCGTGGTTTGCATAATCTCTTGTCTGGCTTTTAAAAACTCTTCCATGTCCAGCACCGGCTCAATCGCTGATGTTTCGAAATTGTTTTCGATCACATTTTTCAATACATCTTTCTCTTCTTCGAACGTTGGAAAATCAATCAAGAGCTTAAATAAAAAGCGGTCCTGCTGAGCTTCCGGCAACGGGTAGGTCCCTTCGAATTCAATCGGATTTTGTGTCGCCACAACAAAAAACATTTCTGACAGCGGGTAGGTCGTCCCCTGAATGGTAACTTGCCTCTCTTCCATCGCTTCCAAAAGGGCAGCCTGCGTTTTGGCGGGGGTCCGGTTAATTTCATCCGCCAACAGGATATTTGTAAAAATCGGCCCTTTCAACGTTTCGAAAGAACCTTCCTTCACGTTATAAATAACACTTCCTGTTATGTCGCTTGGAAGCAGATCAGGGGTAAACTGAATACGATTGAATTGTCCGCCTAGAAGGTTTGCGAGAGTTCGGACCGTTGCTGTTTTTCCCGTCCCCGGCACCCCTTCCAGAAGCACATGCCCTCCTGCCAGAATCGCAGACAGCAAGAGTCGAAGATTCGTACTTTGCCCAAGGATCCGTTCTTCATACTTCTCCAACAACGCTAATACTTTTGTACTCATCTCTCTTCCACCACTTTCCTCAGCCGATCAATTTTTTTCGACCATAATAAGTATTCCTGCTTGCTCAATCTTTCTTTATGTAAGACGTCCGTTAAACCGGACAGAAAAGAATCGATATCCTTTTTCTCCATCTGCCCTTTACTTTTACGTTCTAAAAGCAAGGAGAGGCTTCTCCACTCCTGTCGGTAAGGAATGTGCCATTTCTCTTGCAGGATAAATTTCAAATAATCAGCCTGGATGACGATGGAATCATGGTAACGCCGGCCCCTCATATACCAGGCAGCCAATGCACGGATTCCTTCGTCACTGAAACGGACAGTCGCTTCCCTTGGGCTGAATATCGGACCGAACCTCTTTCCTTGATACCAAAGCCAAAGAATAGCGAGGATTCCCCCTTGGAACATGAAGAGCAAGAACCAAATCGGATAAACAGTCAATGCTTTTTCCCCGCCCTGAGGCTGGTGTATATGCTCATCAAATAACAAGTGTCGACCTTCCGTTTCATTCAGCAGCGAAGTAAGAAGGGAAACATGGTCCTTTTTCAAAATCTGTTTATTTGTCATCCATTCCGGGAAAATAGAAACAATCAACTTTCCTTTTCCGTAAGGACGTTCGAGCGCAATTGTCCCTGCATCATCATATAATAGGATGCTGTCCTGCTGCTCCGTTTGAATACGGTTCAAGTATGAAATATCCGCCTTATATTTACCATCTTTTTTACCGTACAGTATTCCTTCTTCTGCTTCTGCCTCCGCTGCGAGAGGGTCCGTTACCAGATTAAACATCCCCTGCGGATTCCTTTGAAATAGTAAAATGGTATTGCCTGCTTTCATAAACTTTTCATAAGCCTTCATTTCTTCACTATTAGGCATATTCAGCGGCTCAACCATGACGAGCACCTGGCTCCCGCCATCATGATCCAATCGTTGCGGAGTTTTATTCCACCTTTTAACGGATTCCACTTCTTCTTTTAAATATGTATAAATTGCCTTTGTACCGGTAGGAGACGGAGAATCGGAAACATAGGCGGGGTAGGCGGCGGGCTGCTTTGACTGTAAGAAATATCCGCCGGCCAAAAAGCATAAAAGAAGAAGGCTAAGCAAAATCCATGTTCTTTTTCCAGATCCTTGCAAACTTCCCCCTCCTATCCTTTCATCGTTTTCTCAGGCTCCTCCAACCATTCCATCGCTTCTTTCCGAAACTGGCCATACTCTTCTTTTTCGAGTTTCCTCTCACCGTATGTCACTTCATCAAAAACACGCGCCAAATGGTAAAATTGATCTGCCCAATTCCGATTAAATTTTTTTAATTCATCATAATACTCCCAATTCGTTTTCCAGATCCTTGCTTCCAGCCAGCTCTTTTGATGAAAATAAAGAAGGGTTGCCAAAAACAAATGGCGCGCAGCCATTGAATAATCCTGCTGTTTTTCCAGCTTAAGTACCTCCGCCAAGTGCCTCTCAGAAGTCCAATCCAGTTCACTCATTGATTGGAGCGGCGATTTATCGCGGTATCGCCTAGACCTTCGCGTATGGCGGACAACAAAATAGACGACTAGCCCCAGCACGATGACGATCAAAACAGCGATCAATATCAAAACTGGGCCTGCAGCCGCGCTTGCCGCTTCGTGGGAAGGAAACAGCTTTTCAAGCTGTCTTACAATCCATTCCTTGGCACTATCCCACCAGCTCTGCAGGAAACCCTTCGTCTGGTTCTCATAAACCTTATATTCAGCTTTGTTTAATATTTCCTGAAGTCTTTCCCTCGCCTGATCAGCATCCAGCATTAACCATCACCTGACCTAGATTTGTGGTGTGTGATATTCCCCAATCATTTCTTTCAAGTCGTCCGCATCATGCCTAATCTTTAGGTCAAAATACATAACGGCATACCCTACAGAAAAAATCATCGTTGTAAAAATACTTACTGCATTGATAATAAGTGAAAGTAGTACACTATTTCCAAGAACCAGTCCAAAAGTCATTTCCAATATTGTGCTAATCATAGTCACAATCAAAGAGAAAATAATAAAGAGCCCAAACAGTACCCAAGTGCGGCCTTTTGTCAATTTCCAACTACGTGAAAGTCCAGGTGTCTCCTCCTCAAAGACGACCGACCCGAAATAAAAACTCCAGCGAGTCAGCAAAAGACCTATTCCTATGAAAAACCCTACGAAAAGCAAAATAGCCAAGATGATGCCGACAACTGGGAGAACAATCGCTCCGACAACACCCGCAATCGTTATGATGATTACCGGTACTACAAATAAACAGAACGCGATCACTCCAAATAGAATGGTGCTTCCAAGCATAGGCCAATAGCGTGAAAACGCCTGCTTAATAACGGAACCGACCGTATACTCTTCACCTTTTCTCATATGGTCTACCGCAAACATGACTGCCGCTGTGGCAACAGGTGCAACAAAAATACTAATAAGCCCCACTAGTGCAATCCCTAAATCAGCACCCAGGTTGACATCTTCCGTATCATCGAAACTCGTAAGGATCTGTTCATACCATGTCTCCCCCACTCCAACCTCCCGGAAAAAACTGACTCCAGAGGCCAACTCGATGATAGCTTGTAATAAATAGATAGGCCCCATAAAAATAAGAAATATTAAAAATAAGTCCTTAAAGTGCCTCTTGCTTAAACTGAAAGTATGATCTAGAATCTGACCAAACCCTTTCGGTCTACTAAATCTCTCATCCATCTTTTGAAAAAACCTCCTAAAAAAAGAATCATATCGACTATTTTAACATTGTTCCTATTGAATGTATGAACTATATGATAATTTCTGGAATTTTTTTAATAAATTTCTTTCGACCATTACCTTCTATTTCTAGAATCTCCTCAATCTAAGATATCACTTTGTATAAGAACCAATTTTACTGCTTAATAAAGGAGCGTGGTTGCTTCTTATTTATATAGTTATGCCGGTGCTGGTGGGTCTCCAATCTAATTCACAATGTATATTAATAAAGACGGAAAATGAAAAGGGCGTGTAAAAAAAACGCTGGCTGTCTCTAAGCAACCAACGTTTTTTCCTAGGCTTTTTTTGGAAAAATAAAATACGTTACTGTTATAACGGCATCAATGATCAGGATGAGCATCCAAATGCCAGTAATCTTTCCAATTGTCGGATCAGTAAACCAGCCTTTTTCAATGAGATGTCCGAGCGCATCCCCGAAATCGTTCAACTTTAATATCTCATTCGGACTACGAAAATCACTGAAAAAGCTTAAAATAAACAACACAGCAGCATACATCAATGCATGAAGCGCGAATTCCTTCCCTTGCTTAACTGCATAATCCAAGCCAAATAATTTCTCCTCTTTTTCCTCTTCAACAGGAGGCTCACCCTTCCACTTTCGGATGTTTCTTTTCATCCATTGGTCAAGCTTCCGCATATCATTTCTTCCGAATGTCAAAGCATACAGAAGGAATATAACAATGATGACCTGAAATGTATCAAAAGTACCAGTGTTTCTGTAGTCCATGACGCCAAGCGCTAAAAGCCAGGCATCGCTGGTAAGCCAAAGGAAAATAAAGTATTTACTGAGCTTTTCCAGACCGAACGCATATCTGACGATAAAGAATCCCAAAAGACTTACCCAAAATATAACCTCCCCCAAGATAAGAAATAACCATTTATATTGAAGAATAAATTCAATCATGAATCTTCCCTCCATTTTCATAAATTGCAAATGCTTGATCTAAAAAACGCAATAGTTTTTCATCTAAAGGGTACCAGCCAAGCCGCGAGGATTCTTCGGGTGATTTTCGCACTTCCCATAATTGTTGTTGAAGCTGTTCATCGTCGCCATATAGCGATTTAGATTTCATCCAAATTTCCTCCACAATAGTCTGAACCTCTATAGAGTTCGGGGGCTGGTCCATCATGTCTTGAAGTGCTTTTATCAGATCGATCCATTCCCCTGTCTCTTTGTTATCGTCATTTATATTTGGAAGCTTTTTAGTCACTTCGTCCACCTTTTCTCCAAACCATTGCTTGGAGTATTTCCTCATCTCCATTTGACCCGTTTGCTGGTGCTGAAGCATTTGTAAAATAAGATCCCAATTTAGTCTTCCTTCAATGGAATGACTATGGAGAAGTCCCACTAGGTCCCTTTCCATTTCTTTAAGAAGTTTCTGTTCTGAGCGGATGAGGTTGAGTTGATTTTTTATATGATCAACCGGATCCAAGTCATCATTTTCAATCAGCTGCTTGATCTCCTTTAAAGAAAAGCCGACTTTTTTCAGGAATTGGATCTGTTGAAGTTTAATAATATCTTCTTTTCTATATGTGCGGTGTCCGCCTTCAGTTACGCCCAAAGGCTTCAATAAGTTAATTGAATCATAGTACCGCAAAGTTCTGGGGGTTACATTGGCTTTTTTCGATAATTCGCTAATGGTGATCATATCATGCACCTCGCTCGTTTCTAACACCAGTATACAAGTTGACGCTGCGTCAACTTCAAGCTATGATCAAATTCGCCTTGGCGTATTTGCGCCCAGATTTTATCGAGCTTAAGCTCGATAAATTTCCTCTGAAAATCTGTGGCATCCGCCGAAGGCTTTAACTTTATTCAGCCGGGGTTCGAACCCCCACTGAATGGAATACCAATAGGCATTCATCTCACCACTCACAGAAGTGGGAGACTTCTACTGAATGAAGTTAAAATGTTCAAAAAGGTTAAGGTTGCGAATTTCGTGGAACGCGATAGCTTTCGTGTTGCTGACAAATGCGCTTTTAAAAGAAGTTTCTTCAAAAAAGCGTAGAAACAAGTCAACAAGGATGGAGCATCTTCCAAAATAAAGTTGTTCCACTCTGATTTGTCTCATACTTATTATAAATGATACTGGGAGAAAGCGGTGAGATTCTCATGTACTATCCACTTCCATACAAAACGGTCAAAACTAGACCGAACGTCATCAAGGTGTCCGGTGAAGGGAAAATTTCTGTTGAGCCGGAAATTGCCGTAGTCAGATTGGGTGTCTCTACGGAAAGTTTAACCTTAGCCCAGGCTCAAGAGGAAAATGCAAGAGCTATTTCTAATATCAAGAAAGCTTTTACCAAAGCAGGCATACCCGAAAACGCGATCAAGACTGACGATTATTCCATCTATCCGCAGCATGATTATGTGGAAGGGCAACAGGTTTTCAGAAACTATAGGGTCGACCATATGCTTTTGGTCAAGGTCATTGAAATCAATCAGGCGGGACCGATTGTCGATATTGCCGTAAGAAATGGGGCCAACATCGTTTCAGGTGTCACCTTTGAAGCAGCCCAAAATGATCAATTTTACAGGAAGGCATTATCCTTTGCCGTCCTAGATGCCCGCAGGAAAGCGGAAACCATTGCTGAAACGTTGAATGTGCAATTGTCCAAAGTGCCTTTTTCTATTGCCGAAATTAATGACAGAGAAGTGATTCCTTATCAGAAGAAAACGTTCGCAATGAACGAAGCGTCCACATCATTGCATCCAGGGACTCTGGAAATTATCAGCCGCGTTCAGGCAGAATTTTCCTATGTTTCTATGTAAACGCTTTCCCTAAATATTTTGAAAACTCCTGTGTTATTTTCAATATCTTCATGTTATAATATAGAAATCTTTATACAAAAGCGGAGGTAGGATGACGCCATGAATACAACGGAGGAAAAGACAAAAACTTTGAATTTGGAAGATATTCTCATTTCGTATCAATTTTTAAAAGATGTAGTGGCACACACACCTTTGCAGAAAAATGACCGGTTATCTGAGCAATATGATTGCCAGGTGTATGTAAAAAGAGAGGATTTGCAACACGTCCGCTCCTTTAAGCTGCGTGGTGCCTATTATAAAATAAAAACGATTGAGCTTGAGGCAAGGGAAAAAGGTGTTGTCTGTGCCAGTGCAGGAAATCATGCACAGGGTGTTGCATACGCATGTGCCCACCTTGGAATTCTGGGAACGATTTTCATGCCGCAAACAACGCCAAAACAGAAAATTAACCAAGTAAAAATGTTTGGACGTGACTTTATAGAAGTCGTTCTGACTGGAGATACCTTCGATGAAAGTTCCGCCGAGGCAAATGCATATGCAGAAGAAGAAGACCGTATCTTCATCCATCCATTTGACGACCTAGACATCATTGCCGGACAGGGAACAGTGGCGGTTGAAATAATGAATGAAATCCACGAGCCAGTCGATTTTGTCTTCGGCAGCATTGGTGGCGGTGGATTGATGGCCGGCCTAAGCACTTATGTAAAAAATGTATCCCCTCATACAAAAATGATCGGTGTTGAGCCAAACGGAGCTTTATGCATGAAAACAGCTTTGGAAAACAACTCTGTGACCGCACTTCCTTCCATTGATAAATTTGTAGATGGGGCTGCTGTCCAATGTGCTGGCCAAAAAACATTTGAATTATCCAAGAAATATATTGATGACATTGTGGCTGTACCTGAAGGAAAAGTATGTACAACCATTCTGGACCTCTATAATCAGCACGCAATTATCGCGGAGCCTGCAGGTGCACTTCCGATTGCGGCATTGGACTTTTATAAAGACCAAATCAAAGGTAAGACTGTTGTGTGCGTCATTAGCGGCGGCAACAACGATATAAGCAGAATGCAGGAAATCAAAGAGAAATCCTTGATGTATGAAGGCCTGCTCTACTATTTCATCGTGAACTTCCCGCAGCGTGCGGGTGCACTCCGGGAATTCCTTGACGAAGTTCTTGGGCCTGATGATGATATCATTACATTCGAATATACGAAGAAAAACAACAGAGAGAGAGGCCCGAGCCTTGTCGGTATTGAACTTAAACGCCGTGAAGACTATGCTGGGCTGATTGAACGGATGGAGGAAAGAAATATTTCCTATACAGAAGTCAATAAGGACAGCATGCTGTTCCACTTATTGATCTAAAATTGAACCAGTCTGAGAACAACATGTTGTTCTCAGACTGGTTTTTCATTTGCAGGATTTCCTCCTGTAAACAGCTGCCGGATACCCTAGTGATGCCCGTTGGATTCTTTAGAGATCTCGCAAGAAACACCTACAAAGTGCCGGATGAAGCTTAGAAGACTCAGTCGCAGCTTTTATTGTGTACCCCTCATTATTCGACTCTCATTGCAATCGAATAGTAAATGCCCTAAGGCTTGATATAGGATTGTACGTTTTGACAGGGCACTCTTTTCCCGGTGAGACAACCCTACACCTAGTCAAGAAAATTTTCTTGAAAGACTGCTCAAAACCTTAATATGAATCAGTTTCGCGCCCCTTTTCCTCAGCCATTTCAGGCGCTTGTTCCCCACCTTTATTTCCAAGAGGATGCATGCTAGACCCTTCTGTACTTGCATTTTTTATTCCTTCTCTAAGACGGCGTCCATATTCTTCATCTGCTTCTTCAGCCAAAGCGATCATTTTTTTCTGGATTCTCTGATCACATTTGGACAGGTCATTCACAAGGTTCGTAATCAGCTCATCTTTTTCCCAATCCTCAAAGCTGCGATATGTGTCTCCTGCCTGCTTAGTATTATCATTTCTGTCAATTGATTCCCTCACAAGGTGTCCTTCGATTTTAGGCGTGTATTCTTTTCCCGGTTGCTCCGCTTCCTTTAATCCTCCAAGAATGGACGGCTCATAATTAATATGCAGATTTTGACCAGGAGCGCGATCCACTTTATATTGCATTTGACCGCCAGTTTGATTGGTAGCCACCCTCTTTTTCGGCGAATTGATTGGCAGTTGAAGATAGTTTGGCCCAACCCTGTACCTTTGTGTGTCTGAATAAGAGAAGGTCCGTCCTTGAAGCATTTTATCATCCGAAAAATCAAGTCCATCTACAAGTACTCCTGTTCCAAAAGCTGCTTGTTCCACTTCATTGAAATAGTCTTCCGGATTTTTATTCAGAACCATTCTGCCTACAGGCAGCCATGGGAACTGATCTTTCGGCCAAATCTTTGTGTCATCAAGTGGGTCAAAGTCAAGCTCTGGATGCTCTTCATCACTCAAAATCTGTACAAAAAGCTCCCATTCCGGATAGTCCCCGCGCTCAATCGCTTCGTACAAATCCTGTGTGGCATGATTGAAGTTTTTCGCTTGTATTTCCTCAGCCTCTTTTTGAGTCAGGTTTTTAATCCCTTGCTTCGGTTCCCAATGATACTTAACCAGAACAGCTTCTCCATCATGATTCACCCACTTATAAGTATTGACCCCTGAACCTTGCATGTGCCGGTAGTTGGCCGGTATTCCCCATGGAGAATATAGAAAGGTCACCATATGAAATGACTCTGGAGAATTAGCGCAAAAATCGAAAAAGCGTTCACTATCCTGTATGTTGGTAATCGGATCCGGTTTAAAGGCATGAATCATATCAGGGAATTTAATGGCATCCCTAATAAAAAAGATCTTTAAATTGTTTCCCACCAAGTCCCAGTTACCATCCTCAGTGTAAAATTTAACCGCAAAACCGCGTGGATCCCGGAGGGTTTCCGGTGAATGACCACCATGAATCACACTTGAAAAGCGGACGAAAACAGGGGTTCGTTTTCCTTGTTCCTGAAAAACCTTTGCCCTTGTATATTTAGAAACAGGTTCATCTCCCGCTTTTCCGTAAGCCTCGAAATAACCGTGTGCCCCGGCTCCTCTTGCATGCACAACACGTTCCGGAATTCGCTCCCGATCAAAATGGCTGATCTTTTCAATGAAGTCATAATTCTCTAGAGTTGCGGGCCCTCTGTTGCCAACCGTTCTTAGATTTTGATTGTTGGTGACTGGATGACCCTGTCTATTTGTAAGAGTCATATCGCCTTCTTGATTTGATTTTTTGTCTATTGATTCTTTATTTTTGTCCATCATGGATGACACTCCTCCCAAAATTTATGTATTTCCATGTAGCGATGTTCGAGTTTAATATTCCCGCTTTATTCCAGTTAATCCACCAATGAAGGATTTTTCCCTTTTGCACCTTCCTATTCGAATAGTGACCGAGTTTTTGGGAAACAATGCTTTTTCAGGCAGCTAACCACTCTATTTATGACCGCCTGCACTTTTTTGAGCACCCTTTCGTGACCGACTTTTAGCCAACCGCACTTTTTCGAGCTTTTTTCCTCTCTATAAGACGGCTGTTTTTAAAAAGACAATATTTTCACGTTCTTGCCATCCCTTCCCCATTTCCATAAAATAGTCTTAATAGCAAGAGAGGAACATAATGAAATCAATATATGGCGGTGATCACTAAAGCAGTGCACCTGTTCTCAAAACCATCAAAAGGTGGTCACCCGCCACGTTTGGGAGGAAAATAAAGACCAAGTCCGCCTGAACCGTTTATCGCCAGAAAGAAAATCGACTGCCTGTGTCTAGGTATGGTAGTCATTTTTATATCAAATACGCCTTGGCGTATTTGCGCCCAGATTTTATCGAGCTCCGCTCGATAAATTTCCTCTGAAAATCTGTGGCATCCACTGGAGGCTTTGACTTTATTCAGCGGGGTTTGAACCCCCACTGAATGGAGTACCAATATGCATTCATCTCACCACTTACAGAAGTGGGAGACTTCTGCTGAATGAATAAAAAGGAGCAGTATTTACCTAAATGAAAAAAAGCTTGTCGAGAAAATATCCACTTTTTCGACAAGCTGTGACACCCAAAGGCGTCTTTTTTTAATTGATACAAATTAGATGATAATACCATCAGCGCAAGGATCATCATTTTATTATTTAAAGGCTTTTCCAAATGCAATTAATATTTGTTTATATGTTTCAACAGATTCTATATTCACATACTCATTGTCACCATGCCAATTACCTCCCGCAGGTCCAAACTCAATGGCAGGTATATTGAACCTAGAAAAATACCTAGTATCGGCAAATCCATGCTGTCCGAAAATCTCAACCCTTTGTTTACTAGTGTTGGCGCTGATTTGCGATATCAAATTCTGCATATGTGTATCATCAGTCGTATTCATGACCGGATCCCCGTATAAGATAATGTCAATCTCACATTCATCAACACTTCGGATTTGCTCTATAATTATTTGTTTGTTTTGAGTAGGGAGAAATCTGATGTCCAACGAAATAATACATGTATCAGGAACTTTATTATACACTTCCCCTCCTTTGATTTTCGCCAAATTAATGGAGGGATACCTAAACAATTCTGAGGATTCTTTTGCAAAAGGAAGGCCAAGAATATGCCTATATAAATCATAAGCACGTAAAATAGCATTCTCTCCCTCCCAAGGCCGGCTTCCATGAGCCGACTTTCCCCTGACAAGTATATCCAATTGGAGAACCCCTTTTGCCTGTAAACCAATCCCTAAATGAGTAGGCTCAGCACATATGACAAAGTCTCCAAGATAACCTGATTCAGTTAAATATTTCGTACAATTATACCCACCGATTTCTTCATCTGTCACAAGCTGTAATTGAATTTTACATTGTAGCACCGTGTCTTTTAAATCGGCAAGTGCACACATCATCGCAGCTACACCTGCCTTCATATCTGCCGATCCTCTACCAAATAATTGACCTTCTGCCTGGTATGGATGAAATTGATCTTCTTTTCCGCTTACAACATCGACATGACCATTCAAAATTAAAGTCTTTTCTCCCTTTCCCACTTCACATATCAACATTTTAAATCCATTATTTTCCAATGTTTTCACAGTCATTCCACGTGAGAGAAACCAGTTCTGGCAATATTTAATTGCTTCATTAGCTCCTTGTTTTGTGGAACTATCAATTCGAATCAAGTCTTCAATCAGGCTTGTCAAACGTTCCCCCATATAGTCACTGCCCCTCTTTCTGTCATGTTCTATTACTAATGAAAAATTCTAAATTATATTTAAATAATTGACAAGCTTTTTTTATTCTAGTAAGATTATTACAAAAGTTCATAAAACATGCAAAGGCGCTATTGACACTTTCCGGAAAAACGAAAGGAATCTTTAGGCGCTTTTTTACTGTCCCCCCTATTGAAAGCGTTATCTAATTGAGATCCTTATGAGGTGGTTCATAGTGCAAACCGGTATATTACTAGTTGAAGATGAAACAATTATACGTTTGGATGTAAAACAAATGCTGGAATCTGCAGGATACAAGGTATACGCCACCGGGGATGGAGAGTCTGCCATTGAAATGGCGTATGAAATTAATCCAGACCTTATTGTAATGGATATTATGATGCCTAAACTCAACGGTCTCAAAGCAAGTAGAATTATTGGTAAAGCTACCGGCACACCGATTATTTTTTTAACAGCATACAGCCAGCCAGATTTCATTGAGGATGCAAAACAGCCGCATGTACTAGGTTATCTTGTAAAGCCTGTAATGGAAGCTAGTTTAATTCCGGCTGTTGAAATAGCTTTGTCACAAGTAAATATTAAAAAGCAAATTACAAACGAAATAAAAAACTTACAGGAGAAGCTTGAGACTCGCAAATTGATAGAAAGAGCAAAAGGCTATTTAATGAAAGTAAAAAATTTATCAGAAGACGAGGCATATGTTTTACTAAGAAAGATAAGTATGAATCACCAAAAGCCGATGGAAGTCGTTGCATCCGCTATCTTAAAGAAATACCAACTAAAAACAAGTGAATAAAAAGCAAAGGCGCTTAATGAACAGTTGATCACTGTTGTTGGAGCGCCTTTTTATTTTGTTAAAAAGTAGCTATGAAAGGAGATTGTTTGACATGTTTAATTATAACTGGATTAACGGAAAGAAATGGAAAACAGAGAAAACGATTCACGTAATGAACCCGGCCACTGGGAAAGTGATTGGAGATGTACCATCTGCAGGAAAAAAAGAAGTTGCAGCTGCCATAGATGCAGCCTCCCGTGCTTATGTGAGTTGGTCTAAGTTAACCCCATCTGAACGTGGAGCTTACTTAACTAAATGGGCTGAAAATTTATTAAACAAACGGGAGGAACTGGCCCTATTGATGAGCGAAGAACAAGGTAAACCGGTGAGTGAGGCGCGCGGTGAAATAGAAGGTAGCGCTCAGTTTATTAAGTGGTACGCAGAGGAAGGTAAACGGATATATGGAGAAGTCATCCCCCCTTCCAGTCAAAATCAACGGATCACCGTAATAAAACAGCCCGTAGGGGTTTGCGCGTTAATTACACCTTGGAACTTTCCAGGTGCGATGATTGCCAGAAAAGTTGCTCCCGCTTTAGCTGCTGGTTGCACAATTATCGTGAAGCCAGCAAGTGAAACACCGAAAATTGCTATAGCCATGTTTGACGAACTCATGGCAACGAAAATACCCGCCGGTGTTGCCAACCTGGTGACAGGCAAGGCCTCTATAATATCCGATGTACTATTCGAAGATCAACGTATACGCAAAATTTCCTTTACTGGTTCTACAAATGTGGGGAAAAAATTAATGAAAAAAGCAGCGGATCAAGTTAAAAGAATTTCACTTGAACTCGGAGGAAATGCGCCTGTTATTGTTTTTCCTGATTCCAATTTGGACGTGGCAGCCGAAAAAATAGTGGAGAATAAATTTGAAAACTGCGGACAAATGTGTAACGGAATCAATGTCATCATGGCACACAAAGATATAGAGGAGGAACTGACCGAAAAAATTAAATATTTGGTCCAGAAAATAAAGGTAGGTGAAGGCACAAAAGCAGATGTACAAATGGGACCGTTAATCAATGATGCCGCCCTCCAACGGATGGAGGACTTAGTGAAGGATGCCAAGGAGAAAGGGGCTACTTTATTGACAGGAGGTGAACGAATCCAGACAGAGCTGGACGGATATTTTTATTCGCCAACAATTTTGACAGATATCACAGATAAAATGGAGCTTATACAAGAAGAAATATTTGGACCCATTGCCCCTATTATGACTTTTGAAAATGAGGAAGATGTTATCGAGTTTTCCAACAAATCGCCTTATGGTCTAGCCGCCTACTTCTTTACAAATGATGTCAATCGGGTGTATCGGATCAGTGAACGCCTAGAGTACGGGATGGTCGGCGTCAATGGAACACAATTAAGTGTTCCTCAAGCACCATTTGGCGGAGTGAAGGAGAGTGGAATGGGGAGAGAAGGCGGCCACTTTGGATTAGATGAATTTGTGGAGCTTAAATATATCTCATTAACCTTGCAGTAAGTCGATCTATTATGAAGGAGATGATTCATACTATGGAAAAGACACTGTCCAATTACAGTGAGGCTAAGGGAACAAGTACCAAGAACAAACTACTCCAATTGATTAAAGAAGGACAAATAGACACCGTCATTCTTGGCTTTTGTGATATGCAAGGAAGATTTATGGGAAAAAGGGTTACTGGCACATACTGTTTGGAAAACGACTTAGATACAGGAACCCACTTTTGCAATTATTTATTAGGGACCGACTTTGAAATGAATGTTCCCGAAGGCTATGAATCAATGAATTGGAATGATGGTTATGGCGATTGGATTGCTAAGCCGGATTGGGATACCTTTAAAGTGATCCCTTGGCTGGAAAAAACAGCGTCAATTTTCTGTGATGTTTACGAAATGGATGGTACCACTCCTGTGGCTGTCGCTCCAAGAAACATATTGAAGAGCCAATTGAAAAAAGCGGCACAAATGGGCTTTCAGCCGTATATGGCAAGTGAGCTGGAATTTTATTTATTTACTGAAACATATGAAACTGCGCATGAAAAGGAATATAGAAGCCTTCAGACAGCAGGTCATGTGAATGAAGATTATAACCTTTTGCAAGGTACAAGAAACGAACCACTCTATCAAAAGATTCGCCAATATATGGACAAGGCCGGTATACCGATCGAATCTTCGAAAGGGGAAGCCTATTATGGGCAGCATGAAATTAATTTGAAATACGCGGATGCCTTAAAAGCGGCGGACCAACATTTATTTTTTAAGCATGGAATGAAGGAGATATGTATCCAAAATGAACGATCCGTCACCTTCATGTCTAAGCCGCATCATGAATGGACCGGTTCTAGCGGGCATATTCACCTCAGTCTCACAAACATCCATACTGGTAAAAATGTTTTTTTTGCCGGCGAAGACGCGAGTAGCTCCATGTCAAAAACGATGCAGCATTTCATGGCTGGCGTTCTATCTTACACCAGGGATTTCTCGTTGTTTTTTGCCCCAAACGTTAATTCATTTAAACGATTTTCCCCAAACAGCTGGGCGCCTGTAAATATCGTATGGAGTAAAGATAATCGTTCAGCGGGTTATCGTGTCGTTGGCAATGACAACCACTTACGATTTGAGTCAAGAATACCTGGAGCTGATATGAATCCTTATTTAGCCTATTCAGCACTCATTGGAGCAGGTTTGCTAGGAATTGAGCAAGAGCTTGAACTGTCTCCAGAATTCAAAGGGAATGCCTATGCGGATCCAAATGTGAAGAGAATTCCCTCCTCTTTGCATGAAGCCATCATGTGCTGGGAAAATAGCGGAGTTATAAGCAAGGTATTGGGAGATAAGGTTGCTAAGCATTATTTGCACGCTGCTACAGTAGAACAGCAGGCGTTTGATAGATTTGTTTCCAATTGGGAGATTGCCAGATATTTTGAACAATGTTAATTAATGAGGTGAAAATAAATGAGATTAAAAGATAAAGTATGCATTATTACAGGTGCAGGTGGAGGCATGGGGAAGGTTGCTGCCCAAATGTTTGCCAAAGAAGGAGGAAAAATTGCAGTATTTGAGCTCAATGAGCAAGCGGGGTTGGAAACAGTGAACGAAATAAAGGAAAACGGTGGAGAAGCAGCTTTTTTCCTGTGTAACATTGCAAATGAACAAAATGTTGCTTCCGCCGTCTCAGAAGTGGTCGAAAAATACGGAAAAATAGATGTTCTATATAATAATGCTGGTGTAATGCCAGCGGAAGATCACTCAGTAGTGGATACTTCGGAAGAAGTTTGGGACTTAGTAATGAATGTAAACGTGAAAGGCATCTTTTTCATGACAAAGTATGTTATCCCTGAAATGGAGAAAAATCAATCGGGCTCTATTATCAATATCGCTTCATTTGTCGCTTTTATGGGCTGTTCAGTACCTCAGGATGCCTACACGGCTTCCAAAGGAGCTGTATGTTCACTCACCAAATCACTTGCCATTCAATTCAGACCAAAAGGAATACGCACAAACGCCATTTGTCCAGGACCAATTGAAACGCCGTTATTAATGGAATGGCTTGTTACAGATGAGGAGGCAAAACGCGTTCGTCTAGACCGGCAGCCGGCGGGACGCTTCGGAAAGCCACAGGATATCGTCAATTGCGCATTATACCTCGCTTCCGACGAAGCCGACTGGACGAACGGCGCCTTAATCAATGTTGACGGCGGTATTACATCAAATTATTTTTAAAAAGCAGTGATTAGCCAACACTCGTCCCTGAATCGGGAGTCTCCTTCATAAAGATTTATAGCAGGCCCTTGTAACCTACTCAAAGGTTCCAAGGGCTTAATCACGTTCCTGCATGTTTATCGAACAATTCTCATCTTTTCTTAGATTAGGCACAGTCAATAGCCTGGAAGGCATCCCCCTCCAGGCACAGGTACTAAAGTAAAGCTACGCTATGGTTGACGTCTGTTTTTCTTCTTCATAAACATACTCTTGTTTTCCAATGATCCCCGCTTCTCTGTCCATCTTCTCCAATTCAAGAGCCTTAGGAACACAAATCCAATAAGCAAATACAACTCCTAAAGCTCCTGCACAAATTTTCCCTATCAATACTGCAGGAATCAGACTCGGTTGAAAGTTGGCAGTATAGGAAAGATGATCACCCAGTAAAAATGCTGCCGACACTCCAAAAGATATATTGATCACTTTGTCCTTTGGCGGCATGTCACGTACAAGTTTGAACATAGCCAGTATGTTAGCTACAGTGGCAAGCATTCCTGCACTTCCTGCTTCACTGAGTCCAATTTTTCTGCCCATGGCTGTAAGAGGCTTTGATAAATATTTACGGATTAAATATACCATTGGAAATGCACCCGCCAGCATAATCGCAATATTCCCTGCATTTTCCAGCGCCCTGAAATTATCTTTTCCATCGGCCATAATAGGATCGAATCCCCATGAACCCAAAATAGTAGAGAAAAACCCGGTAAAGATTTCAACAATAGAAAACACCAAAACGATCTTAATGCTTATGTCCAATAGCTTTCCAAATATCATGAAACCTTTGATCATTAAATCAGAGAAAAAATATAATCCCAATGCAATAATGACTACAAATATAAAAAGCGGCAACAAGTTAACCAGGATTGATAAATAACTTAGTGTGAACTCATAAGTTGATTCTGCACTCGTATCAATGATTGTACGGATCTTTGCATTCGATAGTACAATAATGATACTGGAGATAAAAGCTCCGATTGGAATGGTCAACAGACCTGACATGATGCCAAGCGCCATATATTTATGGTCTCTTTTATCAAGCATGGGTAAACCGAGTGGAATTGAAAACACAATAGTCGCACCGGCCATATAGCCAACGATCATAGCCATGATCCAGCCTTCATAGGAAGATTTCAGAACGTTAGCCAACTGATAGCCTCCCATATCCGTTGCAAGGATGGAAGTAGCAGCAATGGCCGCATCTGCTCCCAGCTTATCAAAAAAGGGACCAAAGACATTCGTTATAAACTTCGACAAATAGGGAATGGAGGCCATAATTCCTGCTGAATTGGCAAAAATGGGACCGACCGTATATATCCCTTCCATAAACTCCTTGCCAAGCCCCTTTTGGGCATCTTTCATTGCAGCAAACGCACCCATGACTGCACAAATCATAATAATATATACTACTATATTTCCGACGAGTTCCAATTAGAATCCCTCCATTTATATTTATTTTTATAATTTATATCAACCGAGGTTAATAGATTTCCCCTAATGTAACGGTAAAATTCAAACAAAAAAGTGCCTATCCGTTTTATCAAAGATAATACGGATAAGCACCATCGCTTGAACTTATGAACTTTTATAGATAATTCATCAGAGATAGAAATCTATCATTTCCTACCGGCTTTTTTACTGGGATGGAAATAATATATTTTTTACTGCTTGTATCAAATTGTTTTCGGATACAGGTTTCACCAAATATCCTAAAATAGAATTGATTTTTCTAATCTTTATAACTTCATCCTGTGTATACGCCGTTAATAATAATATGGGAACATCCAATTTTTCAGATATAATCTCACTCGCTTTAATCCCGTCTACTTTAGGCATTTTTATATCCATAATAATGAGATCAGGCTGTAAAATTTCTGCAAGCTCTATAGCCTTTTCACCGTTATTTGTTGCTGCAACTACATTCAAACCCTCTGCTTTGAGCATTTCAACAATATCCAGACGAACGATGGACTCATCCTCCACTACTATAATCCGCTTGTTCAGCATGATGGTTCTCCTTCGATTGAAAAATAACCGTCGCTACTGTTCCAGGGTACATACGTTGAATATAAAATTCGCCCTCCAAATCGTATTCGACCATCATCTTTACAATATCTAATCCAAAAGAAGCACCGGTATCCTTTGAATATCCAATTCCATTGTCTATAACCTTCATTTCAATTCTGTCATTATTTTTTTTGAAATCGACAATAATTTTTCCTTGTGAATTGCCTTTGAATGCGTGTTTGACACAGTTTTGTATCAGTTCACTAATAATTAATGCAATTGAAACGGCTTTATGGGATGAAAGCTGTAAATTCGATTTTTCATAATTAATCTGTACAGATATATCTTTTTGAGGTTCACTGTACACTATCATATGAGCAATCTTTTCCACCAAATTTAACACGTTTACATCATCTGCGCTTGAGCCTGACAGGATCAATTCATAAACGGCTGCTATACTTAATATCCGGTTAAGACTTTTTTGAAAGTGCGGCTTACTTGCTTCCGGAACTCCATTTCTCATTTGTAAACGCAAAAGACTAGCGACTGTTTGCAAATTGTTTTTTACCCTATGGTGAATTTCCCGAATTGCCACAGATTTTACTATAAGCTGCCGTTCTTTCTCTTTAAGCTCGGTAAGATCCTGTAAAATAATAAATGTTCCGGATGCTTTATTATTGTTATGGTTTAGGGATATTTTCTTTAATTGAAAAAAACGGCTTTTTATCTGAATCTCCCTCATTAATAACGTCTCGGGAAGAGACAGGAGTTCTTCAATAAAAGGCAGATACTCGGTAATCGGTTCACCTACATTACATTTACTCCCATATATTTCATAAATAAGGTTCATAGCCGACGGATTCACATAAACGATATCATCATTTTCATCTATATAAAACAAGGACTCTTCAATGATCTCAGGAACAATTGGATCATTTTGAGTCATTCTTATCATGATATCACTAAGGGTAGCTGTAGCCTTAGACAGCGCTTTCATTTTATCTTCTTCTTCAACCTGTTCGGTGATATCTTTTTCCATTATTAATGTTCCAATTACTCTTCCGTCTTTCCCATTAACCGGAACAACGCTCTGTTTCACCATTTTACCTTCTTGTGTAAGTGCTCTGTTAAGAATCATTTGCTTCCCTGTTCGAAGGGTAAAAAAGACGGCGGGTTCAAAAGCTTCATAGGCAAATTCTCCTGTAACAGGCCGATCGTACAACGAATTCCCATTAGATGGGACCGCTTCTGCAACAATAATTGCATGTTTTAGCTCCTGGGTCGGGCAGTCTATAAAAATATTTGCTTGATTTAAATCTGCAATTAGCTGTAGATTACTTTCTATTTTTTCTATTTCAGCAATATCTTCCTCACTGAGTTGTGTATGCGTGCGACAAATTTCTCTTGCTGATTTAATATGTGCCAATTACAGCCTCCACCTTAACCTCTAATAACATAATGTTACATCTCCTCCTCATTTTTGTCAACATTCTGTTTACTCTGTTTATTATGTCAGACAAAAAATTGAGTATATTAACGAATATGATTAGATTTAACACAAGTTTAATCAAATTCGCCTTGGCGTATTTACGCCCAGATTTTACCGAGCTCCGCTCGACAAATCTCCTCTGAAAATCTATGGCATCCGCCAGAGGCTTTAACTTTATTCAGCCAAGGTTTGAACCTCCACTGAATGGAATATCAATATACTTTCATCTCACCACTTACAAAAGTGGGAGATTTCTGCTGAATGAAGTTAAAACAGGGATTCACATTTTAATAAGATATTTCTCTCAAGACAGAGCTTTATAGGGTTTACATTTACTCTATTAGTAGAGCACCAAAGTGTTGCCCTCCCCTCCCTCTTCCCATAAAATAGCCTTAATAGAAAGTGAGGAACATAATGAAAAATATTTATAGTGATATTATTCAATTCCGCGGTTCCCATTATGATTTCGGTTTTATGCAGGGACAGATTTTAAAGAATTCCCTTATTGTCAAAAATAGGGAAAATCAATGGAAGGTGCGCAGACCGCGATTCAAAATCGATGCTGCTGAAGTGAAAGAGGCGATTACCTCGATTGCACCGGGGGTTTGGGAAGAAATTCTTGGGTTACAGGAAGCGCTGAAATGGCCTTTGGAACGCGCACTAACTGAATTTGGCGGGTACCGATTAGAAATTCCCCGGTCAGGTTGCTCCATTTTAACCGGTGACGGCTATCTCATCCGCAATTACGATTATCATCCGAAAACATATGAAGGACGATATGTATTTTTCCAGCCAGTCAAAAATGGTTATGCGACCGTGGGGCCTAGCCAAAGAATTACGGGTCGTTCGGATGGCTTGAACGAGAAAGGACTCGCCATGGGCTACAATTTTATGAACCGAAAGAGCCCTAAGGATGGCTTCATTTGCGGAATGATCGGAAGGCTTGTTTTGGAGACTTGTGCAAATGTGAAGGAAGCTGTCTCATTGTTAAAAGAAATTCCGCATCGGCATTCGTTCAGCTATATTGTGTATGACCGAAGCGGCGAGACTCATATTGTTGAAGCGACGCCAAGGAAGATCACCGTAAGACAATCAAACGCCTGCACAAATCATTTTGAAGAATTAAAACACGAAAATCGTCATCATCTTGCGGATTCCGAACGCAGACTTGAAGCGATTCGAAAGAATCCCGTTTCGGATAAATACGAAGCTTTCCGTCTATTCAACGATACGGACAAAGGTGTTTTTTCTGGCTTATACAGCAGCTGGGCTGGAACAATCCATACTTCTGCATACTTTCCTAAAGAAATGCAAACATGGATGGCACTGGGGGGAAATCAGGAACCGATGAAGTTTGATTTTGGAGAATGGCTGAAAGGGAAGGACATTATAGTAAAAAGCATAACAGGGGAAGTAGACACGGATATTCCATTCGTACATATGGATGAAAATGCCGACTGGTTTAAAAGGTAGAGCCCCCGACTGAATAGGGGGCTCCAGCCTGATGATGGGCTAAGAAAGAAAGCGAGTATATAATGAACCACTGCCTCATTCATCTCCATCATCTAAAATTGTTTTGGCAATCTTACGATCTAGTTCCTCAAATTTATAATAGGAAATGGTCTGATATAATTCTTTTCTCGTTTGCATGGAGGATAGCCCTTCCTTTTGTGTACCTTGCTCTTTAATAAGCTGGAACACTCTTTCACATGCTTTCGCAGCAACACGAAGGGAAGTCACTGGATAGATTACTAGCTTCACACCCATGCTTGCGAACTCTTCTGCGGTGTAGTAAGGTGTTTTTCCGAATTCCGTCATGTTTGCCAACAAAGGAACCTTGATTTTTTCAGAGAATAATTGAAACTCTTCCTTGGATTGAAGTGCTTCCGGGAATATTACTTCCGCTCCTGCTTCAACATACGCAAGTGCGCGTTCTATCGCTGCATCCAATCCTTCTACAGCACGAGCATCTGTCCGGGCCACCATTACCAGGGACGGAGCAGTCTCTTTCACAGCCTTAATCTTTTGGACCATATCTTCCGTTGAAACGAGCTGCTTCCCATTTAAATGTCCGCATTTCTTGGGCAACTGCTGATCCTCCATTTGGACAGCCGCCACATTGACTTCTACCATTTCCCTCGCGGTCCGGGCAGCATTTAAAACACCCCCAAACCCAGTATCAATATCTACAAGCAGCGGCAAATTCGTAGCGCGGACAAGATCCCTCGCTCGATCTGCCACTTCTGTTGAAGTAACAATTCCCAAATCGGGCAGTCCCCGACTTGCCGTGTAGGCCGCTCCCGATAAATAAAGTGATGAAAATCCTGTTTCCTTCGCCGTTAGAGCAGCCATTGCATCATGGGCACCCGGAACTTGTGTCACATCTGCTGTTGTTAATAGCTTTCGAAACTTGTCTGCAAGATCGCTTTGCGTCATTGGTTGATCAACGATCCAAGCCATTTATCAGCCCTCCCATTATAAGAACAATTCCAGAAATTGCTTAACATGCATTTGCTCAAGCTTTTCTTTATCAAAACATTCTTCCTCAATTTTTTCTGATTGCTTATTTGGGAAATGCGCCCTCAGATTATTTGAAAATTTCTTCTTAATGAGCGGAATAGCTTCTTCCCTGCGGAATCGGTGACCCAAAGGATACTCGCATTCAACATTTTCAGTCGAAGTTCCATCCATAAAATGGACCTGTACAGCATTGGCGATTGAGCGCTTGCTCGGATCTAAGTAATCAATACTGTATTGTTTATTTTCTATGACTTCCATCTTGGCCCGTAAACGGTCAATCCTTTCATCCGCCGCCGTTTCCTCTTCATAATATTCCGCCCGTATATCCCCCTTAATCAAACCAATTGCCGTAATATACTGAAGACAATGGTCGCGGTCAGCCGGATTATGGAGCGGCCCTTGTTTATCAATGATTCGAATTGCCGATTCATGTGTAGTAATGGTGATCCTATCAATCTCATCCAACCGATCCTTGATTTGTGGATGAAGCTTGACTGCACACTCCGCGGCAGTTTGTGCGTGAAATTCTGCCGGGTAAGATACTTTGAACAATACGTTTTCCATTACATAGGAATCAAGAGGCCGCGCAAGCTTTAATTCTTGTTTTTTAAATAAAACATCCTGAAAACCCCAGCCCGGCGCAGAAAGAGCCTGTGGATAGCCCATCTCTCCTTTAACGGCCATCATTGCCAAAAGAACGCCTCTGCTTGTCGCATCCCCGGCAGCCCATGACTTCCGAGAGCCCGTATTCGGAGCGTGACGGTACGTTCTAAGACTGCTATTGTCAATCCATGCATTGGAAAGCGCATTGATGATCTCTTCACGCCCTCCTCCAAGCATCTTTGTCACAACAGCGGTTGTGGCAACTTTAACAAAAAGCACATGATCCAGTCCAACCCGGTTCAAACTGTTCTCTAATGCGAGAACCCCCTGAATTTCATGTGCTTTAATCATCATTTCCAGCACATCCCGAACGGCCAATGGTTCTTTCCCTTCTTCAAGGCGCACTTGACTAACATAGTCAGCCACTGCCAGTATTCCGCCCAGATTATCTGAAGGATGCCCCCACTCAGCCGCCAGCCACGTATCATTGTAATCGAGCCAGCGAATCATGCATCCAATATTAAATGCCCCGCGTACCGGATCAAGTACGTATGATGTCCCCGGCACCCGGCTTCCCTTTGGAACCGTCGTACCCGGCACAAGCGGTCCTAACAGCTTTGTGCATTCTGGATATCGCAACGCAAGTATTCCACATCCCAATGTGTCAAGCAGTACATAACGTGCTGTCTCGAAAGCTTCGTTACTTGTAATCTTCGAATCTAGTACATAGTCGGCAATGTCCTCCAGTAAATGGTCTACATTTGTAGGGCGCTCATTCGTTTTGATCACATCAATCTTCCTTTCTATCCATCATTCCTGTAGAATTAAGAAGCTCATGTTCACTGTAATAAGGCTATATAAGTTGAACGAAAGATTTGCGGTTTATTCCGGATCAAATTTAAACATGTGCAACAGCATTTCCAAATTTCGGACAGTATTTTCGTATGTCAGACAGTATTTTCATATTCTACATAGTTTGAACGAAAATCTTTGATTACGGAACTGAATCTGAGCAGTGCAACAGTTACAAGGGGAACTTTAATTTTAAAGACCGAATATTTTTTCCTCTTCGTCAGTCTGCACTATAGGAGTTTCTGAAATTGACATTTCCCTGTTTCGTATCTAGAGACAAGATGTTTGTTTTTGACAGCAACAATATCCTCATGTGTCACTGCCGTTTCTCGTCCTCCGATCCGAAAATTTCAATTTTCACGTTCAAATAGGCCTTCTCAAGGTTTTGTAAATAAGCCTCCTGCTCAAACTGTCTTTCTGCTGTTTTCATTATTTCCGTTTTTAATTGTGTGTATTGATCTTGAATAGAGCAAGACGAAGACAAACCAAAATTGTTCATGATGCCTGCTTTCAAAAAATTGGTAAAGTAATCCACTGATCCAAACAAAATAAACTCCTTTCAATAAAAAAACAACTTCATTACAGAAGTTGTTAAGGGACGAATGAATAATAAATAAACATGTCAAAATACATGCTTTACCATTTTCGCACTTAACACCTCCCATCTCGCGTAGGTATCGATGTTTGCTGAAACAGGCAGGTCTCCTGGCTTATGATCATCGCTTTTCAAACCTTCCCATTTTCAAGTGAATGAAAACAGTGGCTCCCTTTTGAATCGCTCCCAAATACAGTTGCGCAGACAGCGTCGGAATCCAACCGAACTTCCCTATTAAGCAAATAAAACCCTTTTTATCTGCACCTATTTCTACTTATTCAGTTTTCTTATCAAGCATATCAAATGTTTCGGAAAACTACCAGAAATATCAGATCATTTTTCCTTTTCCCACTCATTATCACTTAACCCGTAAGCTGGACAAAACCTTATAAGAAAGAATAAACCGCATGAAATCCAATGTAAATACACTGATTTCATGCGGTTGATTTTTCACGATTTATACTAATTAAACTTATGTTCCAGCCTCTTTAACTTATTCATATCTTAACGCGTCAATCGGGCTGAGCTTAGACGCTTTGTTGGCCGGAAGAATTCCAAAGATGATCCCGATAAATGCTGAGAAACCAACTCCTATCAGTACAACCAATGGACTGATTGGAGCGGTGATTGGCGCAAATATCGTGATAAGCAGCGCTCCTAATGATGCCAAACCGATTCCAATCAATCCGCCCAATGAGGTTAATGTGACTGATTCAATTAGAAATTGAAGCAATATTTTTCCCCTCGTTGCACCAAGAGCCTTGCGGAGACCAATTTCCCTTGTTCTTTCCGTAACAGATACGAGCATAATATTCATGACCCCAATTCCACCAACCAATAGGGATATGGCAGCAATACTGCCGATGAATAATGTCATCATGTTGACGTATGTTTCGATTTCCTCCATAAACTCAGACAGATTCGGGATATTATACATACCATCTTCTAAATTTTTGTGCTCTGTCAGCGTATTGGCCGCCTCCATCCCGATCTCGGAAAGCCTTTCAGGATCGTCAACGATGATAGCCAGCTGTTCTATTTCATTGTTTCCAAACATCATGGAGATGACAGTCCTCGGCATTACCATCTCACCATCTTCATTCCAGCGAAACTGCTCGGGAACGGGAGATTCATAAACACCAACAATTTTGTAGGGGTTTCCGTCTAACTCTATGATTTCCCCGACAACATCATCCGAGTCTTTAAAAAATTTGTCTCTCGCGACCGTATCAATCATAACAACGCGGTTCATAGCGTCGTTATCTTTATCGTTCAGCGGACGCCCCTCCACTGTTTGAATTTTTTGGGCGGTAAAATATACACCGTCGACTCCTGTAATTTCCATCTCCGCCGTTTTGTCATTGATCATGGAAGTCCCAAACCCCTGATTAGTGGCCAATATAGATTTGACTCCCGGTACTTCTTTCAAAACCTCCAGGTCCAATGAGGTCAGCTCAGGCTCTTCCCAGAACATCTCTTCGTCTTCCGTCTCCATTGGCTCGTATATAAGGTTTATCGCATTTTTATCGGTACTAAACATCTCATCCATCATTTCTTTTTTCGCACCTTGTCCTATTGCCACTATGACAATAACGGCCGCGACTCCAATGATGATGCCAAGCATTGTTAAAATTGACCGGATTTTATGATTCCATATGGACGACAGAGCGATTTTGAAGCTTTCCCACAAATTCATGGCTTCGTCCTCCGGTCATCAATGATTTTTCCATCCCTTAAAGTTATGATCCTGTTTGTATAAGCTGCGATTTCCTCTTCATGGGTAACGATGATGACAGTTTTCCCTTCCTTGTTCAGTTGAACAAACAGTTCCATGATTTGGGCGCTCGTTTTTGAATCAAGAGCACCTGTCGGCTCATCTGCCAAAATAAGGGTCGGGTTGTTCACAAGGGCGCGCGCAATGGCAACCCTTTGCTTTTGTCCTCCCGAAAGCTGGTTGGGCAAATGCTTCACGCGGTCTCCTAACCCAACCTTTTCCAGCATCTGCTTGGCCCTTTCCGCTCTTTCCCGCTTGGACATACCTGCATAAATTAACGGAGCTTCCACATTTTTCTGTGCATTCAACCTCGGCAGCAAAAAGAATTGCTGGAAAACAAATCCGATATGTTCATTCCGCAGTTTTGCCAAATGCTTCTCTTTCGCAGAATTGATATTTTCACCATTCAGTTCAAATATACCTGCTGTGGGATAATCCAAAAAACCAATGATATTCATCAGTGTTGATTTTCCTGATCCCGAGGGGCCCATAATGGCAATAAACTCACCATCTTCTACATCCAAATCAATGCCATGCAACACCGGAACCTGGAGTGACCCGTTCCCATAAACTTTCGTAATCTCACTCAATTTCATCAAAGGTGGTCACTTCCATTCCATCGTGCAAGCCTTCGTTAGGAGCAATGACAACAAGCTCGTCTTTTTCCAGTCCATTTTTGACCTCGATAAATTCGTCATTGGATGTCCCAGTCTCAATTTCGCGCATTTCCAATTTTCCATCTTTCAGTACAAAAACCGTATTGCTATCCTCTTCCTCCAAAATGGCAGCATGAGGGATGGCCATTTTTTTGCCATCTCCGTCTATTTTGATTTCCAATGAAACATGGAATCCTTGACGCAGTTTGGATGTGTCATCTGTAATGGCGACCTTAAATGGATACATAGTGACTCCGCCACCGCCGCCACCATCGGAAAACTCCTCATCCCCGCCTTCTTCATTCGGAAATTGGGAAACAGATTCGATGGCACCTTTCCATTCTTTATCTTTATAAACTTTTGGACGAATAATTACTTTCTGCTTTTCCTTGATTTTTACAGCGTCAAACTCGCTCATTGTGCCAATGACCTTGAATGGCTGGCTTGAAATGATATGTACAGCAGGGTTTGTTTCCCCACCTTCAGTGCTCACAGCATTTCGGTCTACTTTGACAACAATTCCATCAATCTTGCTCGTGACGGTCATTTCTTTGATTTGGGTATCTAAATCATTGATCTGCTCCTGAGCAGATTCAATTTCTGATTTTGTACTTTCATGCTGGGTTTCCATTTCAAGCTTTTCACTCGTCAAAGAATTCACATCTTCTGATGCAGCTTCGTCATCCTCACCATCCCCAGATGGAGCTGGTTTATTTTTCGCATTCGCAATTCGCTTGTTCATTTCTGCTATCTGATTAATTTCCGTCTGGGATCGCTTTTGCACCAAATCCCTTTCTCTAACGGCTTTATTATATTCTGACTGCAATTTGGAAGAATCATAGACAAACAGAGGGTCTCCGGCCTTTACCTTTTGGTTTTCCTTTACTTTGAATTCCGTTACCGCTCCTTTTTCCGCATCCAAATACACTTTTTGCTCATCTTCCGGAACAATTTTTCCAGTTACCAAAATGCTTTCACTCAGTTCCTGCTCTGACACCTTTTGAACAAGAAGAGATTCCTCATCATCTGCTACTGCCATTTTTCCTGCCTGTGCCCTAATCACCAATGTGACCACAAGCGCCAATACCAACACCCCAACAATAGATCCTGCCCATATCCAGGCTTTCTTCTTCACAATATATCCCCCTTGTAAATGATGGTGGAATTCCCTATTTTTTTATATATACTGGGAAATCCCACAAATAGTGACAATAATAACAACGAATTTACACATCAAAAAGATTCAAATTCTATTCATTTCGATAAAAATTACCCCCCATATCTATTAGACGATGCAAGCTGAAAAAGATACTACATAAAATGCAACATTTACGAACATATAACAATAATATTACAAAATGTTTAAAAACTGAAATAAAGGCTAAAAGAAAAATATATATTTTAGAAGAGACTGATCGTATAAATACGGAAATATATAGCTTTTACCACGACTTTTGTTTAACATAAACTTTTTTAATTTGGGGGTCACTATGTCCATTTCAGAAGAAAATCAACTCTTCGTAAGAGAATTGCGTCGTTTGCTTGATGACTATGAACGCTCTCCTCGCAATAAAAAAACTGCTATTATGGAAGATATCTTGATACTCGCTCATGCACTATATAAAAGTAACGATTAAAATTTTCATAGAATCCCACGTATTCTCTACCTATAACAAGCGTCCAAATGCAAGCCCGACCAACTGATAAATACAACCAGTTGATTCCTTTTTTCCTGGCGCCTATAATTTATGTAGATTATTCTATTGGCGAAATTTTTAATGAAATAATCGGATGCCAGGTTTGACGGTGATCGTTATGAGCTTTTTCACCAATAGGTATTCGCTAGGGCGACTTTCATGTCCTTATTTCATATAATGAAGTACTTAATGAATCGGTAACGGTGATTCTTCGCCGTTATCGAACTAACACGTTTATCGGGAAAGGAAATCAGCAGGCATGCAAGACGAACATTTTAAGCAACAAGTTTACGATACGTTTAATTATCTCCATGCTCATCCGGAGCTCAGCTGGGAAGAAGTGAACACAAACCAATTTATGAAGGAGCAGCTTGAAAAAGCCGGCTGCACAGTACGGACATTCAGTGATTGTACAGGTGTAATCGCTGATTTCGGTAATCCTACAAACGGAAACCCGGTTGTAGCGATCCGAGCCGACATGGATGCCTTGTGGCAGGAAGTCGATGGAAAATTCCAAGCCAATCATTCATGCGGCCACGATGCCCATATGACAATGGTACTCGGCGTAGTGTGGAAGCTCACCAAAGACCCTTCCATTAAGGACAAGGTGACTGTCCGCTTTATTTTCCAGCCAGCGGAAGAGGTTGGTGATGGAGCACTGAGAATGGTGGAAAAAGGCGCAGTTGATGACGTTGATTACTTATTCGGTATCCATTTGCGACCTGTCCAAGAGGCTCCTGACGGATATGCGACTCCAGCTATTATTCATGGCGCAGCCAGTTCAATTGAATGTGACATCATCGGGGATGACGCCCACGGAGCCAGACCGCATCTAACGAGCAATGCAATTGAAGTCGGCACCCATATTGTGAATGCCATTAATGCTATTCACTTGGATCCGACCGTTCCGCATTCAGTAAAAGTCACAAAGTTCCATGCTGGTGGAAAAAGTACCAATATTATCCCGGGTCAAGCGTCATTGGCTTTTGATTTGAGGGCACAAACAAATCAGCACATGAAGATGCTGAAAGAAAAAGTATACGAGACTTTAGAGGCAACTGAACAGCTTTTTCAATCTAAAATAAAAATCACAGACGATTATGGAATTCCAGCTGCCGAAGTGGCTCCTGAAGCAAAGGAAATTACCAGACAGGCGATTTCCAACATTTTGGGGCCGGATCATACGATGGACCCGCTGATGACACCGGGCGGAGATGATTTCCATTTTTACACGATTAAAAGACCAGAACTGAAAGCCACAATGATCGGACTCGGATGTGATTTGAAACCGGGTCTGCACCATCCGCATATGACTTTCAACCGCGAAGCCCTTTTCAACGGAATTGACATTATTACAGAGATTGTACAAGTGTTGGCAAAAAAAGGAGAGAACTAGCATTGAAACCAGTTAAAATTAAAGAAGTTGTCCTTCACACTGTAAAGATGAGGCTAATTGCACCTTTTACAACGAGTTTTGGCACGTTCCAGGAAAAGCATGTCTGCCTAGTAGAGGCCATTGACGAATCTGGCATCTCCGGTTGGGGAGAGACAACAACAAGTGACGAACCTTATTATAACGAGGAAACCACACATACAGCGGTTTATATGTTAAAGGATTTCCTTATTCCAAGAATCATCCATAAAACCATTAAACATCCGTTAGATGTCCATGACATGCTCACGTTTGTCCGAAGAAACCAGATTGCGAAATCAGCGATTGAAACAGCAATTTGGGATGTATTTGCAAAGAAGAATAACTTGCCGCTTTCCGAATTGATCGGCGGCATGAAAACGGAAATAGAAGTAGGAAAGAGCATCGGAATCCAGGAATCTCCTGAGAAGCTTGTCGAGAAAGTCGGCGAATATGTGGAGGAAGGATTCCAAAAAATTAAAGTTAAGATTGCACCCGGCGCTGACCTGGACTATATTGAGGCGGTCCGAAAAGCATTTCCGGACGCTCCATTAATGGCAGACGCCAATTCAGCGTATACATTGAATGACATTGAGCATTTGAAAAAGCTCGATCAATACAACCTCATGATGATCGAACAGCCGCTTGCTCATGATGATATTATTGACCATGCCACTTTGCAAAAAGAAATACAGACGCCGGTCTGCTTGGATGAAAGCATCCATTCTTTCGAAGACGCCAGAAAAGCGTTGCAGCTAGGCAGCTGTCAAATCATCAATATTAAAATCGGCCGCGTCGGCGGGCTGGGCGAATCCATCCGAATCCATGACCTATGCAGGGACAACGGAGTGCCTGTCTGGTGCGGGGGAATGCTTGAAACCGGAATCGGACGCGCTCATAACATTGCCCTGACGTCCCTTTCCAATTTTACAATACCAGGAGACACAGCACCGTCGTCCCACTATTGGGACGAAGATATTATCAAGCCTGAAGTCACAATGGATCTAGGAATCATTCAAGTTCAGTCAGGTCCTGGAATCGGTTTTGAGGTCAATCGCGAGAAATTGGAACGGCTCACGGTAGAAAAAGAGAGAATTACTACGGCTGAAACGCTGCATCCGATTCCTTGAAAATAAGAAAAAAAGCGCACGGCGCACACCCTTAAGCTACAAGAACAAGTCAAATTGCGAGGTGGCCAGTTCCTCAGCCACCACAGCAATTTGACTTAGTCCTTACGCCGACGCGACTGTTATTGACCGACATTACTTAATAATGGCATTCCTTCCCATCCTACAAATCAAGGCTATACACCGAAAGAAACATTTAACCACTCCCCCAACTCAAAATGGGGGACAGATTACTATTGTTCTTTTAACTAGTCTATAATCCTGTCAAACTTTTAAGTCAGGTATTTGTACTGACAACCAATAAAACCACCGGCTGATCTGTTTCGTTGTACCATACATGCTTTTCTGTGGAGTCAATGTGTAATGATTCGTGAGCATATAAGGTCTCTTCATGATTTTCCAAGACAACCTTTAATTCTCCTTCTAACACATATACGAATTCCTGACCATGGTGTGTGTATGGAGCAGTATGAGATTCACCAGCCTTCAATTCAATGCGTGCCGGATAGAATTTGGGGTTTTCCATATTACCGACAAGACTTGTGTAAGTAAAATTAGGTTGGACTGCACTTTTTTTCAGTGTTTGTTTTTTTATTGACAGAGTTTCTTCTTCGGCTTCGAAAAAGAGGTTGATGTTTACTTCTAAAGCTTCGGCAATCTTTCGCAATGATGTAAATGTAACTGAACTAATCCCTCTTTCCACTTGGGAAAGAAAGCTTACAGAAAGACCACTCCGCTCACTCACTTCTCTCAGAGTTAATTTTTTACTTTTGCGTATTCGTTTAAATTCTCTTCCCAACTTATTATCCAAATTTTATCAACCCATTCTGGTCGTCTATGCTTCTTTTCTAGCACTATAATAGCGCTAAAAACTCTTGGGAAGCAAATAAAGTGAGTTTTCTATTATTTAAATAGTAACCAAAAACATTCAGTTTGACATTCTGATTACCGATAGATATTACACAATTACTAACAAGGTGGCTTATTGCAAGGTCATTACTCTGCTTTCTTAAAAGTAAGAGATTTTCCTTTTGTTTCTTTTACTATCATTATACTTAGAATTGAAATGACACTTGATATAACTAAGTAAATTGAAATTGGTATAGAGCTATTAAATCTTTTTAATAGACTTAATGAAATCAATGGAGCCAATGAGCCTGCCAAAATTGGTGCTACTTGATAGCATAAAGACAAGGCGGTATATCTGACATGAGTAGGAAATAACTCTGTCATTAATGCTGAGTATGGAGAATACGTCATCGATTGAATAAATAAACCAATAATAATTGCTAACATAATTAACCAATCATTTCCTGTATCCATCATTGGAAACCCAATAAATCCCCAAAACGCAGTTAAAATGGCTCCTGTAACATAGATCGGCTTCCGCCCTAAAATATCGCTAAAATGTCCCATTATTGGAATAAAGAAAAAGTGAATAGCGTGGGCTCCAAACATTAATAATAAAATTTGTGTAGTGTCCTTATCAACCACAAGCTTTAAATAACTGATAGAGAAAGTTACAACCATGTAGTACAAGATGTTTTCTGCAAAGCGGGCTCCGATACCTGCAATTATTGCTTTTTTATGGTATTTCAATACTTCTATAATACCTAATTGTTGTTTTTCTAATTGAGCTTGTTTTTCTTGTGCCTCTTTGAAAACTGGAGCATCATCTACACTTTTACGTATCCACAGACCAATTAATACTACAACTGCTGAGAACCAAAATGCTACGCGCCACCCCCAGTTCATAAATTGCTCGGGGCTTAAGCCATTTGATAAAATTAAGAGAATAATTGTTGCTAATAAATTCCCCAATGGCACCCCTGTCTGTGGCCAACTTGCCCAGTAACCGCGTCTATCATCAGGACTGTGTTCCGATACTAGAATAACAGCTCCTCCCCATTCCCCGCCAAAAGCAAAACCTTGAATCAAACGTAGACTAACAAGCAAGATAGGAGCCCAATAACCAATGCTATTGAATGTAGGAATACACCCCATCAAGAAGGTTGTAATACCAACTATAATTAAACTGAACTGCAATAATTTTTTTCGCCCGAATTTATCACCATAATGGCCAAAAATAATCCCTCCGATAGGTCTTGCCAAGAAACCTACCGCATAGAGGGCAAATGCAGCTAGAATGCCGTCGATAGCACTTCCAGTTTGCTGAAAAAACAATTCTCCAAAAACCAGAGCAGAAGCGGTACCATATAGGAAAAATTCATACCATTCAGCTACAGATCCGATCATAGATGCAGCAACAACTTTTTTTAACATCTTATTATCTGTTTTCTTCATATTTGTACCTATTCCTTTCGCTCAAGGCACCAAACGCAATAAACAAATGTGCCCCAAATGTTATTTTTATTACATAGGAATAATAGTTAACCAAATCACATGGAGGCGAGTGACCCGCTCTGACGTATTTATTAAACATCTAAAAATTTAAGAGAATTAAACAGCACTACGAAGGCTTTAATCTAGTACAGCTGATAATAAGAAACACACATGATCTCCAAGTTCCAGAACAGGTTTATACCGTAATCTTGCCCCTCTCCATTGTATTTTCATAGAAAAAGCGCAAGGCGAGTAGCCTTAGGAAAAAAGTACAATTCAACAATTGGACATGAAGCGCTGCAGTCAAAAGTGAAAACATCCCAAAAGACGAAACTCCATTCAAATCTCACAAAACGTCGAAGCACTTGAAATGAATGCTATTGGAAGCATACTTTTTATTACTAATCTATAACATCTGAAAAACGATGATTGGGAATAATTAATAAATTAGATTATCTCCGCGAGCCGCAAAATGATAGTAGAACACCCCTCTTATCAAATGCGCCTTGGCGTATTTGCGCCCAGATTTTATCGAGCTTAAGCTCGATAAATTTCCTCTGAAAATCTGTGGCATCCGCCGGAGGCTTTAACTTTATTCAACCGGGGTTTGACCCCCCACTGAATGGAATACCAATATGCATTCATCTCACCACTTACAGAAGTGGGAGACTTCTGCTGAACGAAGTTAAACGACTCGCTACCATCAACCAAATATCCCCAATTTCAATGAGGTTTTGTTTTTTTGTTCAAGTTTATGGATGCTGTTTCATGTTTACAAACACGCTTTTGATCTCTGTATAATTAGCGAGGCCATATTCTCCGCCCATTTCACGGCCGATTCCGGATTGTTTATAGCCACCGAAAGGCATCGTCTCCCATTCAAGGCCAAAATCATTGATCCAAACTGTCCCGGATTGGAGTTTACGAGCGATATAATGAGCTTTTTTTACATTTGTCGTCCAAATGCTGGCTGCCAATCCATAACGGCTGTCGTTTGCTCGGCGAATGACCTCTTCCACTGTATCAAACGGAGAGACCGCCATCACCGGCCCGAAGATTTCCTCACGGGCTATCGTCATATCATCTGTAACATCCGCAAAAATTGTCGGCCGTACAAAGTACCCTTTGTCATAGCCACGTTCTCCGCCAGCGACAAGGCGAGCCCCCTCTTCCTTCCCTTTTTCAATATAGAAAAGGACTGTATCCATCTGCTTGCGGGAAACAAGTGGCCCCATTTCCGTCTCCTCATCCAATCCCTTCCCGACTTTTAAAGTGTTTGCCCGTTCGATTAGGCCCTGCAACACTTCGCCATAAAGGGAACGGTGAACGTAAACCCTTGTACAGGCGCTGCAGTTTTGTCCATGATTATACATTGTTCCCGCAAATGCCCCATCAATCGCTTCATTCAAATCTGCGTCTTCCAAAATAATAGCCGGGGATTTTCCGCCGAGTTCCAGTGTAACTCCCTTGATTTGATCCGCTGCCTCTTTCATGACCGATTTTCCCACTGCTGTTGATCCTGTAAAGGCTACTTTATCAACATCCTTATGGCGGATGATCGCCTCTCCCGCCACTCGGCCAAATCCTGGCACGACATTCACCACGCCGTCCGGAAATCCGGCTTCCTTAAACAATTGTGCCGCATACAAAAGGGAAAGCGGCGTTTCAGTGGCAGGTTTAATTACAACCGTACAACCGACCGCCAGTGCCGAGCCCAGCTTCCACGCCGCCATGGCGAGTGGAAAATTCCATGGAATAATCTGGCCGACTACTCCAACTGGTTCATGAACAATATAATTGAGATAATCCGGGGAAACTTGTACAGTTTTCCCTTCAATTTTCGTCGCCCAACCCGCATAGTAGCGAAAGTGTTGAACTGTGCCATCCACATCATCAGCCAATGCAACTGCATACGGTTTTCCATTATCCAATGTCTCTAGTTGCGCCAGCTCTTCCCTGTTTTCTTCAAGCAAATCCGCAAATTTGTAGATGAGACGCGAGCGGGAAGCGGCGTCCATCCTAGTCCATTCCCCTTCATCAAAAGCACGACGCGCCGCGGCAACCGCTAAATCAATGTCTTCCTTTTCCGCTTGGTAAACATCCGCAATCTTCTCCTCCGTTGCCGGATTCAGCACCTCGAACGTTTGCCGATTTTTAGAAGGCACGGATTCTCCATCAATATAAAGTCCCAGCTCCCCTTTTAAAAAGCTTAAAACTTTTGGTTTCAGTTCCACTGTTTTTGCCTTTACATCTGCCATTATTTATCCCTCCAATTTTGATCCTTATCAAATGCGCCTTGGCGTATTTGCGCCCAGATTTTATCGAGCTTAAGCTCGATAAATTCCTCTGAAAATCTGTGGCATCCGCCGGAGGCTTTGACTTTATTCAGCCGGGGTTTGAACCCCCACTGAATGGAATACCAATAGGCATTCATCTCACCACTTACTGAAGTGGGAGATTTCTACTGAATGAAGTTAAAACGTCCAATTGCCCCATTAAATGTTTCAAGGTTTCCTGCTCTTCTTGGCTTAATCCGAGGCGCGGCCTCCGGGCTGGACCGCCAGCAAGTCCTTTTAAATCCATTGCATGCTTGGTAATTTGGACGTATTTCCCGGATCCTTCCAGGAAATTGCAAAGCGGAAGCAACTTATCATATAATTCCCACGCCCGCTCGATATCCCCTTCTGCATAAGCGTCATACATGTCCTTTGCAATCCGTGGCGCAATGTTTCCCGCAACCGAAATCCAGCCTTCCGCTCCGACCATAAATGATTCGAGAACCATATCATCCGCCCCGCAGAATGTTTTAATAAATCCTTTCCCTTGACGGGATATGTCCCTGACATTCCGGATTTCCCCGCTGGATTCTTTAATATGGGTGATATTCTTCACTTCCCTGCCAGTTCGAAGTATGGTATCAACTGAAATGTTTACACCGGAAGTGAAAGGGTTATTATAAATCATGATTGGAAATGAAACGGATTCAGCGACAGCCTTAAAATGCTCATAAATCTCTTCATCCTTTGGATGAGCATAGTATGAGTTGATGAGAAGAGCCGCATCCGCCCCCGTTTCTTCAGCCTGTTGGGTATATTCAATCGCTTCCTCTGTTGTTTCTGCTGCAGTTCCCACAACTAGGGGCAATCTTCCTGCGACTTGTTTCACCGCCACTTCAACGGCTTTGAACCGCTCCTCTTTCGACAAACTTACAAATTCACCCGTACTCCCATTGATTGCAAGCCCATCGACACCTTGTTTAATAAAATACTCGATATTTTGCCTGAAACCATCCCAGTTAATCGATTCATCTTCATACATCGGTGTCACGAGTACTGGATATACGCCTTTTAAATTTGTCATTGTCAATTCCTCCTATTTAGCTAGTAGCTTAGTAAATTGCGCGGATAAAGATACTCAAAACAACGAACAACAAAAGCTGTCATTTTTTCAATCTCACCTCGCATAAATCGCTTACATTTTGAATTATGAAACAATAACTTGGTTGAACATATTATAATTAAAGTATGAATAAAAAGTCAATATAAATTTCACTCACACTGTAAAATGTGGTTAGTCGACTCAAAAAACCCCAAAGGCTTAAAACGTTAAAGGGGTTTTTTACAATCTAACAAACTTACATTCTTACGTATAAGAAACCCTTTCATCAGACATTCCCCGCAACACACTTTTCGTTGTTGCTAAACGATAACAGGATTTTCTTGTTTGCTTTGCTATTAATAGTTTGTTATCCATTCCTATTATGAAATGAAAGTAGAACGTAGATGGTTTCCAAATATAAAAAGGGCTCCTGCCTTTGGTATTATAGCTTGCTGGAAACTATAACCGAAAGAAAGGAGCACCTTAAGGTAAAATCTATTAGTTATTACTTCCTTACATCAATCGTGAAAATCCAATCCGGAATGAACCCGCTTCACTAGCCTGCGCGAATCACAAACTCCCCGAAATGTTCCTGCTTCACACGTTCTTTTGCGTATTGATGGATAATTATTTTTTCAGCCAGATCCACTACTTGGTTCGGGAAGCAAAATTCGATAACCCTGCGCAATTGAGGATAAGTGCTTGTGTCCCCATTGATCATGCCCATTCCTCCACCTGAAACAACATTACCTTTTAATTGTCCATCCTGAAAAATGCAATGAAACCCAAGTCTCGTGAGAATACATCTACATCGTTGGAAGGAGGCACTGCAACCTCGATTATCAAATGCGCCTTGGCGTATTTGCGCCAGATTTTATCGAGCTCCGCTCGATAAATTTCCTCTGAAAATCTGTGGCATCCGCCGGAGGCTTTGACTTTATTCAGCCGGGGTTTGAACCACCACTGAATGGAATACCAATAGGCATTCACCTCACCACTTACGGAAGTCGGAGATTTCTACTGAATGAAATTAAATTTGAAGTTCAAATCTTTTTACCAACAAATAATGATGCATAGGCCCTTCTTTACTTCTTTCAAGAGAAACTGCCGCATAACCCTTTTTGAACAGCTCCTGAAATACAGCACGGGTTTTCAATCTCCAATCCAATGCCAGGCCTATATCCTCTTGCTTTATTTTTTGAAATGCCGCAGGAACTGGAACCATTATTTGTTTCGCATCAGGGATTTCACCATTCAGGGTAAGAGCGGGGCCACTTGCAGTCTCTTTCCACGGGATATAAAAGACGTCATCTGCAATAGAAGTTTGAAGACGTTCATTCACATGCCTGCTTTTGACCCACCATTCCACTTTAAATCGGTCTGTCGGTAAGCCCGCATTCAGTCCGTCATCGAACTCTCCATAGCAATTTTCAATATATGTACTGCAAACCGCACGGAGTTTCGCTAGATTCAAATAGCCATTGCGTGTCTCCAGCGGATCATATGTCCATGTCAGCATATCGTACCCTATTCGGGCCGCTTCCGTTTTTTGTCTGTTTTTTAAAGAAGCACCGATGCCTCTGTCACGGTATTCGGGATGGATTCCCATATTGTGTGAGCATAGATAGACCTTACCATCCTTGAATCCTGCAAAACTATAGCTAAACCCAACAAGCTGATCATCACAATATGCACCAATCGCAAGGCCTCCGTTCCGAATGGCCGTAATTGTCTGGTGTACAGGGATTCCGCCTTCCCCTTGCCAAATGAACTCTTCAAGCTGATACATTTGTCTCATTTCTTCATTGCTGTTCAGAACGCGAATATCAATGGTTGATGTCATCGTGCAGCCCTCTTTCTGTCAAAATTTCTTATTGGCTGCCATCATTATATCAGCTTTTGTTCTATTCCGTATAACTATCGTTGTGATACAAGCTCCCGCAGCTTCACCTTCATGGTTTTGCCGCTCGCCGTTTTGGGAAGTTCGTCCATAAAAGTCACGATGGTCGGGCATTTGAAATGTGCCAGCCCTTTTCTTGTAAAATCAATGATCTCTTGCCCAGTTACTTCCTGTCCGTCCCGCACAACAATAATGGCATGCGGAGTCTCCCCCCACTTTTCATGAGGCGCAGCAATGACAGCCACCTCTTTCACCGACGGATGGTCGTATATAATATTTTCGATTTCTATAGTAGAAATGTTTTCTCCTCCACTGATGATGATGTCCTTTTTCCGGTCAACAATTTGGATGCGGCGCTTTTCGTCTATCGTCCCCATATCCCCGGTATGAAGCCATCCATTGATAATCGTCACATTCGTCGCCACTTCATCTTTCCAATATCCTTTCATGACGCCTGGACCTTTTACAATCACTTCTCCGACTTCTTTACCGTTTTTTGCAACATCATTTCCAAATTCGTCCACCACTCTAACGACAGTTCCGATCATTTCTAAGCCGGTTTTGACTTTTAACATATAATAATCATCATTGGAAACGCCTTCATCTTCGGATGAAATATAAGACGCCAAGCTCAAAGGCGAAGTTTCTGTCATTCCATATACCTGGTAGAATTCCCAGCCGATTTCTTCTTCCAGCTGTCTGATGAAAGCTTTAGGTGGTGCAGAACCCGCGACAATAATCCGGACATTTTGGTCAATTTGCGGGTTTACTTTTATGTATTGATCCATAATCGATTGAAGTACAGTAGGAGCCATATGCATCACCGTGACCCCGTATTTTTCAACCTTTTCTAAGATCACCTTCGGGTCGATCGTTTTTTGCATAATCTGGGTCGCGCCATTCGCTGTATAATAGAAAGGGGATCCCCAACCGTTCACATGGAACATCGGTAAAATATGCATAAGGACATCACGGTCATTTACCCGCAAGTGATGCATGGTGGATAAAGCATGCAAGTAATTATTCCGATGCGTCAGCATGACTCCTTTTGGATTCCCGGTTGTACCGCTCGTATATAGCAAAGTGCTGACATCATCCTCATGCAATTCTACACGAGGAAAGTCAGTCGTCGGAAAAGAAGAAAGCCAACGGTCATAAGAAATGAACCCTTCCTTGTCCTCTTGCAGACCATGAACGATGATTGTTTCTACTGTTTCAAGCTGATCGCGCACCGGCTGAATCAGCTCTAAAAGATCGCAATCAACAAAAAGCACTTTGCTTTCACTGTGATTCAAAATATACACATAGTCCCTCGGCTTCAGCCGTGTATTTAATGAGACCATTATACCGCCAACTTGAAAAATCCCATAAAACCCTTCGTACATTCCCAGCGTATTCGGGGCTAAATAAGCAACCCGATCACCTTTTTCTACACCAAGGGAATCCAGTCCAAATGAAAGACTGTTTACTCGTTCATTTATTGCTTCATAAGTGTAACATTTGCCCTGTTCATCAATAATAGCTGGTTTTCTACCATACAAATGAACTGCCCGATCCAAAAATTGCGTCAACACAAGAGACATCTGAAAATCCCCTCCCTACCAATTTATGAATAATCAAAATTATATCATAAAATAGAGTTGTGAGTTAATTCAAAAGAAACATTTCATAACAAGACCGCTCCTAGACGCAGATATAACTGTTCAAAAAAGAAAAATCGAAAAAGCTTTAACTTCATTCAGCAGAAGTCTCCCACATCTGTGAGTGGTGAGATGAATGCCTATTGGTATTCCATTCAGTGGGGGTTCAAACCCCGGCTGAATAAAGTCAAAGCCTCCGGCGGATCACATATTTTCAGCGGAAATTTATCGAGCGGAGCTCGATAAAATCTGGGCGCAAATACGACAAGGCGCATTTGATTAGACTTTTCGACCACGATAATGAAGATATCCCTGAGGTTACCTTAGAACTATAAAGATAGGGCACTGACTATAGAGACAGCTAAAAGAACGGCTTTTTGCCGAAAAAATCAAAATGGAAGACCTTTTAATATCACAAAGATCTTCCTTTCGCGCTTTACTATTACAGCGTTTTAACAAGAATGGCAGCGATTACAACTGAACCTAACGTTACGGGGTCAGGAATAATGTTTCTAGCCGTTCCTCCATGGAACTCGGTTACAGAGACAACGGCTTTTTCATTTGGATCGATGTTCCAGGCAATAATATACTGCAGATTATTCACAATCTGTGCACCAATGGCAATTGGATCAATAGTGGCTTTTGGTGTTCTCTCTTTCCTTTTACAAGTGGTTATTTTTGCAATTTATTTCAATCTGTTCCAATAACTCCCTTCAAAATGACGAAGTCTTATTTCTCAAGAAGGTCATTCTTAAGAAGAAATTGCGCTATTTCTTCCATTTCTTCTGAGATAGCCCGATCTGTTTCCAACGGCGGGCATATCTTGCGCACTTTTTCAAGAAAATCCCTTGTAGCCGGCGCCAGCTGATTTTCCGCCTGCTCTAAGTAGATGGCCTGCGATGCACAAATCATTTCGATGGCAATGACACGTGCTGAGTTGTGAACGATCTCGCGCGCTTGCCTAGATGCAATTGTCCCCATACTTACATGGTCTTCTTGGTTTGCAGAGGTTGGAATAGAATCGACACTTGCCGGATGCGCAAGCACTTTATTCTCGGACACTAGTGAAGCAGCTGCGTATTGCGGCACCATCAGACCGCATTCCAATCCAGGATCTAATGCGAGGAATGGGGACAAACCACTCAATTGTGGATTGACCAGCCTTTCGATTCGTCTTTCTGAAATATTGGCTAGTTCTGCAGCTCCCACTTTCAAAAAATCCATTGCTAAAGCGATTGGTTGTCCATGAAAATGACCGCCTGAAATAATTTCACCGCTTTCTAACACAATCGGATTATCCGTTGCAGAATTGATTTCCACCGACAAGCGGTCGTTCGCATAGTTGAAGGCTTGCCAAGAGGCCCCATGTACTTGAGGAATACAGCGGATGGAATAAGGATCTTGCACACGGATTTCCCCTTGGCGCGTAATCCTTTTGCTTCCTTCCAGCCATCTTCTGATCCGAGATCCGACAAATTCCATTTCTGGATGCGGGCGAACAGCAAGCAATTCACTTTCAAAGGCGGAGATAATCCCTTGAAGCGCTTCCATTGTTAAGCAGGCTGACATGTCTGCCGCGAGTCCCACACGCTCTGCTTCATTTAAAGCCAATACTCCAACGCCTGTCATCGCCTGTGTCCCATTAATTAATGCAAGACCTTCCTTCGCTTTCAATGAGACAGGAGTAAGCTCAGCCCGCTTCAACGCTTCCCCTCCCGGCAATACTTCCCCCTGATACTCGGCTTTCCCCTCACCAACCAATACAACGGCTACATGCGCCAAGGGAGCTAAATCTCCGCTTGCCCCTACAGAACCTTTACTTGGAACAACAGGGTGAACTCCTTTATTAATCATGCTAACCAAAAGCTGCAAAGTTTCTTTCCGAATTCCGGAGAACCCTTTAGCCAGCGCATTTGCACGCAGAACCATCATGGAACGGACAACTAAGGTAGGTAAGGGTTCACCGACACCCACCGCATCCGCCCTGAGCAGATTCAACTGAAGCTTTGAAATATCTTCTTTTCCAATCTCAATATCGCTTAGCTTTCCAAATCCTGTATTAACACCATATACAATTTTTCCATCATTGATCTGTTTTTCAATTCGCTCTCTACTTGCACAGACTTTGCTCCAATTGGCCTCGGATATTTCGACCTTAGCTTGGCCGTTTACAATTGTTTGGACCTGTTTCCTATTTAACGTTTCACCGTCAAGTGCAATGATACCTGTGGACATGTCCCCAACCCCTTTACATGATTATTCTTGTTGCATCTTAAAGAACCAGCGCCGCAACTACACCGAAAATAAATAACGGGACATTATAGTGGATAAAAGTCGGTACACATGTATCCCAAATATGGTTATGCTGTCCATCGGCATTCAGTCCTGCTGTCGGTCCCAGTGTACTGTCCGATGCAGGCGATCCAGCATCCCCAAGTGCACCTGCCGTGCCAATCAAAGCAGCAGTGGCAAGCGGGCTGAATCCCATCAGCATACACAATGGCACGAAAACAGTCGCCAAAATCGGAATTGTTCCAAAGGAAGTTCCAATCCCCATAGTCACCAGCAGGCCGATCAATAAGAGGACAGATGCTCCAATTACTTTACTGTCTCCTATGACCGAGTTCACAGCCTCAACCAGTTCGGTCACTGCACCAGTCTCCTTTAAAATAGTAGCGTATCCTGAGGCGATCAGCATGACGAATGCAATTGCACCCATTAACTTCACCCCATCCTGCACAACCTGTTCTCCCTCACCGACTTTTACGACTCGTCCAATAAAGATGATAATGATTCCTGCCAACGCCCCAAGAACTAGAGAACTAAATAACACTTGAGTCAGTAACGCAATGATTACTGCACCAATTGTCACAAAATCCTTTAGTTGTAATTTCCGTTTTGATACATCATTTGCCGCCCCAACCTCAGCTAATGCTTTATCCCCCTCCGTATCCTGATAACTTCTTGGTTTACGGTAGGTAAAAAACACGGCAATGAACAATCCGACAAACATTCCAGCCGCTGGAATTGCCATAGCTTTCGGCAGTTGTGACATGGCTATATTCATCCCATTCGCTTTCATTTCTGTTTGTATGATTCCATGAAAAATCAGTCCGTATCCTGCAGGAATGAGTAGGTACGGCATTTTCAAACCAAAAGTAAGGGCACATGCCACCGCTCTTCGGTCAATCTTCAAGTGGTTGAAGAAAAGCAAAAGCGGCGGAATCAAAATTGGAATAAATGCAATATGTACCGGAATCAAGTTTCCCGATAAACAGGTGAGACCAGCAATCATAAGCAGTAAAACTATCTTATTACGATTTTTCTGTTCCAGCAATTTATCTATTAAAATTGAAGTAATTCCCGAGTAAGCAATCATTGCCGCGAATATTCCCAACAGAACATAGCTTAACGCTGTTTCTGATTGGCCTCCCATGCCTCCCAAAAAGATGGAGATTGTGTCTGTCAGAGACAGATTAGCAACCAGTCCGGCTGTTATGGCTGCAATCAACAAGGCGAAAATGACATGCACCCTTGATAAACTTAAAACAGTTAAAACAAGTACAGAAATGACGACTGGATTGGTCAGCATAACCTCTGAATCCCCTCTACTCCGAATTTTGACTGCCGCCATTAGCATCTGAGTAAAAGTTGGCGGCCCAAGTCTTCTTATTTTCCTTGTTGCCGATTCAGAGGTGAGTGTTTTTACAACAATAACTCCAGTGATTATGGTACTGATTTTTTCATTGCCTGAGTCTCCTTGGCCTGTTAGTGGCCTTTAAGCCGTAGTTCCCCCTGCGCTTCAAGCACCTTACTCATGCCTTCTTATGCTTCTCATACCACTCTTCAATAAGAGCAGCCGTCAATCTACCTGTGTTGATCAAATTTTCGATGCTAATGCATTCTCTGAATGAATGAATATTTCGAAAACCTAATCCAAGTGTAAGGCAAGTCAATCCATTTTCATTTAATACATTCGTATCTGCCCCTCCAAGCGTTTCAGTTAACCAAGGACTCACTTGTATATTATGTGCTGCAGCCTGCGCTGTTTCTGTTAGAATGTGATTTTCCGAAATATCAAACCCGCTGTACTTCTTCTCAATTCTAGTTTCCACAGAGCCCCCGTACTTGTGAGCAGCCTCTTGCATAGCCCCTTCCATAGCTTTAAGCTGGTGATCGAGTTTTTCTTTTGAAAAGCTGCGGACTTCTCCACCAACTGTTATGCTTCCAGGAATGATGGATGTTAGCTCTCCACCTTTCATCACTCCAATGTTAGCCAAAGTCTCTTTGTCAATCTCACCCAACTTCATATTAGAAAGGCCCTCAGCGGCAATTAAGAAAGCACTATTTCCTTCCTCTGCATTCAGCGCAATATGGGCGGCATTTCCTTTCACTTCCATCCAGATCCTGCTGCTGTACGGTCCCCTCAAAATGATTTGTCCAACATCCCCGCTACTGTCGAAAATATAGCCTGTCCTGCTTTTCGCTTTGCTGTAATCCATATACCTTGCTCCTACAAGACCAGGTTGTTCGTTTACAGTTAAAACAAATTCAATCGGACCATGCGGCACACCGCTTTCAGTAATTGCTCTGACAGCTTCCAAATAAGCGGCAATTGCTGCCCGATCATCAGCCCCTAATATTGTTGTCCCATCAGAATAAATCACTCCGTCTTTAATGACTGGCTTCAACCCTTCAGTCGGAAGAACTGTGTCCATATGGGTCGAGAAAAACAGCGGTGGAATCGTCGGATCAGTTCCTTCCTTCCAAGCAATTAAATTCCCTACTTCCCCTCTGAAGTTTTTATGGGCCTCATCGAACTCCAAAGTAAAGCCCAGCTTAGGCAGCGCCTCCGTTAAATAATCTGCAACATGCTGTTCCTGCGTGCTGGGTCCATTTATTTTTGCCAGTTCAAGAAACAGCTCCAACAGCCGGTCTTCATCCACCTTTGCGGCAGCTTTTGAAATTTGGTCTGTGCTCATCCAACATTCCCCCAACTATTTTTATTTGGTGATTACAACTTTTCCATCTTTGATTACTGTTTCCACTACATTCGTTCCAAGATGATAAGCGATATGTTTATAGGATGGAACATCCCAAATCTGGATGTCTGCGATTTTTCCTTCTTCCAAAATACCTCTGTCATCCAAATTAAGCGCCTTGGCCCCTCCATATGTAGCAGCTTTGATTGCTTCCTCCACAGAAAATTGGTACAGTCTGCAAGCTAGATTGATGACGAACTGCATCGATTCTGTGTAGCAAGCTGGGCATAGATCAGTCGCCAGGGCAACTTTGACGCCCTTATCCAGCATTTTTCGTGCTTGAAAGGGACGCTTATGTCCCACTGCAAAATCAAGAGCTGGCATCAGTACTGCGGTTACATCGGTTTTTGCCAGACGATCCATCACTTCTTCAGGAGTGAAGTTCATATGGTCAACTGATACCATGTTCATCTCCGCAGCCAAATCAGATCCACCAATATAAGAATAGGCGTCCGCATGGATTTTCGGTTTCAGGCCGTGCTTGATCCCTGCCTCTAGAATCTGTTTGGATTCTTCTGCAGTAAAGTAGCCGTCGTCACACCACACATCACAAAATTCTGCCAGACCGCGCTCGGCTACCCTCGGAATCATGTCATTGATGATTTCCTCGATATACTCTTCTTTTGTCTTGTTTTCCGGAAATCCATGAGCACCAAGAAAAGTATTTAGGACATCCAGTGGTGTTTCTTCCCCAAGCTTTCTACTGATCTCAAGGATTTTAATTTCACTTTCTGTTGTCAAACCATATCCACTTTTACTTTCTACTGTAGTGATCCCATATTCGAGCATCGTCAACATCCGCTTCTTCGCCTGCTCTAGCAGCTCTTCATCTGGCGATTCACGAGTTAATTCCACCGTGCGATTTGGCCCAGTAATAATGCCTAGCTCCTCTAACTTTTTTGGATTGATCCCAGCCACTTTAGCTGCATATTCTTCCACACGAGAGCCGTAAAACACTAGATGCGTATGCGAGTCAACAAACCCGGGTGCGACTACTTTTCCAGAAGCATCAATCATTTTTGCTTCCGAAATGTCATAAGAAGCTCTTACCTCTCTTTCAGACCCAATGCCAGTAATTACTCCATCCTTTACAGCAATCCATGCATTTTTAATGACACCCAAATCTGACTGTTTTCCACTGATAGTCAATGCTTCAGCAGCGTTTGCGATGACCAAATCAACCTTTATTTCTGACAAAGCTATCAAACTCCTTTCCAGTAATCACAAAATCAAAAAGGCAATTGGAGTAACGACGATAAGGGTGAATACAGTTCTCCAAAACCAAATGATAATCAAGTGGCTAATTTTGATCGGGATTTCTGTTGATATAATACAAGGGATTAAGGATGAGAAAAACATGATGGCCGAGATAGAAAGCGTCCCAATAATGAATCTTGTTTCCAGACTTGTATCGACTACAACCAGCGAAGGAACAAACATATCAACCAGGTTTACGACTGCAGCCTTTGCAGCTAGTAGTGGTTCAGGGATTTGCAATATGAATGTCAATGGGTAAAAGATGTACCCGGCATAATCAAAAACTGGAGTTTGGTTGACTAATATAAAACCGAGCAGTCCAATCGACATGATGGTTGGGAGAATCCCCATTGCCATTAATAACCCGTCCTTTACATTAGCTACTATGTTCTTCCCAAGGTTCGGAGCATGCTCGGCTGTTTTCATTGCTTCATTCCAAGCATGCTTCAGCCGTTTTTCTTTGATCATCACCTCAGGCTGTCCTACCCCCGAATAGTATTCATCTTTCATTTTGCTCAGTGGCCAAATTCTCACCGTGATGGCAGTAACTGTAAAAGTGACGACAAGGGTGATCCAAAAATAAAGATTCCAGATCGACATCAAATCTAGCGTATTGGCGACAACAACCATAAATGTCGCAGAAACAGTGGAGAAACCTGTGGCAATAATAGCTGCTTCTCTTTTGGTATACTTACCTTCTTTATACACTCGGTTCGTAATCAGTAAGCCGATAGAGTAGCTCCCGACAAAAGAGGCCACCGCATCTATGGCTGATCTTCCCGGCGTCTTCCAAATAGGCCTCATGATCGGCTGCATCAATGCCCCGATAAATTCGAGAAGACCATACCCAACAAGCAAGGCCAAAAATACTGCCCCGATTGGGACAAGCACTCCAATAGGAATAAGTAATAGATTCAGCCAGTATGGACCCATATCTTCGGCCATCAGCCAGGCCGGCCCAATATTAAACACGACCATCACAGTGGCTATGGCGCCTAATACTTTAAAAAGAGAGATAACCAGATCAACAGTGCTCTTTTTCCAAGATTTATTGTAAAAAGGATACGCGGCTCCCAGTATAACCATTATTAACACATAGACAGAAGCACCAAACCCTACGGTTTCTCGTACCCAGGTGACAAAGTGATCCAATGGAATGGAATTTTTCCCATTTACCGTTATCGGAATGAAAAACATAAAAATCCCAATTATGCTAAACAACGAGAATCTGAATATATTTTTAAATGATTGATAAGATGGTTCTGCCTGGTTTTCCATCACAACTTCCTTCTCGCTCACTGCACTGTCCAATTCACTCATTATTCTCACCACTTTCGACATTTATTTGTCCTTACAAATCAAATGCGCCTTTGCGTATTTGCGCCCAGATTTTATCGAGCCTCCGTTCGATAAATTTCCGCTGAAAATCTGTGGCATCCACCGGAGGCTTTGACTTTATTCAGCTGGGGTTTGCCCCCCCACTGAATGGATTACCAATATGCATTCATCTCACCACTTATAGAAGTGGGAGATTTCTGCTGAATGAAGTTAAAAGTCTGTTGGAGCAGATAATGGTAGAGATTCAACAGGGCTGTTGAATCTCTACTTGTTTTTTCTGGATGAAAAAAGAACTGTTTGAAACTGGCTTGGTTAAGCTTTTACGTCTTCTTTCTCTAAATCTTTTGGTCCGAAAGTGGCTTTTGGTGTCCACCAAAGTGGAATTTGAATGCTTTCGTCTGTAAGTTGTCCTTTTCCATTAGCTACGTCTCTCGCAGTCTCATAGCCTGCTTGTGCATGACGGACAACACCGATACCTGAATCGACTGTCATAGACACTTCCAATCTCATGTCGGATTCTTCCGTTCCGTCTGCGATCATTGTGACACCCGTGTGTACTGCTTCACCCATAGAATAGTTCGCCTGAAGCGCGATTAGGTCACACATGCCGACTGCGTTCAAAAGACCATTCAATACGGGCCAGTCAGATATGAGATCCCCGCCGTCTTTCATGTTTTCTGATTCGAACGTCGGGTTCACGATTGATCCAGAATCAAGGTTGTCACGTGAGAAGGCAACCGGTCCCGAGAGTTCACCTCGGCGGATCATATCGTTGACTTCAAGGGCGAATTCTTTACGCTGTCCGAATCCCATGTAGCAGATTCGCGCAGGAAGCGCCTCAATAGGGATATGCTCTTTTGCCAATTTGATCCAGCGTGTAACGAGCAGGTCATCTTTGAATTTCTCAAGGATCATGTCATCAATTTTTCTTAAATCTTCAGGATCTCCAGACATACACGTCCAACGGAAAGGTCCACGGCCTTCGCAGAAGAGTGGCCGAATATATTCTGCAACGAATCCTGGTAGGCGCTTCGCCTCTTTTTCGTCCATTCCAGCGTCAATACACTCTTTACGGATGCTCGTTCCATATTCGAATGAATGGACGCCAAGATCCATAAATTTAATAAGCGCTTTCAATTCACGAATCATTGTTTCACGTGCTTTTTCTAAATACAGGTCGAAATCTTTTTCACGCAGCTCTTCTGCTTCCTGGACTGTATATCCCGATGGCAAGTAAGAGATTGGGTCATGCGCCGGCGTCATGGACGTTGTGATGTCAGGAAGGAATCCTTTTTCAATGACTTCCTCAAATATATCGGCAGCGTTTCCAACAACCGCGATGCCAATTGCTTTTTTCTCTGCAGCATTTTGCTTCGCCATGACGATTGCTTCGTCTAGTGAATCAACCAATACATCGATGAACCCTTTTTCAATTCGGCGGTTGATGATTTCCACGTTTGAATCACAGAGAATGGCTACCCCGCCATGCATCGTCATCGCTCTTGTCTGGTTTCCGCCCATTCCACCTGCCCCTGCAGTCAAGAGTATTTTTCCTACAAGAGAGTCGTTGTAGTGCAAGCGGGCTATGGCTGACAATGTTTCAAAAGTTCCTTGGATAACCCCTTGTGTTCCGATATATTCCCACGGTGCCGCTGTATAGTTTGCATATATGGTCAAGTTCTTTTCTTGAAGATCATAAAACGTCGGCCAATCAGCTTTCATGATGTTAGTTGTTGCCATAACAACTGTCGGTGCGTATTTATGTGTTTTAAAAACTGCTACTGGCATACCGGACTGTACAACCAATGTCTCATCGTCTTCTAACTCTTTTAATGATTTAACAATGGCATGGTAGGATTCCCAGTTACGTGCTGCCTTTCCGATTCCTCCGTAAATGATCAGCTCTTCAGGTTTTTCCGCATTTTCCATATTATTTTCAAGCATCCGCAAAATGGTTTCCTGTCTCCATCCTTTACAGCGTAGCTTATCGCCTCTTTGCGCCTTTACTTCATACAATATCTCTGGTGTGGACATATAAAATTCCTCCTATGTAGTAAATATTTGCTTTCACACTCATTATTTTCGCAAGTTCCGTGCCAAATTTTTTATAGAGTCTTTTTTTAATAAAAAAACGTCCAAAGCCTGTACTTTCGTAATGATTTGACTCATTTCCACAAACTTCTTTAACAACCTTTTTTCAGCTTAATCGCAGATAAATTTTGCATGCCAAAAAGAGAACTCTAACTGAAAAAAGAAAAAAGTGTTGAATTCGCTTATATTTCAATAGCATGCAAAATGTTTTTGCATGCAGATTATTTTAAAAAGAATTAATTCATGATATATTCGTAATATAAGTGCGTGTTCAAAAGGTTGCCAAATTAGAAGCAAAAGGGTTGAGGGGGCGAAGTTACGAGCAGCGGATTGTAAGCTTTTAGATACATGAGCAGCACAGACACAAGCCAACAAAGAGATTTGTCGCTTAATATTTGATGACTTTTTGAACATCCTCTATAAGGATAATAATTAGGAGGAATGGCTTTGCTGGCACCAGCTATCGGTTCTCTTATTAAGGGCTTTGTAGACGAGGTCATCATTTTAAATATTAATCATGAGATTGTTTGGCACGATACAAATTCGAATTTATCAAAAAACATCGAAATAGGAATGCCTATCTCCAAGCTAATCCCATGTAATGAAGTTAGTTTCGAACATAAAGAGACATTTTCCAAAGTTCTGAACGGAACAAAATATAGCATTGAAGTGAAAGCGCTCACTTTTGAAGTGCCCTACATCATTTTATGTCTTGAAGATTTGTCGGACCTCATAGAAAACAAGAGCAATCGTCTATATTGTCTTGAAAAAGTGATTGACTCCCTTGATGAGGGTGTGATGATGAGCAACTTGAACGGAGATATTGTCCTATACAATGATGCCCAGGAGAAAATGGAGGGATTGAGCAAAACCCAAGTAGTCGGAAAGCCGCTCTGGTCCGCATATAATTACAATCCGCAAAACTCCGAACATAAGCATGTGTTGAAAACAAAAAAGCCTATATTTTCACGGTACAAAGCACACTCAAAAATTGATGGTGTACCTAGATATGTAAACTACAGCACCTTCCCCATTCAAAAAAATGGAGAGACTATTGCTGTGTTTTCAATCAGCACAAACGAGTCCCGGCTGAAGGATAGGCTTCACCAAACGATCGAGGAAAAAAGACATACTGTTGATAATCAGGTAACCAAAACCTATTCAAGCAATGGAACCACGTTTACGTTTGAAGATATTAAAGGAAGAAGCCTAGCCCTAAAAAACTTGATTAAGGATGCACAAAACATCGCGGTACATAATGCAGATGTTTTAATTGTGGGAGAAACTGGGACAGGAAAAGAACTTTTCGCCCAAAGCATGCACAATCACAGTCCACGGTCAGAAAGTCCCTTCGTAGCAGTCAACTGCGCGGCCATACCGGAAAACCTCTTAGAAAGCACCTTATTCGGTACAGTAAAAGGTGCTTTCACCGGGGCTGCTGATCAAGTTGGATTATTTGAATATGCAAAGAATGGAACACTGTTCCTTGATGAAATCAACTCAATGCCGATGACTCTTCAGTCGAAGTTAATGAGAGTTTTGCAGGAACGGCTCGTCAGAAGAGTTGGCTCTAACGAGACAAAACCCGTCAATTGTACGGTGATCAGTGCATCGAATGAGGATCCGGAAATGCTAATTGTGAATAAAAAAATAAGGCTGGACCTATTTTACCGAATTGCAAGAACAAGCCTGTACATTCCGCCGTTAAGGGAGCGTCCGGAAGATATCCACTTCTTTATCGATTATTTTCTCAAGTCTTATCAGGAAAAGTTTTCAAAAATAGCGCCGCCAATGACCGAAGCACTGCGAAGGATGCTCCTTCAGTATAACTGGCCTGGAAATACGCGGGAACTTGAGCATCTAATTGAAAATCTGATGATTCGTCATAGCGATACTGATAGAACCATCGACATAGATCATCTGCCAGTATTTATGAGAGGCAAATTACAGGGTTCCGAGACAAGCAATCAAGAGGTAAAGGAAGCAACACCATTTAAATCCATGTTTACATCCTCAAAAAAACATTATATATTAGCAACTTTGGAGCAATTGGACTGGAACATCTCTGCCTCAGCAAGAAAACTTGGAATCAGCCGTCAAAGCCTTCAATACCATATTAAGAAATATAACCTTGTAAAACCGAATTGACTTCATTGAAGCAGCCGAATCAAGGCTGTTTTTTTGTTGTCTGTCCATAACGCCCCGGACAGTCGAGAGAAGAGTAATCAAATGCCTTGGCGTATTTGCGCCCAGATTTTATCAACCTTAAGCTCGATACATTTCCTCTGAAAATCTGTGGCATCCCCCGGAGGCTTTAACTTTATTTAGCCGGGGTTTCCCCCCTACTGAATGAAATACAAAATGCATTCATCTCACCACTTACAGAAGTGGGAGACTTCTGCTGAATGAAGTTAAAGCGTAATCGGAAAGAATAATGAAAAAGTGAAGTATTTCGTCCATAACGGCGATTTATATGAAATGTGAAGACTTTTGTACAGAATACTGCTTTTGTTCCTTCCTCTTTTCCTTTTCTCTTACAATCCAATATCCTTTATAATGGAAACAGTTTCAGTAAAAGGAGCTGGCGACTTGAAAATACTCGTTGTCGACGACGACCCTCATATTTTAGAGCTGGTTAATATCCATTTGACGCAGGCTGGATATACGGTTTTAAAGGCAGCAAACGGCCCAAATGCCCTTGCCTTGTTAGATAATGAGGTTCCCGATCTCGCTGTCATAGATGTCATGATGCCAGGAATGGACGGTTATACACTGACAAAAAAATTAAGGGCCGAGGCGGATATTCCCGTCCTCCTATTGACAGCCAAAGGAGAACTGGAAGACAAGGCGAAAGGCTTTTTGGCTGGATCGGATGATTATCTTGTCAAACCGTTTGAGCCGAAAGAGCTGCTTTTTAGAATCAACGCCATTTTGAGGAGATATGACAAAGCGATCGATATCTTAATCGAGGTGGGCCCCCTTACGATTAACAGGCAGAGCTATGAAGTATCTGCCGGTAAAAAGGTGATCCTGCTGCCGCTGAAAGAATTTGAATTACTGTCTGTCCTCGCTTCCCGCCCCAACCAGGTATTTACACGCGAAATATTGCTCGAACGTGTTTGGGGATATGACTATGAAGGTGAAGAGCAAACTTTGAATGTACATATTAAAAGGCTCCGCGATAAGTTGAAAAAAGTGGCCAAAAATGTCGTCATTTCAACGGTTCGAGGTGTCGGCTACAAACTAGAGGTAATGCAAAAATGAAATCCCTTTACAGCAAGTTCGTTGTCTTTACACTCGGAACGATGATTATAAGCGCTCTGATCGCTTTTTTAGCTGTCAACACATTTTATCACCAGCTATTAAAAGAAAAAAATGATGAAAAAAACATGGAAATTGCTTTATCATTGGCTTCCTTCATTGAATCCGAGAAAAAACTGGATTTGGAGAGTTTTCTCCAAACCCAATCTGCAACAGGCTATAAAATTTATGTTGTAAACGAGAAGCATAAAACGATTCAATATGGTGCACCATTTCGTGTCAACAATCTTTCGCAGGATGTCGTCAGCGAAGTGTTGGGTGGGCGGGTCTACCACGGAATGAGAGATTTCCCGACCGAAACGTTTGTGACGGGCTTCTTCTCAGACGAGCTGGCCAATACGGTTGGAGTCCCTTTCCGCCATAATGAAGCAGACTATGCCCTCTTCCTCCGTCCTGATATCAAGTTCCTTTTTACAGAGGTACATTATTTGCTTGGCGGCATGGTCATTGTCATGGCGATCATCAGCTTACTGGTCATGTTAACCATCGCCAAAATGCTCATTGATCCGATTACAAAATTAACCGAAGCTGCGAAAAAAGTGGGCGAAGAACAATTTTCCCCTGAACTGGACATCAACCGGCGGGATGAAATCGGGCAGCTTGCCCAAAGTTTTCGAAATATGACGGAGCGGTTGAATGAGAACGACAAGATCCGAAAGGAGTTCATCAGCGATGTGTCACATGACTTCCAGTCCCCGCTTTTAAATATTAAAGGATATGCGGAGCTGCTGATTGACAGCGGTCTTTCAGAAACAGAGCGGCAAAATTATGCAGAAGTGATCCAATCAGAAACTGAGCGGCTTTCTTCATTGACAAAGCAGCTTATGCTTTTAACATCATTGGATCAGCTTGTTTCACCGCTCCGTAAGAGGACATTTAAACTCAATGAGCAAATTATGGAGGTCACCCGTAGATACAGATGGCTTCTTGAAGAAAAAGGTATGTCTTTGTCCATGGATCTTGATGAAACGGAAATCCTGGGAGATCCAGCTTTTTTGGAAAAAGTTTGGGAAAATCTTTTATCTAATGCTTTAAAATATACTGAGGCAGGCGGTTCAATTGATATTACATTGAATAAAGAAGATGATGGAGTAACAGTCGCCTATTGTGACAGCGGCATTGGGATAGAGGAGAAGCATTTGGAACGGATATTTGATAGATTTTATAGAGCAGACGAATCAAGAACGAAGCAAATATCGGGGACGGGCCTTGGACTATCGATTGCCCATCAGGTTGTTAAGCTACACGGCGGTTCTATAGATGTACGAAGGAATAAAAGTAAAGGCATGACATTTAGTGTGAAATTGCCGTCATCCCCGTTCACTAAAAACTAAAATGCTTGTAGAGAATAGGGATGATAACCACTTTCTCTACAAGCAATGGAGAAATTACTCGATTTCATTCGTTAAACTTTCCATTGTAGGCTCATCCATTGGGCCGACAACTTTTGATGCTATTTTCCCATTCGTATCAATGATATAGCTCGTGGGTATGGTAAAAGCTTGATATTGCATACCAATGTCACCTTCTTCGTCTAATGGAATATCAAAAGTAAGACCGTATTCTTTTACAAATTTGTCTATTTCCATTCTCCCTTTATCCATCTTCGTCAAGTTCACGGCCACTATTTCGATGCCATTATCTTTGTTTTGTTCGTAAAAATTTTGCATATGGGGCATTTCAGCCCTACAGGGCGGGCACCATGTTGCCCAAAAATTTAAGATTACCTTTTTCCCTCTATAATCGGATAATTTGACTGTCTCACCATTTAATGTGACTAATTCAAAGTCGGGTGCCATCTTTCCTTCTTTCACTTCAGATAGATTCACACCTGGAACATTTTCATCCGCCACTTTTACGTCTTCCGTTTCAGAATTCGATTTCTCTTTTGCGGCCTCCTTTTCAACCGGCTTCCACAAATTGACGGCTACAATTGCAATGGCTAGTATGATAATTGCGATAGACAAAAGATTTTTTTTCAAGTCATCTTGCCCCCTTATCAGCTTTTATTGCAAGAATGAAAACAATCAAACCCATCCAGATGATTGTCAATGATTCCAGCGAAAAAAGAGAATCGAACCAACTGATGATCAAAAGCTCAAGCAATATAAAAAGCGGAAATATTTGCCTGGATGTTAGGGATTTTTTCTTTTTTTGCGATAGGAGTATTAGAAGGAAGCTCAATAATATAAGGTGGATAAACAGCTCAAGGCTGCTTTTGTCCAAAAAGCCAATTATCACTTGATAACTTGTAAAATAGAGTAGAAAGAGCCAGGCACTTTCTTCATATAAAAATGGGAATCGCTTTAATGCGAAGACCAGTAGATATACAGAAAGGATGGCCAACGCAAAAATATGACCTTTTGTGCCGCCATTGAAATACAAAACCGACAGGGGCATATCTAAAAAAAGGCCCAAATTGAATACAATATAGCTGAGTTTCCATAAAACAAAATAATAAAAAAATCCGTTCCAATACCAATCCTCAACCTTTTTACCCGTAAAAGCCCTGTTAAATAGGGCTGCAACAAACAGCGCACCGGAAGCTGCAACCCAAACAGCTGGAATTGCTAAGCTGCCAACCTGGAAATAGGTCAATTTTTTCTTCCATTCAAATGAATACATTGAATGCTGAACTTGATGTCAATTGACTGAATGACTGACTGAATCATACCGCAATTTTTCACTACTAAATGAGCAATCTTTTCTGCTTGCTGCGGTGCAAAGGGCTCTTCAGCATAAACACGGGCCGAAAAAGAAAGCTTTTCAATTCGATTCGCGTAATCGGGATTTCTAACAGCGGAGACCTGCATTTCGATTTTCTCAAATGCAATTCTTCTTTTGGTTAAAATGGTGCGTAGCAAACTTCCGCTACATCCAGCTAATGAAGAGACAAGAAGCTCGTATGGACGGTAACCGTATGTTTCATCCGGTGAAATAGTTAGCTCCCCAAACCGCAAATCGCCTTTAATATGGTCATTTTCAATCGTAAACTCCATCTCATCACTCCTCTAAAATAATAATAATTTGTATTTGTTAAGGAATGATTAAATTTTTGAATGCAAAGGAAGCTCAATCCAAAAGGTATGACAGTTGCCATCAGTATTGATTCCGACCTTGCCGCCGTGAGAAGCTATAATACTTTTTGTGATGGCAAGTCCAAGTCCTGCACCACCAGTTTCTGCACTTCTTGATTGTTCCATTCGATAAAAACGTTCAAAGATAAGATCTTTTTTTTCGGGATCAATAAATTGACCGGTATGTGTCAAAACAATGGTATATGTTTCATTTTCAATTAACCCATTCACAGTTAATTTCTTTCCGGTATTATAATCAATTATATTTTGAAGTATATTTGTAAAAGCCTGCTTCAAGCCATCCTGATTCGCCTGAATGCCTGCTCGATCAACATGAATTTCAATTTCTGTAAAATTGTCTTCCAATTTCAATTGGAAAGTCGTAATCACTTTGGTCAGCAATTCATTTATCATTAAGAGGCGAAACTGCTTATCCGAGAAAAAGTTCCCTTCATTCCAAGAATTCAATTCTGTTATCAGTTCGACAATTCTTGTTATACGCTGGGATTCTTCAAGCAGTGAACCGAATAATTCAGAATCCCCTTCTATCACCCTGTTTTCCAAGGCTTCCAAATATCCATTTATATTTGTTAAAGGAGTACGAAGTTCATGTGCAATATCACGAAGCATTTCCTCCCTTTGCTCTTGAACGAAATAGAGAGTTTCTGTCATTGAATTGAAATTCTCAATCAATTCCTTCATCTCGCCTGATGTCCTTATATCAATCTTTGTTGGGACGCTGCCTTCCTTTACTGATTTCGCCGCCGCTGATAAAGATCTAATGGGACTCATCATTTTTCTGACTGTAAAATAATGGAACATCCCCACCACGATAAAAACAATAATTCCTACTTTCCAAAGGAACCCATTCAAGGTGTCAACAAGATCCTGTCCTGTGACTTGTTCCGAATTAACCAAAAAACAAGCATAATCCTTGACGGATATGCCTGCAATAAGAATAACGAGCAATATGACAATACTATTAAGGGCGATAAGCCTTGATAAAAGGTTGGAAAATCTTTTATAGAGCCACAAATTTATACCCCATTCCCCGTACGGTTTGAATATAGTCTTTAGGTGTTTTAGTTTTTATTTTTTCACGTAAATTCTTGATATGGACATCAATTGTTCTGTCTGATACAGCCTTTTCATTATTTTCATAGATAAAGGAAAGGATTTGTTCCCTTGATAAAATCTGACCAGGATGCTGCATGAATATATGAAGAAGCTTAAACTCAAAGTTGGTTAATTCAAGCTGTTCACCGTCGATTGACGCCTCCCCTTTTGCCGGCTTAATCGTAAACCCGGTAAAACTCAGCTTTCCGCAGCGGCTCGCGGTCCTTCTAAGCACTGCTTCAATACGGACCATTAATTCTCCAGGGCTGAAAGGCTTGACCACATAATCATCGGCACCCAATTTGAAACCTTTGATCCGTTCCTTTTCAGACACTTTTGCTGTCAGCATAATGATCGGCATCCTGCTTTTATATTCCTCCCGAACCCATCTGCATATCTCTTCGCCACTGATCTCGGGAAGCATCAGATCGAGAATTAAAATGCATGGATCCATCTCTTCTATTTTTTCCTTTGCCTCTAGGCCGTTCACCGCTTCAATCACTTCATACCCATCCCGGTTCAAATAAATTTTTACAAGATTACGTATCTTGGGGTCATCTTCTACAACCAAAACCGATTTTCCAATTAAGTTTTCTTGAAGCAAGCCCGCTTCCTCCTTCTTATCAAAAGAATAGACTATATGATGCCAACCAGGCGCTGATTTTCTGCATTTGTCCGCTCAAGACCAAGAACCCAAGCATAACCATGATCATCCCATTTACAAATGCCAGCCTCGGCAAGAATCTGTTGATTTTTCTCATTGCCTTAAGGGAATAAGAAATGATAATGGAAATGATAAAAAATGGGATCGCCATTCCAAGAGAATAGGCGCCTAATAGAAAAACCCCCTGGCTTAGCGTTTCTGATGAACCCGCCAATAATAGTATGGAGGAAAGAGCAAGTCCGACGCAAGGGGACCAGCCTGCCGCAAACGCCATTCCCAATAATATGGAACTCAAGACACTTTTTGATCCGTGTTCAGCTTCAATTCGTTTTTCCCTCATTAAGAATTTAAACTTCAATAAGCCTGCCATCTGCAAGCCAAAAACGATAATAAGCAAGCCGGCAATCTGCATAATAATGATTCGATAATTCGCCAGCACCTTCCCGATAAAACTTGCCGAGGCTCCGAGCGCAATAAAAATAAGGCTAAAGCCAATGATGAATCCAATTGAACGGGTATAAAGTTTAGTTCGGCTTACTTGCAATTTAGCATTTTCAATTTTCCCACCTGTTAAATGGGTGATATAGGCAGGCAATAGAGGAAATACACATGGGGAGAAAAAAGATAATACGCCCCCCGCAAGTGCAAAAAAGACCCCGACATCATTCATCGATTACTCCCTCCTTTTCAGTTTCATTATAGGATTGAAGTGTTAAAGTTTGATTAAGATTAAAACTTCAATTTGAACTATTATGCTATTCTCTTTTTCCAGGTAAAATCCTTGTAAAAAATCAAAAGAAGGTACATATAAATGTTTTAACGTAAGTCCATTTCATTGGGGACTTAACAGCCCTTTCTGTATCTTCCATGTAAATGCAAAACTCAACTTGTAACCTTCTGTTAATGTTGAGTTCACTTTCGAGATTTAGGATACATATATAACACGAACAAAACAGGAGGAATAAACAATGTCACAAGAAAAATGGAGTATCCGATTAATTCGTATTGCATCGATTTTCGGTTTAATTGGAACAGTTTTGGGTTCACATATGGCGGGGGCGGGATCTTACGCATTCCGCCCGGTTCACGCGCATATTCTTTTGGTAGGCTGGTTATCGATGTTTGCATGGGGAGCTTTTTACAAGATGTTCAAAGTGCGAGCAAAAAAATTGGTCACATTTCACGGTTGGACGGCCATCATCGGTTCGATCGGTTTGACAGCGGGCATGTGGTTCCAATTCATTCAGCCGTTCGGTGTGAATAAAACCTTTTCTCTGATTTTCTATATCGTCGGCGGGTCCATTCTTCTGATTAGCTTCGCCCTATTTATTTTTGTGACCTTCTTTATTGAGAAAGATGGGAAACGATAATGGCTAAAGGAATATTAAAAGGAAATCGCATTTGGTGGTTTTCGCTTATTATATGGGTGGCTTTGGCTGGCATATTGTCAAGCTTTGCACCCGGGGCCAAGGATTTTGTTGCTGCGAATAAAGATGCAGGTCTCCCTGCGGATGCCGAATCTATCATCGCCGACCGCCAATTGGAAAAATATTTCCCTGATGACGATGGACTGCCGCTGTTTGCTGTTTTTTCCAAAGAAAGCGGCCTGACGGATGATGAGATATTGATGTTTACCCAGCAGGCCGAGGATCTGAAGGTGGATAAAAAATACGGAGACATCGAAACAATTCCATTATCTCACATGCCTCCGGAAGTTAGAGATTCGTTTCTCTCAGAAAATAAGAGGACATTCTTCCTTCCCATCACGCTGCCTGAGAACCTTGAAAGCAAAGATTTACATGCAGCAGTAGATCAAATCAAAATGCAGATTTCCGCGGATAATGATGTAAAGGTATCATGGACAGGGCCGGCAGGAATCGCAGCAGATGCGGTTGAACTGTTCAGCCGTGCGGACATTGTCCTATTGCTGTCAACTGTCGGATTAATTTTGGTATTGCTGCTATTAATCTACCGTTCGCCACTGTTGACGCTTATCCCGCTTGTTGGTGCCGCCATTGTTTACACGGTTGTTGATAAAATGATCGGGCTGGCTACGAAGGCGGGATTGTTTACCATTGACAGCCAGGCTGTTTCAATCATGACCATCCTTTTATTTGCGGTGGTAACCGATTATTCGCTGCTCATATTCTCCCGTTATCGCGAGGAACTCCGTACCCATGAACATAAAAGTGCGGCTATTCGCGAAACGATGCGCCATGTTAAAGAGCCGATCTTTTTCAGTGGAAGTACGATTGTCCTTGGGGTAGCAACTTTGTTTTTCGCTTTATACGAGCCTTATCGGAATTTTGCTCCTGCGTTTGTGATTGCAGCAGCCTTCATGCTGATCGCAGGACTGACACTCTTGCCGGCCCTATTCGCATTGACAGGCAGAAAAGCCTTCTGGCCGGTCATTCCAAAGTACGGGGATGAAAAAGCTGACAAGAAAACAATTTGGGGGAAAATTGCCGACAAGGTGACAAAACGTCCGGTTGCCTTTCTAATTCCGCTCGTTCTTCTTTTGGCGCTTGCAGCATGGAATATGACGAAAATAGAAGAGTCATATGATTTAATTGCCTCCTTCCCTGAAGACCTTTCTTCACGGATCGGCTATGAGCAGCTCGGGAAAGATTTTTCTGAAGGAAGTTTGGCACCAGGAACTCTGCTTTTCGTATCTGATCATAAGCTTGAAATGCAGGATTTGCAGTCGGCCATCAAAGATCTTGAGAAAATCAAAGGCGTTGACCAGGTGACTGCGCAAGGCCACCCATTTTCCGAAGACGGAAAAAGCGCCAAGCTTTCATTGCTATTCAAGGGAAATCCATATGAACATGAAGCGTTGGATGCTGTTAAAACTATCCGCGAAAAAAGCGATGAAATTTTAAAAAATGCTGATCTGGCGGATACTGAGCTGTTCGTTTCCGGGGAAAGTGCAAAAAATACTGATCTCAGGGATATCAATAAACGTGACACCATTGTGGTCATGGTATTGATGATCGTCCTGATCTCCGTCATGCTGGGTCTGCAAACTCGTTCCATCATCGCACCTGTCTACATGATGGGGACCATCCTGCTCTCATACGCAGCAACGGTTGGCCTTTCACTATTCCTGTTTAAAGTCTTCTTGGGATTGGATGCCATCAGCTATCGAATACCGCTTTACGCTTTAGTGTTCCTCATCGCACTCGGGGTGGATTATTCAATCATGTTAATCGCAAGGATCCGTGAAGAAGTCAGTTTCATGCCGTTTGCTGATGCTGTCAGAAAAGGCGTTGATCGAACAGGCGGTGTTATCAGTTCTGCAGGATTGATTTTGGCTACAACCTTCCTTGTCCTGGCGACGATGCCTATCTATGAATTAAAGTTGTTCGGATTCATTATGGCTTTGGGGATTTTGATCGATACATTTATTGTTCGTCCGCTTCTCATTCCAGCTATATTGATGCTCCTTGGCAAATGGAGTTTTTGGCCGAAACGCATAGTCAAAAGGAAAGAAGCTACTTAGCATAAAGAAACCGTCATTCCATCTTATGGAGTGACGGTTTTAATTTTAGGTTTTTCAGGCACATTCTCTGACTTCCAAGACGTATTGCTACCATCAAGCTGAATTTATGAAGTGCAAGCATCAACAGACCGCCAAGAATTTGGTCAGCCTTCGTATTCATTTGAAAAGGAAGCAAAGCTGCTGACTGATCGGAAGGGATGCACAACTTTAACATTAACTGACTAAACAATGGGCTATTTTCTTGCCCACCCAGTAATCCATTCAATATAAGTAATAGACAGGCCGGCATTAATAAAATACTGCTCCACCATGAATATCGCTTCAGACTAGAACCAGGTGTAATGACAGGGAACCACATCAGGAAAGACAAGGCAAACAGGCAAAGTATGTAGCTCGTGTGGATAACTAGATTTTTATAAAGAAAAGGAAGAACCTGAGGTAAATGATACAGAAAGAATAATATTGAGAATATGATGAGGGCTGAAAATGAAGATATGTTTCGCTTTTTCCACTTTTGTCCTAACCTTCCGGGAATCCCGAGCAGCAGGAGAGGCGGTACAAAAAAATAAAGAATACTCATTTGCAGCATATGGGTAATGAACGTGAGATGACTGAGAACATATAATGGGCTGCCAATCAACAAGTAGAACAATCCGATACCCGCATGAAACCAATAAAATTGACTGAACCTGATGTCTGGATGTTTTTTTGCCCAGAAACAATACCACACCGATATGCACACAAGGATGATCAAGAGCGGCGTATTCCAGGCAGCCATGCCGCCCAATACCATCATAGTGTTCACCCCCTTTTTTCGAAAACCCCTGCATCTATTCATTTTATTACGGATTCTCCTACTTATGACTTCGACCATTTATCAAATGCGCCTTTGCGTATTTGCGCCCAGATTTTATTGAGCTCTGCTCGATAAATTTCCTCTGTAAATTTGTGGCATCCGCCGGATGCTTTGACTTTATTCAGCCGTGGTTTGAACCCCTCTGAATGGATACAATAGGCATTCAACTCACCACTTACAGAAGTGGGAAACTTCTGCTGAATGAAGTTAAAATTTCCTTAATTTACATTACCTTTATGATCTGAATGATTGAGTCGGCCTCCTTAATAAGTGTGACTCTAGTAGCTTTTTAGCGAAAAGGTTTACTGATTCTATCACCGACTATTCTGCTTACTGGCAGTATCGTTGTCATGCTGTTCCATCATTATCATGTTTGGCCGGACATTTTCCGCTGGGTTTCGTCCCAAACAGCTGCTGGTCTTTCCCATTGTCTTGTTCCGTTTATTCTTGTCAGTATGGCTAGCTCTTTTTGCTGTTCCGTAAAGCAGCGATTTAGAAAAAAACCTTGACTGTTTCAATTCAGCCAAGGTTTTTTCAATCATTTTTTATTACATTATTCTACGTTCCAGCACCACTGACTCCACAAAATCTGTGCATCAATCCATCCTTTGAACAGTTTCTATCGCCGGCATACCCTCCTGGTTCCCCATGCTCTTTTTCCTTGTTAAAGACAATCCATATGTGGAAAGGATGACAGCCCCACTTGCAATCAGAATCGTAACTTTTGACGTGAATACATCCGTCAGCACTCCTCCCACCAGGGGACCGATAATAGCTGCGCCGGCAAAGAATATATTAAATAAGCTGTATAAAGCTCCGTAAGAGTTTTGTTCTCCTTCTTTTTGTGTATTACCAAGCATTGTTAACGTAGGTGAAACCGCGAGCCCTATGCTTGCTCCTAATAATAATAAAGCAATAACCATTTGCAAGGTGGATTTTGCAATAACGACGAAAGGCAGAACTAGACCTGCGAAGAGCAAACCAACCAGCACAACCCGGCTCGGTGTATATTTATTGATTAAAAATCCCGATATAGGAGCCATTATTCCGTAAGTTAATGTAATGACTCCAAACATCAGACCTATAAAAAATGAATTCCCGGTGAATGTTCCGGATAAATAAATCGGCAAAATCGGTTCTAGCATCGTCAATATTCCTTCACCGACAACCATAATGGTCAAGATCCAAACGACTTCACGTTGCTTTAACAGGTCCACAACCCTCTTTGGGACCTGAACAGTTGCTCTTTGCTCATCCTGTAAGTAGATGGCCGCCAAGATCATGACAATGATTAACAGTACCGAAATCGTATAAAATGGGGTTGCATATCCACCAAATTCAATCAGAAAACCGCCAATCGGAGCCCCTAACAATGTACCTGCAGACATACTGGTCATAGCTATCCCCATGGCAAACGCCCTCTCCTTTTTGACAAACATATCTGCAAGGAGAGCCAGCGAGGCAGTCCAAGTTGCTGCCGAAGCAATGCCCTGCAACCCCCTCGCAATAATAAGCATTTCGAAATTGATCGGATGAGCAAATACGATAGTCGAAAGTGTTAATCCAATCAATCCGATCACAATCGGTTTTTTTCTTCCAATTCGATCTGTTAATTTTCCAAAATATGTGGTAAAAATCAATAAAGTAATGGAATAGCTGCTGAACAAAACACCAATCAGAGTTGGTGAAGCGTTGAAGTTCTCTTCATAGTAAGGAGTCAGCGGTATAATAACGCTGTATAGCAGCATGTCTAAAAACAAGATTGCAGTGGCAAACATTAATCCTAGTCTTTTTTTCGTGCTCATCTGCTTAATAAAATTCATATCGCACCTCTATAAAAACACAAAAACTATTTTGGTTTTATTAGTTTTATTAAAAAATATAATTGACCACCAAGCTTATAGCTAAAGCCTGGCATCTTTTTCAACCATTCCGAACAACAATACATTCACAATACCATCCATTGCCTCTTGTACAGTTATTCTATTTTCCCAAATAAAGCGCTGGTCCAATGTCAGATTCGTAGCATCTATGACCAACCGCATGAGTAATTCCACATTTTGCTCTTTAATAAGTCCTTCCTCAATCCCCTGTTCAAGCAGCTTTTTTAAAGCTTCCCATTCCTCCAGTGAATGATTCATTCTTTCCCACTGTTTAGGATAATACTTCTTCATTTGTTCCAGAATCTGCAAATCATAAAACTCATCATATTTTGGAACAACCATAATGGCAGCTTTTATTTTTTCTAAAAGCGTTAAACTTTTGTCTTGAATAATGGCATCCGTTTTTTCATCAAATTCTGTGATCGTTAATTCTATAATAGCGTCAAGAATTTCGATTTTGGAAGAAAAATGCTCATATAAAGTGCGTTTGCTTATGCCCAATCGCCCTGCTAAATCATCCATCGTAAATTTAATTCCTTTATCTTTTACCTCATCAACAAAAGCCTGCATAATCCGATCTTTCATTGAAATACCCCTTTTGGAAACTATTTAAACAAAAAAAGTTTTATCCGTTTATTGATGTTTCTTATTATACAGTGAAGAAAAGAGGGCCGCAAGAGTTTTTTTAACGACAAAAAACATCCCCAGGCGTAGATTTTTTACATCGCCTGAGGATGTGTAACGATTTATTAATTATTTTTAATCAACATTTGTATAAAACTCAGCCGGAACAGCTCCAAAGCTTCTTCTATGGTACAGCATCGGATCCCGCTTTTCTACATTTAAATCAATAACTTTTCCAATTAAAATAGTATGGTCGCCAGCTTCCACTGTTTGATGAACATCACATTGCAAAACAGAAAATGCACCTTCAATTATCGGAAGTCCATATTCAGATATGTTCCACTCACACTGGCTGAATTTTCCACTCTTGGATGAAGCAAAGGCTCTACATGTTTCAACCTGGTCTGCAGCCAAAATGTGTACAGCAAATTTATTCCCCTTTGTAAATGCCTCAAGGGATGAAGAACGATGATCAATTGACCATAGAATGAGGAGTGGATCAAGTGATACCGATGCAAACGAATTTACAGTCAAGCCGAAAGGAATTCCTTCCTCATTCATTGTGGTGACGATTGTTACTCCTGTGGGATAATTGCCAAGTGCCTCTTTAAATATTTGTTGTTTAGCTTCTTTCGTTGCAGTCATTTTCTCTCTCCTTTAAAGAAGTTTTTTACATTTTCAAAGCCCCGTAACTCTTTTATAAAACATGGCAAAAATAAATTCGTTAAACTTTATCAAAGACTCTACCATGTACCATGGTATAAAATATCATTTCACTGCTTAGCCACTATCTGTTTCAGTAATTTCCATTCCTTTAGTTCTAAACGGCGAACCTTTTCCACCACATGCGGATCATTCTCTGCAAGGACGGTCGCCTCTTCCAAAGAATCAGCAATATATACAACCAAACCGCCCGATCCGTCTCCAAAAGGTCCTCTTGCAAAGATCTTTCCTTCTTTATCAAGCTTGTCCAGGTATTGAATATGCCTGGGAAGTACATCTTTATTCCTCTCGGGATCCAGCATATGAAGTGTTGCAACAAAATAAGCCATCAATTATCCCTCCAGATTATATGGCCATTTCCCCTTTTGGGTAAAGAAAGTTATTTAATTTGACCTTCAAACCGCCGCTGCCAAATTTAACACGCGGTTTATTTTCATAACGATCCTTTTGAATATACTCAAGGAATAGTATGATGTTTTTCCGCCGTTCCAGGATATTATCCATGCCTTGTTCATAGAACCAACTGTCAATAGTGTTATATATTCCACGGTTAATGCCATATTTCTCAAAACAGTAATTGACAAAATATAGATCTGAATAATGAACCGCTTCCTCTATATTCATTAGATAACCTCCTAAATTTCAAAAACTGTCTGTGGCGTCTGGAATAAATATTATCCATAATTATGAGACATTCCCAGCGGTTGGTGTGTAAGAGCACGGTTCATTCTAACTATTTCTTCACCCAAAATCGACATCCGGTTCAATACATCGAAATCAACAATTTGATTGCCATCAAAATGATCATTGTGTACATAAACAAATCCTGGAGCGACATAGGCTCGAAAGTAGTTGGCAATGGGCTTCAATTGATTTTCAACCACTAAATAATGCTGATACGTGCCGCCAGTTGCAATAAAACCCATTACTTTATGTCGAAATACATGTGGAGGGATCAAATCGAATAAGTTTTTTAAAGCTCCTGTAATTGATCCTTGAAAAATTGGTGTACCAATAAGATAAAAATCGGCTGAAGATACAATGTCAATTACTTTTTTTGTATCGCCTGTATATGTTGATGGATCACGGCCATCACAGAATTGAACATTATAATCTTTCAAATCCAACAGCTCTATTTCAATATCAGGATAATTTTGTTTCACTTCTTCCAAGGTTTTTCTAACAACAACCCCAGTTTTTGAGCCTGTAATCGTTCCCGAGATGCCCAATAGTTTCACTGAAAATCCCTCCACATTCGTAATGTTATCTCATAATAAACGGATCTGGAATTGGTTCCGAGGATGTGTTAACCCATACTACTTTGCTTTGCGTATAGTCATATATCGCTTCATAGCCGCCTTCTCTTCCATAACCGCTTAAACCTGAACCCCCGATTGGTGCTATAGGTGAAATACTTCGATACGTATTGACCCATACAATTCCCGCACGGACAGCTTTTGCAACCCTGTGGGCTTTTCCAATATTAGTTGCCCAAATTCCAGCTGCCAGTCCATAATCTGTACTATTTGCCAGTTGAATAGCTTCTGCTTCATCTTTAAAAGGGATCACACTAAGGACCGGTCCAAAAATTTCTTCTCTTGTTATTCTGGATTGATTATCGGTATGTTCAAAAATCGTCGGCTGAAAATACCATCCTTTTTCTAATTGCTCTGGTTTTTTACCGCCGTATATCAGATTACTGCCTTCCCGCTTGCCGAAGTTCACATAATTTTCAACTCTTTTTAACTGTGCTTCGGTTGCAAGCGGCCCCATCTCTGTATCGTCCTGGAGTGGATCACCAATTTTTATTTTTTGAACCCGTTCTACCAGTCTATGAATCACTTTGTCATATATATCTTTGTGTAAAAATGCCCGTGATCCTGCAACACAGCTTTGTCCGGAAGCACCAAAAATCCCTGCGATAATTCCCATAGCTGCATTATCAGGATCTGCATCCTCAAAGACAATATTTGGTGATTTTCCTCCAAGTTCAAGGGATAACTGCGCAAAGTTCTCTGCCGAATTGCGCACTACATGACGGGCTGACTCCTCTCCGCCTGTAAAAGCGATTTTTCTTACAAGCGGATGTGTTGTCAGTGCTTCGCCGACAGGTTGGCCAAAACCAGTAACTACATTTACTACTCCTGGTGGAAAGCCCGCTTCTTCGACGAGCCGAACAAGTTCCAAAAGGGAAGCGGAAGTTACTTCAGAAGGCTTAATAACAATAGTGTTGCCAGCTACAAGTGCTGGTGCCAACTTTAAAGTCGTTAAATAAAGCGGTGAATTCCAGGGCGTGATAGCTGCTACAACTCCCAAAGGCTCCCTATTTGTAAAAACAAACATGTCTTGCTTATCAATGGGTAATGTTCTGCCCTGGATTTTATCTGCCAATCCGCCAAAATAGTAATAAAACTCAGGCAGGTATCTTAGCTGCCCACGCATTTCACGGATCAACTTTCCATTATCTGTTGTCTCGAAGGTTGCCAATTCCTCGACATTTTCGGCAATAAGATCTCCAAGCTTCGATACCAAGCGCCCTCTTTGTGTGTAAGTCATTTTGGACCATTCAGAATTCTCAAAAGCCCTTTGTGCCGCATTTACTGCCCGGTCTACATCTTCTGCTATGCCCTCGGCAACTTCACACCATGCTTCCCCGGTTGCCGGATTATAACTTTTGAAATACTTTCCTTCAGAAGAAGGAGTCCACTCTCCATTTATATACATGTCATACTTTATAAGCTGAGTCATAATACTTACTCCCTTCGCTAAATAGAAGAATTATTTCTAATAAACGAGAGTATCATTTCATTTATTACTTCTGCACCCTCCATCGGAAGCATATGTCTGATCTCGGGAACAATTTGAAGCTCGGAACCTTTTATTTTTTCGTGCATTTGGCTCGACATATGCGAAGTGGAACCCACATCATTTTCACCGGTTACAATTAAGGTAGGAACATCAATCTGATCCAACTGTGGCCATAACTCTTCATCTCCAGTGGCAAATAAAGTATAAGCCGCTAAATACGAAGACGGATTATTCGTTTGAAGCCTTATTCTTACTTCATTTACAGCTTCTTCATTCTCTTTAAGAAAACTTGTATTAAACCAACGCTGGATCGCAGGTTCAATCGTTCCGGCTGCCCCATTGGTTTTTACCTCATCCACCCTTTGTAAAATGGCACTTCTTTGCCTGGCCGTCCTGTTTGCCACTGCACTCATAATCGTAAGTGTTTTCAATTTGTTTTTATTTTTTAATGCGAAAGCCTGCGCCACCATTCCACCCATGGAAAAACCGAGAAGATGACATTTTTTAATATTTAAATAGTTTAAGAGGCCCGATAACTGCTCAACAAATTGAGAGAGGGAATAGGGGCCTGGGGGGTGTTCGGACCTACCATGCCCTATCATATCGTAAACAATCACTCTAAAATATTCGGATAATCCCTTTAGCTGCTTATGCCATATCGTATGATCCAATCCAACACCATGAATGAATACCAGGGGTTCCCCTGCTCCCTTTTCTTCGTAAAAAATATTTCCATGATCATACTTAGCTATTGGCATTAGATGAGCCCCATTTCCACCATATCTGAATGACGGTCTCCAGTCCTTGGATGCGGTCTTCCCCCTGTCGATGCTCCAATCGCTACGACAATCTCATCTGCTCTCGGTGCATCAGGAATAGAAGCCTCGAAAGTAATATAGTGAGAACGCTTTGAATCATCGTTTTTATGTACCATCGGAATCGTTACAGTGGACCCGGCCCCGCCGCGCTTATTCGTGAAGCTAAGGATGCTCTTTCCTTTAACTGAATCACGAAACTTATTTCCGAATTTCAACGTATGAATGAAGGCTGAGGCATGTTCAATCTCCCCGTCCACTCCGACGACAGCCGCTTTACCAAATGCCTCCACATCATCAGCCGTGTTAATATGTTTAAATAGCTCGTTGACCAATGTCTCACCAATTTCAGGGGCGTATTCATTAATTTCAGGCATTAGATCTTGCACATATCCTCTGCCAACCCAAGGATTTTTCATAACAAGCATTGTTGCAATCATCCTAATGGGATTATCTAGCTCTTTCCCGCCTTCAATTCTCGTTTCTTCAACAACCGTGTATACTTTACGAATTTGTAACATGAACTTTTCCTCCTGTTGTCCCAGCAAATTTTGGCATTACTTCTTCCGTAAATAATTTCAAGCTCTTCATCATTTTTTCGTGCGGCAAGCCGTTATGGTTCACCCAAAGTAATAAGTTTTGAAGATTTAGCTCTTCTTTTAACTCCTGAATTTTTTCTGTTATATACTCTGGAGTTCCAAAGAGCAGGTTACGCGGATGTAAAAAGTCGTAATTCAACTCTTGACCCGGCTTTACTTCTTCGCCTGGGTCCATCAGGTTGCCAAGACCTCTCCAGTGGCAGATCCAACGGTAATTATTAAGTACTGCCTCCGCGGCATCTTGGCGAGCCTGCTCCATTGTTTCCGCTACATAAACGTCACGGACAAGAGCAATGTCTTCTCCCAATGGAACTTCATAACCGCGAGCTTCAGATGCTTTTTCCTGATAAAGCTTAAAGCGGCCTTTCAATTCTTTCACAGTCGGCATCCAGAAGATCCCTTTAATATTGTTTTGTGCCGCTATTTCAATGGAACGAGGTGAATCAATAGTTTGCCATAAAGGTGGAAACGGCTTTTGGTAAGTTCCGGGCATAATCGAAATCTTATTGATTTCTCCCTTTTCCATATCCATGAAATCTGAAGAAGGTGGGCTCATTGGGTGATTCCAACCAAGTCCTTCTGGTGGAAATTCATAAAATTCCCCTTTATGTGAGAAGTAACGGTTAGACCATGCCTTTTTTAAAATTTCAAGCGTTTCCTCAAACAATGCTCGGTTTTGCGCCTGGTTTTTCGGATCTGCCTGTGAATTCAAGTTAGCTGCTTCTCTTCCGTACAATCCACGTGCCAGTCCAACTTCCACACGGCCCTTGCTAAGCTGATCCAGCATAGCGATATCTTCCGCCAAACGAAGTGGGTGCCAGAATGTGATAACATTTGCTGCCTGTCCGATTCTGATCCGTTTTGTGTGTGCAGCAATATCTGCTCCGATCATTAATGGATTTGAAATCAATTCATTGCCTTCATGTCCAAAATGATGTTCTGTATACCATATGGAGTCATATCCGTTTTCATCGCAGTAAATAGCCTGTTCGCGCGCTTCATCCAAAACTTTGTGATATTCCTCATGCCTTCCCTGTCCTGAAAGGTTAGCAAAAATCCCGAATTTCATATCACATTTCCCCTACCTTTATTGATTTTTTAATAATTTTTGTGCTATTCCTTTTTGTAGCTGCTGACCGCTGGCGCTAACATGCTCACGCATTCTCTTTTCGGCTAGTTCCTTATCGCCGGATTGAATCGCTTCCAAAATCTCTTCGTGTTCTTTCAAAGATTTTTCTAATCGGTTAGGGACTTCAATACTTAAAAATACATATCGATTATAAGGAATTTGATTCAAAAGGATGTTCAGTAAAAAATTCAACTTTGAATTGTCAGAGCCATCAAGGATTACCTTATGAAATGTATTATTTGCCTCAACGTAAAGTTTATGATTGTCGTTCTCTACAGCTTCTCTCATCAATTCCACTGACTCCGCTAATTCTTTAATAGCCTCAGTATTGCCGTTCTCGGCTAAAAGACTTGCTGCAAGCCCTTCCATCACTTCTTTAACCCTGAATAATTCTATTAGTTCCTTTTCTGTAGGCTTTGTCACACAAGTCCCAACCCGGGGAATGATCTCTACCAAACCTTCCCTTTCTAGTTGCTTAAAGGCTTCCCGGATTGGGGTTCTGCTTACTTTGTAATATTCCGATAAAGCGGATTCAGAAAGTTTTTTACCCGGCTCATATTCACCAGTGACAATTGCTTCTCTGATTGCGTTGGTTACTTGAGCAGTTATGCTGATAGTTGAAATCATGTGGACTTCCCCCTCTTCTGCCATGTACCATGGTAATGTTAACTTGTCTCTACCATGTACCATACAAGATGATTCAAATATTAAAGGTTTTTTTTTAGGAAGTCAAGTAAGAATTAAAATTTTTTGAATCATTTTGCTTCAGCTTTTGAATAGTGGTCAGCCGTTAATAATTCATCGGTTAAAGATCCAGCTTTCTCATCTTCCACAATCCCCTGTTCAATGGCCAATTTTTTAGCAATCTTTGGAGCATGCCATAATAACGGCAGCATGATCAGGGATACCGGCACAGCTGCAATCACAACAAATGACTGCAATGCGCTAATTCCTCCGCCGCCTATTTTTATTAAAATAATTCCGATAGTTGCCATGATGACGGACCAAAACACACGAATGACCTTAGGTGGATTTCCCACACCAGTCACACTCATTGAAATGGAATAGGACATGGAATCAACTGTCGTAACTACGAACAAAATTGTTAATAGTAAGAATATAGCTGGCATGATTGTTCCCATTGGCATGCTTTCTGCTATAGCAATAATGGCTGCTGGCAAACCACCCTCTGTCAACGCGCCGCTGATTGCCCCCGTGTTTTGAAGCTCATAGAATATTCCTGTTCCACCTAGGACAGTAAACCAGAAATTTGTAGTTAGCGGAGCAATAATTGCCACTACTATAAAGACTTCTCTAATTTTACGTCCTCTCGAAATTCTTGCAACAAGAAGTGCTACCAACGGACCGAATCCGATAAACCAACCAAAGAAGAAGAGCATCCAATAACCTAACCACTCTTGATCCCCGCGGAATGTGCTGATGTTAATAAATTCCGTTGCATAGGTTCCCATTGAAGAAATAAATGAGTTAATGATAAACTCTCCCGGACCAAAAAGAAGCAAAAAAATTGCAATAAGAACCGCTACATTTACGTTTAACCTGCTGAGCCATTGGATCCCTTTATCAATTCCAGTAATGGTGGATACCAAAACAACTGCTGTAAGGCCAATGATAATCATAACCTGCGTGGAAAAGGAATCAGGCCAGCCAAAGACAGCGTTTACACCATAGCTTACTTGAAGTCCCAGGAATCCAATAGGTCCAATTGTTCCCGCTGCTGCACCTATGATACAAAAAACATCTGCAAACGTTCCCCACTTGCTGTCTTTTATTTTTTCTCCAAAAATGGGATATAACAACGTTCTCGGCTTGAGGGGCATCCCTTTATTATGGTGTGCATACATGATGACGAGTGTACTGATTGCACCATAGATTGACCAGGCGGTAAATCCCCAAGACATATAGCTCTGTGCAAGGGCCGGTCCAATAGCTTCTTTTGTTCCTGCTGCTATATCTGTATGCATTGGCGGGACTTCCAGAAAATAATACATCGGTTCAGCCGCCGCCCAAAAGACCCCCCCTGCTCCAAGTCCAGTTGTCACTATAATGGCAGCCCACTTAAAGAAACTCATGTCAGGCTTACTTTGCTGCCCCAGTATTGCCTGCCCACTTTTGGATAAAGCAATAAATGCTCCCACAGCAAACGTCCCAAGCATTAATATTTGCCAATAGGCACCAAAGAAACGTATGGACAAGTCAAAACCGATAGTTACATATTTGCTGACAAGATCCACTTTTAAAAGCGACATCATCACAAAAAACACAAGTGTTCCACCACTTAAAATAAACACTTTCCAATCAACTTTCTCTCTTACGGAACGCCAACTTTCAAACACTTTATCCCCTCACTTTTTTAAATTTTTGATTACAGGTTTTGGCAAACGCTTTCAATAACACCCCTTTCGTCTACCATGTTACATGGTAGTTTAGTAAAAATACTATAAAATTAATTTGGGAATGTCAATATTTTTTTAATATATTCTTGCAATTTACCTTAATTTAAGTTTATGCAAAACAAAAAAGCCCCTCTGATTATGTTGGGGGATCAAATTTAAAAGGTACTGCTTTATTCTTTTGAAAACGCATTCTTGGAAATTTTGCTCCTATTCGTCAAAACTTTCGATGTATGAAAATCCGATGATGCTTTATATATGTCACGAGGCCAATCACCACAATAATAATGACAGCGCCATTGGCGGCTGTATTTACGATATTGACCTGGGGAACAAGCGTATCAGCAAAATGAATCCACTCTTCCATCCAGGGATCCTTTGCAATGGAAGTAATGGCATTTTGAGCAATGAAGCCTCCCGCAATGACGTTGATCCAAGGAATAGCGACAGCCAGTTTTACAATGAGCCGCAAAAAATAGAGTGCGATTAATAGGCTGCAAAATATCCCCAATGAAATAGTTGGGGTATGGTCGGAAATATTTGAAATGATGAGAACACCATCCCAGCAGATCAAAAAGTCGGTTGCTGCCAAAGCAGCCAATATCTTTGCTTTTTGAAAAATTGAACGAGAAAAACGCGCAGGTCTTACCAGATCCACTCCATAAATAAGTTTTGTTACAAGTTTATAAGAAATGATCAGTAATATGAATCCGGTCAGTACGTGAAACAGCGGAACATCTGACAGCCCTTCTACGACACCAACATATAAAGTCCGAGTAAATGTCAGTAGAACTGCCGCATAAAAGGGAACTTGAAAATTAGAATGTCTTCGCAATATCGCTCCAAGAATCAGCATATTGTCAATGTCGCTTACCATTGTCATCAAGAACACTTGGAGGAAGTCCTGGATCATATAGGCCTGATCTCCTTCCATATGCCTTTCCACTATTTGTATGTGGAAAAGCCCAGATCATTCCCAAACGAAAGAGATTTAGCAGTAGAAAGTTAATAGCCTAGCTACCTGGTAAATTTCATATTGCGAAAAATTTTCTTAGCAAAATAGTGATTGACTTTTAAAACAAAGCGTTATATGGTTAATTACATAAGTAACTAACCAATATGGTGGTGAAGCAGTGAGTAGTTTAATTGATGATGGGCGCCCTATTTTTATTCAAATTGCCGAGAGAATCGAAGATGATATTATTTCCGGCATTCTCGTGGAAGAATCCCAAGTACCCTCCACAAATCAGTTTGCAGCATTTTATAAAATCAATCCTGCTACTGCCGCGAAAGGAGTAAATTTGCTGGTGGATGAAGGAATTCTTTATAAAAAGCGAGGGATCGGCATGTTTGTTACTGAAGGAGCACGAACGAAAGTGATTGAAAAAAGGAAAGAGCTCTTTTTTGAACAATATATCGTTACGATGATACATGAAGCAAAAAAACTCGGAATAACAACTGACCAATTAACCGATATGATTCGGAGAGGAGATGACAAATGATGGGGCAGGTTGTCGAGATAAAGCAATTGGAAAAAGCATATGGAAGCTTTAAAGCTGTACAGAACGTTCATTTTTCTATTCAGAAAAATAAAATTTATGGCCTTCTCGGAAGGAACGGTGCCGGGAAAACCACATTAATGAAAATGATTACTGCGCAGATTTTTCCAACTAGCGGAGATATTAAGGTTTTCGGTGAGATCCCTTTTGAAAATAGTAAAGTGCTTAATCAAATCTGCTTTATAAAGGAAAGCCAGCAATACCCAATTAATTTTACAGTCCAGGATGTTTTGGATGTATCTAAATCACTTTTTCCGAATTGGAATAATGATCTTGCTTACTCCCTTATAAGTGATTTCAACCTGCCCTTAAAAAGGAGGATCAAAAAACTGTCACGTGGAATGTTATCATCTGTCGGCATTGTTATCGGTCTCGCTAGCCGTGCACCGCTGACTGTTTTCGATGAACCTTATTTAGGACTGGATGCCGTATCCCGTGGGATTTTTTATGACCGACTAATGGAGGACTACGTAAAAAATCCGCGAACGATCATTCTTTCCACTCATTTAATTGATGAAGTCAGTAATTTGCTTGAGCATGTATTAGTGATTAAGGATGGAGAGCTGATGATCGACCAAGACGCTGAAGAACTTAGGGGAATGGCTTATACAGTTACTGGCAGATCGGCTCAAGTTGAAGCATATCTGGCTGGAAAAGAAATTGTCCATCAGGAACCATTTGGAGGATTGCTTTCAGCCACTGTCATTGGAAATGGTAATAGCTCCGATCAAAAGCAAGCAGAGACATGCGGTCTTGAAGTAACACCCGTTTCATTGCAGCAATTAATCATTTATCTAACGACCGGGAAACATGATCAAAAAGGGGCGATAGCAAAATGAATATTCAAGGCGTTTTAAACATTCATAGGAAAGACCGATGGGGATGGCTCTTTACTCCAACAATTATCCTCTCTTCAAGCTTCCTGGTCAATCTGATTGTCAGCTTACTGATCAATAATGACAAAAAATTTTACACAGGCGGAGTATCATCCATTTTTATTTATATGCTTGTATTAGGAATTATAGTGGTCACCCAATCCTTTCCATTTGCGATTGGGATGTCTATCACACGAAAGGTATATTTTTGTGGCACTGCTTTGATGGGGCTGATAGCAAGTTTCATCTTAGGCGCTTTGATGTGTATTTTCTCTTTCTTAGAAAACTTGTCTAACGGCTGGGGAAACAGGTTCCACTTCTTCCACTTTCCCTATTTAAACGATGGAACCTTCTACGAGCAATTAGTTATGTATATCATTTTATTTGCCTATTTATTTTTTCTTGGCTTTCTGATTGCAAGCTTTGCACGACGTTTTGGCGGAAAAGGAATGCTGCTTTTAGTGTTGGCTTTTTTGCTGATCAGCAGTATCAGCGTGATTCTGTTACATCAATATCAGGCCTGGTCCCATATCTTCCGCTGGTTCTTGTCTCAAACAGCAGTTGAGCTTTCTTATTGGCTTTTACCGTCTATCCTAATCAGTATAGTCCTTTCATTTTTACTGCTTCGAAGAGCGTCAATTTAGCAACACATGACCATTACATGATATCGATGTCCTCACAATCTTTATTTCTAAAATATTAACAAGTCAAATGCGCCTTGGCGTATTTGCGGCCAGATTTTATCGAGCGGAGCTCGATAAATTCCCTCTGAAAATCTGTGACATCCGCCGGAGGCTTTAAACAAGTTTCAATGATGGTAGCACAAGGGACCGATTCCTACCAAGAAAGAATGATGTGGTGCTGCCACAAGGAACTCGTGTCCTTTGCCTACAAATTTTTGGACTTTTTATCTCCCAAAAAAAGACTTGCCCGCAGGCCTCAAGCCGGTTGGCAAGTCTTTTTTTTAAAAGATAAGAAAGCATAAAATTTTTATCATTTTCATTTCAAAAATCAGATTTCCCTGTCTAGCTCCAGGCGCCTTGCGCTTTTCTTATTTGGCGCTTAATTTTTCGTATGCTGAAATTTTATCATCCAGCTGCAGAGTCAATGCAATTTCATCCCAGCCATTCAAAAGCATTTGGCGGCGGTATGGATCAATCGAGAAAGAGTATGTTTTTCCATCTTCAGTCTCAACTGTTTCGCTTTCTAGATTGACCGTAATCTGAAGCGGTCTTTCTTTACCCGACTGCAAAAGTTCATTAATCTCTGACTCTTTTAATTGAATAGGCAAAATGCCATTTTTAAAGCAATTGTTGTGGAAGATATCAGCAAAGCTTGCTGCAATGACAACACGGAACCCAAAGTCGCCCAAAGCCCAAGGTGCATGCTCACGGGAGGAGCCGCATCCGAAGTTTTCACGGGCCACAAGAATTTCACTGTTTTTATATTCCGGTTTATTTAAAACGAAGTCAGCTTTCTCTATGCCATCGTCATTAAAACGCCAGTGGTAAAACAAATATTGTCCGAACCCGGTTCGTTCAATCCTTTTTAAAAATTGTTTCGGTATGATTTGGTCAGTATCGACGTTCACGCGATCTAACGGTGTAATGACGCTCGTTACTTCTTTAATCGGCTTCATGCGTGAACCTCCCCTTTCATCAAATGCCTTACATCAACGAATCGGCCTTCAACGGCTGCAGCAGCTGCCATTGCAGGGCTGACAAGATGAGTACGGGATCCATTACCTTGACGTCCTTCGAAGTTCCGATTTGATGTAGAAGCACATCTTTTACCCGCAGGGACCTGGTCTGCATTCATGGCAAGACACATACTGCATCCTGTCTCACGCCATTCAAATCCAGATTCAAGGAAAATTTGATCCAGACCTTCCTCTTCAGCCTTAGCCTTTACGGTACGGGAACCTGGTACTGCGATAGCTGTTACGCCTTCGCTTACTTTTCTGCCTTTTAACACTTCAGCAGCTGCTCTTAGATCTTCGATTCTTGAGTTTGTACAGGACCCAATAAATACGTACTGGATGTCTACATCGGTCATCTTTGCCCCACCGGTCAATCCCATATATTCAAGTGCCTGTTCAATTGATTCTTTCTCAGATCCACTCGCAGCATCCTCAGATGTTGGAATGTTTTCCGAAATGCTTACACCCATAGAAGGGTTCGTTCCCCATGTTACAAATGGTTCAATTTCAGAAGCATCAATCTCAATGACTGAATCGTACTCAGCATCAGGATCAGACGTAAGCTGTTTCCAGCCTTCTACTAACTTATCAAACTCTTCCCCAGTCGGAACATGTTCCCGGCCTCTCAAATAATCGAACGTTGTTTCGTCCGGACTGATAAGACCTGCTCTTGCTCCGGCTTCAATGGACATATTACAAACAGTCATGCGTTCTTCCATCGTTAAATTACGAATGGCTTCACCTGTGTACTCAATGACATGCCCCGTTCCAACATCAACACCGTACTTGGCGATGATCGCTAAAATCAAGTCCTTTGCAGTAACTCCAGTGCCAAGCTCGCCGTTCACTTTAACCTGCATTGTTTTCGGCTTTTGCTGCCATAATGTTTGCGTAGAAAGTACGTGTTCCACTTCGCTTGTTCCGATTCCAAAAGCTAAGGCTCCAAACGCACCGTGTGTCGAAGTATGACTGTCTCCACATACAATGGTTTTCCCTGGCTGCGTCAAGCCAAGCTCCGGTCCGATAACATGGACGATTCCCTGGTCAGGATGGCCCATGCCCGCCAATGGCACTCCAAACTCCGCACAGTTTTTCTCCAGCGTAGTCATCTGTGTTTTTGCTATCGGATCTGTTACCTCTTCATTCGTTCTTGTTGGAATGTTATGGTCCATAGTGGCAAACGTAAGATCAGGTCTTCTCACTTTACGTCCGTTTAAGCGCAATCCCTCAAACGCCTGCGGTGATGTTACCTCATGGACGAGGTGCAGATCGATATAGATGAGATCCGGTTTTGAATCCTCACTATGAACAACATGCTTTTCCCAAATTTTTTCAATGATGGTTTTGCCCATCTTCCACACCTCACTTATACGCTGCTAAAATATGGTCTGAAACTAATTCACTTTCAATTTCGTTAATGACTTTTTCCGTCATTTCTGTTGTAGTCAATACTTTTCCGTCTTGTGACTTAAATTCACCTGTGCTAAATCCGGCTTCCAATACTTTTTTGACCGCTTCTTCAATGGCATTTGCTTCCTGATTCATACCAAATGCCGTTCTTAGCATCATCGCACCGGATAAAATGGCTCCCAACGGATTTGCTTTATTCTGTCCTGCAATATCTGGAGCAGATCCATGTACCGGCTCATACAGGCCGAATCCATCTGCACGAAGACTTGCTGAAGGCAGCATTCCAAGCGATCCGCAAATGACGGAAGCTTCATCGCTTAAAATATCGCCAAACATATTTTCAGTTACAATTACGTCGAAAGAAGCTGGAGAAGTAATCAACTTCATGGATGTAGAATCTACAAGCATATGCTCATATTCCACGTCAGGATAGTCAGCCGCAATTTCTTCCACAATTTTACGCCATAGACGGCTTGACTCCAACACGTTGGCTTTGTCTACTGATGATACTTTTTTCTTTCGGATTTTTGCCAATTCAAAAGCAAATCTGACAACACGCTCAATTTCTTCGCGCTTGTATACCAATGTGTCCACTGCTTCTTCATCCGTGTGATAGCTCGGTTCCCCGAAATAAAGGCCGCCTGTCAACTCCCTGACGAACACCAAGTCGACACCTTCTGCAACTTCCTCCTTTAAAGGAGAGGAGGAAAGCAATGTTTTATATGCTTGCACGGGTCTTAGGTTCACACTTAATTCAAAGTGCTTACGAAGTTGAAGAAGCCCCTTCTCCGGCCGAAGTTCCTTTGGATAATGATCCCATTTCGGCCCCCCAATCGCTCCGAGTAAAATGGCATCACTTTCTTCGCATTTCTTGATAGTCTCTTCAGGAATCGGATGACCGGCTTGATCAAGGGCATCTCCGCCGAGTAATCCATGCACCCACTCAAATTCATGTTGGAAGCGGCGGCCGATTGCATCCAAAACTGCCGTTGCCGCATTCGTTACTTCTTTGCCAATACCGTCTCCAGCGAGTACAGCTACCCGTTTCTTCATCCCGTTTTCCTCCTAATTTATCATTTTTTATACTGACGTTGTAATAAGCTGTTTCATTCTCGATTGAAGCAAGCTCCTATTAACTGCATTCAAGTAGGCTTTCGCAGATGCTTCCAATACATCCTGCGCTGCTCCTCGGCCTGTAAATTCTTCACCATTGAATGTAAGGTTGATGACTGCTTCACCCAGAGCATCCCTGCCTTTGCCGATGGAAGAAACCCTATAGTCCAATACATGGACTTTTCCGTCAATGATACGTTCAAGTGTATTAAAGATAGCTTCTACGCTGCCCGCACCGTTGCAGGCATCTTCCTGAATCGTGCCGTCAGGCACTTTGACACGTGCGGTAGCCATTGGGCTATCCTCTGTTCCGTAATGGACCTGAACGGATTCAAGTTCGTAAGTGGCAGCACCTTCATCTTTCAATTGCTGCTGTGTCAAAATAGTCCATAAATCCTCAGATGTAATTTCTTTTTTACGGTCAGCCAATTGCTTGAATTCCTTAAATGCCTGGTTGAGAGCTTCCTTGTCAAGCTGGAATCCCATGGACTTTGCACGGTCATTAAAGGCATGACGGCCGGAATGCTTCCCAAGAACCAAGTTGTTTGATTCTTCACCAATCAATTCAGGAGTGATGATTTCATATGTTGTTGGCTCTTTCAATACGCCGTCCTGGTGAATGCCAGATTCATGAGCAAATGCATTTTTACCAACAATGGCCTTGTTCGCCTGGATCATCATTCCTGTCAGTTGGCTGACAAGCTGACTTGTGCGTTTAATCTCATTTAATGTCAAATTCGTCTGAACATTGTAGGCATCTTTTCTTGTGTAAAGAGCTACGCCAACTTCTTCAAGAGCGGCATTCCCTGCTCTTTCACCCAAACCGTTGATTGTTCCCTCCACTTGATCCGCGCCGTTTTCAATAGCCGCAAGTGTATTGGCCACTGCCATTCCCAAGTCGTTATGGCAATGGGAAGACAACTTTACCTGATCAACATTCGGAACATTATCCTTCATATATTTGAACATGGCCCCATATTCATGAGGTGTTGCATATCCAACTGTGTCTGGAAGATTGATGACGGATGCACCTGCTTTAATTGCTTGTTCTACAATATGCGCTAGGAATACAGGATCGGATCGGAACGCATCCTCAGCGGACCATTGGACAATCGGGAAAAACTGTTTCGCATATTTGATGGACTCAACAGCTGTTTCCACGACTTGTTCAGGAGTCTGCTTCAACTTATGAGTCATATGGATAGGCGAAGTAGCAATGAAGACATGAAGTCTTGGACACTCAGCCACTTTAAGAGCTTCCCATGCAGCATCAATGTCCGATTTGACAGAGCGTGCAAGCCCTGTGACAGAAGAATGTTTGATAGTGGAAGCAATCTGTCTTACAGCATCCAAGTCGCCAGGAGAGGCGGCGGGGAATCCCGCCTCCATAACATCCACTCCAAAGCGCTCCAACTGCTTCGCTATTTCGAGCTTTTCGGCAGTATTTAAATTGACTCCTGCCGACTGCTCTCCGTCACGAAGCGTTGTATCAAAGATGTCAATTTTTCTCACTAGTTACCACTTCCTTGCCGGCTTTCTTTTTGCCCGCTTTAACAAATGGCATCATTTCACGAAGCTCTTGGCCGACTTTTTCGATGAGGTGCTCACTTTCACGTTGGTTGATTGCGTTAAATTCAGGTCTGTTCAATTGGTTCTCAAGCAACCAGCCTTTTGCGAACTTTCCTGTTTGAATATCATCCAAGATATCTTTCATACGATCTTTTGTATCAGCATCAATTACACGTGGTCCAGATACGAAGTCTCCCCATTGAGCTGTATCAGAAATAGAGTAGCGCATGCCTGCCAATCCATCTTCGTACATAAGGTCAACAATCAATTTCAATTCATGCAGACACTCGAAATACGCAACTTCAGGCTGATAGCCAGCTTCTACAAGTGTTTCGAAACCTGCTTTTACAAGAGCTGAAGTTCCTCCACAAAGTACTGCCTGCTCTCCAAAGAGATCTGTTTCTGTTTCTTCTTGGAAAGTAGTTTCCAAAACGCCTGCACGCGCACTTCCGATTCCTTTTGCATATGCTAAAGCGATATCTCTTGCGTTTCCTGTAGCATCTTGGTAAACAGCGAACAGTGCCGGTACACCAGCGCCTTCTTGGAATGTACGTCTAACTAAATGTCCAGGTCCTTTAGGCGCTGCCAAGAATACATCCACATTGGATGGAGGAACGATTTGGCTGAAGTGTACGTTAAATCCGTGAGCAAATGCCAACGCCTTCCCTTCAGTCAATTCAGGTTTGATTTCATTTTCATATACAGCTGTTTGTCTTTCGTCTGGAAGAAGAATCATGATGATGTCTGCTTGGGATGCTGCTTCTCTAACAGTGTAAACTTCATGTCCGTCTTCTTTTGCCGCCTCAGCAGATTTTCCTGGTCTGATACCGACGATTACGTCAAATCCGCTTTCTTTCAAGTTGCTTGCATGTGCATGTCCTTGGGAACCGTAACCCATGATTGCGATTTTCTTTCCTTGGATTGCTGCCTCATTGATTTCGTTATTGTAGTAAACTTTTGCCATTTTAATCCATCTCCCTTTATAATTGTAAAATTGATAGTTGTGGTGCGTCTTGCTTTTGTTGTTCTCGGACAAAGGCTGTTGCCCCTGTCCTGGAAATATCCTTAATCCCATAAGGCTTCAATAGTTCGATAAATGCCTCGACTTTTGAAGGTTCGCCAGTGACTTGGACAGTGATAATATTTTTTCCAATGTCAATGACAGTTGCCCTGAATGGTTCGATGATGCTGTATACTTCGCTGCGAACCGACGGCGGGCAAGACAGTTTGATAAGTGCCAACTCACGGGTAACCGCTTTGTCGGTAATATCCGTCACTTTAAGTACATCAATTTGCTTTTGTAATTGTTTTGAGAGCTGTTCCATTTTAGATAAATCATCAATCGGAACAATCAGGGTCATTTTGGAAATATTAGGGTTTTCTGTAGGCCCTACTGTAATGCTCTCAATATTGAACTGTCTTTTTGAGATTAATCCGGTAATTCTGTTTAACACGCCGCTGTTATTGTGGACTGTCAATGTTACAACGCGTTTCATTCTCCCACCCCGATCATTTCATGTAGTCCTTTGCCTGGTGCAACCATTGGATATACATTCTCATTCTGTACGACGCGGCAGTCAATCAAAACTGGTTCCTTACTGTTCAGTGTTTTTTCAAATACTTCTTTGGCCTCTTGCTCTGTCTCAACTTTATATCCTTTTATTCCATACGCTTCAGCCAGTTTGATGAAATCCGGCTGTTCAGGAATGAGGGATTGGGAATATCGCTCATCGTAAAACTTTTCTTGCCATTGGCGTACCATCCCAAGGGTCTTATTGTTTAAGATGATAATTTTAATCGGTAGATTAAACTCCCTGACAATAGCTAATTCCTGGAGGCACATTTGGAACCCGCCATCACCTGAAATGGATATGACTGTTTTTTCAAGGTCAGCCAACTGGGCACCGATTGATGATGGAAAACCAAAGCCCATGGTACCGAGTCCTCCGGACGTAACCCAATGGTTCGGTCCGTTGAATTCGTAATATTGGGCAGTCCACATTTGGTGCTGTCCTACGTCTGTTGTAACGATAGCATCGCCGCCTGTCATCTCATGGATCATTTTGACCACATGTGGTGAAGACAGTTCGTTTTCGTTGGACACTGGCTTTTTAAACGGATATTTCTCTTTGTATTCCTGGATATGCTCAGTCCAGGCAGAAATCTCTGGCAATTTGAAGTCCATCTCGACAAGCCGTTTCAAAACCACTTTCGCGTCCGCAACAATTGGGATATCAGTAGGGACATTCTTGCCGATTTCCGCCGGATCGATATCGATATGGGCAACTTTTGCATTCGGTGCAAAATGCTTGAGATTCCCTGTTAGGCGATCATCGAAACGCGCTCCGAAGTTAATAAGCAAGTCACATTCTGTGATGGCCATGTTAGCCGTGTAAGTTCCGTGCATACCCGCCATCCCCAAAAATTGTGGATGATCTCCAGGAATACTTCCAAGACCTAGAAGAGTATTGGTAATCGGAAATCCCGTCTTTTCGACGAATGCTTTTAATTCGGCAGCTCCCTTTGAAAAAATGACGCCTGCGCCTGCCAAGATAAGCGGCTTTTTAGCTGTCGATATGACGTTGGCAAGCTTTTGAAGCTGTAAATAATTCGGCTTCGTTGTCGGCTGATAGCCTGGTAAATGGAGCGGCTCATCTGGATATTCTCCGGCTGTTTCTGTTGCGATATCTTTAGGGATATCAATCAGTACAGGGCCTGGTCTTCCACTATTTGCGATATAGAACGCCTCTTTGATGATGCGTCCAAGATCTTCAAGCTTCTTTACTTGATAGTTATGTTTTGTGATCGGCATTGTAATTCCGACAATATCGGATTCCTGAAATGCATCTGTTCCAAGAACAGGACTTGCTACCTGTCCTGTGAAGATAACGAGAGGAATGGAATCCATCATCGCATCTGCGATACCTGTAACCAGATTGGTTGCGCCTGGTCCGGAGGTTGCAATAACAACACCCGGTTTACCTGTTACCCGTGCGTATCCTTCGGCTGCATGGATAGCCCCCTGTTCATGCCTTGTAAGAATATGCTTGATGGGGTTTTTATAAAGTGCATCGTAGATTGGAAGGACAGCACCTCCCGGGTAGCCGAATATTATTTCTACGTTCTCTTTTTGCAATGCTTCTATAAACAAGTCTGCCCCTGTCTTCGCTTGTTCCTGTACGGCCGTGTCTGGTTGTTGGTTGCCAGTTCTCATCGGGAAACCTATACTCACCACTAGCGCCTTCCTTTCAAATTTATATTTTTGAGCATGTACTGACTGTATCTGAATTTTTGGTGCAAAAAAAAAGTTTTCTCAGCCCACACAAAAGGAGAACCTTTCATGCAGGGATGAAAAAACTTTCATGGTACCACCCTACTTTTCAGTGTCAATCACTGACTTAAGAACAGCTGTATAGCCATTCATTGATAACGGGAACTCCTAAGTATCCCCGTGAATCCCTAGTTGCTTTCGCTTTTAGGATCCCGGCTCCAAGGTGATGTCGCGAATGACTGCATTACCGGCTTCCAGCAGCGCCGGCTCTCTGTAAATGCAGGGATTCATCCACTTTTTCCTTATCATTGCCTTCAGTTTTATATTTTCATAACTCCGCCTGTATTTGCGGAAGTGACCAATTTCGAATATCTAGCCAAATAACCTTTTTTGATTTTTGGTTCAAACGGCTTTAAATTCTGTTTTCGTTCATTCAATACTCCATCGTCCACATTCAATTGGATTGTACGGTTGACTAAATCTATGAAGATTTCGTCGCCGTCTTCAACCAGCGCTATCGGTCCGCCGTCAGCTGCTTCCGGTGAAATGTGTCCAATCGAGATTCCTCGTGAAGCTCCGGAGAAGCGACCATCAGTGATTAGTGCCACTTCTTTTCCAAGACCTCTTCCAGCAATAGCCGATGTAGGAGCAAGCATTTCCGGCATTCCAGGTCCGCCTTTTGGTCCTTCGTAACGGATAACCACCACATGGCCCGCCTGGACAGTCCCGTCATTGATACCTTTTTGCGCGTCTTCCTGAGAGTCGAATACTATGGCCTTGCCAAGGAATGTTTTGATTGAAGGATCGACTGCCCCCACCTTGATGACTCCACCGTTTGGAGCAATGTTTCCGTAGAGGATGGATAATCCCCCAACTGGACTATATGCATTTTCCTTCGGTCTTATGACTTCAGAATTTTTAATCACACTGTCTTTTACATTTTCATAAACCGTTTTGCCTGTGACTGTCAGACGATCTGCTTCAACCGCTCCCATCTCACAGAGTTCGCGGATGATGGCACTGATTCCACCAGCATCATGGATATCTTGCATTGTGTAATCTGAAGCCGGAGCAACTTTCGCCAAATACGGAACTCTTTCAGCCACTTTATTGATTCTAGATAAATCGTAATCTATTTCTGCCTCATGTGCAATAGCCAATGTGTGTAAAACTGTATTTGTTGATCCACCCATCGCCATATCAAGCGCGAAAGCATCATCAATCGTGCGCTCGGAGACAAGGTCTCTCGGTTTAATGTCTTCTTTTACCATTCTTACCAAATGCTGTGCGGCCTCTTTGATCAAACGGTGACGTTCCTTTGAAGTCGCAACAATCGTACCATTTCCTGGAATTGTCATACCTAGCATTTCCATCAAAGAGTTCATGGAGTTGGCTGTAAACATTCCAGAACAGGAACCGCATGTCGGACATGCACTTTGCTCAATGTCGAGAAGTTTCTCTGCAGTCATTTTGCCCGCATGATACGCACCTACGCCTTCGAAGACCGAAGTCAATGTTAGCGGCTCTCCTTCGGAAGAGACTCCACCTTCCATAGGTCCGCCGGATACAAAAATTGAAGGGACGTTTGTTCTGAATGCAGACATCAACATACCAGGTGTGATTTTATCACAGTTTGGAATGTAGAATACTCCGTCAAACCAGTGAGCATTGATCACTGTTTCAGCAGCATCCGCAATCAATTCACGGCTTGGGAGAGAATAGCGCATTCCGATGTGTCCCATCGCGATGCCGTCATCTACTCCGATTGTGTTAAATTCAAATGGTACTCCGCCGGCTTCCCAAATGGCTTCTTTGACAACTTCTGCAAATTCATTCAAATGTTTGTGTCCAGGAATAATATCAATATATGAATTACAGACACCGATAAACGGTTTGTCCAGATCTTGTGTTTTAATACCGGTAGCATAAAGCAAGCTTCGGTGAGGAGCACGATCGATCCCCTTCTTTATCATATCACTGCGCATCGTCATCCTCCTCTAATCTTAGCCGACATGTAATGGTTCGTCGTAAACTTTTACTCCATCTGTCAAGGTTACTTCTCTGAAGCTTTCAAGCAATTCCTTTGTTACAGAACCTGGCTTGCCTTCACCGATGACACGTCCATCTACTTTTACAACGGCGATTACTTCCGCTGCCGTTCCTGTCAGGAAGACTTCGTCCGCTGTATAGACTTCATGCCTGGTGAACATGGCTTCTTCGACCTCGTAGCCTTTCTCTCTTGCAATCTCGATGATTGTATTTCTCGTAACTCCCACAAGCGCTCCGATATACCCTGGAGGAGTCAATAATTTATTACCTTTTACTACAAATATATTATCAGCAGAACCTTCGGCGACATAACCTTGGTCATTCAGCATCAGTGCCTCTTGCACGCCAGCAAGGTTTGCCTCTATTTTCACAAGAATATTATTTAAATAGTTCAAAGATTTAATCATCGGGTTAAGGACATCCGAGCGATTCCGCCGGGTGGCCACTGTTGCAATTTCAATTCCTGAATCGTATAGCTCTTTAGGAAAGATCCGAAGTGGTTCGGCAATAACAATCACAGAAGGCTTCCTGCAATTTGCCGGATCCAACCCAAGATCTCCGACTCCACGAGAGACAACCAGGCGAATATACCCATCTTTCAGATTATTTCTGCGGAGAGTTTCCACAAGAATTTGTGTCATTTCCTCCTGTGTATACGGTATGTCAATCATAATGGATTTCGCAGATTCATACAGGCGGACAAGGTGCTCATTTAGTCGGAATATATTGCCTCCGTATGAACGGATTCCTTCAAAAACACCATCCCCGTACAAAAATCCATGGTCATATACCGAAATAACGGCCTCTTCCTTATTAACATAGCTGCCGTTGAGGAATATCCACTGTTCACTCACCTTTGTTCGCCCCTCTCGCACATTTGTCGTTTGTGGATGTATTATATAGTTCCTAATCATAACGCTGATTCCTTGTTTCGTCAACCATTTTTCAGAATCTTTAGCTGTTCAAAAACCCCCGTAAATGCTGTATCCGTTTACATATGGATTGTATCAACGTTCTCTATTTTGGACTTTTAAAAAAAAGAATTCAATCCAAAAATTAAGAGGTTTAAATTTATAGTTTCGTCGGATTAAATCAAATTTTCATATTACAGATTACAAAATCGGAGCTTATGAGGTAAAATAGAGGAAAATCAATAGTTTCGAGACAGGTGATTTTAAGTTGATTTACCAGTTACGGATATTAAAAGGGCTGCTTTATTCAAAAAGAAGCTTCTTCCAATTGGAGAAAGCAGAGACTGTTTATGGGCTTCGTCCCAACATATTGATTTTATTTATCTTAAGTGCCCTCGTCTTTTACGGAGCGGGTTTCGCAGGCATCGGTACGCATGTCATGTCATCTGAATTAACGGCAGTTCCCGGCAGCGTTTTTGAGTGGCTGAAAAACTATTTTGGCTTGGGGCGTTTCATTCACGGGCTCCTTTATGCCGCCTTGATCATCTTCTTTCAGGCGCTCTGGTTCTGGACACTTACAGATATCCCATATACCAAACTTATTGTTTTACAAGCTTTCATATTTCCAATCTTATTATTGGAGCAGGTCATCAACATTGTACTTGCCGTTCAAATGAACCTACCTTGGTTTTCTTCCCCTTTTTCTCTTGGGCCAGTTGCTCATTACATAACTGACAAACGATTTTTAATCTATTTTCTTGGCTCTATCTCTTTATTTAAATTGTGGGTGATTTCAATACAGCTTTACGGTATGCGAATTTTAAGCACCCGACGCCGGCTACCATCATTTATAATCATTATTAGCATCCATATCATATTTTGGCTCGGTACGACATTTCTTGCATTTCTTGATTTTAAAAAGATCTTATAATGAAAGTGTGCTGTGGCAATGAATAAGTGGCTTCGTTTTGCAGTTGTATTGGGAATCATCCTTTTTTTAATAGTGAATATTGTGCTAATCAGCAAAGAAAAGAGTAAAGTCAGCCGCGTTAATCATATTACAGACTGGTCCCAAATAAAAGCAGTGGATATTGTCGATTCAATTCCCGTTGAGGGCATCATTGCAGAAGCCGAGACGTACCATATCATGGCTGAAAAGGATGAAAGCATAGAGGAGTTCTATGTGAGTGAAGGTGACTTCGTTGAAGAAGGAACACCTCTATTTAACTATCAAAGTGATGACATTGACCGTCAAACCGCTATATTGGATGGAGAGATAGAAAGTCTGCAATCAAAGAAAAACAGTGTCCAGTCCCTGATCAATAACTTAAGGTCTATGCCTCCTCCTATTACACCTAAGGCGCCTAATAATGATTCTTATAACAATAACGTTGATCATTCACAACCTCTCCCTGACACCAATCAGGACAGCTATAACGAGGCGGAATGGAAACAGACCATTGAGAAAGAAATTGGCGATAAAACCTTGGAAATGGAAAAGATTGAAGCCGATATAAAAAAACTGGAACAACAAAGGGACTCATATTTAAGTGATAAGGACAATCTGTCAATAACCAGCCCCGCCACAGGAATTATTAAAGAAATAAATCCAGATTCAAACAAGGTCATGACAATTGTTTCTGATGAAACAATAATGAAGGGGAAGCTTAGCGAGGAACTGATGACTCAGGTGGAGGAAGGAATGAAGGTGGATATCCTTTCACATCTATTTAAAGGCCGGTTGGCTGGAGAGATCAGTCAAATCGTTAAGCTCCCTTCTAACAAATCGGATCATAAAAATAAAAGCCTGTACCCTTTTACAGTCATCTTTGAGCAAGAAGAGGAAGAAGTACACATCGGTTATCATGTCACTGCAAATATTATTTTGGAAGAAGAGAACGACGTTCCTGCCGTTCCAGGAAAAAGCATTAAGAATAATGGAGAAAAATCTTATATTTGGGTACTGAACGAAAAAGGGCTGGTTGAAAAGCGGAAAGTCACTACGGGATTAGAAGTAGGGAATCTTTATGCCATTACAGAAGGAGCGGAAACAGAGGAGGTTTACGTAACAGATCAACGAGAAGCAATAGGGCAGGCTCCGTTCATCACTCCTTTGAACCTTCATAAATTGAGCAAAGCTGCTGCAAAAGACATCTCTCGAAAAAAAGCAATCAAATATATATTCATCGGAATATTGCAGCAATAAAATACCAAAGGCCGGACGCCTCTACAAGAGGGCCGGCCTTTTTCTTATTTGCTGCGCTCCAATTTGCTTGCTGCCTCTTTATCAAGGATGATGACAGCATTTGAATGATTTTGCAGAACAGAGGCTGGGCAGCCCTCCGTGACAGGCTCATCGATCATGCTTCTTACCGCCTCCGCTTTGCTCTCCCCAAAGGCCAGCATCAAAACCTCTTTAGCTGACAGGATAGAGGAAATCCCCATTGTAATCGCTTTTGTTGGAACCTGTTCTTCTTTTTCAAAAAATCGTTTATTAGCCTCTCTTGTAGATGCAGTCAATTCGGCAATATGTGTTACGGAGTCAAAGGAGGTGCCCGGCTCATTAAAGCCGATATGTCCATTTGGTCCCATGCCTAGAATTTGGAGGTCAACAGGATTTTTTTTGAGAATTTCTTCGTAACGCTCACACTCTTTCTCTGGATCCTCAACCGCTCCATTAGGAACATACGTTGCAGCGAAATTCATATATTTGAACAATTCTTCATTCATGTAATAATTATAGCTTTGAGGATCAGTTGGCTCCAAACCAACATATTCATCCAAATTAACAGTTGTCACATGGGATACATCAGTATCCGTATTGCGGAGTTTTTCATAAAGCTTCAAAGGGGTGCTTCCTGTTGCCAACCCCATTGTTTGCAGTCCTGTTTCAAGGCGTTGCATAACAATGTCAAAAGCGGCTTTTGTAGCTTCGTCGGGACTTTCGAAAATCAAGACATTCATATTTTTTCCTCCTAACAATATACAGGCGCAAAACAGCTAAATTTAAATCTTGGCCAGGATTCCTGCACTTTTGACAGTAACCCTTTATCAAAAAATTGCCCCCTTGCTTATACCAAGTTAGCCAAACCCTCTGACTAAACACGTATTAATTATAAAGCTCATTTTTTCCAGTTACAATGAAAAAAAAGTTACAAAAATGTTGATTCACTTTCCAATATTTTACTTAGAACCTTAGAATGCGCTACTCATCTGTATCGATTTGTTTACAAGAACAAAAGCCCCAGTTCATCAACATACAGAATGGAATGTCTTCGATGGAATCAAGGATAAGAAGTGCGAGAGTCCCTGTTTACCAGCGCAAAGCTAGACGGACACTGATGAAGGCGTAGTTTGTAATGACCCTGAGCTGATGAACCCTATCACTCGCGCGTACCAGGATGTCCTATCCCAATATCAACTTTTTGTAGGAGAAAGCTTATGGTTTCTACTAATTGATTGTGCTGGAACTAGACTCAGCACATGACGCAGTAAAATGTGATCAACAACAAAAAACCTTGCCTATTTCAAACGAAAATGGCAAGGTTCATCATGTATCAAATTCCGTCCAGTGCCTGCTTCAAATCTTCCCATACATCTTCCCATGCTTCAATACCGACAGACATTCTGATTAAAGTATCAGTAATCCCCATTTTTTTCCGCTCGTCTTCAGGGACAACTGCATGGGTCATTGTCGCCGGATGCTGAATCAATGTCTCAGTATCACCTAGACTGACAGCAAGCCGAATGAGTTTCACCCGATTTAAAATCGCCTGTGCTTCCTCTTTACTCCCTTTGACTTCAAAGCTAATCATTCCTCCCGGCAGCCTCATTTGTCTCTTAGCAAGCTCGTATTGAGGAAAGTCCGGATCTCCAGGATAGAACATTCGTCCAACCTTTGGGTGCGCCTTTAATTTTTCAGCAATTTTTTCAGCATTTTCACAGTGCCGATCAAGCCTCACTGCTAATGTCTTCAAACCACGCAGCAGCAGCCAGGCATCAAATGGAGACATAATTCCCCCGATATCCTTCCTCATTGTCACGCCCATTTCAGCGATCTCCTCTTTGTCAGCTCCAACAACAATACCTGCAACTACATCTCCGTGGCCCCCAATGTATTTAGTAGCGCTGTGGACAACGTAGTCACATCCCAAGGATAGCGGCCTTTGTAAATATGGTGAACAAAATGTGTTATCAACAACAACGCGAATGTCGTGCTCTTTTGCGATCCTTACAATCATTTCAAGGTCAACTAGTTTCATCGTTGGATTAATAGGCGTCTCAACATAAATCACCTTTGTATTGTCACGAATCGCTGCCTTTATCGCTTCTTCCCTGTCCATATCGATCAAATCATGGTCAATATTATATTTTTTCTTCATTATTTGTAAAAGACCGAATGTACATCCATAAATACCACCAGAGCATAAGATATGATCACCGGTATTTGTCAAATGGAAAAGAGTGGCGCTAACCGCTCCCATTCCTGAAGCAAAAGCAAGTGCAGCTTCCCCTTGTTCAAGCGCTGTCATTCTTTCCTCAAGAGCGGTCACAGTAGGATTTCCCAACCTTGAGTATATATGTCCTTCTGATTCTCCTGCAAATCGCCTTTCTCCTTCTTCTGCGGATGGAAATGTATATGTCGAAGTCTGAAAAATAGGCGGAACAAGGCTGCCCAGATAATCAGCTGGCCTATACCCCGCATGGATAACATCCGTTTCAAATCGATTCTTTTTTACCAAGTCAAAAACCCCCTGAAATCCTTCTTATTTCTTATTCTATGATATTGACCTACAGATGAAAAGAAAATCATTCATTTCATATGGAAAAATATGGTTACATTATTAAAATCATGTAACATTTGGTATTATTAACACGAATTGTGAAAAATTTATGCTAGACTGGCTAAAAGGCTATATGTTTAGGGGGAATAAATTGTGCGGAAAAAGTTAGTAGGCGGCGTGGCTACAGTAGCATTAGTGGCAACTTTTTCTGGTAAAGCTTCTGCGGCAAGCCACGAAGTTAAGCCTGGTGACAGTCTATGGAAAATCGCAAACCAGTACAAAACGACTATAAATAATATTAAAAAGTTGAATGGTTTAAGTAGTGATATTATCTATCCAAGGCAAGTTCTTAAAATAGATGGAAATAGCAACACAACTAATAAGCCAACTACCTCAACAACTTCCAAAACCTCAACTCAAGGTCCGGTCACTTCCTCAAAAGCGGGGAATACATACACAGTTAAATCAGGTGATTACCTAATTAGAATTGCCAATGCACACGGTATCACCCTTAGCCAACTAAAACAATGGAACGGTCTGACATCTGATATGATTAGGCCAGGACAGGTATTAAAAGTATCACAAGGTAGCAGTTCATCTGCTCCAGCACCATCAACCTCTTCAAGTCCAAGGCCGTCAGCAAATAGCAACAGCGGCAGTACTACTACATATAAGGTGGTTTCTGGAGATACACTTGGCCGGATAGCTGCAAAATACGGAACAACCGTAGCAAACTTAAAACAAGCAAACGGATTAAGATCAGACATAATTTATGTCGGTCAAGTCCTTCGCCTGAACGGAAGTGCTCCTTCCACAGGCTCCTCTGGAAATAACCAGAATTCAGCTGCTGCTTCAGTGTCAAGGCCAACTCAGGGAAAAGTGGGCAACGTCGTACAATCAGCCAAACAGCATATTGGAGTAAAATATGCGTGGGGCGGGACAACCCCTGCAGGATTTGATTGCAGCGGATTCATTTATTATGCATTTAAACAAGCCGGCCACAACATCAGTAGGTTAGGTACAGACGGTTACTATAATCGCTCATATTATACAAAAAGCCCTCAAGCTGGTGATTTAGTCTTTTTCAAAAATACATATCGCAGTGGTATCTCTCATATGGGAATCTATCTGGGAAGCAACCAATTCATCCATGCAGGAAACAACGGAGTTGAGGTTTCAAGCCTCAATAATTCCTACTGGAAGAGCAAATTTGACGGATTCAAAAAGTTCTATTGAACAGAAAACCGCAACGCAGAAACAGGCGTTGCGGTTTTTTATTTTCGACCTCGAATAAATTCATTTTTCCCTCCAATAATAAGAGCATTCAGTATAACTTGGAGGTAAATGATGTTCAAAAAGATAATCATTGCGGTTCTTATATATTCTTTTACTTTTATTATGCCCCATAACGCCGAGGCTGTTCTTGGCGAAGTCAGCAGAAAGAATGTCATCTTCATGGTGATGGACGGAACAAATTCAGACGTCGTTACATTGGCTAGACATTACAAAGGCAAGCCACTTGCATTGGATCAAATTTTGACAGGCGGAGTCCATACTTATTCTCTGCGTTCAGCCATTACGGATTCAGCAGCGGCTGCGACTGCAATGGCCACCGGACATAAAACAACTGTTGATTTTATTGGAATGGTTCCTGTTAATGAAAAAGAAGGAGAACGCAGAGGCCGTCCGGTCGCAAACGTTTTGGAGGCTGCAAAAGAGAAAGGATTAGCAACAGGAATCATCGCAACGGCTCCTGTTCAACATGCTACACCTGCCGCTTTTTCGGCGCACTCTAATAGTCGGCACCAAATGAAGGAAATTGGCTTTCAACAGGCTCACCAAAATATCGATGTCATGCTTGGCGGCGGAAAAAAGTATTCATTTCTCCCGAGCTCTATTTCTACAAAAAAAGAAATGATGAATTCATACGGATTGCAGCTTCACGGATTTTTTTCTGAAGAAGATATGGCGTATGATTTTGATAGAGAAAAGCTGCATCCTGAACAGCCTTCCCTAGCCGAGATGACCAAAAAAGCTTTACAAACTCTCAATCAAAATTCCAATGGTTTTCTTCTCTTTATTGAAGGGAGTAAAGTTGATTTTGCCGGTCATAAAAATGACCCGGTAGGAATGGTCAGCGAGGTCCTGGCATTTGATGATGCTGTTAAAGAAGCTCTACAATTTGCAAAGACAGACCAGAACACCCTTCTGATCGCTGTCACAGACCATGGCAACAGCGGGTTGACAATGGGAAACAGGCAGACGGATAAAACGTACCCGCAAACACCGCCGGAGCAGTTCACAGAGCCTTTAAAAAAAGCATCCCTTTCTGTGACAGGTGCTCTATCTCAATTAAAGGAAAACAGATCAAATATTAAAGAAGTCTTAAAAAGCTACGGCCTGGATGATCTTTCAAAAGCTCAGATACAACAGATAAAAAAAGAGAAGGACATAGAAAAAGCGATGGTTCAGTTGATGGCTAATCGGGCTCATTTGGGTTTCACTACCCGCGGGCATTCAGGTGAAGACGTCTTTCTATACAGCTATGGTGGTAAAGGAGTTTTGCATAAACCGCAGGGCCTCATAAATAATACGGATCTACCTGAATATGTCATCAAACATCTGAACCTTCCCCCACTTTCTGAACTTACAAATAGAAAGTTTGTGCCTGCTCAGGAGCATTTTGTAAAAATGGGATATAAAACGAAAATAAAGATAAATAAAAACAAACAAGCCAGCTTCATAGCTGAAAACAACGGAAGAACCATTGAATATCCCGCCAACCAAAATATCCGAATGGTTAATGGACAAAAAGAGACACTGCCAGGAATTGTCATCTATAATGGTAAGGATTTCTGGATTCCTCTGCTCTAAGGATCATTACTCTTTGAGGCAATGTTGACGTAAACGAAGTCAAGGGTTGGCTTTATCTCTGTAGCCGATTTGTCAGAAAAGCATTAGGAAATCAGGAAAATCCCATGACTTAGTGGCAGTTGAAGAGCGTTATTCAGTTTTGTGAGTGCCTGTTAGCCTACTTGGTTTTCTTTGCCTTTTCGCCGCCCTTAGCCAAGTTACGCAATTAAGAGATACAAAGAAGGATGATCCTGGATAAAGGGCACTTTTTCGAGGGCTCGGTTGGCCGAATCACAGAAACGAGCATACTCAGTGAAAATAGTCGGTTTGTTGAAGCTCCATACTGAAAACAAACCGTTCACTCTTTTGTGTTTTGTTTCTCCTTAAAAAAGTAACCAATCTACTATTAGTAATGAATACATTAAAAACATCTGAAGTGGTAGCGGACAGAAATAATCCACTTGGGCCCAAATTCAAGGGTGGGGATTAGTTTTTGTTGTTAAATGACAGCAGCGCTACAACAAACACACCAAACGCTAGATAAACAGCTATTGTTTTACGTCCTTTGCAGCTTTCAATTCATATGCAGCTCCGAGGATTTGAATTAACATTTCCCCAAAAAAGACCAGCCAAATCATAGCTGGTCCTCTATTTTTGAGGTGGCCTAACGAGGGTACAATAAATTCGGTTTTTTGAGGCTGATTTTTGAAAGGATTAATGTTTCTCTAGAAGGTCGTACGTTTTTGTTGAAGAAAGATGTTCGGGTGTCTGTTGATTTAAGAGAAGTTCAAGTTGATGGACCCGTTGGGATAAAGAGTGGATTTGCTGATTTGCTTTTCCGAGCTTGAAAATGAGGTCACTGACAAGAAGTTCCAGCGAATCACCTTGATGAGCAGCTCTTCTCAAATATTCACCTCCCTTAGCCTGCGGGCTGACTCGAAACAGCAGGCCTTTCATCTTTTGTTCGCCCTCCCATGAATTTCACTGAAACGGCAATGACTTCGGTAACATAAACTCTTTTTCCATCATGGTTTTCATAATTTCTGGTTTGTATTCTTCCCATGATTCCAACTATGGAACCTTTGCTGCAATACTTAGCTGTATTTTCAGCAACTTTGTTCCAAAGTGTACAAAGCACAAAGTCTGCATCGAATTCACCCTGGGCATTTCGATAATGGCGGTTAAGTGCTAGGGTAATATTCAATACCGCCTTTCCTTCTACTGTGTAACGAAGCTCCGGATCTTTCGTCAGCCTCCCAACCAACGTTACCTGATTTATCAATTGATCACCCCTTTTTGTTTAGTACCTATATCTTATAAGCGAAGCTTCATGATGTAAAATCCACAAAAATCATTTTTCCTCAAGGAATGCTTTTAAAAAGTAAACAGTTCGTTAATTAAATTTCAATTTTTAATGTTTTTTTGTGTTTATAAAAGAATCTTGAAAGTGATTAAAAAAGATCAAACTTTGAAAAAGTATGTCGAATAAAAGCTTCTCATATAGCTATGAAGAAGAATTGAGAAAATGATATACTTTAAAAAAGAACATATGGAGGAGACTCGATTTGAAAACATTTAAAATCGTAGCCCTGCAAATACTCGGTGATCAACATGAGGCAAAAAATATTCCACTTACCGACGGATTGATTATCAATAAAGAGAATGAAGAAGGAAGCTGGATCATTGAGGCTTATGTCGATAACAAATTTCAATCGTATTTCAAGTCTATTTATGAAAAAAGAGAACCATTCGAAATTCGAGTGATTATTACCCATGCAGCCAACGACCCTGCCCCTTTCACCGTTTCAATTCATTCCATCAGACCCGTAAAAGACCACATTAGCGTTTTATTTACAGGTCGTCTGAGCAAGCGCCGGAACGAATACTTAGAATTGCTGCTGGACGATTTGATAAAAGAAGGATTTAGCGGAGAAAAACTATTGAACGAATTTAAGGCAAGAATAAGAATGAAACAGCTTGTTACCAAGGAATAAAAAAAAGCGGGAAGCCCCGCTTTTTATTTATTATCGTCTTCATCCATACGATTATTATTGTTGTCTAAATCATTGTTATCCGTATTGACTCCGTTATTGTTGTCCAGATTATTGTCGTTATTCAAACCATTGTTATCATTGATACCATTGTTGTCCTGAACATTGTCATTTGGCGGTGGCGGCTCTGGATTATTATTTGCGCATCCTGCAAAAAGCAAAGATGACAAGGCGATAGCTCCAATGATTTTTCGAGGTTTTGGATTCATTTGGTAAGCTCCTTTCAGATTTTGTTAGGCCCACTTCTTGTGGGTAAGATCGGCTATTGCCAATTTCCGTTTGTATTGGACCTTATTGGTCTGAACTTAGCTTTCCCAAATCCTCCAAAATTCTTCAATTTTTTTTCGTTGTTTTCCATCAATCCGCTTTTACAATCATCTTTATCCATTATTCCCCAATTGCAAACATGATTTCTGTTTCACATACAATCTCCTCACCCACACGGGCGATTCCTTTTCCTTTGCCCATCGGGCCTTTCACGCGAACAATTTCCACTTCTAAATGAAGCTGGTCGCCTGGCTTAACCTGCCGCTTGAAACGGCATTTATCAATTCCTGCGAAAAACGCAAGCTTGCCCCGATTTTCTTCTCTTTTTAGCATGGCCACTGCTCCCACTTGCGCAAGCGCCTCAACAATCAAAACTCCAGGCATAACTGGATAATCCGGAAAATGTCCATTGAAAAATTCCTCATTTGCTGTTACATTTTTCAATCCAACAGCCCGCTTGCCTTCCTCGATTTCAAGAATCCGGTCAACGAGTAAAAAAGGGTAACGGTGCGGTATAATTTCTTTAATTTGCTGAATATCCATCATGATTCATTCCCCCAGAACAATAAATAGTAAGAAAAGGCTGAGACAGCCTTTACTTTTCTTTATTTACAAGATCAACAATATGAGTCCATGTTTCTTTTTTTAAGGCATCTTGCGGTTTTCCATTACCTATAACAGCGTATCCTGTCACGACGCCGGCAATTAAACTGACGGCGGTTAAAAAAATAACAATCAAAACCCTCAGCCAAATGGGGATGAGCCTAACTTTGATCCTTTTTAAAGACTCTTCCGTATTTTTTTCTTTGTTTCGCTTTTTATCCATTTGCTCATGTGTCTTGGATTGATCTTTGCTGATAAATTTAGCTGACATAGAAAAGAACTCCTTTTGGCCGTTTGAATGAACGTAGAAAAATCAAATGCGCCTTGGCGTATTTGCGCCCAGATTTTATCGAGCTTGCTCGATATATTTCCTCTGAAAATCTGTAGCATCCGCCGGAGGCTTTGCCTTTATTCAGCCGGGGTTTGAACCCCACTGAATGAAGTTAACGTATTCCATTAACCAGACCCATCATTTGGTCTGCAAGAGTAATGGATCTGGATTGAAACTGAATCGAGCGCTGGGAAGCCATCAAATCAGTCATTTCTTTTCCAATATCAACATTGGAAGCTTCCAATACGCCCTGTTGAAGGGAGATCTCCTGCCTTCGGGCTCCGTTCAAATCCGAATAAATCTGGTTTATATTATTATCCGCACCATCAGGCAGCCCTAAAAGCGTATTTCCCATCTGTTCCAGATACTGGGGCTTGTTTAAAGCGATGACTCCTAATCGGAATGCGATATTCTGGCCATTATCCATCGTTGCTTCCAAGGTACCAGGCTGAATCATTTTAACCTCTTCGACTTTTCCAGAAAAAGTAATCACTTGGTCGTTTTCATCTAAGACCAGATGGCCATCTTTTGTTGCAAGCACCCATTGATCCCCGGCATTGACAATATCCAGCTCCCCATTTCGAGTAAACCGGATTTGGGATGTGCCGTCTTCCTGAACTCTTACTTTTAAATACTGATTCTCTTTTGTAAAAGCAATATCAAGGGGGCGGCCAGTTGTTTTCAATGAACCCTGCTTGGAGAGCATCGCTGTTTGGGAAATCCTAGCACCAGGGCTTTGACGGATCCCCAGGGGTGACTGCCTGCCAACTTCTGAGCCGGCGGAAGAATAATTGTTAATCTGTTGAGCCATTAAGTCTGCAAAAGAAGCTTCCCTTGATTTATAACCAGCGGTCTCAGCATTTGCCAAGTTATGGCCGATCAAATCCACTTGTTTGTGTAACTGTCCAAGTGTATTAACAGCCGTTACCATTGTTCTATTCACTCTTCATCATCCTCTATCCGTTGACCCTTCCGACTTCATTAACTGCTTTGTCCAGGCTGCGGTCGTAAGCTTGAACAACTTTTTGATTTGCTTCAAACGTTCTGTAAGCAGTAATCATGTCCGTCATCGAGCGCGTAATATCAACATTCGATTTCTCAACAAATCCCTGAGAAACGGTAAAATCAGTATTTTGGGCAAACGGAAGCTGAGCATCATCTTCCGTCCGGAAAAGCCCGTCTCCATCTTTAGCAAGATTCTCAGGATTATCTGTCAGCACGATTCCTAAAAGGGCGACTTGTTCTCCATTTTCTGTAACCCTGCCGGTTTCGTCAACTTCGAACTCATCGCTAGCTACCCTAATCTGATTACCATTCACATCAAGGACTGGCCAGCCGTTTTCCGTTGTTAATACTCCTGATGGATCGACTGTAAATTTACCGTTTCGTGTATATCTCACCTGACCGTTCTGTTCCACTGAAAAAAAAGCAGTTCCATCTGCCCGATCTAACAGTGCGAGGTCAGTAGAGCGCTCCGTTTGAATAGTATCCCCCTGTATAAAACGCGGGGTAACCTCCTGAACATATACACCAGTATGCAGGGTTCCTACCTGACTCGTCCGGCTCTTCCCAGCATTAAACCGCTCAATAAGCATTTCCGGAAAAGCCCGTACATGGGAATGGTCTGCTTTATATCCCGGTGTTTGGGCATTAGCCATATTGTTTGTTAACATTTCCGTCTTTCGCTGCGAAGCATACATTCCTGATGCAGCTGTAAAAAGGCCTCTTAACATTGATCATGCCCCCTTATCAAATGCGCCTTGGCGTATTTGCGCCCAGATTTTATCGAGCTTCGCTCGATAAATTTCCTCTGAAAATCTGTGGCATCCGCCGGAAACTTTAACTTTATTCAGCCGGGGTTTGAACCCCCACTGAATGGAATACCATTATGCATTCATCTCACCACTTACAGAAGTGGGAGATTTTTGCTGAATGAAGTTAAACTATACTGCGCCTGTCAATTTTATCAATATTCTCCAGCATGATGCCCGTCCCGATCGCAACAGCATCCATTGGCTCTTCTGCTACCAAGACAGGTACACGCAGTTCCTCTACAAGTAATTGATCAATACCATGAAGGAGCGCTCCGCCACCTGTCAAAATAACTCCTCTGTCAATAATATCTGCGGAAAGCTCAGGAGGAGTTTTTTCCAATACATTTTTGGCAGCTTGAACAATAACATCGACCGATTCTCGTAAAGCCCCTTCTATTTCCTTCGAAGTAACAGTGATTGTCCGCGGAAGTCCATTAACCAAATCTCGTCCGCGTATTTCCATTTCCTCATCACGGGAATCAGGGAATACTGTCCCGATATTAATTTTAATGTTTTCAGCTGTTCTTTCACCGATCAACAGCTTGTATTCTTTTTTTACATAGTTTAAGATCTCGTTGTCAAAACTGTCGCCTGCCATCTTAATGGAAGCCGAGGTTACAATATCTCCCATTGAAAGCACAGCAACGTCTGTAGTACCGCCGCCGATATCAATCACCATATTTCCACTCGGCTGAAAAATATCCATTCCCGCACCGATTGCGGCAACCTTAGGCTCTTCTTCAAGGTAAACTTTCTTTCCGCCGCTTTTTTCAGCCGCTTCTTTAATCGCTTTCTGTTCAACACTCGTAATGTTCGTCGGGCAGCAAATAAGAATGCGAGGTTTTGATAAGAATCCTTTTACATTTAATTTATTGATAAAATGCTTCAACATTGATTCTGTAACATCAAAATCGGCGATGACTCCATCCCTTAAAGGACGAATGGCTACGATATTTCCCGGTGTCCGTCCAACCATACGTCTGGCCTCTTCACCAACCGCAAGAACTTTGTTCGTATTTTTATCAATAGCCACAACCGATGGCTCGTTCAAAACGATCCCTTGCCCCTTTACGTGAATCAGAACATTAGCCGTCCCCAAGTCAATGCCGATATCCTTTGCAAACATTTTTTCTATCCCTACCTTCATATATTAGAACTTTATTATGTACACTTCCGAGAACACACACATATCGCTATTATATATTTTATCATACTTGAGCCCCAAAAAGGAATGAAGGATTGACAAACTTTAGGTTTTTTGACTTAGAGAAGAACGGTGATCGACGTTTAGCAGCAGCCAAACAAAGTTTTAAAAATCAAAGAAGAAGGCCTGTAACTTCTTGCCTTCTTCCGCGAGAGACTATTTTTGAAGCTCAGCTTTTTTATACTTTTGTTTGGTCGCTTCTCCCCCCCTGAGATGCCTGATTGATTTATGGTATTCTAAGATGCTTTTCACCTGGTTAGCAAGCTCCGGATTTAATTCCGGGAGCCGTTCAGTCAAATCTTTATGGACAGTACTTTTGGATACGCCAAACTCTTTCGCAATCATGCGAACCGTTTTTCTCGTCTCCACGATATACTTTCCAATCTTGATCGTTCGCTCTTTGATGTAATCGTGCACACCACTCGCCCTCCCTGAATTGGATGTGAGGAGTGTGAAATGAGACTCGTCTTTTGTATATACATACTGGGTCTGCTTTATTGGAACCTTCCACCTGTTCCACAGCATACTGTACGGATAGGAAGTCATTTTTTGCAAATCAGGCTCATTTTACAGGATTTAAACAAATATCAAATGAACGTAGGCTCTATTTAAACGATTACTCACCTCAAGCACTCTCTGTTTTTATCGTGTTGGTATCATCTTATTTGTCCAAGTGAAGATATATGCTCGAAAAAGGCAATAAGGACAAGGTGAAGGACAAATATTTTTATGATAAAAACACATAACAGGAAGAGAAATTTGTGAAAAAATAAAAAAGACAGGCTAGATACACCCTTGCCTGTCTCAATATATCAATTATTCATCTGTCATTTTGGGGGACTGAGGATCCTCTTCCGCATCAGTCTCTTGCGTCTCGGAATCTCCTGCTGCAGGATTTTGTTCCGTTTCACCGGCTGCTTCCTCCTGCTTGTCCGTGTCAACTTCTTCATTGTCTACATCTTCCAAAGCGGTGAATGGCTGCCCGAAAAAGTCGATCGGGTTAAGTGCCGTGTTATCTTTCCGAATTTCAAAATGCAGATGGTTTTTCGCTTCCTTATTCAACTGGCTTGTGCCTGATGTAGCAAGCACTTGCCCTTGCTTAACAGCATCCCCGGATTTAACCTGCATGTCTTGAACCGATTGATAGATCGTCTTAACGCCATTTTCATGTTCCACCTCAACGACGTTACCAAGCAGAGAATCATTTCGAACTGCTGTTACCTTACCGCTAAGAGCTGCCGTTACATCAAACTCAGAGCCGTCTTTCATGGCAATATCAATTCCCATGTTTGTGCGATATTTATTTCCATCTACAATGAGTGCTGCTTCCTGCTCATCCGGCGATGCATTGGCATCAAAGAAACGTTTAATATATTCCACTTCATTTTCGTCTTTCACCGGAACTGAGACATTTTCAAGGGACTGATTGACCTCAATGACTGTATCATTGTTCATACCAGTCAGCTCTTTGCTGTCCTCAGTCAAGTTAGGCTTTTCAGCCGTATTCTGGCCGGCTGTCTGATACCAGAATATCACGGAAATGAGCAATGCAGCACTGGCTAGATAGATTGCTGGAAACACCCACCGCTTACTAAAAAAATTTTTTAGAGAAGATCGCTTCTTTTCTTCCTCTCTCATTTTCATCACCTCTGCCATCATTTTGAACAGAAAGACAGAATTATATACTTGAAAACGAGAAAAACACTTCTTATTTTCTGATATTATGTATTTTTTATTCAACAAAATCAATAATTCACTTGATTTCCACCTTATTTAACAGAAAAGCCGGCGCCCCGTTATGGGGCTGCCGGCTTATATCATTGGGTTGACGCAACTGTTTTATCAAAAAACTGGCTTGCATTTGAAATACTAACACCCTGATAATAATGGGTGACGATATCATCAAATTTTTTCCCTTCCTTTGCCATTCCGTTCGCACCATACTGACTCATTCCCACGCCGTGCCCATAGCCTTTTGTATTTATGATAATGGAATTTCCTTTCCTCTCCCATTTAAAATCGGTCGATTTCAGGTCAAGCTTCTCACGTACCTCTCTGCCTGTAAAGCTCTTGCCGCCAATGGTGACTGCAGCCACCTTTTTTCCTGGTGTTCGTGCTGTAATCGTTCCAACATCTCCCGATTTTTCAATGTTGACATTAAGCCTTTGCTGAAACTCTTTTACACTAATCACTTTCTGGTCATTGAATTTCGGAGAGTGACTGTCCCAAGGGCTTTCTACACTTTTCAAATAAGGTACAGGCTTATCCCAATAATCCTCTGCACTTTCCGTATAACCATTACTTGTGGAGAAAAAGGAAGCGGTAATTGGCTTGTTATGATAAGTAAGAACCTTACCTTCCGTTGCCTTCACAGCTTTCACTATTTTTTCCAGCCTCCATTCGAAATCTTTACCCCATTGGAGCTTCAGTTCCTTCTTATTTTTAAAAACTTGATGGAGAACAGTATCCGTCACATTTGCGTTTTCTGGAACCTGAGAGTTTTCGGGATTAACCAGTTGATTTACAATATAGGTTCTTGCTGTAAGTGCCTGGGCTTTTAATGCTTCCTCTTCAAAATCAGCCGGCATTTCTGACGCTACCACCCCAACCACATATTCTTCTAACGGGAGTTTTTCCACTGACTTCGTAGTGGTACGGTAAACTGCAACTTCAGCAGATGGCTGGGTGGCTGGCTGAGCGGTCTTTTTTGGCGGCAATTTGGCTGGCTGTTCATCTAGTTCAACCGTAGTTTTTTCTTTAGAAAATGGTAGAACGAGTAGGGATGGAACGAGAAAAGAAACGGCGATTAAGAGCGCGGACGTAAAAAGTAGCGGTTTTAGTTGCTTCATGCCTGATGCCTCCAATATAAAAATTAAGGTGACTTGAAAACAATCACCTCGGTCCAATTTATTCAGAAGGACAAGCATTTATGCTATATAAGATCGGTAATTTAGAAAAGCGCAAGATGATTCCCGAGGAGGCAGTTCTTCAGCCACCACAGGGAAGCGGCTTGTACCCGAGGCGAGGGGCTAGGCGCTGGCCGCCTCAATCCGCCACTTCCTGTACGTCGGCAGGCTCAGAACGCGACGTCCTGTCGCTTCGCTTGCACTAGTACTTCCTGTACGTCGTAGCTGGACAACAATCCACTTTGTTCAAATTGTTAAACCTAAAAAACTTATACTTTCTTTTCTTTAATCAAATGCGCCTTGGCGTATTTGCGCCCAGATTTTATCGAGCTCCGCTCGATAAATTTCCTCTGAAAACTGTGGCATCCGGAGGCTTTGACTTTATTCAGCCGGGGTTTGAACCCCCACTGACTGGATTACCAATATGCATTCATCTCACCACTTATAGAAGTGGGAGATTTCTGCTGAATGAAATTAAAAAAACCCGCCTTCGCGGGTTCATCATATCATGCATTCATGTCAGTCACAATATTTGTTTCTTCTTGATTGATTTCGCTGGAAACTTCCGTAATCCGTTCTATATCGGCTCCAAGGCCTTGCAGTTTCTTGTGGAAGTCGAGATAACCACGGTCTAAGTGTTTAAGCTCAGTTACACGGGTATATCCGTCTGCTTTCAACCCTGCGATGATCAAAGCAGCAGCTGCACGCAAGTCGGTGGCAGCAACTTCAGCTCCTTGAAGCTCGCACGGTCCTTGGATAATGACTGAACGCCCTTCAATCTTAATATCACTGTTCATTCTACGGAATTCTTCTACGTGCATAAAACGGTTTTCGAATACCGTTTCTGTAATGACGCTAGTTCCTTCTGCACAAAGCAGCAAAGCCATCATTTGAGATTGCATATCCGTTGGAAATCCTGGATGCGGCATTGTTTTAATATCTACCGGCTTCAGTTTTTCCGGGCCAATCACGCGAAGTCCATTTTCTTCCTGAATGATCTTCACATTCATTTCCTCAAGCTTAGCTACGACAGAAGCCATGTGGTCTGCGATTCCCCCTTCGACGAGCACGTCCCCTCCGGTTATGGCCGCTGCAACCATAAAGCTCCCAGCTTCAATTCTGTCTGGCATAATCGTGTGGTCCGCACCATACAACCGATCGACACCTTCGATAACAATCGTTTCAGTACCGGCCCCTCTTACAATAGCTCCCATTTTATTTAAGTAAGCGGCAAGATCCGCGATTTCGGGTTCCTTCGCACAATTTTCAATCACACTTGTACCTTTAGCTAGTACAGCTGCCATCATAATATTTTGTGTAGCACCGACACTTGGAAAATCCAAGTAAATTTTAGCACCTGTCAATTGTTCAGCAGAAGCTTCAATGTATCCATTTCCTACAGATACTTTTGCTCCCATTGCCTCAAAACCTTTTAAATGCAAATCGATTGGCCGTGAACCGATTGCGCATCCGCCTGGAAGAGCCACGCGAGCTTTGCCTTGCCTTGCCAGTAATGGCCCCATCACAAGCACTGATGCCCTCATTTTCCGAACATATTCAAATGGAGCTTCGATATTGAGTTCTTTTGAAGCATCCACATAAACCGTTTTATTTTCAAATTTCACTTCAGTATTCAAGTGACGCAACACTTCACCAATAGTGTATACATCGGAGAGAGTTGGTACTTCGCGAATGACGCTTTTTCCTTCGCTTGCCAATAATGATGCAGCGATAACAGGCAAAACAGCATTTTTTGCACCTTCAACCTTGACTGTGCCGCTGAGCCTTTTCCCGCCGCGGACGATGATCTTTTCCAAGAGTATTCCCCTCCGCGTCTATTTTCTTTTATATTAGTATTCATTTGTCAGGATGGGTGTGCCTACCGTGAAGTATGTACCATGTCCTGCATTTTTTTTGCGCAGACCAATCTGCAGGTTCATTTCTTCATCGAGAAGAGACAGAGATTCCGAAAAAAGAGAAGAATACGCTGAAATTGATACAAAATCCTCCTCACTGAGTGCCTCTTTTTCCTTCGCCTGAAGAGATGACAATATTTCGCTTGCGTGAAACTGTCCAAACTCATCTTCATCATTGAATACGCCTTTGATACAAGAGAAAACAACAGGGTTTTGATTAAAAATCAGTTCTGTCCTGGATTGTAATAACTTCCATGCTCTTTTGACCGCACTCTTCTCCCACGCTGAACCTGTGACTTCATAGGAAACGTAAGAAACGAGATTGGCCTTGTTGTCGGCAGTCACAGCTTTTATTTTTTCTTCTATATCGCCATGCCGTTTGATTCCTGTCACCGTTTCTTTCTCTGAAACAGCAGACAAAGACCATTCCCAATCGGGAAATGCTTTCTCCAGCCTGGTGACAGTCCATTCCTGTGGTTGTTTACCCAATTCTCTTGTATGTAGAGACCATTCAATGATGGTTCCGTGTTGGTTTTGAACTGCATATGCTAACTTTTCAATATCCAGCTCACTTTGTCCTGCAACACTTGTTTTATTCCCAATAAAAACAGTAATCAAACAAGTGAAAAGCATAAATGGAATCAAATATTTCCTGCAGCGTTCTTTCATTGTACTCTCCCCCTTAACATAAGTGTTTCCACTGCTAAGGAGTACATACTTTAAGAATAACTGCATTTATAGACAATTTATCTATGCCTTTTCGACAAATTTCTTAAATTACACACTCACAACTCAAATCATAAACAAAAAGATGTCGTTTGAAAACGGGCCAAAAGACCTATTTAAAAAAATACTGCAGCTGACGAGACCAATGTAAATAGTCTAAAAAGAAGTTGCTGACGGTAGACCCGATAGCAATCGTTAAAAAAATATACAAAATTCTGGCCTGAAAAACCCGGCCAGCACTTAGAAGCTTATCCAAATGCAGTGCCTGAAGAGCCCAAAAAGTGAAGCCAATAAATATCAAATGCGAAATGATGCTGATGAGAGCCTGTTGACCCAAATCCATTCCATCAATCATTGGAGTGCCTCCTTGTTCGAATGCGTACATCAGAGGAAATGTTCCAGTTGCCTTTCATAAATAACACCTTCCGATCAGGCAAGACCAGAAGGTGTTATATGAAGTGTTTTATCTGTGTTGTGACACATCAATGCGGTTCATCGCACGTTTCAATGCGAGCTCCGCTCTTTTGAAATCTATGTCATCCCGTTTACTTTGCAGAAGCTGCTCCGCACGAGCCTTAGCTTCTTCGGCACGCGCAAAATCAATACTTTCCGCTGTTTCAGCAGCCTGGGCGAGAATGGTGACTTCTTCAGGACGAACTTCCAAAAATCCGCCACTTACAGCAACATATTCTGTTTTGCTTCCATTCTTTAAGCGGACTGCACCGATTTGCAAGGGAGCAACCAATGGAATATGTCCTGGAAGTATCCCCAACTCACCTGATTCAGCTTTAGTGCTGACCATTTCAACTTCTGAATTATAGACTGGGCCGTCTGGAGTGACAATACTTACTTTTAGAGTGTTCATTTGATCGCCTCCTCGTCCCTATTTATGCTTCTACGCCCATTTCTTCAGCTTTTTTCACAACTTCTTCGATTGGACCGACAAGACGGAAAGCATCTTCAGGAAGATGGTCGTATTTACCTTCAAGGATCTCTTTAAAGCCACGAACAGTTTCCTGTACTGGAACATAAGATCCAGGCTGGCCTGTAAATTGCTCAGCCACGTGGAAGTTTTGAGACAAGAAGAATTGAATACGGCGGGCACGAGCAACAGTTAGTTTATCTTCATCAGAAAGCTCATCCATACCGAGAATCGCTATAATATCTTGAAGCTCTCTGTATCTTTGAAGAGTTTGTTGTACTTGACGCGCAACCTCGTAATGCTCTTCACCGACAATTTCAGGAGAAAGTGCCCGAGAAGTAGAGGCAAGCGGGTCAACCGCTGGGTAGATACCCATTTCAGATAATTTACGCTCAAGGTTTGTTGTAGCATCCAAGTGAGCGAATGTCGTAGCCGGAGCCGGGTCAGTATAGTCATCCGCAGGTACATAAATTGCCTGGATGGATGTTACTGATCCAACATTAGTAGATGTAATCCGTTCTTGCAATTGACCCATTTCAGTTGCAAGCGTTGGTTGGTAACCAACCGCAGAAGGCATACGTCCAAGAAGGGCGGAAACCTCTGAACCAGCTTGCGTAAAACGGAAAATATTGTCGATGAAGAAAAGAACGTCTTGTCCTTGTTCATCACGGAAATATTCAGCCATTGTCAAGCCAGTCAAAGCAACACGCATACGTGCTCCAGGCGGCTCGTTCATTTGTCCGAATACCATCGCAGTTTTCTCAATAACGCCAGAGTCTTTCATTTCGTAGTAAAGGTCGTTTCCTTCACGAGTACGCTCACCAACACCAGCAAATACTGAGATACCACCATGTTCTTGAGCGATGTTATTGATCAATTCCTGGATTAATACGGTTTTTCCTACACCCGCACCTCCAAAGAGACCAATTTTTCCACCTTTGATATAAGGAGCAAGCAAGTCAACCACTTTAATTCCTGTCTCGAGGATTTCTACTTCTGTAGAAAGTTGGTCGAACTTAGGTGCTTCACGGTGAATGGAATCGCGTCTTGCACTATCATCGATTTTTTCATCGAGGTCAATATTGTCACCCAATACATTGAAAACACGTCCAAGTGTGACGTCACCAACCGGTACCGAAATTGGCGAACCTGTGTCAATGACCTCCATGTCCCTTTGAACGCCATCCGTTGACGCCATGGCAATAGTACGGACTGTATCATCGCCAAGATGAAGGGCAACTTCCAATGTAAGGTCGATATTCACTTCTGTTTCTGATTGAGCATTGTACGTTACTTTCAGAGCATTATAAATCTCAGGGAGATGGCCATCAGGAAACTTTACGTCGACAACCGGTCCCATTACTTGCAAAACCTGTCCTTTGCTCATTTTTTTCCCTCCTACCTGGGATCAAATATTAATAATAATCAAGTTTGTTTTTCATTCATCTATTCTAATGCGGCTGCACCGCCGACAATTTCAGTAATCTCTTGTGTGATGGCTGCCTGACGAGCACGGTTAAAGGACAATGTAAGGCTGTCGATGAGCTCGGAGGCATTATCCGTCGCACTCTTCATAGCTGTCATCCTTGCAGCATGCTCACTTGCTTTTCCATCAAGCAGTGCCCCGTATATTAAGCTTTCTGCATATTGTGGAAGCAATACCTCAAGAATGGCTTCTGGTGAAGGCTCATATTCATAAGACATAAGCTTAGTTGATGTGCCTAAATCCGTTAAAGGTAGTACTTTTTTCTCGGTCACTTCCTGTGTCAATGCACTTACGAAGTGATTATAGTACATGTACAGTTCATCGAATGTCCCATCGGAGAACATTCCGACGGTATTTCGAGTGATGTCCATGATATCAACGAATGATGGTTGATCTGGCAGACCGGTAATGTCAAGCACAACATTCATGCCTCTTTTTATAAAGAAGTCGCGTCCCATTCGCCCGATAGCAATGATTGCATATTCGTCTTTGCTTTTATGGCGTTGCTGGATTTTCGCATTGACTGCCCGCAAAATACTGCTGTTATATGGTCCTGCAAGACCACGGTCCGCAGTGATGACAAGATATCCTGTTTTTTTGACCGGACGGGATACAAGCATCGGATGCGTTGCGTCTTTACTTCCCAAAGCAATGCTTGCGGCCACTTCCTGGATTTTCTCCATATAAGGAACAAACGACTTGGCATTTGTTTCAGCACGGTTTAACTTTGCCGCAGAAACCATTTGCATGGCCTTCGTTATTTGACTGGTTTTTTTCGTAGAGTTTATACGGTTCTGGATATCACGCAATGATGCCACTGGTTCTCACCACCCTGTATTTGAAGTAATCATAGTCTTTAAAAAGGCGCCAGGGACTCAGAACCTTGGCACCTTCAGCCGTCATTTATCTTAAGAGTCGCTTTTAGCAAATGTTTTTTTGAATGTGTTCAATGCATCTGCCATATCGTCGTCCGCAGGAAGCTTTCCTGTTGTACGAATAGACTCCAATAAGTCTGCACGGTTGTGATCGAGCCATGAATATAATTCCTCTTCAAACCTGAGGATATCCTGTATAGCAATATCATCTAAATATCCGCGTGTCAGAGCGTAAAGAGTCATTACTTGCTTGTCAACTCTGATTGGCTTGTTCAAATCCTGCTTCAGCACTTCAACAGTCCTTTGACCACGAGCAAGTTTTGCTTGTGTCGCCTTGTCCAAGTCAGATCCAAATTGAGCAAATGACTCAAGCTCACGGAACGCTGCAAGGTCAAGACGCAGTGTACCAGCAACTTTCTTCATTGCACTGATTTGTGCGGACCCACCTACCCGGGATACAGAAAGACCCGCGTTGATCGCTGGACGCACACCGGAGAAGAATAGATCGGACTGCAAGAAGATTTGTCCGTCTGTGATAGAGATCACGTTCGTAGGAATATAAGCAGAGATATCTCCTGCCTGTGTTTCAACGAACGGAAGCGCAGTTAGAGAACCGCCGCCTTTTGCATCACTAAGTTTCGCTGCACGTTCCAATAAGCGGGAGTGCAAGTAGAAGACATCCCCTGGGAATGCTTCACGTCCTGGAGGACGGCGAAGAAGCAAGGAAAGTTCACGGTAAGCAGTTGCTTGTTTGGACAAGTCATCATATACAACTAGCACATGTTTGCCGTTGTACATAAACTCTTCACCCATCGTAACTCCGGCATAAGGAGCCAAGTACAAGAGTGGTGCAGGCTGGGCTGCAGAAGCTGTAACAACGATTGTGTAATCCATTGCACCATGTTTGCGAAGTGTTTCTACTGCATTACGAACTGTAGATTCTTTTTGTCCGATAGCAACATAAACACAAATCATGTCCTCTTCGCGTTGGTTCAGGATTGTATCAATAGCAACTGTTGTTTTACCTGTTTGTCTGTCACCAATGATCAACTCACGCTGTCCCCGTCCGATTGGAACAAGAGCGTCAATCGCTTTGATCCCTGTTTGTAATGGCTCGTGAACTGATTTACGATCCATGACGCCAGGTGCAGGGCCTTCGATTGGACGAGTTTTTGTTGTATTAATTGGTCCCATTCCGTCAACAGGTTGTCCTAATGAGTTAACAACACGACCAATGAGTTCCTCACCAACTGGAACCTCCATGATACGTCCTGTACGGCGGACCTCATCACCTTCACGAATTTCTGTATATGGTCCAAGGATAACAATACCGACGTTGCTTTCCTCAAGGTTTTGCGCCATTCCCATGACACCGTTTGAGAACTCAACAAGTTCTCCAGCCATGACATTGTCCAAGCCATAAGCACGGGCAACACCGTCCCCTACTTGAATAACTGTTCCAACATCACTTACTTCTAATTCAGCTTGATAGTTTTCAATTTGCTTTTTTATCAGCGCACTGATTTCTTCAGCATTGATGCTCATGAATTTCACCCCACATTATTCAAATCGTTCTTAACTAGTCAGTTGCCGTCCAAGTCGGTCAAGTTTTCCAAGAAGACTTCCATCAAAGATTCTGTTACCAATGCGTACTTTGACACCACCGAGCATGTTCGGATCAACAATATTTTCGATATTTAAGGTCTGTTTGCCTACTTTTGGAGCAAACACAGCAGAAATGGCCTTGGATTCATCTGCAGTTAAAGATCTGACTGAATAGACAGTTGCTTCGGCAATACCCCGTTCTTCGTTCAAATGATTGATATAGGATTCTGCCACTTCGACTAAGATATCTTCTCTATGTCGATCTGCCAATATCATGAAAGTGTTAGTAACAGGCGAAGATACGTTTGGTAAAGACTGTTCAATCAGATTTCTTTTCTGCACCACAGAAAGCTTTGGAGATTGCAAAAGACTGATAAAGCCTGGATTTTGAACTAGAACCTTTTTTATCGCCCTTAACTCTTCATCAATCTTATCAGATAAGTTCTGTTCTTTTGCTACTTGATACAGAGCCAAAGCGTAGCGTTCAGCAACTACAGGATTACTCATTGCTCCTCGCCTGCTCTTTCGATATACTCATTGATCAGCTTTTCTTGGTCTTCAGCTGTCAATTCTTTTTCAATTACCTTCGAAGCAATCATTACAGATAATGATGCTACTTGCTCACGCAAAGCCGCAACAGCATTTTCTTTCTCCTGTGCGATTTCCAAGCGTGCAGTTTCTTTCAAGCGCTCTGCTTCCTGGCGAGCTGTTTCCATAATTTCTTGTCTTTGGTTTTCGCCATGTTTCTTGGAGTTTTCAATCATGTTCTGCGCTTCTTGACGTGCTTCTTTCAATAAAGCTTTTTGCTCTTCAAGCAATTTATTTGCTTCAACCCGACTTTTTTCAGCCGATTCGATTTCACCTGCTATATGCTCTTCACGCTGCTTCATGATGCCCATCAATGGTCCCCAGGCAACTTTCTTTAACAGCGCCATTAGTATAATAAACATTAGAAGCTGGAAAATGATGTCGCCGCCATTAAAATGTACGCCGGCAATTTCCGTCCCTAATACAAAGCTGCTCGTTAACAAGCTTGCTCCACTCCTTTCGGACTTTTCGTATCGGTTTTGAATCAACCGGCCTTCAACCGGTAGCATGTCAATCGTTCAAATGGTTTTTACTGCTAATAGCGGAATGGATCACTAAACAAGGCGCCTCCGCTTTTCTTATTGTCCAGCTTCGGCACCCAGCCCCTCGAGGTCACAAGCCACTTCCCTGTGGCGGCTAAAGTACTGCCTCCTCGGGAATCGTCTTGTGCTGGTCGGGGCTAAACAAGGCGCCTCCGCTTTTCTTAAAAAATGGCGAAGTGTTTTCTTCTTCGCCATTTTCAAACATGTTCTGATTATTCAATAAATGTTATCTGCCTTGAACCATAAACGCGACAACAACTGCGATGATAGGAACAGCCTCTACCAACGCTACCCCGATGAACATTGTAGTTTGTAGCATACCACGTGCTTCTGGTTGACGTGCAATTCCCTCAACTGTGCGGGAAACGATCAATCCGTTACCAATACCTGCTCCAAGAGCTGCCAATCCGATTGCAATTGCTGCTGCTAACATTCCCATAATAAAGTTCCTCCTTAAAATATATAAAAAGTATTTTGGTTAAAATTCTTTGTCCATTTTGATGAACAAGTATATATTAATGGTCTTCATTGACTTTGTGGGCCAAGTAAACCATTGTCAACATAGTAAAAATAAATGCCTGAATCGCTCCAATAAACACTGAGAATCCCATCCATGCAAGCGTCGGAATTGCCGCTGCAATCCAGCCTCCTGCACCCATGGCTGCAAGGCTTCCGGCCAATAAGCCAAGTAAGATTTCCCCTGCAAAGATGTTTCCATAAAGACGAAGACCTAGTGTTAATGTATTGGCAAATTCTTCAATAATTTTGAGCGGGAGTAAGAACCACATTGGGCTGACATAGCCGCGAAGATATTCGCCAAAACCTTTTTGCTTGATTCCATAATAATGCGATAAAGCCACTACCATTGTTGCCAATGTAAGTGTAATGACCGGATCGGCTGTCGGTGATTTCCACCATAATTCGTCGTTGATAGATACCGAAAATGGTAAACCCAGCATGTTGGACACAAATATATAGAATATTAAGGTTACACCAAGTACGTGGAAGTGTCCGCCTGTTTTCCAGTCCATATTACTTTTAACGATCCCTTTGACGAAATCGAATACCCACTCCATAAAATTTTGCATACCTGTCGGCTTCATCGCCAAAGTCCGCGTACTGATCACGGCAATAATAAACACGATAAGTGAAGCTACAGTAATCATCAATACGTTTCCGAGGTTGAAATACAATCCAAATATTTCTTTAATCGGTGCTCCATGATCCATTTAGAACTCACCTCTCTTCCCGCTGCTTGTCTTTTCTAAAAAGGATGGAGATTAAAGCATCTATCGCTATGACAAGGTAAGATGTCATTAATCCTATAATCACACTTATGAGATTGAAGGTTTCAGGGTATTGCATGGCGATGAATACTCCCAAAATGGCGGCAGCCATCCTGGATAATGTTCCTAAGGAACGCATTTTGCGTCCTGTCAGCACAGCTTCCCCAAACTTGTTCATTCTGCGGACCATCATCCACAGGTTAAAGAAACTGATGGAAGTCCCAAGAATCAATCCCATAAAAATAGATTGGTAAGGAGTGAAGCCCCAACCCAATACAAGAATTGCCAATAAGTACAGTATGTACTTCCTTTGTCTATTAAATAACTGCTGGAGGTTATCCATATCTTTCTAATCCCCCGATTGCCGGATTGTTAAAATAACCCCAAAAACTCCTATTGCCAAACCGGCAAGAAGACAGACAATCAAGAAAAGCGGCTCAAGTCCGATTTTTTCATCCAGCCATCTTCCAAGGAAAATTCCCACTAGAACAGAGCCAGCCAACTGTGCCAAAATGGCAGAATAAAGGGCCATCCCATGAAGCGGATGACGTTTTTTCCTACTCAATTTGCATCATCTTTCGCATTTTTTAATCAGGCTACAAATTCCGTGTTTATTTAACAAAATCCGAACGATTTTTGGATGAAAGAAAGTGAACATACTCTCCTCTTCATACCCTTTGTTAGCATACAATAGGGTTATGTCAAAGTCAACGGGTTTCATGTGAAATTAGAAACAAACTAATCTCGTTTTTTAGTTTGTCACAATTTCATCAAATTTCATCTAACATGTGGTTTTTCGACCTTTTTTTGTCAAGGCTGATGAAAGATAAATCCTCCTTGCAGGAGTACCAAAAACAGGAGGAAATTCTCCTCCTGTTTAATCAACTGGCCGAAAAGGTTCCGGCCTTACATTTTTCTTTTTAAAATAATACAATATGGCATCCGCAATCCGCTTTGAAGCTTCTCCATCGCCATACGGATTCATGGCGTGAGCCATTTTCTTATATTTTTCGGAATCAGTAATCAATTCCGTTGCAAGACTATAGATTGTCTCTTCATCCGTTCCAGCAAGCTTCAAGGTCCCTGCTTCAATACCCTCAGGACGCTCTGTCGTATCGCGGAGAACAAGGACTGGAACACCGAGCGAGGGAGCCTCTTCCTGCACTCCACCCGAATCAGTGAGGATCAAGTAAGCTCGGTTCGCAAAGTTATGAAAATCAATAACTCCAAGCGGTTCAATTAAGTGTATTCGTGGGTCATCTCCCAATTCTTCACTCGCAATGGCTCGGACAACCGGATTTAAATGAACCGGATAGATAACTTGGATATCCGGCTGCTCATTAATAATTCGTTTAATGGCCCTGAACATGTTCCTCATGGGCTGTCCCAAATTTTCCCTGCGGTGGGCAGTAAGAAGAATCAAGCGGTCCCTGCCCAGTTTATCGAGTACCTCATGTTCATATTTGTTTTTTACCGTCGTTTTAAGAGCATCGATCGCTGTGTTGCCTGTAATAAAGATACTGTTTTCTTGTTTATCTTCATTGATCAGATTCCGAGCCGCTTTTTCAGTAGGCGAAAAATGCAGATCCGCAATAATCCCTGTCAGTTGCCGGTTCATCTCTTCGGGAAAAGGAGAGTATTTATTCCAAGTCCTTAATCCCGCTTCAACATGCCCTACAGCGGACTGGTTGTAAAATGCGGCGATACTTGCAGAGAATGTTGTTGTCGTATCGCCATGAACAAGGACAATATCGGGCTGAAGCTCCTTCATTATTCCGTCAAGCCCCTCAAGACTGCGTGTTGTAATATCTATCAGGGTTTGGCTTTCCTTCATGATATTCAAGTCATAATACGGCTCGATATTGAAAACTTCGAGAACCTGATCAAGCATTTGCCGATGCTGGGCGGTAACAGCCACGAACGATTCAAAGTCATGGTCTCTTGCCTTTAGTTCCTTCACTAGGGGCGCCATTTTAATGGCCTCAGGTCTTGTACCAAAAACAGATAGTACTTTGATTCGTCTATTCATTTGGAATCAGATCCCTCTTCTTTCATTTTTATGATAGGAATTACTTTGTTCCAAATAAACGATCCCCGGCGTCCCCTAAGCCTGGTACAATATATCCTTTTTCATCAAGCTTTTCATCTACGCCCGCAACATAGATGTCCACGTCCGGATGAGCTTCCTGGATCACTTCGACTCCCTCTGGAGCAGCGATCAGGCACATAAGCTTAATTTGTTTGGCGCCACGTTTTTTCAATGAATGGATTGCTTCTACAGCAGTTCCACCCGTAGCAAGCATAGGATCGACGACAATGAAAAATCTCTCCTGTACATCACTTGGCAGTTTTAAATAATATTCAACTGGCTTTAAAGTTTCCGGGTCACGGTAAAGACCGACATGTCCTACTTTTGCAGCAGGAATCAATTTTAATATACCGTCCACCATTCCGATTCCAGCTCTGAGGATCGGGACGATGCCTATCTTTTTTCCAGCCAGCACTTTTGAGGTAGCCTTGCTCACAGGGGTTTCTACCTCAATCTCTTTTAACGGCATATCCCTAGTAATTTCAAAAGCCATAAGTGTTGCAACTTCATCAACAAGCTCACGAAATTCCTTTGTCCCTGTATTTTTATCGCGGATGTACGTAATTTTGTGCTGAATGAGAGGATGGTCGATTACATGAACATTGCCCATAGTGCTCTCTCCTTTGTTCTTTTTATTCACGATCAAGACGGGAGCATTCGAAGTGATTCGGATGAACCAATTCACCCTCGCTCTGGTCGCTATATCCTTGCTCATTTTACATAAAAGAAAAACTTTCGGCAAGAACAAAAGCATAAGCGCCTGTTCTTCGACGTACAGACTGGAGCGATTTCGACGAGATAAAGGAAACACGGCGACGAAGGAGCCGATGTTGACTTATCGTAGGAGAAGGCGCGAAGTCTGCTAGTCGATAGGCGCTGGAGCTAGACGATGAACAAAAGCATAAGCGCCTGTTCATCGACGTACAGACTGAGCTGAAATGCGGAAACGCCTTGCTTAACCCCGACAACCATAAGGCAATTCCCGAGGAGGCGTTCCTCAGCCACCACAGGGAATTGCCTTATGACCTCGAGGGGTTAGGCGTTGGAGCTGGACAGAGTGATTTCGACGAGATAAAGGAAAAATGAAGTGCGAGAGTGCCTGCTTATCGGCGACAATCATAAGAGAGTGCTGAGGAAAGCGTAGTTTGCCTTCAGAAGCGATTGGCTTAATCCTTACGCACTCGGCAGGCTTAAGCAGCGACATCCTGTCGCTTCGCTTGCACTAGAACACCGTGTCCGTCGGCCGGCTCAAACAGCGACGTCCTGTCGCCTCGCCTGCACTAGTACTTCCTGTACGTCGGAGCCAATGTTGACTTATCGTAGGAAAGCAGCTTACTTGGAGTACCTCGTGAGAGACTTCTTGAGTGAGCTTCATACAGCTTTGCGACGAGGTGAGGTTTACATCCTCGAATACTCTGCGCCGCAGGAGCACATTGGGCGCGAAGTCTGCTAGTCGATAGGCGCTGGAGCTACATGAATAACAAAAACAACGCCTGTATATTCAGTACATAAAAGAACAGCCTATCCTTTAGACAGACTGTTCATCAAAATTATTCATATAGAGGAAAGCGAGACGTGATCGCTTCAACCTTCTTGCTAGCTTCTTCCAGTTTCTCTTTATCATCGTGATTTTTCAGAACAAAAGCAATCAAAGATGCAATTTCATCCATTTCTTTCATTCCAAATCCACGTGATGTAACAGCCGCTGTTCCAATACGGACACCGCTTGTTACGAATGGACCTTCAGGGTCATAAGGGATTGTGTTTTTGTTTGCAGTGATCCCAACATCATCTAGAACTTTTTCCGCATCTTTTCCGGTTAATCCTAAAGAGCGTACGTCCAATAAAAGTAAATGGTTGTCCGTCCCGTCAGAAACAAGGTTCACGCCTTCCTTTTTAAGACTTTCGGCAAGTCTGTTTGCATTTTCTATAATGAGTTTGGCATAATCTTTGAAATCATCACGCAAAGCTTCTCCGAATGCAACAGCTTTTGCCGCAATGACGTGCATAAGCGGTCCACCCTGTAATCCTGGGAAAACAGACTTGTCAATCGCTTTTGCAAATTCCTCTTTACAAAGAATCATTCCACCACGTGGACCACGCAATGTTTTGTGTGTAGTTGTGGTGACAAAATCAGCATATGGTACCGGATTAGGATGAAGGCCTGCTGCCACAAGTCCCGCAATATGAGCCATATCCACCATAAAATAAGCCCCGACTTCGTCGGCAATTTCACGGAATTTCTCAAAATCAATGACTCTTGGATAAGCACTTGCACCCGCAACAATCAGCTTCGGCTTATGTTCAAGAGCTTTTTGGCGTACATCTTCGTAATTGATGCGATGGCTTTCTTTATCAACACCATATTCAACAAAGTTGTATTGTACCCCACTAAAGTTAACAGGGCTTCCATGGGTAAGGTGTCCGCCGTGTGACAAGTTCATGCCAAGCACAGTGTCTCCATGCTCAAGAATAGTAAAATAAACCGCCATGTTTGCTTGAGCTCCGGAATGCGGTTGTACGTTTACATGCTCAGCACCAAAAATTTGTTTCGCCCGGTCGCGTGCCAAGTCCTCAGCTATATCGACATACTCACAACCCCCGTAATAACGGCGGCCGGGATAGCCCTCAGCATATTTATTTGTCAAAACCGATCCTTGCGCTTCCATTACTGCTTTGCTGACAAAGTTCTCGGATGCAATCAACTCAATTTTCGCACGTTGCCTGTTCAATTCCTTTTGGATAGCTTCATAAATTTGCGGATCTTCTTGTGCGATAGCACTTAAAGTACTATTCTCACTCAGTTTGCTCATATTGCTCCCCCTCATCCTTTCGAGTTTCGCTTGTATTCGTTAATCGCTTATATTTTAACATGAAGGTGTGAATTTTCCAAACTTATTTTAACAAAAACGGAACATTATCATTAAGATGAGCAATGATCGTTCAGTTTTTGACTTTCATATACTGCTCTCGCCCCACCAATTAGCTTTGGCCGTGTCGTTGCAATCGTTACATGGGCGCCACCTATTGATTTTTGATTGACTCTTATAGGTACAGCTACATGCTTTAAATGCATTCCGATAAACGTATCACCTATATCAATACCCGCATCTGCCTTGATAAATTCAACAACAACCGGATCCTTCATTTGTGAATAAGCACAAGTAGCCATGGAACCGCCCGCTTTACGAACTGGAATAACCGTCACTTCTTCCCAGCCATTCTCTAAGGCAGTCTGCCTTTCAACGACCAAAGCACGATTTAAATGTTCGCAGCATTGAAAAGCAAGATGAACCTTTTTATCATCCGCAAACTTTTTCAATTCTTCATATAACATATTTGCCGGTTCCATCACTCCGGAAGTACCAATTTGTTGCCCGGCAATTTCAGATGTTGAACAGCCGATAACCAACACTTTTCCTTCTCCGATGGGCAGATTTTCCCTGCACTCGTCAAGAAGGGTACGCACTTCTTCCTGCCATTGTTCAATTGCCATTTAGAACTCCCCCTTGTTAATTAAGATTATCGTCTATCCGATTCATAATCTGTTATTTTTTGCACCCGCTTTTCATGACGGCCAGCTTCAAAGTCTGTCTTCAGCCAAGTTTTGGCAATTTCACGAGCTAATCCGGGGCCAATTACACGCTCACCCATCGCTAAAATATTGCTGTCATTATGAAGCCTGGTTGCCTTTGCACTAAACACATCATGTACAAGCGCACAACGAATTCCCTTCACCTTATTGGCAGCTATGCTCATTCCGATGCCGGTTCCACAAATTAGGATTCCTCGGTCACACTCCCCGCTTACTACTTTTTCCGCCACAGGAATCGCATAGTCAGGGTAATCTACGGAACAACTGTCTTCACAGCCTAGATCTTCATATTCAATGTTCATTTCATCCAGCAACTGGAGAATTTCCTTTCGGATGTTGACACCACCATGATCCGATGCAATTGCGACTTTCATGAAAGTTTTTCCTCCTTATTGTTCGTTACACGTTTCCTTCATTATAAAAGAAGAGTAGTCCAGTTACCATTTTGGAGCGCTAGGATTTTGACTAATCAAGCGAAAGCTTTTCAATCAAACTTTTCATCTCTTGAAATGTCTCCCGATATGTATGTATATTTCCACCGAAAGGGTCCACAATATCAATGTTGCCTTCAGGCCCCTTGACATACTCCTTCAAAGTGAAAATTTTATCGGCAGCTGCCGGATACTTGTCCATCAGCATTTCTTTATGTGCTCTCGTCATAGTAAATACATATGAAGCCGATTCCAAATCTTCCTCAACCAACTGTTTGGACCTATGCTCGAGCTGTATCTTATTTTCAGCCAAAACTCTCGATGCATTTTCTGCCGCCCGGCTGCCTTCGGCTGAAAATAAACCGGCGGACCTGGCAAAAGCATTCCCATTTTGGATATTGTTAAAAATCGCTTCAGCCATTGGGCTACGGCACGTATTACCAGTGCAAACAAACAGTATGTTTTTCATAGCTGCCCCCTCATAAAGTTTTCTATATATTATATCACTAAAAGAAGTTTCACTACCCAATCCTTAGATTGCCTAGAACAAGGTACAAGCAACAATCCAGACTGAAATGCCTTTAACTTCATTCAGCAGAAATCTCCCACTTCTGTAAGTGGTAAGATGAATGCCTATTGGTATTCATTCAGTGGGAGTTCAAACCCCGGCTGAATAAAGTCAAAGCCTCCGGCTGATGCCACAGATTTTCAGAGGAAATTCATCGAGCGGAGCTCGATAAAATCTGGGCGCAAATACGCCAAGGCGCATTTGATCCGGACTAAGGCAACAAGGCCCTGACCTGTCGCTTCTGCTTGTACCAGGTGTCACTAGGGCATCTATTTCGTCGAAGCTAGACGTATCATAATGTAATAAGATGCTATTAACATTATGCATTATATAGTTTCCTCAACGATAAAAAAGCTGTAATTAGACAGCTTCAGAAGTTTCAACATCATATATACGCATTTTCAGCCAATAAAAGCTAACTTGATACCAAAAACGATTAAAATAAAGCCACCAAGCAGTTCTCCGTAAAAACCGAGCCAGTTTTGTACTTTTCTCCCCAAAATAAGTCCGCTCCATGTTAATAAGGTGGAAACCGCTCCAAAAATAATCATCGCAGCAATCGCCCTTGCACCAAACATCCCCAAGCTTAACCCGGCGGAAAAGCTGTCTAGGCTTAGGACCATACTAAAAAAAATCAATCCCCACCCAATAGGTGTGACAATCGTTTGCTCATTGTTACGAAAACATGAAACAATCATCAAAACACCCATAACAACAAGGAGCATACCACCAATATAACCCGTAATTTTCCCGAAAGTCGTGGACAGTAGATGCCCCGTCATGATCCCCAAAAGGGGCATCGCCATATGAAACAGACCAATTGTTATCCCAATTGAAAATATTTGACGTAATCTAAGTTTAAAAATTCCCAGGCCAAGGGAAACAGAAAAAGCATCCATTCCCACCGCAAATGCCATGATTACTAATGTCACCAATTCAGGAACCATCATGGATAAATCTCCTTTCACCTCGGACGTGCCTATAAAAAATCATATGCGCCGAGATGAGAGAGTAGACATCCTGAAAGGGATTAATAACCATTATCGATGAAGTAAAAGCCGGATTTATTTGTCCGGCTTTCCAAAAATTATTTCTCCGTTTTCCCCTGCGTGACCCTTCTATGAGCAGCCGCTTTTTCAAGTCTGTTCATGATTGCTGCTCCCACTCCTTGAACCGGATAAACCTCCGCATATATCATATCAAGATTCTTTTCATCAAAGCTTCTTAATGCCTGATAAAGGGTATGCGCCACACTCTTTAAATTCGACCGGCTCCCACAAACAGCTACCACATCCGCATTGTAAAAGGAAGCCGATTCCTTAGGAGCAAGAACACCGACCTTTGTGCCTGAATTCCTCTTTTGATCGATCAGTTCTTGAATCCATTCCTTATCCCCGTCTGCTAAAAATAATGGTGCAGACGGTGCATAATGCCGGTATTTCATCCCGGGAGATTTAGGAGAAGACTCTGAATGTTGTAGAGCAGGATCCTGATCCACCTGCCCGATGACTCTTTCAATCTCTTCTTTGGACAAACCGCCGGGACGTAAAATGACCGGAACCTCTGGAGTACAGTCAAGGACTGTAGACTCCAGACCAACACCCGTGGGACCCCCATCAACTATACCTGCTATCAAGCCCTCCAAATCAGCCAAAACATGCGTTGCCATGGTGGGACTTGGTTTTCCGGACTTATTAGCGCTGGGAGCAGCAATAGGCACGCCCGCAGTGTGAATGAGTGCAAGCGCAACCGGATGATCCGGCATTCTCACAGCGACTGTATCGAGACCGGCGGTTACTAATGATGAAACAGCATTAGGTTTCCTTTTGAAAATCAAGGTCAACGGGCCTGGCCAAAATTCATCCATGAGCTTGATAGTCGTTTCCGGGATTTCTTTTGTCAATAAGTCAAGCTGGTCCACATTTGCTATGTGGACAATCAGTGGATTATCTGCGGGCCTTCCTTTTGCATCAAATATTTTTGCAACAGCCTTGTCCGTCAACGCGTTAGCACCTAAGCCATAAACTGTTTCTGTTGGGAAGGCCACAACTTCTCCTTCTTTTAAATAATGTGCAGCTTCCACAACCTGGGGATAAATATTTTTTATATCCACATCAATATCCACAGTCCAATAATTTGTCTTCATTTATTCCACCTCTTTTTAGCTAAAGACCCACCTTTATATAGGGGCATTTCTATCGTTATAGTTTTCAAGTCCAACCTTTGATGAATGAGTTATTAACAACTTGTGGATAGAATCGGGTAAAATGTGGGTAACTTCACGTGTTTTTGTGAATAACCGTTGAAGTTTCCCACAGTAAGCAAGAGTTCCAAGTACAGCATGCCGATTTTGCATTTAAGCTTAACTCTCACACTTTATTTTTACCATATAAAACAAAAAATCTCCCCTTCGAGAGATTCATTGTGTAATCAAATGCGCCTTGGCGTATTTGCGCCCAGATTTTATCGAGCTCTGCTCGATAAATTTCCTCTGAAAATCTGTGGCATCCGCCGGAGGCTTTGACTTTATTCAGCCGGGGTTTGAACCCTCTCTGATTGGAATACCAATAGGCATTCATCCCACCACTTACAGAAGTGGGAGACTTCTGCTGAATGAAGTTAAAGCAGCTCATCAAACAGTTCTTTCAGAAAAAATTTGACCTCTACTTCCTCTTCCTGCTCTCCTACGAATGCTGGAACAGGCACCTCAGTCTGTTCATCCTCTACGTACGATAAGCTTTCATCCTGCTCCATTTCTATATCAACAGCGTTATCCACATCTTCTTCAATCCCTTGACTTACCGCTGCACTGTTGGAAAAATCCAGGAAACAAAGCGGCGGAAAAAGTACACACCACCAGTTGGCCCCTTTTCCTTCACCAAGAGTGATTAAGACAGCTTCATATGTTCCGGCAGGATAAAGGTATTGCCCATATAATTTCGTCGGAAACTGAACATCCCCAAAATCGATGCTGACTGAATATGAAAGGCCGTGCTTTATAAGTTCGTTTTTCGCAATCTTTTCAAGTTCAGGAAGCCTTGAAGAAATCACATGCCGGGCCTCCTCAATAGAAGTCAATTGTTCCACCCACTCGTTAATCTGTTTATTCACAGCATCCCGGACAGCCCGTTTAACTTCCTGATCTTTTTCACTGTCACTGTTGGCAAGAATCCGAAGCCGGATCGCCTCTTCTGGAATAACCTGCACGTTTTCTGCTGCGGAGCTCTCTTGATCCGGAAAATAAAAGTTCATGACAGCTGCCAGCGAGAGAATCGCTATATATGCACTTGCAATGTATTTTTGATAGAATTTTTGTTTACTATTTTTTCTCATATTCCCCACCCGTCCCTTCACTAGGACAGTATGGACAATTTTTAAATCTTATAATCAATCAAATGATATTTTCTGTACTGCCATAGTGACAATACGCTCCCTACCGTTAATATCTCTTACAACGTCAATCTCCGCTTCTGGAAAACTTTTCTCCAGCAGCAGGCTCACATCCTTCCCCTGTCCGTCACCGATTTCAAAAACAACAAGGGATTGTTCCTTTAAAACATTTGGCAATTCAGATGCAAACCGCCGATAGAAATCCAGTCCATCTTCGCCCCCGAACAATGCCGAATGTGGTTCATGTTCGGAGACGACATCTGATAATTCATCATGGGCAGGAATATAAGGAGGGTTGGACACGATGATATCCAACTTCAGTCCATTATCAATAAACGGCTGGAGCAAATCTCCCTGTAAAAACTGAACTTCGGCGTTTAGGCATTCAGCATTTTTTTTAGCCGTCTGAAGTGCCCTTTCAGATAAATCAGATGCAAAAATAGACAGAACAGGCCTTTCCAATTTTAATGTTACAGCAATAGCACCGCTTCCTGTTCCAATATCCGCCGCTTTTAAGCCGGATAAAGATTTAAATGTTGTACCCAGCTTTTTTAATGCAGCCTCAATCAGCTCTTCCGTCTCGGGACGCGGAATCAGAACATCTTCATTTACAAGAAATTTTCTTCCGTAAAATTCTTCATATCCGATGATATGCTGGACAGGCTTGCCTGCTGCATGTTCCTTAACTGCTTCTTCAAAGCGATTCCATTCCTGCTCGGCAAGAGGCATTTTCTGTTCAGCAAGTAGTTTTGATCGACTCATGTTCAGTTGGGCTCTCAGTAAAATTTCACCGGCGTTAGCGTCTCTTCCATTTTCTATTAAAAAAGAAGAAGCCCAGGATAGGGCTTTGAATATAGTCCGTTCATTAGACAATTAATCTTCCACGCTTTCAAGCTTTTTGGATTGATCTTCAACAATCAGTGCATCAATGACTTCACCCAGCTTACCTTCCAAGATTTGATCCAGCTTCTGAATAGTCAAACCGATGCGATGGTCCGTCACACGATTCTGCGGAAAGTTATATGTCCGGATCCTTTCAGAACGGTCACCAGTTCCTACAGCGGATTTACGGTTTGCATCATATTCTTCTTGGGCCTCTTGCTGGAATTTATCATAAATGCGGGCACGAAGAACCTTCATCGCCTTTTCTTTATTCTTAATCTGAGACTTTTCATCCTGGCAGGAAACGACTATTCCAGTCGGAATATGAGTTAAACGTACGGCTGACATTGTCGTATTGACACTTTGTCCTCCAGGCCCACTGGAAGCGAACGTATCGACGCGAATATCTTTTTCATGTACATCTACTTCCACTTCCTCTGCTTCAGGAAGGACAGCTACCGTTGCTGTTGATGTATGGATGCGGCCGCCTGATTCTGTCTCTGGCACACGTTGCACCCTGTGTGCTCCATTTTCATATTTCAACCTTGAAAAAGCTCCATTTCCGTTGATAATGAAAATGATTTCTTTGAAACCACCCAGACCCGTAGAATGTTCTTCGATCACTTCCGTCTTCCATCCGTGGGCTTCTGCATATCTGCTGTACATCCGGTAAAGATCACCGGCGAACAAAGCCGCCTCATCTCCTCCAGCAGCTCCCCGAATCTCCATAATGACGTTTTTATCATCGTTTGGGTCTTTCGGGATCAAAAGAATTTTCAATCTTTCTTCATAATCCTTGATCCGGACTTCCAATTCATCAATCTCTTCCTTAACCATTTCGCGCATTTCGGGATCAAGCTTATCATCCAGCATTTCTTTGGCATCATCGTATTCTGATTTAGCCTCTTTGTACTCCCTATACACTTCAACCGTCTCTGCTATGGAAGATTGTTCTTTCGAAAATTCCCGGAGTTTTTCCGAATTGCTGACAACTTCAGGGTCGCTCAACAACTCATTTAATTTCTCATAACGGTCTTCCACCGATTGTAATCTATCGAACACAAGTCTTCACCTCAAAGTTTTTCCTTACATGCTCTTTTTATAGTACACTGACCACTTTCTGCAAAGCAAACTTTTTTGAAAAAGCACTTCGTTTTATTTTTGTAAGTATCAAATGCGCCTTGGCGTATTTGCGCCCAGATTTTATCGAGCTTAAGCTCGATAAATTTCCTCTGAAAATCTGTGGCATCCGCCGGAGGCTTTAACTTTATTCAGCCGGGGTTTGACCCCCTGCTGAATGAAATACCAACATGCATTCATCTTACCACTTACAGAAGTGGAGACTTTTTGGGAGACTTCTGCTGAATGAAGTTAAAACGTATTGGTTATTAACATGTGGATAAGACATTTTAAAAATAAAAACCCAGCGTTTCATCTGGATTTTTTTAAAGATCATCTATTCTTCACCTTTTACAGACTGTGCCAAATGCCTGCTCACTCCCGCAGGCACTTCATGATGGCGGCGGCACCTTGCCTCATATGCTTCAGAAGCTCCCACTAAAATAATTGGATCATCAAAACAAGCTGGCTCGCCGTTAATTAGACGCTGTGTCCGGCTGGCAGGTTCACCACAGACAACACAAACAGCTTGCAGCTTTGTCACGTATTCTGCCATAGACAGTAACCCGGGCATGGATCCAAAAGGCTCGCCACGGAAATCCTGATCCAACCCTGCTACAATAACTCTATGACCTGAGTTAGCTAACTGATTTACAACCTCTACAATTTTCCCATCAAAAAATTGTGCTTCATCAATTGCAATAACATCTACGTCAGCATGAACCCACTGAAAAATATCGACAGAGTTATCCACAGGTTGTGCCATAGCAGATAGCCCATTGTGGGAAACAACTTCATTAACACTGTAACGATCATCTAATTTCGGCTTGAATATCATCAAATTTTGCCGGGCATATTGCACCCTTCTGATCCGACGAATCAATTCTTCTGTTTTCCCGGAGAACATACTGCCACAAATCACTTCAATTGAGCCCTTTTGGTTGGAGATTTCCACTTATCCACACCTCTATCCATTTTTTTCGTAAGCCACTTCTCATTTGTCCACAAGTTCATAAATGAGTCCGGGCATAAAAAAACAGGCAAGTCGCCTTGCCCGTTTTTCAACGTATGATTATTTAAGTCCGTATTTCTTGTTAAAGCGATCAACACGTCCGTCCGCAGATGCGAATTTTTGACGGCCAGTGTAAAATGGATGGCAAGCTGAGCAAATTTCCACACGGATATTCTCTTTGACAGAGCCGCTTTCAAATTCGTTACCACATGCACATTTTACAGTTGCTTTTTTATATTCTGGATGGATTCCTGCTTTCATTACATTTCATCTCCTTAATGCCCTGAATCATTTGCTGAAACAGAGTTCTATATTACGATGCAGACATAAATCTGCAGTAATTCAAAAAAGCACATTTTTTATTATAACAAGGTGAAAGTAAAAATGCAATTCAAGCTCAACGAAATATTTATCAAATGCGCCTTGGCGTATTTGCGCCCAGATTTTGTCGAGCTCCGCTCGATAAAATCTGGGGCCTCCGCCGGAGGCTTTAACTTTATTCAGCCGGGATTTGACCCCCACTGAATAGAATACCAATAGGCTTTCATCTCACCACTTACAGAAGTGGGAGACTTCTGCTGAATGACGTTAAATCTACTTTGTAGTCAATGCTTCAAAGAACTCTTCGTTCGTCTTTGTTTGCTTCAGCTTACGCAGAAATTTCTCCGCAAAGTCAGGAGTGTCCGACATCGCTTTACGCAATTTCCACATTTTTTCAAGCCGATCTTTCGGTATAAGAAGCTCTTCCTTCCTTGTCCCAGAACGGCGAATATCGATGGCAGGGAAAATTCTTCTTTCGGCCAAAGAACGATCCAAATGCAGTTCCAAGTTCCCAGTTCCCTTGAACTCCTCGTAAATCACATCATCCATACGGGAACCCGTATCTACAAGGGCTGTCGCCAAAATAGTCAGGCTGCCACCCTCTTCAATATTTCTAGCGGCACCAAAAAATCGCTTTGGACGGTGAAATGCCGCTGGATCAATACCTCCGGAAAGCGTTCTTCCACTTGGAGGAATGACTAAATTATATGCGCGGGCAAGCCTTGTGATACTATCCATCAAAATGATCACATCTCGTTTGTGCTCTACTAGCCTCATGGCACGTTCAAGCACAAGTTCAGCCACTTTAATATGATTTTCCGGAACCTCATCGAATGTGGAGCTTACAACTTCCGCATCTACTGAGCGTTCAATGTCTGTAACTTCCTCAGGCCTTTCATCAATTAGCAATACAATCAATTCTGCTTCGGGATGATTTGTCGTAATTGAATTGGCGATCGATTTTAACAGCATTGTTTTACCGGCTTTCGGAGGAGCCACAATCAAGCCACGCTGTCCAAAACCAACCGGGGAAATAAGATCCATGATTCTAGTAGATAAGTTTGAAGGGGTCGTCTCCAGTTTAATCTGTCTATCTGGATACAACGGAGTTAATGCCGGGAAATGGACACGCTCTTTAGCACTTTCTGGATCATCTCCATTGACCGCCTCCACATGAAGCAATCCATAGTACCGTTCGTTTTCCTTAGGCGGTCGCACCTTTCCGGAAACCTTATCTCCATTGCGCAAATCGAAACGGCGAATCTGTGATGCCGAGATATAAATATCCTCAGAACTTGCCGTATAATTAATTGGCCTTAAGAAACCAAATCCTTCAGATTGAATGATCTCCAAGACTCCTTCCATGAAAAAGAAGCCTTCCTGCTCCGCACGAGCTTTTAAAATGGCAAATATCAATTCTTTTTTTGTAAGTTTGCTGTAATAGGAAACTTTGTATTCACGGGCAAGTTCATATAATTCTTTCAGTTTCATATCTTCTAATGAAGAGATGGTTAAACCAGCCATTTCTACACCACACTTTTTCAAATATTTTATTGTTTTTATACTAAATTCGCACACACTTGTTTTCATCCTGCTTTAATCTTCTTGTCTGTTAATCCTCTTGAAGTCGTTGATTGTAATATAACATTATGTTGAGAAAGTGGAAGGATTTTTTTGAGTGCATTTCACATGAAGAATAGGAAGAATGAGACCATGGCGTTGTGATCAAATGCGCCTTGGCGTATTTGCGCCCAGATTTTATCGAGCTTAAGCTCGATAAATTTCCTCTGAAAATCTGTGGCATCCGCCGGAGGCTTTAACTTTATTCAGCCGGGGTTTGACCCCCCACTGAATGGAATACCAATATGCATTCATCTCACCACTTATAGAAGTGGAAGATTTCTGCTGAATGAAATTACACAACTTAAAAGTCATGAAGGAGGGAATACATCCCTCCTAAAATTAAGATTCCACGACCATATTAGGTTTTTTGCTAAGACTGTGTCGGCCTTCGATAAAACGAATTGTTCCCGATTTAGCTCGCAAGACAATTGAATGAGTAGACCCGAAAGAGCCTTTAAATTGAACGCCTTTTAACAATTCGCCGTCTGTTACCCCAGTAGCGGCAAATATGGCGTCATCACCCTTCACCAAATCTTCCATTCGGAATACTTGATTGATATCAATATTCATTTTCTTGCATCGTTCCAATTCAGCGTCATTGGAAGGTACAAGCCTGCCTTGCAGTTCTCCACCAAGGCATTTGAGCGCAGCTGCGGCAATGACACCTTCAGGAGCTCCTCCTGTACCAAACAAAATATCAACACCTGTTTGATCAAAAGCAGTATTGATTGCTCCGGCTACGTCGCCATTATCAATCAATTTGATTCGAGCACCAGCCTCACGCAATTCAGCAATAATTTTTTCATGACGCGGGCGGTTCAACACAGTCGCCACGACATCTTCGATATTTTTATTTTTTGCCTTCGCCACTGCTATCAAATTATCTGTAACTGAGGCATTCAAGTCGATTTTCCCTACTGCTTCTGGACCAACAGCAATTTTTTCCATATACATATCTGGAGCATGAAGAAGATTCCCTGCATCAGCAATAGCAATAACAGACAGAGCATTCCATCCTCCGGAAGCCACTATTGATGTGCCTTCCAATGGGTCAACGGCTACGTCGACTTTCGGTCCTTGCCCAGTTCCAAGCTTTTCACCGATATAAAGCATTGGAGCCTCGTCCATTTCTCCTTCACCAATAACCACTGTCCCTTGCATCGGGATCGTATCAAAAACATTACGCATTGCAGTGGTAGCAGCATCATCTGCTTCATTTTTCATTCCGCGCCCCATCCATCTTGCAGATTTGAGCGCAGCTGCTTCTGTCACCCTTACGAGCTCCATAGTTAAACTTCTTTCCATTGACTTTCCTCCCGTCATTGGCAGCAATCTACTAGATTGCCCTGAAGTAAAAGTATATCATATTCTGCCATTTTCTGTATTGCATATAATTTGCCAATTAAGAAAAGTATATGGCTCGACATGGGGTTTAAGAGCTTTTTAGCTGTTCAATCTCTTGGTCCGTCAATTTTTCACGCCAAATGGTAGCGCCAAGACCATTTAATTTATCCACCAATCCGCTGTAGCCCCTGTCAATATGTTCAAGGCCGGTCACTTCGGTAATCCCTTCGGCCATTAACCCAGCGATAACGAGAGCAGCTCCCGCTCTAAGGTCAGATGCCTTGACTCTCGCCCCCTGAAGGACAGACGAGCCATTAACAATTGCAGAGCTTCCTTCCACCTTAATATTGGCATTCATCCTCCGCAATTCATCAATATGTTTGAAACGCGCGGAATAAATGGTATCAGTGACAATAGAAGATCCTTCTACTCTTGTCAACAAAGAAGTGAAAGGCTGTTGCAAGTCCGTTGGAAAACCCGGATATACGAGCGTTTTGACATCTACCGGCTTCAGTTTGTCACTTTTTCCGATAAAAACCTGTTCATCACTTGTTTCGACCGGGACACCCATTTCTCTTAATTTCGCCGTAAGAGACTCCAAATGATGCGGAATGACATTGTCGATCAATACGCCTTCTCCAATTGCCGAGCCTAAAATCATAAAAGTTCCTGCTTCAATTCTGTCAGGAATTATTGTATGCTGACATCCGTGCAGCCGCTCTACCCCATCTATCCGGATAACATCAGTTCCTGCTCCTTTTATTTTTGCCCCCATGTTTGTCAATAAGGTCGCTACATCAATAATTTCCGGCTCCTTGGCAGCATTCTCAATTACAGTTCGCCCTTCCGCCATTACAGCCGCCAACATGATATTGATCGTAGCTCCGACACTAACAACATCCAGGTAAATTCTGGCACCTTTCAATTCATCTGCCCGAAGGTATAAAGCTCCCTGTTCGTTAGTTACCTTTGCACCTAGAGCTTCAAACCCTTTAATATGCTGGTCGATTGGGCGTGGTCCCAAATGGCAACCCCCAGGCAATCCGATCACAGCCTTTTTAAAGCGCCCTAGCATAGCGCCCATCAAATAATAAGAGGCCCTCAGCTTTTTCACTTTTCCGTTCGGCAAAGGCATTGAAATCATTTTACTCGGGTCCACGTGCATAACATCGTTATCTAGCATAACCTTCCCGCCGATTTCTTCCAATAAGCCGCTCAACGAATCTACATCCGAAATGTCGGGTAGGCCCTCAATTCTCACAGGGGAATCTGCCAGAATGGTAGCTGGTATAAGTGCGACAGCACTGTTCTTTGCACCGCTCACTTTTATTGTTCCTTTTAACGGGTAACCGCCAGCAATCTTTAGCTTCTCCATCTTTGACTTCCTTTCACGCCTGTTAAGGTATCATTTTTTCAAAAAAGGCATTATACCCCTTATTATAAACAAATATTGGCGAAACATGTAGACTTCAGGATCTTAAACCACAAAATTATCACTTATTTTTTCTTGCTTCCCAATCACGGATAAAAGATTCAATTCCCCAATCTGTCAGTGGGTGTTTAAACAGCTGCACAAGCACTTTGTATGGAAGTGTTGCAATATGAGCACCATTTAAAGCGGCTTCTGTCACATGCTGCGGATGGCGGATGGATGCAGCAATGATTTGAGTATCTAGATTGTGGATTGAATAGATATCCGCAATTTCAGCAATGATCTCCGCACCGCTGTGCCCGATATCATCCAAACGGCCAATAAATGGAGAAACATAAGTAGCTCCTGCCCGAGCTGCAACAAGAGCCTGGTTGGAGTTAAAAATGAGCGTAACATTCGTCTTGATATTTTCTTTGGAAAGGATGTTTACAGCTTTCATCCCATCATGAGTCATGGGAATTTTGACCGTAATATTCGGAGCGATGGCTGCCAGTTCCATCCCCTCTTTGACCATCCCATCTGTGTCTAGCGCGAGTACTTCAGCACTAACGGAACCGGGAACAGCTTTGGTAATTTCTTTTAAACGCTCATGAAAAGAAACATCCTCTTTCGCCACCAATGACGGATTTGTTGTAACTCCGTCGATGATTCCAAATTCAATCGCTTTCTCTATTTCATCAAGATTGGCAGTATCTAGAAAAAACTTCAATGGATACAACTCCTTTTTGTAGTATTGTCTAGCTTCAGGCGCCATCCGCTTTTCTTTTATTGTCTAGCTTCGATGGCTAGGCGCCTTGCGCTTTTCTGTATATAACATGGAAACCGCCAAGTAAGCCAGGCGGTTTCATTGTTCTCTATTTCTATAGTTTTTATAAATCAAATACTGGCGTTTACGCTTTTCCACTGTCCAGCTCCAACGCCTAGCCCCTCGAGGTCATAAGCTGATTCCCTGTGGCGGCTGAAGAACTGCCTCCTCGGGAATCGTCTTATGCTTGTCGGGGCTGAGCAAGGCGTTTACGCTTTTCCTGAAGATCCGAAATCTCTCATTTTTCCAATGACAGTTTCTTTGATCGCTTCCCTTGCAGGACCCAAAAACTTACGAGGATCATACATTTCAGGATTTTCTGCGAGCACTTCACGCACACGCTTCGAGGAAGATATCTGGTTCTCCGTATTTACGTTAATTTTAGCTGTTCCCAGGGAAATCGCTCTTTGAATATCTTTAAGCGGAATGCCTGTTCCACCATGAAGAACTAGCGGTACACCTGTTAATTTCATGACTTCTTCCATACGGTCGAAACCAAGATTAGGCTCGCCTTTGTATGGTCCATGAACAGAACCGAGAGCAGGCGCGAAGCAGTCCACATTCGTTTCTCTTACGAGGCGGTCACATTCTTCGGGAATTGCATAAGATGCTTCAGCATCGTCCACTGTCAGGTCATCCTCTTGGCCGCCTATTCTTCCTAGTTCAGCTTCTACTGAAACACCAAACATATGCGCAAGTTCGACCACTTTCTTTGTCAGTTCGATGTTTTCTTCAAGTGGTAGATGAGAACCATCAATCATGACAGAGGTGAAACCTGCATGTATGGCTTTAGCGCACATTTCGAAGCTGGATCCATGGTCAAGATGAATCGCTACTGGGACTGTTACCCCGTATTCTTCCATAAGTGCTTCAACCATGCGTACTGTTAGTTTGAAGCCGCCCATGTAACGAGCCGCACCTTCCGAAACCCCCAAAATAACAGGTGATTTCTCTGTCTGGGCCGCCTGCAGAATGGCCTGCGTAAATTCCAGGTTGTTCAAATTAAATTGGCCAACCGCGTATTTTCCTTCATTTGCTTTATGTAACATCTCTCTCATTGATACTAAAGGCAAAATCTTTTCCTCCTTTAAATATTGGGCTACCCCAATAGAAGCCTCAGTCGTTTTTTTGCAGTATCATCATATCAAATTATTTACTACAATACCAACGATGGAGTATTTTTTGAAGTTCATGTTTTATGTAGTTGCCTGATCTGAATTAACCCTTAAATAATTCTTTACAGCTGAACGGATTTCTTCGATATCAAACGGCTTTGAAAAATGCGCGAGCGCTCCCAATTTTTTCGTTTGTTCAATAAGATCCAGCTCGCCGTATGCTGTCATGATAATGACCTTGATATCGGAATTAATTTCTTTCATTTTTTTCAATATTTCAAGGCCATCCATTCCCGGAATCTTCATATCCAATAAAACAAGGTCCGGAGCATACTGCTCTGTCACACTCAACGCCTGCAAACCATTTGCAGCTTGAAAAATTTCATAGCCCTCTTTTTGTAAAACCTCATTTAATAAAGTCCGTATCCCAAATTGATCATCGACTATTAACACTTTTTCTCTCAATGCTATCCCCCCTTTATTAAATTGCTATTCTAACAACCACCTCAAAAACTTTCAGCTTTAACTTTTCAAATTTTGTTTGTCGTTATATCCTTTCGCTGTCCGATGCCTTATTTCCTTCTAAAGATATATATCCTTTCCACCTTCTCCCACTGTCTCTTTCTTTTTTTCCCAAGTCCAGACATCTATAATAAGTTATAGACGCTTGATGAAAGGAAGTTATTTCATGTTAAAAATGTTATCAACCCAACTGACCGGGCTGTTTTTGAAACTAAAAGAAAAAGAAGAATTAGCCTTGGAAGATGGGGCAAGACTATTAGCCCAGGCTCCTGCAGGTGAAGGTAAAATATATTTTAAAGGCTTCAACGAAATGGAAGGAGTTATTCTTGAAGCCATAGAAGGGGCCGAACCTATGATGCATGCGGAAACACTGGATCAAACGAATGCGCTGACTCATACGGACCGTGTCATTGTCTTTTCTCGCTTTTCCGACACTCCGGAAGCAGTCTCCCTCGGCCAAGAACTTATGGAAAAAGGCATTCCTTTTGTTTCCGTTTCAGCTGCAAAGAATGAGGCAAAAGAGGATTTGACTGATTTGGCCGATATTCATATTGACACGCATGTTATCAGGGCCATCCTTCCAGCTGACGATGGAAAGAGAGTGGTTTTCCCATCCCTAATCGCCGCCCTTTATATTTACCACATATTGAAATTAACTATAGATGAAATTATTTTGGAAAATGAATAAAACTGCCCAGTCCTTTGGGCAGTTTTATTTTAAAGATGCGAATAGCTTTTTAGACATGAAAAGGTATTAGTCCTATTTTCCCAATGCAGCTCCGATAAATCCTTTAAAAAGCGGCTGCGGTTTTGTTGGACGGGATGTAAATTCAGGATGGAACTGGCTACCAATAAACCATGGGTGGTCAGTTATTTCTACAATCTCTACCAACTGTCCATCAGGACTTGTCCCAGAGAATACAAATCCAGCCTCTTCCATTTGCTGGCGATATTCATTATTGAACTCATAACGATGACGATGGCGCTCGCTCACTATTTCTTCCTGATACATTTCATGAGCTTTTGTTCCCGGCTTAAGCTTGCAAGGATAAAGACCTAAGCGCAGTGTTCCTCCCAAGTCGATCAGTTGTTCCTGTTCCGGAAGAAGGTCAATAATAGGATGATCTGTTGCGGGATTGATTTCAGATGAATGGGCTGTTTCAATTCCGAGCACATTTCGCGCATACTCGATGGAAGCCAATTGCATCCCTAGGCAGATTCCCAAAAATGGCACTTTGTTTTCCCTGGCATATTTGATTGCGGAAAGCTTACCGTCAATACCTCGGTCTCCAAACCCGCCTGGCACAAGGATTCCATCACAGTCAGACAGCAATTCTGCTGCATTTTCTGATGTCACAAGCTCCGCGTTAAGCCATTTGACTTCAACATCTGAATCAAAGGCATAACCTGCGTGTTTCAATGCCTCCACTACTGAGATATAGGCATCTGGTAGTTCCACATACTTTCCAACTAAGGCTATTTTAGTTGTTTTAGACAGGGTTTGGACCTTTTCTACCAAGGTTCTCCAATCTGTCATATCCGCCTCGTGGCAAACAAGCTTTAAATGATCACAGACGATTTGATCCAAATGCTGCTCTTGAAGAGATAGTGGAACAGAGTACAATGTACTTGCATCCAAGCATTCAATGACAGCATTTTTTTCGATATCACAGAATAAGGCTATTTTGTCTTTCATATCTTGAGAAATCGGCATTTCTGTGCGAACGACGATAACATTTGGTTGGATTCCCAGGCTTCTAAGCTCTTTTACACTATGTTGTGTCGGCTTTGTTTTCATTTCACCAGCAGCTTTAATATACGGTACAAGGGTACAGTGGATATACATGACATTATCACGACCCACGTCATTTTTCATTTGCCTGATAGCTTCAAGGAAAGGAAGTGACTCTATATCGCCAACGGTACCGCCGATTTCTGTAATGACGACATCAGCATCAGTTTTTTCCGCTGCACGGTAAATGCGATCCTTGATTTGATTTGTAATATGGGGAATGACCTGGACAGTGCCCCCATTATAATCGCCTCGACGCTCTTTTCTGATGACTTCCGAATATATTTTTCCTGTAGTAATATTGCTGAACTTATTAAGGTTGATGTCGATGAAACGTTCGTAGTGGCCAAGGTCTAAATCGGTTTCAGCACCATCCTCCGTTACAAACACTTCACCATGCTGATACGGGCTCATTGTTCCTGGATCCACGTTAAGATAGGGATCGAACTTTTGAATAGTCACATTCAAGCCGCGGTTTTTAAGTAATCGTCCAAGTGATGCGGCAGTTATACCTTTCCCAAGTGAGGAAACTACACCACCGGTTACAAAAATATATTTTGACACAATTTTTCCTCCTTCATCCTGTCCCTATATTTCCACATCTTTGAACCGGATAACCAAAAAAAGCAAAAATGCAAGCGCCCGTTCAGCCTGAAAAAGCTAGATAGCCTCAGCCACGGTACGCCGCTTATCATTCATGGTATCCATCATGTCAAAAACATAAAAAAACGCCCCGCTACAAAAGTAAGGGAGCGTTGAGTATTGTGAGTCAGTCCTTTTTCAAGGAGCCCAAGTAAAATTCTACATACTGGGAGATAAGAAGTCAAGAACTATTCTTCCTCTTCTTCCTCTTCTTCCAGATCTAAATCATCATCATCATCATCCAAGTCATAGTCGTCATCATCAAGCAGTTCCTCATCTTCATCTTCAAAATCAGCTTCTTCTTCACGAAGGGCTTCAAGGCTCTCATCTTCTTCTATGTCATCATCTAAATCATCATCAAAATCTACTTCGTCATCCTCGATATCAAGCAGCAGGTCTTCTTCCTCCAATGCAGCTTTCGATTTTTTCTTTTTCTTCTTCGTCGGTATTGGAGCAATGACTTCTTCGTCTACTTGATCAAACGGATACCATTCACGCAGCCCCCACTGGTTTTCTCCCAATGCTAGGAAACTGCCATCGACATTCAAGTCGGTATAAAATTGAAGCATTCTTGAACGCAGCTCTTCTTCGGGCAACTCCAAAAAATTTCCAATCTCTGCTGTAAGCTCCTGAAATGGCATTCCCTGCTTTTTTTCTTCCAATATGCTTTGCGCAATTTCAATAAAAGACATCTCTTTACGCTCATCCATAGATAATTGCTCAAGTTTCAATCCCTGCACAACCTTTCCGCCTATTGATAAAAGGCCAGCCCGTTGCCTTTAATGCTAAAATATAGATACTCAACATTATAAACAAATATCTTTCCAATATGCTACCTTTTTATTCATTAATTTTTCATTTGGATATTTGATGCACTCGTTGGCAGAATAAAAGCGCTAGCGCCTGTTCATCTACGTACAGACTGAGGTGAAATGCGAAAACGCCTTGATTAGCCCCGACAAGCATAAGACAATTCCCAAGGAGGCGTTCCTCAGCCACCACTTATGACCCCAAGAGGCTAAGCGTTGTAGCTGGACAGTGCCTTCGACGAGATAGAGGAAAAGGAAGTACTAGAGTGCTTGCTTTTCGGCTCAAGCATCGACATCCTATCACTTCGCCTGCACAAGCACCTCCCTGTACGTCGCATTCAGAAAACACGGCGACACAGGCCGTCTCAAGTCGCACATCCTTTAGCTTCAACAGGAGTTGCTAGTCGATAGACGCTGGAACAAGACGTAACATAATGCGATAAAATATTACAACAAAAAAAGCCCAAACACAAACACATTTAGGCTTCTATAAACATGATAGTCTTACGAAGGTCCTTTTAATTTTTCCACCTATCAGTTCCACGAAGCATGATCATCATGAAAAGGTATAGCCACTCATGCTGTGGTATCCATCTCTACTTAGGCGGCCGCCCCTCCGTCCGATTATTATCAGAACTGAGAGTAAGGCGATAACCAAGGTAAAATAATACGACTGAGGTAACTAGAAACGGAATCGCTCCAAGACCGCTTTGGTACAGAAAATAACTGATTGCCGCAGCAAGGAAAAAGCCTATGATCTTGAGCCCGAATTTCATGCACCCACATCCAGTCATATATAAGATTTATTACTTATTTTATCCAGACAGAGAATAAAAATCCAGGATAGGTGGATGTGTTTTTCTCACATATTGCGTCTATACTGTCCCCCCACCTCATATAAGGCATGGGTAATCTGTCCAAGACTTGCTGTTTTGGTTGTCTCCATCAACTCTGCAAAGATATTTCCTCCGCTGATGGCAACCTTTTTCAATCGTTTTAACGCTTCTTCGCCTTCATCTAGATGTTTTTCCTGGAAATCGTGAAGGTTTCGGATCTGCGTTTCTTTTTCCGCTGTTGTTGCTCGTGCCAATTCGATATTGTCCAGTTCCTCTTCGGAAGGGGGATTCGGATTCAGATACGTATTCACCCCGATAATCGGCAGTTTTCCGGAATGCTTAAGCGTTTCATAATACATGGACTCTTCCTGTATTTTCCCACGCTGATACTGAGTCTCCATGGAGCCGAGCACTCCCCCTCGATCATTTAGTCTTTCAAACTCCTTGAGCACGGCGTCCTCAACGAGGTCAGTGAGCTCTTCCACAATAAATGAACCTTGTAGAGGATTTTCATTTTTTGAAAGACCGTGTTCCTTTGTGATAATCATCTGAATGGCCATTGCCCTTCTGACCGATTCTTCCGTTGGTGTCGTGATAGCTTCATCATACGCATTCGTATGAAGTGAGTTACAATTATCCTGTAAGGCCATCAACGCCTGGAGTGTCGTCCGGATATCATTGAAATCAATTTCTTGTGCGTGAAGAGATCTACCTGACGTTTGAATGTGATATTTCAACTTCTGGCTCCGTTCATTTGCGCCATACTTCTCCTGCATGACAATTGCCCAAATCCTCCTGGCCACCCGGCCAATGACCGTATACTCTGGATCAAGCCCATTTGAAAAAAAGAACGACAGATTCGGTGCGAAATCATCGATGTCCATTCCCCGGCTTAAATAGTATTCAACATACGTAAATCCGTTAGCCAGGGTAAAAGCCAATTGTGAAATAGGATTGGCGCCTGCTTCAGCAATATGGTACCCAGAAATCGATACCGAGTAATAGTTTCTTATCTGATGGTCAATGAAATACTGCTGAATGTCACCCATCATCCTTAAGGCAAACTCAGTTGAAAAAATGCATGTATTCTGACCTTGGTCTTCTTTTAAAATATCAGCCTGAACTGTCCCCCTAACTGTTTTCAATGTATGCTTCTTCACTTCTTCATATTCAATTTCAGTCAATTCACGTCCTAGCTCCGCCCGTTTTTTCTTTACTTGCTGCTCAATGGCCGTATTCATGAACATCGCCAGGATGATCGGAGCGGGACCGTTAATCGTCATCGAAACAGAGGTGGATGGGGCACAAAGATCAAAACCGTCATACAGTTTGTTCATATCATCAAGTGTGCAGATGCTAACACCGCTTTCCCCCACTTTTCCATATATATCCGGACGGTAATCAGGATCCTCTCCATACAATGTAACTGAGTCAAAAGCAGTACTTAGCCGTTTAGCCTCATCATCTTTCGATAAATAATGGAATCGGCGATTCGTTCTTTCAGGCGTCCCCTCTCCAGCAAACTGTCGTTTCGGATCCTCCCCCTGTCTTTTAAAAGGAAACACACCCGCTGTATAAGGGTAGGATCCCGGAGCGTTCTCCTTATATATCCAATTTAAAACTTCTCCATAATCTTTATAGGAAGGAAGAGCTACTTTCGGGATGGAAAGTCCTGATAAGCTTTTTGTCTTTAGTTCTGTTACAATTTCTTTGCCTCTTATTCTTGTGACAAATCGATCCTCTGCGTAAGATTTTTTCGTTTCCTCCCAACCCTCCAATACTTTCTTCGAATAGGGAGTGAGCTTTTCTTCCGTTTCTTTTTTTAGTTCCTCGAGGGTCGTCAATATAGCCTCGTGTTCCCCTCTATTTTTTACCGCTTTAATTGTTCCTTCAATTTGAAAGAGCTGCCTTGCGACTTGGACCTGCTCCTCTGCCTGCTTATGATACCTTCTGACAGTATCGGCAATTTCGCGCAAATAATGCTGACGTGAAGCCGGTATAATCACACTCTGCTTTCCTTCTCCTGCATCTTTAGAAAAAGAAACACTCCAGTTCGTACCGCATTTTTCATTCAACAGATCAATCAGGGCCGCAAATAAGGTATTCGTTCCAGGATCGTTGAACTGGCTGGCGATCGTTCCGTACACCGGCATTTTTTCCAAATCCTTATCAAAGAGCATATGGCTTCTTTGATATTGCTTCCTGACCTGATCCCTTGCATCCTCGGATCCTTTTTTCTCAAACTTGTTGATAGCGATAATATCAGCAAAATCAATCATATCGATTTTTTCCAATTGCGTGGGAGCGCCAAACTCGCTTGTCATTACATACATGGAAACATCGCTTACTTCCCTTATTTCGGCATCGCCCTGGCCGATTCCGCTTGTTTCAACAATCACAAGGTCAACACCCATTGCTTTTACGATTTGGATGGCATCTTGGATAGCTTCAGAAAGCTCATTTCTTGAGCCTCGGGTTGCTAGACTTCTCATATACACACGCGGTGAAAAAATGGCATTCATCCGGATCCTATCTCCCAATAACGCTCCGCCTGTCTTTTGCTTGGTCGGATCCACTGATAATACTGCCACTTTTTTTTCCGGAATTTCATGGATAAACCGGCGAATCAGTTCATCAGTTAACGAACTCTTACCCGCACCGCCTGTTCCTGTGATTCCCAAAACCGGTACCTTTTTATTCATTTCCTGAATTTCGGCAAAAACCTTCGAATATTTTTTATTGTCCCTTTCTCCTGCCCGGTTTTCAGCCAATGAGATCAATTTAGCGGCAGCTGAACTGCTGCCTTCTTTTAATCTCTCAACTTCTGCGCTGATAGAATCACCAACAGTTGAAAAATCGCATTCCTCCAGCATCAGGTTGATCATGCCTTGCAGGCCAAGAGTCCGCCCATCCTCAGGAGAAAAAATACGAGCAATCCCGTATTGATGGAGTTCCTTAATTTCACGGGGAATGATTACCCCACCGCCTCCCCCCAAAATGCGTATATTTGCCGCTCCCTTTTCCTTCAACAAATCATGCATGTATTTAAAATATTCTACGTGTCCTCCTTGATAAGAGGAAATGGCAATCCCCTGCACATCCTCCTGAATTGCCGCATTGACCACTTCCTCCACCGATCGGTTATGTCCAAGATGAATCACTTCTGCTCCGCTGGCTTGCAATATTCTTCGCATAATATTGATGGAAGCGTCATGCCCGTCAAACAGACTGGAAGCTGTTATAAATCGGACATGGTGTTTGGGCGTGTAGATTTCATTCACTTTTTCATCCTCCTACTTCCATTTGTCTCTTAAAGCCTTTGATTCCTGAAAAAAGCAAATCGGTCTGGAGGCAAATATAATCATCAATTGAGCATGTTTTTTGCAGAGCCCATCTCCGGAATCCCCACATTTGTCCTTGTACAAAAATATTATGCGCTAATAGCTGCTGATGCTCGTTGCTGATATCGAGCTCTCCATTTTCCACACAGCGACTAATCAATTTTTCAAACATACCGACCATTTCCAATTCTTTCCTTAACACATAAGGTAAGGCTTCATTGGATAAAACCTTTGCTTCCTGATACATAACAAGTACTTCATCCTGCATCTCATCAATGATTCTGAAATAATGATCAATTCCTAGCTTCAAGCTTTCTAACGTCCCTCTTTCAAGATCCATGCTGCTCAGCCTGTTCCTGACCTGCTCATAAATGCTATCGCATACTAGGAAAAGCACATCCTCTTTTGTCCTGATATATTCATATAAAGTACCGATGCTAAAACCAGCAGCTCGCGCAATTTCCCTTGTAGTCGTCCGATGGAAACCTTTCTCTTTAAAAAGGGACACCGCTCCGCGGATCATTTGATTCCTGCGTTTTTCCACAAGTTGTTCGTCTTTGACTGATGCCTGAATCTCCCTTTTAACGGTCAATATGATTCACCTTCTTTCTATTGTCCAGTACTAGTTCTAAAACCGTGTCACTATCTGCTTTTCTATTGGCCAGCTCCGACGGATAGGACGTCCTAGTGCCACCGAAGCCACAGGATGTGGCGACTTGAGGCGACCGACGCACAGGAATGTGCTAGTGCAGGCGAAGCGACAGGACGTTGCTGCTTGAGCCTGCCGACGCACAGGGATGTGCTAGTGCAGGCGAAGCGACAGGACGTCGCTGCTTGAGCCTGCCGAGTGCCATCGGCTCGAGGTCATAAGTCAATCGCCGCTGAAGGCAAACTACGCCTTCTTTAGCGCTCGCCTTATGCTTTGTCGCCGATAATCAGGCACTCTCGCACTTCATTTTTCCTTTATCTCGTCGAAGACGCTCTTGTCTAGTTGCAGACGGCAGGGGCTCGAGGTCGCTTCGGTCAATCCTATGAAGTCAAAGAACGACTTCACTGGATTGCCCTCCAGCGCTTGTCGCCCCTAAACGGCCGTCTTCCACATTTCAGCTCAGTCTGTACGTCGCTAAACGTCGCCCTACGCTTTTCTATTGGCCAGCTCCGGGCTCCAGCAACTAGCAGACTTCCCGCCCCCTCCTACGATAAGTCAACATCGGCTCCTTCGTCGCCGTGTTTCCTTTATCTCGTCGAAGACGCTCCAGTCTGTACGTCGCTAAACGTCGCCCTACGCTTTTCTAATTCGTTAACATTCTGGAAATGACAAGCCTTTGGATTTCCTGCGTTCCTTCATATATTTGAGTGATTTTGGCATCGCGCATATATCGTTCAACCGGATAGTCCTTCGTATATCCGTAGCCGCCAAATATCTGTACTGCTTCGGTTGTCACTTTCATCGCTGTATCTCCAGCCATCAACTTAGACATGGCCGACTCTTTCCCATATGGAAGACCTTCCGACTCAAGCCACGCCGCTTGATAGGTTAATAGTCTTGATGCTTCGATACTTGTTGCCATATCTGCCAATTTAAAGGAGATAGCCTGATTGTCAACGATTGGCCTTCCAAATTGCTTACGTTCCTTCGCGTACTCGACAGCAGCATCTAAAGCTCCCTGGGCGATTCCGACTGCTTGCGCCGCAATTCCATTTCGGCCACCGTCAAGGGTCATCATGGCAATTTTAAAGCCCTGTCCTTCCTCTCCTAGTACATTTTCCGCCGGGACTTTACAGTCTTCAAAAATGATTTCTGTTGTGGGAGAGGACCGGATTCCCAGTTTCTTCTCTTTTTTTCCGACAGAAAACCCTTCGAAGTCTTTCTCAATGATAAAAGCTGTAGAGCTCCGTTTATCCTCCGGATCCAACAGGGCAAAAACAATATAAATATCAGCGATCCCGCCATTTGTTATAAAAATCTTGGAGCCGTTCAAAACATAATGGTCCCCTTCCCGCTTGGCCGTTGTCCTCATACCGCTTGCATCTGATCCGGAACCAGGCTCCGTCAGGCCGTAAGCCCCCATCTTTTTGCCTTCTGCCATCGGCTTCAGATATTTCTGCTTCTGCTCCTCTGTGCCAAATTTATAAACTGGCCAGCCTGCAAGGGATGTATGGGCAGAAAGCGTTACTCCAGTAGATGCACAGACGCGGGACAATTCTTCGATGGCAATGCAATACGCCAAATAATCACTGCCGATACCGCCATATTTTTCCGGCCATGGGATACCCGTCAATCCCAGCCCGGCCATTTTTTGAAAAATATCCACGTCAAAGCGTTCTTCTTCATCACGCTCCGCTGCGGTCGGCTCCACTTCGTTTTTCGCAAAGTCACGCACCATTTTTCTGATCATTTCATGTTCTTCACTTAATTTAAAATTCATCGAGACTCCTCCTCAACCTGTTCTCTCTATTTCAACAATTGCTTACTGATGACAACCCTTTGGATTTCACTTGTTCCTTCATATATTTCCGTTACCTTGGCATCTCTGAAATAGCGTTCAACTGGATAATCCTTCGTGTATCCGTATCCTCCGAATATTTGAATTGCCTCTGTAGCATTTTCCATCGCAGTCCTTGAAGCAAACAGCTTAGCCATCGATACTTCCTTTACACATTGGGCCCCCGTTGCACAAAGGGCAGCCGCACGATATAGCAATAATCTGGCGCTTTCTACAGCGGTTCCCATGTCAGCGAGTTTAAAAGCCACGGCCTGTAGTTCAGCAATCGGCTTGCCGAACTGCTTGCGTTCCTTTGCATAATCGACTGCGGCTTCAAAAGCGGCTTCAGCAATACCAAGGGCCTGTGCAGCAATCCCGATCCGGCCAATATTCAGATTAGCCATTGCAATTTTGAAGCCTTTTCCTTCTTCTCCTAGCAGGTTTTTTGCAGGGACTTTCATGTCATCAAAGGTGAGAGAAACCGTTCTCGATCCGTCTAGTCCCATCTTCTTTTCGTCTCTTCCAATGAGAAGTCCCGGAGTGTCCTTTTGAACAATGAAGGCAGAGATTCCACGGCTTCCTTTAGTTGGATCAGTCACAGCAAAAACAATATAAATATCGGCTTCTCCACCGTTCGTGATGAATATTTTGGAGCCATTGATCACATAAAACTCCCCTCTTTTGACTGCTCTGGATTTGATGGCTCCCGCATCCGAGCCTGCCCCAGGCTCCGTAAGACAAAACGCTGCCAATGATTTTCCTTCCGCAAGCTTCGGAACAAATGTCTGTTTCTGCTCTTCCGTCCCGAACTGGAGAATCGGGTTCGTCCCGACGGAAGTGTGGACGGACAAAATGACTCCCACCGTCGCACTTACTTTTGAAAGTTCATGGATCGCAATGATATAGGAGGTGAAGTCCATCCCCGCTCCGCCGTATTGTTCCGGAGTGGTGATTCCCATTAGGCCCAGCTTTCCCATTTTCTCGATGATATCCCTAGGAAACTCCCCGGCTGACATTCTTTCAATATTCGGCTTAATGTCGGTTTCAGCAAATCTGCGTACCATTTCTCTCATCATCAACTGTTCTTCAGTAAATTGAAGGTTCATCGCTGCCTCCTTCATTCCTCGACGTTTTTTAGTTGATTATTTGTCCTTCGATGGATATACATAAAACCCTCGACCTGATTTTTTCCCAAGCCAGCCTGCTTTTACATATTTTCGTAATAGAGGACAAGGCCTGTATTTATCGTCCCCAAAGCCTTCATGAAGTGTCTCCATAATATAAAGGCACGTGTCGAGCCCGATAAAATCAGCAAGGGTCAACGGTCCCATTGGGTGATTCATCCCAAGCTTCATCACTTCATCAATCGCTTCTTTTGTTGCAACTCCTTCATATAATGTGTAGACTGCCTCATTGATCATAGGCATGAGAACCCGGTTTGACACAAATCCTGGAAAATCATTCACTTCTACAGGTACTTTTTTCAAACGTTCTGTCATTGCTTCCACGGCTTCATACACTTCCCCCTCTGTTGCAAGCCCCCTGATAATTTCCACTAGTTTCATAACGGGAACCGGGTTCATGAAATGCATGCCTATCACCTTTTCCGGACGCTTTGTAGCTGCTGCAATCTCTGTGATGGGCAGAGAAGAAGTATTGGTGGCTAAGATGGCATGGGCCGGTGCATATTGATCCAGCTCCTCGAAAATCTGCATTTTTATCTTTAAGTTTTCAACAGCCGCCTCGATCACGATATCCGCATTCTTGGCATCTTTTAAATCAATTGATTTAATAAACCTTGCAAGAATACGCTCTTTTTCATCTGAGCTAATCCTTTCTTTCTGAACCTGTCTTTCCAAATTTTTAGCAATAACTCCCAGCCCTTTTTCAACGATGTCTTCTTTCATATCGTTTAAATAAACCTGATAGCCTGCTTGTGCACAAACTTGTGCAATTCCTGCTCCCATCTGGCCAGCACCGACAACCATTACTTTTTCAATTTGCATTTATTGTTCCCTCCCCGTCAATCATTTCTCGGAACTTCAATCATCACTGCATCGCCCTGGCCCCCGCCCGAGCATATAGAAGCAATTCCGATCCCTCCTCCTCGACGCCTTAACTCATAAGCGAGCGTCAGAATAATCCTGGCACCGCTGGCACCAATAGGATGTCCAAGCGCTACGGCTCCTCCGTTTACATTCACTCTTTGAGGGTCAAGTCCAGCAATTTTGCTGCTCACCAACGCAACAGCAGCAAAAGCTTCGTTAATTTCAAAAAGGTCAATTTCTTCTGCTGTTTTCCCACACTTTTTTAACAGTTCATTGATAACAAGACCAGGGGTTTCGGGAAAATCCTTTGCCTCAACTGCAACCTCCGCATGACCGACAATGAACCCAAGGGGATTTCTTCCTTCGTGATTTGCTCGTTCTTCGCTCATTAACACGAGAGCCGCTGAACCATCGTTCACCCCCGGAGCATTACCAGCGGTGATCGTTCCATCCGGCCCGAAAGCAGGTTTAAGCTGAGCTAATTTTTTTATCGATGTATCGCTCCGCGGTCCCTCGTCCTGGTCCACAACAAGCGGATCTCCTTTTCGCTGCGGGATTTTCACTGGAATGATCTCCTCTGCAAAAACTCCTTTATCTCTTGCCTGGATAGCCAGTTCATGGCTTCTAAGTGCCCAGTTATCCTGAGCTTCTCTCGTAACCTCATATCGTAGTGCACTATTATTTCCGTATGTCCCCATATGGAAACCTGAAAAAGAGCAGGTCAGGCCATCATGAATCATCAGGTCGATTACCGATGCATCTCCCATCTTGTAGCCCCACCTGGCTTTCGGCAATATATAAGGGGCATTGGACATCGATTCCATGCCACCGGCCACAATGACTTCCTCATCACCTGCCCGGATAATCTGATCTGCCAATGTGACAGCCCTCATTCCTGAAGCACAAACCTTATTCACAGTCTCCGTCTTCACTTCCCAAGGGATTTCTGCCTTCCTTGCCGCTTGCCTTGATGGAATTTGCCCTTGACCTCCTTGTAAAACTGTACCAAGAATTACTTCCTGAACTTCCTCCGGCCTTACTTCGGATCTGACCAACGCTTCTTTTACAGCGATTCCGCCAAGGTCAGATGCAGTCAATGAACTCAAGCTGCTGCCAAATTTTCCAAAGGGGGTTCTTGCACCTTCAAGAATTGCTGTTCTAGTCATTCTTTCATCTCCCTTTTAATCTATTAGAATTACACAGATGCCCTTTAACGATGTACAAACAGGACAGAAATGCGAATACATCTTAGTTAGCTCGGGAAAATGGGGCATTCCCCAAGAAACAGTACTTCAACAACTACCGGTAATCGGATTAATCATTGCGGGGCTAAGCGTCGAAGCTGATGTTATCCTCTAATACCACTTCTCCGATAAAGATAGAAAAAAGTGGAGCCTTTTCGAAAATAAGAGGGTAATGTTTGCCAGTCGCTGGACTCTGAAGCTGATACTTTCCCCCCTTTACATATAAAACGCTTTCAAAAAGACGACTGAACGCTCACTCGATTAATTTTTTTAGAAGGAGGTGCTCCTGTTAAAAGAAGCACCTACGAAGCTTTAACCGTTCCCGACTCTCCAAATACGGCCTTTTCCAAAAGCTCTGCTACATCATATGTTTTTACTGTATCCTCCACTTCTTTTGCCTTAGTGCCGTCTGACAGCATCGTCAGGCAGTATGGGCATCCGGAACTGATAACGGAAGGATTGACAGCAAGTGCCTGCTCAGTTCTGGCAACGTTAATGCGCTGTCCTGTATCTTCCTCCATCCACATCAATCCACCGCCGGCTCCGCAGCACATGCCGTTTTCACGGTTTCTTTCGATTTCCACAAGAGTGACACCTGGAATCGATTTGAGAATTTCCCTTGGAGGATCATAGACGTCATTATAGCGTCCAAGATAACAGGAATCGTGAAAAGTGATTTTTTCATTTACTTCATATTTTGGCTTTAAGCGTCCTTCTTTCACCAACTGATCAAGCAGTTCGGTATGATGATAAATTTGGGCTTCCAATCCAAAATCAGGATACTCATTTTTAAATATATTATATGCATGAGGGTCAATTGTCACAATTTTTTTAACGTTATTTTTCTCAAATTCTTTAATATTAGCAGCAGCCAGCTCTTGAAATAAAAATTCATTACCGAGACGCCGTGGCGTATCGCCAGAGTTTTTCTCCTTGTTTCCAAGGATAGCAAATTTCACTCCGGCTTCATTCAACAGTTTCACAAACGACAAGGCGATCTTCTGGCTGCGATTGTCAAACGCACCCATTGAACCCACCCAAAGCAGATATTCGAATTCTTCTCCGACTTTCTTCAGCTCTTTGACGGTTGGCACCTGCACATCTTCCCGAAGCTCACGCCAGTTCTCTTTTTCTTTCCGATTCAGCCCCCAAGGGTTGCCCTGCCTTTCGATATTTTGCATGGCCCGCTGTGCATCTGGATTCATTTTACCTTCCGTTAGAACAAGATAGCGGCGCATGTCGATAATATGACTCACATGCTTGTTCATGACCGGGCATTGGTCTTCACAATTCCGGCATGTTGTACAAGCCCATAATTCCTCTTCCGTGATGATATCGCCAATCATACTCGGCTGGTAATCTAATGATGCAGCTACTTCGGATGCACCTTCTCCTATGCCAGCCTTTGCAATTTGATTGCCAAGCGTGTTCGCGAAAGCATAAGTCGGAACCCATGGCTGCTTTCTCGTTACAGCAGCCCCGTAATTCGTTAAATGGTCTCTGAGTTTGATCATGATATCCATCGGGGACAGCATTTTTCCCGTACCTGTCGCTGGACACATATTCGTACATCGACCACATTCCACGCAAGCATAAAGATCCACGAGCTGAAGGTCTGTGAACTCATTGATTTTTCCCACACCGAAAGTTTCTGCTGTTTCATCCTCGAAATCAATCGGTTTCAGCTTTTTACCTCCATCCATCGGCTCCAAATAAACATTTGCTGGACCTGCAATCAAATGAGCGTGCTTTGATTGCGGCACATAAACAAGGAAAGCAAGTAAAATCAGGAGATGAATCCACCAAGCGATATAAAATATACCCCCCGAAGCAAACGGACTCATCCAACTGAATACGGTTGCAATTCCAGAAGCCACAGGCTCAGTCCATGTCAGCGCCTCTTCTTGCCAAACAAGCGCCATTCCATTCCCAAGCAAAACGGACAGCATGAGTCCCCCGATAAAAAGAAGGACAAGCCCTGCATAGAAACCACGTTTTAGCCTCACTAACTTTTCAATATACCGCCTATAAAATGCCCATACTACTGCGACCAATATAATGAGCGTCACGATTTCCTGGAAGAATTTAAATCCAGGATAGATAGGACCGAGTGGAAGATGAGAACCCGGAACGAGTCCTTTCCAAATGAAATCGATTGCACCAAATTGCACGAGAATAAATCCATAGAAAAACATGACATGGATGATTCCGCTCTTTTTATCTTTTAGCAGTTTTTTTTGTCCGAAAACAAATGTCCAAATATTTTTCAGCCGCTCTTTGACGTCATTATCAAATTCAGCCTTTTTTCCAAGTTTAATAAACTTGATGCGTGTCATGACTACATAGACAAAAAGAGAAATACCGTATGCAGTGACAAGCAGAAACGCTATCCAGTTCAACCACAGCAAAGCATGCATATGAAGTAACCGCTCCCTTCCGAATGTTTACACATCAAATGATTTTTCTGAAAGTTATTAACTCTATTATATAATGAATGAGCATTCAGTCAAGATGAAAAATGAAAAAGCTGCCCCCATTGTAATCATTAGGGACAGCTAAAAGGAAATATTTAATATGCAGGTATATCATTTGGAGTTTACATTGATGAGAGAATCTTCCGAGGCTATTTGCATTTACTTCATTCCAATTAAATTTTTGAGGCGGTGAATATCCGATTCATTTGTCCATGTCCGATTTTCTAAAAGTTCAACTTTTGCTTCCAGCTCGCCCTGCTTTGACTCGGATGAATCCAATCTTTTATTCAAGTCATCAAATCTTTTGAACGTTGCTAGCTTGAACCCATCCAAATCAGCCTTAATTTCCTGCTGGCCATGGATTAATGCCCCAAGCAATTCACTGTGTTCACCAAGTTTCTGGCTGTGCTCATCCAGTTTTCTGCCTTGTTCATCAAGCTTCTGGCTGTGCTCGTCCAACTTTTCACTGTGACCACCGAGAATTTCCAAAATCAAATCTAACTTTTCATGAACATCCAAATCTTTTCCCCTCCTTTCTTTAATTTTATTCTATCATACACACCCGATAAAAAAACCGCATTAATTCGACAAGCTTGATTTGATACTATTGCATAGTTTTTCCGAGCAATCCTGCATCCCTTTCAGGATAGTTTGTCCCAGTTTGGAAGAGGGTCTTCCCGTTGTTAAGTTTTCACCCTTTTGCGTTGCAGCCACCACAATGCCATCTTCCCAGCCATTTGGGCGGAGCTTTTCTTTCAAAGCGGTTTGCTTCCCTTCTAAAGCAGACGCCAGTGACTCAATCAACGTATTTTCACTAACCTGCCCATTGATAAAAAGCCAAGTATGAAAATAATTCAGGTGACAATCTGCAGTCAATATGATTAATATGGAAAATCCTTCTTCATCATATGCAGCATACTGTGTGTATATCTGATCAGCTGAATGGGTCTGCATCTCAACAGTTTTTTCATTTTTTTCTATGAATAACCTGCCTTTACTAATGACGAATTTTTCCTTCCACCCCAGACCAGATCCTCGTGAAGCAGACGCTATTGTTTTTAGTGGGATGGGCGAATGAAACATGACACCTTCATCATTTCTAGATAAATAATTTTCATCCAAGGTTGTCCTCTCACCCCACTCTGGCTCTGGTATGAGTACCATATTGGGCTTCGGTACCTCCGGGTGCGGGTGATTTTCCAGCACTGTTTTATAAACCTGCTGTATCAATGTTTCATTCAGAACGTCTTCTGGTGTGCCAAGACAAACGACTTCCCCTTCATTTAAAAGAAGCAGACGGTCGCAATAAAGACTGGCTAGATTAAGATCATGAAAAACCGTAACAACTGTAAGTCCTCTTTGCCTGGTCCACCTTTTCAATTGATCAAGCAAACCCTTTTGGTGGGACAGATCCAGATGATTTGTCGGTTCGTCAAGTAAGAGTATGTCCGGTTCTTGTGCAAGTGCCTGAGCCAGAAAGGCCCTTTGCCGCTCGCCTCCGGAAAGCTCTTGCAATGATACCCCCTGAAATTCCTTGATCTTTGTCAAAGTCATTACTTCTTGGACAACTGCCTCATCTTTCGGGCTCCATGTTTGAAACAAACCTCTCTGATGAGCATACCTTCCCAGTTCAACTGTTTCTTTAACAGTGAACGGGAAGACTTCACTTGTGACTTGCGGCAATACGGCTAACAGCCTTGCTAGCTTTTTCGAAGAATATTGTTGAAGAGAACGGCCATCAATCATTATTTCCCCATGTTTAATTGAAAGAACCCTGCTTATCATTTTAAGCAGAGTCGACTTTCCGCTTCCATTCGGCCCAAGAATTCCAAACATTTCTCCTCGGCTTACAGAAAAAGATACATTTCTTAAAATATTTACATCCGAATAGCCACCAGAAAGATTTTTTACTTGAAGCATGTCACCCACTTCTTTCCATTCGTCTTCTCAACAAAATAAAAGCAAATACAGGAGCTCCTATCAATGCAGTGATAACACCAATAGGAATTTCTGCCGGTTCAATGACACTCCTCGCAGCCAAATCGGCCAAAATTAGGAATCCTGCACCGATTAACATGGAGAGCGGGAAAAGGTGCTTATGATCCGGTCCCCATAATATTCTAGTCAAATGCGGGATGACTAGCCCCACAAAACCGATTGCACCCGAAACAGCTACTGCAGCTCCGGTGATCATGGAGCTGGCCGCAAGGACAGCAAATTTCCTGGCAGGTACATTAACACCAAGATATTGGGCACGCTCTTCCCCAAAGGCTATGGCATTCAGCTCTCTTGCATTCAATAAAAGCACAGCGCTCCCTACAATCAGGAATGGCAAAATAATTTGCACATAGCTCCAGCCTCTCATTGAGACACTTCCCAGCAGCCAACCAATGATTTGCCTAAGTTCCTCCCCGGACAATGCAATCATCAAGGAGATGAGGGCTCCTAGAAATGAACTGAAAATAATGCCCGTTAGAATGATTGTTTCCACTTTCATGGATCTGTCAATACTTTTGGCAAAAAAAAGCACAATCACAATGGTGATGAATGCTGAAGCGATACTTAGAAGAGGCAGGGTATATATTCCCACCAATGGCAAGGAGATTCGGTAAAACAAAGTGACAACCGCTCCGACAGAAGCACCTGAAGAAACACCCAGCGTATACGGATCAGCAAGTGGATTACGTAGCAGTCCTTGAAAAGCCGCGCCTGCAATTGCAAGTGACGCACCAACAAGACCTGCCAGCACTACGCGAGGAAGGCGAATATTCATAACAATATTGGCATACATCGGATCAGTTTGTTTCTCGTTTAAAACTGGCAGAACCTGCCCAAACATTATATTTACAATATCTCCTACGGGGACTCTCACAGATCCTATCGAAATACCAGCAAGAATGGCGGCAACCATAAAAATGATTGCCGCAGAATATGCTGTAATGTTACTTGCCGAAAACTTCCGGATAAACAGCTTTTGCAAGCTCCTCTACTCCTTCAACGATCCGCGGGCCAGAACGGCTTACAAGACTTTCGTCCACCATGTAGACCTTCTTGTCTTTGATTGCTGTAATGTCTTGCCATCCTTTGCGATCAAGTACTTGGTCCACCGCATTCTCTACATTATTATAGTTCACGATGATCACATCGGGATTTGCTTTAATGATCGCTTCTTCGTTCATCATTGGCCAGCCCTCTTCTTGAACAGCATTCTTTGCGTTGATCGTTTTCAGCATTTGGTCCATAAATGTATTTTTTCCAGCTGCATAGATTTCAGGCGCCGGAGAAATCTCTACAAACACTGATTTTTGATCTTCTTCCTTGATTTCAACCGCTTTCTTTTCAATCTCGTCCAGTTTTTCTTTCATCACATCGGTGACATTCGAAGCTTCTTCCGTATGTCCAGTCGCTTTGGCAATAAAATCAACAGTATCATACACTTCATCAAAACTTTCGGCATTGTGAACAACAAGAACTGGTATCCCGCTATCCTCCAATTGTTTTATCCCCGAATCCCACATATCTCCGGCTGAAGCGTGTGCCAAAACAAGATCCGGCTTCAAAGAAATGATCTTTTCAATGTTTAATTCAAGCCCTGCCACCTTCTCTTTGTCTTTTACATCTTCAGGGTAATTATCATGCTCAGAAACACCTACAACTTCACTTCCTGCACCGAGAGCAAAAAGAATTTCAGTGTTGCTTGGAATCAGCGAAATAATTTTTTCCGGCTTCTTATCAATGGTTACTTCTTTATCTACCGCATCTTTCAGCGTTACCGGAAAACTGTCCTCTGAAGCTTGCTCGGTTTTGGGTTCAGTATTTTCTTTCCCTTTATTGGCTTCTTCCTGGTCGCCACAGGCTGTCAAAAACCCTATCAGCAATAATGCCATTAACAATGAATAAATCTTTTTCATACAGTAAATCCTCCTATATAAAAAATAAAAAACATCCCCGTGCGCAGGAGATGAGTATGTATAAGGACATGAATACCAAACAGACATTGCCAGCTGTTTGTCACCTCTCCCATCCGCGCAGGTTTTTGGTGTTTGGATTCGGCAGGTCTCCTGGCTCATGTTCATCGTATCCTACCCCTTCCCATGCATCAAAAACACAGTGGTTTAAGTAGAAGACTCCCATTTACAGTGGCGGGACCGCGTTGGAATTTCACCAACTTCCCTTTTCAGCTTTCATGCTTACAGCACGGAAAGCAACCGCATCCAGCTTTATAATTTTTTAGATTAAATGTAATTATACATGATTTATTCCGTTTTCACAGCTTTTTCACCATTGTTTTGGGGAATACTAATCAAGTGTTCTTCTTTAATTTAGTTTCGGGGAGGGGATTCCATTGAAGTGGTTGATCGGGTCCATCATTTTAATAGTTGTAGTATTGATTGCCGCTTCTGTGGATTTTTTTATAGGCAGGTATGTTCATGAAAAAAAAACAAGGCACAGTAGCTATCCTGTTAGAAATGGACATCTGCAATTAATCACAAGCGGCCCTGACCTTTTCTCTAATTACTTTGATGATCTCTACAAGGCGGAATCGAGTATCCATGTGCTCTTTTATATTGTAAAAAATGACCGCTTCAGCGAACTGTTTTTTGAAATATTGATCGATCAAGCCCGAAAAGGGATCAAGGTACGGCTTCTGCTTGACTGGTTTGGAAGCAGGGAGGTTTCAAAAAAACTTATTAAAAAGGCCCGCTCTGCCGGAGTTGAAGTCACATTTTGCCACCGCCCTCGCTTACCCTTTTTCTTTTTCTCCCTCCAACAACGAAATCATCGAAAAGTGACCATCATCGATGGAAAAATCGGTTATGTAGGCGGATTTAATGTGGGAAAAGAGTATATTGATCTGGATCCTGTTCTTTCACCTTGGCGTGACTATCACCTCAGGATCAAAGGAGAAGGTATATCTGATCTGCAGTCAGAATTTCTGATGGACTGGGAGCAGGCAACAGGTAACAGTCATTTGGAGGACCACTCTCTTTTTCCTCCTTTAGAGAAAGGGCCGATGCCTCACCGTTTTTTTCCAACACGGGGAATCAACGCGGAAGAAGAAATCCTGCGTCTTATTAACCAAGCGGAAAAGAGGATTTTTATCGGTACCCCCTACTTCATTCCTCCTGAAAAACTGGTGGAAGGACTCATGCAGGCAATTCAAAGAGGCATCTCCGTATCAATTCTTGTCCCGAACAAATCGGACCATCCGATTGTAAAGGAGGCTTCGCTGCACTACTTGCGGAAACTTCTTGGAGCCGGAGGGACTGTCTATCAATATGAGGACGGTTTTTTTCATGCGAAAGTCATTTTAATAGACGGACGGATTTGCGATATCGGAACAGCCAACTTTGATTACAGAAGCTTTAAACTGAATTACGAAATCAATTGTTTCATTTACAATCAAGATTTCATTGAGGAAACTGAAAGAATCGTTCAGGAGGATATAAATCTTTCCAGCAAGTTGTCTGTAGAAGATCTTGCTGATCCGCCTTTTTCTTTTCGCTTGAAAGGATGGGCCGGAATGCTGCTGAAAAGCTTTTTATAAAGAAAAGGGTAAGGCGCGCATTCTTAAGGCGACAAGCACTACACAAATTGCGAGGAGGCTGCTTCTCAGTCACCACAGAAGAGCAGCAGATTTTCATCACATCGTGTGAAGCATCTCTGAGAATGCTTCATGGAGCTTTGCTATGATGTTCCAATTACTTCCTCAAATAAGCTTTGCCGCAGGAGCACATTCTACTTTGAATATGCCTCCTTGCTGGCTAGATCCTTCCGCCGATGGCGCCTGGCCGACTTAAAGCGTAGCGTTCTGAGCCTGCGACGCACAGGGATGTGCTAGTGCAGGCGAAGCGGCAGGATGTCGCTGCTTTGAGCCTGTCGACGGAAAAGATGTCCTAGTGCCACCGAAGCCACAGGATGTGGCGCGACTTGAGGAGGTCGAGTGTCATCGGCTCGAGGTCATAAGCCAATCGCTGCCGCAGGAAAACTACGCCTTCTTCAGTGCTCGTCTTATGCTTTGTTGCCGATAATCAGGCACTCTCGCACTTCATTTTTCCTTTATCTCGTCAGGAGGCGTCCAGTCTGTACGCCGCTTAACTCGCCCTACGCTTTTCTATTGTCCAGCTTCGGGCTCCAGCGACTAGCAGACTTCCTTCTCCTTCCTACGATAAGTCAACATCGGCTCGCCTTTGGCTTCACCGTGTTTCCTTTATCTCGTCAGGAGGCGTCCAGTCTGTACGCCGCTTAAC
>NZ_QYTW02000002.1:0-26549 GCF_003605405.2 Siminovitchia terrae | reverse complement strand
GTCAGGAGGCGTCCAGTCTGTACGCCGCTTAACCTCGCCCTACGCTTTTCTTAGTTACATTTTTTTTGGTGCAGATACGCCCACCAATGTCAGGGCGTTTTTCAATGTGATCTGGGTTGCATTCACTAGTGCTAGACGAGCCTTCGTTTCGTCAAGCTGTTCTTCGTTCAATACTTTTTCAGCATTATAGTAGCTGTGGAAGACAGATGCCAAATCAAAAATGTAATTAGTGATACGATGCGGAATTCTTTTATCAGCTGCTTCCGCAATCACTTGTGGGAATTCACCGAGCTTCTTTAACAGATCCGTTGACTTTTCGCTGGACAAGAAAGAAAAATCAACGTTGGTATTATAGGAGATCCCCTTTTCCTCGGCGGAACGCAGTATGCTGCAAATTCTTGCATGTGCGTACTGAGCGTAATAGACTGGATTATCGTTTGATTCGGCAACAGCCAAATCGAGGTCAAAATCCAAGTGAGTATCACCGCTTCTCATTGCAAAGAAATAACGCACTGCATCAAGCCCCACCATTTCAATCAGGTCAGTCATTGTCACTGCTTTTCCTGACCGTTTGCTCATCTTGACTCTTTCTCCGTCTTTAAACAAGTTGACCAACTGAATGATTTCTACTTCAAGCCTGTTTGGATCAAAGCCCAGCGCCTCAATGGCTGCCCTCATTCTTGGGATGTAACCATGATGGTCAGCGCCCCAGATGTTGATTAATTTATTGAATCCGCGATTGATTTTATCGAGGTGATAGGCAATATCCGGTGTAATATATGTGTAACTGCCGTCATTCTTAATTAACACGCGATCCTTGTCATCGCCAAAATCAGTCGAGCGGAACCAAGTTGCATCTTCTTTTTCATAAAGATGGCCCTTTTCCCTAAGCAACTCGAGTGTCTCATCTATTTTCCCGTTTTCGTACAGCGATGTTTCTGAATACCATACATCAAAAGCTACACGGAACTGCTCAAGAACATCCTTCAGCTTTTTCAACTCGAACTCCAGTCCATAACTGCGGAAGAAAGCGATGCGATCCTCCTCGCTTTCATGGACATACTTATCGCCATGTTCTTCAGCAAGTTTTTTCCCGATTCCAATGACATCCTCACCGTGATAGCCGTCTTCGGGCATCGGCTTGTCAATCCCCAGCGCCTGGAAATAACGAGCTTCGACAGAAAGAGCGAGATTGTTGATTTGGTTTCCTGCATCATTAATATAATATTCCCTTGAAACCTCATAGCCTGCTTTATCGAGAATATTACACAGCGAATCACCCACCGCAGCGCCGCGGGCATGTCCAAGATGAAGATCCCCAGTCGGATTAGCGGAGACGAATTCCACTTGGATCTTTTCGCCTTTTCCTGCATCGGAGCGGCCGTATTCGTCGCCTGCTTCCAAAATCGCTGGCACCAGTTCTGTCAAATAGCTGTTATCCATATAAAAATTAATAAAACCTGGTCCGGCAATATCAATTTTATCAATGGATGCTTTCGATACATCAAGATGTGCTTTGATCTCTTCAGCAATTGCTCTCGGTGCTTTTTTTGCTATACGAGCTAACTGCATAGCCATATTAGTAGAATAGTCGCCGTGAGACTTTTCTTTCGGAGTTTCCAGAATGACCACTGGTATTTCATCTTCGGCAGCCAGTCCCGCTTTCAAAATCGCATTCTTAATTTCCTGTTTCAGTGTTTCTTGCTTTTGCTCCACTACGTTCATAGATTTCCGATTTCCTCCCTATACTGTATTTCCATATCATATCTTCCAGCATGTGTACCTTGCATATACAGATCATATCCAAGATTGATACTGCCTTCACATTTATCATCATACTCATGGTGAGCCAGTTTGTTTGTATCCGTGGACAGTAAAAGGCTGCCGTATTCACTTGCGTGAGAACCGTCTCTTTGTTCATTCAGCCGGAATTTCATGCGCATATCGATTATCCCTTTTCTGAAAATCGTTGCTTCCTCTTCATTAATTTTTACAAGTGTATGGACTGTCCCTTCTTCTTGAACTTCATCATATTTTAGAAAAACTGCATTGTTCTTTCGGTAATAATTGCCAAACAATATCATTTCAAATGTTTCTTCTTCTCCATCGAGATGAATTTTTGTCCTGAGATGGATCTTAACCGGAGTTTGGACATCAGCTGTCAACGCCGCCACACCCTTTTTATATAATGTAACCTTTTCATTATAGAAAAATTTCGAATGAAAGTCTACGCATGGATTGTATTGAGGAAACCCGAAAACAGAAAGCGACATTCATTATTTTAGAAGAGGAAAGAAATTCACTGGCCAATGAATAAAAAACCGTCTTTTCTCTCATACTGTTGAGTGAGATTGCTAGAATTCAGGGGGTGAGGAATTGGAAGCGGTGACGGGATCAAAGAAAAGGTGGAGGACATTTCGAGTATTTTCAGTATTGTCGCTTTTGGCTGCGACAGTCATAACCATAGTGTTATTATCGTTTTGGCTGTGGATCAAAATTCTCGGACCACCGCCATTATCCATTCCCCAATCCACATTATATTACGCAGCTGATGGCTCAATTATAGGAGAAAGCAACAGCGGGGAAAAAAGATATTGGATTTCACTGGATGAGGTACCTTCACACGTTTCAGAGGCAATCATTGCGATAGAAGATCGTACTTTTTACAACCACCACGGCTTTGATTTGAAAAGAATTGCTGGTGCCATGGCGGCGAATGTCAAAGCCATGGGGAAAGTTCAAGGGGCGAGTACGATCACACAACAATATGCTCGAAACTTGTTTTTAACACTTGATAAAACCTGGTCACGCAAGTTGCTGGAGGCTTTTTATACCATCCGTCTTGAGGTGAATTACGACAAAGATGAAATTCTTGAAGGTTATATTAACACTATTTCCTTCGGACACGGTGCTTACGGAATTGAGGCGGCCAGCCAGTTTTATTACGGAAAAAGCGCGAAAGAACTGACGCTTGCGGAGTCTGCCATGCTTGCCGGCATTCCCAAGGGTCCCGGAATCTACTCTCCGCTCATTTCAGAAGAAAAGGCCAAGTCCAGACAAAGACTTGTATTAGGTGCAATGGAGAAAACAGGTGCGATTTCACCAGAAGAGGCAAACGCAGCTTCGCTGGAACAGCTTTCCTTCATTGGAAAACACCCTCATCATCAGGCGGAAATGGCACCTTATTTCTATGATACTGTAAAAAAGGAGTTGAAAGACAAGGCGGGGCTGGACAATAGAAGCATAGCCCTTGGAGGTTTGAGAGTATACACTGCACTTGATGTGGAACAACAAGAAATTGCTGAAGAAGCCGTGAGTGGAACGATATCAGAAACATCTGATATCCAAGCCGGGTTTGCCGCAATGGATCCAGAAACTGGCTATGTCACAGCATTGGTTGGTGGAAGAAACTATCATGACAGTTCTTTTAATAGGGCGACCCAAGCTGTAAGGCAGCCCGGTTCAACGATAAAGCCCCTTCTCTACTATGCTGCATTGGAACATGGTTTTACTCCATCAACCATATTGCGGAGCGAGCCGACGACTTTCAGGTTCAGCGATGGACAACCTGAGTACACACCGCATAACTATAACAACCAGTACGCAAATGCAGAAGTCACGATGGCTCAGGCGCTCGCTTTGTCTGATAATGTGTATGCCGTTAAAACTCATCTGTTCCTTGGACAAAATGTACTTGTCGATACAATCCGCAAGCTAGGCATTTCCACAAAGATGAAGGAGGTCCCTTCCCTTGCTTTAGGAACATCCGGAGTAAAGCCGATTGAGTTGCTTAATGCCTACAGCATCATAGCGAACGGCGGGAAAAAAGTGGAGCCTGTTTTCATTATTCGAGTGGAGGATTTCCGCGGTAAAGTCATCTATGAGGCGCCGAAAATCAAAGAGCAGGTATTGGAACCAGAGATTGCCTTTGTTTTAAGCCATATGATGACAGGTATGTTTGATGAAAAATTAAATGGATATGCAACGGTCACTGGGGAGTCTATGGTGAACCAAATGAGTCGGGAGTATGCGGGAAAATCCGGTTCTACTAACTCTGACAGCTGGATGGCGGGTTTTACGCCAAAATTAGCTTCCATCGTGTGGACAGGATATGATAAAGGAAAAGAAATCTCTTTGACGGAAGATAAATTATATGCCAAAAATATCTGGATTCGCTTCATGGAGCGCGCATTGGAAGGCCAGGATGAAAAGGAACATGCCTTCTCTCCTCCAGCCAGAGTGATTGCCGTACCCATTGATCCCTTCAATGGTAAAAAAGCGACGAACTCTTGCCCCTTTTTCAGACTTACCTACTTTGTAAAAGGAACAGAACCTGCAGAATTTTGCACCGACCATCTGCACAAGCTTGATAAGGAACCCATCTTGCATCATAAAGAGAAGAAAAAACGATGGTGGCAGCGAATATTTTAATAAGAAATGGCATGGAGCCCCCTCATAAATGAGGGGGCTCCATCTGCCGACCGCACAATCAGTAATTGTGCGGTTTTCGAGATTATCGTGCGATATTTCATATTATCGTGCGATATTCCAAATAATCGTGCGAAAAACGACTTTATCGTGCGAAATTAGCTATTGATTGTGCGAACTCTGGTTCTGCACTTCTCTTGCACGCTTCACCTTTTGCTCAGCCTGCTTTTCCAGTAAACTGGCTTTCGTACAAATCAGCATAAAAGCCATTGAGCTTCATCAACTCTTCATGTGACCCTTTTTCAATGATATCGCCGTCTTTCATTACCAGAATGACATCCGCATCTCGGATCGTAGAAAGCCTGTGAGCTATGACAAAGCTTGTGCGGCCTGCCATCAATTTGTTCATAGCGCGTTGGATATTCATTTCCGTTCTAGTATCAACGCTGCTGGTCGCTTCATCGAGAATCAAAATTTTCGGGTCGGACAAAATGGCCCTCGCGATTGTTAACAGCTGGCGCTGCCCTTGTGAGATGTTTGAAGCGTCCTCTCCCAAAATAGTCTCGTAACCATCAGGAAGCGTTCGGATAAAATCATCGGCATAGGCACTCTTAGCTGCTTGAATAACCTCTTCATTGTTCGCCCCTTCGCGCCCATATGCAATATTATCCTTGATTGTACCGTTGAAAAGCCATGTATCCTGAAGAACCATTGCAAACATAGAACGCGCCTGCTCCCGAGAAAGACTGTTGATATCAACCCCGTCTATCAAAATTCGCCCGCCATCCAATTCATAAAACCTCATCAATAGATTGATAATAGTCGTTTTCCCTGCTCCTGTCGGCCCGACGATCGCAATGGTTTGTCCCGGCTCAACATTCAGAGTTAAATCCTTGATAATCGGCTTGTCTTTTTCATAACCGAAGCGGACATGGTTAAATTCAATTTTCCCCTTCAATTCATCCAAATTGACCTGGGCAGGTTCTTCCTTCCGCTCCTCTTCTTCATCTAACAGATGGAATACCCGTTCAGCCGAGGCTAGCGCCGTTTGGATCATGTTCGCAATGCCTGCTGCCTGCGTCATCGGTTGTGTCAATTGTTGCGAATACTGAATAAATGCCTGAACATCACCAATCCGGATACTGCCGTTTAATACGAGCAATCCCCCGCCGATGCTGACGAAAACATAACCGAGATTTCCAACAAAGTTCATGAGCGGCATCATGATTCCACTTATAAATTGCGCCCGCCAGCCAGATTGGTAGAGACGCTCGTTAATTTCATCAAACTCCTTGATAGCTGCTTTTTCATGTCCAAACGCTTTGACAACTTGGTGCCCCGAAAACATTTCTTCAATATGCCCGTTTACATTCCCCAGTTCCTTTTGCTGATTGACAAAATGCTTCTGAGAAAATGAAGCCACAAATCGAATGACCAGCGCGCTCAAAGGAAAAGTGACCAAGACAACAAGCGTTAGCACCGGGCTAATCACAAACATCATGATCATCGTTCCGATAATCGCAATCAGTGAAGTGATGATTTGAGACAGCGCCTGCTGAATCGAGTTGTTAATATTATCTATATCATTGATGGCTCTGCTTAAAATATCGCCATGCGGATGCCGATCATAGTAGCTCAAAGGCATCCTGGCCAACTTTTCATAGACTTCTTTCCTCAGTTCAGCCGTGGTTTTCTGTGAAACCCCCGCCATCAAATATTGCTGCAAATAAGTGAATGCGGCCGATATGACATATAGGATAAGCAGCGTAATAAGCAATTTCTGTAAAAAAGTGAAATCAATACCTGTTCCTTTTGTGACACTTGAAAAGATGGAAGAAGTCGCATCCCCAAGCAGCTTAGGTGTAATGACATTAAACAAGGTGGACAAAATGGCTGCTATGGCAACAAGTAATAGCTGATATTTCCGAGGCTTCAAATAACCTGACAATCTTTTTAGCGTCTTTTTGAACTCTTTTGGTTTTTCTCCGGGAGCGATCCCGTGCCCGGGTCCCCCGCCAGGCCTTGGATGACCCCCTCCTGCACGTTGTCTACTCATGCTCCTTCCTCCTCTGCACGCTGAGAGGATACAATTTCCTGGTAAATACGGTTTTCCGCTAGCAGCTCTTGATGGGTACCGATACCTGCTATTTCGCCTTCTTCCAGAACGATAATTTGATCGGCATCCGTAACAGTGCTCACTCTCTGCGCCACTAAAATAATAGTTGCATCTTTTGTTATTTTTGTTAGCTCCGACCTCAATTTTGCATCTGTTTTATAGTCCAAAGCCGAGAAACTATCATCAAAGAGATAGATCTCAGGCTTTCTAATCAAAGCGCGAGCAATAGACAGCCGTTGTTTTTGACCTCCTGACAGATTCGCTCCTGCCTGCTCAATCATTAAATTGATTCCCTCTTGTTTCTCCTTTACAAATTCGGTCGCCTGTGAAATATCCAATGCTTCCCACATCTCTTTCTCACTAGCTCCTTCATTACCGTATTGCAGGTTTTCTGCAACGGTTCCGCTGAATAAAGCGGCTTTTTGCGGAACGTATCCAATCTTTGCTCTTAACTCTTCCTGTGGCATGTCTCTTACATCAATACCGTCAATCAGAACAGAGCCTCGTTCCACATCATAAAATCTAGGAATCAATTTAATAAGAGTCGATTTTCCTGATCCTGTGCTTCCAATGATCGCTGTAGTTTTTCCTTTTTTAGCAGTAAAAGAAAGACGTTGAAGGACCGGTTTTTCCGCACCGGCGTATCTGAACGTGACATCTCTGAACTCCACGGACCCTAGCTCACCATGCTCACTCTTTGGATGCTCCGGATCAGCTATATCATTTTCCATTTTCAGTACTTCATTGATTCGATCCATAGAAGCTTTTGCACGAGGGATCATAATAAACCCAAATGACAACATAATTAGCGACATTAATATCATCATGGAATACTGCAGGAAAGCCATCAGATTTCCGACTTGCATAATTTCCTGATCAATCCGGACAGCCCCGAACCACACAATCGCAACACTTGTAAAATTCATGACAATCATCATGACAGGAAAAAGTACAGCCATCATCTTATTTACTTTGATTCCGGTATCGCGAAAGTCAAGGTTTGCAGTGTCAAAACGTTCTTTCTCATGAGTTTCGTTGTTAAAAGCGCGGATCACCCGGACTCCTGTCAAATTCTCACGCACAATCAAGTTTAATTTATCTGTCTTTTTCTGTAATGAAACAAATAAAGGAATAGCTTTTCTCGAAATGACGAAAATCAGCAGTGCCAACAACGGGAGGGCACCTAAAAAGACAATTGATAAACCGGGCTCTCTTGTAACAGCCATAATGATGCCGCCGATCAACATCAACGGCGCCCTTGTCATCATCCGCAAAATCATATTCAAAACATCCTGCACCTGTTTTACATCATTTGTCGACCTTGTGATCAATGATGCGGTGCCGATTTTATCAAAAGCCTGCAAGGAGAATTTTTCTACATTGACAAACAGACTGCGTCTGATATCTCTTCCAAAGCCTAGAGCCGTTTTGGATGCAAAAAAAGAAACCCCAGTCATCAGAATGATGGCGACCAAGGCGAAAATTAACATGAGGCCACCGGTTTTCAATATATAAGGCATATCACCGTTGACAATTCCAATATCAACAACATTGGCCATTAATGTTGGAAGGAGCAGTTCAAGCATAATTCCGCCAAGGGTCAACAATACGACTGCAACGATATATAAAGAATACGGTTTTATATGCTTAATCATTCAATAGTCACTTCCCGTATTGGTTTGTGTACTAATAATAACTTTTATCAAGCTGAAAAACTACTTTTTCAAAAAGATTTCTTTCGTAAAAAAAACAAAAAACTTGAGGTGTGCGGCCTCAAGTTTTTTGTTGATTAGCGAAAGTGCCTATAAGGGCGACTTCGCTTTTTTTGTCCAGCTTCGACGCCCTAGCCCCTCGAGGTCATAAGCCTATCCCCTGTGGTGGCTGAAAGGCTGCCTCCTCGGGAATCGTCTTATGCTTGTCGGGCCTAAACAGGGCGTCTACGCTTTTCAGTTGTCCAGCTTCGAGCGCCAGCGACTAGCGTACTTCGAGGTTCTTACTACGATAAGTCAACATCGACTCGCCTTTGGTTTGTCATGTTTCCTTTATCTCGTCAGATCCTCTCCAATCTGTACGTCGCTAAACGGGCACTACGCCTTTCTTCGTCCCAGTTTGCCGTGCAAACTATATTAAGTTTACTTACTTTCCCAGTAATCGGCAAGATGGCAATGTTCCTTTTTGACAACTGTCATAGATTGTTCAAAATTTCATCAGAATTTGACATTTATTTCCGAAAAGTTACTTCTTGAACTCTTCTCTTAATTCTGTACTGGAGCGCTCCCACATGCCTTCATCATGGTTTTTCAGGAAGTCCGCAAGGACTTCTCTTGACTTAGCATCCATGTTGTGAACGATCAATTTTCCTTTCATCGCCTTGTCCATATGGTTGACATGTTCCGGCATTGACTTGTAGCCGCGTCGGGCCGGCCGGTTGATATATAATTCACATGCGGTTACGCCCGCATAATAAGGACCCTCTTCTTTGATATCGACCGCAACCCATATAACCCAATATTTCTTTGCCCCTTCTTCAGGGAATTCGCTGCGGTCTTTTACATATTTGACTCCGCGCTCGGTCTTACTGCGGGCGTGCATCGCCTGCTCCTCGATCCATGCCTCACCTTCCTCCACATCAAGCATGACAGGAGTAATATTTTCCAAGCTTAGAGATCCAACCCCGTATCCTTTATGACCCATGGTCGGATCGTCTTTTATAATATTAAATTCCAACTTCCTCTTTTTTTGTTCCATAAAAACTTCCTCCTTATTCTTAGCCTAAGAACATGCCAAAAACACTTTGTATGCTGTTTACAAAAAACGGGACAACTGTATTCAATATCGGCCTGATTGTATAATGCGATAACGGTGTGATTACGAGTATTAAAAATATGAGCGAGCCGTACTGCTCATACTGCGTCATTTTCGCCCTAAGTGAAGGCGAGACCAAATCTTCTATGATTCGGTAGCCGTCAAGAGGCGGTACAGGAAGTAGGTTGAAAACGAAAAGAAGGACATTCATCCAAACGAATAAATTGAAAAACTGGGTGACAAAGATTGGCAGCTGCCCCGCAAATCCTGTAACCACCAATATGAACAAAATTGCCGTGCCCAAAACCGCCAAAGCAAAATTGCTGATTGGCCCCATCAACGAAACAATGATGCCTGCCAGCCGCGGATTTTTAAAGTGATAACGATTCACCGGGACCGGCCGCGCCCAACCGAATCCCGCAATAAAAATCAAGAGCGTTCCAATCGGATCCAAATGCTGCATTGGATTCAGGGTAAGTCTGCCTTGCTCCTTTGCCGTCGGATCACCGAATTTATATGCCGTAAAAGCATGCGCAAATTCATGTACTGTAAATGCAATTAATAATACAGCCGCCACAAGCGGAATTTGTTCCAAAGGGAACGCGAGAAATCTCTCCATATATCCAGCCCCTTTATCAATCTGGCTCCGGGCGCCATCTTCTCAAGCATGAAAATACCTGGACCAGTGCGCCTTCGCCTTTCTTATCATTCTTGCCTTTGATTCATTATACAAAATTATTGCATGCTGCTCATTCCAAACGTCTGCTTCTTGCCCCTTTCTAAAAAAAGGAATACAATTTTTATGTACAACAAGCAAAGGAGGAATCATATATGCCCATTGTAACTGTAAAAATGTTCGAAGGACGTACAGACGACCAGAAGAAAGCGCTTGTAGAAAAAGTGACCGATGCTGTTGTGGAAACAACAGGCGCATCAAAAGAAGCTGTGACTATTGTAATTGAAGAAATGACGAAAAACCATTACGCCGTTGCCGGCAAACGAGCCTGCGACGAATAAGAAAGTCGTCCGCGGCACTTCTCTATAAAAACTAAAGTCTTTCTCATCAGACAGCCTGTCCGTCTGCAAGTTCTAGCAGCAACGTCCTGTTGCTTCACCTGCACTAGGTCATCCTGTTCATTGAAGCTAGACCGATAATAAAATCCTTAAAAGACAGCCTGTCCGCAATTTAATGCGAAAAAGCTGTCTTTTTTAATGTTTCAATGTATTGATACGCTTCATCGATTTCCTCTTCGGAGTAGTTTTGCTTTCTTTTCAATTCTGCTACCTTTTCTATGACTTCATCTTTGGTAAGTTCCTCAAAGTACAAAACCGTTGATACAAGTTCAAGAAAACGGGAACTCTGCTCATTCATGTCAATCAAGCATTCTCTCAATTGGGGGATATCCATTGATTCCGATTCAAAAAATTCGCACCCGGCAGAAGTGATGGTATAGCGGTACTGACTGTACCCGCCCTTATCCTCTTTCACCTCTTCAATGAATCCAAAATTGCATAATTCTTCAATCCTTAATGTCAACTCTTCCGAGTAAGGGCCATAAAAATGAAATTCGAACTTTTCTTGAAACGGAAATTTCATTTTTTTGGCGATAAAAACCATTTTTTGCAGCTTTTTCCTTCCAGTGATTTCCCCTGCCAGGGCAAAGACACTCATTAACTTTTGATGATCATGCAGCATAACTCTTGCTCAACCCCCGCTATCTATTTTTTCAATGGATAGTTTAAAATTTTTTCAGAATGGAAAGAATCTGTTGTTTTAGCTCCCGATTCTCCGAATAATCCAGCAAAATATCTTCCGGATAATACAATTTGTGGTCCGTCCTTCTTTTTCCGGAAATGGCTTGAACGATCGACGACTCCCTGGAAAGCTCAGAGAGTTCTCCATTCGGCATCAATAAATGGATTGGAAGCCTCTCTTCTTCCTCTCCCGGTCGATAAAAATCATACGGCAAATCAGAAGAAGAATCAACAGCCAGATAATACTCCGGATTGATTCCTGCTTTCCGAAATAACTCCTCAAGCTCTCTTAATGTCCTGTATTGCTCGGCTGGATCAAACTCCACATATTTAAACAGATGGCGGTCCATAAATCTCCGACACAAATCACGCAGAATGAGATCTTCTTCCTCTTCCCACATATGGAAATAATATAAAATAACCGGTTCGTCCAGCTTGAGATAATCTTGAAGAGTCACATTCTCTTCAAATAACGACCTAAAATGGACAGGCTCTTTTTTAAAAGGATAATCATCACGGAATAAAGCTTTCACACGCTGTAGAATCTTGGTTAAAATCACTTCAGCGCTGCGAGTGACAGGGTGGAAATAGACTTGCCAGTACATCTGATAGCGGCTCATGATGTAGTCCTCCACCGCATGCATGCCGCTTGATTTAAAAACGACATGATCTTCTTTTGGCCTCATAACACGCATGATCCTTTGCATATCGAAGTGGCCGTAACTGACACCAGTAAAATAAGCATCCCTTTGCAGGTAATCCATACGATCCGCATCAATTTGACTCGAAATCAAGCTTACCACCAGCTTGTCATGATAAGTCTTGCTTATCACCTCAGCCACCCTTTGCGGAAAATCGGGGCTGACGGTTCGAAGAACTCTGTTTACTTCTGTATCTTCGAGAATAATTTTCTTTGTAAAGTGCTCATGGTCCAGATCGAATACTTTTTCAAAGGAATGGGAAAACGGACCATGACCTAAATCGTGCAATAGCGCAGCACAAAGAGAGAGCATTCTCTCACCCTCATTCCAATCGGGCTGCCCCTCAAACACTTCATCTATGATTTGTCTGACAACCTCATACACGCCTAGCGAATGGCTGAATCGACTGTGTTCGGCTCCATGGAAGGTCAAATATGTGGTACCGAGCTGTTTAACCCGCCGAAGCCGCTGAAATTCTCTCGTACCGATGAGATCCCAGATGAGCTTGTCCCTGACGTGGACATATCCATGAACAGGATCTTTAAATACTTTTTCCTCACTTAATTTGATGCTGGAATCAACCATCAGCTTCCCTCTTCCTATCTATCATGTTTCTATTATACCGGCTTTCCACAATGAATGAAAGGAATGGTCTGGCTGCTTTTTGTGAACGCCGGATTCATAATCTCATTAAAAACTATCAATTTTTTGCCATATTGGTATAAAAAATGATTGAGTTGTACATCCTTTAATTAATAACTATTTTAAAAAGGGAGTTGATTCATATGAAAACACGTCAGGATGCCTGGACGGAAGAAAATGATTTGTTATTGGCGGAAACAGTTCTGCGCCATGTCCGCGAAGGCAGCACACAACTGAATGCATTTGAAGAAGTAGGTGACAGATTGAATAGGACATCTGCAGCCTGCGGTTTCAGATGGAATGCAGTTGTTCGTCAGCAGTATGAGAAAGCACTTGACTTAGCTAAGAAGCAACGTAAACAAAGACAGCGCCTGCTTGGAAAGGATCAAGGCGGAAAGAAAAAGCTGCTGTATCAGCCACCGGTTCCGTCATTGCAGGATTTTCAGGCACCTATGCCGGAAGACAGCAATGACAATACTGAGATGGAAATACCGTTGGAAAATAACAATGACAACCTTATGGCTGAGTTTGCATCTGAAGCTGGTACACTATTACCTTCTTTTACAGAAGAACAGAAGCCAACAGAACTAAACCTGGGACAAATCATCGCTTATCTACAGCAGCTGCACCATTCAGAATTTAATACGGACGTCTTAAGAAGCGAGAATGCAAGATTGAAAAAAGAAGTAAATGGATTATTAGAAGAAAATAAACAATTAAAGGAAAAAGTCGAAGAACTTGAGGACAGTTCAGAAACAATGCAGGAAGACTACGAGACACTTATGAAAATCTTAAACCGCGCAAGAAAGCTTGTCCTCTTTGATGAAGAAGAGCGCCCGGCCTCCACTTTTAAGATGGACCGGAATGGGAACTTGGAGAAATTGGCGGAGTGACCTCGAGGGGTTAGGCGTTGGAGCTGGACAGAGTGCCTTCTTATCAACGCAAAGCTAGGCGTGCACTGAAGAATGTGTAGTTTGCCTTCAGCAGCGATTGGCTTAATCCTTACGCCGATGGCACTCGGCCGACTCAAGCAGCGACATCTTGCCGCTTCGCTTGCACTAGCACATCCTGTGCGTCGGCAGGCTTAGAACGCGACGTCCTATCGCTTCGCTTGCACTAGCACATCCTGTGCGTCGGAGGGCAGGCTAGTGAAAGTCGCTCTTTGACTTCATTGGCCTGACTGAGCGATCTCAAGCCTCTGCCGTCCGTAGCTGGACAGCAGAAACACGGAGAGCACTGTTTAGCAGCATGCAGTCTGAACTGCCTTCGCCCTCCTTGTCGGCGCATAGAATCATTTTATACGATCATCTTGCGGGTTTAACCGCATACTCGGACGTATAAACCTGATCAAATGCGCCTTGGCGTATTTTCGCCCAGATTTTATCGAGCTTCGCTCGATAAAATCTGTGGCATCCGCCGGAGGCTTTAACTTTATTCAGCCGGGGTTTGAACCTTCGCTGAATGGAATACCAATAGGCATTCATCTCACCACTTACAGAAGTGGGAGACTTCTGCTGGGTGAAGTTAAATATTGATTATTGTACAATCAGATTAGCTGAACCAAAGAACCATGCTCATACCAGCGCCCAGCCAAAGTATTTCACATAATTGAAGGCCCGGCATTTCATTCGAATGCCAGGCCTTCAATTATGTAAATACCCTTTTATTTCGTTCGATCATCCGCTCATAGTGAACCAGATATAGATCCAGTTCATCTCCTAGGAGCTGGCTTGTATATATTTCGTCACTAACACTCTTCAGCACTTTCAAAAGTCGAAGCATGGTTTGCTGGATCGTTAATTCCGTTCCTAGTAATTCGGACAGCGATGCCATCACTTCAGGACGCACTTCCGGGAATACAACCCTTTGAGATTCACGAAATCTGGCACGTTCGTAAAATTCCCGAACTAATTCAGCCCGCTCCTGTCCGCTTCCGTTCACACAGAGATATACCTGAACAGCCACTCCTTTTCGTATCCGCCGCTGGGAAATCCCCGCAAATTTTTTCCCGTTGATACTTAAGTCATAGCTTCCAGGGCAATAGGACCCAACAATTTCACGTGCCTCTATACGACAATTGAAATCTTCGAACATGAGCCGAATGAGCTTCCACATCGTATCATAGCCCCGATTGATGTCAATCCCCTTTTCCGTATCCGGAAAAATCAAGGATATATTAAGCACTTCTTCATCCAATAGAACAGCCAGACCACCCGAATTTCGGACAATCCACTCCACTTTATTTTCTTCCAAAAAATCCAGTCCGTCCCGAAGTCCAGGTAATTTTGTATCTTGGATCCCCAGAACCACTGTGCGCGGATGGACCCATGTTCGTGCCACAGCAGGGGAGCAACCGCTTCCGACCGATTGACAAAGCGTATCATCAATCGCAAAGGATTGAAGTGCATGAAATTGCGGATTAGGATTTGACTGATCAATGACCCGCCATTTCTCCTGATGTAAAAGTGATTGATTTTCGCCCATTGGCTGCTCCCCTTTTTCTCCAATTATTTATCCTATATGTGCGTATTCAAAAAGTTGCCCAATTAGAAGCAAAAAGGTCGTGACGGCTTGTTTTACGCAGCGGAATGTATGCTTTTAGATACATGAGCAGCACAGAACAAGCTAACGAAAAGATTTGCCGCTTATTATTTGGTGACTTTTTGAACATCCTCTAGATGGATTGCATAGCTGTTATAAGAGCTAAATGATACACATCTTCTTCACTGCATCCCCGTGAAAGATCGTTCACAGGAGAATTCAAGCCTTGAAGGATTGGGCCGACCGCTTCATATCCCCCTAAACGCTGTGCAATTTTATAGCCAATATTCCCTGCATCAAGACCTGGAAAAACAAAAATATTTGCATTTCCCCGAATAGCCGATTCCGGCGCCTTCTTTTGAGCGACTGCTGGAACGAAAGCAGCGTCGAATTGAAGTTCACCATCAAGGACAAGATCGGGATCGATTTCCCTTGCTATTTTTGCAGCGTCAGAGACCTTTTCTGTTTCCTCTGAAACTGCCGAACCCTTTGTAGAGAAACTGAGCATAGCCACTCTTGGTTCGATATCAAACATTCGGGCAGTTTTGGCACTTTCAATGGCTATTTCAGCTAAATCTCGACTGTCCGGTGCAATATTTATAGCACAGTCAGCAAAAACATACTTGTCTTCCCCTTTTGCCATCAGGAATGCACCGGATGTTTTACAGACACCTTCCTTCATTTTAATAATTTGAAGCGCTGGACGGACAGTGTCGGCAGTTGAATGTGCCGCTCCGCTTACAAGGCCGTGCGCTTTGTCAAGGTAGACAAGCATGGTTCCAAAATAGTTTGGATCCAATAGAATCTCTGTTGCTTCTCCCTCTGTCACCTTTCCTTTTCGGCGCTCAACAAAAGCTTGAATCATTTCATCCATGCCGACATAAATACCCGGATCGTATATTTCCATTTTTTCAAGTGATATTTCCATTGCCTGGGCGCGATCTTGGATTTCATCCATATTGCCAACCAGCACAGGGGTCAGCACGTCGTCATTTGCTAGCCTGCTAGCTGCAGACAGAATCCGGGAATCCGTGGCTTCCGGAAAGACTATTTTCCGATTCCATCCAGATACTTTCGTTCTTAGCTCATTGAATAAATGTTCAACCGGATCGACCTTTATTCGTTCTCGCCTGGATGTCCTTGTTTTCAATTCACTGAAAAGTTTATCCACACCAACCATCCTCCATGTTAATCGCTCTTTTCTTCATACCACTATTGAAATTATCTCATATTTTATTGCCTGCGCCCAATGTTTACCTTTCGTGTCATATTTTTTAACAATCGGCTTGAAAAAGGAGGATATGGATAAACTGTGCTATAGTAATAAAAGAATGAATTTGTATAGGAGTGATTGTTGTGAGTGAACCAGCACAAACACTGGATGGTTGGTATGCACTTCATGATTTCCGGACAATCAATTGGGCGTCTTGGAAGCTGTTGTCAACCGATGAACGGCAGGCAGCCATTCATGAATTCAAGCAATACCTTGCAAAACTTGATGAGGCCCAAGATAGAAAAGATGGAAGCCATGCTCTTTATACCATCGTCGGACAAAAAGCAGATTTTATGTTAATGATCCTACGTCCTACGATGAAAGAGCTGAATGAACTCGAAAATGAATTCAACAAGCTAACAATTGCAGATTATACACTTCCTGCCTATTCGTATGTGTCGGTTGTCGAATTGAGCAGCTATCTTGCTGGCGATTCTGATGAAGATCCATATGAAAACCCATATGTACGTTCACGTCTTTATCCAATACTTCCTAAAACAGATTATGTCTGCTTCTACCCAATGGATAAGCGCCGTGAAGGCAATGATAACTGGTATATGCTTTCAATGGAAGAACGTAAAGACCTTATGTACAGCCATGGCATGATCGGGCGGCAATATGCGGGAAAAGTTAAGCAGATCATCACAGGTTCCGTTGGATTCGATGATTACGAGTGGGGTGTGACCCTCTTTGCAGATGACGTTCTCCAGTTCAAAAAACTTGTCTACGAAATGCGATTTGATGAAGTAAGCGCCCGCTATGGTGAGTTCGGAGAATTCTTCATAGGCCACCTGCTGGAAGACAGCAGCATTGATCGATTTTTGCATGTGTAAGAAAAGCGAAAATGCTTGTTTAGCTACATATGGAGTGAACAACTCCTAACTGGATAAAGAAACTTGAAATCCTCCTCAGGGGGGGATTTTTTTATTATACCTTCAAGCATGAACCATCCCCCTTTCGCATAATATGAAAAGTAGAGTGAGCCTAATTTGGTCAAGTTCATTTAGGTTTGCGAAGGAGGAAATGCTTTGGCTAGGCCAAATAATTCACAACAACCTGCCGGTTTTTATCCACAAGCCCAAATGCCATATGGGCAGCAAAATCCTTATTATGGAATGCAGCCGCCATATCCTCCCCCACCAATGCAGCCCCCTGCGGGAGTGGCCGGGGAAAAAGGCGGAATAAATGTACCCGGCATGCTGCCAATTGAGGAGTCATATATTGAAAATATTCTGCGGCTAAACAAAGGAAAGCTTGTTGAAGTTTTTACAACGTTTGAAAACAACAAGGAGTGGAATGCAAAAATTTTTAAAGGATTAATTGAGGCAACAGGGCGGGACCATCTGATTTTGAGTGACCCGCAAACAGGGGACCGGTATTTGATTCCGATGGTTTATGTGGATTATGTTACGTTTAGCGAACCAATAGATTATGAGTATCATTTTCCAGGTGCCGTTGCGAGATATTCGCCACGATAAGTAATGTTCATGAACAAGCGTTTCGGACTGGTCCCCACCCCCGAAAAAACCTCATTCCTATTGGATGAGGTTTTTTCGGTTTATAAATGTTTTGCCGCAAATACAATTAATAGTACCCAAGATATGAGGAAAGCAACTCCCCCAAATGGTGTGACGGCCCCAAGCACTTTGATTCCGGATAATGTCAGGACATAGAGGCTGCCGGAGAACAAGATGATTCCAATCAGCATCAACCATCCAGACCAGTTCAGCAAGGACCCCGGAGATACATTTCCGGAAATAATTCCAATAGCAATCAATCCCAGAGCATGGTACATCTGGTATTTGACCCCTGTTTCCCATGTTTCCAGGTATTTCGGCTCAACTTTTCCTTCCAGCCCATGAGCCCCAAACGCTCCCAGCGCGACCGCAAGAAATGCATTGATAGCCCCAATGATGATAAACAATTTCATCTCAACACCCTCTTTTTCTGTTAAAAATCAAAAATAGAATCGCCGTCATCATGATGATCGTCATATTTGTCGATTGGGGAAGACGCTTCTTTCGGAATCGGCGCATCATGCTCCCTCAATACTTGCGGTTGCTCCTTCTGAACAACTTTTCCTGTATCCAATGTTAACTCCGCAAGAGCTTTAACTGCAAATAAATGGCCGCGCATCTGGTCATAATCCTTAGACGCCCTTGCCTTTTGGAGTTCGGATTCCATCTTTGTGATAAGCGCCTCATATGTAATATGCATAACGCGAGCTCCAGCCTTTCTTTTCCAATTAATTCTAACGTAAACATCGTGTACTGTATTTTTAAAGTATTGGTGGTTTAACCTTAATATTTTCTTATCCCTAAGTATCATACCATCGTTAAGCTAAAATTACATTCGGTGCAAAACACATCAGCTTAATCAAATATCCGAAATTTGCCAATCAATCGGTTTTTCACCTAATCCCAAGAGACACTCATTTGTTTTCGAGAATGGACGACTTCCAAAAAACCCTCTGTTCGCCGAAAATGGGCTTGGATGTGGAGACTTGATAATCGTATGTTTTGTAGTATCTATTAAACGAATTTTTTCCTGAGCAGGTTTCCCCCACAAAATAAAAATCACAGGCGTTTCCCGTTCATTGACTAAGGAGATCACTTTATCTGTAAAAGTCTCCCAGCCTTTTCCTCTATGCGAATGCGCTTCGCCGGCCCTAACTGTCAAAACCGTGTTTAATAGCAGGATCCCTTCGTTGGCCCATTTCTCAAGGCAGCCATTGTTCGGAATACGGCAACCTACATCCTCCTGCAATTCTTTGAAAATATTTTTAAGAGATGGCGGGGTTTTTACACCTGGTTTTACCGAAAAGCTGAGACCATGTGCCTGTCCGTGACCATGGTAAGGGTCCTGCCCCAACAGCACAACTTTGACTTTATGAAAGGGAGTGAACTTTAACGCATTAAATATATCATGCATGGAGGGATAAACACTCTCTTCCATGTATTCTTTTTTTAAAAACTCCCTTAAGCTTAAATAATACGGCTTCTGAAACTCTTCCTCCAGAAGAGGCGCCCAATCATTATCTAGTATGTTTTTAGCCACGTGCATCACTCCTTCTCTCGAATTATATCACGTCTGTCGTTAATGATTTCGCACGAATAGATGAATTCGAAACTTCATCCCATGTTTATCTTCAACTAAAGATATAAATACTAGTGCATCCACAAAAGATGCGCTGAGACAGATTTATCAAATGCGCCTTGGCGTATTTGCGCCCAGATTTTATCGAGCTCCATTCGATAAATTTCCTCTAAAAATCTGTGGCATCCGCCGGAGGCTTTAACTTTATTCAGCCGGGGTTTGAACCCCTACTGTACGGAATAACAATATGCATTCATCTCACCGCTTACAGAAGTGAGAGACTTCTGCTGAATGAAGTGAAAGGATGCCTCTGTTAAAGTATGTGAAAATAGCATAAGTTCAAGAAATGGTCAACCAACTGACTGCCAAAGGCTATGAAAAAGAGGAGACAAACTCCGCTCAGAGTTTGAAGCGTGCGGATCGAGCAAGGGTGAAGCCGCAAAGTACGAAAGAGTGCTTGATGCCGGAGTGCTTGTACTGATTGCAAAGAAACAATACTCACAACGAATCCCCCGCAATTGCGGGGGATGTTACATTTTATATCCAGAAAATAACGATCTAGACTTAACAATCCAAGCGATAAAGCCGACAGCGAGAAGAATGAGATAGGCTTCCACAACAAAAATATTGATTATGCCCTTTTGATATAGCGCTGCGGGGAAATCTATCACTGCATGAATGAGGATGGCATAAAACAGATAAATCTTTTTTCCTTCCTTTATTCCATACAGTACAAGGATGGAAAGCCCCATATGAATAGTTAAAGCGCCCAGCCTTTCAATCCCGACAAAGAGCTGGATGAAGGAGGCTGAACCGGTCAATTGTTCATGAAGGGGCGCCAATGCTTCTGCAGCTACTCCTGTAATAAAAGCATCGTACGTTCCGTCGTTGATCATAAAGGCAAGAACTACCATGATAACACTGTTTATCCCTACAATGAGAATGGCTTCAACACCACCATGACCAAGCCCGAAAGCCAAGCCATCCTTCCATTCTCTGTACTTTTTCAAAGCATATTTCATCATGATGTATCTGCCAGTTTCTTCGAAAATTCCTGCCATTAATCCACCATACAGCATGAAAACCCATGGATTTTCCAAAAAAACCTTGGTCGATTTATTCCATTCCAGGAAAATAGCGTGAAAAAGTCCCTCCAAGACATAAGCAAACGTGAAAAAGGTCAATACGCCGAAGAAAAACACTTTGATGGATATCTTAAATTTCTTTTTAAAAAAAATAAGCAAAACAATCGGTGCCGCAACTGCGACAACCAGAGAGATAATGATAGAGGCAATGGTAAATGACGGAACCAGCATAATCTCTCCTTTCTAATTAGCCCACAAGAGAATGATAGATTTTCCTGGCTTCGTTTACATCTTTCGTACCATGAATCAATGCGCGGCCATCCTTAAAAAACACAGCCTTTGTTCCATCCTTTTCCACGGAAATTAAAAATGGATTACCACCGACTGCAAGACCCGCGGAACGCCATTGATCAACCAACTGCTTTAATGGAAGATCTCCGTTATAAGCGTGGCGTATTTGGACCGTGTCGCGTCCGCACAGTACAGCCACCTTCATTTCCTGGTCCGATTGCAAAAACGGATATTCCGGACTCTCCCCACATGACAGACAGCCGCTTTCTTTTAATGCACCAGCTTTCAAAGATAAATATTCATTTTCCCACAAATCAAAAGATACATACGTTTTTCTGACAGCGTCCATGTTCCCTGAAAGAATCTTCAGCGCCTCTGCTCCTTGATGAGCCGTGACCATTTGAACAGCGGGTGCAATAATACCAACTGTATCGCAAGTCTGTCCCTGCATAGGCAACTTTTTAATCAAACATTGGAGGCACGGGGTCTGGCCAGGAACGATTGTAAAAGTCATTCCGAAGCTTCCCACACAGGAACCGAATACATACGGGATTTTGTATTTCTGAGCGAGGTCATTCATTAAAAAGCGTGTTTCAAAATTATCAGTTCCATCCACTAAAAGATCTACGTCTTCTATTAAGCCTTCAAGTAGTACTGCATCTGCCTGCGCGACAATCCCCTCTACTTCCACCTGGCTGTTAATGCTTTTCAGCCTCTCTTTCGCAGCTTCCGCTTTGGGCCATTGTCCTTTAACATCTTTTTCCGTAAAAAGATGCTGTCGCTGCAAATTGCTCATATCAACATAATCCCGGTCAATAAGCGTAAGCTTTCTTACTCCAGCCCTAGCCAGCAATTCGGATGTATGGGTCCCAAGAGCTCCCACTCCAACGATAAGCGCATGCTTTTTTCCGATCTCTTTCTGCCCTTCAGGCCCGATCGGCTTAAAAAGCATCTGCCTGGAATAACGCTCCATTTGAAAGTCCATCCGCATCAACCTCCGCTGACCGGTGGAATCAGAGCAATGTCATCTTTTTCTTCAATAATCCAGTCGTCTTTTACGAATTCTTCGTTAACAGCAATCATAATGCCATCCAAGTTTCCCAAAGGTGTTTCTTTTTCCAAGAACTTGCGAAGTTCACCGACTGTTTTTCCTGAAGCCTCAATTTCTATCGCTCCTTTACCCACCTCCTCTTTCAATTGGGCAAATAGCATAATCTTATTCAAATAAATCACCTTCCTCCGGCTTTCCTTTTTCGTATTCTTTTGTACCCTGCTGGTTTCCGATCCACTTTTCTCCATCTTCCCAATGCTCTTTCTTCCAAATCGGGACCATTTCCTTCACTCTTTCAAGTGCGTAGCGATTCGCTTCGTACGCATCCGGCCGATGAGGAGAAGACACTGCAATCGCAATCGCAATATCAGTAATGTCAAGACGTCCAACTCGATGCACTATCGCCACTTCAAGCACTGGCCACTTTTCCTTCATTTCCCCTACGATCTGCCGCATTTTTTTCAGGGCCATCGATTCATATGCCTCATATTCAAGGTAAAGCGTTTTCTTGCCATGCGTTAATTCACGGACAGTACCGACAAATGTAGTGACAGCTCCCGCTTCTCTTCTGACGACTTTTTGATAGACCTCCTCAATCTTTATCGGCTCCCTCGTGATTTTACAAGTCATTTTCCCTCTCTCCCTTCGGCCAGCTTTTCCGCGTGTATATATTCCTCCATCGTATTCATATTCCAAACATCAAGAGTCTCTTCTTTTATTGTAAAATACTCCACATCTATTCGGTCAAGTAATGCCCTTACCGATCTTTTTTCATCCTCCAGCGTTTCCTTGACTATATCCGAAACTCGGGCGTCATACGCAGCCAGCAGCGGATGCATGCGCCCTTCATGAATCGGGACAACTGCATCCCTATCATTCCTCTTTAAAATGGAAACAAGCTCACACCCCAGCCCGGCGGATACAAATGGCATATCGCAGGCGACAATCAAACAAGGTCCCTCTCCCACTTCCTTTAAACCTGTATAAATCCCTACAAGCGGTCCCTGCCCTTTGAAAGCAGGTTCATCTTCGAGAATAACAGCATCCATATGTTCATAAACAGCAGGGTCGTTGGCAACGACAATCATTTTATCGGATTCTGGTCCCAACTCAGCCGCAATCCGGTCGATGACACGGATTCCGCCTATTTTCATCAGTGCTTTGTTTTCTCCCATGCGGCTTGATTTTCCTCCGGCTAAAATAATCGTGTTCAACATAGCGCCTCCTGAAAGTCTATTTACGAATGTAACTGAGTCTTGTAATCTAATATCTAAACATACTATCCAAAGAATCGAGTGGTTTTATGAATTTGAAAAAAATAGCCGCCTGTGTTACGGGCCTTTTCTTCGGCTTCTGCCTTTTTATATGGATCCTTACTGGAAAGTGGATGTCAGACGGCAATAAACCAAAAGCTGACGGAACATATGAATATGCCCTTGTTTTGGGAGCAAAGGTAAATGGAGAGACTCCTTCGCTTTCCTTGCAATACCGCCTGGGAGCTGCACTTCAGTATGCAGAACGTCACCCTCATGTGAAACTGGTTTTATCCGGCGGGCAGGGCCCCGATGAGCTCATTTCAGAAGCTGAAGCAATGAAGCGTTACCTCGTTGCTCACGGTATCCCAAAAAGCAGAATTATTTTAGAAAAAAATTCTTCGTCAACATATGAGAATATTCTTTACTCTAAAAAGCTACTCCCGCCATCAACCGAAGGAGTTACGATCATTACAAGCGACTATCATTTGGCAAGAGCCCGTAAAATTGCAGACAGACTTGGCCTGCAGACGGATGCAGTTGAAGCGGAAACACCTAAGGTTGTCAGGCTGAAGTTAACAACCAGAGAGCGGCTGGCCCTTTTAAAAACAGCTTTTTCACAAAAATAAGATTAAAAATATTATAGCAGAAATTCCACTCCTCATGGAGAGCTGCGTTTTCGCATCTATAGCCTCTACTTTTCCGCAAGTAAATAAAACAAGTAACCGAATGCCCGTCATTTCATTTTCCTTATTGGAAGGTATATAATTATTTCACTATATACTTTAATGAACTGGAAGGGAGTTCGACGCACATGAAAAAAGCATTGACACTTGCCGGATCTGATTCAAGTGGTGGAGCCGGAATACAGGCAGATTTGAAAACATTCCAAGAAAATGATGTGTACGGTATGACGGCACTTACTTCCATTGTTACGATGGATCCTGACAATCATTGGAATCACGGGGTATTTCCTATAGATGTCAATATCGTAGAAAAACAGTTGAACACCATCCTCTCTGTAGGGATTGACGCGATGAAAACGGGAATGCTGGGATCAGTGGATATCATTGAGCTTGGTGCCAAGAAAATAGACGAGCATGGCTTGACAAACGTTGTCATCGACCCGGTCATGGTATGTAAAGGGGAAGATGAGGTTCTTCAGCCTGAAAACACGGATGCAATGCGTGAATTGCTATTGCCACGAGCTGCTGTTGTGACACCTAACCTGTTCGAAGCGTGGCAGCTTGCCAAAACGGGGCCGATTAAAACAATCGACGACATGAAAGAAACAGCAGCAAAAATCCATGACTTGGGTGCAAAAAATGTCATCATTAAAGGTGGAACAGGCTTAAACACTGAAAAAGCAGTAGACCTTTTCTATGATGGACAGGAATTCACTCTTCTTGAAAAAGAAAAATTGGAAACAACATATAATCACGGCGCGGGCTGCACCTTTGCTGCAGCCGTTACAGCGAACTTGGCAAAAGGAAAATCCGTCAAGGACTCTGTTATAGCAGCAAAAGAGTTCGTTACAGCTGCCATTGAACACGGCTGGAAGCTGAACCAATATGTCGGTCCAGTCATGCACGGCGCCTATACGAAATATGTAGGAAACCTTAAAAACTAAGGGAGAACCCGGCGGAAGTCAGATTCTGCAGGGTCTTTGATTTAGTATCAAATGCGCCTTGGCGTATTTGCGCCCAGATTTTATCGAGCTTTAGCTCGATAAATTTCCTCTGAAAATCTGTGGCATCCGCCGGAGGCTTTGACTTTATTCAGCCGAGGTTTGAACCCCCACTGAATGGAATACCAATAGGCTTTCATCTCACCACTTATAGAAGTGGGAGATTTATGCTGAATGAAGTTAAAGGTGATTTTATAGGCTGATCAAAAAACCGGTATGTGCTCCCTTCTCTAAGCAGTGCAACATTTTTTTCATACTATATTACAGAAACACAAACTCTCTCATAAAATCCAATCTTTCGTAATTCAAGATATTTTTTAGTAAAATGATTTTATCTTCAAAGGCGAAGGAGGCCAATAGATTTGGAAGATATTAATGTTCAGCAGGTTCAGCATATGATTAATCAGTTTGCAAGAGAAACTGTCTTTATTCATCTGGAAACTACAAATGGCGCATACGCCTCACATAAAGATGAATCATTTTTTTCATCTGGTGCATATATCCGCAACGCAGAAATCTGTTACGAGCATGGAAAAATCAAAGGAGATGGCCCCTACAGGGTCGGATTGAAGATGCCCGTCGGATGGGTTTATGCAGAAGGGCTGACCCACTTTGAAATTGACGATCAGGGCAGGCTTTTGCTGGCAGGACACGATTTCGAAGGAAAGCTGGCAGTTGCACTGCAAATAAGCAAAACCCCTTTCGAATAATCAGACAAATCGAGACTTTAAAAAGGAGCGAAAAGCCAATGGAAAAGGAACGCCAAGTTTTAGTTATTTTCCCTCACCCGGATGACGAGGCTTTTGGAGTCTCGGGAACTATCATGAAACATATAAATAATGGAACACCAGTAACTTATGCATGTCTAACGCTAGGGGAAATGGCAAGAAATCTCGGAAACCCTCCTTTTGCAACAAGGGAATCATTGCCTAAAATCCGGAAAGCTGAGCTTGAAAAAGCGGCTGATATCATGGGAATTAATGATTTGCGGATGATGGGCTACCGTGATAAAACTCTTGAGTTTGAAAATGATGAGGAGCTTGCAAATATGGTATTCAAGCTAATGGAAGAATTGGATCCTTCCCTTATCATCTCCTTCTACCCTGGTTATTCCGTACATCCTGATCATGAAGCTACAGCAAGAGCGGTCATTCGTACGGTCCGCAGGCTGCCGAAAGACAAAAGGCCGAAGCTTCATCTCGTTGCCTTTTCCAACAATCATGAAGCTGAACTAGGGAAAGCTGACATTATCCACGATATAAGCGATGTATGGGAGAAAAAAGTGGACATTTTGAAAGCACACATTTCCCAAACCGCCTGGATGATGGATGAAATGCTGGAAGGTGTCGCAGCAGCAAATCCCGGCTGGACAGAGCGAATGCTAAGAGAACGTTTTTGGACGTATGATTGGGAAAATGATCAAGTTTTATGAAAAGAGTCCGGAACATAAGTTAAAAAACTAAAGCGTAAAAATAAAACCGCATGGAATCAAGGTGGTACCGACCCCCGAATGTTAGAGTGAAAAATCTAACTTTCGGGGGTGTTTTTATGGCTAAATATAGTGAAGAATTTAAAATAAAGCTTGTCACCGAGTATTTATATGGAAATCTTGGATATGGATCATTGGCAAAAAAATATAATATGGGAAGCCAGACACCAATAGTTGAATGGGTGAAAGCCTATAAATCTCAAGGGATAGAAGGATTAAAACGAAGAAAGACAAAGAAGGAGTATTCTGTTCAATTTAAATTAGAAACGGTACAATTTATGTTAGAGACAGGTGCTTCTTATTTAGAAACTGCAGTTCAATTTAACTTGAACAATC
>NZ_QYTW02000019.1 GCF_003605405.2 Siminovitchia terrae | reverse complement strand
GAAAACCGATTTTATCGTGCGAAATTCCAAATAATCGTGCGAAAACTGATTTTATTGTGCGAAACTCAATATAATCGTGCGATATCGGACGTCCGATCTTCCAAAATGTTTCATTTAAGCTGCATCCGTTCATTGAACAGGGATGGATAAGACAAGTACCCAAGCATGACGCTTGATACAGCAGCCGTTGTCAGCAATAGGAAAACGATGAGAATCTGGAACATGACGGCTTGGATTGGATCGGCACCCGCAATGATTTGGCCGCTCATCATTCCCGGTAATTGGACAAGCCCCATTGTTTTTTGGCTTTCAATTGTTGGGATCATGCTTGCTTTGATGGAAGAAATTAGCTGTGTGTGAATAGCCTGCTTCGGTGTTCCTCCAAGCGACAGAATCAATTCTGCTTGGTCTTCATGAGCTTCTATTTCCGCAGTGAAGCGGTTTAAAAATAAGATGGACAATACCATTGCGTTTCCGATGACCATCCCGCTGATGGGGATGATATATTGTGCTGTTGCAGGTGTGATGTTCAGCCCGATTAAAATTCCCTGTGTAAGAACCTCAATGAAAATGATAGTAGCTCCCACTTTCCAAGTAATCCCTTTGATGAACAATCCTTTTTTTCGAACGTTTTCGACGGCTGCTCCAATCATGAGTAGGATCATCAACAAAATATAGACGGGATGTTCTGCGTCGAAGACGAATTTTAATATATACCCGACAATCAGCAATTGGATAATCGACCTGACAGTAGCGATAATGGTGTCTTTCTCAAGTCCAAGCTTGAGTGTTTTCGTTAAAAGAAGTGGAAGAAGAACGAAGATAAGCGTCAATGCTAATGCTGTAAAACTCATGCAAATCCCCCCTCAACGAAGTGCCGTACTTCATCAGTCTTTGGAGATTCAAGCAGCTTGCTTTCTCCTGTTTCCGCTACTTTTCCAGCGATCATAACCCATGTGTAATGTCCGATTGTTCGAGCTTGTTCTAGATTGTGTGTAATCCATACCATCGTCACATTGTAGCGCTGGTTGATTTTTACAATGAGTTGTTCGATTTCTCTGGAGGAAGTTTGGTCCAAAGAAGCGGTAATTTCATCAAGCAATAAAATGCGCGGGCGGTTCAAAAGCGTCCTTGCGATGGAGACTTTCTGTTTCTGACCACCTGATAGATCTTTGCTGTCTCTATCTAAAAGTGAATCTTCTAAGCCCACATCTTTCAAAATTGAAGCAGCTTCTTCCTTAGCGAGCTTTTTTCCAGCAAGCTCTAATGGGAGAGCCAAATTGCGGTAAACACTGCCTTTTACCATCGGGGCGTTTTGAAGGGCAATGCCAACCGTGCGGCGTAATTCCACTGGTTCATATTCGCTGATATGTTTGCTGTGAATATAAATATTGCCAGCAGTGGGTGAAATCAGCCCGTTGCATAGCTTGAGAAGGGTTGACTTACCCGCACCGGAGGGGCCGGCTAATGTTGTGATTTTTCCATCAGGAAAAGAGCCGGTCACACCTTTTAAGATGGGGGTTTCATCGATTGAGTAATCAACATCATTGAAATGGATGGCGGGTTTATAATGTAAATCAGTTGTAATCACTGATACACTTCCTTTGTGAAAGATATACTTAGTTCAATGAATATTATAGTACAAAAGTGGAAACATGGTTTGAAAATACAATGTCGTTTAACTTCATTCAGCAGAAGTTTTCCACTTCTGTAAGTGGCGAGATGAATGCCTATTGGTATTCCATTCAGTGGGGGTTCAAACCCCGGCTGAATAAGTTAAAATCTGGGAGCAAATACACCAAGGCCTCATTTGGTTTGGACTATTTCAAGGGAAATTGTAAAATTAAAACGCGATGAATTTGTTTTTCGGGCGAAGTCAGTCACTGTACATGGAAAAGGGGATAAAAACGAAATAAAATTATGCTATACTTAATTGGTAAATCTATAATATGCGGTAGAGGTTCTAGCCCCCCTCTTAAAAAAAACTAAGCAGAAGCAATACTTCTATCTTTGGGGTATTGCTTTTTCTTTTTGTAAAGGAGTTTTCTTCATGCTAAAGGATGAAAAAGCTATTGTAGTTTTTAGTGGTGGACAAGATAGTACGACGTGCTTATTTTGGGCGTTAAAAACATTTAAGGAAGTAGAAGTTGTCACTTTTAATTATAACCAAAGGCATAAAAATGAAATTGAGTGTGCAAAAACGATAGCAGAAGAGTTAAATGTTAGGCATCACTTGTTGGATATGCAGCTGTTAAATCAATTAGCCCCGAATGCATTAACAAGAAATGATATTGAAATAAAAGACGGAGGAGAGGGAGAACTGCCATCAACTTTCGTTCCGGGACGTAACTTGATCTTCCTGTCATTTGCGGCTGTTTTGGCAAGCCAAGTGAATGCAAAGCATATAATCACAGGTGTGAGTGAAACAGACTTTAGCGGATATCCCGATTGCAGAGATGCTTTTATCAAATCTCTGAATGTGTCTATTAATTTATCGATGGACAAACAGTTTGTTATTCATACTCCGCTCATGTGGTTGGACAAAGAAGAAACTTGGAAACTAGCCGATGAATTAAATGTATTAGAGTATATCCGTACTAAAACATTGACATGTTATGAAGGAGTAATAGGTGATGGCTGTGGAGTGTGCCCAGCATGTAAGTTGAGAAAGAATGGATTAGAAAAATATCTCACGTCACGAAAAGGAGGGGATGTATAATGGGGAAGGACTTTTTTGGTTTTCGAATTGTAGAAGAGCTACAAATGATGGACCGGGATATTCAAAAAAACGAACTGAAATACCATAATAAACGCGTACTTGTTAGTAAGGAGTTTACGTTCGATGCGGCCCATCATCTTCACTGTTATGAAGGGAAATGTAAGAATCTGCATGGGCACACGTATAAAGTCATATTTGGTATAAGTGGGTTTGTAGATGAAATAGGGCTTGTAATCGATTTTGGGGATATCAAGGAGATCTGGAAACAGGAAATTGAAGTTCACCTTGATCACCGATATTTAAATGAAACCTTGCCAAAGATGAATACAACCGCTGAAAACATGGTTGTTTGGATTTATGAAAAAATGAGGGAGTCTTTGAATAACAGGTCGGAGAAATATAATGATATGAGAGTTGAATTTGTCCGTTTGTATGAAACCCCTACTAGTTACTCAGAGGCAAGGCGGGAGTGGATGAATTGAGTAGAGTACCTGTAATTGAAATATTTGGTCCAACCATTCAAGGGGAAGGGATGGTTATCGGCCAAAAAACGATGTTTGTCCGAACAGCTGGCTGCGACTACTCCTGTACATGGTGTGATTCTGCTTTTACGTGGGACGGTTCAGGAAAAGATTCAATCAAGCAAATGGACGCGGAAGAGATTTGGCATGAACTTAAGCTACTTGGCGGAGATGGTTTTTCTTTTGTAACCATATCCGGTGGGAATCCTGCATTATTAAAAAACCTCAGCTATTTAATCAATCTATTAAAAAAGAACAAGATACAAGTTGGCTTAGAAACACAAGGAAGCAAGTGGCAGGATTGGTTTTTGGACATTGATGAATTAACGATTTCTCCAAAGCCGCCAAGTTCTGGTATGGTAACTGACTTTGATACTCTTGACATGATTTTTGAAAAACTAAAGGGCACAAACTCAACGCATAGATGTAGTGTAAAAGTGGTCATTTTTGATGATCAGGATTTCGTGTATGCAAAAAAACTGCATTTTAGATATCCTGAAATTCCGTTTTATCTGCAGGTAGGAAACACTGATCATAGAACATCTGACAATGAGCGACTAATTGATCAGTTATTACAGAAATATGAGTGGCTGGTAAATAAAGTAGTAGCAGATAACGAATTGAGAAACGTGAAAGTCCTTCCCCAGCTTCATACGTTGATTTGGGGAAACAGGCGTGGCGTTTAAGGATATAGAAGGATTGACTTTTGAGGAATTGTACATATCAGACATTCCTGTTTAACTTCATTCAGCAGAAATCTCCCACTTCAGTAAGTGGTGAGATGAATGCATATTGGTATTCCATTCGGTGGGGGTTCAAACCCCGGCTGAATAAAGTTAAAGCCTCCGGCGGATGCCTCAGGTTTTCAGAGGAAATTGATCGAGCGGAGCTCGATAAAACCTTAATCAAATACGCCTTAGCGTATTTGATTAAGGTTTAGCCAAAGCGCTTTAACTAAGTGTCAAATATTACTCCTCATTTATTTACAGAATGTGTAAAGAAGAAGATGTCTATTTATGATAAAGTGTTTTGTAAAGCGCTTACATTCAAAGGGAGGAGAAATAGATTTCATGGCCAAAGAAAGAGAAAAAAGTGGAGAAGACAGGCAGCCAGAGATGAAAGCAGATCTAAAAACACGCCACATCAGTATGATCTCAATAGCGGGTGTCATAGGGGCTGGGCTTTTTATAGGAAGTGGAGCTGTGATCAACTCGACTGGACCGGGGGCAATCCTGTCCTATGCATTCGCAGGGCTCATTGTGGTACTGGTTATGCGGATGCTTGGTGAAATGGCTTCTGTTTACCCAACGAGTGGATCCTTTGCCACTTACGCAAATGTGGCCATTGGGCCATGGGCCGGTTTTTCGATCGGCTGGTTGTATTGGTTCTTCTGGACTGTTGTGATTGCAATTGAGGCCTTGGCCGGGGCAGCAATCATTCAATATTGGGTTCCAGGCTTTCCCATTTGGCTAATGAGTTTAATTTTAACTGTTCTTTTGACTATGACGAATTTATTTTCGGTTAAGTCTTTTGGTGAATTTGAATACTGGTTTTCCCTCATTAAAGTTGTTGCTATCACTTTATTTCTTGTTCTTGGACTTTCTGTCATTATCGGATGGTATCCAAATGTTGAGACCCCTGGTACAGCAAATTTAATTGGCAATGGCGGATTTATGCCCGAAGGATTTGGTGCTGTTCTCCTTGGTATCACAGTCGTGATTTTTTCTTTTATGGGAACAGAAATTGTTGCCATTGCTGCAGGGGAGTCCCAAAATCCTGTGAAGTCAGTCAGGATTGCAACAAATAGTGTTATTTGGCGAATTCTTGTTTTTTACATCGGATCTATAGCCATCGTCGTTACACTCTTGCCATGGGACTCGGCTAATATTCTTGTTAGTCCGTTCGTTGCTGTTTTGGATTATATTGGAATACCTGCCGCCGCTCAGATTATGAATTTTGTGGTACTAACAGCAGTGTTGTCCTGCCTTAATTCAGCATTATATGCTAACTCAAGAACATTATATGGGATGGCAAAGCAGGGCGATGCACCGAAAATACTTTTAAAATTGAGTAAAAAAGGAGTACCCGTTTGGGCAATTCTGCTCAGCACCGTATTTTCATATGTTGCAGTAATAATGAATTTCGTCTCACCTGACAAAGTGTTTCTTTTTTTAATTAACTCATCAGGGACGGTAGCTTTGCTTGTCTACCTAATTATCTGTTTCGCGCAATTGAACTTGCGTAGGAAAATTGAAAAAGAGCATGGAGAGATTCCTGTTAAAATGTGGCTCTTCCCCTATTTGACGTATGCAACGATTATCGTTATTTCGGGAATTTACATCGCCATGTTCTTCATTCCGTCAATGAGAATACAGGTAATATTGACCAGCTTGATTGCGATTGGTGTTGTATCTATATATTTTATATTCTATAGAAAGCAGCGCCATATTAGTAAAGACAGGCTAAGAGTCGGTCAATTCCGTAGTAAGCACTTATAAAAATTGAAGTCTCTAGACCTCCCATTTTTCCGGGAGGTTTTTGATTACCATTATTGAGCGCCAGCTCTCCTTTTCAGCAAAGTTTTTTGGTATCACAAGGTAAGGAAAAATCGCCGGCCGGACGTAAAATACAAAATTCTCAAATTGATATAGTAAAATTCGAAGATATACGCAGGCAAGTAACATCTGACTCTATAAGTCAAAAGTGGACTACTTTTCGTGTGTCTAATTGACTCGTAGACGACTTAAATCAAATTGACGAATTATTAAATCCTAGTTTACACTTTTACACAAGGCTCCTTTTGATAGTGTAGGGGAATTGTTTGTTTCCCTCCTGCATCAGGAGTTTTTTATATTTTGCCAAGTCTCTATTTACGTTTTTTAAATGTTTCTGATATATACTACTATGCAACGTTGGTGAATGGTGGAGGGAACCCTGATTAATTCGCATTTTTTCGATAACAAAAACGATTTTAAAAGAGGAACTTTATTGAAGGAGGGTGTCAGTTGGTCAAACTTACCTATGAACAGTGCCAGCAACTTTTTGATTTGAATGCCTTGCTTACACAAAGCTTGGAAGAGCGGGTCGTCCTGCAGAACCTGATGGCGGCGGCCATGGGTTTGGTAAAGCGCGCAGATACGGTGATCATTTATGAGTGGAACGAAGAAGGCTATCTTACGTTTTCCGCTGGCATGGGGGTAGAGCAATCATCGATCCGGAAGGTGAAGTTCCGTGCCGGTGAATCAATTACAGGACGGGCGTTTCAAGAACGCCGCATCTATAACGTTTCGCTGGACCATGCAAAAAATTATATGACGAACATGTCTAAAAAAAACGCGGCGGCATTCCAACGGGCAGTGGATTTTAAAACAGTACAAAGTGTTCTTGCGGCTCCGCTTGTATATCAAGAAAATTGTATCGGCGTACTAGTCGTTGATAATTTTGATGCTCCAGGAGACATATTCACCGAAGAGGAAACATTGATTATTAAAATCCTGGCTAATCAGGCAGCCATCGCGCTTACCAATAGCCGGTTATACAAAGAATTGGAACAACGGAACAACGACCTTCTGACCATTCAGAACATGCATCATACGTTTTCGAACATCCTGTTGGAAGGAAGTGGAATCGGTCAAATCGTCCATGTGTTGAACCGGCTCCTTACTCAACCAGTAACGTACGAGGAAACTGTGGACAAAGCAAACTCCGTCTTCCCAATCATTTCGTCCAATGAAACACTAGGCTATTTCCGTCTCCCACAGACCTATGAATCCTACTCCAATATTGAAAGGGTAGCCATCGAGCAAGCCGCGAATGTTGTCGTTCTGGAATTAATCAAACAGAACAACCTATTTGAACGCGAGAATAAATTACAAGAGGAATTGTTTCTTAAACTTCTTGACGGCACATGGGATCATCAATTTACATATTATAGCAAATTTAACAAACTAACGAAGTTCAGTACTGTTGCTTGCCTATTAGTTGAAGGGAAAAAGGAACCACTTTGGCTTCAGGATTCTTTGGTTTCAAAAGAACGCATTCTGCGAAAATTGGAGCAAGCATTACATGTCGCTGATCGAGATGCTATCGTCTTCCATCGAGGATTTACCGTTTTCGTCTTGGTTCCTGATACTGCTACTCATGCAAATTCAAAGGTGAAGCAGCTTTTAAGACGGATTTTCCCGGATACCGAGGTGGTCGCTGGCATCGGCAGGAAAGTTCCGGTAAGTCAAATCGGCGACAGTTATCGGGAAGCAAATGATGCGATACAATTAGCAAAAAAGTCGAGGGACCAGCAAATCATCCGATATGAGGATCTCGGCTTTGAACGGCTCTGGCATGGCACCGACCAAGGGGCACTGACGCAATACATATCGGATCAAATTGGCCCCCTGATTAACGGTGATCCGGTAGACTACGAAACCCTCAAAACATATATCCAGTTAAATGGAAGGCATAAAGAAACGGCCGAAAGTCTTTGTATCCATCCCAATACCTTGTCGTACCGGTTGAGGAAGATAGAGGATCTGCTGTCGGTTGATTTACGCGTACAAAAGGATTTCCTAAAACTGATGACCGCTTTTGACATTTTAGACTACTTGCCAAATATCATTGTTCCGAACACCAAATAATCCTTTCTTTCTTTGTGATTTGGCACATATACGCTTTTTTATCTTTAAATTATAATTCATTTAATGAAAGCGCTATTTTGCAAAGGAGAGGTTATAAATGCAAACGGATACAATCTATAAAAAGATGAACAAAGAAACCATTCCAATCTATAAGAATTATATTAATGGTGAATGGGTGGTATCTGTAACGGGAGAACTCTACGACAGCAAAAATCCTTCACGGACATCCGAAATATTGGGACGTTTTCAGAAGTCTTCCGTGGATGATGTGAGACAAGCAATCGTTGCAGCCAAGGAGGCGTTTCCAAAGTGGGCGAATACTGCTGCTCCTATACGCGGAGAAGTTATTTTTAAGCTTATTAATCTATTGGATGAGAATAAAGAAGAACTGGCTTACATTATTACGAAGGAAGTAGGTAAAGCGATCCGAGAGGCACGGGGGGAAGTAACAAAAACAATCCAGGCTATGAAGCAATTCAGCGGCGAAGCGACGCGCCTTGCCGGAGAAACCCTTCCTTCCTATAATGAGGATATTTTTGCTTATACTATCCGGGAACCGCTCGGGGTTGTAGGTGTCATTGCTCCGTATAATTTTCCGTTAGGCATTGGCATCTGGAAAATTGCTCCCGCCATCATCGCTGGCAATACAGTCGTATTCAAGCCTGCCAGCACAACCTCTCTAATCAGTGTGAAAATTATTGAGCTGTTTGAAAAAGCAGGTGTTCCTGCCGGCGTCATTAACATGGTCACAGGATCAGGGGCCGTCATCGGCAAGGAGTTCGGCGAGAATAAAGATTTGAAAGCCGTGTCCTTCACAGGGTCAACGGATGTTGGCGTCGCTCTTGGCAAAGCAGTCACCCAGCACGGAGGCAAAATGCAGGCAGAAATGGGTGGGAAGAATCCTGCAATCATCTTAGAAGATGCCGATTTGGATCTGGCTATTGACAGCATTGTATCGAGCGGATTTTATGATAATGGCCAACGTTGTACAGGGACAAGCCGTGTATATGCGCCTAAGTCCATTTACCGTGAAGTGATTGACCGCCTTATTGAAAAAGCGGAATCTTTGATTATCCAGGACGGAATGCATGAGCAAACGACCAACGGACCGGTGATTGACGAACATCAACTGAATAGGTATTTACATTATGTCCAGACGGCCATTGACGAAGGGGCTACCTTGGAAACAGGTGGAAAGCGGCTAACAGATGGAGGTTTAAAGGAAGGCTATTTTGTCGCTCCGACTATCTTCAGCAACATGCGTCCTGATATGACTATTGCAAAAGAAGAAATCTTCGGGCCAGTCATCGGCGTATTTGAGGTGGATTCCTATGAGGAAGCACTTCGGATGGCAAACGATATTGAATTCGGTCTCTCTTCCACCATTTATACGAAAAATTTGGAAAAGGCTTTTCATTTTGTGCGAAGTATCCAGTCCGGTGTGACACATGTCAATTTACCTTCCACTTATTTTGAAAATCACTATCCGTTCGGTGGTAAAAAGGAATCTAGCATCGGCCCTCGGGAACAAGGCAGTACCGCATTGGACTTTTGGACAGATATAAAGACGGTCTATATGAAGCCGTAATGGAGGTACCACAATGAAAATCAGAATCATTGGATGCGGGGCGATGGGGTCCGGTATGGTGAAGAATCTGCAAAGAGCCGACCATGAAGTTGCAACATTCGATCCCGACCCGACAAAACAGGAACAGATGAAAAAGCTTGGCGCTACCCCAGTCTCCCGCCCTACGGCTGGTATCGCTGAAACAGAGGTCGTCCTTTTATCGTTGCCGACTTCATCCATGGTATGGGAAACGGTGATCGGCAAAGAAGGCATCCTTTCCTATTTATCGGAAGGAGCTTATATTTTGGACATGAGCACAACCGACGTAGAAATGACGAAGCATCTGGCACGGTCAGCTAAAGAAAAAGGTGTCGATTATCTCGATTGCCCTGTCAGTAACGGACCAACAGGAGCGAATGACGGCACGTTGACAATTATGGTGGGCGGAGAAAAGGAAGCATTTGACGCCATGCTGCCTGTTTTATCAGCAATTGGTAAGGAGGTCCGTTACATCGGCCCATCTGGATCAGGACAAGTGGTAAAACTCTGCAACAACATGATGGTCGCAGGTATTACGGCCCTATTGAGTGAAACGTTCTTGACCGGTGCAAAAAATGGTGTCGATCCTAAAAAGATAGCTGAATTAATGGCCATTGGTTCTGCACAAACGAAAGTGCTATCCGTCTTCGGGCCGAACCTCATTGATGACACCCATAATGAAGTAAAGTTCTTATTGAGCCATATGGCAAAAGACATCAACTTGTATATGGACATGACAAAGAAAGCAGAGTCCCCCGCCCTGATCGGCTCCCTAGTGGCGCAATTATATGAAGCGGCAAAGCGTCAAGGATTGGGACATTTGGATACAAGTGCTGTCGGGCAGGTTGTGGAATGGATGGGAAATCATAAAATCAGCGTATAAGGAGAAGGAGGGTATTTGATGACAAAAAACGTCAAACTTCATTTGATCGTCTTAGCGTTTGTAGTAGCAGGAGAATGGATTGGTTCCAAGCAATTCAACATCGGTGTCGGGACAATCGCTTTATTTCCAATGTTATATGTGCTGGTCTGGGGAGGAATTGTGAGCTGGCCGAAATTCAAATTATTGACTACAAAACAAATGAAGCATGCAGCAACCATTCTTGGCATTTCTTTTATGTTATTTGTCGCAAAACTCGGGACGATGTTAGGGCCCTCCTTGCCTAAAATTTTTGAGGCGGGTCTGTCCCTCGCATTCCAAGAAGTTGGGCACGTCGTCGGTACCATTATTATTGGATTGCCTATTGCTCTATTATTAGGTATGAAACGTGAAGCTATCGGAGCTACGTTCTCGATTGACCGCGAGCCGAACCTCGCCATTATTTCCGAGAAATACGGTGCCGATTCGCCTGAAGGTCGGGGAGCACTTGGCGTTTATGTATGTGGAACAGTATTCGGAGCCATCTATTTGGCGCTGTTAGCCGGTTACCTTGGAAGTATCGGCTTCCTGCATCCCATTTCGTTGGCAATGGGAGCAGGAGTCGGCTCAGGCAGCATGATGGCAGCTGCATCCGGAGCCCTTGCTGTTACGTTCCCGAACGATGCTGACAACATTGCATTGTTTGCTGCTGCGGCAAACTTGATCACGACAATTCTGGGGACGTATATATGTGTATTCTTCTCGCTTCCAGTCACCGTACGGTTATACAACTGGTTGGAGCCAAAGATTGGCCGGCATAGGCTCTCTATTGATAAGGGAGGCGAAAGAATGTGATTGAGAAAGCAAAAATTCTCTCGTTGATTGGTGTAATTGCTATCATAGGGAATTGGGTCGGATACAAGGTTAACCCGATTGAAGCTCTGCCGGGAATAATGCTTATTGTCATTATCACTATTATCGGACTCTCACTCACCAGCTTCTTGCCCATTAAAATCCCAGCAGTCGTATGGATTTCACTCATTGCGCTTATTGCTACTACCCCCATCTTTCCCGGCAATGGGTGGATTGTCGAACAAACGTCCAAAATCAACTTTATGGCAATCGCTACTCCTATACTCGCCTATGCAGGTTTATCATTAGGAAAAGATATAGATGCATTCAAGAAATTGGGGTGGCGCATTGTGATCGTTTCGCTAGTTGTATATACAGGCACCTTTTTATTTGCCTCCATTTTTGCAGAAATTGTTTTCCGAATCCAAGGGAGATTTTAACTTCATTCAGTAGAAATCTCCCACTTCTGTAAGTAGTGAGGTGAATGCATATTGGTATTCCATTCAGTGGGGGTTCAAACCCCGGCTGAATAAAGTTAAATCCTCCGGCGGAGGCCACAGATTTTCAGAGGAAATTTATCGAGCTAAGCTCGATAAATTCTGGGCGCAAATGCGCATTTGATTAGTATAAGAGTGATGAAATCATTTTCTTAACAGGGGCAGAATAGAGTAGGATCGTGAGTAGCCCATGCGCCTACTCTATTACATACCCCGTAGAAAGTCTTCAAAGAAGAAAAATCAAGCAAAAAACTACTTTGGATACTTGATATCTTAACCAATGTTTTCAACGTAGTGATGTCTTGACACTATGAACACAGCGAATACCTTTGCATTCAAGGCAACAAACGGTTGTAGAATTTGATGCTGGAGGCTCGGTGTCTAGAAGAATACGTTGTTTATATGAATTTAGTGAATAAGCTATTGATAAACTAAGGTTTTCTAAATATGAGTTAAGATAAGCGCGATTTGTTGGTAGTAGCCCTTAGGTAAAAAACAACCTCATAGAAAAACAGAGAATGAGAAATGACTTGAAGTGAAAACTTTAAGTCTTTTTCAATTTTACATATATTTACTGTTTATTGTGGATAATGACAGCTATGCTGCTGTTACCCATTGAAAGAGTTCTTCGAGCTCGAAAATGTTCGTCATCGAAAAAGAAATGAGGTGAGTGGAGTGCTCCGGCACAAAGCGTATAAATTTCGTATTTATCCAAATCAGGAACAAGAAATTCATCTCTAAGACCATTGGCTGCGCCAGGTTAGTCTATAATCATTTTTTTCAACTATAGGCTACAGGAAGTCGAAAGCATCGCCCTTCAGTACTCATTGATCTACCATATTGTCAACAATTAATCTTCAAGAAGGGCTAGGGGTTACCGGTGAATTTATTATTTTTAGGGGAGGAGATATAACATGAATCCAGTCGTAGGTCTGGATTTTGCTAAGGAGAAAGTCAAGTTCAAGCGTTTTTGAATAAAAAGAGGTTTATAAGCGCGATACAAGCGGATAGCACATTTGCCAAAAAAATCTGCCAATTATGTGCAGAGATTTGCGAGACGTGCGGCAATGAATGTAAAAAGCATGGCAGAGCAGAAAGCTTAAACAGCCAGTGGGCTATTTAAGTTTCTTTTTTGTAGAAAAACAAAAGTGTTTATAACTAATGGCTAGATACATATAAAAAATCGCAGCATCAAAACACAAGCCATAGGCGTTAGCAATGAAACCTTTGGAAATCAATAGAGCAAAAGAACGGATAAACAAATTATGACTATGCTGAAAAAAAGCGGTTGATTAATTTGTTTGAATTCCCCGAGAGTAAAATAACCAGCTGGGAAACAAGAAAAAAGATGATTAGAATAAAGTTGGGTCTCAAATAAACAAACTCTTGAATTTGATCTTCCATCCGAAACATCTCCTGCCCATTATCGGAATTGTATGAGGTCTCAGTTTAATCATAGCATGATAGGTTGCAAAATCGCTGAGAAGGAATTACACTTATACATAGTAAAACTAGGTAGGTGTAACGATGTTTGACCGAGAGCTTTTAAAAGGGAGCACTTCCCTATTGATTCTTCAGCTTTTACAGGACCATCCGATGTATGGTTATGAGCTTGCCAAGGTGATGGAGAAGCGCAGCGATCATACGTTGCAGGTAAGAGAAGGGACTTTATATCCCGCCCTGCACAAGCTTGAACATCAAGGGTATATTGAATCCTATTGGGAGAAGCAGGAAAAAGGGAAGGCGCGCAAGTATTACCGGCTGACAGCAGAAGGTGTAAAAATGCTGGAAGTAAAAACGAAGGAATGGACGCTTTTTTCCAAAATGATGGATCGCATGTTGGGGAAGCAGTCATGATTAAAACAAAGGCAGAGTTTCTTCAGCGCTTGAAGTTTTTGTTACATCATCATCCGGATGAGGCTGCCATTGTTGCTGAAATTGAAGGACATATGGATGAGCTGATAAAGGAATGCGGGCTTCCTGAACAGGAGGCAATCACAATAGTTCAAAGCCAGATTGGAACTCCGGAGGAGCTGACAAGCCAGTTTAGATACGTCTCATCCAAAGAGTTTCAGAGCACCAAGAAAATGTTCATCATTGTAAATATACTGTTTTTTGCTGGTGGAGGGCTTCTGGCCCTTGGCACGAATTTCTCTGTCTTGTTGCATATGTTTTGGGAAGTGCTGGTCCAATCCTCTTGGATTATTTTGATCGGCTATTCAGGGTATTGGGCATTTATGGGATATGAAATTGGAAAAGAATATGGGGCAAAAGGCGAGAGTCTACTGAGAAGAACAATGGGAGCGGCGATCGTTCCAAATATCCTTTTAATGATAATCACGTTGTTAGGGATTTTACCGTCTGAATTGTTTCATTCCCTTTTGCAATCGTCTTTTTTGATTGGATGTTTGACAGCCACAGCTTTCTTTTTTCCAATCAGTAAAGCGGGTTATTATATAGGAGTACGCAAGGTATTCGATTAGTGCTCCTTTTTTTTGAGTATATACCTAGAATTACTATGTAAAAGGAGTGTGGAGATTGGGTCTTATAAGTGTGTTTGGAATTGGAATTTTAATCATCATCATGATTTTGATTAAAAAGCAAAGCCTGATAGAAATAGTAGGCAATCACCTGATTGTAAAAAAGTTATCCGAAAAACAATGGTTTCATCATAAATGGAAAAGCGGATTATTTTTGTTTGTATTGAATGCGGTCCTATTTTTATTAGCGGTTGGATTGATCTTTCTGTCAGGCCTGTTCATGATTCCATACCTGCATATCTTAATCATTCTTGCAGCAACATTGACAAGTATTTACTTATGGATTGCCATGCGTGTCTCGGTACAAAGACCAAAGAAGGACCAATTGGTCATGGGGCTGGTGGGAAGCAGCTTTTATGTAATACTCTTTTTGATTTTTCTCTATCTGTTCATGATATTAGAGCCGGCTACTCCGGAGCATGACACTTTTATGGCTGCAATCGGACTGATGTTGGGAATGGTTGTTTCCTTTGTTGCGTGGATGACATGCTTTTTCATTACTGCTTTTCAAAAAAAGTGATCGAAAATAGTATGGTAGAAGATGGAGAGATTTCATATTATTCATATATTTTTTTTGAAAATCCAACCTGGAAAACAGTCAGAAAATTACTTTAAATAATCTATACACATGCGCTTTCTAAAGCATTACACATAAATATAGAGAATAAAAGACTAATACCTGCAATGGGCTAGGCTATTAGATAAATTAATGAAAGTGAAAGTTAAAATCCAAATTTGTGAGCAAGATGAGTTAAAAATGAAAGAGTAAGAGAGGGTGGGGAGGATTTTTCCTAACCCTCTTTTACTCTTTCATGAAGCATTAATCATAAAGATAAACAATGGAAATTTGCAAGGTTCATTTGTTCACTTGAATTTTTGCTCCCTTAATAAAAGGAGAAGCTCCCGCAACAGGTAGACAAAAAAATCAAATCAATCGATAATCATTATCATTGATAATTGTTTTCAATGAATTTCCGTTTAGGACATATCAAGAATTGGGAGAAACAGAAGGACGGGGGAGTGGTTTTTTGAAAAACATATGGATGTTGGATGCCTTATATTCTGTAACTCGTATCTAAAACATTGCGGAAGGACTTGAAGCAGATTGTTTTTAAGGAGGAGATACAAATGCTCAATCATACTTCAACAGCTGGCGAAGAACTGGAGCAGCAGCTTGATCCACGCCGTTGGTATACGCTAGCTGTCATTCTACTCCCTATACTGCTTAATTCTTTAAATACCTATATGATACAGGTCGCGTTACCCTTGATACAGAATAGTTTGAACGCTAGTTTTTCCGATGCACAGCTTATTGTGACCTGCTTTTCTCTCAGTCTGGCCGTAGCTCTCATTGTCAGTGGAAAGCTTGGCGACATATATGGTAGAAGACGACTGCTGCTAATTGGCGTGAGCGGGTTTACCCTCATGGCCATACTGGGAGGCTTGGCTACGAGTCCGACTCTCCTGATTGCCATTCGGATTGTACAAGGACTTGCTGCGGCGCTTATACAACCCCAAGTGCTCTCCATGATGCAAGTTAATTTTTTACCGCGGGAAAAAGGGCTTGTCTTCAGCATTTATGGTGCATTGCTCGGATTCGGGTTTGCATTTGGGCTCACGCTGGGAGGCATTCTGGTCAATTGGAACGTGTTTGATTTGGGGTGGAGAACTGTATTCTTTTTCAATGTACCCTTCGGTATTCTTGTTCTTTTGTGCTTGCCGCTTCTGCCGGAATCGCATGGCAACCCGACACAAAGGATCGATTGGACCGGTACATTTTTTATTATGAGCGGGCTATTTCTGCTTGTTTATCCGTTATCCGAAGGACAAAAACAAGGATGGCCGCATTGGATATGGGGTTGTCTGGCTCTTTCACTGCTGTTACTACTTGCATTTATAGCGGTAGAAATTCATAAGCAAAAATGTGATGACGCACCGCTTGTCGATCTGACTATTTTTAAGCAACGTTTATTTGGCGTAGGGATGCTTTCCGTTGTTTTAATTTACCTCAGCATGTTTTCTTTCTTCTTTATCTTGACGTATTATTTGCAGTTTGGCTTGCATTTTGATGCCCAAGCGACGAGTCTCGCTTTTCTGCCTCTTGGCTGCGGTTTTTTCCTGACCTCTCTGATCTCATCGCAAGTGGTAGATCGTTGGGGGATGGCTGTGCTGAAAACAGGTGCGTTGGTCACGGCAAGCTGTTGTTTTTTCTTTGTCTTGTTGCTGCGTATCGATGCGATGCATCTGTTGCAGATGCCATACATGGTGCTGCTGCTAACGTATGGCATGGGACTTGGACTGGTCACAACGCCGCTTACCCGAGTTGTGCTTGGTACCGTACCGGCGGAGAATGTGGGGGCGGGTTCAGGTCTGTTCAATACTGTGATGTACTTGGCTAACTCGCTGGGTGTTGCGTTGATTAGCATTTTATTTTCTACCGCGCTGCAACAGCCCTTGAAAAATGCAATCCTGTCCGACTATGTAAGGGCATTTTCCGTCTCTTTAACGGCCTGCGGAGCACTTGCTCTAGCAGCTTTTGTTTGCCTTAGTTTTATACGAAATCAACACAACACTTAATATCAAGTTGTCTAATACCAGGAGGAAGAATTTATGTTTACAAAGAAAAACGTATCTATTTTTATGGCCATGATTCTATGTTTGATCGTGTTGTCCGCTTGCTCAAAAAAAAACAGTTGAACCAAAAGCATCTAATCAGAATCGTCCCGAAGCAACTGAGGGCAACTCAACGGGGAAAAGTCATTACCCGTTGACCTTGACGATTTATGATGATGCAGGTAAAGAAATGAAGCAGACCATTGAAAAAGAAACGCAACGCATTGTGGTAATCGGCCAAGGTTTCGCGGAGTGGATGATTGCCTTTGGAGAAGAGAAAAGAATCGTTGGACTGGCATATTTGGACAAATCCTTCTCTGAATATGAGGAACAAATTAAAAAGCTCCCGATTATGACGGACATGTGGCCTTCCAAGGAAGCCATTCTGGAGTTGCAACCGGATTTGATTATTTCCATGTCATCCGCATTTCAGAAAGAACGAATAGGGGATATTTCTTTCTGGAACAAGAGAGGCATTCCCGTGCTTGCCGGAATCAACTATACGACTGGACGCACTATCGACAGTTTTTTCGAGGATATTACGAATTTGGGCAGCGTACTGAATATCGAAGAGAAAACGAATGCCTTTGTGGAGAAGCAGAAAGAACAAATCAGTGAAATTCAGAAAAAAACGGCACAGACAAAGGATAAGCCAAAAGTTCTGCTGCTTGGAACGAGCGGAGAAACGACTTATTATTATGGCCCATCACTTTGCCTTATTGATGAAATAATTGAAGGCGTGGGCGGCGAGTATATCGAAGTATCTAAGGAAACGTATGTAGAGATGTCGGAGGAATCTATTCTATCGGTGAATCCCGACAAAATCATCATCACTGGATTCCAAAAATCAGATAGTGAGGCATTGATAAATAAATATCTGCTCAATCCAAAATTGAAAAATGCGACTGCAATTAAAACCGGCAACGTGAAGGTTGTCGAGTATACAACTGCAGTACGCGGGAGTCTCGGACTTGCGGATTTGTACAATGATGTTGCCAAGTATGTTCATCCTGAACTATTCAAAGGAGAATAGGCATGGCAACTGCACAAAGAAGAGAACTCAAAAACAATTTGCTTGATACAGAAAGCAAGATAAAAAAACGGTCCCTTTTCTCGGTAATCGTAGCTGTACTGGTTGTTGCGGTTGGAATTTCAATCGTCGTTTCGGTATCCGTTGGGCAAGTATCCATTCCTTTCGGTCAATCTTTTTGGATTTTGGTGGAGCAAATCACCGGGATACAAACCGACCACATCACAGCGGATGAAAATGCCATGTTTTTGGATGTGATTTGGCAAATCCGCTTTCCGAGAGTGCTGCTGGCGTTGGTAACCGGCGCTGGATTGGCGCTTTGCGGAACCGTCATGCAGGCATCCGTTCAAAATCCGCTGGCTGACCCGTTCTTACTAGGGATTTCTTCCGGTGCTTCATTAGGCGCGACGTTTGCGATTATGCTCGGTTTTGGTATAGGGGGAATTCTTGGAGAGTTTGGTGTTGCCTCATGGGCGTTTATTGGCGCGTTGGCAGCAGCCGTTCTTGTTTTGGGCCTTGCCAGCATCGGCGGGAAAGTCTCCTCGGTCAAACTGATTCTGGCCGGAACGGTCATTAACGCGCTGTGTAGTGCTTTTTCCAACTTTATTATTTACTTTGCCAAAAATGCCGAAGGCATTCGATCCATATCCTTTTGGACAATGGGAAGTTTGACATCTGCTGAGTGGGGGACACTTCCACTTGTTACGGCAGTAGTCCTTGCTGCGGCACTCTTTTTTCTGTTTCAATTCAGAGTCATGAATACGATGCTAATGGGGGAAGAAACAGCGGTTACGTTGGGAATTAACCTAAACAATTATAGACGGGTGTATATGGTGATCTCCTCGATCGTCACTGGTGTTCTTGTCTCAACTTGTGGAATTATCGGGTTTGTGGGTTTGATTGTTCCCCATATAGTGCGCAGTGTTGTCGGCTCAAACCATAAGCGGCTTGTTCCTGTCGCTATTTTTTTTGGTGCCTTATTCATGATATGGACGGATGTGTTTGCGAGAACCATCATACCGAATGGAGAATTGCCGATTGGAATTGTCACGTCCCTTCTGGGCGCGCCGGTATTTATGTATATGTTAATCAAAAAAAGTTATGGATTCGGGGGGAAGTAAATTGAACCTGACAGCAGATCACATATCAGTCACTTTAGCGGGGACGGATGTTATAAAAGATATCAGTCTTAAAGTGGAGAATGGACAGTTTGTCGGAATCGTTGGGCCCAATGGATGTGGGAAATCTACTTTGTTGAAAAGTATTTATAAAGTCATTAAACCGCAAAAGGGCTCTGTTTTTTTGGGGGAGACGGATGTTTTGAAATCATCAGCGCGCATGATCTCGAAAGATATGGGCGTGGTTGGTCAATTCAATGAATTGAGCTTTGATTTTACTGTTCGTGAGATGGTGATGATGGGGCGAACACCGCATAAGCATCTCATGGAATTAGATAATAAACAAGATTATCAAATTGTTGCGGATTCATTGGAAAGGGTCAATCTGACTGAGTATGCGGATAGGAGCTACTTGACGTTATCGGGCGGTGAAAAACAACGTGTGATACTGGCTAGAGCAATAGCACAGCGACCCCAATTTTTAATTCTCGACGAGCCAACAAACCATTTAGATATTAAATATCAGCTGCAGATTTTAACTGTCGTCAAATCGCTAAATATTGGCGTTCTGGCTGCATTGCATGATCTTTCTATGGCATCTGTGTATTGTGATATTCTTTATGTGATCAAACAAGGGAAGGTCCTTGTCTCGGGAAAGCCCAAGGAAGTTTTAACAAATGAGCTTATCAGGCAGGTTTATGAAATTGATTGTGAGGTTTACTCCAATCCGATTACGGGGGATTTGGCAATCGCATATTTGCTCTAAAAAAGTGCAGAAAAGATCTATCTGAGCTATGCGTTGCTGCGGCTTGACATTATATCCTTCTTAATGTCGAGCCGCTTTTAGTGTACATAGATGTAATTGATACTGCGAATTATTGAACAAATGTGATAATACAGGTCATTTCTTAATAAAGATCTGCTTGTATAAAGCTATTGATTGGAATCATTTTTCAATTTGCTTTGCTCCATATTCAGTTGACTGATACGTTTTATAAGATCACTTGGATTACAGCCATAGTGCTTGCGAAAAGCCGTGGTGAAATTGCTGGCGTTGCTATAGCCAACTGAAGCAGCCGTTTCTCCGACATTCAAATGTGCTACTTCCATATACCATAGTGCTTTCTCCATCCTTTTTTGACGCACAAGCTCAAAAATTGTCATGCCAAACAACTCACGGAATCCTTTTTTTAGCTTAAATTCATTCATCCCAATTCGCCTTGCTAATTCGCGAATTGATAGTGGCTGTTCAAGATGCTGTTGCACTAGTTCATGGGCATGTTTCAGCCTGGAAATATCATCGCGGTGCAGCATTATGCCTCCTCCGATATTACCGTATCCATCTGACTCTCCAAATAAGGATAAAAATTCTAATGCCTTACTTTCCATATACAACCTCTTCATTGTGCCAAGATGTGTACAATGGATCATTTCAGATACACATCTTTGGATAGCCGGCGTGGTCGGATATTGATCAATATTACCACGGTGATGTTTAAGCCAAGTCTCCATTTTCCGTTGTTCTGTTACATCCTCAGCGTAACGCAACAGTTCATCGGGCGTGAACCTTATTTCAAGAAGCTGATTTCGGATATCTGCTTTTTTTTCTTCAAAGACTCGAACATTCTCTAGAAAGAGGACATTTCCCGTTTGTGAAATCGTATGACTGCTCTTGCCGTTCCAATCGCAATGGATCTCGCCACTAATACAATAACTCAATTCAAATAATTGGCAGGATTCCTGAATTTGAAGTTTCATATCTTGCTTGAAAGTAATATCCGTCATCATAATTTCCATACCGGGACGAATCCGTGTTCTTGTCACGTTACCTTTACCTATGTGGGAAGGAATGGTAAGCTTTTGTTCCAAATTTTTTTGCTGAACTTGTCCCTCTACCAATTCCGTAAACTGGTCAAATAAATCATGAATCTTGGCTACGTTTAACGCCATTTTACTTTCAGCTCCTTACTCTCAACTTTTGACCGATTGTCACTCAAATAAATTTTGAAAAACCATTTCACTCTATTTACTTGACTGATAGTCAGTCAAGTGCCTATGTAAAAAAGGAGGTGGCTCAATTATTGAATCTAGTAAAAAATGCCGCGGAACGAAAGCAGATATTGCATGTACAAACAATTTGCTAATTCACACCAATAGTAACGGATTTAAGGTAATAAGGAAGGCAACTTTCACGTCGACAATCCACACTCGTAGCAGAATTTTTTTCTTTCAACAATGTGCCATTATTTAAATGGAATAAAGCTAAACATATAGCAAGAATTGTAGCAATTCAATCTACCTGATTTGGCACTTCTAGTGGAAAATTCGATTTATCACTTTTAAGAGAATCTATAAATGCTAAATTTAATAATTGACCTAAATGATATTAATTATCAATTAGGTGGTTCTATCATACTTCTTGACTGATAACCTGTCAATGTCAATTAAGAAAGGAATATATTTAAATCTAACATTCAAAAGATATGTATGATTTTCTGATTTTCCATGATGCAACTAAGTTTCACAAAAAAATTTGTAATATTAAAGTTGTACCCCAATATGTTCTTAAAACCCATTTTTTTGAAGATAATATTTTGTTAATCGACTAGGGCAAAACTTTATTGTTCGAATTGTACACTTTAATTTACAAATGACGAAATAAATTTGCTGTGCAGTTTACATCACAACTCACATTAAAAGTCCTTCTCGATTTGAGAGGCTAGTACATGAGGTCGGTGCCTTTCTTATTCAGGGTTTGAGTACATAGCTGCAGTCATACATTTCGCCATAAGAAATGAAAAGCCGGGGATGCCATAAATCATGGTTCATCCCCGGCTTTTTAGCTTCCTGAATTTGAATTCGTAGTGACTACAGCAGCTGCTATAGTAGCGGTCATGGCTGCTTGCTGAGCCTGCAAAATAGTTTCGATTGTTGTGAATAGGCTCGACTCTATGAAAGTCGAATGTTCCAATTTATCTTTTACATAAAAGCTGGCAGCAAGAGTTGCGTTTAAATCCTTTTGCCATTTGAATGGTTTTGTCTGATTAAGTTGTTCGTATGCCTGATAGACTTCCTGCATATCTAATTCCGCAGGGGGGATCATGGCAAGCATTCCCATCACTGGATAATACAGTGTTTTTTGTTTTATACCGACCTCTTTGAATTGATCAAACACTTGAGTGGTCCGGCTTACTAGCGCTTCGGCGCTCTCCTCTTGGGCAAGTGTCAAAATATGACTCAGCATTTGCAAATGGTTGCCTTTTCGAAATCCGTTACGGTTCAGGGCGTCATAAAAGCGCTCGTTGCTCTCAATGACATGATCAGTCTGTGTTGCAGCCAGAAGCATTGCAAGGGGATAATCTTCACTGAATGTCAAAAAGAAATGCTCTTTTTTCATGCCTTCGTAAATTTCTTTTGCCTTCGTGATAATAGGACGATATTCCGTGGGGTCAGACCCCGAATTTTTAATCAATACAGCTGCTGCAATATAAGTGAATATACCTTTTCTGAATTTAGCGCTGGCCAATTCATCGTAGACAGCAAACCATGCAGGAATTTGCTTTTCGGCTTGTTCGAAGCCAACATCTAGCATAGCCGCGGCAATATAACGAGATTCCGATTTTATAGAAGAGAAAGCACGGGCCTGTCGTTTAATTTCCTCTGCAATCAGCAGATAAGACTCCATTTGAAAAGGTTTTTGATTCATGGCATAGAAGGACGCAATCGTCATTAATATTTTATTATCAGTCACTTTCCATTTCATCTTTTGCCTGAGTTCCTCATAGACTTCAATATACTTGAGCATGTATTCCTGCATGTTAATGCTCCCTCCTGAGTTTCCTTTTATTTTTTCATACGGTTTGGTAAAAGTAAATGTTTCATTTTTTTGTAGTATGGGATTGGACAGGGTTTCATTGGAATGTAGTTCGGTTTACCCAGCTTTAGGTGTCGGAACCATAGCAAAGCTGCATGGGGCATATTCGAGGAAACTGCACAAACGTATTGCCATCTTTGCTAGTCTCCTCAAACCGCGCTTATACATGTGACTATAAATTCGATAAAATGGCACAGTTATTTCACAATAAAGTCGATTGTTTTTGCTAAGGTGGATGTATATGATATAAAATGAGGCTGGTGATTAAAAAATGCAGCAAATAAACATATTTCTTGCTTTTGGAGCGGGGTTTTTATCTTTCATATCACCTTGTACTCTTCCTTTATATCCGGCTTTCCTGTCGTATATTACTGGAATGACTGTGAACGAGATGAAGGAAGAGCGGGGGATATTTAGAAAGAAGGCTTTTATCCATACGATCCTGTTTTTAGTAGGATTTTCTATCATTTTTTTAGCCTTGGGTCTATCGTCCACCCTCTTTGAAGACATGTTCCGTCAGTATCAAGCCCTTCTTAGACAAGTAGGGGCCATCGTATTGGTGTTTTTCGGCTTGGTATTAACAGGTATCCTGAGTTTTAATTTTTTAAATATGGAGAAGAAGATTCAGTTTCAAAACAGGCCGACGGGTTATTTGGGATCTGTCCTGATCGGAATTGCGTTTGCTGCTGGTTGGACCCCTTGTACAGGCCCTATTTTAGGGGCGATGATTGGACTTGTCGCTGGTGATCCTGGAAAGGGACTTCTTTATATGGGAGCCTATGTGCTTGGTTTTTCCGTTCCATTTCTCCTGATGTCCTTATTCTTGGACAAAATGACGTTCCTGAAGAAAAACGGGCAGCGCTTTATGAAAATTGGCGGTTACTTGATGATTATCATCGGAATTTTATTGTTTTTTGATTGGATGCAGCTCATTATCTCGATTTTGCAACCTTTATTCGGTGATTTTAAAGGGTTTTAACTTCATTCAGCAGAAATCTCTCACTTCTATAAGTGGTGAGATGAATGCATATTGGTGTTTCCGTTCAGTGGGGGTTCAAACCCCGGCTGAATAAAGTTAAAGCCTCCGGCGGATGCCACAGATTTTCAGAGGAAAATTATCGAGCGGAGCTCGATAAAATCTGGGCGCAAATACGCCAAGGTGCATTTGATATAAGTCAACTATTTTTCAATTTTGAAGGCAAGTCCCGCATGATGGCGGGGCTTTTTTAACAGAGTAAGAAAGTATAAAATCAGATGAAATATTTAGTTCGAATTAAGTTTTTCTATGTCTGGCTCCAGGCGCCCAGCGACTAGCAAACTTCACTCTTCTTCCTACGATAAGTCAACATCGGCTCTGACGTACAGGAAGTACTAATGCAAGCGAAGCGACAGGACGTCGCGGTTTGAGCCTGCTGACGTACAGGAAGTACTAATGCAAGCGAAGCGACAGGACGTCGCGATTTGAGCCTGCATTCTTTGCCGTGTTGTCTGGCTGTGAGTGCCATCGGCTCGAGGTCATAAGCCATTCGCTGCTGAAGGCAAACTACGCCTTCTTCAGCGCTCGTCTTATGCTTGGTCGCCGATAAGCAGGCACTCTCGCACTTCGTTTTCCTTTATCTCGTCAGAATCGCTCCAGTTTGTACGTCGCTAAACGGGCGCCTTGAGCTTTTCTTATGGTAAGATAAAAGAAAAAAGGTGTGTTTTTGATGACTGCTATTCAGAGAGACCGCCGGTTTTATATTTTACTGTTTTTACTTGTTCTCGTTCTTGGCTCCAATGCTTTATTGTATCGCTCTCCACTAACTTCCCAGGTTCTTCCAGCTGATGCAAATTGGGTTGTCATCGGCTCATTGATTGATTTGGCGGTTGTGGCACCGCTCCTGATTTTGTTTTTGAAACGCAAGGAAAGGATTACGGTAAAAGCATTTATTGCTTGGATGGTTTCCGGGCTGGTATTTGCTCGATTCCTCATCCCAAGTGCTTATTTCGAACCGTTTACTTACGTCCCGCTTGCAGCTATCGGTATTGAAGCCCTCATTGTTTTGGCTGAGCTGGGCTTGGTCGCATTACTCATTTGGCGTTTGCCTGGCATCATTCGCTGGATCAAATCACATAACGAAAGCTTATTGTTTTCACTTCCGTCTGCTGTAGAGAAGCGGGTGGGGAATCACATTCTGCTGAGAGTTATTGCATCGGAATTTCTCATGTTCTATTACGCATTCGCTTCATGGAAAAAGAAACCTTCAGCTGGAGAAGCCTATTTTTCGTTGCATAAAAAGTCAAGCCTCATCGCATTTTATATCATGCTGATCCATGGCATCATCATAGAAACGGCGGCCATCCATTGGCTTATTCATGAAAAGTCGGTTATCCTTTCGATCATAATGCTTCTACTAAATGTCTACACCGTCATATTTTTCATCGGGGATATTCAGGCAATAAGATTAAATCCGCTGTATGTCCAGGATAGAAAGATTTTCGTTTCACTTGGGCTTGGGAAGCGCATCGTCATTCCAATGGAAGAAATCAAAGAGATTAAGTGGGAGAGGGAAGCGGAGGAAGAGAAAATTAATCCCAAAGAGACGATTGATTTTATAGCAAAGGACTTTGAAACACTACCGCCGCATTGTATCATCGAATTCAAACGCCCTCTTGCCGCAAATCTATTTATGGGCTTAAAGAAAAATTATACGAAAACGGCGATCCGTCTGGATGAACCGGACCGATTCCGTGCGTTGATTGAAGATCAGAAAAAAATTTAGAACAGCTTACCTTCTGAATGAGTGTTGTGCGTGTGAATTTTGAATAATCATGAACAAGCGATCGTTGCCATTGGGCATCCTTTTCTTAGAAAATAATCATCCCAGTCAATCTAATGAATTGACCGGGATGATCCTTTTTTTATGAGTAAAGAAAGTAGAACTTGATATGGAAATTGTTATTCAAAGGTAGCTTTATCATTGTCTAGCTACGACGTACAGGAAGTACTAGTGCTAGCGAAGCGACAGGACGTCGCGTTCTGAGCCTGCCAGCACCTAGCCCCGCAAGGATCAAGCCGTCCCTGTGGTGACTGAAGAGCTGCCTCCTCGGGAATCGTCTTGTGCTTGTCGGGGCTAAACAAGGCGCTTGCGCTTTTCTTATATTAGTAAAAGCATACTGCTCCGATAATGATCAGCAGAATAAACAGCACGACGATGAGTGCAAAACCGCCGCCGAATCCAAATCCGCAGCCGCCGCCATATCCACCAAATCCACAGCCGCCAAAGCCGCCATATCCAAACAAATGACTCACCTCTTTCCCGCAAAGTCTCGTCAGAAAGGCATTAAGACCCCCTGATTGGGCCTTACCATAGAATATGCATTTTTTCCACTTGTGGAAGGGTATTTACCCATTTTTTTACTGCAAATATTTTAAACCAAAACCGGCGGACTACTCAGGTCTGCCAGTGCTTTCCTCTTCATCTACTGTGTGTGGGGGGCGGGGTCTCCCCAAAAAGAATTCCCATGGATCCCTTGCCTGCATCTCTCTTTCTCTGTCCTCTCTTTCTCTGTGGCGATCCCGAATGAAATCAACATTTTGCGCATGGATGACCAAGTTCTCAACCTTAATGACCTTTTCCTTCTTCTCTTTAGACATCGCTATCCTCCTCTCTGCCAGCTGGGGGGTTCTTTTTTATTCTATTCAGTCGGGTTTTTTGTGTATAGGCGGACGGAAAAAATTATTTCAGAGAAACTGCTCAACAATGGAATTACTCGCTTCAAGAGTTGCGGAAATCCTTCAATCAGTAAGCTGTGAACATCCAGTGATGTTTGGCAGAAAAGTCATATCACCTTCACAGGCGAGAAGCTATTTAAAGCAAATAGAGGGGAAAGTTGGGTTTTTGAAGCAAAAAAAAGGCCGAAAAGTGTCCTGCACTTTGGCCCTTGTTTTTTATTGGAAAATTATCTTGAAGCGTAAAATTCTTTAGCTTTTTCTAAATATATATTATCCTCTGGGAGCAACTCCTCTTCATGGTAGATTGCTTCTACCGGGCAAACGGCTTGGCATGCGCCACAGTCAATGCAAATGTCTGGATCGATGAAGAACATTTCTTCTCCTTCTTCAATACAATCGACAGGACATACATCGACACATTCACCGAATTTTTCGCTGATACAAGGAGATGTAATTACGTAAGCCATTCAATAACCACCCTTTACTAATATATGAAAAAAATATAGGCTTGTGCGTCAAAGACTTCAGTTGAATAAAACAAACTAATGATAATATAGCAAAACTGGGCATCACTTTCAATGTATGGGAACTAATTACCCTCAAGTATTCGATTGGATAGAAAAGCGGAAGTACCCGAGTAGAGGGCGCTCAAGGAAATGCGAGAGTTCGGAAAGCTAGATGAGTGTCGAAGAAGGTGGGGTTCCTTTTACAGGTTATTGAAAGATGAACTTAAGCTATTTCAAAACGGCATATCCTGTCGCGTTGCCTGCAATAGCACATTTTGGTGGCTGCTATATAAAAGAAGAGATTTTTAGCGGTTTTACTTGACAAATAAAGCTTTATTTAATACATTTAAATTAATACATGAACATATGATCATATAAAGAGAACGGAAGTGTAAAATCGTATGAATGACAATAGGCAGAACGATTATCCTGATGAACTAGATGAGGACACGTTACTAACTGTTTCGCAAATTTTCAAAGCGCTGGGGGATCCGACAAGGATACGGATCTTGCATCTTCTGTCCGAGAGGGAATTTTCGGTGAATGAAATTGCAGAGAGTCTTAATTTGCAACAGTCTACAGTTTCACATCAGCTTCGCACTTTAAAAAATTTACGGCTTGTGAAATATAGAAGGGAAGGTACGAGCCTTTACTATTCCCATGATGATGAACATGTCATGAACATACTGGAGCAGACAATCGATCATGCAAGGCATTGAACATCTCAGATGGAGGTTTAGAAAATGACTGAATATCGGCTACAGGGGCTTTCATGCGCGAACTGCGCAAGGGAGATTGAAGAGGAAATACAGAAATTGGATTATGGTGAAGATGCAAAAATCCTGTTCAATTCTAGCAAATTGGTTGTGTCAGATGAGATTGAATTAAATAAAGTAGAAAAAATCTTGGCAAGCGACGGTGCCTCAATAGTAAAAGAAGATGAGCATGACCATGATCACAGCCATGCTCATGGAAGCGGGCGCAAGCTTCTCTTTTTGATAGGGGCTTCGGTGATTTTGTATGTTGTAGCTATAATTTCGGAAAAATCACTGCCTGGGTGGTCGTCTGTGGCTCTTTATGTTGTCGCGGCGGCATTGAGCGGGTATTCGACGTTTCTAAAAGGATTGAGAAATCTTTTTAAGTTCAAATTCAATATCGATACACTTATGACGATCGCATTAATTGGAGCATTTGGAATTGGTGAGTGGAAAGAAGGTACTCTTGTTGCGATTCTGTTCGGAATTAATGAATTCTTGGAAGGGCTTGGAATGGAGAAGGCCCGTAAGTCAATGGAAACGCTTCTAGATGCGGCGCCAAAGGAAGCAATTGTTCTTAGCGGTGGACAGGAAAAAGTACTTCCTGTAGCAGAATTGAAAACAGATGATATTGTTCTTGTAAAATCAGGCCAAAAAATTCCATCGGACGGAGTTGTCATTGATGGCAGAAGCTCAGTCAATGAAGCTGCCATAACAGGGGAGTCCATGCCAGTTGACAAAGAGGAAGGGGAGACTGTTTTTGGCGGCAGTATTAACAACGAGGGTGTTCTGAAGGTCAGAATTACCAAGTCTTATGACGATTCTTCACTTGCAAAGATTCTGCATCTCGTGGAAGAAGCGCAGGAAACGAAAACGCCGACAGAGCAGTTCATTAATAAGTTCGCTAAATACTATACTCCTTTGATTATGGTGATCGCGGCTGTTGTCATGGTGATTCCCCCGCTTTTTGGAGGTGATTGGGGAAGCTGGTTTTACCAAGGGCTTGCTGTATTGATCGTCGGATGTCCATGTGCCTTGATCATATCTTCTCCGGTTGCGATCATCTCGGGGATTACGCGAAATGCCCGCAACGGGATTTTAGTAAAGGGCGGAGTCTTTTTAGAGCAGCTTGGTCACATTGAAACTGTCGCTTTCGATAAGACAGGAACTTTGACTAAAGGCGAGCCTCATGTGGAAAAAGTGGTTGTTTATCACGAAGAAGAATTTTTTAAAGTGGCTGGATCCATTGAGAGATCTTCTTCCCATCCTTTGGCTAAAGCAGTCATGAAGGAAGTGGAAAAACATGATCTTTTCTTGGAAGAACCGGCTGATATCACGACGATTGCCGGACAGGGAGTGGAAGCCTTCGTATCAGGTAAACTGTATCGGCTGGGCAATGAAGCGAGCATTCCTTCTGGTGCTGTTGATGAGAAGATCAGAGCGGATATTGACCAACTGAAAAATGCAGGATATACGCTTGTGTCCGTTTCAGATGATTCACGTGTTCTCGGATTGTTTGGGATCGCGGACGAAATACGTCCGGAGAGCAAAGACGTAATCCAGCAATTGTATAAATCTGGCATCAAGAGGGCAATCATGCTGACAGGAGACCATGAAAAAACGGCAAAAAAAGTGGCAGATGCTATTGGGTTGACTGATTTTTACGCCAATTTGCTACCGGATCAGAAAGTGGAAAAAATCAATGATCTGATTCGGGAAAGGAAAACAGCGATGGTTGGGGATGGTATTAACGACGCTCCTGCTTTGGCCGTTGCCGATCTTGGGATTGCAATGGGAAAAGGAACTGACAGCGCCATTGAAACAGCTGACATTGTGTTAATGCAGGACCATCTTGGCAAATTGCCGAGCGCCATTAAAATTGCCAAACGGGTGAATTCTGTTATCAAGTTGAATATATCTCTTGCCCTTGGTTTAAAGCTCATTGCCTTATTGCTGACCATTCCAGGTCTCCTTACATTGTGGATCGCCATCCTTTCGGATATGGGTGCCACGATCCTTGTTACGCTGATCAGTCTGACGATTTTGATTGACAAGTCAGGCGGCAGCGTGCACTCTAAATGAGGAGGCTGAGAAAAATGGAACGAATTTTAGTTGTAGAAGATGAGCCATCAATTGCGACATTACTTCAATATAATCTTGAAAAGGCAGGCTTCTCAGTGTTGACAGCTTCGGACGGCACTGAGGGCCTGAAAAAGGCCATGGAAGAGCGGCCGGACCTGATGATTTTGGATTTGATGCTTCCTGGAATGGACGGAATGGATATATGTAAGACCCTTCGCCAGGAAAAAGTGAATACTCCTATTTTAATGCTTACAGCCCGTGGCGATGAATTTGATAAAGTGCTCGGGCTGGAGCTCGGTGCAGATGATTATTTGACAAAGCCCTTCAGTCCGCGTGAAGTCGTTGCGCGGGTGAAAGCTATTTTACGAAGGACCAAAACCTTTGAAGAAAGCAGCGCTGTTATGGACAAAGCTCCCGAACCTGTCGTGGAATTAGGGCAGGTTACGATCTATCCTGAAAGGTACGAAGCATTGCTGGATGGAGATAAACTTGAACTGACCCCAAAGGAGTTTGAGCTTCTATTGTATCTTGCTTCAAATGAAGGGAAAGTTTTGAGCAGAACGCAGCTTTTGGACGCCATCTGGAATTACGACTTTATTGGAGATTCTCGGATTGTTGATGTTCATATCAGCAATTTGCGAGAAAAAATTGAAGAAGATACACGGCATCCTCGATATATTAAAACAATCCGTGGATTCGGCTATAAAATGGAGAGGCCTTAAGGATGCATAAGCTATGGGTGCGTATTACGTTTTCTTTTTTTCTTTTAATGTTTTTTGCCCTTCTGGGGTCCGGCCTCTTTTTGGCCAACACAATGAAAAATACATATATGGATTTTAAAGAAAGCCAGCTTAAGCAAACAGCTCATCTCGTTTTGCGAGCATTAGAGCTAAATGGGATTGAGCAGCAAGATTTGCAGTCTAAAGTAAAGGAACTAGCCGCCCCAGTGACATCGCGAGTGACAGTTATCGACCGCAATGGAAAAGTATTGGCAGATTCAGAAGACAATCCCTCTAGTATGGAAAGCCATGCGAGTCGCCCGGAAGTTAGCCAGGTCATTAAGGAAGGGAAGGAATCTGGTATATCGACGAGATACAGCCACACCCTGGGTTACAGTATGATGTATACGGCCATTCCTGTGAAAATTGATGGAGAGGTCAAAGGCGTTGTTAGGGTGGCCCTTTCTCTCGAAAACATTGAGAAAGCAATTAGGCATCTAAGGAATACTTTAACAATCGTCCTTTTTGCCGCCCTTTTGCTGACTGCACTGATTGGAATCAGAATCGCCAAAGGCATTGCCAAGCCAGTTGAAGAAATGATGTTTGTATCTCAGAAATTGAAAGATAAGGACTACACCGCGAGAGTAAGCATGAGACCCAAAGGAGAGTTGGGCCAGCTTGCTAATGCCATCAATGTTCTTGCTGCCAGCTTGAAAAGTCAGATGGAAACAATCCAGGAAAATGAGCAGCGGCTTTCAGGAGTTCTACGAAATATGATGAGCGGCGTACTTTTTGTGGACAAGAACGGAAAAATTTTACTTGCCAATCGTGCGATTGGCTGTATGCTAGATGCGGATCCTGAAGCTTTTACTGGAAAACAGCATGTGGAAATCGTCAAAAATGCAGGCTTGAGCCGACTGATCGCCCGGTGCCTAAATGAACAAACGGAAATCAGGGATGAGATCCAATTTTATTATCCGAACGAGCGGATACTGGATGCGCACCTTGCGCCATATGTCGGAGAAAATGGCGAGTTAAAGGGAATTGTGGCGGTACTTCATGACATAACCGACATTCGCCGGCTTGAAAAAATGAGAAGCGAATTCATTGCGAATGTTTCCCATGAATTAAAAACGCCGATCACTTCAGTCAAAGGTTTTACGGAAACCTTACTTGACGGCGCAATGGAAGATAAAGAAGCCCTCCACCATTTCCTTGGCATCATTCATAAAGAAAGTGAGCGACTTCATCGGATGATCAATGATATTCTTCATCTGTCAAAAATCGAACAGCATATGATTCCGCTTGAGGTGGAAAATGTTAATGTGGCGGAGGTTGTGGATCGAGTCGCTGATACAGTCAGGAAAGATGTTGAGAAAAAAGGATTGGAACTTCACTTGCCGGTGGAAAGGGAGTGCTGGGTTAAGGGGGAAAAGGATCGGATTCAGCAAATCATTCTGAACCTTGTCTCTAATGCAGTCTCTTATACTCCAGCAGGTGGAAGGATTACGGTGTCGCTTGCGGACATAGAAGATGAGGTTGCAATCAGCGTCAAAGATACAGGAATCGGCATCGCAAAAAAAGATTTGCCGCGGTTGTTTGAGCGTTTTTACAGAGTGGACAAGGGGAGAGCCCGGAATTCGGGCGGTACTGGCCTTGGCCTTGCGATTGTGAAACATTTGGTGGAATCACACCAAGGAAAAATTGAAGTCAAAAGTGAAGAAGGCAGGGGGACAGAATTTATAGTGACACTGCCGAAGCAGCAATGATCCTCGCACCCGAAAAGGGAGTGAGGATTTTTTATGTTGGAGAAATGCTGCGAAAAATACTGGATATGCCCTAGACTTACGATGGAATAGTTAGGCATGACTAGTTATGATCCAAGATTAAGAGGAATTGATCGAAGGTGATTGGAAATGCTCTGAGCATTGGATCCGCCCCCAGTTTGAAAGGAAATGCTACAGACCTGCACGGGTTTGACAGGTATGCTTCAAATTGCATGTGAAAATGCTCTAAAACCCTCTGTTGAATAGGTTCAACGTCACCTTTACATAATCTTTACATTGCGTTCATCGAAAATTGATATAGGGAGAGTAATATGTTCATTGAAGTCGAACAAAGAATATTAGGGGGAAAATGACGAATGAAATTGAAAGCCGCGTTTGCGACAGTCACCTTATCTTCAGCTCTCTTATTTGCAGGGTGTGGAAATGGTGATGGCAGTACAAGCAGCAATGCAGAGGGAAATGAAAATAATACTTCGAAGGTAGAAGAAACATCCAATGACAAGTTGACGGGTTCCGTCGGCATTGATGGATCTTCAACTGTTTTCCCGATTATGGAAGCAGTATCCGAGGAATTTGCTGCGGATCAGCCGGATGTCAAGGCGCCGGTGGGTGTTTCTGGAACCGGGGGCGGATTTAAAAAATTTATCGCAGGGGAAACGGACATCAGCAATGCTTCACGCCCTATAAAGGATGAAGAGGCGAAGCTGTTGGAAGAAGCAGGCATTGATTATACAGAATTCGAAATCGCTTATGACGGTATATCTGTCGTAGTAAATAAAGATAACGACTTTGTCGATCAGTTGACTATTGATGAATTGAAAAAAATGTGGCTGGAAGATGGGAATGTGAAAACATGGGCGGATGTCCGTGATGGCTGGCCAAAAGAGCCGATTACATTCTTCAGCCCAGGTACAGACTCCGGTACTTATGACTACTGGAATGAAGTAATTCTTGAAGAAGAACAAATGAGAAAAGACGCTACATTATCTGAGGATGATAATGTACTTGTGCAAGGTGTAATGGGAGACAAAGGCGGAATCGGCTTTTTCGGATTCTCATACTACGCTGAAAATAAGGACAATCTAAAGGTTGTACCGATCGTTAATAGTAAAGGTGAGGCAGTCACTCCAGACCATGACACGATCATGAACGGTGTATATGAGCCGCTTTCCCGTCCATTGTACTTCTATGCTAGTAATAAAGCATTGAAAGAGAAACCTCAAGTTTACGAGTATGCTAAGTTTGCTCTTGAAAATGCCGGTACTCTAGCTGAAGAAGTTGGTTATATCAGCCTTAAAGACGATGAATATAAAGCAGCGCTTGAAAAACTGGAAGAAGCTTCAAAGTAATATGATCAGGTGAGAGGGGGACCCCCCTCTCCCTTTACTATGAAAATAGTGAGGAGTTTTCCTTATGGAGTTAAAAGCGGAAAGAAAATCAGTTGCCGCACTCATTGAAGAAAATAAAAGAAAGTCTAAGTTTAAGCAGGGGATGATTGAAAGATGTGTCCCCATTTTTCTTTTTACAATGGCAGTTATTTCTATTTTAACGACGATTGGGATCGTCATTACATTACTAGTGGAAACAATTACGTTTTTTGAACGTGTTAACATAATAGAATTTATCACAAGCAAAGAGTGGTTCCCGTTTTTCGAAGCCGATCCTCAATATGGTATAGCTCCTTTGGTTTCGGGGACATTGCTGGTAGCTGTGATTGCCATGATTGTCGCGATTCCGATTGGTCTTGCGACAGCCATTTATTTAAGTGAATATGCCAGTGATCGGGTCAGGAAAGTTGTGAAACCCATTTTAGAAGTCCTTGCCGGGATTCCGACTATTGTTTACGGTTTTTTTGCCTTAACTTTTGTAACACCTCTTTTGCAAAAAATTGTACCGAACTTGCAGTTTTTTAATGCATTAAGTCCAGGAATTGTTATTGGGATCATGATCATTCCGATGATTGCATCCCTTTCTGAAGATGCGATGAGCTCAGTTCCTCGATCCATGAGGGAAGGGGCATTGGCACTGGGGTCAACCAAATTGGAAGTGTCCTTAAAAGTAGTCTTGCCTGCTGCGTTATCCGGAATTGTCGCTTCATGTGTTCTAGGGATCTCCCGTGCGATTGGTGAAACGATGATCGTCACAATTGCAGGCGGTTCAAAACCGAATCTAACCTTTGATCCGACGGAGACCATTCAGACGATGACCGCTTATATTGTGCAGGTGAGCCTTGGAGATGCTTCATATGGCTCCACCATTTACTACAGCATTTATGCGGTTGGAATGGCGCTGTTCATTTTTACACTCTTCATGAACATCATTGCCCAATGGATCTCTAAGCGCTTTAGGGAGGAGTATTAATGGAATTGATAAATGATGAAAAGATAGTGAAAAGAACTGGTTCCCGTCTTTTAAAAAACAGATTGTCGAAGTGGCTGTTTATGCTTGCCACATCGGTTGGATTGCTAGTATTAGGGATTTTGGTTTACCGGATATTATCCCAAGGGTACAGCTATTTGGATCTTGATTTTTTTACAAGCTTCGCTTCACGAAGGCCTGAAGATGCAGGCATCAAAGCCGCCATATTCGGGACGATTTGGCTGGTGGCCATTACAGGTCCTGTATCCATTGTATTAGGCGTTGGCTGTGCCATCTATCTTGAGTTGTATGCAAAGAAAAGCAGGTTTACCCGCTTTATTCAAATGAATATTTCTAATTTGGCAGGCGTTCCGTCTATTGTTTTCGGGTTATTGGGATTGACTGTATTTGTACGGATGATGGAAATGGGGAGGAGTGTGCTTGCCGGAGGATTGACTATGAGCCTTTTGATTCTCCCTATTATTGTTGTAGCTTCGCAGGAAGCCATTCGCGCTGTTCCGAAAGAACTGCAGGAAGCATCATACGGAATGGGAGCCACAAAGTGGCAAACCATCCGCCGTGTTATTTTGCCAGCGGCGATTCCAGGTATCTTAACAGGTGGAATACTGGCATTATCACGTGCAGTCGGGGAGACAGCTCCGCTCATTATGATTGGAGCATTGACGTTTGTTGCCTTTGTACCAGAAAGTATTTGGTCAGGGTTCACCGTCATGCCTATTCAAATTTTCAACTGGACCAGCAGACCGCAGGTTGCATTCCATGATGTAGCAGCAGCTGGAATTATTGTTCTGCTTCTTATGCTGCTTTTGATGAATTCCATTGCCATTATCATTAGAAATAAATTTTCCAAGCGCTATTAATTGGAGGGATAGATTTGATTACAACATTGGTCAGGGAGGAACAAACAGCCAAACCGGATATCCAGGTACAGAAGAATGAAGTTTTTCAAGCGAAAAATTTTAATCTATGGTACGGGGAAAAGCATGCTCTGAAAGAGATTGATTTTAAAATAGCGGAGAATGAGGTCACAGCGATTATCGGACCATCTGGATGTGGAAAATCGACATTCATCAAGTCTCTGAATCGGATGGTAGAGCTTGTTCCTTCAGTGAAAATGACCGGCGAATTGCTGTATAGAGGAAAGAATATCTTGGATCACAAATTTGGCGTTGAAGAATTAAGGACCAAAGTGGGAATGGTCTTTCAAAAACCCAATCCGTTTCCAAAATCAATCTATGAAAACGTCGTTTATGGCCCGCGGATTCATGGTATTAGGGACAAAAAAATATTGAATGAGATTGTGGAAAGAAGCTTGCAGGGGGCTGCGCTTTGGGATGAAGTGAAAGACAGGCTGAGTGAAAATGCCTTCGGACTTTCAGGCGGCCAGCAGCAACGTCTTTGTATCGCTAGATGCCTTGCGATTGAACCTGATGTCATTTTGATGGATGAACCGACCTCTGCACTTGATCCTATCTCTACTTTAAAAGTGGAAGAGCTGGTCCAGGAGTTGAAGGAAAACTTCAGCATCATCATTGTGACGCACAATATGCAGCAAGCGGCTCGCATATCAGATAAGACAGCCTTTTTCTTAAATGGGGAATTGATTGAGTTTAGCAAGACGTCGGCCATGTTCTCCAATCCGGATGACAAGAGGACAGAGGACTATATAACGGGACGATTTGGATAAATCATAAAAAGGAGGCTGGCAGATGGCAGTCAGAAATCAATTTGATGAGCAATTGCAAAACTTGCACCATCAGCTGCTCACAATGGGGATGCTGGTGGAAGAAGCGCTTCATCAGGCAGTGCAGGCATTGGTTGATAAAAATGTAAAGCTCGCTCAAGAGGTAATCGACGGCGACAGGGAAATCAATGATGCGGAAATGGAAATCGAAAAAAAATGCTTCACATTGATTGCCTTGCAGCAGCCGGTGGGAAGCGACCTTCGAAGAATTGCAACTACACTCAAGGTTTCGACAGACCTTGAACGAATAGCAGATCATGCAGTGAGCATCGCCAAAACTACCGTGAGGCTGCAGGGCGAGGTTTATGCAAAACCGCTCATCGATATTCCTAAAATGGGTAAACTAGTTCAGGATATGGTTCGTGACGCATTGGACGCATACATTCATATGGATAAGGATAAAGCGAAGGCTATAGCGAACCGCGATGATGAGGTGGATGCTTTTTATAAAGAAATTTTTACAGACCTGATAGGTCTGATGACGCAGGATCAGTCATTGATCAATCAGGCGACACACCTTCTGCTCACTGCGCAATATTTGGAACGAATTGGCGACTATGTCACCAATATTTGTGAGTGGATTGTGTACATGGACTCGGGGAAGAAAGTGGAGTTGAATCAATAAGGAGTCAAGGACTTTTTCCGATGGAAAAGTCCTTTTGATTTTAAATGGGAAGGCTTCGTGTTACAATTTTTCGAAATAAGAAAGCAGCAGGTGATTCAAGTGGGGATCCATCATTATTTTAAAAGTTTGTCTGATTTAGAGAAAATATACCGCTGCCCGGGAAAATTCAAATTTCAAGAACATTCTGTGGCCAGCCATTCGTTCAAAGTAACGAAAATCGCGCAGTTTCTGGGAACTGTCGAAGAAATGGAAGGGCAGAAAGTCGATTGGCGGCTGCTGTATGAAAAAGCATTGAACCATGACTATGCAGAACTTTTTACCGGAGACATCAAAACACCAGTTAAATATGCTTCTAAAGAATTAAAGCGTCTTTTCAATGAAGTGGAGGAAGAGATGACAAGGAAATTCGTGGAAAAGGAATTTCCGCCGGAATTCCAGAATGTTTATTTGGGGCGCTTCAAAGAAGGGAAGGACGATACGTTAGAAGGACGGATTCTATCGGTGGCTGATAAAATCGATCTATTGTATGAATCTTTCGGTGAGATCCAGAAGGAAAATCCAGAGACATTGTTTATGGAAATATATGAAGAAGCGTTAAGCACAATCCTTTTGTTCAAAGATATGACGTGTGTCCAATACTTTCTTGATCAAATCTTGCCGGAAATGCTCCGTGAACGTTTTATTGAACAAAGTGAATTGACAGCTATCACTGAGAGAATGATTGAAGAAAGCAGAAGCCGTTGAAAAAGAGACTTGCACTTTTTCGCATTTTCGGAAAAACTTATAGATAAGGCTTGCAATATGTACATGGGGGATCGCCATGATAGATAAAATCTTATCCGCTATATTTTTACCGGCTTTAATGATGATTTTTTTCGTACGGATAACGTACAATCGCTTTGTTTCTTTTCTTTTGGTTGTTGCCCTGATTATTGTTTCGGCATACAACGGATATTTGCATAAATGGTGGCTGATTATTATTGAGGCGGCGTCTCTTACATTAGGACTATTTATCGTCAACCAAATGAAAAATAAAAGGAGAAAGAAAGACACTTCATGACCTGGTTTGCAGCCGGGACAAGGAGTGTTTTTTTATACCGGATTCAGAAGGAATTACATGCCCATCCTCTCATAAAATTATTTTCATCTATATTAATGTCAAGCATTCCGTAGTATAATGTAAATGTTTTGATATTTCGATTTTCGAAGTAAGTGACAGGGGGGAGCCTCGTGAAGCCAATATTGTTAGGTGTGGTGGCTGCATTCTTTTTTGCCTTCACATTTATTTTTAACCGCGCAATGGATTTGTCAGGCGGGAGTTGGATTTGGAGTGCCTCGCTTCGTTATATGTTCATGGTGCCTTTTTTATTGTTAATTGTAGTGGTCAGGGGGAATTTTCGAAAGCTAATCCATGAGATGAAAGCGAACCCAGGGGAATGGCTCCTGTGGAGTACTGTGGGATTCGGCTTGTTTTATGCTCCGCTTACATTTGCCGCAGGATATGGGCCAGGTTGGTTAATCGCTAGTACGTTTCAGATAACGATTATTTCCGGCTCTCTTTTGGCACCGCTTTTTTACGAAACCATTCTGACTTCTTCTGGCTATATTTCTGTAAGAGGAAAAATCCCCTATAGAGGACTGAGCATGTCGTTGATCATTTTAGCCGGGATTGCTATGATGCAATTAGAGCATATGAACGGGCTTTCCCTGCAAAATGTATTATTCTGCGTCATTCCAATTGTAGTGGCTTCCTTTGCATACCCGCTTGGAAACAGAAAGATGATGGGGGTTTGCGGTGGTCGCCTGGATACATATCAAAGGGTTTTGGGCATGACCCTTGGAAGTATGCCATTTTGGCTGGTCCTTGCCGGTTGGGAACTTGCAACAGGTTCCTTTCCTTCACAAGAGCAGACGTTTCAGTCTTTTCTTGTCGCCATTTCTTCCGGGGTAATAGCTACTGTTTTATTTTTCAAAGCGACAGATTCTGTTAAAGATAACATGGGCAAACTTGCTGCAGTAGAAGCTACACAATCGTTGGAAGTCCCTTACGCTTTGCTGGGAGAAATTGTTGTGTTGAGTGCACCTATGCCGGCTCCTGCTTCCTTGATTGGTATGCTACTTGTTGTAGCAGGAATGGTACTGCACAGTTATGTTTCTCGTGCAAAAGAAGTGAAAAGCGTCACTCAGTAAAGTGATGAAAAATGAGGAGATTAAGAGATGGAAGCAGTCGTTTTCGATTTTGATGGTTTAATCGTAGATACCGAGTCTGTCTGGTATGAGGCGTTTCGCCAGGTTTTCCGTCGTTTGAATTATGATTTGACAATAGATGAATTTGCTCTTTGTATCGGTACGTCAGATGATGTGTTATTTGAGCGCTTGAAAAAGAAGGTTTCTTTTACAAAAGAAGTGATCATAAAAGAAGCCGAGGCAATATATACGAACCAATTACAAAATTTAGAGCTGAGGGATGGAGTTTTGGACTATCTTAGCTCTGCAAAAAAGCTTGGCCTGAAAATCGGTCTGGCTTCAAGTTCCAACAGGAGTTGGGTCGGGGGTTTTTTGAAACGATTTGAAATAAAGGACTATTTTGATGTCGTCAAAACAGCGGACGATGTGGTCAATATCAAGCCTGATCCGGAGTTATATGAAGCGGCCATCAAAGATTTGGAGGCTGATCCTGAGAGGACCATAGCCTTCGAAGATTCGAAAAATGGTCTAACAGCAGCTCTGGCTGCGGGCCTAAATGTTGTCGTTGTCTCGAATCGAGTGACAAGTCACTTGGCATTTGAGGGACATCGATTGCGTTTGAATTCAATGTCAGATATGGCGCTGGAGGAATTAATTCAGATCATTTCTGCCTCCCGACAAAAAATTATTTGATTGAAAATGAACCTTTTTGCCTCGCTATTAGTAATAGTTTACAAGAGACAAGAAGGGAAGTGTTCTGTATGCCAGTGACAGGCTGGGTGATCAGCAGTATTGTGGTAGCGGTGCTTGGCTCAGTTTTTGCAGGGGTCATTGCTTCAATGGAAAAGAAGGTTGTTCGAGACAAATGGGGAAAAATTGATTTTACGAAAACGGATTTTTATTTTTACTGGACCCGCTGGGATTCAATTGTGTTGATTGCTGCTATCTATACATTTTTAAATATAATCGGTCTGCTCATTTTCCTTTTAAGAGGGGATAATATCAACAGTCCGGTCATCCAATATTTTATTCATCAGACAGTGGTGTTCAGTTTAGTGACGTTTCTTTGGATGATCACGAAGTTGGTTTATGTGTTTAAAGGCATCAAAGAGCGGTGGCCAAATGAGTTTAAGTAGGGAAATCCGTTTGGAAAACGGATGCTCAGAAACGATTGAAACGCTGTATGAGATGTATAGGAAACCGCTCTATACATTCGTTTTCAGATATACAGGAGATCAACAGCTGAGTATTGATGTCGTACAGGATACGTTTGAAAAGTTACTTAAAGGTCATCAATATTCGCCTGAAAAAGGAAAGTTCAAAACATACCTTTTTCAAATTGCGTACAACACCATGGCTACAAGATTGAAGAGAAGGAAAAAATTTTGGTCATTGCTGCCATTTGTGGCAGCAGATAATACCTCGGCAATTTCAATGGAAGAAAGGCTGTCTGTCCAGAAAGCAGTGCAACAACTGCCTGAACTTCAAAGGGCGGTCGTATTGCTGACTTACTATCATGACCTAACACAAAAAGAAGCGGCAGAAATTTTGGGGATCCCGGTCGGGACGGTTAAATCAAGGCTGCATCATGCGATGAAAAAATTGAAGGAAGATTTGGAGGTGGATGGAGATGAAAAATAAAAGCGATGAAAAACTGTTTCAAAAGCTGGATGAATTTAATGTGGAAGTGCCTGATTTTCCCATGCGAAAATCAAGGATTGAAAAAGCGGGAGACTGGCTCTTTGATTCAACTCGTCTCCCGGAATTCGAATTCACTGAAAGAGGAATGGTTCTTGCGTTATTTTTGCCTGTGCTCATTTCCACCATCTCCGCTATTCCGCTCATATTTTTGTAAAGGAGTCAAAATATGCTAATGCCCAAGCTTTCTTTAGAGAAGAAAAGACAAATGATCCAGGAGATCCAAGAATTTTTTCTGAAAGAACGCGGCGAGGAAATTGGTGAATTTGCTGCGGAAATCTGTTTTGAATTTATTAAAGAAAGGCTTGGCCCCATTTTTTACAATGAAGGCATCCGTGACGCCAGAGAAGTGGCGGAACAAAGGATGCAAATGCTGGAAGAAGATCTATATGCGTTGGAAAAGAGACTTGTTGACTAAAGACCTGTTGTATTCATTTGAATGAAATGAATACAACAGGTTTTATTTTTTGAAAAAGGTGTTTACAATTTATTGTTTTTGGCATATTATTATGACAGACAAAGTAATATTATGAATATAATACTTTGGGCTGTTATGGTTCTAAGAGGTGGTGAGCAGGTGAAAGGGAAATTATCGTCTGATTTGTTGCGGGGGCATACGGATACGATTGTGTTGAGTATTTTACAAAAAGGCGACAGTTACGGTTATGAAATATATAAAACGATTTTGGAAAAGACAGATGACCAATATGAACTGAAGGAAGCCACGCTTTATTCCAGTTATCGAAGATTGGAAAAGGAAGGGCTGATCGTTGCTTATTGGGGTGATGAGACACAAGGAGGAAGACGCAAGTATTATCGAATTACGGATAAGGGAAAAACGCAATATTATCAAAACAAACTGGATTGGGAGTTTACCCAGCAAATATTAAATAGATTGCTTGAGGAGGGATAAAATGAGTAAACAGGTGAAGAGATATGTGGACGATTTATTCAAGGGGTACGTGGATACACCTGCATTGGAGGATTTCAAAGAAGAGATTGTTTCTAATTTGATTGAACGGATCAAAGGACTGGAAAGTGAAGGAATGGATGAAGAAGCAGCGTTTACCAAGGCCATTGGTGAGCTGGGCGATATTACTGCGGTGGCGGATGATATCAGCCGCCAAAAAAGGAATGAAGTAATCGGACAGATGTATTTTCAGCATAAAGTAGAGGTGGGTTTAAAACATGCTATCGGGTACGTCATCGCGGGAATTTTATTTTTGTTTGGGCTGACAGTCGGATTCATCTCATATTTTTCAACGGATGTAATCTCGCAGGGCATTTCTTCCTCGCTTCCATTTATTGTGATTTCTGGAGCCGCTTTTGTTTTTCTCGGTTTAACACAAGAGACGGCCAGTGACTATCCGATGTCTTGGATCCGCGCCCTCATTTATGCCGTTGCTGTAGGCGGAATCCTTTTCGGTTTGATAACCGCGGCATCTTTGTATTTTATGGACAATATGGGCCTTCATGCTGTGCTCGGAACATTGCTTCCATTTGTCATTCCAGGAGTTGGGATATTGGCTTTCTTACTGCTGACTGAAAAGAGCCGCCACAAGCCATGGGTCATTGAAGAGCAAAAAATTTGGATGGAGCGCTATATTAAGAAGGATCCCAAGCGAGTGGCTCAAGGTGGACTGTTATCGGGAGCTTTATGGATTCTTGCCATTGCCATGGTCATCCTTGCAGGATTTAAACTTGGGATCATCTATGCCATTGTTGTATTTTTAGTTACGATTGCATTGCAGTTATTCATTGAATTTTGGGTGCAGGCAAAAAGCTATGATTGAGTTAAGGGGTCAGACCCCCTTTAGCGCGTTAACGCGCTGGGGGTCTGACCCCTCTTTTGACGAGGAATCCTCGACAGTCTTTATATTTTATAGTAATATAGTACCAGTAAATACCAATCGGAAATAAAAAGCAGCAGAAAATTGACTAAATGAAAAGAAAAATCTTGAAGTGAAATTGCACTTTACCCCTACTTTCGCTGTTTTTATGGTAAAGTAACAAAAAGGGAGGTTAAGGACAAAAGTAAAATTTAAAGGTTTTTTTAGGTTTGATTAAAGGAAGAAAAATGAATGAAAATTTTGTTGATATAATGTAATCGCTTCCTAAAAAGAGGGGTAGTATGAAATGGTTATTTTTAGGTGAAACAATTTCACAAATCCTAAATAGTTAGAGAGGTCATTTACATGCAGCAAGAAAATCTATCAAGAGGTTTAAAGAACAGGCACGTACAATTAATTGCCATAGGCGGGGCAATTGGAACGGGTTTGTTTCTTGGAGCGGGGAAATCGATTCATCTGGCAGGGCCGTCTATTTTATTTGCTTATCTAATTACAGGCACTATTTGCTTTTTAATTATGCGTTCACTTGGAGAGATTCTTTTAAGCAATTTAAACTATCATTCTTTTGTTGACTTCGTTCAAGACTATTTTGGTGATACGGCAGCCTTTATCACTGGATGGACATACTGGTTCAGCTGGGTTACTATTGCAATGGCTGATTTGACAGCGGTTGGGATTTATATACAATATTGGTTTCCGAGTGTGCCCCAGTGGATCCCGGGTCTCATAGCATTGGTTTTGTTGTTATTGATGAATTTAGCCACTGTAAAACTTTTTGGGGAATTGGAATTTTGGTTTGCATTAATTAAAGTCATTGCCATTTTATTATTAATCGTTGTTGGTATTTTTATGATTTTGAAGGGCTTTTCCACAGACGCAGGTCCATCAAGTTTCACCAATCTATGGAGTCATGGCGGCATGTTTCCGAATGGCATGACCGGTTTTTTTCTTTCATTCCAAATGGTTATGTTTGCGTTTGCAGGTATTGAACTTGTAGGACTCACTGCTGGTGAAACAGAAGACCCAGAAAAGGTTATCCCGAGAGCGATCAATAATATTCCTATACGGATCATCATTTTCTACATCGGTGCATTGCTGGTGATTATGAGCATATATCCGTGGACAGCCGTTAAACCGACTGAAAGTCCATTTGTCCAAGTATTCGCAGCGGTTGGTATTGTAGCGGCTGCAGGCATTGTCAATTTTGTTGTTCTGACATCAGCTGCATCGGCTTGCAACAGTGCCATTTTTAGTACAAGCCGGATGGTCTATTCACTGGCAAAAAACCAACAGGCTCCCAAAAAATTTATAAAACTGACAACTCATAAAGTGCCTTCTAATGCATTGTTCTTTTCAACTGGTGCTGTACTGGTAGTTGTCGCTTTGAACTATGTCATGCCGGAAGGAGTATTTACGCTTATCACGAGCGTTTCCACTTTTTGTTTTATCTTTATTTGGGGAATTACCGTCCTTGCTCACTTAAAATATCGCAAAACAAGGCCTGATTTAGCCAAAACAAGTAAGTTTAAAATGCCACTGTTCCCATTTGCCAATTACTTAATCCTTGCTTTCTTCGGATTTATTTTGGTAGTGCTTGCACTTGGAGAAGACACCCGAATTGCCCTGTTTGTAACCCCAGTTTGGTTTATTCTTTTGTTCGTCATAAATAAAATCCGGGTTATGAGAATAAAGGGTGCGGAACAGGTGTGACGGAAAAAGGCAATAAAAAAGAAAGTGAAGCGAACCTAGTTTTGTAGATTCTGTTATTGGCCAAAGTGCATGTGCAGAAGTCTGCGAGGACATCAGATAATATATATAACTACTTTTTCTACAAGTCGACCGGCTGGATTAAAGTCCAACCGGTCTATTTCATTTTTATCTTTTTTACACTCATGATCAATATTTGGGGTAAATTGGAATTACCGCATATTTTCTATTAGTCAGGGGTTGAATGGAAAGAAGGCGTATTTGAACATACCCCATTTTGTATTCTTGCTACAATCACTACTTGACGAAATAGCATTAAATCATGCTCACCATCCATAGAGTGTTTTTTGATAAAAAATACAGTTGAGCAACTCCATGATTTTACACGTTGTCGAAAGTACGTTCGCATATTTCTGGTTATGAAAGGGCCGTTTGTGGTAAAATGACTGTATGATTATTTTAAGTGAAAATGCTGCAGAGTTTATAGATATAGAAAGAAAAACGGGAGGGTGCCGGCGTGAAAAATCAGTTTGAAGTAGTATCGAAATATAAGCCTGCTGGTGACCAGCCAAAGGCGATTGAACGTCTGGTCGAAGGATTCCATACAAGAAAAAAATATCAGACGCTTTTGGGGGCGACGGGTACAGGAAAGACGTTCACTGTCTCAAACATGATCAAGGAAGTGAACAAGCCGACGCTTGTTATTGCCCATAACAAAACGCTAGCAGGGCAATTGTACAGCGAATTCAAGGAGTTTTTTCCGAACAATGCAGTTGAGTACTTTGTCAGTTTCTATGATTACTATCAACCTGAAGCATATGTTCCACAGACAGATACGTTCATTGAAAAAGATTCCAGCGTAAACGATGAAATTAACCGGCTTAGGCACTCGGCAACTTCCGCTTTGTTTGAACGGAATGATGTCATTATCATTGCCAGTGTATCCTGTATTTATGGCCTCGGTTCCCCGGAAGAATATCGGGATCACGTCCTGTCACTTCGAACAGGGATGGAGATAGAGAGGAACCAGCTTTTACGCAGGCTCGTCGATCTTCAATATGCTCGAAATGACATCGAATTTACGAACGGAACGTTCCGTGTACGCGGGGATGTCGTTGAAATTTTCCCCATTGCTCGTGAGGAACAGTGCATCCGAGTTGAATTTTTCGGCGATGAAATTGAGCGAATCCGTGTAGTGGATGCTTTGACCGGAGAAATTGTTGGCGACCGGGATCACGCAGCCATTTTCCCTGCTTCCCACTATGTAACTGGTGAGGAAAAGCTAAGAGTTGCCATTAAGAATATTGAGCTTGAACTGGAAGAACGGCTAGCTCAACTTCGGGCAGAGGAAAAATTACTTGAAGCCCAGCGACTCGAACAGCGGACAAGATACGACTTGGAAATGATGAGGGAAATGGGATTTTGTTCAGGGATTGAGAACTATTCCCGTCATTTGACTTTAAGGCCAGCGGGAGCCACTCCTTTCACGCTGCTAGACTATTTTCCCGACGATTTCCAAATTGTTGTCGATGAGTCACACGTCACGCTTCCACAAATCCGTGGAATGTACAATGGCGACCAAGCACGGAAGCAGGTACTAGTCGATCATGGCTTCCGTCTGCCGTCTGCACTTGATAACCGGCCCCTCATGTTTGAAGAATTTGAGAAGCACATTAACCAGATCGTCTTTGTATCTGCGACACCCGGACCATATGAATTGGAAAAAACGCCAGAAATGGTTGAGCAGATAATCCGCCCGACGGGGCTGCTCGATCCGACAATCGATATCCGTCCTATCGAGGGGCAAATCGACGACCTGCTTGGGGAAATTAATGAACGGGTTGAAAGAAACGAACGTGTCCTGGTGACGACACTTACGAAAAAAATGTCGGAGGATTTAACGGACTATTTAAAGGACGTTGGGGTGAAAGTTCAGTATCTGCACTCTGAAGTCAAGACTTTGGAAAGGATAGAAATTATCCGTGATTTAAGACTCGGAAAATATGATGTTCTGATAGGAATTAACCTTCTGCGTGAAGGGCTGGATATACCGGAAGTATCTCTAGTGGCCATTCTTGATGCGGATAAAGAAGGTTTCCTTCGTTCCGAGCGTTCGCTCATCCAGACAATTGGCCGGGCAGCACGAAACGCAAACGGGCATGTAATTATGTACGCAGATAAAATCACTGATTCCATGGATCAAGCGATTAAAGAAACGAAGCGGAGACGCGCTATACAGGAAGAATATAACCGGAAGCATGGCATTACACCGACTACGATCCAAAAAGATGTCCGCGATGTTATTCGAGCAACAACCGCTGCGGAAGAGACAGAAGAATACACTTATGAAAATACAAAGAAATTAACCAAAAAGGAAAAAGACAAGCTAATTACTTCAATGGAGAAAGAAATGAGAGAAGCGGCAAAATCGCTTGATTTTGAACGAGCGGCCCAGCTTCGCGATGCCATTTTGGAGTTGAAAGCGGAAGGATGAAACAGCGATGGCACTAGAAAAAATTATTGTTAAAGGTGCACGTGCCCATAACTTAAAAGATATCGATGTCACGATTCCAAGGGACCAGCTCGTCGTGGTCACGGGGCTTTCTGGTTCCGGAAAATCCTCGTTGGCGTTTGACACCATTTATGCGGAAGGACAGCGGCGCTATGTTGAGTCGTTGTCCGCCTATGCCAGACAGTTCTTGGGACAGATGGACAAACCGGATGTTGATGCCATTGAAGGGCTATCTCCGGCTATTTCAATCGACCAAAAAACAACAAGCAGGAATCCTCGTTCAACTGTCGGAACAGTTACGGAAATCTATGACTATCTTCGCTTGCTGTTTGCCCGGGTGGGCCGGCCAATTTGTCCTGTCCACGGAATTGAAATTACATCCCAGACAATTGAGCAAATGGTTGACCGGATTATGGACTATCCGGAAAAGACAAGAATTCAGGTGCTTGCTCCTATTATCTCTGGAAGAAAAGGCGCCCACGTCAAGGTAATGGAGGACATAAAAAAGCAAGGCTTCGTTCGTGTACGAGTAGACGGTGAAATTCTGGATCTTACTGAAGACATCCAGCTTGAAAAAAATAAGAAGCATTCGATCGAGGTTGTCGTTGACCGGATTGTAATCAAAGAAGATATAGAAACACGTTTGGCTGATTCTCTTGAAACCGCGCTCGGTCTTGGCGACGGAAAAGTCATGATTGATGTGATCGGAGAAGAGGAACTACTGTTCAGTGAACACCACGCATGTCCGGAATGCGGCTTTTCCATTGATAAATTGGAACCGAGAATGTTTTCATTCAACAGTCCATTTGGTGCCTGCCCGGAATGTGATGGTCTCGGATCGAAGCTTGAAGTCGATAAGGAGCTTCTCATTCCCGATGATTCTTTGACATTGAACGAAGGGGCGATTGCTCCCTGGATTCCTGTCAGCTCGCAGTATTATCCACAGCTTTTAAAAACAGTGTGCAAGCATTATAGAATCAACATGAATGTCCCCGTGAAGGATCTGCCGAAGGAGCAGCTGGATAAAATTTTATATGGTTCTGGAGCTGATTTGATCCGCTTTCGCTATAAAAATGATTTTGGCCAGGTGCGGGAAAGCAACATTAGATTTGAAGGTGTATTCAAGAATGTGGAGCGCCGTTATCATGAAACAAGCTCCGACTATATAAGGGAACAGATGGAAAAATATATGACGGATCAGTCTTGTCCACGCTGTAAGGGCTACAGGCTGAAAGAAGAAAGTCTCGCAGTCAAAATAGAAGACAAGCATATCGGACAGGTGACAGAGCTCTCTATTCAGGATGCCTCGGAATTTTTCCAGACCATTCATTTATCCGAAAAAGAGATGCAGATTGCGCATATGATTTTAAAAGAGATCGACGAGCGGTTGAGCTTTCTAGTTAATGTTGGCCTTGATTATCTAACATTGAGCAGGGCCGCAGGTACGCTTTCCGGAGGGGAAGCACAACGGATCAGGCTGGCCACGCAGATCGGTTCCCGTCTAACCGGCGTATTGTATGTACTCGATGAGCCCTCTATCGGGCTTCACCAGCGAGATAATGACCGCTTGATTGATACGCTGAAAAATATGCGCGATATCGGTAATACGTTGATTGTTGTGGAACATGATGAGGATACGATACTGGCTGCAGACTATTTGATCGACATCGGCCCTGGGGCAGGTGTTCATGGCGGGGAAGTGGTGGCCTGCGGTACGCCGAAAGAAGTGATGAAACAGCCAGACTCATTGACAGGGCAATACTTATCTGGGGAAAAATTCATTTCGCTTCCGCTTGAGCGCCGTACTTCTGATGGCCGATTCATTGAAATAAAAGGTGCGAAGGAAAACAATTTAAAAAATGTGAATGTGAAGATTCCACTCGGTGTATTCGTTGCTGTTACGGGTGTTTCTGGTTCCGGGAAAAGTACGTTGATCAATGAGATATTACACAAGTCCCTTGCGATGAAGCTCCATAAAGCCAAAGCTAAACCCGGAGCCCATAAGGAAATTAAGGGACTGGATCATTTGGAAAAAGTGATTGATATTGACCAGTCACCGATAGGCCGTACGCCGCGTTCTAACCCGGCTACGTATACTGGCGTGTTTGACGATGTCCGCGATGTGTTCGCTTCTACCAATGAGGCAAAAGTACGGGGCTATAAAAAAGGCCGCTTCAGCTTTAACGTCAAGGGCGGAAGATGCGAGGCATGTCGTGGGGACGGGATCATCAAGATCGAGATGCACTTTTTGCCTGATGTGTATGTCCCATGCGAAGTTTGCCATGGTAAAAGGTATAATCGGGAAACACTGGAAGTAAAATATAAGGGTAAAAATATTGCAGATGTTCTAGATATGACTATTGAGAACGGATTGGAGTTTTTCGAAAACATTCCGAAAATCAAACGGAAACTGCAGACGATTGCCGATGTAGGGCTGGGCTACATGAAGCTGGGGCAGCCGGCAACGACACTTTCCGGTGGAGAAGCACAGAGAGTAAAGCTGGCATCCGAGCTTCACAGGCGTTCAAACGGCCGCTCCATTTATATTTTGGATGAACCGACAACTGGACTTCACGCTGATGATATAGCACGGCTATTAAACGTTTTGCAGCGGCTTGTCGATAATGGAAACACGGTACTCGTCATTGAACATAATCTGGATGTAATCAAGACAACGGATTATATCATTGATCTCGGACCAGAGGGCGGCGATAAGGGCGGAACGATTGTTGCTACAGGGACGCCTGAAAAAATTGCAAGTTGCCCTAAGTCCCACACAGGCCAATATTTGCAGCCGATTTTAGAAAGGGATAAGGCCCGTATGAAACGGCTGATCGCCTCGCAAGAAATGAAAGAAAAAGCCATTGCCAAGTAATTTTTGCTGAAAGTGAAACATTTTCCCGTTCATCTCGTATTAAATTAAAGATGAAAAAATAGGAGGATTGACCATGAACCAGGATCGAAAACGAATACTTGAAATGGTACAAGAAGGAAAGCTGTCGGCCCAGGAAGCTATCGTTCTGCTCGATGCATTAGAAGGTGGGGATGCTGAAGGCACAAAGGAGGAGCCTTCAAGCCTCGAAGAGCAATGGACGGAAGCACCTTCAACGGCTGAGTCGAAAGCGGAATCCAATTCAGGATCAACTCGTGGCTCAACACAAAATGAACAGAGTAAATCGAAGGAATCCGGTTCTGGCGATGACACTTTCTATTCGCAAATTGAGCAGGCTGGCGAGCGAATTTTCGATTTCGTCAATACGGCTCTTCGGAAAATCAAGGATATAGATTGGCAGATTACTCAATCGGTGGAAGTGCCTCATGTTTTCCAGCAGGCGGATGAGCAAATTGAGCGAATCGATATTGATATTGCCAATGGTCCAGTTCGTATCATTGCATGGGAACAGCAGGAAGTCCGTGTGGAATGTCAGGCGAAGGTATATCGTGTGGAAGATCGGGATGAGGGGCGAAGCTACTTCCTTGATAATACGGTTTTCTCCCAGGATAATGGAATGCTATGTTTTGCTACGAAATCCAAATGGATGCGCGTGGAGACAACAGTGTATATTCCAAAGAAAATCTATAAAAAGATAGCAGTTCGTGTGTTTACTGGTGAAATGACAGGTGAACTGCTGGAAACTGAGCATCTGATTGTAAAAACAACGAACGGAAAAGTCGACTTGACTGGCATTTCCGGGAAGAAGCTTGATGTGGATACAGTAAACGGTCAAATAAAAGTGATTGATTTAAATGCAGACCGGGTTGAGGCTGAAACTGTCAACGGGGCGATTGACCTGTCAGGGTTCTGTAAAAAGGTTGAGTTGAAATCTTTTAATGGGAATATTCATTGCACATTGGAGCATTCCGGAGCCGAAGTGATAGAAGCTAAAGCAGTGACAGGAAATATTTATGTAAATGTTCCAGATACTGCAACGATTGACGGAGAAGTTCGGTCCAATCTCGGAAGCTATAAGCTGGATTTGGAAGGTATTAACGTTCTTCATGAAAAGAAGGAAGTTATCCAAAAGCAAATGAAGTTCAAACGCAGTGGCTCGGATGACAAAACACTATATCTTGAAGCAGATACAAAAACCGGCTCCGTCTTCATTCGAAAAGCGAACCCAAAAGGTGTATAAAGCATGAGATGGTTAATTGGAATTCTCATCAACGCAGTTCTTTTCATCGCTTTTGCCGGTTACTTTGAAGGATTCCATGTCTCAAGCTTTGGAGCGGCTGTCGCGGCAAGCCTTGTACTGTCAATATTGAACGTCTTGGTGAGGCCGCTCCTCATCCTTTTGACCTTGCCCATCACCTTGCTGACGCTTGGATTCTTCTTATTAGTGATCAACGCCGTCACATTATCAATGACTGATGCCATCATGGGCAGCAAATTTGAAATTGACGGATTTGGACTTACCTTCCTGATCGCGGTGATCATGGTATTGATCAATTTAATCATTCAAAAAACAATACTAAATCCTGATCGTAATAAATAACCCGGACAGCCTTGGCTGGACCGGGTTATTTGCATCACTTATAACGGCAGCCACTCTCTTATAACCGGTGCCACTCTCTTATAAACCACCACCAATCCCGTAATAACCTCTCTCTCCCTGCTCCTCCAAACACAAAATTTCTTGAAAAGTGGAGTTTATTGAGTAGAAAATGCTAAAATAGACAAGGTAAAGTTTTTTGTGTAGAATCCAAATTTCACAGCAAGAGGTTTGGATAAGGAGGGATTCCGATGGCGAAAGTTCGTACGGAAGATATCATCAAAGAATTCGATCTGGAGCTGGTCAGTGGCGAGGAAGGGGTTCACAGACCGATAACGACTAGTGATATTTCCCGGCCCGGGTTGGAGATTGCTGGTTTTTTTCATTACTATCCGGCCGAGCGTGTTCAGCTTTTGGGGCGTACGGAAGTGAAATTCACGGAAATGCTCATGACAGGCGAAAGAAGATATCGCATGGAGCAGCTTTGCACTGATTCTACTCCGTGCATTATTATAACGGGTGGAATGGACATACCCGAAGAATTGATTGAAGTATCTGAACGGCATTCGGTTCCGGTTTTGAGGACAGAGATGAAGACAACCGGTTTTTTAAGTCGGCTTACTTATTACCTAGAAAATAAGCTGGCCCCCACAACGGCTGTTCACGGAGTGCTTGTCGAGATATATGGAGTTGGGGTTCTGATCACTGGACAGAGTGGCGTGGGAAAAAGTGAAACAGCGCTTGCGCTTATTGAAAGGGGTCACAGGCTTGTTGCGGATGACTGCGTTGAAATCCGCCAAGTCGATATGGACAGGCTGGTAGGAACTTCACCGGAATTGCTTGAGCATCTACTGGAGATTCGCGGGTTGGGTATCATCAATGTGATGACGTTGTTCGGAGCGGGTGCTGTCCGACCGTATAAAAGAATTACGCTGACGATTCATCTAGAATTCTGGGATGGTGAAAAGCAGTATGACAGGCTCGGACTCGATGAAGAAACAATCAAAATCTTTGATACGGAAATTACAAAATTAACAATACCTGTAAGGCCAGGGCGGAATCTCGCGGTCATTATCGAAGTGGCAGCGATGAATTTCCGTTTGAAAAGAATGGGAATGAATGCGGCTGAGCAGTTTGCTGACAGACTTTCCGACGTGATTACGGAAGAAGAAAGCCAGTTTGATTAACTTCATTCAGCAGAAGCCTCCCACTTCTATAAGTGGTGAGATGAAAGCATATTGGTATTCCGTTTAGTAGGGTTTCAAACCCCGGCTGAATAAAGTTAAAGCCTCCGGCGGATGCCACAGATTTTCAGAGGAATGTATCGAGTGGAGCTTGATAAAATCTGGGCGCAAATACGCCAAGGCGAATTTGATAAATTTATTCATGGAGTTGAAATTTATGGAGCAGGATATTCAACCGCTGAACCCAATTGCTATAGAAATTGGTCCGTTTGCTGTCCATTGGTACGGAATTATCATCGGCCTGGGCATTGCATTGGCATTATATATTGCGATGCGTGAGGGAAACAAGCATCGCCTTGATAAAGAGACTTTCCCTGATCTGCTCATATGGGCGATTCCAATTTCAATCATTTGCGCCCGCATATATTACGTGATTTTCCAGTGGGATTATTATTCTCAAAACCCTGGGCATATTATAAAAGTTTGGGAAGGCGGCATTGCCATTCATGGCGCTCTCATAGGAGCGGTTGCCACAGCTATCGTCTTTTCCAAATTCAAAGGGATTTCGTTCTGGAAGATTGCGGACATTGCAGCCCCAAGTATCATCCTTGGACAGGCGATCGGACGCTGGGGAAATTTTATGAATCAGGAGGCATATGGTGGAGAAGTAAGCCGCGCCTTCCTCGAAAATATGCACCTTCCCGAATTTATTATCAATCAGATGTACATACAAGGCGCCTATTACCATCCGACGTTCCTCTATGAATCCATTTGGAATATCATCGGATTTGTCCTGCTGATTTTATTGAGAAAAGTGAATTTGCACCGTGGCGAGCTCTTTCTATCTTATGTGATTTTCTATTCAATCGGCCGCTTCTTTGTTGAAGGAATGAGGATGGATAGCCTGATGCTGACGAGCGGCTTAAAAATGGCACAGGTCATTTCTCTTGTATTGATAGTCGGCGCGGTGATTCTTTGGGTATACCGGAGAAAAGCAGGTTTGGCAAAAGCTCGTTATGATGAATGAAGATATTGCTTAATGGGAGAGAATGATGATTGTATAAAACGTCAGTGAAGCAAGGGGCTATTAATGGAGTCAAAACAATCTGGACATTGGGAAAGGTCATTTTTCCGGTAACCTTGTTTGTTGTCGTGCTGCAGCATACTCCCATACTGCCATGGGTGATCCGGCTGATAGAGCCCATCATGGGGATTTTTGGATTATCGGGAGATGCAGCAATCCCACTTGTGCTCGGAAATTTCCTGAATTTATATGCAGGGATTGCGGGGATCATGTCGCTGGACTTGACAGTCAAAGAGGTTTTCATCATTGCTGTCATGATGTCCTTTTCTCATAATCTGTTCATTGAATCATCGGTTGCCATGAAGGTCGGAGTGCCGTTTTGGCTAATTCTGACGGTGAGAATCGGGTTAGCAGTCATTTCGGCTATAACCATTAATCTATTGTGGAACGGCGGTCAGGAAATGGCGCAATACGGTATGATTTCTGTGCAGGAAGAACAGGTGACAGGGGTTGTCTCTGTCATCACGCTTGCTTTGAAAAAGGCATTTCTCGGTGTCTTACAACTGACTGTCATCGTCATGCCTCTTATGGTTGGAATTCAGCTTTTAAAAGATTATAAATGGTTGGATGTCTTTTCACGCTGGGTCGCTCCATTCACCCGGATGCTAGGGATGAAAGAGAATACATCGACAACGATGGCTTCAGGGCTCGTTTTCGGACTTGCTTATGGAGCAGGGGTTATGATCCAAGCGGTCAAAGAAGACGGTGTAAGCAAAAGAGATGTGACACTTGCGTTTATTTTTCTTGTCGCCTGTCATGCAGTTGTTGAGGATACATTGATCTTTGTTCCGCTTGGAATTTCGGTGTGGCCGCTGCTAATCATCAGGCTTTTGACAGCCATTATCTTGACATGGTTCGTGGCATCTGCGTGGAGACAGGATGATACTGCAAGAGAAGGGAAAGTTGCATAATGACTGATAAAATCAACACATTGTTATTTGATCTGGATGGAACTCTTCTTGATACGAACGAATTGATCATTACCTCCTACTTGCATGTTTTTGAGCAATTTTATCCCGGAAGGTTTACTCGGGAGGATGTTCTACCGTTTCTGGGGCCTCCGCTGATGGATGCTTTTGCAAGTGTGGATCCTGAAAAGGCGGATGAAATGGTTGACATTTATCGGAAGTTTAATATGGAAAAGCATGACATGCTTGTACATGAGTTTGAAGGCGTCTATGAGACGATACGGACGCTGCATGAAAATGATTTTAAAATGGCGATCGTATCGACGAAGATTAGAAAAACTGTTTTAAAGGGGCTTGCACTTACGAATTTGGATGAGTTTTTTGATGTCATCGTTACACTTGATGAGGTAGAAAAAGCGAAGCCGGATCCGGAGCCGCTTGAAAAAGCGCTTGCCGCACTTGGATCGAAGCCTGGAGAAACAATGATGATCGGTGACAATTATCATGATATTTTAGGCGGAAAAAATGCTGGCACTTATACATGTGGAGTGGCCTGGTCTGTGAAAGGGGAGGACTTTTTAAAGGAGTACAACCCGGATTATATGCTTAAGAAGATGTCCGATCTTCTCGATATTGTCGGAGTGGGCATCTAATGAGAAGGACGGAACGGTTTCCAGTTGAGGGAGCCAATTCTTTATGGCATATATACAAAACTGTCCCTTTCTGGAAGGTAATGCGGAATTTCATCATCATCCAGGCAGCAAGGTACACCCCTTTTTTAACTGTGAAAAATTGGATGTATCGTGTATTCCTGAACATGTCAGTTGGGGAGAAAACCTCCTTTGCACTGATGGTTATGCCAGATATTATGTTTCCAGAAAAAATCTCTGTCGGAGCTAATACGATCATTGGCTATAATACGACTATCCTTGCGCATGAATACTTGATCAAGGAATACAGACTGGGACCTGTCGTTATAGGGGATAACGTTCTGATCGGTGCGAATACGACGATTCTCCCAGGGGTTGAGATTGGTGATGAGGCGGTGGTTTCCGCTGGCACCCTCGTACATAAAGATGTTCCGGCAGGGGCATTTGTCGGTGGAAATCCAATGAAAATCATCTATACAAAAGAGGAAATGGATGAACGGCGTAATGCCGATTCTTTCTATACGAGTGAATGACCCTTTTTAAGGGTCATTTTTTGATTGAAAAACCGATTTTACAGTTAAATGACTATTTGTACGTTCTATTAGGTCTGCATTTGGCATATGAATTTGAACGTTTCCCTTTTTGGCGATTTAAACAGACAAACTTGTATGGTATACTACAAAAAGCGACAAAGGACGATAGCAACGGAGGAAACACGATGTCCAGATACTCGAAAAAGAGACGAAATCGGGCGAAAATCTATACTTTTTTGCCGACAGGAGATTACTATTTTCATAGAGGGCTCCAGTCATACGATCGCTTTGATTTTACTAATGCCAAAAAGTACTTGCAGAGAGCTTTGGAGCTGGAACCGTTGGAACCGATGATTGCTTGCCAGCTCGCTCTTGTCCATACCGAGACAGGGGATTATGAAAAATCCAATCAGCTCCTGCTTATGACTTTAAATGAACTGGATGAGCGGATGACAGAGTGCTACTATTTTTTGGCAAATAACTATGCTCATATGGGCCTGCTAACGGAGGCCTACCGTTATGCAAAGCTTTATTTGGAAAAAGATGAGGTAGGAGAATTTACAGACGAAGCAGAAGAGCTGCTCGATTGGATAGGGTTTAGCGATGAGGATAATATTTCATTGATGAAAGAGCAGGAGGACCTTCTTCAAATGCAGGAAGAGTCAAAATCTCTGCTGGAAGATGGAAAGTATGCTGAGGCTGTACGATTGCTCGAGGAAATTGTAAAAGCATACCCTGATTTCTGGCCTGCCTATAACAATTTGGCGTTGGCTTATTTCTATGAAGGTGAGACGAGCAAAGCTTTTTCAATGACGGAAAAAGTAATCGCTCATAATCCAGGCAATCTGCATGCGTTGTGCAACCTGGCTGTATTTTATTTTTATGAAGATCAAACAGATGATCTGGATCGTTTGTTGAAAGCATTAGAAAAAATCAAACCGATGATTCCGGAACACCGTTATAAATTGGGAGCAACGTTTGCACTGGTCAAACAATATGACTTAGCTTATTTTTGGCTTCGCCATCTCCAAAAGTCAGGTTACCAGGGGAATGCCGGTTTTTATTACTGGCTGGCGAAGGCGGCTTATTTTACCGGAAATGAGAAAGCGGCAAAGGCTGCCTGGGATCATCTCGTTTTGCTTGAACCTGAAAAGGCGGGTTCTGAGCCGTGGGACGAATCTCTTGAAGAGGCTGATAAAAGAAGCAAAGGAGACCGAGCATTATTAAGCTTGCTCAGAAGCGACAATATCCCGGAACGGCTGTGCGCGATTTTCTTTATTGCGATTTCTGACAGACAGCCGGCGCTGCTGACCCATCCCTCTTTCAAATCGATTGATGAATTTAGCTACCCGGAGAAGCTATATTTAGCAACGGTTCTTCAAGTGGAAAAAAAGCAAAAACTTGGTACTGGAATGAGAATCGATAAGGGGCATGAAACGGCTTTTGAATTATATGAAAAGCATAAGGATCGTCCAGCTGATGTTTTTGAGTTGCTCAAAATTTGGTTTGAAATCTTTCAAAAGGTCATAGAGGACGACGGAAAATTTGCAAATCCTTCGGCTTATGCCGCTGCTGCGGAATATGTTTGGAGCATGCAAAAAAACGATACGAAAACACAACGCGAAATGGCAAAAAAATACGGAGTTTCTCCTGCTACACTCCGAAAATATATTACAAAAATAGAACTTTATCTTTAATTGAGCATATGTTTGGACGTACAGCAAATACTTTAATACGATATAAAGGAAGGGCTAATTAAAAACATTATAAAATTAAAATTGTTCTATTGTCGGAATTTGTTTCGATACGGACAAATACTCTTAAATATCTGAAGGAGTGTAAAAATGATGTCAGAAGATAAAATTTATGATGTGATTATTGCTGGGGCAGGGCCGGCTGGAATGACTGCCGCTGTCTATGCATCACGTGCAAATATGTCTACTCTCATGATTGAACGCGGAGTTCCGGGCGGTCAAATGGCGGATACAGCAGATGTTGAGAACTATCCTGGTTTCGAAACTATTCTGGGACCGGATCTTTCCACAAAAATGTTTGAACATGCCAAAAAATTTGGAGCTGAATATGCTTACGGTGACATCAAGGAAATTGTTGATGGTCACCCTTATAAAATTGTCAAAGCTGGGAACAAAGAATATAAGGCTTATGCTGTTATTGTTGCCACCGGCGCTGAGTACCGGACGCTTGGGGTTCCTGGAGAATCAGAATTGAAAGGACGAGGAGTTTCTTATTGTGCAGTGTGTGATGGCGCATTTTTTAAAGACAAAGAGCTGGTCGTTGTCGGAGGCGGAGATTCTGCAGTTGAAGAAGGCGCTTATTTAACCCGTTTTGTTTCAAAAGTGACCATTGTTCACCGCCGCGATAAGCTGCGGGCTCAGAAAATTCTTCAAGACCGTGCGTTTGCCAATGATAAAATTGACTTTATTTGGAACCACACTGTCAAGCAAATAAACGAAAAGGATGGAAAAGTAGGTTCAGTCACTCTTGTTTCGACCGAAGACGGATCCGAAACAGAGTTCAAGACGGACGGGGTGTTCGTTTATGTAGGAATGAACCCGTTGACACAATCCGTCGAAAACCTTGGTATCACAAATGAAACTGGATATATTGAGACCAATGAAAATATGGCGACAAGCGTTCCTGGTATTTTTGCAGCTGGGGATGTACGTGATAAACTGTTGAGGCAGATCGTTACTGCTACAGGTGATGGAAGCATCGCAGCACAAAGTGCGCAAACTTACATTGAACGTTTGAAAGAAGAGCAGCTTGCTAAAAAGTAATTGAGAAGCGTAATCACCATTTAATCTGTTTGTAACAGTGTTGCAATGAAATTTGTGTATATTTATTTATGAGATATTGACCCCCTTTTTATACAATATCCCTTTTTGATGCACAGGATGATTCCTGTGCTTTTTTTATGTTGAGCTTACTAAAAAATATTGATAACTTTTGTAATATTCAACTTCTATGGATTGGGTGTTCCAGTCCGTCGGCGTACAGGAAATACTAGTATAATTGAAATGGACAGGGTGCCGAGTATTGATGCTGTAGCTGTAGAGGAAGTACTTGGGCAAGCGAAGCGACAGGGTGTCATGCTCTGAACCAGCCGACGCCACAGAGGCGGCCGTACGTCATCAACGAAAGGGTCTGGGCAAATTGCGGTGATGGTTGAGGAATTGCCTTCACTTACTTCGCTTTGTGTTTTTCTTCTAAGGCTACTGGCTTGAAGCTTTTCTTATTGGATGACTATGACTATATTTTTGTGTTATTTTAGCCATGGAAACTTTGCCATGGCGCTGTCCTTCTTCAAAGGAAAATAGTATAATGTGTAAAACATCATCTTTTTTTACAAGTATATTTTAAAACTACGCATAATAACGAGGAGCGTACAAGCTGCTTTTACATATACATATGTAAAATCCCTGGTTTCAGATTAGAGAGGGTGAATTTCCATTAATAACGGGTCCATGGAGGATATTCAGTTAGTTATCATTACAGGCATGTCAGGCGCAGGGAAAACGGTAGCCATCCACAGCTTTGAAGATTTAGGTTTCTTCTGTGTAGACAATTTACCTCCCGCATTGATGCCAAAGTTTCTGGAATTGATGAAGGAATCAGGAAATAAAATGAACAAGGTTGCGCTTGTGATGGATTTAAGGGGCCGGGAGTTCTTTGATACTCTGCTTAGAGTCATTGATGAATTGTCCAATTCCAATTGGGTGACACCGCAAATTTTGTTCCTTGATGCAGATGATGCAGCGCTTGTCCGCAGATATAAGGAGACGCGCCGCTCCCATCCGCTTGCTCCCCTTGGCCTTCCTCTGGAGGGTATCAAGCAGGAACGGGACTTGTTGGAGGAGTTGAAAGGCCGGGCGCAGCATATTTATAATACATCCCAGATGAAGCCAAAAGAATTGCGGGAAAAAATCCTTACCGAGTTTTCCGCAAATAAACAAGCAACCTTTATTGTGAATGTCATGTCATTCGGATTTAAGCATGGGATTCCTATCGATGCGGATCTTGTCTTTGATGTGAGGTTTTTGCCTAACCCCCACTACATTGACCATATGAGGCCGAAAACAGGACTAGAGAATGAGGTGGCAAGTTATGTTCTCAAGTGGAGTGATACACAAAAATTTCTTGCAAAAGTAACTGACTTGCTTGCATTCATGCTCCCGCATTACAAACGGGAAGGCAAAAGCCAACTCGTGATTGCTATCGGCTGTACAGGCGGGCAGCATCGATCGGTTGCATTGACGGAATATATAGGGCACTTTTTTGAAGATGACTATCATATCCGAATCACACACCGTGATATCAAAAAGAGAAAGGAAATAGCCACATGACGGCACTGTCGAAACCTAAAATTGTTGTCATTGGCGGAGGTACTGGCCTTCCTGTATTATTGAGGGGGTTGAAAAAGCACCCTGTTGATATCACGGCCATTGTGACTGTCGCTGATGATGGAGGTAGTTCCGGAAGATTAAGAACAGAGCTTGAAATTCCGCCGCCCGGAGACATCCGAAACGTTATTGCCGCATTATCCGATGCTGAGCCGCTTATCATTGATATGTTTCAGCACCGCTTCAATACATCAAATGAGCTTTCTGGCCATTCGTTGGGAAATCTGATAATAGCCGCTCTGACATCCGTTACCGGTGACTTTGTTCAGGCCGTGAGGGAAATGAGCCGAGTACTGAATGTTCATGGGAAAGTCCTTCCCGCCGCCAATCAGAGCGTAGTGCTTCATGCGGAAATGGTGGATGGTTCTTTCGTTTCGGGAGAATCAAAAATTCCGGCTGTGGGAAAAGAAATCAAGAAGGTGTTTTTGACTCCTGAAGTGATTAAGCCTCTTCCGGAGACGATTCAGTCGATCTATGAAGCGGATTTGATCGTGATCGGACCGGGAAGTTTATATACGAGCATCCTTCCGAATCTTCTTGTTCCAGGTCTGGGAGAAGCAGTATGCAATGCAAAAGCGTGCAAGGTTTATATTTGCAACCTGATGACCCAGCCGGGTGAAACAACAGGTTTTACGGCAAGCAGGCATGTGAATGCTCTGTATGATCATATGGACTGCTCTTTTATCGATACTATTCTTGTGAATAATAAAGAGATTCCTCCTGATCTTCAGCATCGTTATGAGAAAGAAATGGCTATTCCCGTTTATTTCGATGTCGATCGGCTAATTTCCCTCGGGATGGAGGTTGTCCAGGGAGAAATAGCCACCATCGAAAAGGGTTTTATCCGCCATGATACAGAAGCGGTGGCAAACATACTTTACTCATTATTGGGCAGGGATATGAGCCGGATTGCCAGCACTTAGACGTTGGTAAAGGAGGAAGCGACAATGTCTTTTGCCTCGGAAACGAAAAAGGAAATTACAAATATTCCTTTAAAGGATTGCTGCTTAAAGGCGGAGCTTTCTGCGCTGATTAGGATGAATGGTTCATTATCTTTTTCCAACCGGGAATTGGTTGTGAATGTTCAAACTGAAAATGCAGCAATTGCCAGGAGGATTTATGTATTAATAAAAAAGAATTATGATGTGGCAGTTGAATTGCTTGTGCGGAAGAAAATGCGTTTAAAGAAAAATAATGTATATATTGTCCGTTTAAAAGAGAATGCTGAAGCCATATTGAAAGATTTGATGATTCTCGGCGACAATTTCATGTCCATCCGTGAAATTTCTTCCGCATTGATCAATAAGAAGTGCTGCAAAAGGTCCTACATGCGAGGAGCTTTCCTCGCGGGAGGGTCGGTAAATAATCCAGAGAGATCATCCTATCATCTTGAGATTTTTTCACTGTATAAAGAGCATAACGAATCATTATGTGAACTCATGAACGAGTATGGGTTGAACAGCAAGACACTTGAAAGGAAAAACGGTTATATCACCTATTTGAAAGAGGCTGAGAAGATAACCGAGTTCTTGAATATTATCGGAGCTCACAATGCACTGCTCCGCTTTGAGGATGTTCGGATTGTCCGGGACATGCGTAATTCAGTCAACAGGCTGGTCAACTGTGAAACTGCCAACTTGAATAAGACAATCGGCGCGGCTTTGAGACAGGTTGAAAATATCCGTTACATCCAGGAGACTGTCGGGCTTGAGTATTTGCCGGAGAGACTCCGAGAAATCGCAGAGCTCAGGATGACCCATCAAGATGTTACTCTCAAGGAGTTGGGTGAAATGGTGTCAAGTGGACAAATCAGCAAATCGGGCATCAATCATCGCCTGCGAAAAATTGATGAAATAGCAGATAAGCTTCGCTCAGGCGATCCATCTCTTTTGATTAATAAAAAATAAGTTTGAGAAAAATGAAGGAGGAAGCAAATTGGCAGAAAAAGAAGTGACAGTAGGGTTGAAATCAGGATTGCAAGCTAGACCAGCAGCGCAATTTGTTCAGGAGGCTAACCGTTTTTCATCAGATGTTTTCATTGAAAAAGACGGTAAAAAGGTTAATGCAAAAAGCATTATGGGATTGATGAGCCTTGCAGCCGGAACTGGAGCATCCATCAAATTGATTGCTGAAGGACCGGACGAAGAAGAGGCGATTAATACACTGGCGGATTTCGTTGAAAATGACCGCTGATGAAATAACAAAAGGGCTATCCTTTGAGTCTTTTGCCAGACTTTCAGGATAGCCCTTTTGGCGGCCATTTTATTTATCTTTAGTGAGACCTTCATTTCGGTCGATGATGTGATCGATCAAACCATATTCTTTCGCTTTTTCCGCAGTCATGAAGTTATCGCGGTCAGTGTCTCGCTCAATCACTTCAAGCGGCTGGCCTGTACGTTCAGCTAAGATTTTGTTGAGTTTTTCGCGCATGAACAAAATACGTCTTGCTGCGATCTCAATTTCAGTTGCCTGTCCTTGAGCGCCTCCAAGCGGTTGGTGAATCATCACTTCACTGTTTGGCAATGCGTAGCGTTTGCCTTTTGTTCCGGCTGCAAGTAGGAAAGCACCCATAGAAGCTGCCATACCAATACAAATGGTCTGAACATTCGGTTTGATAAACTGCATTGTATCGTAGATTGCCATGCCGGCAGTGATGCTGCCGCCTGGGCTGTTAATGTAAATGGATATATCTTTTTCAGGGTTTTCCGCTTCAAGGAATAAAAGCTGCGCGACAATTGAGTTCGCGACATTATCGTCTATCCCGCTGCCAAGCATGATGATCCGGTCCTTAAGTAACCTTGAATAAATGTCGTATGCTCTTTCCCCACGGTTTGTCTGTTCAATAACTGTTGGAATTAAATTCATCTTTCTCCTCCTCTTTAAACTGGCTAATCAATCGGTCAGTTTCATTGTAGTAACTTCATGTGTAATGTTATCATACATTGATGGTCAAGAAAGGTCAAACGATTCGCTTTTTCCTGACAAAAGAGAATGTCCTACAACCATATTAACCAACTAGACATATTTTAAACTATATTAAGGGTTGCAAGCTCCATATTTATCGATTATAATCATATATCGTACGGTAAAAATTTGCCCTCGTAGTGTAACGGATAACACGCAAGATTCCGGTTCTTGAAATATGGGTTCGATTCCTGTCGAGGGCGCTAAAACCTTGAAGCATCAACATTTGTTGGTGCTTCATTTTTGTTTTGACCTAGTTTTGTCCGACTGACTAATTTATTCCCTCTAATTTGTTTGAAACCATTTTTTCATAAATTCGTTTATTTTATTATTATTTAATTGAGCCGATCGGTTAGACATATGTCCATATGTTTCTAACAAAATGGTTTTATCTACGTCACCTAATCTTCCACCAATGTAATTCAAATCCGAAATACCAGCTTCCCACATAATGGTCTCATGGGTGTGCCTGAACATGTGAGAGGTAGTGTGAGTGATCTTGTTCCTGTTGCACAACGTTTTCAATGCCCCTGCATAGTTCGGCATCTTAATAAATTCTCCAATTGGATTGATAAACAGGAAATCTGGTCTTTCTTTGATACCTACAATCCATGTATTTCTAATATGAAGCCATTCCTTCAATTTTTCAACTGTAAAATCATCTAATCCAATAATTCTTTTCCCTGATTCACCTGTCTTTGTTGTGCTACTTTCTATATTCCCTTACAAGCGTTTTATCTAAGTTAATGGTACATTAATGTCTTCATTGAAGTTAGAAAGCTGCAGATCGCAAATTTCGCCTATTTTGGAGCCTGTTCCTGCCAACAACATAGGTGATATATGAATACTGAGGGTGCCTTTCCTTAGTAAGCTCTTTTACATTTTATTTTTCCTTTGCCTCTTAAGGGGATCTATGACAAGTTTTAGTTCATTTCTCTTAGCTAATCTGGTAGCAGATATTTTCATTGAGATCGGATAAATAATTTTTTGGGTTTCGGCCGATCCTCGCTAAAGGTGGTAATATCTTTCAAGCGTTTGTTTTAACTTCATTCAGCAGAATTCTCCGACTTCTGTAAGGGGTGAGATGAATGCATATTGGTATTCCATTCAGTGGGGGTTCAAACTCCAGCTGAACGGAAATTTATCGAGAGGAGCTCGATAAAATCTGGGCGCAAATACGCCAAGGCGAATTTGATAATAAGAGAGTATGAACTTCACATACTCGTAATAATATTTCCCTTGATAGAAGAGCTCGCATTTTTATTTCTGCATTGTTGTTTCTCTATATTATTTACAAACTTGGGAGTAGGATGCTTCCTCTTTCAGATACGGATTCTCCAAGACTTCTTGTTCAATTTCTTGGAGAAGTAATTTTTATTTGTTTTAGGATGCTGACTATTTCTATAAATCTCCTACTATAAGCTTTTAGTTAATCAAACAGCTCTAGGACTCCCAAAGGATCAAAACAAATAGTATAATTGTCAATCGTGGTGAAAGGGCCGTATTTTTCCCGGTAGCGCTCAATAGCATCCTTTAAAAACTCTTCTGATACTCCAAGATACTCAGCCAACTCATAACGGTTTCTTACTCTTGATTGATGTGCTTTTACAATTTTTTGGAGAGGAAACAGTTTTTCATAGGCCCATGAGCGGGCTTTTAATTCTTGTTTTCGATTCTCAATTTTTGATTGATCTAGGATGTTTCCTGCAGATGTATGGTAATGACCTAATTCTTCCGCTAAGATGCAAGCTTTTTCAGATGTAGTCGAAATGTGCTTGTTAATCCAAATATTGTTATCGCAATATAATCCTTTAATGGTTGGTTTCATAGGCTTTTCATAGATGTCAACTCCCTGATCAGAAGCCTCTCTCAGAAGTCTTTCATACATTTTATTCTCCCTTTTGTTTTCTTTTTGATTTTACGAATTCCATAAATTTTTCAATTTCTTCTAATTCGTCTTCTGTCCAATTTTCTCCTTCATGATGGGCAGCAATCGTATATAATCCTCCTTTAGCAGTGCCGCGTGGTCTAGCATCTTCGCTTAATCCAGCTAAATAATCAGCGGATACCTGAAAATGATCAGCGAATATCCTAACAATTTCCATTTTTGGATCAGATTGTCCGTTTTCGTAGCGTGATATCATACTTTTGCTTATCGTGGTAGCATATTTTTCATTTAATTTTTTCGCCAACTCTTCAATACTTCGGTTGCCTCTTAGTTCTTTTATCCGTCTACCAAATACACTCATTTTCAATCTCCCTTTGGCATTCCTGATTTAGGAATATAGTATAATATAGATTCCTTAAATGCAACATTTCTTTATTTTATTTCCTTTTGAGGAACGTTATTAATTGACAGTGGTCAATATGTGTTTTATAGTAATGTTGTTCCATAAAAGGAACAGCAAAAATAATATTTGATTAAGCAAAGACAAGTTTATTATAAACTCACAGTATTTTTAAAAAATAAATTGAGATGGAGATGAGGTGATCGAATAAAGATAAGCACATCGACAAAAATTAATTTGTTTCGGTGATTTCAATTAGATTAATATTCAGAAAAAGTTTATTCTAATAGCAATTTTTTTTGGTTTTGTTGTTCCTGTTAAGGAACAGGAATGGTTTGATGGAGAAGATGCAAGAGCATATTGCTACACCTGGGTTAAATGATCGTGAAGATTATCATTAACCAAAAAGAAGTACTTCTAATAGTTCCAGAATCGTCAGTACACGGTCTGAAAAACAGTAGCAGTGATTTCTTTTAGTAGACAGTATTGATGTATATCACGATCCTAATCAATTTTAAACAGGAAGTGAAATGTATGAGTGTAAAGTGGATCAAATTGAGCACACAAATGTTTGAAGATGAGAAGATCCGCCTTATTGAAAGTATGCCGGAAGCTGACACCATTTTAATCATTTGGGTCAAGCTTTTGGCACAAGCTGGAAAGACAAATGCGAGTGGGTATATCTACTTGAGTGAAAATATTCCATACACGGACGAGATGTTGGCAACTATTTTCAATAGGCCGCTTAATGTTGTAAGAATGGCTCTTAAAATATTACAGGAGTTTGGGATGATTGGTATTTCAAATGAGCATTTGATCATTATTACTAATTGGGAAAAACATCAAAACATTGAGGGGATGGAACGCGTTCGAAAACTAAATGCGGAAAGAAATAAAAGGTATAGAGAACGAAAAAAACAAGCAACATTAAGGGAGGATAAAAATGATGATGTTAGCGTGACGTCACGTGATGATGCAGATATAGATAAAGATATAGATAATATACCTTATGTCGAGATAGTCACTTACCTCAATAATGCTGTTAATACAAATTACCGACATACGACCAAGAAAACCAAGGAATTCATAAAAGCGCGTTGGAATGAAGGCTTTAGGCTGGAGGATTTTAAAACTGTCATAAATATCAAATGTAAAGAATGGCTTTTTAATGAAAATATGAATAAGTTCCTTCGGCCTGAAACATTGTTCGGAACAAAATTTGAATCCTATCTTAATCAAAAAGGCGGTGCAATAAGTGAAAAAGATAACGATTCCAGAAAAATTGCCAAAGAATATAACATACCATTCTGAGAACTGTGAACGTCACATCTTTGTTAAAAATGGCTTAGAGATTGTTAAGCCGATTCAAAAAATGATGATAGATGGTGAATTGATTTGTCCCCGCTGTGAATTAGAGAAAAAAGATCTCGAATTACAGGAGGCAATACAAAGGGAATATGATGAATTATTTAAACGAAAAAAATACAATACCTTTTACAATTGGAGTATCTTGTCTGACAACACTATCTTGGCAGCCAAATTAGAGAACTATCAAGTCGAACACCAGGAAGAAAGGGAGAATAAACAAACAGTCCTAGAATCATTAGCCAGGTTTAAAGATGGTCAAGTGTTTAATTTAATCCTTCAAGGTAATCAAGGTGCAGGAAAAAGTCACTTAGCTTATGCTGCTTTACGTGAATTAAATGAAAGTGGATTAGATATATCATGTTTATTCGTAAATGTGGAAAGCATGATGCGGCTGATTAGAGATTCATTTGGTGATAAAGAGAGTGAATATACTGAAAGTTATTTTGTTGAACTGATGTCAGAAGTTGATTATCTAGCACTGGATGATATTGGGGCAGAAACAGGGGCAATAGGTACAGACAAAATTGCCACAGATTTCGTGCAAAGGGTTTTATATGCTATTACAACCACCAGGCAGGATAAATCCACTTTTATTACCACAAATCTCTCCAGTGAAACATTGCTTCGGATGTACGATAAAAAACTGGTATCACGGCTTTTTAGAAATCCTAAGTTTGTTGTATTCAAGGAAACCAAGGATAAACGGATGGAGAATATCCCTTTCTAATGAATGACTAGATGATGATCAATATGTGCGAAAGACTCAAATGCAAGTAGTAACGATTAAAAGAACCAAAAGGGCTGTATTGGACGAGAAAACAGTATGTGTGATCTTCCGAAAGAATAGGAGGATGGGTGAAAAATAAGCAGTTATAAAAACCACAACAAAGAATTGAAATAAAACTTGAACAGTAGATACAGTAGTCCATTTAGACAGAGATAAGGAGGATTTTTTATGGAAAGTTGGGTAGATAGATTAATTGAAGAGTACTCAGAAGGAAAAAGACAGCTTCATAAATTACGTGAAAGTTTTGATGAAACGGATCCTTTACATCAAGCAGATAGAAAAACCATTAACAGCATGATTGGGGATATGGATTTTGTGATCGAGTGGCTTGAAACTGGGCGCCAACCAGGCGTAATGCGCGGAATTGATGTCAAACATGTATATCAAAAACGATCGTTAGAAAGCATGGAATTTATCCCGGATATAACAGAGCAGCTGGAGACAAATGATAAACCATTAAGTTTAAACGAAGAAGAAAAGAGAATTTTGCTGGACATATTTTCTTCTTTTTCTTTTAGAGAAAGGCAATGCTATATTTTGCATGTTGCTCAAGGAATGAGCATGTCTCAAATAGCAGAAATGCTTAGTATTCAAAAAAGAACAGTCCAGCAGTATATTGAACGGGCAAGAGTAAAAGTTGAACAAATAGTTTCATGACGTACGGTTTGACGTATAAAGTCTCTATTAGTGAAGGGACTTTTTCTTAATAAAAAATCCTTTGACTGGTAAAAAGGTTAGGGACAGACAATGTAAAAAGATGGATATCATTGTAGTATGGAAGCAATCCACATGATTGAGAGCAAGAAAAAAACTTACTCTGCCCTTCTTGATAAGGATTGACCTAAGCAAGTCATTAAAAGGCTTATTTATTATGTCAATTGTTCAGAGGCTTCAAAACAATCAACGAGATATGTGTAAAGAACATCAAAAGACCTTTATAAAATTCTTCTTTACTAGTTCTCTATTAGTTGAAAGGAAGCGTCTGATGGAGAGGGGGAAAAGATGATGGCTTTTAAAAAGAAACATACATTTCTTTGAAGAAACTTAAAAAAACCGAGTCCAATAAAAAGATGAAAAAGGCTTATAAAACGTCTCGGGAGAAATGAATGGCATCATAATAGTAGAATTTCAATTCCAATAGGAGGGATTTACATGTCAGAAGAAAAACAGATGCAACATGGTAAAAATAAGATTTTGTTATTTAGAAAGTTAGAGGATCAAAATAAGGAAGCTGCAAAACTAGCCTTCCAAACGGAGCACACATTTACTTATTCCCGAGAACTAGAAGCACTCGTCACAAAAGATGGGAGAGTCATCCAAGTTGGCGGGCTTGAAGCAGAAGTGGAGGTCAATGCTATTCAAGCTAAAGATGATCCGCTTGGAAAAATGTTGCAAGAAGCTGTCATAAAAGGCGAGAAACTAGAATTATGGGAAGTGACAGTAGACGAGGATCTAAAAGATTCAGAAGGTAAGTATCCTGCTGTGTATGCACAGGGGTATCTATCTGAATGGGAAGATCCAGCAAACGCAGAAGAAAATGTAACGATTTCAAGCACATTTACAGTGGAATTGGAGCCTCAATTCGGACGAGCAACTTTAACAGCTGAACAAGAACAAGCTGTACAGTATGCATTTAAAGATACAACAACGGTAACTGATTCAGAATAGATTGTAGAAGGGGGAGCTTACTCCCCTTCTACATAACGAAAAGGAAAGCGGGGATAATGAATATGAAATTAATGATTAACGGTAAAGAATATGAAATGAAGTTTGGGATTGGTTTTATTAAAAAATTGGACCAAATTTATCCTGCCAGTATGAATGGAGTAGAATTCGGTATGGGTATTGAACAATCCATGTTTTATTTTAAAACCAAAAATCCAACCGTACTTTTCAATGTCATTAAAGCTGCAACGGATCACCTTAATTCTAAGCCTTCTAATAATGACATCGAAGACGAATTAGAAAAAATCGCTTCCGACGGCCAATTAAACGGATTATTTGAAACACTAGAGGACGAAATGAGGGAATCAGTTTTTTTGAAGCAGAAGATCGAGGATTTCGAGGAGAAAGCAAAAGTACAATAATAAAAACATCGCAAGAAACTTATGATGCGATCGTAATCAATTGTCTTAGATTTCTCGAATGCAAGAACCTGTACGAAATAAATACGATGTCGTTAAAAGAGTATCTATATAGAATGAGAGCTTATCAATTAAAAAGAATAGATAAACAACATGAAATGCATATCCAAGCATGGTTAAATCACATTGCGGGTTCAACGAAAGAACAAGGAAAGAAACAAGTTCCTGTATTTAAAAGGTTTGAGGACTTCTACAACTATGAAGAAGAGCTTAAAAAAGTAGAAAGACCCGAAAGAAGTAAGCTATCCCCTAAATTGCAGCGGATGGCTTCTTTGGCTGCAAAAATAAACTTAGGAAGGGGGATTGCTGATGGCTGAAAGTTATTCTATTGAAGCATATCTAAAAGCCAGTGGTGCTGGTGCTTTTTCATCAGCATTAGAAAAAGAAACCGGCAGTATAGGTCAATTAGGAAAAACATCAAAAGAATTTACGGATGGCTTTAAAAGAGTAATGGCGAAAATTCCAAAAGGAATAGCAGGATTTGCCACCTCTGCAATAATAGAAAGCGAGTTATTTCAAACTGCATTAGGCGATGCTGAAGAAGCTTTTTTTAATTTTGCTCAAACGATTATGGCGCCAGTTCTTGATCCGTTAATGGATACACTAAATTCTGTAACTGGTTTAATCAATGATGCTGCTGGAGCATTGCAAAATTTCGATACACTTTCGAAAGAAAATCAAACTACTATCATTCTGGTAGGTGTTGCCCTGGCTACACTAACGGCAGCAATTATTGCATATAATGCAGCGGCTATAAGTGCATTTATATCAACAAACATACTGACTAATGCAATGGCAGCTTTTCAAGCTATTGGAGCATTTATGGCATCACCTATAACTTTAATAGTGCTTGCCATTGGAGCGCTAGTGGGAGTATTAATTTATCTGTACAATACGAATGAGACGGTAAGAGCAGCAATACAAACAGCATGGGCTTTTATATCCGAAATCATTCAAACGGTTATAACAACTGTATATGCATTTATTATGAACATATGGGGACAATTGGTCGAGTGGTGGCAGCAAAATAACCAAATGATATTACAAGCTGCACAGAATGTGTGGAATGTTATAAGTACTGTTATAGGAACAGTAATGAACGTGATTTGGACTATTATGCAAGCATTATGGCCGGTCATCCAAGTGTTGATTGTATCTACTTGGGAGGCAATAAAAGGGGTCATACAGGGTGCTATTGATGTGATTTTAGGTATTATCCAGTTTTTCAGTGCGTTATTTACTGGCAATTGGTCAGCTATGTGGGAAGCTATTAAACAGATATTTAGCGGTGCATTACAGTTGGTTTGGGGATTAATAAACCTCTATTTTATCGGAAAAATCCTAAAAATTGGCTCGTTTTTTGCTCAAGGTTTGAAAAACATTCTTCAAATCATGTGGAATTTTATCAAAGGCATTTTTCAAGCCGGGGTAAATTTAGTAAGAAACGTAGTCAGTACAGGATTTAATTTTATATCCTCTATTATTTCCAACATAATGGCCACTGTTATAACTGTTATTTCAGGTGTTTGGAATAGTATAAGCTCCGTGATATCAACTGTTGTAAACACAATTAAAAGTGTTATATCCAGTGTGTTCAATGCTTTAGGTGGCATCGTACAAGGTGCAATGTCAAATGTAAAATCAGCTATATCAACTGGCATTACAGGCGCATTAACCGTTGTTACCAACTTGGTCAGTAAATTTTTTAATGCTGGAAGAAATATCGTCACTTCCATAGCAGATGGAATCAAATCAGCAGTTGGTAAAGTCACTGATGCAATTGGTAATGTCGCATCAAAAGTGCGTGATTTCTTACCGTTTTCACCAGCAAAAGAAGGGCCGCTGCGTGATATTCATAGACTAAACTTTGGAGGCACAATAGCGCAAAGTATCAAAAGAGCTGTTCCAATTGTACAAAGGCAAATGAACAGCCTTGTCGCAATACCGGATATTGAGCCTGTTGGTATTGGGGGACAGATGGCAAGCATAAACAAGATGGCGAGCGCACAGATGCATAGTACGATGACCGGTGAATGGAACATTGGCAAAGAACCCGCCTATATCCATGTACGGATTGGTAACTCAGACTTTAACACATTTGTTGACGACATTTCCAATTCACAAAACCGCAAATTAGCTAGATTAAAACGTTCACCAAGATAGGAGGGGGCTTATGTATAAGTTTGCTGATACAGTGGCAGGAAGTGGATCATCAACACCTTACCTGCCGTTGAATACTGTGTTTAATAGCGTGAATCTTGATGAGGCCTTAACAGATAATAATGGCAGCTTTACAACACTAGCGGTTAGTGGCAGGGGAATCTTACCCAGAAATATTCATATGACCGAAATGTCGGGGAGTCACGGGGCCAGAGAAAAAAGATACACATATGACGTCAGAGAGATTACTGTTAAGTATAAACTAACTGATCGTAGCAATGAAGGCTTCCGGGAGCGTTTCAATCGGTTAAACGGCTTGCTGATTGGGAGCAAGAAAAGATTGGAATTTACTGATGAGGAAGCGTACTTTTTAGCAACATTGCAAAGCGGAGACACGCCAGAAGAGGATTCTAATGACATTGTTGGAACGCTAGTTTTTATTTGTACTGATCCAGCTAAGAATAGGAACGAAAAAACCTTGAATATCACGACCACCACACAAGTATTTACAATTGGTGGCCTCGAACCCGCTCCTTGGACTAGCAGGACCCGATTTACCGCTCCACAATCGTCATTTAGCTTGGAGACCAATAAAGGTGGCAAGGTTATCCTGTATTATGATTTTACAGATGGCGATGTTTTGGAAATCTATTATGAAACGCGTAACATTTTTCTAAACGGTAAGGATTTAGCCGTATCCATTGCACTTGAGACTGAGTGGTTTGAATTGAATCCAGGATTAGTGAGTTTGAGAGCGAGTCACGAGACCGCATTGAATTATGCAGAAAGATTTTATTAAGGCGGTAGTGGGGAAGAGAAAGTGAGTTTTATGAATTTGTAAGGTTAGGGATGACTGAAAGAGTATTGGAAAGAAGTTGGACAGGCTCTTATGAATAGAGCCTGTCCACTTTTTTAGCAAGACTTCATTCATGAGTCGAAACGAATTTAAAAAAGAATCGACTTAAGGAAGAACAATGCTTGAGCCTATTCATTGAGGCTGTAACAATTATTTTGATCTTACATGGTTACTCACTGCTCCCTCTACCCATAGTTAGCATTCGATAAGCGGGACATTTAACCTGCATGAAAGGAGGATATCATGTCAGAGCTTTATATATTCAGCCAGGATGGTGTTTTACTTACAACACTAACTGAATCAACAGGGCTAGTTAGCGCGCTGTTCCGGGATGAAATAAACAGTGTTGCTAGTGAGCCTTTTGTATTTACTGTGGATGCTGATGTTCAAAGTGCCAAACATGTAAAAGAAGAAAATCGTCTGGTTTTCAAGGACAAGGATGGCTATTTCCGTGAAATGGTTATCAAAGAGCTTGACGACATCGACAATGATAACGGGCCGCAAACCACGGCAACATGTATTCCTGCATGGCTGGATGAACTAAACGACAACATTGTCATAGAGAAGCAATACACAAACAAAGAAGCACAATTGGCTCTAGATGATGCATTAGAAGGAACACGCTATGAAGGAGAGGTAAAAGTAAGCTTGGGTTTGGCATCTACAAACTTTAATCTCTTATCTAGCGTTGATTGTATATGGAAGATTCTTGAAGTGTGGGGTGGTGAGTTTAGAGACACCATCAAAATTGTTGGGAATAACATAACTGTCCGTAAAATTATCATTGAACAACGTATAGGAGCAGACAAAGGCGCTCGTTTTGAAATCGATCATAACATCGAAGAAATTCAGCGAACTGTCTTGTCTTATCCAAAAACTGCTTTGTACGGCTGGGGTGCAAGTCTCGAAGTTACAGATGGTGAAGAAAATCAAACAGACGGACACACTCGGTATATCGATTTTGGTGATGTAGTTTGGTCAAAAGCAAAGGGCGATCCCACGGACAAGCCAAAAGGACAAAAATGGGTCGGTGATCCGGATGCGTTGCTCAAATATGGCCGCAAGCATAACAGCCAGTTATTGCATCGATATGGCGAGTTTAGTAACCAAGACTATGAAGACCCTGCCGAACTACTACATGCAACTTGGGAAGCTCTCAAACAAGCTAAAAAACCTGAAGTACATTACAAATTGTCTGTAGATTTGCTTGATAAAGATGTAAGTTTGGGCGACACTGCTGTCGCTATCGACCGTCAATTTGCTCGGCCAATCGAAATCCAAACGAGGATCATTGCCACTGAATATGACTTGCTGGATATTGAGGAAACAGCCGTTGTTGAGATGGGCCAGTTTTTATCTGTCTACGATAACGAGCTAGGACGTGAGCTTGACGATCTAAAAGTAACCATCCGAGACAATCGCGGCAAATGGGAATCTGGGTCCCGCCCAATCGACAATAGTCGATTTCCGGACATTAAGCCTCAAACGCCAGTCAACCTTGAGGCAACAGGTGGCATTGAAATCATCCAGCTCTATTGGGACTATGATGAGCACGTCTATATCAACTATTACGAGGTATACGGGTCGTCAGTAAAAGACTTTGTGCCGGACTCACAGCATATGTTATGGAGAGGCAGAGTATCTGGCTTTACTCACGAAGTAGGCACAGATCAGCGTTGGTATTATCGTGTGCGGGCAGTAAACATGCATGGCAGACCGTCTGATTATAGCCAGCAAGCGAGTGCATCTACACGTAGGGTAATATCCGATGACATACTTTTCGGCCCTGAAATTGCCGAAGAGTTAAGGGGGTTATCCGAAACGGCGGAGCTACTAGCGGATGGAACGATTGACTACACCAAGCTTGGCGATGACGTTACGTTGGAAATTGACACGGCTAAAAACAAAGCCGCCGAAGCTGTAGCCAAGGCTGACTTAGCCACAAGTAACGCCAATGAAGCTATTGAACAAGCACAGGGTGCATTTGACGAAGCTATCAACGCCCATAATATTGCAGATGCCGCCAAACAGGCAAGTGATGTTGCTAAACGATTAGCAGGAGAAGCACAAGAACAAGCAGGCACAGCAATTGCGGATGCACAGACGTCAATGAAAAACGCTCAATCTGCAATTAAAAGTGTTAGTGACTTGCAGACGAGTATCGACGTTGAGTTTGAAAATATCAACGGAAAACTATCCAACAAAGTAAGCCAAACTGAGTTTAATGCTCTTAAAGGGACTGTGACCAACCACAGCACGCAAATACAGCAAACGGAAATTGATATAAAGTCAAAAGCTGATAAAAGTTATGTCGATACGGTCAAAGGTACAGTCGACAGTCATTCCACATTGATACAGCAAAATGCTGAGGAAATACAATCCAAGGCCAGCCAACAAAGCGTTAATACGTTGACCGGGCAAGTGGAATCTCACGAATCACGGATTACTCAAAATGCCAAAGAGATAGAGTCAAAAATCAGCACAACGGATGCTAACGCCAAGTTTGCCACACAGTCACAGTTGACGCAGACAGCTGATAGCTTGACGAGTCAGATTTCGGCTGTCCAGGATAATCTTGATAATTTGGAGATTGGTGGAAGGAATTTATTATTAAATAGTGATTTTAATGACGGGTTTACTCGATGGCTTCTTTTTAACAGCACTCCGTCCAATTTAGTAACAGTAGAGAATGGTATTTTAAAAGTTAGAACATCTGGGTCAATGAGCTATTTGGGTCAATCGTTTTCTAGTAGACCCGAAGTAGTTGACGGGAAATACGTTGTACAGCTGTATGCGAAAGGTACAGGAAAGATAAACGCAAGGTGGGGAACTAAACAGGGTACATCCCAAGAGCTTACAGAAGATTTTAATTGGTATACATTTTACATTGAGGGTATTGGAAATAGAAATCTCGTAATAGATGTAGAAAACTACGCAGAAATAGACAAGATTAAGCTTGAAAATGGCAACAAAGCAACCGATTGGACCCCTGCGCCCGAAGATCAGGTATCAACTGTCCAATTTTCCAAACTAGAACAGACCGTTGACAGTATCAGCGGACAGGTCACTAAAAAAGTAGACAAGACAGTCTATGATAGCTTTGTCCAGCAGACGGCTACGAGTCTATCCAGCAAAATATCAACTGTCGATGCCGATAAGAAATATGCTACCCAATCAAGTTTGACTCAAACGGCACAGGGATTGCAAAGTACGGTTACTTCCATTCGGAATGATCTTGATAATCTCGAGATCGGTGGAAGGAATCTACTACTAGATTCAGATAGATCAACAAGTACAAATTTTTCTTTTAGTAACCGTCACCTAGTCACGCCAGACATGCTCAATGAAGCCTCTTTCTCTCTTTCAGTGGATATTGATGTGGTAAATGGGACATACGGACAAAGAGGCAGGATAGGGGTGGAGATGAGTGTCACATACAGCGATGGGACAAAGGGTTATTTTGGAGCTTGGGAAAGCGGGTTTACTGATGCGAATCCTAAGACAATCAAAAAGAGGATAGTAATAACCTACAAACCCCCAGCCAAGAAAGTCAGCGAGATTAACGCAATCGGCATATATGTTCAATGTGGTGGTACAGCTAAGGTCGGAAAGCCCAAACTTGAAAAAGGCAACAAGGCAACTGATTGGTCTCCTGCCCCCGAAGACATGGCAACCCAATCTCAAATAAGCCAACTCTCTGATGCTATCAATCTACGTATCAAAGCTAATGATGTAATCAATCAGATTAATATAAGTACCGAGGGCATATTGATAGCCGGTCAAAAAATCCACATATCGGGTCAAACCAAAATAGACAATGCCGTCATAAAAACGGCTATGATCGCAGATGCCGCAATCAACAGCGCAAAGATTGCCAGCGCTGCTGTAGGCACAGCGGCTATTGCCAACGCCGCAATTACACGGGCAAAGCTCGGCACGGCTGTCGTAGGCACGGCGCAGATTGAGGACGGCTCAATTGTTAATGCCAAGATCGGAAACCTTGCCGTAGACAGCGCAAAATTAGCAAATGCTGCAGTCACAAACGCTAAGATTGCTAGTTTGCTTGCGGACAAAATAACTGGCGGCATTATTAATGCTAATAGCGTCACTGTCCGTGTCACAAACGGCAAACAGGAGTTAAAGCTGGACGATACTGGCCTGCGATCAATCGACAGCAGTGGACATGACCGCATACACATTGGATTGCGTAATCTAGCGGGTAAAGGGCAGTCAGACCCAGCGACTATAAGGTTCTTTTCCGGCAACGGAGCTGTTGCAGCCGGAATCGGAATGAATGTTAATGATACGTTTGTTATAGGCAGCACAGCTAATAGCGTGCATATGGAGACTTACTCAGGTGGCTTGACCACTATGTATTCGCAAGAGTTAAGAATCGTAAACAAGGAAGGGGCAGCTTCAGGGCCACATAGTAAAAGGTACTTTATCTTTAACAGTCTTCAATCAGCAGAAGGTCAATATAATCCATGTTTGTATCCAGATACGTCAGGATGGGGATATATAGGCCGGAGTGCGAACCGAATGTGGCGCATCTATACCAACTATCTACACTATGTGGATTTGGTCAAACTGTCCACACGTGATAGCAAGGCTAATATCCAGGATGCGAACATCAATCAAATGCAGTCCGCTTTTGATGACATGGACTTAGTCACGTTTAATTACAAACACGAGGACGGCAGCCTGCGGGATACACTAAGCATTGGATGGATAGCAGAGGATAGCCCAGACTTAATTACAAACACGAAAAAAAATCAAATCAGCCTTGATAATACGGTTGGTGTCATTGCCGGATCACTCAAGTATCAGACAAACCGCATAGATCAAATGGAAAAAGAAAACGAGGAATTAATCCTCAAAATTGCCAAGTTAGAAGAAAGGATAAACAAATTGGAGGTAGCATAATGAAAATCGAAATCGAAAATATCAACATCGCAAAGGTGATTAACTTTTTGGACGGATTATCTTTAAAAGGATTAAACAGTATCCATAGGACTAACTTTAGCCGGAAGCTTAGCGAAAAATTGAAGGTTGTCGTAGAAAATGAAAAGCAATTAATTGAAGAAGCAAATGGAAGCCCCAAAAAGCAAAAGGAGTGGTTAGAGAAATTTTATAAAGAAAAAATAGTAATTGACGGTGGTGACTCTCAGACTATGTTGCAGTCTGTTAAGTCCGTTATTAAAGAAATCACTGCAGAAGACAGCGAGCATGAATTTAATGGGGATAATGCTTATGCTGTTGCCTGTTTATATGAAGAATTTGGCTTGGGAGAAGAGACTAATAACAAAAAAGGGGAGGAAGCATAATGAAAATAACAATTACGGGGATCAATTTTAATTATGAGAATGGTTTTGATCAGGAGTTTACGAGTGTGGATTTAAACTTTATATCAGTAGGGGTGCAATATTCTTTAAGCGGACCTGTTACGGTATCCAAATCGGACTATCAAGCAGCATCAAACAACAACGATCAATTGAGGTCACTAATTAAACAGACCGTCATCAACGATCTGCAAGCCGAATAGGGCTTTTTATTTTGCAGGAAAAGGAGGGAGGGCATGGAAACTATATTTAAATCAGTTGTCGCTGTCATCGGGGCGATCATTACATTTTTATTAGGTGGATGGTCGCCTTTGTTACAGGTGCTGGTTATTTTTATCGTCATGGATTATGTATTGGGATTTTTGGTCGCCGCAACACTTTGGGAATTAAACAGTTCTTTTGGATTCAAGGGAATTGCTAAAAAGGTAATCATCCTGTCGCTGGTCGCTGTGGCTTATTCAATTGATACAATTATGGGAGATGGCACATTCGTCAGGGATGCGGTCATCTTTTTTTATTTAACAAATGAATTGTTGAGTATTTTGGAGACGGTCAGCAAAACAAATTTGCCAGTACCGGAAGTGTTAAAAAAAGCGGTAGAAAAATTAAGTGATAAGGGAGACGCATAAGTGTTGCTCTTTATTTTGAAAAGGTAGAGGATTACTAATGACTTATAAAATAGAAAAAATAATCATTCCAGGCTTACCAAATATTCCATTGACAGTGAGCCGTTTTGTTGTGGCTCATGAATCAGGTAATGATAAAAATACAGGACCACATTCGCTTGACGCTGAAATCACTTTTATGACAAGAAATTTTCGCAAAGCCTTCACATCCCATTGGGTAGGTGGTGGAGGTCGAATTGTGCAGCTGGCTCCCGTTGGTAAACTCCAATACGGCGCTGGTCCGAAGGCTAATCCATACAGCTATGCCCATGTTGAACTAGCGCGCACAAAGAATCCGGAAACGTTCAAAAAAGATTATGCAGCTTATATTTGGCTCCTGAGGTATCTTGCTGATCAAGCTGGTATCCCGAAAAAGCTGGACGAGGGAACAGCGACAACGAAGGGAATCAAGTCTCACGATTGGATTAGGCGTAACCTTGGCGGCACTACCCATACGGACCCATTTGGTTATTTAAGACAGTTTGGGATTACAGTAGCGCAATTCAAAAAAGATGTGGAAAACGGTATTGGGGCAGCAACAGTGGTAACAAAGCCAGTCGACAAGTCCTCTACATCGAAGCCTGTGCCCAAGCCAAGTCAGCTAGTAACCAAACCAAGCGCTTATACAGGTGATTCCATTGTTGACTACCTAAAGAGCATTGGTGTGGACTCGAGCTTTTCAAACCGGACAAACCTGGCCACGCAGTATGAGATTAAAGGGTACAAAGGCTCCGCGAAACAAAATCTTGAATTGCTCAATAAAATGAGGACTGGTACTATGACGCCTGCAAAACCCACAGCTAAAAAGGGTGATCAAAAGACGACATCAATCGTCGATTACCTCAAATCAATTGGACAGGACTCATCGCCCACTAATCGAAAAAATCTTGCGGAAAAGCATGGTATTCAAAATTATACCGGTACGTTAAGCCAAAATACGCAGTTGCTTAAAAAGTTGAGAGGATAAATAAGATAGAGGCTAACTATATAAAGTTAATACTGTTATTGGTAAATTCCATCATTTTTCTCAGTTGAAAAGTAGGCATGACAAAAAAGCTTGATGATTCAAAAATTCAAATTTGGATCATTGAGCTTCTTTAAAGCTTCATCAGTTTTCCTCATATAAAATATAACTCTCATTAACTTCTTTGCTATGTGGCTAAGCACTACGTTATAATGCTTGCCTTCCGAAAGCTTTTTTTCATAATATGCCTTAAATGTTGGAGAGTAAATCGCAACTAACCTTGATGTATGATACATCGCCCACCGAAGGTAAGGAGAACCGCGTTTTACCATTTGTACCGATATATTCGGTTTGTGACTATATCCGGCAGAGTATCTCGTAAAGCTTTTTGAATCCCGACTTATTATTTACTACAACCAAGTTGTCTTCGTGAATTTCGCCTTTGTCATCAATGATAGCTACTTGATGTTTATGCTTCGCCACATCGACACCCGCATATCATTAATATACTCCTTCTTTATTATTACGCTGTGTTCCCAAGCTACGCAACCATTGCCCTGTATCCTTGTGTGAAATCAAGATTTTTAAAAATAATTTCATGCGGTTTATTCATTTTTATAGGGTTTTGTCCCAGTAACTTGACTTTTTCAATCCACTTCACCGTTTTCTTAAAAAAGTTAACAATTAAAATTTAAAATAACAATCCATGAATTAGAAGAGGCCAAAAGCTAAAACACTTGAACTTGATGCACATAAATCATATAAATAACCATCCAAGAAACGGAGACCCAAAATAGTTTCTTCTATAAATTTTACAAACTTATCCTCCCTCTATAAATATTGATTTATCAACGGTTTGACCCTTTTGTGGGGTGTCACAAAAATTTCGACAAGTTCTTTTACACTACCTCCATATTATGTAAAATTATTTCAATGCATGGGTGCGCTACGCGGCGACTTTTGGACAACACTAGTAAATAGTGATAGAATTAATCCTTCTTTCCATTTCTTCTGTAGCTAATTTAGCTTCTATTTTCGACTGAACGCCACTCACCGAACCTCGCCTGTTTTTTACATGTATAGTAAATCCTGTATTCCCATTTGTTTTCTCGTCTATGGAATGTCGCTATATCTAATTCTTCTTCTATGTATTTTATAACGCTAAACTCATTTGCATTTCCGATGGGAGCATCGAAACTAACTCTCCAATCTCATGAGAAAGCAATAGCACCTTTCTCAAAACCCGCGGATTAACGCCATAAAGTCAGCCAAACTGATCGATGTAGTGATGATCGAATCATCAAACTCATGCCTTTTTATAAATTCGAACGGCTTGTATGCTTCATAATCATGCTCAGGCTTGGCCCAAACAATTTCGCTGTATTCAAATTTTAGGGCGTACCAATAGGGGATAGTTGGTTATCCCAAAAATCACAGTAAAGTCTTTGCTGCGGCATTATGCTTTTGCTCTTTCTTTTTTTTATGGCGTTTTATTGGTCTAACACCTTATTCGTCTCATCGCTATAAGGTGGGGCTTTTGGATAGAGCCTTTCCATAAATTTTTTGTGCATCTCGTCGACTCCCGCCTGCAAAATCTTATTTCTGAGGTGAACTATTCTTTTCCTTGCAAATGTTTTTCGGTGACGCTAAAATCTCGTGCTATAATAGGCACACCATCTTCGATGTTGTAATAGTTAGCAATCTTGTAACCTTCCAATATAAAAGTGGGACGCAGAAATGATACATGAAATTTTCAGTCTAAACCTCTTGATAGAGACGAAATTTGAGTGGCAAGTTATGCTGATTTCCAGCGTATTGCAAAACATGACACAGTTCATGACCGAAATCTTGCCATTGTTCCATAAGACTTAGAATCTCGTTGATAAATATCCAGTGTTCACCAGCACTTTCGGTAGCTTGGCTTGATTCGTCCCAAAAGTGCGGTTTGATATTCAACGAATCTGCTATCATTTGCATGTCAATTTCATTTGGCGTTAATATCCCGATCTTACGGTGAATTTCAGTCACAAAGTCTTCTAAATTACTGTAAACCATGTTTATTGTTCTTCATTTTACAAACGTATGTTCTTTGCTGGTTTTTAAAAATAAGAGCCCAAAAAGGGCTCTTATTATTCTACATCTAGTTCGAATATCGCATTTTTATCAAGAGAGAACATAGGTTGAAAATAGACTTCAATTGGTCCGTCTTCAATTCCGTAATGCTCAACACCTTGAAGTTTTTTTCCAGGTTTCAGGCTCCCCATTGTGTTGTCCAACGCATATAAATCAACTTGGTTACCTGTGCTGTCATAAACTTGGAAATCAGCTCCTACAGGTATTTCTTCATCTCTGTTATTTTCCATTTCGTATTCAATTTTAACTACTTTATTAGGTTCTGATTCTTCAAATTCATTTCTTTCGTCAGTCAAAGAAACTTTAGTTATCGTCACCTTTACATCGCCAACTTCAGCCGTTTCACCGAGTCCATACTTTTTATCTTCTTTCTTTTCCTTCTTCTCAGCGCTTTCTTTTTCTTTTCCACTGCTGCTTGATGAAGTTCCCCCTTCATCACAAGCGGCTAGTCCAACCGCAAGGCCGATGGCCAAAAGAATAAATAAGTATTTCTTCAAAATATTTCTCTCCTTATGTATTATTATTTATGATTAACACCTAAGTGTTACTCATCATTCATCATAATCTCCCACAACTTACGAAGTTTCCTCAAATCTTTTTCAGGAGTTTTAGGTAATTCTCTAAGCCAACGCTTTAATTCAGGATCGATGATGATTTTTTGATAATCCTCTTCATTTCTATCGTCATCGTTGGGATTACCAGAGCGTCCCAACAAATAGTCTGTAGTTACATTAAAAAAATCAGCTAATAAAGAAATGGTTTCAGGATCAGGTTTTCTATCACCTGATTCGTAACGGGAAAGTTGAACATTCGAAATGGCAATAGCATCAGCTACTATTTTTTGAGAGTAATCATTTTTCTCTCTTAATAATTTAATCCTATTCCCCAATCTTCCCAATTCTTTTTCTTCCCCTTTATGTATTTGTTACCATTCTAACATTTACCAAAATGGTAATGAAATATTTTTGCCAAAAAGGTAATAATATTGTTATATTGTTCGTTTTTCTAAAAGCGTAATGTAATATACTAATCAATAGTTACCGAAATGGCAAAATGCGCTGGGGTTATGAGAGTACAAACTGTTATTATTGTCTAGAAGTTGGCCGCGGTAAGTTCTTAGCTGAGACTCCTGTGAGGTTGCTGATCTTTTGGGTGAAAAAATTTGCCAAATCGAAAAAAGTGATAAAGAGGTTAGTTAGACCTGTGGTGGTATGTCATGAGGAGGAGGACTAATTATTTGATTATCAAGGTTCAATTTCTTTTAAAAAAAGGTAATGAAGAACTAGTTGGATTTTTCAGGAAAATTACAATCGTTATTAATGGGTTTTAGAAGCTAGGCATGCTTATCTATTACGCTCCTTTCAGTGTGTAAATTAGGTTTTTGTGTCGTAGAGTATCCACCAAACGCACAAAATTTCTTGTTGTTAAGAAACGAGGGCTCTTTTATATTGATGTTTCGATACTTCCTGATACTTTTTCGCCTAGTAATCACTGTATTCAGGTATCTCAGATCTTACTGAGTTGGTGGCTTCGACTAAGTAAGAACGGAGATACTGATTTCCATTACGCGATAAAGATGTACCATCTGCCATATAGCGACCAAATTTGTGAGTCAACCAATAGAGACCTTATATACTTGGAAATTTTTGTTTTGTCGTCAAAAGGCTCAAATTTGGCCGATTTCAGCAATAATACCAGCAGTAAGCACAGGTCAATACCAGGTACAGTTTGAAGTATCTGTGGCATGTCTTTCATGATGTGCGTAATTGATTTAACACTTTTTTGCTTTTCGAATGTGCGGATCAATGTGATGGAAGATGGAATCTTCAACAACTTTATCTAAACGATCGGAGAAATGAACAGCTCTGAATAACATGCTCTGGATATCTAATCCTCCTTGAGACATAACCACATTAGTTAGAGTTAAAAAATTTCCATTCAATTAGACGGTCAAAAAACGCTGCTACGAAGGAAAGATAGAACACAAATGCAATAGGGTATTAGTTCAATTGAGTTAATCTTTAAAAAAGCAGCCCGAAGTTACTATTGGATAGTTCTAAATCCCATTTGGTAGCTTAGCTCTACCTTCTCTCCCAGAAAAACATCGATAAAGTAAGTTAATAAGGAGATAAAAATTTACACTGCATCTAATTTTCCTCTTTTAGAGGTTGAATATAAAGAGTAATAGCCCTCAAATTGAGCCAGGCCTTTTTCACTTCCTTCTATTATATGTCTCTATCTCAATAAATTTAATCACATAGATTCCAATTTTTACTCCAGAATAGTCTCTAGTTTTGTACAAGATTAAACAGAAACTTTACACTGCCTTTACACACTGTTAACAAGCGAATGCTAAGTTATATGTAACAAGTGAATGGGGGTGGAAAGGTGTTAAAAAAACTCTTTGGTTTTTTCAATGGAAAATTCAAGTCCGATCCTGACTTTTACGAGGGATGTTTCGAGTTCGATGAGGATCAGTTTTATGAATCAACCGAAGAAGAGTTTGACTATGAATATATGTATTATATGCATTAAATCATAACAGAGGGAAAGGTGAAAATATGGTCCTTCGATCCGGGATAATCTTTTTGCTTTTGATGACGCATTTATATATATTATGAAGAGTTATTGGGGACATCTCGATGGAGGTGTTTTTTATTTTGACAAAAAAAGCCCGGTATCTCCCGGGATAAAATAAGAAAACCCTTCGTTAGAAAGGGCTTCTCTTGTATTATAAAAGGGGGTATAAGGTCGATAATCGACCTTATTTCCATTTTAATGCAAAAAAATGTTAAAAACAATGCGCCCTAAGGTCCATTTTCTGGAATTTCAAATGAAAAGTAAATAAGCGTAAAAGCAGCTGGTCCTGCCCTTACGCATCCAATTTACCAGTAATGTTTCGGTTTGCATCCGTATTTCTGCTTAGGCGGGCATACACAATAGTGTTCCTCTGAAACAGAGTTGACCACTGATTTTGTGTGCGGGTAGGAGTGCATGTATTTATAAGTCGTGTGATTTACCTGTGTTGTATGAGAAGGGTGTACCATTGGAATATAGACATCCTGGCCCACATACTCGTTTAGCTGTTTTGTAGGACTGGTCTGAGCAGGCATTGTTTTGTTGGGTAATTGCTGTGCAGGCTTCGCCTGTGGATATCCACATGTGCATTTCTTGTAGCATCCGCAAGGTTTGTAGTTTCTCATGACAAAATCCTCCTTATTAAATAATCAAGATCATATCAGTTTTTAAGGGATGTATATTTGAAGTAACTTATGCTGTGTCTAGCTTCAGCGCCCAGCGATTAGTAAACTTTATACTCTTTTTAGGGGAAACGGATTAAAGTCCTCCGATAGGTCAAGAAAATCCTAATCCTGCTCCATTGCTTATTCGAGAGATTTTCATCAGCTTGTTGCAAAGGGCATGAATTCCTTTGCATCCGCTATTCTGTTTAGTTTGTACTTCGCTAAAATGGGCACTTGTGCTTTCAAGTTCATATAGTAAATAGTATGTAGGACAACCGTCCAGCGAATGGACAACTACCTAGAAAGCGACAAAATAGGCACTTCATTATTCCTCACAAACTGTTTTTTTGGGTGTTTTACTCAGTAAAAGAAGAAAAAGGATGCCTAAGGGGGGATATCTGTCACAAATTCTTAAAAAATATGTACGGTTTTATGGTAATATAGTAGAATAGCAGGAGGGGGAGAGAGCAATGAAACTGGAACCGGCTTTGTTGCAAAAGCAAACATTGAATCTGACGATGACGCAGGAGCTGCAACAGGCGATTACGATATTGCAGTACACCGCCCATGAATTGACAGCTTTTCTTGAAATGAAAGAAATGGATAATCCGCTTATCCAACTTGAGTCACCGATCGTTCGATCTATAGATCCCCGTTACGACAAAGTGAGGAAGAGAAAAGTCACGAATCCTGAAAATGATCAAAAAAAATGGCTTGAGCAAATAGCAGAGCCAACTGAGGGGCTTGCTGATCATTTGTTTTCTCAGCTGTTGATGAAAGCGCTGTCTGATTTTCAAGAAAAACTGGTGGAACAATTTATATATAATTTAGATCCAAATGGATATTTGATGATAACGATTGAAGAAGCTGCTGCTATATGCGGGACTTCGATTGAAGAAGCAGAAGAAATTCTGCAGCTTGTCCAAAGTCTTGAGCCTGCTGGGGTAGCAGCGAGGTCGTTGCAGGAATGTCTTGTATTACAGGTGGAAAGAAGAAGTGATGCACCCGAATTGGCAATCAAGTTATTGACTGAATATTTCAATGAGTTTGCGGAGAAAAAGTGGAAGGTTTTATCTGAAAATCTAGATGTTAGCCTGAAAGAAATTCAGCAGGCGGCTGATTTTATTACGACGCTTGATCCGCGTCCAGGAACTCACTTTGATTATGAAAGGCCTCAATATGTTATTCCGGATCTCATTTTGGAGATCATTGATGGGAAATTGGAGCTGCAATTGTTTGAAAGACATCTGCCGGCCATTCGTTATCAAGCTGATTATTATAACGAGATGGCCAGCATCGCAGATGATAAAGTGAAACAATACCTGAATGATAAGCGCCAGGATTTTCGTTGGATCATGCGCAGCATCGAACAGAGAAAGCAGACGCTGATGAAAGTCGGCATGGCGATTATTGAAGAACAGCAGGACTTTTTCCTAAAAGGTCCCCGTTATCTTAAGCCGTTGACATTGAAAGATGTTGCTGAAAAAATAGAAGTGCATGAATCGACTGTGAGCCGGGCTATCAGGGGAAAATACATTCAAACGCCAAGCGGCATGCATGAACTTAAAAAATTCTTCTCCCAGGCGCTGCAGGTAAATGCGGCAAGCGATGGAGAACAGGCATCAGCGGGGCAGGCGAAAACCTTGATCAAGGGGCTTATCGATAAAGAGGACAAGAGCAAGCCATTGTCCGATCAGGCGATAGCAAACATGCTGAAAGATAAAGGCCTTACTTTGTCGAGGAGGACTGTTGCCAAATACCGGGAACAGTTGCGCATCCCGTCATCAACAAAACGTAAACGGTACGAGTAGGAAATGGAGCGGCATATGGAAGTACTTTATTATACGAGAAACAAATGTGAGCTTTGTAAAGAAGGCAAACTTCTTTTACAGCTACTTCAAGAAGATTATCCTTTTAAGATTATAGAGAAGGATATTGATGCCAGCGACGAGCTGACCGAAAAGTTTGGGCTGATGATTCCAGTTGTGGAAGTATGCGATGAGATCATTCAGTATGGTCGCATCGATTTGCTGGCGTTAGAGGACAAGCTCAAAGATTATATGCATAGAAAAAAATACACCTGCTGACTCGTTCAGTAGGTGTATTTTTTTCTATGCGTAAGAAAGTATAAATTTAGATGAAATATTTTGTTCGAATAAAGATTTAACTTCATTCAGCAGAAATCTCCTACTTCAGTATGTAGTCAGATGAATGCCTATTGGTATTCCATTCTGTGGGGGGGCAAACCCCGGCTGAATAAAGTTAAAGCCTCTGGCGGATGCCACAGATTTTCAGAGGAGATNATTCCATTCTGTGGGGGGGCAAACCCCGGCTGAATAAAGTTAAAGCCTCTGGCGGATGCCACAGATTTTCAGAGGAGATTTTATCGAGCAAAGCTCGATAAAATCTGGGCGCAAATACGCCAAGGCGCATTTGATTAAGTCTAGCTGCGCCGTACAGGAAGTACTAGTGCAGGCGAAGCGACAGGACGTCGCGGCTGAGCCAGCCGGCGTACAGGAAGTACTAGTGCCACCGAAGCCACAGGGTGTGGGGGTCTGAGGTGGCTAGGCGCCATCGGCGCAAGGATCAAGTCACGCGGAAGTTTATACAGGAAGAAAGTGCTCCTGCGGCACAGTATATTCAAGGAAGCATATGTTTCCCTCGTCGCAAAGCTGCATGAAGCATACTCAAGTAAGCTTTTCATGATGTAATTGAAATGAGCAGCTTTGCTGTGGTGGCTGAGGAGCTCCCTCATCAAAATTTGACTTGTGCTTGTTGCGTAAGGCTGAGCGCCTTACCCTTTTCTTAATGGAACCTTAATGAAATGTCTGGACCCAGCATACTCATGGAGAAGATAGGAATAAGATAAGACAAGGTCATTCGGATATTATTTTGCCAGTCGTGGAAAATAAGCATGAAGCACCTGTGATTGAAAAGAAATTTTAGGTTGAACAATCATCTCAGAAATAACAAGACGCTGCATTGGGGCATAGATGATTTTTTAAAGGGGGAATAAAAAGCATGTCTGTCAAAATTGGAATCAATGGATTTGGAAGAATTGGAAGGAATGTTTTTCGTGCTGCAATAAAGCAGCACGAAGTGGAAATCGTAGCAGTGAATGATTTGACGGACGCCAAGATGCTCGCACACCTTCTCGCATATGATTCTGTGCATGGAACCCTTGGAGAAGAAGTTGCTGCAGAGGAAGACAAAATCATAGTTGGTGAACGGGAGTTGAAGGTATTTGCCGAAAGGGAGCCGTCCCTAATTCCCTGGGGAGATCTTGGAGTCGATATCGTGATCGAATCTACCGGACGTTTTACCCAAAGAAATAAGGCAGCCAAGCATTTGGAGGCAGGGTCAAAGAAAGTGATCATATCGGCTCCGGCAACGGATGAGGACATTACTATCGTAATGGGTGTGAATGAGAAAAACTACAATCCGGAAAAAGATCACATTATTTCAAATGCCTCCTGCACAACGAATTGTCTTGCTCCGTTTGCCAAAGTATTGGACGAGAATTTTGGCATCCGGCGCGGTATGATGACAACTGTCCATTCCTATACAAATGACCAGCAAATCCTTGATTTGCCTCACAAAGATTACCGCAGGGCACGAGCGGCGGCTGAATCAATTATTCCGACAACAACGGGTGCAGCTAAAGCCGTTTCTCTGGTGCTTCCACAATTAAAGGGCAAATTGAACGGAATGGCGATGCGTGTTCCAACACCGAATGTTTCAGTTGTTGACCTAGTTGTCGAACTAGAAAAATCTGTAACAAGTGATGAGGTGAATCGAGCCCTAAAATCAGCATCAGAAGGAAATATGAAGGGGATATTGGGGTACTGTGACAAGCCGCTCGTTTCCCGTGACTATAACGGGGACCCGCATTCTTCCGTAATTGACGCGCTTTCTACAATGGTGTTGGAAGATAATTTGGTCAAAGTTCTGTCTTGGTATGATAATGAGACAGGGTATTCGAATCGACTTATCGATTTGGCTATTTACATCAAAAAAAGAGGAATGTAGTCAAAAATTCAGATTTGGTATTGGATATTCGCCTCTTGGCATCTATAATATAAAGGGGTGTAGAAAAGGGAGCGGGAAAAGAAACCCACTCTCTTATTTTCTGCGTTTAGGAGGAGGCTTACCCAGTGAAGAAAAAATCAATCAGGGATCTGGATGTACAAGGGAAGAAAGTTTTTTGCCGAGTGGATTTCAATGTTCCGATGAATGACGGAATCATTGCTGATGATACAAGAATTAAGGCGGCACTGCCGACCATCCGCCATTTGGCTGACAATGGGGCAATTATTATTTTAGCCAGCCATATGGGAAGACCAAAAGGTAAAGTAGTGGAAGAGCTTAGATTAGCTCCTGTTGCTAAGAAGTTAGAAGAACTGTTGGGCAGAGATGTACGTTACTCCGAAGAAGTCATTGGGGAAGACGTGAAAGAAAAAATCTCCGATCTGAAGGAAGGCGACATTCTGCTTCTGGAAAATGTACGGTTCCATCCTGGTGAGGAAAAGAACGATGAAGAGTTGGCCAAAGCATTTGCAGAGCTTGCTGATCTTTATGTGAATGATGCTTTCGGTACTGCGCATCGCGCGCATGTCTCAACAGAAGGTGTGGCAAAGCATTTGCCGTCTGCTGCCGGGTTTTTGATTGAAAAAGAGCTTGAGGTGCTAGGAAATGCACTCTCCAACCCAGCAAGGCCTTTTACGGCAATTATTGGGGGCGCCAAAGTAAAAGATAAGATTGGCGTTATTGATAATTTACTTGATAAGGTGGATAATTTGATTATCGGCGGCGGGCTCGCATTTACATTTGTCAAAGCTCAGGGCTATGAAATCGGTGATTCCTTATTGGAAGAAGATAAAATTGAGCTTGCAAAAAGCTTTATGGAAAAAGCGGAGAGTAAAGGTGTAAAATTTCTTCTGCCGATTGATGCAGTCGTAGCAGATGCTTTTTCTGAGAATGCGAATTATAAGGTTGTGGACATAGACAGCATCCCGGATGGCTGGCTTGCACTAGATATTGGACCGAAAACGGCAGAATTGTACAGCCGTGTAATTCAAGAGTCCAAACTCGTCATCTGGAACGGACCAATGGGCGTATTTGAAATGGCCCCATTTGCCCAAGGAACGAAAGCTGTAGCGGAAGCGTTGGCTGAAGCTGACAATACATATTCTATCATCGGCGGCGGAGATTCTGCCAGAGCGGTGGAGCATTTTTCACTCTCTGAACAAATGGACCATATTTCCACAGGCGGCGGAGCTTCCTTGGAATTTATGGAGGGTAAAGACCTGCCGGGAATTGCGGCGCTCGATGAAGAATAAAACATTTACCTGTACAGATTGAAAGGATGAAACTACTTGCGAAAACCGATCATTGCAGGCAATTGGAAAATGCATAAAACAATGGAAGAAGCGGTGGATTTTACCGAAAAGGTAAAAGAACTCGTTCCATCGAATGCCCAGGTTGATACGGTCATTTGCGCCCCTTTTCTGTTTCTTGACCGTCTCGTGAAGGAAGTTGACGAATACAATGTGAAAGTTGGCGCACAGACGATGCATTTTGAAGAACAAGGCGCCTATACCGGTGAAGTTAGTCCGGTCGCATTAAAAGGGATCGGTGTTTCTTATGTGATTTTGGGCCATTCCGAGCGGCGTGAATTATATAATGAGACGGATGAATCCGTGAATAAAAAAGTGCTTTCTGCTTTTCAATATGGCTTGACTCCGATTGTTTGCGTTGGAGAATCCCTTGAGCAATGGGAAAAAGGAGAAACGCGTGAGCATGTCGGAAGCCAGGTTACAAAGGCGCTTCAAGGACTTACAGAGGAGCAAGTGAAGCACCTTGTTATCGCTTATGAACCTATCTGGGCGATTGGAACAGGCAAATCATCGACAGCTGAAGGAGCGGATGAGGTGTGTGGTCATATTCGTCAAGTGATAGAGAACAATTTTTCAAAAGAGGTTGCTGATTCCGTCCGCATTCAATATGGTGGTAGTGTGAAACCAGATAATATCCGCGATTTTATGAGCCATTCAAATATTGACGGAGCGCTTGTCGGAGGGGCAAGTCTGGATCCGAATTCGTTCCTGTCATTACTGGAGGCGTCCATCAATGAGTAAATCACCAACAGCTTTGATTATCTTGGATGGCTTCGGCCTTCGTGAAGAAACAAAGGGAAACGCTGTGGCTCAGGCAAAAAAGCCTAATTTTGACCGTTACTGGAACAAATACCCGCATACACAGCTTACAGCATGTGGCGAAGCGGTCGGTCTTCCGGAAGGACAGATGGGAAATTCCGAAGTCGGGCATTTGAACATCGGTGCGGGAAGGATTGTTTACCAAAGTCTGACAAGGGTGAATCTAGCAATCCGAGATGGTGAGTTTGAAAAGAACGAAACATTTTTAGATGCTGTGAAAAATGTAAAAGAAAACGGGAAAAAGCTTCATTTGATGGGACTGCTTTCTGATGGCGGTGTGCATAGCCATATTGACCATATGTATGCCCTTCTGAAGCTTGCTGCTGATCAGGATGTGAAAGAAGTATACGTTCATGCCATCTTGGACGGCCGCGATGTTGGACCGAAAACAGCTGAGAAATATATTAGAGCGGCTCAGAAAAAAATGGATGAATTCGGAGTCGGCAAATTTGCCACTGTATCCGGAAGATTCTATTCCATGGACCGAGATAAACGCTGGGACCGTGTGGAGAAAGCGTATCGGGCAATGGCGTTTGGGGAAGGTCCGGAGTATTCTGATCCGCTGAAAATGATCGAAGACTCGTATGCTCATGAAATTTATGATGAATTCATGATTCCTTCGATCATCACTGACGAAAATGGAAAAGCGAATGCTACAATCGAAAGTGGAGACTCCGTAATCTTTTATAATTTCCGTCCGGACCGTGCCATTCAGATTTCCAACGTGTTTACAAATGAGGAATTTCACGGATTCGATCGCGGAGAAGAGAGACCGAAGGATTTACACTTTGTTTGCATGACGCATTTTTCTGAAACGGTAAAAGGATATGTCGCATTTAAAACCGTTAACCTGGATAAGACGATTGGCGAAGTAATTTCCAACGCTGATTTGAATCAGCTCCGGATTGCCGAAACAGAGAAATATCCTCATGTCACTTTTTTTATGAGCGGCGGAAAAGAGGATGAATTCCCAGGGGAAAAGCGGATTTTAATTGATTCTCCAAAAGTAGCGACATATGATTTGAAGCCTGAAATGAGTGCGTATGAAGTGACAAACGCTCTATGCGCTGAAATTGAGGATGACCGCTTTGATGCAATCATCTTGAACTTTGCCAATCCCGATATGGTTGGACATTCCGGTATGCTTCAGCCGACAATTGATGCTATTGAAGCAGTGGATGAGTGCCTTGGACGGATAGTGGACTTAATTTTGCAGAAGGGCGGTACAGCCATTATAACAGCAGATCATGGAAACTCGGATGAGGTGGTCACGCTTGAAGGTTCGCCGATGACCGCTCATACGACAAATCCTGTTCCGGTGATCGTGACAAAGCAAGGAATTCATTTGCGTGACGGTGGCATCCTTGCGGACCTTGCTCCAACGATGCTTGATTTGCTTAATGTCAAAAAGCCGGATGAAATGACAGGCACTAGCTTGATTGATTAAAAAGGCAGAGAGCGCTCGTGTATCGGTGACAAGCACACGAGCGCTGACAGAAACGTATGTTGCCTTTAAAAAGAATTTGGCTTAATCCTTGCGCCCCATGGAGCTCGGCTATAGTAAAACGCCACGTCCTGTACGTCGGCAGGCTCAGGCGCGACATCCTGTCGCATCGCATGCACTAGTACGTCCTGTACGTCGGCAGGCTCAGGGCGCGACATCTTGTCCATCTAAAGTTAAATATAGCAAAAATAATTTAAAAACAAGGAGAGATTTAGATGCCATTCATAGCTAATGTATATGCAAGAGAAGTGCTGGATTCCCGCGGAAATCCGACAGTGGAAGTGGAAGTTATCACTGAATCAGGAGGATTTGGTCGGGCCCTTGTACCAAGCGGTGCATCCACTGGTGAATATGAAGCAGTGGAACTGCGTGATGGGGATTCAGGCCGTTACCTTGGAAAAGGTGTAGAAAAAGCTGTTGAGCACGTAAACGAAGTGATTGCAGAAGAAATCATCGGTATGGACGTCACTGACCAAGTTGGGATTGACAAAGCAATGATTGAGCTTGACGGCACTAACAATAAAGGAAAGCTTGGCGCAAATGCCATTCTTGGTATTTCCATGGCTACTGCTCGTGCGGCGGCTGATTTGCTTGGCCTTGAGCTTTATCAATATTTGGGTGGATTCAATTCAAAGCAGCTTCCTGTTCCGATGATGAACATTTTAAATGGTGGAGAGCATGCTGATAATAACGTAGATATCCAAGAATTCATGGTCATGCCTGTCGGAGCACCAAGCTTTAAAGAAGCGCTTCGCATTGGCGCAGAAATTTTCCACAGCTTGAAAGCAGTATTGAAGGAAAAAGGCTTGAATACGGCTGTTGGTGATGAGGGCGGCTTTGCACCTAACTTAAAATCCAACGAAGAAGCATTGGAAACTTTGATGGCAGCGATTGAAAAGGCAGGCTATAAACCTGGAGAAGAAATCAAACTTGCAATGGATGTCGCTTCTTCCGAGCTTTATAAGAAAGAAGATGGAAAGTACCACTTAAGTGGTGAAGGTGTCGTTAGAACTTCTGAAGAAATGGTTGACTGGTACGAAGAGCTTGTTAATAAATATCCAATTATCTCCATTGAAGACGGATTGGATGAGAATGACTGGGAAGGACACAAATTGCTGACTGAGCGGATCGGTTCCAAAGTACAGCTTGTTGGTGACGACCTTTTTGTAACAAACACTGAAAAGCTTGCCCAAGGAATCGAGCAGGGAGTCGGCAACTCTATTTTGATCAAGGTAAACCAAATCGGTACTTTGACAGAAACCTTTGATGCCATTGAAATGGCTAAGCGTGCAGGCTATACTGCGGTTATCTCTCACCGTTCCGGTGAAACGGAAGACAGCACAATTGCTGATATCGCAGTAGCAACGAATGCTGGGCAGATCAAAACAGGAGCTCCTTCCAGAACGGACCGCGTAGCTAAGTACAACCAGCTTCTTCGCATTGAAGATACACTGGGAGACACAGCCATCTACCCTGGAGTAAATGCTTTTTATAATGTGAAATAATTATCCAGCCCCTCTTGTCCAGGGGGGCTGTTTATGCTACATTTAAATTATTGTTAGGGCATGGAGGTGTGTTACTCAGTGCATACGTTAGCTATCACGCTGTTGATTATTGTTTCGATCGCTTTAATTATTATCGTTTTATTGCAATCTGGAAAAAGTGCTGGTCTTTCAGGGGCAATTTCCGGTGGGGCGGAGCAGCTTTTCGGAAAGCAGAAAGCCCGCGGAATGGACCTTGTCCTGAACCGAATCACCATTATTTTATCCGTACTGTTTTTTATTCTTACTTTGGCTGTGGCCTATTTTGAAGTTTAATATGGATGTAGAACCTGGTTCATGAGGGCCGGGTTTTTTATTTTTGATTAGGAAATTATAAAATGCCTAAGGAGTGAATAACTTATTTATCGCTAAATGTTACGTCCAGCTCTAGCGCCTATCGACTATCAGACTTCTCTCCTCCTCCTACGATAAGTCAACATCGGCTCCGACGGACAGGACGTCCTAGTGCAAGCGAAGCGACAAGATGTCGCGATTTGAGCCTGCCTTCGTCGCCGTGTTTCCTTTATCTCGTCGGAGGAACTCCAGTCTGTAAGTCGATAAACAGGCTCTTACGCTTTTGTTCTTTGGGAAAGCTAATATAACAGAAAATGAAAATAACCACACAGCTTCAGCATCTTCTGCAACGAATGTAAATGAACAGTTTTTTATTCTTTGTTTGCTCAGTGTTTATCATTGGATTGTAAGGTATAGTTTGCTTAGAATAGGGTAAGCAGATTATAGAGGCATGGATAAAAAGGAGATCGATGGGATGAGAATCAAAGCTCCTGAACCTTTCATTTTTAAATCAGGAAAAAGAGCTGTGCTATTGCTTCACGGTTTTACAGGAAATACAGCCGATGTCAGGATGTTGGGGAGGTTCTTGGAAAAGAATGGGTATACATGCCATGCTCCCCAATATAAAGGACATGGGGTTCCACCCGAGGAGCTTGTCCATACCGGGCCGAGCGACTGGTGGAAAGATGTCATGGATGGATATGAATTTCTAAAAAATCAGGGATATGAGGAAATCGCTGTTGCAGGATTATCTCTTGGCGGAGTATTTTCCCTTAAATTAGGCTACACTGTACCTGTAAAAGGAATTGTTCCGATGTGTGCACCGATGTACATAAAAAGCGAAGAAGTCATGTACCGGGGAATACTTAAATATGCAAGGGAATTTAAGCAGTTCGAAGGAAAGTCCGAAGAGCAGATAGATATGGAAATGCATGAATTTGAAAAAACGCCGATGAACACGTTGAAAGCATTACAGCGGCTGATAGCAGATGTTCGCGATCAAGTGGATATGATTTATACGCCACTTTTTGTTGTACAGGCAAGACATGACCATATGATTAATCCGGACAGTGCTAATATTATTTATAATCAGGCCGAATCAATTGAAAAGGATCTGAAGTGGTACGAGCATTCCGGCCATGTCATCACATTGGGAGAGGAAAAGGAACAGCTCCATGAAGATATCCTGCACTTTTTGGAAGGACTTGATTGGACAGTATAGAAGAGAGGAGGAGTAAAATGGACGAAAACATAAAGCATTACACTGATCAAATTTTAACTTATATGAAAGATGAAGTGTATAAGCCGCTGACCGTTAAAGAACTGGAAGAAGAGTTTAAAATTGAGGGATCAGAAAACTTCAAGGACTTTGTAAAAGCGCTTGTGGTAATGGAAGAAAAAGGGCTGATTGTCCGAACCAGGAGCAATCGGTATGGCCTACCGGAAAAAATGAACCTCGTTCGGGGATCCTTGTCCGGGAATGCGAAAGGCTTTGCTTTCCTTTTGCCGGATGAGCCAGGGATGGATGATATTTTTATCCCGCCGCATGAAATCAACGGAGCCATGAATGGAGACAAGGTTCTCGTAAGGGTTTCTCCATTAACTGGGGGAGCAAGGCGAGAAGGAGCGGTTGTCAGGATTCTGGAGCGCGGCACTGTGCAAGTCGTTGGTACCTATAGTGAAAGTAAATATTTTGGGTTCGTCATTCCAGATGATAAAAAAATCGCGGATGATATTTTTATCCCGAAAAATGCCAGCATGGGGGCGGTTGATGGACATAAAGTGATCGCTAAGATTACCACATATCCTGAGAACCGGAAAAATGCGGAGGGCGAAATCGTCCAAATACTGGGGCATAAAAATGATCCGGGTGTGGATATTTTATCTATTATCTACAAGCATGATTTGCCGCTTGCTTTTCCTGATGAAGTGATGGAGCAGGCCAATAATGTGCCGGAAACAATCGATGAAAATGATATTGGGAACCGCCGCGATCTGCGTGGTGAAACGATTGTGACAATTGATGGTGCGGATGCAAAGGATCTAGATGATGCGGTAACGATATCAAAATTGGATAACGGCAATTACAAGCTCGGAGTCCATATTGCCGATGTGAGTCATTATGTAACAGAAGGATCGCCAATTGACCGCGAAGCGTTTGATCGGGGGACAAGCGTCTATTTGGTGGATCGCGTTATTCCCATGATCCCTCATAGACTCTCGAACGGAATTTGTTCCCTTAACCCTAAGGTGGACCGTTTTACATTATCATGTGAAATGGAATTGAATGCACGGGGAGAAGTCGTCAGTCATGAAATTTTTCCGTCCGTTATCAAGACGACTGAACGGATGACCTACTCTGACGTAAATAAAATTCTGATTGATAAAGATCCGGTTCTACGAAAAAAATATGAATCGCTTGTCCCGATGTTTGAACTGATGGAGAAGCTTCAGGGGATTCTTCAAAATAAGCGGATGAAGCGCGGGGCCATCGACTTTGATTTCAAAGAAGCGAAAGTAATCGTAGAAGAAGACGGCAAACCAGTAGATGTTATTATACGAGAAAGATCGATTGGTGAGCGGATCATTGAGGAATTCATGTTGGCTGCGAATGAAACCGTAGCTGAACATTTCCATTGGATGGAAGTGCCGTTTTTATACCGTATTCATGAAGACCCTAAAGAGGAGAAGCTCCAACGGTTTTTCGAATTTATCACGAATTTCAATCTCATTGTAAGAGGGACAGCCAATACAGTTCACCCACGGGCGCTTCAGGAAATTTTGGAATCTGTTCATGGCAAGCCGGAAGAGCTGGTCGTTTCTACGGTCATGCTTCGTTCAATGCAACAGGCAAAATATTTTCCGGAGAGCATCGGGCATTTCGGTTTATCAACAAAATATTATACACATTTCACTTCCCCGATCAGGCGTTATCCGGACCTCATTGTCCATAGATTGATCAGAGAATATTTGTTTGAAGGGAAAGTGGATTCACAGACCCGTGAAAAATGGAATGCAAAGCTTGATGAGATTGCTCAGCATACATCCCAAAGGGAGCGCCGTGCCGTGGATGCTGAAAGGGATACAGATGAACTGAAAAAGGCAGAGTATATGGAGGACAAGATTGGAGAGGAATTCGACGGAATCATCAGTTCTGCGACCAACTTCGGTCTCTTTGTTGAACTTCCGAATACGATTGAGGGCCTTGTCCATGTCAGCTATATGACGGATGATTACTATCATTATGATGAACGCCAATTTGCCCTGATTGGTGAGCGGACCGGGAATGTGTATCGAATCGGTGATGAAGTCACAGTCCGCGTAATCAATGTCAACAAAGACGAGCACTCCATTGACTTCGAGATTGCCGGCATGAAGGGGAGAAAAAGCCGTGCAGATGATAACAATCAAAAGAAAATCGTTAAATTGAAGGACAGTGGGGAGCAAAGGAAAAAAGGCCCTCAGGGAAACAGCGATGATGAGGAATGGACAACAAGAAAGCCGCGAAAGAAAAAGAAAAAGTACGATAATAAACCCGCCAATGTAAGAAACGGAAAGCGCGGAAAAAGACGATAAGGTTAGAAGATAACGCTTCTAACCTTTTTTTCTTTCACATGTTATAATGATTAATCATGAAGAGTGACAAGGGGGGAAGTACAAATGGGGAAGCAAGAAGGGAAGCTGGTCGCGCAAAACAGAAAGGCGAACCATGATTATTTTATTGAGGATACGTATGAAGCCGGAATTGTTTTACAGGGAACGGAAATCAAATCGATTCGTGCGGGAAGAGTCAATTTGAAGGATTCGTTTGCGCGTATCCAAAACGGTGAAGTTTTTATCCACAATATGCACATCAGTCCGTATGAACACGGTAATCGATATAATCATGATCCAATCCGGACAAGAAAATTGCTGTTGCACCGCAAGCAGATTAATAAGCTAATTGGTGAAACGAAAGAAGCGGGGTATACGCTTGTACCGCTAAAGCTGTATTTGAAAAACGGGTTTGCCAAAATGCTGATTGGTCTCGGAAAAGGGAAAAAGCAATACGATAAACGCGAAGATTTAAAAAGGAAAGAAGCAAAACGTGATATCGAAAGAGCGTTTCGTGATCGCCAAAAAATGTAACCCACCTGAATCAAATATCCAGACACCCCTGATGAAAAAACATTCTCAACAATATTTGGGAATGTTTTTTTATTTAAAGTTTTAACTTCATTCAGCATTCATCTCCGACTTCTATAAGTGGTGAGATGAATGGCTATTGGTATACCATTCAGTGGGGGTTCAAACCCCGGCTGAATAAAGTCAAAGCCTCCGGCGGATGCCACAGATTTTCA
>NZ_QYTW02000018.1 GCF_003605405.2 Siminovitchia terrae | reverse complement strand
TATTGCTTTCTAGCGGAAATAATTTTCATACAAAATTTATCGAGCAGAGCTTGATAAAATCTGGGCGCAAATACGCCAAGGCGCATTTGATATGCATGTCGTAAAGTTCCAGTAGAGCATTTTACTGCTAGTTCTGGCGTTAAACAGATGATCGTTTTCTTTATCTAACTTCTTGCCAAAAGCAAACTTTTTTCTAAGGATCATAAACTATTAATTGATTCACTAAAACATCATCAACCGGGATAGTGCGATAGCAGTTTTTTGTCTTTAGGATTCGTTCTCCAAATTGTCCCAAGTACAATCAACAGTTGTTGTTTTTTTGGTTGAAGTATCTATGCTTCTCCATTTTAGATTGAAGGCGTCCCCTTTTCTTAATCCTGTAAAAGCAACAAAAAATAAGTGTGAAATTTGTTTTGTTCAAACGTGTCTATGGAAAGTATCGAAATTAAAAGGCAGATAGAATCAAGTGGAGCACCATGACTAATTCAGACGAAGAATTGAAAAGTATGACTTTTTTTTTGCGAATATCTCAGTAGTACCTTGCTTCAAACTAACGATAGTCTATATGAGAACTTTGCCGATGCTTCTTGTTGGCAGGTGAAAATGATGAAAGATGATTTGCTGGCAGAAAGATGGAATTGGAGATGAGTGAGATTCCTAACACGATTTGTGAAGAATCAGGAGAGGGGGGCATGTACTATGTTAAATAAATCAAACGAATTGTTATTTAAAGAATTTTATCAAATGACGAAGAAACTCTGTATTTCCTTAGGAGTTAACATTCAATCCAACATGAATTACTTTAAAATGTTTCGGGCTGCTTGTGAGAGAGTTTCAACAAAAAAACTTTCCAAAGCTCTTACATTTATTAAAGATGATGATAATTGGTTGTTTAAAAAAATGCAGGAGATTATTTTCAAAGAGTTATTGAGAAGAGGACATGCAAGGGGGAGTTCTCAAGGTGATATACATTTCTTTGCAAAAGTATGAACTATAGCATCATATAAGATTTAAGTGGTAGTAAGAGCGCTTGGTTAAAGCGCTCTAACAAATTATATTCATTTTCATTTAAGGTAGCATTATCCATAATACATGTGATGGTGGTGAGGGTGGACGTGATGCATTGAATATGGGTGGATTCCTTGATGCTGAAATTGAATCTGATCCATTCCATAGCCGTGATGATGCAAGTGATGGTGCATTGGATAAACATGATGATGCATAGGGTAAGCATGATATTGAGGATACATTTAATCACCTTCTTTTGTATTGGTCTATACACCATATGACCTAAGATAAAACATGAAACCCCTTTTTTATAAAATGGGTATTTGTCTAATGTTTTAGAAACAATGAAGTAATTCATCGGATGGGCCTTAAGCAGAGGAAATAATGAATATCCTAAAACGTAACGGACATTGGGGATAAAAAAGGAGTGGCGCGGTGTGGATTTAAGAAGATTGATAGCCTCATCGCTAAAAAGCTGTTGGAGTGGAGGTAGAGGGTGGCTGATCAAGAACGGTTGGGAGAGATTGATCAAATAGTAGATGGGTTACTGAATAATAGAGCAGAGCTATCAAATTTCATTAATGAACATCTTCTGCAGGTAAAACAAGTAGAGGAACAACTGAAGGAAATATAGCAGTTGAAAGACCTTGGGAGCAAAAGCCACTGAAAGAAGGGGTGAAGATAATAGAGAGTGGTTTGACGCTCAATCTATGTTGGTTGAAAAAACTACTGATTACGGAAGGCGATTCTCATTGCCGTTAATCACTTTTGACAAGACGAGCATCCAGAAGGAATGGCCGAGCTGGCAACGCAGGGTGATTCGGAAGGAATTGCGCCACCTAGCTGAGGAGAAGAAACGCAAATAACAGCTTAAAGAGCGCTGGGGCGAGCGCTCTTCAGGTGGTGAGGTGAGTTCAAGGGGCGAATGGATTTTGGTTATGGTCTACATAAGTGGCGGGAGTCTATTAATAGACAAATGCTGTGCCGACAATAATCAACAGAATGAAAAGTACCACGATTAACGCGAAGGAGCTGCCCATTCCATAACCGCCGCCGTAACCGTAGCCACCATAGCCACAACCGCCGAAATATCCCATATAATTCACCGCCTTTCGAAAGGTTAGTATAGTTTATTCAAGTTTCTTTAAAACGAGCTAGTGATAAGCGGACAGGGAGTAAAATGGTTGGATTTATTAGATTTAGCAGAGGAGATTACTAACGAGTCAACGTATGTCGGTAGCGGGGTACCGGAAGATTCGGAAGGTCAAGCGGAATAAATACCGGATAAAAAGGTCGAGATTGACGTCCATATTTTTGACAGCATCGCAGTGTCGAAGTATTACCAACAACAAAGTGGCTGGAAGCAAACAAGCAGATTCTCTTCTTCCGGAAACACCCAGGTATTTTTTACAGGAAGCATTTGAAAAGGATGGCAAGACTCATAGAAAGATTGAGTACATTCGACTTTGAGATACACCGTACGGACGGATCCATTGAAGTGGTGGATGTAAATGGAGGTTTTCCGGAGGAAGGAAAAGATGTTTCATAAGAGATACCCTCACAAGCTGTCGATAGTCGGATACCAAAATGGGAGATTAGTTGAGATGCGGAAATGATTGCATGCTGATCAGTCGAATGGAAAGCAAGAACAAACGAAGATGATCCTCAGGTTGTTGAATTTTACGCCCCTGGAGAAAACAAAGAAGTGATCAAATCCAAAAACAGGCAGTATACGCACCACAGGGATTTGTAAGATCAATACTTAAAGAAGTTGGGGAAGATACTAGCTATTGCTGCAGCAGTATAGATTAAAGTCATGATTGCAAATACCATTAAAAAGGTTTTTATCGGTCGTGGTAAGCTGTCATTCTATTAATGAAATATATGCCACCAATATAAGAAAAAGTACAAATAGAAACTTGTAAAAACCTCCTCGTAGGCAGACCTAAAAAAATAAAAAGCTCGGAGCCCTCCCGGCTAAATCAATTCGGTAAGTTTTATCTCATGACGCTATCGTGTTGTTCGACGTGAGAATCATGTCTATTTATGGAATAATATTGAATTTTAGTCTTGTCGTCTAGTACAAGTCCCTCTTTTTTTCATAAGTTATCTTAACAAGGAAGAAAGGAGGTTCTTTATTATGGGCCCAAATCACCATGGTAGAAGCAAAGAAGAGGTAATCACTTGTCCAACTAAAACAGTGGTAAGAACAAGAACTACAGAACGGGTTAGAAAATTTATTCATCCAACTGAGATAATTAATGTACACAGAACCGTTATTAGAAACGAACATCACTACCCAGTTTATGAAAGAGAAGTTAATGAAACGGTTGAAAAAGGCTCTCCAGGTTGTGGTAAAAGAGATAGGGAGAGACCGAGGCATTCTTGGATATAGCAACGGATAACAGTTATATCAGAGCGCTGTCCCTTGGAAAAGGATGGCGCTATTTTGCTGATGTGCCAAGCTGCACAAACAGCCAGTTGGATTTCGTAATGCGATAACCAGCCATTTAGTTAAATAGTTGCATGAAAATATCTCCTTTTGTCGAATTTATTCAATGTGAGGAAGTTGAAGATAATGAATCTAATCCTTAAAACTGGATAAATTAGGTATTTTAATTAGTACAACTATCCATCAATGATCATAGTCTATACTGTAAAGAAAAAATGATGAAAGGGGATATTAATGATGTATCATCACGCAGGAAAAGCATGCGGACCGATTATTTGTCCTACATCTGTTGCGCCAACGCAATATGATCCTGGAATGACAGACCCTCCACAAAATGCAGTGAAAACAACAATTTTTCCACATGTAATAAAGAACTTTCATCCAACGCATACGACAAATGTGAATAAGCATGTATATACGCATGAACATTACTTCCCTCATACAGAATCGGTAGTTAATGTATGCTGTGAGCAACATGTGTTTTGTGGAGCTCCAGTTAATCCATGTTGTCCACCAATGTATGCTCCAGGACCATACTGATTTTAATAGTCTGTTTTTATTTAATGAGCACAAAGCATCCTAACGGGTGCTTTTTCTTATTCCCAAAACAACTCAAATATGACGGAGGTGGTAGGTGATGTAAAATGGCCGACAAAGGGGCGAGGGACGCCACAGTTATCCCTCTGGCCGTTATTTCAAACGGTTGACCACAAGTTTCGGAAATGGGAAATGGGGAATATTTCCTGTAGTGAGCTGAATAAGGCTTTTTTATTTTAACGGAAAAGGATTGTTCCATTTGAAAGATCATATCGTCTATTCTATTTTCGACGCCTTAGGTACTTTTTTTGTTTCAGTTTTTATTTTTTTATATGATGGCCATCATGCAGCCAAGAAGGATGAGTCCTATGCTCCCGAGTATGGGATCGATGGAGCAAACTGGACTGTATTTTTATTGGTAATGACTACCGTTGATCATTTAATTGATCAAATTACGGGTATGCCTGCATTTCATTTTGATTTATTGTTGCGGCATTTGGTCTGCACATATGGAAAAGTATGATGGCCAATGTTGTACGTGCCGGTTGAGAAAAATGGATTCCTGAATGGGTCATGAATATTGTTGCCGACAAGATTGAATATAAGGTAGCTCGGGCCACTAATAGACGCCAGGAGAAAGAAAAGTATTTAAAGAAGGACGCATAATCGTTGCTCTTTTTTAATATCTAAAAGGGAGAGGGGATAAGATGAGTAAAATTGCAGACTTGTCACATCATCAGGGGACAATTGATTGGACTAAGGCAAGCCAGGAATTAATCTTTGCTATCTTGAGAGTACAGGACGGTTCCCGAGTGATCGATAGACAATATAAAAACTATGTCGCAGGTGCAAAGAAGTACTGTGTTCCGTTTGGTAACTATGCCTTTACACGTTTTGTTAGCATCAATGATGCCAAAGTAGAGGCTAAGGACTTTTGGAATCGTGCCGACAAAACAGCTGAATTTTGGATCGCTGACGTGGAAGTCAAAACAATGGGCGATATGCGGGCAGGTGCTCAAGCGTTTATTGACGAGCTACAGTGCCTGGGAGCCAAGAAAGTAGGCTTGTATGTTGGGCATCATGTTTACAAGCAATTCCAAGCAAATAAAATTAAAGCAGATTTTGTATGGATCCCTCGGTATGGTGGGCAAGAGCCGTCATATCCATGCGATCTATGGCAGTACACGGAAACAGGCCAACTGGCGGGAGTAGCTAGCAACGTGAATTTAAATAGGCTCACGGGTAGTAAGTCATTAGCATATTTTATAGGGACTCCGGTTAAAACGCCTGCTCCAAATCCGGTTGTCAAACCCGTTTCCAATACAGGTGACTCCTATACAGTTAAATCAGGGGATACTTTGTCTGCTATTGCCGCGCGATATAAAACATCTGTAAGTGAGTTTGCCCGGCTCAACGGCATTAAGAAGCCAGATTTAATCAACTTGACCCAAAAAATTAAAATACCTGGATCTGCCCCAGCAAAGGCACCTACTCAAAAAGCCGTTTACCACACGGTCAAACATGGCGATACAGTGAGTAGGTTGGCCGTTAAATATAAGGTTACTCAGGCGCAGATTAAAAGCTGGAATAAGCTGAAAGACATCAATAAAATTTATGTTGGCCAAAAGTTGAGGGTTAAATAATGTCATAATTAACGTATTCGGGCATTGATTGCCTTAGAGAGTGACCTATCCAATTATGGATGGGTCATTTTTTTGTATAAAGAAAAATCAAACAACCAATAATAAAATGCTCCCCTCTTTGTTTCTAGTCCCACATACCTCCCCATTAGGGGAGGGCTTTTATAATATAATAAATCCGGCCTACAAAGAATCTGAGCGACAGCCCAATCATTGGACGTTGAGGTCAAACACCTATAGCGGAACGTAACATGGTATTGATCAAAAATAACAAAGGAGCTGTTTCCAATTGAAGGGGACCATTTGAATGCTGTGGAAGTCATGACTGGAAAAGCCAATTTTCGTTATTACCAAATGATTGGTATCGTCCCAAACGGAAATACTGTCCACTGCGCTATCCTGATGTCTTAGAAGACTATACGAAACTTTATTTTGACTATGGCTTTAAATAATAACCTATAGGTTATTGATGAAAATGGGAGAGGTCAAAAAGTTAAATTCGGAGAGAATAAAAATTTTTAAGGATATAACTATAAAAGCACTATTTAGAGAAGGGATCTAAGGTAATGAACTGTTGGAAACCACTGTATATAATTATTTCCTTTTTGTTTTACTTTTATATCTCTATTCCCACTCAAATTTCAGCTGAAGAAATTGGAGATAAAACAGAACGACAAGCGTTTTCGGATTTCGAAGAGAAGATTTTCAATTTGATCAGATCAAGTATGGAACCATTAAGAGAGTTAGAAAATATTTACGGGAAAACAGATAAAGTTAACCTTTATAATATCGCTTTATCGGCAGAAGAGAGGTTCAATAAAAGTTCTTTGATTATAACCGAATTGGAGGTACCTATCGTACTGTCAAGTGATATTCGGGCATCTCTAGAAAATATCAAAAGAGATTTATCTGTAGGTTTTAAGGCATTAGGGGAAAGTATGGACTATTTCTCACAGCATAACGTTAATCGTAGCTCAGAATTGTATGATATATATATTGAAAACGTGATAAAGGTTTCCTTTATGTTGATGGAGGAATAACTTCGTTAGCTACTTTAAAATTGCGAATAGCCCCCCCTGAATGGCTAGATGCTCCAAAAAGAACAATTCCGAATGCATGGAAGGTAGGAAAAAAATACTTTTATAAATTAGAGAATACGGACGCAATATTAAATGAAAATATTCACTAAAACCCGGTCAGTCCCGGGCCTGTTTCCACTACCATTTAACTTCATTCAGCAGAAATCTCCCACTTCTGTGAGTGGTGAGATGAATGCCTATTGGTATTCCTAGTGGGGGTTCAAACCCCGGCTGAATAAAGTCAAAGCCTCCGGCGGATGCCACAGTTTTTCAGAGGAAGTTTATCGAGCGGAACGCGATAAAATCTGGGCGCAAATACGCCAAGGCGCATTTGATCTAATGAGGAGAGGTTACATAACCCTCCTCAGTGCTTTTTGTTTAGAAAGTTAAGTTATAACTTCCATTGAATGGTCCTTTAATGGAAGAACAATGGTGTTAGTTTTTAAACAACTTTATCTCATTAAACATAGCCCCTTGGATTAAATCGTCTAAGCAGACCATATCCAAAGGGTGTTCCAGCTGGTGTATAGAAACTATTCCTTTTCCAAAAAAATATTAGTATTGAGGATTACATTAAGCATATCGAACCTTTAAATTAATGTAAGCTTCTTTTGTTCGACATTTATTGAGAGCTTTATTTTTTATTATCTAGCATCTACTTTTTTAAGCCCCAATTCCCCCCAAAAGTAGCCTCAGTACATTATCTTGCAACCTTAGATTACTAAAACATTATATATATTGATATATCAACGTTTTCGAAGATATTATACTGGTGCTCAAGCTGAAATAATATTACTATTAGTATAAAATGAATTGGAAAAAACAATATAACTAAGGTGAGCACACATAGAATAGGTACAAACATTGAACTTAAGAATTTTTCCATCGGTTTGCCGAAGAATGTTACCTACGGAAAAGATAAAGTGATGGTTTCGGGAATTTGTAAACAAACTATCGATGAAGCCTTTTTGGCAAAGGACGGATTTAACGGAGATGGTGTTGCTGACCTGCGCTATCACGGAGGTCCTGACCGTGCAGTCTGCATTTTATCCTTACGAATATTATTCCCTTTGCGAACAAGAATTTTCTACCAAGCTTCCACCTTCTACGTTTGGAGAAAATCTGACTGTCCAAAATATGTTGGAAAACGATGTTTATATTGGGAACATTTATCGGATTGGGGATGCTGTGGTCCAAGTGACGCAAGGCAGGATCCCGTGCAGTACGATCACAAAGAGAGTTGGCATTCCTTTACTTTTAAAAAGAATGATTGAAACAGGCTTTACCGGGTATCTTTGCCGTGTGTTAGAAGAAGGTATTGTCAGGAAAAATTCCTCCATCACATTGTTGGAGTCCCACCCGAAACAAGTGTCGATACTATACGCAAATGACATTTATTTTAGACATCCAAAAGATGTGGGTGGAATGAAAAAAATCTTGGAAGTGGACGAATTAGCAGTAGAATGGCATGAACTGCTGACAAAGAGATTGGAAAAAGTGGAAAACCCCGTTTAATGGGGAAGACCACTTCAATTTATGGTTTGGATCATGTCATGTTGTTGGCTGTTCTTTTTGTGGCAATATCATTACTTTCGGAAGCTCTTACCGCAGAAAGACCCACTCCAACCAAAGTGATTATTCCACCAATGAGTGATAGAATGGTAGGAATTTCTCCCAACCATACCCATGAAATCAAAAGGGCTGCAGCTGGAGTCAGATAAAGCGAACTGGTCGCTTTTGCAGCCCCTGTCTTTGAAATAACATATGCTATAGCAAAATAAGGAATAATAGTTGGAATAAGGCCCAGATATATTACTGTCAGTGTGGAAGCTGTTGATGCTCCTGAAAACTCCGTCAATAAACCTGGCAGAAAAAACAACATAAAAATAGTTCCGGCAATGATTGTATATATATTAAATTGAATAAAACCATATTTTTTAATATAGTTTGTTTCAAAGACAAAAAAGAAGCTTTCGCCAAAGGCAGCAATCAAGATCCAGATCATACCGCTCGAAATAACCGAATATGAGTTCCCGGTTCCGAATGAAATAAGTGCTACTCCTAAGAATGCCATACATGAACCGAGCCAGCCGATTTTTGATAGCCGATCTTTTAAAAACATAGTGCCTAGAATAGCAGAAAAAATGGGTGTTGTTGATACCAGTAAACTTGATACTCCTGCACTTACTGTTTGCTCTCCAAAGCTTAATCCTGTGTGATACACCGCAAAACCTAAAAATCCCAAAAACAAGATGGCCGGTACATCTTTTATATCCGGCAACTTCATTTTTCTGTTCCATGCAAATAGGATAAGTGCTGCGGAGGCAATTAACATCCTCAATAAGGCAAGATGTTCAGGGCTGAACGATTCAAGTCCTACTTTGATCCCTGGAAAAGCAGATCCCCATATGAAAACAGTCATACCAAAGGCTAAAAATACTTTCTTGTCCATCTCCATCCCTCGCTTCGTTCATGTTAGTCATCCTTTGGATATATTAAAATAAAAACGACATCATTTCTCCAACCAATCAGGATGAAAAAAAACCAACAAAATTTAAACTGGAAAGGAGGGAGAATGGTGAAGAAAGTACCGATGTATTTGCAAATTGCCCAATCAATCAGGCAGAAAATCGACAGAGGCGAATGGGTGATTGGGAGTAAAATACCGACCCAAAGAGAAATAGCGGAACAGTTTCAGGTCAATAGAAGTACGGTTATAACTGCCATCGACATCCTGAAATCTGAGGGGCTGCTTGAAGGGATCACCGGAAGCGGCATTTACGTTTCCAATAATCAATGGTCCCTTTTATCTTCTAGTTCACCTCCAAATTGGAAAGAGCTGACGCAATGGGCTACGCAACCGTCGAGTGATCATATCGTACAGCTCATTAATGATTCCGAATCAAGAAAAGATTTAATCCAATTGAGTAAGGGAGAACTTGGTCCAGATTTATATCCTCATGCAGAAATAGAAAAATCTCTGATAAAAGTTACAGCACAATTGCAAGAATTTGGCTATGGGAATGGACTTGGGGACAAGGGATTGCGGGAAGAAATCAGCAGGCACCTTTTAACCCATGGAATGGAAATCGCCCCTGAAAACATTTTAATTGTCTCAGGCGCCTTACAGGCATTGAAGCTCATTTCCATAGGGATATTGAAAAAAGGGTCCACTGTATTTCTGGAGTCCCCTTCTTATCTACATTCCATCAATTTGTTTCGGGCGGAAGATATGACACTCAAACCTATACTAGTTGATCGAGACGGATTAGTGCTTGATGAGTTATTTCAACACTACATCCCTAAACATTCTGCTGCTCTATATATCAATCCAACTTTTCATAATCCATCAGGCACAACAATGTCGACAAAGCGAAGGGAGCTGCTGATTGAGAGATGCCAGAGCTTGCGTCTTCCGGTCATAGAAGATGATATCTTTAGAGACTTATGGATTGACCGACCACCGCCGCTCTCTTTAAAAACTTTGGATAAACATGGACAGGTTATATATATTGGGAGCTTTTCCAAAACAATCGCACCTGGGCTTAGAATTGGCTGGCTGGCGGGCCCCGAAACCGTTGTGAAGCGCCTGAGTGATGTCCGGATGCAAACAGATTATGGGTCAAGTTATTTATCCCAGTTATTAGTGAAAGAGCTTCTATCGTCCGGATTGTATGAAAAACACTTACTAAGGGTACGGGCTAGGTTGAAAGAGAAAAGAGACTTTCTTTTACACTTGCTAAATGAGCATTTTAGTCATGATGCAACATGGGACAAGCCTGCAGGCGGATTCTTCATAAGGGTGGTCTTGAAGGATAAAATAAACATGCACAGACTTTTTAAATCATGCTTGAATCACTCATTATTAATCAATCCTGGATTTATTTATCGTGACTTTACACCCTCAATAAGACTTTCTTTTGCCTATGCCACTGAGAGGGAGATGGAAGAAGGAATCATTCAACTGAAAAGAAATATCAAAAATAATCTATAAAACGGGGCATCATATGAATAAATTTACAATCAATAAGGTTATTAGGTGTTTTTAAATGTTAAATGAAAAGCAGCTTAGAAATATTTTGTTATGTGCAATACTTCTATTATTCAGCTTTTGCAGCATAGCTATTCTTGTCAAAGCTCAGAAATTATCTGGGTTTGATCTTGCAGCGATCCACTTCATTCAGGGTTTCGAGTCGAAGCAACTCACTTCAGTGATGAAATTTTTCACACAACTAGGATCATTTTCATCTGTTATGATGATTTTTTTACTTGTTTTAGTCATTCTGGGTCTTTATAAAAGTAAAGTGAAAATGCTCATATTTGGGGTAGTAGTACTCGGAACACCGTTAATAAATGAGATGTTAAAACTGGCATTTCAACGGAGCCGTCCCCATCTACACCGTTTAATTGAAATAGGCGGTTACAGTTTCCCGAGTGGACACTCAATGAATGCTGCTTCGGTTTACGGTGTTCTAGTTTATCTTCTGTGGAAGCATGTGCCAGGCAAAGTTGGCCGTACAGTCTTACTCAGCATCAGTTGTTTATTCATTCTTATGATTGGCGTGAGCAGGATTTATTTAGGGGTCCATTATCCAAGTGACGTCATTGCAGGGTATCTCGCAAGCAGCTTCTGGGTAATAGCTGTCATTTGGTTATTTCACAAATATTTAAGAAGGGCATAAGGAAAAAATCTGGTTACCATGTAAAATTAGTATAAACAGCCCGGTGCGCTAGCCGGGCTTTTACTCATTTTATTAACATAGAAATATAAAATGATATTTATTCTCTTGATTTATCATTTGAATTTAGAAAAACTAAGAAAAATGTTATAGATAAAACAAGGGGAGTAAATAATACAATATTAATAAAAATTCCATTTACCTTTATCCATTCTATAGCTAGATTACTTTCATGAAATGCAATAAAATCAGGGTTTTCTAATACAATTATAAATCTGTTTAGTATTACTAATAAACAAAACATTAATAGAGAATGAATACTGATCTTTAGAAAAAATTGTTTATTGGAATTAAATTTCATATATACCAAACCCTTCTTTGCTGTCATCCAAAACTTTGAATAATGTAGAAACAAGAAAATAGGATACAATTCCGAGTATGAAGACCGCTATTAATTTCTTCATCTTATGTAACTTCTCCATATTTTTAAATAAAGCCCGGCGGTGACCGGGCATAGTTTTTCTTACCATATATCTATATCAGGATCTTACTCATGACTGCTTGGCGTTCTTCTGTAAAAATATCCCCTCATAGATTTTGATAAAGTAACGATAAAGTGATTTAAATTTCCGGGTTTCTCCACAATTGCATCCTTTTCTTGAATAATCATTCGCCTTCTATGTTTTTGTTTAACTTTTTGTTTTTAATTATTATATTGACTTTCTAATTAATTCAGGAAGCCATTCATGCAAATTTTGAAATTGAAAACCTAAGTCCAATGCTTTTTGATTGGATATCGTCCATGTACTTGGAATAGCATATGGTGTTTGCTTTTCATCATCCTGACTTATTTCCACTTTTGCTTTTTTACCTGTTGCTTCCTCAATGTATGCTAAAAATTCTTTTAAAGTAACTGTCCCATTTGTACAAGTATTAATTGGGCCATGGAAATCTGTGGTACCAATCCAGCTTAGAAACTTACCAGCTTCATCTTCATTAATAAAACTTATGGCTGCCTCCAGACTCCTTAAATAAATGGTTTCTTCATCAATGACCTTGTTAATATAATAAATCATTCTTTCCGTATAATCATTTTCACCCAGAACAATTGGAAATCTAACGGCCACAACTGGGAAAGATGCTTTTTGAAAAAAAACAGCTTCAGCTTGTCGCTTCCCTTCTTGATAGTTGAAATCTTCCCTTTCTTCCAACTTTATAGGATATGAATATGGGTCAAAATCATTTTCATATAGTTCCCTATCATGAAGATCGTAAACCGATAATGTAGAGGTGAATATGTACTTTTTCGTCTTGTTTTCAAAAACTTCAATGGCGTTACGTGCATCAATTGATGAATAGCAAATTTGATCAAATATTGCATCCCACTTCCTACCTTCGAATGCAGAATGAAAAGATTCAACATTATTTCGATCAAATTGGATTGATTCCACTTCTGAGAAAGGTATAGGTGTATTTCCTCTTGTAGCAACCGTTACCGATACACCGTTATCGAGTAAAGATTGAACTAGCTTTACTCCGAAAAATCTTGTTCCCCCTAATACTAATGCTGTTTTCATAATTTTTTCCTCTCTTTCAAATTCTAATTATTCCGTCTTCTATTCAACGATTATTTTACCTCAAAGTTCCAACATTTGCACATGATGTTTCACTGAAATCTGGTCCTTAATTGTTATTAAGTCAAACAGAAAATCGTCATTTTGATCAATCTCTTTGTCCTTTATATATCACCAAATACGTAGTGAAGCTATTTTACGATTTCCCCTCATTCAATTTTAATAAGCTTTGTGCCATGTTACATTGAAAAAGTTTATTCAAGTTTAACAAGCTAAATCGTCAAACGGTAATTTTATTCACTATTTTAAACAGCTTCGAAAAGCTAAAAAAGCACTCACTAATTAAGTTCAAAATGGAAGGTTCGATTGATTAATATCATACAAAACCCGTCACATCAATGTTTTTGACGATTTTTTATTTTTATCATATTTCCGATGTACAGTATTCTGAAAGCAAAAAAGTTGGGACACAATAGGACTTCACATGTTATTTTATACATAAAAGGAGTGGGGATATGATAGATATTTTATATATTGAAGATGAAGTTGAAATTGCGAATTGGCTAAAAAAAGCGCTCGTACAAGAAGGTTTTGTTGTACATGCTTATTCTTCTAGTGAGGCGTATGAAGAAAGTGAAGATAAGTTTACCCCAGATGTAGCAATTCTAGATATTATGTTGCCGGGGTTGGATGGTTTTTCGATCGCACGCAAATTAAAGCGGGAGTATGAAGACCTTCCGATTTTAATGCTTTCGGCGCGTTCGATGTTAGATGATAAATTAGAAGGCTTGAGCATCGCGGATGATTATGTGACGAAGCCTTTCCAGGTAGAAGAAATTATTGCGCGGATTCAAGTGTTATTGCGCCATTTCAATAAAACAAATGAAACGATTCGCTTAAAGCATATTGAAGTTCGTACGAAAGATTTCACGGTGCACGATACTGAAACCGGTGAAGAGATCATATTGACGCAGACGCAATACGGTATACTCCGCTATTTTGTTACACATTTGAATCAAATTTTAACGAAAGAACAATTGTATGAAGCAGTGTGGCAAGAGCCGTATATGGATGGAGATAAAACGCTCATGGTACATATTCGTTATTTACGTGAAAAGATTGAAAAAGACCCATCGCAGCCTCAAATTATTGAAACGGTGAGGGGCATTGGCTATCGGGTGAGAGCATGAAAAAGATTTGGCATTCTTTACTCACAAAGTATATTATTTTAATTTTCATCGCATTAGGCTTTTTGCAGCTTGTGATGATCGTTTATATGGTTGGTATTAACTTCGAACGTTTAGTTTCGGATGTACCGAGTTTACAAGAATTTGAGGAAAGTTGGACTGAAGATGTCTACGGGGCAACATTAGATGATGTGGAGTCAATTGTTGAAAAATGGCATGCTGATTATCCGCAGGCAAGTTTTTTTTATGTTAATGCTGATGGCGAACTTATGAAAAAGTGGGGCAAACATATTAGTACAAATATACCTGAGCATTGGGATATGGTAGCGACTACACGTTTTATTCAAGCGCATTATAATAGCCCAACTTTTACTGTTATTCGTTTTGTAGGGAATGAAGATGCCAATGGTTTTTTAGTATTGCAAATGGAGCGGACAACATTAGAACCTGCTAAAATGGCATCAGGCTTTATATACGTCGCCTTCTTCTTAATGTTTGCTTTTTTAGCTATTTCATTATTATTTTTCATCCGTATTTTAAAGCGCTTAGTCAATTTGGAAGAAGCTATGACAATTCGTGAGGTGGATGGTTTACCGATTCGTACAGAAGTGAAGAAGAAAGACGAAATTGGTGCTGTCGAACAAGCCTTTAATAATATGGTGGATGAACTGCGGGAAGCGAAAAAGCGAGAACAAGAAGAAGAGCAATTACGTCGTGAATTGATTGCGAATTTATCGCATGACTTAAACACACCACTCACAAAAATGCGTGCACAATTGCAAAATGTATCTGCTGAACAAGCCGAACATTTGGATCATTCCATTAGTACGATGAGCAACTTAATCGAGAACTTGATGTCTTACTCTTTACTCACAGCGAACAAAATGCGTTATGAACCTCAAGATGTGCGCGTTGACCGCCTTGTAAATCAAAGTATTGCCTCGTGGTATCCATTGTTTGAAGAGCAGGAGTTTGATGTGGAATTGGAAGTTGAAGAGCTCGTTTGGCATATTGATCAAGTTTGGCTTGAACGGATACTCGATAATCTATTCCAAAATGTGTTGCGCCATGCTAATGATGGGAAGTTTATTCGCCTTGACGTGCAAGATAATCACATCATGGTGAAGGATAAAGGGCAAGGTTTTACCGAGCATGCTCATACGAAAGGAGCGGGAATTGGGCTTTCAATCGTTGGGTTAATGGCTGAAAAAATGAATTTAGCATTCGTTATTAATAGTACGGGAGCTGGTACGACAATTCAATTACACCCTAAAGATGAAAGTTGATCTACCAAAGCGTATTCGAGTTTTTCGAGTACGCTTTTTTAAACGAATTTTAAACAAATGTCACCCTTTACTTTAAACTATAGCCTATAAAGTTAAAGGTGAGGTGAGTGGAGATGACATACATCGTTAAAACAACCAACTTAACGAAACAATTTGATAAACATACGGCCGTTTCAAGCGTTGATTTAAAAATTAAAGAAGGAGAAATTTATGGTTTTCTCGGTCCAAATGGAGCGGGGAAGTCAACGACGATTCGGATGCTACTAGGCTTAATGAAACCGACCGCTGGTGATATTCGAATTTTTAACCAAGATTTGAAAAAGCATCGAAAAGATATTTTAAAACAAGTCGGTTCATTAGTTGAAAATCCATCCTACTATCCGCATTTAACTGCAAAAGAAAATTTAGAAGTGTTGCGTAAAGTTTTAAAAGTACCTGAAAAGCGTATTTCGGATGTTTTAGAAATGGTGCGATTAAGTCATGTAGCAGATAAAAAAGTAAAAGGATTCTCACTTGGGATGAAACAACGTTTAGGAATTGCACAAGCTTTATTGCATGAACCGAAATTATTAGTTTTAGATGAGCCTACAAATGGTTTGGATCCAGAAGGCATTATTGAAATGCGTTCACTCATTAAAGATTTAGCAAAAGACGGAACAACAATTGTTATTTCAAGTCACTTGCTTTCGGAGATTGACCAAATTGCCACAACGATTGGTGTCATTGCAAAAGGAAAACTCATTTATCAAGATGATATTCAAACGATGCGTACTTTAGCAAAGCGCCGTTTACGTATGCGTGTGAGTGATACACAACAAGCGCAACAAATTATAGGTGGGAAAATAGAAGGAAAATGGTTGTACTGCGAGTCTCGTGCGGATGAGGAGGTTGCAGACGCCATTCAAATTTTAACTGAACAACATATTGCCATTTATCGTGTGGAAGAAGAGCAACGTTCTTTAGAGGCGATTTTCCTTCGGATGATAGAGGAGGCGTCTTGAATATGATGACGTTAATGCAAGCAGAGTTTGTCAAAATTAAACGCAAAGGATTTCTAGTGCTCGCCTTTCTTGGTGCGTTTGGTGTAGTCGCTATGCAAATGGTGAATTATGGTTTTCGAAAAGAGTGGTTAATGCAACAAAGCCCTGATTATTGGGGCTATTATTTAATAAACGTTCAGGGATTTATTCCTCTTGCAATTGTACTCGGTAGCATCATTTTAGCTGTTCAAATTGCAGGGGTGGAAGAGGAAACAAATGCCTGGAAGCAACAATTGGCATTGCCATTATCGAAAAAAGGGTTATATGCTACAAAATTTTTTGTTGTCCTCAGCTATTTAGTAGTTGCATCTGTCCTGTTAATTAATTTCACAATTGCTTATGGACTATCTTTAGAATTCGATCAAGCGATTCCATACGAAACAGTGTTTAAACAAAGTGTATTGCCTCTATTGGCCGTTTTACCAATTATGGCACTACAATTATGGATTTCTGTTGTGAGTAAATCACAAGCCGTTTCGATTACTGTAGGTATTGTACAATTTTTAATGACGTATTCCGCATTTTCATTCCCCGATTGGACGCCTTGGAAATGGATATATCTACCGAATCCAACATGGAATGTAGCACTGGGCATCAGTGTAGGTGTCGTTATATTTTTTATGGGTATGTACGATTTTTATCGGAAGGATGCGAAGTAAATGTTTGTATCACTACTAGAAGCGGAATGGTATAAGCTTAAGCGTAATAACATTTACGCATTACTGGTGATTGGTCCGCTCCTCACATTGTTTATAGGTGCGATAAATCCGGAGATGTCACAGATGGAAGGCTTCAATCCATGGTATATCTTATTTTTGTTTATGAATTTGCCCTATGCTTTATTATTCCTTCCTTTAATCACTGGAGTATTAGCAGGAATCGTTTGTCGCTATGAGCATCAAGCGGGTGGTTGGAAACAGCTCACTGCATTACCTGTTACGCGCTCACAAATATATGTAGCGAAATTTGTATTAATCGCAATGCTCGTCTTAGTGATTCAACTGATGTATGGCATCGTCGTTTATGCTGCGGGCATGATAAATGGATTTGAAGAAAGCTTCCCATTTATCGTGCTTGTCAAATTCATTTTTGGAGGTTGGGTGGCAACATTCCCGATGATTGCTTTACAACTTTGGGCCACGATGCATTGGCGCAGTTTTGCAGTAGCTTTTACCTTAAATGTTATTTTCACATTACCAGGGATTTTAGCGATTAATTCAGAACGTTTTGGTCCTTTTTATCCTTGGGCGCAACCATTCTTTATGATGTATGTAGAAGAAAATATGTCAGGGATTTTCTTTGTGCCAATAAACCAAGTGATTCTAGTAACAGGTGGTAGCTTTATCATATTTTTGCTGTTGGGCTTAATGAGTTTCAAACGTAAAACAATCTAAAAGGGGGGAGGAGGATTGAAGCAAAGCCCGCAGAAAGCGTCCCTTTAACATTGAAATTAAGATGAATTAAATAAAGAAGCGTGTTCAACCGTCATATAAAGATGCATTGCACCTACCCAAAACGGGTAGGGCTTTTTCTTTTAATAAAATGAATAAAGCCGGCTTGCATAACAAAGAATCTGGGCGACAGCACAATCATTGGAAATTTAGGTTAAACGCCTACTCTCGGGACAGTAGCGGAACGTAACATGGTATTGACCAAAACAATAACAAGGGAGCTGTTTTCTAATTGGCGGGTATGGAAGCGTGTGAATGTTGTGGAAATCATTTTTGGAAAAGCCAACTTTCGTTATTGCCAAATGATTGGTATCGTCCCATACGGAAATACTGTCCGCTGTGCTATCCTGATGTTTTAGAAGATTATACGAAACTTTATTTTGATTACAGATTTACATGAGTTAATAGAAGCCCCGCGCTGGCCGAGTTTTATTCCTTTGGTGGGTATGTCAAATAAAGTGTACTTACACACTTTATTTAACATACCCACCGACTTTATATCATACATTTCACTAGCGATTATGTGTGTTTAGGAAGTTTCTATCAAATGATCCCGGTTGCGCTTATATTGCGGGTTTCGATGATAGTGTAACTTATAATGGAGAAGCATTTCTATAATAACTGAAAATGAGGTTTGTATAAAAAAGACCTCTTGATAAGATGAACTTGTTCTAAGCTAGCCGGTAAACATTGTGAAGGCAACAACAAAAAAAGGATATTTTATTTCACACCTGATTTTAAAATTGAGGGCATGACAGCAACCATTATGCCAAATGATGATGCTTTATTCATCTTAACAAAACAGTCATTGCTGGAGAGTAATTTTATGTTCCCATTAACATCACACTGTTAATGAGAGGAAATATGAGAAATTTTGAGGAATTAAAATCTATTACCTAAATCATTAGCATATTTGAAGAGTTAATAGATTTATAGTTTTTACAAAAGAAATAGCAGTCAATGAAATTTTAACGGGATTTATCTTGAGTGGAGTTAGTATAAAACAACTTTGTCTTAGTTTTTGAAGCAAGCTTACCTAGCATTAGTAGGGAGGAGAACACATATTAATGGATAAATTAAAAACGATTTTGCAAGAAAAAGAAATTCAATATGAAATTATTTATCACGAAAAACAGATTCGTACAGCACAGGAAGGTGCAGATTATCTTGGAATTGAATTAGGTCAGACAGCGCCCACTTTAGTTCTCAAGTCAGAAAAAGGTTATTTTGCGATGATTGTTTCTGGGCTTAAGCGTGTTAATTTAGATGAAGTAAGAGGAATTATAGGATGCAACAAATTGAAAATGGCTACCCCAAAAGAGGTTCGACAGGTAACAGGGTACACAGTTGGAAGTGTTTCTTTAATCATTTCTTTGCCTTGTATCGTAGATAGAGCACTTTTCCGTTATCCAATTGTTTACGGAGGGACAGGAGAACCTGCATCGACATTGAAAATTGTCCCAAATGATCTAGAAAAAATAAATCAAGTTGTTGCTTTATTAGATTTAGATTAAAAGATATTGGAATATCTACAAATGAATTAAACACGGGTTTTTAGGTGGTGTATATTTGATCAAAGTAAAAGAAATTAATTAACGTCTAACAAGGATGGGATAGGTACTTTATTCGAAGAATTTATTTGTTCTAATGCCTATTCAATAGCTGAAGCAAAATATTTTTCTAATATGTACCCAAAAGCTTTATATAAAAATGATTTATTAATTGTTTTTTTATGTATAAGCTTGAAAAAGGGAGTTCAGAAGTGGAGATATGCCGTTTCATGTTAGATTATAAATATATAGGAAAAGGTTTAGGAAAAGAAAGTTTTAAGGAAATTATAGAATATTTTAAGAATCAGAAAGAAATAAATACAATCATATTAATGATTGATAAAGAAAATACTATTGCTGAGAATTTATATAACTCTTTTGGTCTTACTTTTACGGGCAAAATACATAAAGAAGAGTATTATTATTCGCTTAGCTTGTAGATTGCGTTTATGTGATATTAGAATGAATCCGTGGGCACATCTTAGTTAAGTCCTTACCAATAGAACAATTTTTCGATTAGATGGAAATAATATTGACCAACTATGGAAATTGCCAATTGAAAAAATGTTTGGGTGTCGAGAAACATTTCAGTAGCTGGACGGAATTCGAATATATGGCGAGTCAAGAAGAAAAGCTTCAGAATACAAAAGGCCGTTCGGATATGGAGATGCCGTGGGCGGCTTGGAATGGAGAACTTAAAATCAACTGGGACGTGACCAAGGAGCTTTTTGGAGAGGGGTACGTTCTGACTATGGAGGCATGATTTTTTATTGTGCACGGGATTTCGTCATACAACCGGATTTGGGCGTGTATACGTCCAAATCCAGTTTTTTTGTACCGGTAACCGGACGTTATACTCGTTGTTCCGGCAGCGTGCAGGCATGTAAAATAATAGGAGCATGCAAACATAAATATGTATTTTTAAAATAGATACGTTGATGGATCTGGCGAGATCAGCCGATGAGACACGTGGAAAGGCGGGAGACGATGAACGAATTACAAAGAAGCGCTTGAAGAGATGAAAACGGCGATTTATAAATGGTTAGACGAACAGGAAAATCGAAAGGACGTGGAGGAAGCGGTCAAGCGCACCATGCTGCAAATAGGCATCTTTAAAGACGTTATGCTGGATTATCGGCCGGGCAGGACCCGTGTAGACAGTTCGAGATCTGGAAGCTTTGTCCAGAACGATTACAACGAGGGAGGACAATTATCCTATGAATGATGCGTTAATGGAGAGACTCAAGATTTTCCTTCATCGGGAGGATAATCGCACACTAGTAGGCATTCCCACGAGCCAAGAGGAAATAGCCAAGGCACAGCAGCGGTTGAATATAAGCTTTCATGAGGACTATGTACATTTTATTCAGACGTTTGGGGGTGCATATGCGGGTCTTGCAGTACATGCATTCTCCAACGGCTCTAGCCTCGGAAATGAAACGGTTGTTGATTTAACGCTGGGGTTCCGAGAGGAATTCAAGGAGCTTCCCTTCGCTATGGTTTTACAAACCGGTTATGTCATTTCTTTGGATGGGACCGGCAATCCGATTATCATTAATCCGGCAGGGAAGGTTTTCATCTGTTATCACGATACCGAGGAGATCAAGTTATTAGCGGATTCATTCGAGGCGCTGATTGAGGAAAATTTTTATGAATGGTGAGTATGTATTAACTTCATTCAGCAGAAATTTCCCACTTCTGTAAGCGTATTGGTATTCCATTCAGTGGGGGTTCAAACCTTGGCTGAATGAAGTTAAAGCCTCCGGCGGATGCCACAGATTTTCAGCGGAAATTTATCGAGCTTCTCTCGATAAAATCTGGGCGCAAATACGCCAAGGCGCATTTGATTGAACTATCAAAGCACCAGGCGATTTGAATGGTGTTACTTAGTTTTACTTCTTGTGGATAAACACCATCTATTCCACGTATTATTTTCAAGTCCCAAATTCGCCCCAAGTACATGCTTTTTTATACATTATCCTGCAAATTGAGTTATACTAAGAAAGATAGTAAATGTTGATATATCACCGTTTTCAAGAGTTTTATACAAGTGTTTACACTGAAATAGTATTATACATTTTAAAAAGGAGCTGCACCATGAGTTCAAAAGAAATGGAAAAGAAAATCATCGACAGTTACCGTAAAGATGAGAAAATGATGATACTCGTATTTGCACAATGGTGCATCAATCATGATTTGATTCCTGAACAATTATATAAGAAGGCCTATCCGGGACAGGCGGAAAATCAAGCTTTGAAAGAGGCAATGGAATTGACGGTACCAAAGGAAGAAGCTGGAGATATACCAAATGATACTTTGCTCGGGGTGCTTTCCATGTTTGGAAATGAGGACCTGGCTTTCGTTGTGTCGGAAGAAATTCAAAGAAATAGATTGCTTTAAAGGAGGTGGGCGCGATGCCCCATGATGAGCAGAAAAAGAATAAGCTTAAGGTCATTCAATTCGACAAAGATCAAAACACACTTATTGAGTCGCTGCAGCCACAGGAAACCTTCGACGATGTCGGCGGTTTGGAAGAGGTAAAGAAAAAAATCCAGATGAGTTTTATTTTACCGTTGCAAAATCCTGAATTCTTCAAAGCTTATGGAAAGGAAGCTGGCGGCAGTCTCCTTTTATACGGGCCACCTGGCTGCGGGAAAACTTTTTTGGCAAAGGCGATTGCCGGAGAGATCAATGCCAATTTCTTACATATGGAATTACAAGCAATTTTATCAATGTATGTAGGCCAAAGTGAGCATAATCTTCATGACCTTTTTGAAAAAGCACGCGAACAAAAGCCTTGTGTTCTCTTCATCGATGAATTGGATGCGCTTGGTGGCAGTAGGCAGAATATGAGGCAGCACCATGAAAGGATGCTTGTGAATCAATTGCTTATAGAGCTTGATGGACTCAGCTCTCACAACAACGGCGTGTATGTTATCGGAGCAACCAATACTCCATGGTATTTAGATCCTGCCTTAAGAAGACCTGGACGGTTCAATCAATTGATTTTCATTCCACCGCCGAGCGAACAGGAAAGAGAACTGATTCTAAAATTAAAGCTGAAAGACAAACCGCAGGCTACACTGAATTTAAAAAAGTTTGCTGGCAAGTCTCAGCATTTCTCCGGCGCAGATTTGGAGCAGCTTGTATATGATGCGATTGAATCTGCACTTCAACGTTCATTGGAGACGGGAGAACTGCAGCCGCTGACTGACAATGATATCAATCACTCTCTAAAAGGACGGAAGCCAACAACGCTGGAATGGTTTTCAACTGCGAAAAACTATGCGACATTCAGCGACGTCAATAGAGATTATCAGCATGTGCTGGATTATATCAGGGATAATAAAATTCGTTAGGATGTGAGCTTCGTTGAATGAAAGTCTCCAATACTCACAGTTTGAAAGGGCGGTCCAGTTGCTTGAATGGAATCGGTATCAAGATTCCATCAAAGAAACAGAAGCGTATATAAAATTGTACCCGGATGATCCAGATGGCTATGCGTTGTTGGGAAAAATCTTTTTGGAAATGGACGAATATAAGAAGGCTCTTCATTGGGCCGAGGAAGCGCTGAAAAAAGATCCCGAAAATCCACTGGGATGGGAAGTCAGGGCAGGCACACTTTATACCCAGCAGAACTGGAAGGCTGCCAAGAAAACCATCACTGAAGCGATCATCCTCTTCCCCGAAAACAGTTATTACTATTTTTTAGATGGGAATATTTACAATCAACAAGGAAAGTTTCATCAAGCAAAGGAAAGCTTTGAACATGCTTTGAGATTAGATCCGCATAATACATTATATCTTGCCAATTATAGCTATGTTCAAAGCTTACTAGGAAATAAACAGGATTCAATTGAAATAGAGAAGCTTTCATTGGAATTGGATCCCGATAATTCTTTGATCTTTTTATATTTGGGCTGGGCAGCAGATCAAAGAGGCGAGTATGAAAAAGCTCTCAGTTTTTTAGAGAATGCTGTTCGTCTGGATCCCGAGAATCCACAAACACGTACCGAATATCTAGAGGTTTTGCAAAAACAATATAAAATTTACCGTTTTTTTCTGTTGCCGTCAAAACTCTTTTCAAAGCTTAAGCCATGGGCTGCCATACTGCTTTGGATTTTTCTGTGGATTGTTTTCAAACCCCTAGTTATTTTATTTATCATTTTGTACGGGGCGGCGCATTGGAGCACCAAATTGATTGTTAATTACAAGGTTTTTGGAACGGCGTTTGTGAAAAATAAAAAATAAAGGGTGGAACAATGGATGATTGATTTGAACTTGATACGAGAAGCCAGGGAAAGAATAGCCCGCAGTGTGAAAAAAACCCCAATCATGACTTCAGAAACAATTTCCAAAGATCTTGGCAATGACTTGTTCTTCAAGTGTGAGCATCTCCAAAAAACTGGCGCATTTAAAATCCGCGGCGCCTCTAATAAGGTCATTTATGAAGCCAACCGAAATACGAAACATGTAATTGCCGCCTCATCCGGAAATCATGGCCAGGCGGTGGCATACATAGCTAATCAGATTGGAATTTCTTCTACTATCGTCGTACCTGAAGATGCCGCCACTTGCAAAAAGGACGCCATTAAGGCTTATAATGGAAACATTGAATTTTGCGGGACTACATCAGAAGAGCGGATTGAAAGAGCCAAACAAATCTGTGAAGACGGAAAAGGTGTATTTATTCCCCCATACGACGATCCTTTAATTATGGCAGGGCAGGGAACCGCTGGGTTGGAAATTGTGGAGCAAATGGATGGGATTGATGAAGTATATGTTCCCATTGGAGGCGGAGGTTTGATTTCAGGTATTGCTACCGCCATTAAAGAATCGAACCCAAGCATCCGAGTCATCGGAGTAGAGCCGGCTATCGCCAACGACACCTATTTATCACTTAAGGAAGGAAAACGGATCAATATTGGCGGAAGTTCAACGATTGCTGACGGATTAAGAACTTCCATACCAGGTGAATTGACATTCCCGATTGTTCAACAGTATGTGGATAATATCGTACTGGTTGACGAAGAATCTATCAAGCAGGCTTTTACCTATGTATTAGCGAGAATGAAGCAGTTGATCGAACCTTCCGGCGCGGTCTCAGTTGCAGGGGCGATGAAAAGGAACCCTGAAGGCAAACGGATTGTCGCGCTTATTTCGGGAGGGAACGTTGATACTGAAGTGATTCCGAGTTTATTGAAATAAGAGGAGGGACGTTCAATTGAGCAAAGTGCTTGTACTGTACGGGAGTAGCAGAGCATCAAGCAATACGGAGCTTTTGACCAAAAAAGCCATTGCCGGGGTGAATGTAAAAGAAGTTTACTTGAGAGAATTTACCATCAAACCGATAGTGGATGGCCGGCATGCAGAACACGGCTTTGACGATGTGGACGATGATTATAACACGATTATTAAGCAAGTCGAACAAAGCGATATTATTCTTTTTTCAACACCTATATACTGGTACAGCATGTCAGGGTTGATGAAAAATTTTGTAGATCGCTGGTCACAAACTTTGAGGGATCCGAAGTTTCCGGATTTTAAAGAGAAAATGAGCAGAAAAAAAGCCTATGTGCTCGCGATTGGAGGAGACCAACCTCGTATCAAAGGTTTAGCCCTGATTGATCAATTTCGCTGGATCTTTGAATTTGTCGGAATGTCATTCGGCGGATACATCATCGGCCAGGGCAATAAACCGAATGAAGTTTTGCAGGATGAAGTAGCGTTACTTTCAGCAAAAAAGTTAAATGAGGAACTAAAAACATTGAACGCGGCAAATTGAAAAAAAGCTAACTCACTTGGACCATTACAAGAGGCCCAGGTAGGTTCTTACGAGATATTCGTATTTTTAACTGAAATATTCGCATATTATTGAAAAATCGACCTTTGTCGCCTCTGGTTAGATTTTAATCCGACAAAATGTCTTTTAGGTGTTGTACCTTTGCTAGCAAATCATCTGCTGTAGCAGCAAATATTGCGGAGGCCCTTTCGTATCTTGATTTCTGCAAGCGCCCGTTTGCTCCTCCTTTGATGGTGTAAACTGGCGCTTACATCCCTCTATTTTGGGAATACGTTTCATATAAATGGGCTCTTCGTTATCGCAGTTGCTAGTATTCCGTTGCTTTTCTATTATTAATTTTCTTGTAATTTAAGTGTAGTGATTATATAATAAATTCATAATCTGTTATACAACAATGGAACATCCCTTTTCGACAATACCTTACAGGTCATTGTTTTTTGTTTATATAAGCGTTTACAACCATTTGGGAGCATTATTTGCATAGTGCTTAATTCAATGAATTGAAATTTCATAAAATAATAGATTGAATGGTCGATTGGGGAAAATGCTACACCATTGTAGAAAGATGCTAGAAGAAGAAATGGGAGGAAAAAGAGCATGGATCAAAAAATTGCAGTCGCGAAAACCGATAGCTTTACCAATTATCCGCAGCAGCCACATGGCGGAAAGCTGGTAGACAGAGTGTTGAGAGGCAAAGAGCGGGAGGAAGAACTGATCAGGGCCAAGGAGCTACCCACCATTATGGTTGATTTGGAAGCTGTCATCACCCTTGAAATGATCGCTACCGGAGTTCTATCGCCCAATGAAGGTTTTATGAATGAGGCAGACTATAAGTCAGTACTCTATGAAGGTCGATTGAAAAACGGGGTGGTCTGGCCGGTTCCGCTCAGCTTTGCACCGATTGGAAACAGAAATAAAGAAGTTGTCGCATCTCTCTCCGTTGGCGATGAAGTAGCATTAGCCGATGAAACAAAAGAGCCAGTGGCCATCTTGAAAATAGAAGATCTTTTCTCTTATAACAAAGAAGAGCGGGCTGCCCAATTGTTCGGAACAACGGATCGCAACCACCCGGGTGTAGATTCGATTTTCCGCAGAATGGGGGACGTAGCATTAGGGGGACCCATTACACTTTTACGCAGGGTAGATTGGGGACCGTTTGAAAAAATTCGCTTGGAGCCAAAAGATACTTGGAGAATTTTTTATGAGGAAAAGAAATTTCGTTCGGTAGGCGGATTCATTACTGGTGCAAACCCGCTTCATAGAGGACATGAATATATTCACAAGAATGCCTTAGAGACAGTTGATGGTTTGTTAGTGCAGCCGTTAGTAGAAATGGCCAAACGGGAATATACGAGAAATGAGTTTCGTATGCTATCTTACCGCAGCGTTTTAGATACTTATTATCCAAAAGAGCGAGTCTCACTTGCTCCACTAAGGGTTACGTATATTTTTGCCGGACCGCGCGAAACTGTCTTACATGCATTAATTATGAAAAACTTCGGTTGTACGCATGCACTCATCGGCCGTGATCATGCCGGAGTCGGTGATTATTATGATAAATACGCGAGCCACTCGATTTTCGATCAGTTTTCTCCGGAAGAATTAGGTATTAATATTCAGTTGTACCATGAAGTCTTCTATTGTACTCGTTGCTCAAATCATGCGACTGAGAAAACTTGTTCCCATGATGATCGTTTCCGACTGAAAATATCTGGAACCGGTATCAGAGAAATGCTTCGTCACGGCGTTATGCCGCCAAAAGAAGTAGTTCGCCCTGAATCAAGCCGGATTGCTATGCAGGGAATACAGCCTAAAGGCTTGGACGAGGATCAAAGATCTATCTCTCCAGTGGGTAAAACAATTAAAAGCATGTTCCCATTCTATTTGGAAGCTACACGCCTCGGTGGAACATACCGTCGTGAGAACCTCACAACAGAGGAGCTGACTATGCGCGATTTGGAAGCAGCGACAATGGATGTTCGCTTGAACGCAGATCGAATTTATCAGGACATCTATGAAGAGTATACGTATATCGGTGATGCGAATCGTGATATTCAGAGACAATGGGTTACAGAAGCCCGAGAAGCCTTGCGTCAACAGCAGGAAATGGTTGTAGAAGATTTGGAAGAAAAGGTGAAGCAGGCTCCTGAAACAGCATCTGACGAATTTTTATATCAGGACAAAGAAGAATCTCAGCGAGAGCTTGAAGTCGCTCAAAAAATTCTTGAGGATATTCCTCCTGAGCTGCGTGCTGATAAGATTGAATACCGTGTATGGAATCCGCTGCCATATAACCGTTATCGCGGTAGTGATGAACCTGAAGAAAAATAAAATACCAAATGAAGTTGAAAACGCCTTCGCATTTAAAGGACCACTAAAAAAGTCCTAATATACAAAAATGCAGAAACCCTTAATGAGGATAAGGGTTTCTGCATTTTTAAGCGGAGGTTTTTCAATGTGGATATTCCATCTGGATGAAATTTGTAAATCATACCCTACTTTGGTCATATTTATCATAATCTAGTCGAAAATTTGAATCTATGGATGTATAATTAATAGTTGGAACAAATTAAACACGGAGAGGAGACCCTATTTTGATGGAATGGACATTGGGGGGCTTGTTTGCTGTCTCTGCCTTATTGCTTATCATGTCGGGGATTAAAGGACGCAAGGCCACCAAAGAAGAATTGAAAGAGATTGATATGATTCATGTATCCACTATGAATGAGATAAAAGATATTAAAGATTCAATTCGAAAAATGGAACTTGATATAGAAATTATCACGAATGAATCTAACCTTCCGATTTCCGCTGAGGAAAGAATTTTCAGGCGCGAAGTGTTGGATTTGTACAATCGGAAATATTCAATTGAAAACATAGCGGGTCAAAAAAAGGTATCAGAAAATGAGATCAGGCAAATTATAGCTCCTTACATAACCGAGAAGAACGAAAGGAGCAAGGTTACAAATGAAATTTAATCCTTTGGCCAGCTTTGCGGCCGGAGTTCTTCTGGCCACCACCGTTTCCAGTGCTGCCTATTTTTCAGTAAGAGGCGAAGCTTCAAAAGCTCCTGTAAAAACAACAGAAAAAGTGGAAATTAAAGAAAGCAAGCCATCTGAATCAGAAATGATCACAGACCTGGAGTCCTCCGGCTATATTGTACAGACGGCTGAAGAGTATAAGAAAAACCTAAAAGAAGCAAAAGTAATTGCAGAAAAAGAAGAAAAATCTGCAAAAGAAAAAGACAAGAAAGAAGTCGTTTACCGTGTAGTGATTAATGTAACGGACGGAATGACTAGTATCGATGTGGGCAAAATGCTTGTGAAGTCCAAAATCGTTGATGATGCATTTAAATTTTCAAAAGCTGTTGAGAAGAAAAAAGTGGAAAATAAGTTGCGTCCGGGCTCCTATGAAGTGGATAGTGATATGTCCCAAGACGAGGTCATTAAAGCAATCTTTAAATAAGGAACAAATACCCTATATCCAGCTGTTTAGAGCTGAATATAGGGTATTTTATTATTTTCCAATGAAGTTTTCTGTATAGAAGGGCCTGGAATCAGAATCAAAGGCGACACCAACTCCTAAGGCAGTATAGTCCGGGCTCAAAATGTTTTTCCGATGCCCCATAGAATTCATTAAACCTTCATGAGCAAAAATACTGCTTACCTGTCCGGTTGCAATGTTTTCCCCAGCCGCCAAATATGAGATGCTGTCCTGATCCAATCGATCGAAAGGGGAAAGACCTTCTAAATTCTCATGATTGAAGTAATTTTTATCAGCCATATCCGTACTATGTCCGCGTGCAGTCATCTTTACGTGATCATCCCAGGATAAAGCCGTGAGGCCGTGTTTCACTCTTACCGCATTGGTGAGATCGAATAATTGATACTCGAAACCACTCTTTAATTCCTGAGTCCCCGGAGCAAAGAAATCTTTCCTCTCTTGTTCAAGGCTATTGCTGATGATTTGTAAAGCTGTCACTGTATCATTTTTATGCTGATCAAAAAACACTGTCACATAGCCATTGTCCTGTTCATAGATGTTATATTCGCCATTATTTTGGACTTGGTACGTGACAAAGCCTTTTCTGATCCCTTTTACAGGCTCTCCGAGCTTTTGAACAACAGACTCTTTTGAGTCATTTAGTTTGATGTCGAGCTTTGATGAGACCAAGTCCTGGTTTGTATATAACCCGGCAACTTTTCCCTGTTCATCATATGCAGCCATGAAAAAATTATGATAATTTTCATGGTAGGTGTACCATTTGACTCCATATTCATTGTAGGATGCACGATTTTCTTTCCCCACCTGTTTTTCAACCTCAGCCTTTGTATCGCCAATTTCGATATTGTGCACTGAAAACGTTTGTTCCTCAGGTGCTTTTAACGAAGGTGTTTCCACTTGCTCTTGTTGATCACGATTCTCTATGCCCTTAATTTCTTTTTTTAAGGATTGAAGACGATCTTTTATTTGAGCAAAGGTATTAGCAACTTCAGGCTCCTCTTTTATCTGCTCAACGGATGTTTGGACATAATTGATAACAGATTGAACAGACGCCACAACATGCTCATTTCCCTGTTTATATAAAATGAAGCCTGCAATTAGCAAAAATATAAACAACGTTCTAAAAAACTTCAAACAGGAACCTCCTAACATTGTTTCAAAGATTTCCATGATTTTAGCCGATACAAAATGATTCGATAACTCTATTCTATAATGTAGACAAAAGAAATGGAAATGAGGCGCAGTTGGTATATAAAGGGTGTGTGAAAAGTACCTGGAATTATTTAGCTCTTAGCAGAAAAAGACGAGTGCCTGTGCAAAATGAAGCTTCCTGCACATTTGCCGATAAACTCGAAGTTTCTCTTTGCAGAGGATTGACACAAGTGTTATAACTGTATATACTGTTTATATTCAGTTATAACGAATAGAGGAATGTTATTTAGTGGATATTATTATTTCAAATTCTTCAGATGAACCAATTTACTTACAGTTAGCAAATCAAGTAAAAGAACAAATCGTAAAGGGAGAATTGGTAGAATCACAATCACTCCCATCCATTAGGAATCTGGCAAAGGGACTAAAAATAAGTGTGATTACAACTAAAAGAGCCTATGACGAATTAGAAAAAGAAGGGTTTATCGTTACCGTCGCGGGAAAAGGTTCATATGTCGCAACAATCAACAAAGAATTGTTTCGTGAAACAAAAATAAAAATGATTGAAGAAATAATGACAGAAGCAGTCGATTCAGCGAAATTGGTTGGCCTTACTTTGGAAGAACTGCAAGAGATAATAAAAATAATATACGAGGGGTGATAAGAATGAGTAAAATTTTGGAGATCAAAAATTTATCAAAAAACTACAAGGATTTTTCTTTAAAAGGGATTAATATCACTCTTGAAAAAGGGTACATAATGGGGTTCATTGGACCTAATGGTTCTGGAAAAAGCACTACCATCAAGCTAATCATGAATTTAATAAAAAAAGATAGTGGAATAATAAATATTTTTGGTTTAGACAATGAAGAAAATAATTTAACAATAAAGGAAAAAATTGGTTTCGTTTATGATGAAAATCACTTTTACGAAGAATTAACAGTAAAAGAAATGAAAGATGTCATAAGTCCGTTTTACACTAGATGGGATGAGAAAATTTTTACAAGATACGCCAAAGACTTTGAATTGCCTTTAAATAAGGAAATTAAGCATTTGTCAAAAGGAATGAAGATGAAGTTCTCTTTAGCCATTGCGCTTTCACATCATGCCGATCTGCTCATAATGGACGAACCGACTTCAGGATTAGACCCACTTATAAGATCTGAACTATTGGATATCATGCAATCATTATTACAAGATGAAAACAAATCCATCTTCTTTTCTACCCATATTACTTCTGACTTAGACAAAATTGCAGATTATATAACATTAATTCACAATGGTCAAATTATACTGAGTAAAACAAAGGATGAGCTTTTAGAGGAACACTGTATCGTAAAGGGGAGCAAAGAACAATTAAATATCGCTAATCAAGGAAACATTATTGGTCTAAAACAAAATGATTTTGGATTTGAAGCATTATGTAAAAATAAAAAAGAAGTAATCAAACAATTTGGTGATTCCGTAATGATCGAGAAACCGAAACTAGAAGATATTATGATATTTTATACAAAAAGGAGTGACCATCATGTATCATCTTATTAAAAAGGATATTTTGATGCAAAAAAGAGCCCTAAAATTATCTATTCTGTTGATGATCTTTTTTTCCTTCACACTTTCAAATCTTGGAGCTGCTGGACTAACGATTGGTATCTTAGCTATAACATATCAACTAGTGTTAGGAGCTAGTGCATTAGAAGATAAGAATAATAGTGATATCATTCTTATAAGCCTGCCAATCAAAAGGACTACCATTGTTTTATCAAAATACGTGTCAATTTATATTTACGCTGCGTATGCTACTTTGGGGTTTTACCTCATCTATTTGATTGTAAATTTACTAAATCTTCCACTTGCTATTTCTTTTGATTTAACAGTGTTGATTGGTGCAATTATTACTGTCACAATGTTTTGTTCAATTTCTTTTCCTTTAATTTTTAAGTACGGCTATTTAAAATCGAAAATGGCAAACTTAATTATTTTCTTCGTATTTGTATTTGGAGGAACCGGATTGGTAAGTTATTTAAGTAAAAACAATAAGCTGATGTTGAGTCAAGATATCATCACTTTCTTCAGTAATAAATCTGATGCTGTCATATTAATGATATCGATGGTTCTACTGATCTTAATTATGATTTGTTCATATTTTATTTCTCTAACTTTTTATCAGAAAAGAGAATTTTAAATATAACAGAAACAAAAAGAAGGATTTGTACTAAATAAAGATCATGAGGCTTACGTAACTAAGAGAAGAGATCAAATCCTTGTGTTTTCATTGCTTATGAGGGGGGAGTTCAAACTGACTCATTTAGTTTAATTTCAAACTTTGATTAAACAAAGTCCTAGTTTATATATAATCCGGCTACTTTTTGCTCCTAAGTCTCAGGCCCATTTAGTTTCGTTTTCAAAGATTGACGTCCATTTTTCAATTTAGCAAATATGCATGAAGACTGACTATGTTTTGGGATCCAACAGAGTTGCAAAATCAACTCCGTCGCTAATTTTTTAATCAAAAATAATAAAAAAGACCTTGAAAATATGGGGTAATCTCTAATGAATCGCTCTTTATTAGAGGAGTAATTGACGGGGATGGTTGGGTGCAAGATACAGGTTATGTAATGAATTTTACAACTGCAAGTAAAGCTTTTGCTGATGGACTATACCGAGTTTTTCAGTCATGGAATCTCCGCTATGTTATCTATGACAAATGCCAATGATTGTAATATTTATTATAAAAAAGAACGTATGGAAAAACATAATGATTCATTAAATGATAAGGGTGATTATATGTGGAAATTGATAGATGGTAAATTAGTACAAATGACTGATGAATCAAGAGTAAAGTTCAGAACAAATATTAGTAAAACGAAATTAGAACAATTAAAAAGATTAGCCGATGAGCAAAATACCCATATTAACTATTTACTTGAAAGTGGATTAGAAAACGTCTTATCATCCGGAATCATTACATTTAATAAAGATTCAAGGCCAAAAGATCGCATCCAGTATAAAACCACATATGACAAAGATTTACTAGAAGCGGTGAAAAAATTTGCAAAGAGCAACAAATTATTTATTAATGATGTTATTGAATATAGTATAGACTTTATTGATGTAGAGAAGATAAAAAATGCTGGTTATAAGCATAGGGTAGAGTAACCAGCATTTTTTATTCCAACGCCCCCACCATAATATAAATTATAGGAAGTAAACTAGAGTTTATCTCATATCAAAAGTATACTTATAATAGTGAGATGGATGACGAAAAAAATACTGTATATGGATCAAGTATTGGTTCCTTTAACTCAGCTAATGTTTGATCCTTGATTGATCAGAAAAAATTCTTGTTTTATTTCCAAGACAATTACTGGTGCTCAAATCCAATTCTCGAACAGATTGATTTACTGTTTATAACAAATTAGAATTTATTTCTCGTATTCTTATGATCACGTATGTTTTTGTCCATATCTGTATCTTAGATTTTTTCTCAAATTCGTGATCTCTTTCACAATTCAATTTGAACCGTGAATTTCGCTTACCCAAGTTCCTACATTTTGCAATATACAAAAAGAATCCATTTTTTATAGTAGTTTTAAGCTTATTTTTTATGAAAATGTTTGATCAATTTCCATCTCTATTTGCCGATAGGCTTAAACAGATAAGAAACGGATTAAACCGAGTAAAGCAAATGCGAATAGAACTATACCGGCACCAATCCCTGTTATCGCACTGTTTGCGACCTTAAGCCTTGGAGATATAAACAATGATAATATGGAGATAGCAACAAGCAACCCCGCTAAAATATAAAGACTGCTGTCATTGAACACTGATTTAAGCCCAATAAAATGAATCCCTACAATAAAAGCGACCCAGGGCGCGACATAATTACTAAGTTTCCGTTTGATTAGGACAACTGCCCCAATACCAGCAATGATGAATTCAATATAGACAGTGATTAAGTAGGTGTTGAACTTAGTATTTTCTGATAAAACAGAGGCTGCATGCCAATTGGTTACACTTAAATAAACGCCGATAAGACACAGTAGAAGCGCAACTCCAGAAGCGATCCCTAGAAAAATGCGCCAGTTTGGGCGAGGATTCTCCTGAGCCCAGCCAAACCAACAAAAACTGAACATACCAAATATCGAAATATACATTGCGTAATCACGTATATATTCCATACCTATCCCTCCCTTATTTTTTCTTTTTGTTGAAAATTGCAAAGCTCCTTCAATTTAATCGTGTTATGAAATTTTACATGATGTTGTAGTGCGGTGTCTATCAGACAGCGGAACCAAAAAACCGCCGACACGAATAAAAGACCTCCGGTACTTCGAAGGTCTTGGAAATCTTTATAAAATTAAATACTGCTTTGGTATTCCGAAAAACTGAATGGCTTTGTATTTATGAATATTGGATTCAGTTTCAATATAAATAGGTGCATACAGCAGCCAAGGAACATGTGAGTATAAATCTTTGTCTGCTTTCACGATCATTGATACAGCTTTAGCTACTTCTGGCTGTATATGATGGCTGCGGTTGGAATCGCCACTTTGTTCGATGCCGGGATGAATCTTCCCAGACAAAATGTATTCACCGAGTCTCGGTTTCCATTCTGCTGTAAGCATGCTTTTATTTTCTGAATGAAGCAAAGCCACTTCATATTTATAGCCTATCGCTAAATGGCTGCTCGTTTCATCAGTCGACATAATTAATGTGTATTTTCTTCCATCTACTGGATGGTAAGCTGTTGCAGGAGGCAAGATGGCAACTGAAAATTCATCAAGCTGAAATTTTTCCATACTGGCCCCTCCCCTTCGCATTCTTTTGCCATATTATATGACAAATGCCTATAAGGGGTGAATTGACTCAGTCCGCCATCAATGCGACCATTAGAGCCTTTTGTGCATGAAGACGATTCTCTGCTTCATCAAAGACAAGAGATTGAGGGCCGTCGATGACTTCAGCGCTCACTTCCTCACCTCTATGCGCAGGTAAGCAATGAAGGAATACTGCTTCTGAGTCAGCTTCTGCCATAAGCTCACTGTTCACTTGAAAATCTGCAAATGCTTTTAATCTTTCTTCTTGTTCAGCTTCCCAGCCCATGCTCGTCCATACGTCTGTATAAACAGCATCTGCACCATTTGCAGCTACTTTGGGATCGTTTGTAACTTCAATTACAGCTCCGGACTCCTTGGCGAACTCCTGCGCCCTTTCGACAATAGCTTGTTTTGGTTCATAGCCTTTTGGAGCAGCAATTGAGCAGCTTACTCCTAACTTAGCACAGCCGATCATCAGAGAATGGGCCATATTATTTCCATCGCCAACATAAGCCAGCTTTTTACCTTCCAGATTTCCTTTGGCTTCATATAAAGTCATGAGATCAGCTAATACCTGACAAGGATGGTAGTCATCTGTTAAGCCGTTGATAACTGGCACATCCGAATTATTTGCGAGCTGCACTACAGATTCATGACTGTATGCCCTAATCATGATGCCATCCACAAAACGCGACAATACTTTTGCCGTATCCTCCACGGTCTCACCGCGCCCCATTTGAAGATCATCTTTACCCAAAAATAATGCATGACCCCCTAATTGAAACATACCAGTTTCAAATGAAACGCGCGTCCTTGTAGAGAGCTTTTCAAAAATCATTGCCAGGGTTTTCCCCTTTAAGTAATGATGTGTCTCCCCTTTTTTTTGCAACTCTTTCAGCTTGATAGCATCCAGAATGATTTGCATGATTTCATCTTTTGTTAAGTCCGCTAATGTAAGTAAATGCTTCCCCTTTAGTGAAACAGATGTTGCTGTCATGATGTTACCACGTCCTTTCTTGTTTTTCCGAGCCAGCTTTGAAGCGATTTCGGCTTGCTGACTTTTTGTTTGATGGCTGTTAAGTATGCTTTAAATGTATCAATTTCTGTCATTACCTGCAGCTGTGATGCTGAAGCCAATTGCCTTTTTTGAATAGACTCCTCATTCTTGCCAAGACTTAATAAAACAGAACCCCGGTCGTTTTTCACCCAGTCAGCAAAAGAAATTCCCGATTTTTCCGTTACCATCACGCTATTAGAATCAAGGATCAAATTCTCAATGAGTGCTTCTTCCTCGACATCTGCATCGACATATATTTCCTGGTGAGAGTTTAGCTGTTTTGCTGCCAGTCTCTCATTCCAGAGCAGCGCTTTGGCTAATGCCTCTTCCACTGTTTCACCGAATCCGATCAGTTCTCCGGTGGATTTCATTTCAGGTGTAAGCTTAGGGTCTACGCCATCAAGCTTTCCTGTGGAAAAAATAGGATTCTTAATCGTGTAAAAAGATTGTTTTGGCTGATTGTTTATAGACAAAGGTGACCCTGTCAAAATACTCACGCACTGATCGATTAAATTAAGCCCGGTGATTTTACTTACAATCGGCAGCGTACGCGAAGCCCTTGGATTAACCTCCAGCATGTAAACCTTATCGTTGAAAACAACGAACTGGACATTGAACAGCCCTTTGAATTGTAGCTTTTGAGCGACTTTTTTGGAGTACTCATAAACTGTTTCTTTGATATTCTCCGTTACATGTATTGGCGGCGTAATCGTCATGCTGTCACCCGAATGGACTCCCGCTTTTTCAATGTGCTCAAAATAAGCAGGGATTAGAATGTTTTGCCCGTCCGTCAAAACGTCTACTTCAAGCTCCTGCCCCTTATAATAGGCGTCAATCAAAACAGGATAGTCAATATTAGCAAGACAGTTATCCAGCTCTTCCTGATTGTCAATGATGAGCATTCCCTGCCCCCCAATAACATACGAAGGCCTTAATAAAACGGGAAAACCAATGTCAGCCGTTTTTAATTTCAAATCGTTCTGGTCATAGGCTGTTACTCCTGGAATATGAGGAATTTCCAGCTCTTTCAATAAGGTATAAAATTTTTCACGGTCCTCGACGGCATCGATTTGATCTTGTGTGATGGAAAGGAGCGGGATACCATTCTCTTCCAAATAATTCGCTAAGTTTATCGCTGTTTGTCCTCCCAGCTGAACAATGACCCCATCCGGCTTTTCATGCTCCAATATGTTCAGTACATCCTCAATATGGAGAGGCTCAAAGTAAAGGCGGTCCGCAATTTGGAAGTCAGTACTGACAGTACCAGGATTATTATTGATCAAAATGGTCTCAAATCCGGACTCTTTCAAAGCTAAAGCTGCACGAACTGTACAATAGTCAAATTCTATTCCTTGGCCAATTCGGACAGGTCCTGATCCGATGATCGCCATTTTTTTCTTATGTTTGTCAGGGACGATCTGATCGCCTTCTCCTCTCCAAGTGGAATAGAAATACGGAGCTGTCGCCACGTATTCACCTGCACAAGAGTCGACCATCTGGAATACAGGCACAATACCATGGTCTTTCCGTTTTTTTCTAATCTGGCTTAACGATGTATCCCATACAGAAGCGAGCCAGGCATCGGAAAATCCATTTTCCTTGAGCTGCTGTAAAAATTCAAGGCTCACTGTATCGATTTTTTCTTTCCCAGCTTGGCTTTCCATTTGGACAATCTTCGTTAAAACTTCCAGGAAATATGGAGTGATGCTTGTTTTTTCATGAATCTCCCCGCTCGATACTCCTCTTCTTAAGAGCTCCAGTATAGCAAAGAAACGAGAATCATCAGCATGCATAACAGAGTTCCAAAGCTCTTCATCACCTTTATCGGAAATCCCTTTTAATTCCAGGCCATTCGTCTTTAACTCAAGGGATCTAACCGCTTTTTGCAGAGCTGCCGGAAGCAATCGATCAATCGCCATGATTTCCCCAGTGGCTTTCATTGTCGTCCCAAGTTCCTTTTTGGCATTAGGAAATTTATCAAAAGCCCATCGGGGCATTTTTACGACCGTATAGTCTACTACGGGTTCGGAGCTTGCAAAAGTGGTCCCTGTCACAGGATTAATGATTTCGTGGAGATGATAGCCAAGCCCCAGTTTTACAGCAATTCGTGCAATCGGATAGCCAGTCGCTTTGGATGCTAAAGCGGAAGACCTGCTTAATCTCGGGTTCACTTCTATTAAATAATACTGATTTGTTTTCGGATCTTGCGCAAATTGTATATTGCAGCCGCCGATGATTTTTAAAGCACGGATGATTTTGACTGCCGATTGGTACAAAGCATCAAATTGAACATCTGACAGCGTCTGCTGTGGAGCAAACACAATGGAGTCTCCAGTATGGACACCAACTGGATCAAAATTTTCCATGCTGCAAATAGCAATACATGTATCATTGGCATCCCGGATCATTTCAAATTCAATTTCTTTGAAACCAGCAATGCTTTTTTCGATCAAGCATTGGGTAATCGGGCTGGATTCAAGCCCTTTTTTCACTACAGCCAGCAATTCTTCCTCGTTGTTGACGATACCTCCGCCTCCGCCACCTAACGTATAGGCCGGGCGAATGATGATCGGATAACCTTGCTTGTTCGCAAAGGATACAGCTTCTTCAACAGAGTGGATAATTTCACTGTTTGGGACAGGTTCTCCAAGTTCATGCATGAGAGCGCGGAAAGCCTCTCTGTCTTCTCCCTGAATGATTGACTCAGGCGTTGTACCAAGAACCTGGATGTTAAATTTGTCTAAATAGCCCTGCTTATATAAATCGACGGTCAAATTTAGCCCTGTCTGCCCTCCAAGTGTCCCAAGAATGCTGTCGGGTTTCTCTTTTTTGATGATCTCGACAATGCTCTGCACTGTCAGAGGTTCAAAGTAAACGGTTTGGGCGAATTGTTCATCTGTCATGATAGTCGCTGGATTATTATTAACAAGGACAACCTCACAGCCTTCTTCCTGAAGGGCTAGGCAACCTTGCGTACCGGCATAATCAAACTCTGCCGCTTGCCCAATGACGATAGGCCCGGAACCGATCACCAGAACCTTCTTGATGTCCTTTCCCTTAGGCATAAACACTTGCTCCTTTGCTTTCGTTTACTGTTTTGAAAAAGTGATCAAAAATTAACTCATTCAATGGATTATGGATCTGTTCAGGATGAAATTGGTATGTTACAACCAAATATTGTTCATGAACTAGCCCCTCTACTGTTCCGTCATGAATATTTTTAAAGGTCACAAGGAAACCATGTTGCTTTAAATCTTTCTCATTGACTGTATAGCCGTGATTTTGGTTGGACATAAAAACCTTTTGCGAACCAGTATGAATAACAGCTTCTTTGAAATTCCGGTGGCCGGCAGGCATCTTTTCTATATTTGCTCCGAATGCGAGTGCCAAGATTTGATGCCCAAGCCCGAGCCCCATTGTCGGATATTTCATCGCCAGCTTTTTGTAATCCGGGAAAAATTTTTGCCATTCCAGCGGATTGCCGGGTCCTCCTGAAAAAATGATTCCATCCGGCTTCAAAGAATGAACTGAGCTTATATCGATGCGGCCTGAAACAGCTGTCACTTTATGACCAGATTGACAGAGTGATTGAATAAGTGATTTTTTATAGCCGAAGTTAATGATAACGATGTGTTTATTACCATTTGGGGTAATATGTTCTGTTCCAGAGTCAGCATAGATGTCTTCCATGTGAGCAGAAAGACGATTCACCGCATGCTTCGATGAAATAATAGCAGGCATTTCTCCTTCTTTTTTCACTCTTTTAATCAAGGCTCTTGTATCCATACCTGTCAAAACAGGTATATTCTGTTCAAAAAATAAATCTAATACATTTATGCCCTTTACATCAATGGGCATGGAGGCATCTTGCTGTGTGATAAGCCCCCCAATTTGAATTTGGTCGCTTTCAAACTTTGAATGATCCAAGTTGCTGTTTAAGACGCCAGGAAAAGTCGATATCACAATTTTCCCTTTATTGGCTGGATCTGTAATGAACTCCTGAAATCGTGCCATTCCTGTAAAATAGATCAACTCTCCGATATGGTCTTTTGGTTTGCCTTGCCACTGTCCGGTGAACTTTTCACCATTAGCGAGTATTAAGGATCCTTCCATTCTTTCCTCTCCCCGCTTTCGTATTTTTATTTTTGATATTGCATTTTTATGCATTTTTATCGAAAAAAAATTAAATAGTCTTCTGTAAAATGTCGATTGCTTCGTCAATTTCTTCATTTGAAACAGTTAACGGAGGAAGCATTCGTATCACGTTAGGTCCAGCGTTTAAAACGATTAGTCCTTTTTCCCTTAACTTCGCAAGCCGTTCGCTGACATCTTCCGAAAACTCAACTCCTACCATGAGGCCTGTATAGCGGATATCGACCATACCTTTCAACTGGCTCGATTGCAGTTTTTGGACCAAATAATCACTCTTCTTATCTACTGTCGAAAGGAATTCCTCGTTAAAAATGATTTTTAGCACTTCATTCGCTGCAGTCATGGCCAATGGGCCCCCGCCAAAGGTTGTTGCATGGCTTCCTGGAGTAAAAGCCGATGCTAATTTTTCCTTGCCAATCATTGCGCTGACAGGAATACCATTTCCAAGTCCTTTTGCTGTAGTAATAATATCCGGTGAGATATTAAAGTGCTGGTAGGCAAAAGGCTTCCCTGTCCTGCCTATACCCGTTTGCACCTCATCTATAATGAGCAGAACGCCATTCTCTTTACAGATCTTTTCAACTTCTTGCAAAAATTCCTTTTCCGCTGGAAGTACTCCGCCTTCACCCTGGATCACTTCTAGCATAACAGCAGCTGTTTCGCTGTCTACCTCGTTCTTTAATGCATTGATATCATTAAAAGGAACATGAACAAAGGTTTCAAGTAAAGGGCCAAAGCCTGTTTTTACTTTTTGCTGTCCTGTTGCAGCAATCGTGCCTAAAGTACGTCCATGGAATGATTGTAAAAAGGTGATGATTTTTGACTTTCCTGTATATTTTCGTGCTAATTTGATAGCAGCTTCGTTTGCTCCCGCTCCACTATTCGCAAAGAAAACGGCATCTCCAGAAGAATTTTTTGTAAGCTGCCCGGCCACCTGTTCCTGAAGGGAGCTTTGAAATAGATTGGATGTGTGCCAAAGCTTATTCAGTTGTTCCTGAACGGACTTCACAACGATAGGGTGACAATGCCCTAAGTTACAAACTCCAATTCCAGAAGTAAAATCTAAATATTCCTTACCATTTACATCTATTACCTTCGTTCCGTTGCCCGAAACAAGTTCGACATCCCATCTCTCATATGTGTTAAATAAGTGTGACATTTTTAAAAAACAGCCTCCAATTCTTTGTATATCGTTGTGCCAATGAGTTTTCCCCCGTTTAAAAGGCTGTTTTTCCCGCTGACTATCATTACGTTGGACATACCGCCATCTAAACTGTTGATCGCTGCCATTACTTTTGGAACCATTCCTCCAGTAATAACGCCGTCATCTATCAAATTTAAAATATCTGAAACTGTTGCGTTTTCTATTAAGCTCTTTTCTTTTAAAACGCCGGGAACATCCGTAACAAATAAGAGTTTCTCCGCTTTTAATGCAACTGCGATACTTCCGGCAGCCGTATCAGCGTTAATGTTATAGCAAGCAGCACCATCAATTCCTGCTGCCAGCGGAGAAATGACAGGAATGACTCCCATAGAGATGATATTGAAAAGGAAGTCACTGTTCACTTCTTCTATTTCTCCGACAAAACCCAAGTTTTCAAAATCCTTCGCCTTAGCCTTTAGAAGAGAACTATCAAAACCAGTCATTCCGAGTGCTGGAAGCTCGTGTTTTGCTAAATTTCTTACCAAGGTATTCGTCATGGAACCGGATAAGACCATTTCAACGACATCCATTACATCAGAAGTGGTTTTTCTTAAGCCATTGTTAAACTCACTTTCAATCTTTAATTCTTCCAACATTTGATTGATGGCCGGGCCTCCGCCATGTACAATGACTGGTTGCAGCCCGCTGTCTTTTATCGTTTTAATGCTTTTATAAAATTCATCGGAGAGCGAATCGATCATACTTCCTCCGCATTTAATTACAATAATGTCTTTCATTATTTTTCATCCTCCATGAATTATGGATAAACTGGTATGAAATGCAGCCCTGCTGTTTCCTCTAAACCGAAAAGGATATTCGCATTTTGAACAGCCTGACCTGCAGCACCTTTCATTAAATTATCGATGACCGATACGACAGTCACCCTTCCTGTCCTAGTGTCCACGCTGATCCCCATATCACAAAAGTTAGAACCGTAAACTTCTTTTGTAGCCGGAAAAATGCCATTTTTTCGAACTCTTATGAACGGCTCATCTTCGTAAAAATCGTTATACACCTTATTTATTTCTTCTTGGCTGATATCAGATTTCAATGTAGCGTAGATTGTAGCCATTATTCCCCTTGTCATGGGGACGAGGTGCGAATTAAATGTAATCGGAGATTCATAGCCCAAGCTGGAGAGCATTTGTTCAATTTCTGGGATATGCTGATGGGCATTCACCTTATATATTTTGAAATTTTCATTGAGTTCATTGTAAATAGTATGGAAAGATGCTGTTTGCCCTGCTCCAGATACGCCTGATTTGGCATCTACGATGACTGATTTCTCTTCAATAAGACCTTGTCGTACAAGCGGTGCCAGGCCCAGAAGCGTGGCAGTCGAATAACAGCCCGGGTTTGAAATGAACTTCGTATCCTTGATAGACGAACGATTAAGTTCGGGAAGTGCGTATACAGCCTGATCTACCCATTCCTGCGGTGCTGGCTTTTTCTTATACCAGTCTTCATAATCGTTGATATCCTTTAACCGGAAATCCCCGGAAAGATCAATGACCGTACAGCCTTCTTTTAAAAGCAACGGTGCAATTTCCGACGATACCCCTGAAGGAGTAGCCAGAAAGACGATGTCCAATTTTTGTGCAATAGCTGCCGGATCAATCTCTTCCAATGTCATTGGTACAATATCTGTTAAATGTGGATAATGATCCACAATGCTTTTTCCTTGTTGTGAAGATGAATAGACCGATTCAATTTGAAACGTTGGGTGAGATTGCAAGATTCTGAGCAGTTCAGCTCCTCCATATCCCGTTGCTCCAATAACCCCTGCTTTCACTTACAACCACTCCTTGCTATAGACTCGACGAAACCATTCCGTTTAATTTGTAGATGTTAATATTATACTATGTATAAAAATTAATTCAATAGTATATTTATAACTTGTTAGAAAAAAGGCAAAATGATTTATAGAAAAGCGGAAGCGCCTGTTCATCGACGTACAGACTGGAGCGGCTCCGACGAGATAAAGGAAACACGCGAAACGCAGTGGAGCGATGTTGACTTATCGTAGGAGGAGTACGCGAAGTCTGCTAGTCGATAGGCGCTGGAACTGGACAACAGAAAAGCGGAGACGCCTTGATTAGCGCGGGCAAATAAGACGATTTCCGTGGAGGCAGTTTTTCAGCCACCACAGGAAATTGGCTTATGACCTCGAGGGGCTAGGCGTCGGAGCTGGACAATAGAAAAGCGGAAGCGCCTGCTCATCGACGTACAGACTGGAGTGGCTCCGACGAGATAAAGGAAACACGCGAAACGCAGTGGAGCGATGTTGACTTATCGTAGGAGGAGTTCGCGAAGTCTGCTAGTCGATAGGCGCTGGAACTGGACAGTAACAACGCGACAGCGACTGTTCATCGACGCACAGACTGTTCCGAAATGCAAAAACGTCTTGATCATGCTTGACAAGCAATAATTAGGTAGGAGTGTTGACTATATAGCGTTCTTCTTCCGGGTATTATATGTTTTAGCATCCGGCCATCGGTTTAAAAAACATAAAAGCATAAAAAAAAGGGTAATTGGAGTTTCTTCATTTTTAATTATTATTTCCGCAATATCTTCTCCATTGCTTTTCCCTTTGCTAACTCATCAATCAGCTTATCCAAATAGCGAATTTCCTGCATAGTTGGTTCTTCGATGTTTTCCACTCGGACACCGCAGACCACACCTTTGATCAAAGACCGCGAAGGATTCAGTTGGGGAGCTTCCGCAAAGAAAGTCTCAAAATCTGTCTGTTTTTCCAGTTGCGCTTCTAACTCTTCCTGGCTATACCCTGTCAACCAACAGATGATTTCATCGACTTCTGTTTTCGTACGTCCTTTTCTCTCCGCCTTCGTAACGTAATGGGGATAGACACTTGCGACACTCATTGTATAAATCCGATGTTTGGTCATGATACATCCTCCCTTTTGTGGTTTTCTTTATTATAGTAAAAAAATAGTCGGGTTTAAAAGAAGTAGCCGTCAATTATTTATTGTTTCCCACACGATAATCCGAATGCCAAAAAGACAGCCCCTAAATAGTGAACTGCACCTTCAATTGTCAAACTGTGTCTAACAATTGGGGGGGCAGTTCAGACATAAGGACTGTCTTTTACCATTATGAAGTTTCGATTTCAGGGTCTACCCATATTCCAAGGATATGGCCGCTTTCTTTTTCGTCAATAATAAATGATCCGTTTGAATAGCGGTCACTGAATCGCAACTGTGCTGGATTTATTCTTTCAATTTTTCCTTTATCAGTTTTTATATTAATAGGACGGTCGTCTTTGATTAGTCTTAACCCTGAGACTCTGTGCGGATTGTTTTTCAACTCTCTTAGCATAACAACGCCGCGTTTGGCACGGCTGCTCTTTTCAAACTCAGAAAGCTTCACCTTCTTAACAGCCCCCCGATTTGTTGCAATGAATACAGCCGGACTGTTTTCTTCAAGAAAGACTTCTCCGCCCACGACAAAGTCTCCGTCCAATAAATTCATTCCGATGACGCCTAGCCCTCGTACACCTATAGGATTTACCTCTGATTCATCAAAATAGACCCCATAGCCAAGATGTGTCGCCAAAAATAAGCTGCAGTTGCCGTCTGTCACATGAACATCGATGACAACATCATCAGGACGCAAGTTAACAGCAACGAGCGGACGTGAGTATCTCTGTACCTGGTAAAGATTGAGGGAGCTTTTTTTCACCATACCATTTTTTGTGATAAAGAACAGGTATTGTTCCTCTTTAAACTCTTTTACCGATATGGCTTTGATGATCTCTTCATCTTGGTCGATTGGTACAATACCGGAAATATGTTGTCCGAGATCTTTCCAGCGAATGTCTGAAAGCTCATGAACAGGGATATAAATGTAATTGCCTTTATCTGTGAAGAGAAGAAGTGTATCTGCCATATTCAATTCTTCCTGCAACAGCAGCCTGTCCATTTCTTTCATTGCAAGGTCTTGGCCATTGGATGCTGAATATGACCGGATGCTCGTCCTCTTGACATAACCATCCTTTGTCACTGTAACGATGACGTCTTCATTCGGAATCGTGACTTCCAGATTAATTTTTATTTCTTCTATCTTATCTTCAATGACCGTCCTGCGTTCATCCGCGTACTTTTTCTTGACGTCTTTCAATTCTTTCTTGATTACACTTAATAACTTCTTCTCGCTTTCCAAGATAGCCGTCAGCTGCTCAATTAATGTATTCAACTGCTCGGCTTCTTTTTGCAATGCCGTAATATCTGTATTCGTCAAACGGTATAATTGCAAAGAAACAATGGCTTCCGACTGCTTTTCCGAAAACTCAAATCTCTTGATTAAATTCTCTTTTGCATCCCGTTTATCCTTTGATGCACGAATCGTGGCAATGACTTCATCAAGAATCGAAAGAGCCTTCATTAAGCCTTCAACAATATGCTGCCGCTCGAGTGCTTTTTCCAAATCATATCGGGAACGTTTTGTAACAACTTCTTTTTGGTGCTGAATATAGGAATCAAGCAAAGCCAGAATGCCCATCAGCTTCGGCCTTTGATCCTGGATTGCCACCATATTAAAATTGTAGGTGACCTGAAGGTCGCTGTTTTTGAACAGGTAATTCAATATTCCTTCAGCATCAGCTTCCCGCTTCAATTCAATGACGATTCGAAGTCCCGTCCGGTCTGTATCATCACGCACCTCTGAAATTCCTTCCAGCTTTCTGTCTAACCGGAATTCATCAATCCTTTTGACAAGATTTGCCTTGTTCACATCATACGGAAGCTCGGTGATGACAATTTGCTGCCTGCCTCCCCGAATCGAATCAATGTCTGTCTTTCCTCTTACGACAATTCTCCCTTTTCCGGTTTCGTAGGCTTTTTTGATACCGTCTATTCCTTGAATGATACCGCCTGTTGGAAAATCTGGACCTTTGATCGCAGTCATAACTTCTTCCACTGAACAGGCAGGCTTTTCAATCCTCATGATGACGGCTTCGATCACTTCTCCTAAATGATGGGGAGGAATGTCTGTCGCATAACCTGCTGAAATCCCTGTAGAGCCATTGACAAGCAAGTTAGGAAATCTTGCCGGAAGGACAGTCGGCTCAGAAGAGGTATCGTCAAAGTTCGGAATGAAGTCTACCGTTCTTTTGTCGATGTCCCTTAAAAGCTCAGCGGAGAGTTCAGAAAGCCGCGCCTCTGTATACCTCATGGCAGCTGCTGGATCTCCATCAACGCTACCGTTGTTTCCGTGCATTTCAACAAGAATATTACGCACTTTCCAATTCTGACTCATCCTGACCATTGCGTCATAGACAGACGAGTCTCCATGCGGATGGTAATTACCAATTACATTACCTACTGTTTTGGCTGATTTCCTAAAACCTTTTTCAGCCGTATTACCATCCGTATGCATTGCATATAGAATTCTTCTTTGAACGGGTTTTAATCCATCTCGTGCATCTGGAAGTGCCCGGTCTTGAATAATGTATTTACTGTAACGCCCAAAACGGTCGCCAAGCACTTCTTCAAGGGGCAAATCTTGAAATCTTTCTGCTGTTGTCATGAATTTGCAGAACCCCCTTCTGATGTGATATTTTCATTCTCTAATATATTTATATCTTCATGCATGCCGAACTGGACGTTTTTCTCAATCCACTTCCTGCGTGGTTCGACTTTGTCACCCATTAATGTCGTTACCCGCTTTTCCGCGCTTGCCGCATCATCAATCAGAACCCGTATCAACGTTCTTGTTTCAGGGTCCATTGTCGTTTCCCAAAGCTGATCAGGGTTCATCTCACCAAGACCTTTATAACGCTGAAGCATGAATCCTTTACCGACTTTTTTTGTCACACCGTCCAGCTCATCATCAGTCCAGGCATACTCAATCACTTCTTTTTTGCCTGTACCCTTGCTCACTTTATAAAGGGGGGGAAGAGCAATGAACACTTTCCCTGCTTCAATTAAAGGCTTCATATACCGATAGAAGAACGTCAACAACAGTACCTGGATATGGGCTCCATCTGTATCGGCATCCGTCATAATGATCACTTTATCATAATTGACATCATCAATATTGAAGTCCGACCCCACTCCGGCACCAATTGTATGGATAATCGTATTGATCTCTTCATTCTTAAAAATATCTTCAAGCTTTGCTTTTTCTGTATTGATGACCTTTCCCCGTAAAGGAAGGACTGCCTGGAACCGTCGATCACGCCCTTGTTTGGCAGATCCACCTGCAGAATCACCTTCGACCAGATAAAGTTCATTTTTATTCGGATTTTTTGATTGCGCAGGTGTAAGTTTTCCAGACAATAAAGCATCTGTCCGCTTTTTGCGTTTGCCGCTGCGAGCATCCTCTCTTGCCTTTCTAGCGGCTTCTCTTGCCTGAGCAGCTTTGATTGCTTTTTTGACAAGCAAAGAACTGATCGTTGGATTTTCCGCGAGAAAATAAGATAAATGCTCCGAAACAGTCGTATCGACGGCCGATCTGGCTTCCGCTGTGCCCAGCTTCCCTTTTGTCTGACCCTCGAATTGGAGCATATCCTCAGGAACACGAACCGAAACGATAGCAGCGAGACCTTCTCTGATATCAGTCCCTTCAAGGTTCTTATCCTTTTCTTTTAACATTCCGTTTTTACGGGCAAACTCGTTGAATACCCTTGTGATGGCTGTTTTGGCCCCCACTTCATGTGTTCCTCCGTCTTTAGTTCTGACGTTGTTTACAAAAGATAGAATATTCTCTGAGAATCCATCGTTAAATTGGAAAGCAAATTCCACTTCTATGCCTCCGGCTTTACCTTCTATAGAAACAACCGGATGAAGGACATCCTTCTCTCCATTCAAATATTCTACAAAGGCTTCGATGCCATTCTCATAGTGGAAGATTTCCTGCTGATCGTTCCTTAAATCGATAAGCTCGATTGTAAGACCTTTTAACAAGAAAGCCGACTCCCTTAAACGGCTGCTTAATACTTCGTAATTAAAAGAAGTAGCACTAAAAATAGTCGGGTCCGGCTTGAAATGAATCGTGGTGCCTGTTTGCCTGGTAGTGCCCAAACGTTCAAGTGTTGTCTCCGGTTTTCCGCCATCGCAGAATCTTTGTTCGTATATATTACCGTCTCTTTTAATCGTCACTACAAGCCATTCGGAAAGGGCGTTTACAACCGATGCACCGACCCCATGGAGCCCGCCGCTCGTTTTGTATCCCCCCTGTCCGAATTTCCCGCCTGCGTGCAACACAGTCAGAATGACTTCAGTTGTGGGCTTTCCGGATTGATGCATGCCTGTTGGCATACCTCTCCCCTTATCTTCTACACTTACACTGTTATCTTTATGAAGTTTAACGGTGATTCGATCGCCAAATCCTGCTAGAGCTTCGTCCACCGAGTTGTCAACAATTTCATAAACAAGATGATGCAGGCCGCGGGCATCTGTTGATCCTATATACATACCAGGACGCTTTCTAACAGCCTCTAGTCCCTCCAATATCTGGATGGAGTCATCATTATAATCAGTCATTATATTTTCAGCCATAATCGCTCTCCCTTCATAGGGCCTATAACCGCCACCGAAACATTTGTTCGTATTGATAACTATACCATATTTACCAAAGCATGTCTTATTGTATATCTCATTGAACCCTTTTTGCAAATGCAGAAAAAGGACGGTACAAACCATTTTGTTATATCAGGCGATAAGAAAAGTGCAAGCGCCTTGGTCAGCGCGGGCAAACAAGCTGCTTCCTGAGGAGGCAGTTCTTCAGCCACCACAGGGAAGCGCTAGGCGCTGGCCGCCTCAAGCCGCCACATCCTGTGGCTTCGGTGGCACTAGTACTTCCTGTACTTCGGCAGGCTCAGAACACGACGTCCTGTCGCTTCGCTTGCACTAGTACTTCCTGTACGTCGTAGCTGGACAAAGATAAAGCTTCCTTTGAATAAAATTTTCCATAACAAGTTATACTTTATTTACTCAAAAAAACAAGCGTCGGCTGCGCTTGTTTTTTATCGTGTCAATGAATGTTCGACCTTGATACAACGGTTCATGATGACAGTATACCCTCTGTCTTTCAAAAACTGGTATGCTTCCTCATTTTCAACGCCAAGCTGGGCCCAAAATACATCCGCATCAATTTCTACGAACTCCTTTGCGTGTTCTGGGAGATTTTCGGAACGCCTGAATATATTTACTATATCGACATGTCCTTTAATATCCTTTAAAGAGTCAACAGCCTTTACTCCGAATACTTCATCCACCATCGGATTAACAGGAATGATTTCATATCCAGCTTGCTGCATCGCTTCAGCTATGCTGTAAGATGTACGTTCAGGATTATCACTCAGGCCGACAACGGCGATGCGCTTTGCTTTTTTTAAAATCTTGCCCATCTCTTCCCTGCTTGGATTTACGATTGCCATGATGAACCTCCTTGTATTGTTCCCTTTACACTATCGTAAGTCACTATTTATTTTCACGCAAGCACCATCATAGGATTTGCAAGAAATTCTAATCATTTTGCTCGCTGTCATGGTACAATGTAAAAGCAAATACATTACTTTCTCTTAATTGACAAAAAGGGGCAATTTTCATGTTTTATTTCGTTGTTATTTTATTATCATATTTAATTGGCTCCATTCCGTCAGGATTGATTGTAGGAAAGCTTTTTTACGGAATTGACATCAGGGAGCATGGGAGCGGAAATCTCGGTGCCACCAATACATTTCGGACACTCGGAAAAAAAGCGGGAGCAGCCGTAACTATTGCTGATATATTAAAAGGGACAGTGACTGTTTTTCTGCCGATGCCAATATTGTTTGACCTGAATATCCATCCTTTGCTTGTCGGGATGTTTGCCGTCATTGGTCATATGTTTCCTGTCTTTGCAAAATTCAGAGGCGGGAAGGCGGTTGCGACTTCCGCTGGTGTTCTGCTCGGATATAACTTTTTACTTTTTGTAGTATTGATCGCTGCCTTCTTACTTACTTTAAAAATATCCAAGTATGTCTCCCTTTCCTCGATGATAGCCGGTATATTTGGTCTTATTTACTGCCTCATTCTTCAAGACTGGCCATTAATCATAGTGGTAACGGCATTTGAAGTATTTGTCGTATATCGTCATAGGGCAAATATAAAAAGAATTAGGAATAAAACCGAACCAAAAGTGACATGGATTTAAAAATCTAGTCGATAAGGACGGGAATCCCTTTGAAAACTAAACCAGTCATCATCACAGGCGTACTTGTGATTCTCACAGCGATTGGCTTTATTATTTATATAGCCAATCTGAATGAAGTTCATTCAGATCAACGATTAACAATTTCATATCATACCTCCAGAGAAAGTGCGTTGCAAGAAAAAAATTATAAAACAGAGGCAGTGATTGCCGGAATTGGGGATATTCTAATTCATGACCGTGTATATGAAGATGCCAAAACTAAATCCGGCTATGATTTTACCCCTATGCTGGCATCTGTAAAACCGATGCTACAAAAGCCCGATTTGCTTATAGCCAATCAGGAATCTATCCCTGGAGGGGAAAAACTTGGCATATCCACTTATCCCAGTTTTAACAGCCCTTATGAGATCATTGATGCCATTATGGATGCTGGAGTAGACATGGTAACCTGTGCAAATAACCACTCTCTTGATAAAGGCGAGGCGGGAATAGTAAGTGCCATTAATTATTATGAACAAAAAGGTTTGACATACACAGGTATATTTAAAAGTCCTGAAGATAAAGAAGAAATTCGCATCGTTACCAAAAACGGAATTAGATTTGCCGTTTTGTCCTATGCTGAACATTTTAATGGCATTCCTATTCCAGAAGGAAAACCTTATCTGGTCAGCAAATTGGATAAAGAACGAATACTGTCAGATATAGTAAAAGCAAAGTCAGAGGCAGATGTTATTGTATTGGCAATTCACTGGGGAGATGAATATGTCAGGACTCCAAACGATATGCAAAAGTCATTAGCACAAGAGTTCATAAAAAACGGTGCTGATATTATTTTAGGGCACCACCCTCATGTTCTTCAGCAAATGGAGCTTATCAAGAAAAAAGACGGAAGTTCAGGACTGGTCATCTATTCCCTTGGCAATTTCCTATCAGGTCAGAAATGGGATTATAAAGATATAGGCGGCATGGCTCAAATATTAGTGGAAAAGGAATTGGTTCAGGGTAAGAGAAAAATAAACTTTAAAGAGATTCGTTTTTATCCGACATTTACAGCCAGCGAGGGAACAAACAATTATCATGTTTATCCTTTAGATGTAGCACATGAAAAAGGATTAACGAGTGAAACTAGCAAAAGGATCAATCAATTTATGCAAATTCCTTGATATCAGGCGCATTGTTTCCTATTGTTGAATTACTCGGCTGTTTCTAAGAAGAGGTGATTCCGAATATGCAGATAAAGATATCTAATCATGCCGTGGAATGGTTTAAAGATGAAATGTTTTTAACAACGGGCGACACCGTGAGGTTTTTTGTCAGGTATGGTGGATCCAGTCCCCTTCACGAAGGTTTTTCCCTTGGAATGAATAAGGAAGAGCCAATGGATCCCGGAGTTGAATATCAAAAAGATGGTATTACATTTTTTATTGAAGAAAGAGATCTATGGTATTTTAAGGACCATGACCTGATAGTTGATGTAGATGAAAACAAGGATGGGCCTGTCTATAGTTATGAAAAAGAGTAATCAAATCAGGCAGTTCATCATGAACTGCCTGATTTGATTTGTGTCAATTGGGATAGCTGATACAGCTTCCCCTCTGCTTGAAGGATTTGAAATTGTGTATCTCCCAAAAGATCATAATGGGAATAGCCGTCTTTTCTAATATGAATCCATTCCTTTTTCAACCCATAAGCGGCGCCCCATGCTGCAAGCTGACCCAAGTCATGACAGCCGACTTTCGTTACGGTGTTCATATTCGGAAAGCGCTCATCGAGCCAAAAATGAGTAATGAACGCAATGTTCCCTTCATCTATTGAAGCCTTCCATTTTCTCAATTCATCTCTTGTTATGCCAAATGCCATATCAGTCGCCCACAGGCTTCTGTTTTTTCTTTGCTTTTTCATAAGCTTCGTGCCAATCTAGGAACATCTTTTTCATACGAATTGGGCGGAAATCCTCTTTCCGTACACAAACATGGCTTGTAGAACCAGTAACTGACAATTCGCCACTCTCGTTCAGGATACTGTATCCGTAGATAACTTTAAAACCATCATAAGAATCGATCCAAGTTTTGATAATTGCGTTATCACCATATGTGAGCGGTTTTTTATAGGAAACCTGAACATCCAATACTGGTGCAAGAATTCCGCTTTTCTCCATTTCCGCATAGGAAAATCCCAAATCTTTAATAAGTTGTGTCCTTCCAAGCTCCATCCAAACGATATAGTTGGAATGGTGCACTACTCCCATCTGGTCTGTTTCTGCATAACGCACTTCAATATTTGTATGTGCTACGACATGACTCATTTGTTTGTCCAACCTTTCCAGAAAAAGTTCATATAATTGTTTTTATTTTATGAGGGTAGAATACTGAAACCCGATAATATAAAGAAATTCTAAATTCTATCCTCTCTCTTTATTATAGTACTACTATATAATAGAAGAAAGTAGGTTTAGAAGGAGCAACAATTTAATCAATCAGTCACCCGTATATATTTGCAATGTTCGTTTTTATGCGAAAGAAAAAAACTCTTAAATTGAAGGGCTTCATTCTCTCCAGTTATCGCAGCACAATCAATTTTACGTACATTTCCTCTTATTTACACAACATGCCCCCTTGTTGCACCCGTCAAATAGACGGAGATTTCCCATGATTTTCTGGAACTGCCTTTCTTTCCACAAGATAAAGTTAACAGGCCTAGTATCTTCAATGGCGATGTCCTGAGTATCATTGCTTTCCTCCAATATGCTAATCCGGTAGATTTCATCCCCTACCGAACGCCATCAAAGGAATCTTTTAGAACTATGTTGTTTTATTTTTAGTACATACAAAACGTAACAATCAGAACTACCAGTATAGTTGGTGGTTTGCTCAGCATCTAAAAGGTTTTTATTACTGGCTCATGTCTAAATCAACCACGCTTTTATTCTTCATCACTGTTTTAGCGACTAACTAAACTTTATTGTACGATTGGTTTTTCTTGTCCATAGCTATAAGCTTTCCGGAACCCTCTGCAATGAGTTTTCTAAGAATAAAAGAAAAGTGGATTTGGAAAAATTAAAGATCTTCCAAATCCACTTTTTAGACAATCCTTTATTTTTATTGAGTAATGCGCTCGAAAAACGCTTTTGTTTTTTTAAAATCAGTTACATGTTGATTGTATTTTTGGCTATCTATGCAAATGTAATTACTATGATTTGTAAATGTCCCAATAACTCGCCCTTTAATCGCTTTTAGTTGTTCATCTTGCTCAATCACGACATAGTAGGGGACTTCTTTAGAAGATCGTTAAAAACGCTTGAATTTTTTTCCCATTTGAAATCACTCCTGTTATTTATTCTTCTTTTTTTATATATATTGGTGATTTTAAAAGAAAGCATAATATAAATGCAATCACTATTAAAATGAAAGCAGACATAAAACCATTATTAAGCCCCTTCAACAATGATGGTAAAGAAATGCCCTCATAATCATTTGAATATCTAGTAATTGTAGCTGACATAACCCCTACCATTATTGCAGCTCCAAGTGAAGCAAACACTTGACGAACAGTATTATTAATTGCAGAACCATGACTTATTAATTCATTCGGTAATGCATTTATCCCCGCTGTAGCTAACGGCATCATTACTAATCCCATACCTAACATCCTTAATGAATAAAGACAAACAATCCACCAAATTGCAGTTTCCTTAGTGAGCCATAAGAAAGGAAATGATGCTATAGTTAGAATTAACATGCCTATCATTGCTATTTTTTTAATACCATACTTATCAAATAGTTTCCCTGCAATTGGTGAAATCACACCTAAAACAAGTGCACCTGGAAGTAATATTAGACCCGATTGAAGTGCCGAATATTCCTTTATTGATTGTGTATAAATGGGTAAGAGAATTTCTGATCCAATCATTGTCATAAAAATAATAGCAACAATTATTGTAGACAACGTAAAAGTTCTGCTTTTAAATACTCTTAACTCCAAAAATGGTTGTGTTATTTTTAATTGACGACGGGAAAATATTATTATGACTACAATACCTATTATGCAAGAAATCCACGTAATCTCATTTTGCCATCCTACATTTCCTGCAACATTTATCCCATAAAGAAGTGAACCTAAACCTAGGCTACTAAGTAATAGAGAGAAAAAATCAAGCTTAGGCTTTGTTAAATTAATAATATTTTTCATATAAAAGAATGCTAGCAATATATTAACCCCTACAATTGGAAGAAGTATATAAAATAAGTAACGCCAATCATAATAATCTACAATCCAACCAGATACAGTTGGAGCGATTGCAGGAGAAAATGCTATAACAATTCCTACTAATCCCATGGCTTCCCCTCGCCGTTCAGCTGGATATACCAAAAACATTAGGGTTTGCATTAAAGGAATCATTAATCCTGAACCAATAGCTTGAATAATACGCCCTAAAAGTAGTGTGTTATATGTTGTACTTAGTGCACAAATGACAGTTCCTACTGCAAAACTTCCCATTGCCACAAAAAATAAAGTTCTATTGGTTATTGTATTTAACAAAAACGCAGAAGTAGGAATCATTATGCCACTGATTAGCATAAATGACGTGATAAGCCATTGTGCGTCAATAGCATTGATATCTAAATCGCTCATTATTTTTGGTAAAGCGGTAACCAACAAGGTTTGATTAATGATGGTTAAAAAAGTCCCAGCCATTAAAACAAGCACAAATCCAGCTCGTTTGAAATGATTTCCGTTTATATCAATTGGTTGTATTTGATTTTTTTCCATATCGTTTAAATTCCTCTCACTTAAAATAAACTGAGGTATATTATTTTATACTCTGGTTTATTTTTATAATAATATGATATAATAATGATGTCAATATTTTTTTGAGGAGTTAAAAAGACATGAGTAAAAAAGAGAAAATCATTGAAGTTGCTAAACAACTATTTCGAACAAAAGGCTATCACGATACTGCAATCCAAGATATCTTGGAACATTCCAAAGTCTCAAAAGGGACATTTTATAATTACTTTTCTACAAAATCACAATTAATTCTTCATATTATTCAAAAAGTAGATGCGAAAGTAGAAGAACAACAAAACTTGTTGCTACTAGAAGGTATGCCAAATGATAAGCAAATTTTTTATTCACAGCTTCGAGTAAAACATTCCATCTATGGAACTGAGAAGATTGCAGAGTTATATAATATTTCTTTAGGGGAAAATGATGAAGAACTACAAAAATATATGGCGAAGAGCCATTATAAAGAGCTGGATTGGCTAGCAACTCGCTTAATTGAGGTTTATGGTAATGAAATAGAAGATAGTGCTATGGATTTATCTACTCATTTTATTGGAGGATTAGGCTATCAATTTAGATATTCTGATCAAATGAAGCTGGATCTTAATAGCTCTGATATTTTAGATTATAATATTATACGTTTAGAAAAAAATATTGAAACAACAAAGCAATCTAATCAAGTTCTCTTTCCGTATAAATCGCCTAGTTCAGTTGAAAGTCAAGAAATCGCCATCAGTAAAATACAAAAATTATTAACAATAAATGATGATGAATTTTCACAGGAAGAACAAGAGATAATCAACTTTATTTTGGAGGAAATTCAAAACTCATATGTAAGATGGGGTGTTTGTGAAGGAGCTATTCGACAATTAAAAATACTATCCTCGTCTATTACAAGAAATAAACAACTATTTAATGAAATATTTAATATTATTCATAAACAAACCAAAAAATAATAATTCCAAGTCACAGCCAATGTGTCAACAAAGTCATGTAAAAGACTTTGTTGACAATTTTTTAAAAAGTAGACTTTCATTCAAATGATAATTTCCGCATATTTTCTTTTCTTAATTTTCAAATAAAATCAACTTATATAAATTAGAAACCAAGCTCTCCATACAATATGTTTCAATGTTATACCCTTTATTAGCTGTAATCGAAACTAATTTCGTTTTTACAACGCAAACCAAAAATCAAAGTTAAATGGAGAATAAAAAAAGAAATAAAATATGCCAATGCAAATTTCTCACTAAATATATCACTGTCATAAGATTCGAAAAAGAAAAGCTTACCATAATATCGGCATTATTCAATGTATTAAAACGAATCGAAATTCCCTTTAAAACTTCTAAAACCCTAAAAATAAACTTCCCTCTTTTGAGTAACAATGCGGCATTCTTTTTTGGTTAATCGGATAATCAACCTCTATTTATCAAATACACCTTGGCGTAGGCTTTGACTTTATTCAGCCAGGGTTTGAACCCCAACTGATTTGAATACCAATATGCATTCATCTCACCACTTATAGAAGTGGGAGATTGAGGGGAATAATTGCAGATAATGAACAATTATTTTCGTGCACGTGCGAGCATGGTGTACATAATGACCAATAATGAAGTAATGAATCAGATCCTTGCCTTTTACATGGACATGAATGGAATGCTCACCTTTATGGGCTCCTACCCAACTTATGGCAGAGGTACTGGGTCTCCACTGCAACAGCAAATGATGGCGGAACCCCTTAGCGTCTAAAGGCGCATTAACTTTGTCCCGTGATGGACGTTTCCTACTTGCTGGGTAATGCAGGCAGCCATAGTATCAGTAATTTCATCATAACAGACAGTGCCCAATAGCGTAGATGTGTTTGCTAATGTTCTCTATATCTCAAATGTAGGAAATGCCGCAAACAAGAAGCAGGCTCAAATGCGCTGTCATCCTATTCATTGAGCAACGACGGGATCCTTCATGTGATAAGCGGCTCTGTACCAAACGGATATCAGAATGCTTGTTGGGTTGTAACAACGAGGGATGAACGTTTTGCATACACCACCAACACTTTAATTGGTACCATCTCCCCCTATCTAATTGATCCGAATGGAGCACTGTCGGTTGTAAGGCATATTACCAGTACACCCCTAGGTACAGCACCAGCTCTGCCGATGGATGTTGGAGTGAGTAAAGATGGACGGCATTTTTACATCCTTAATGGAAATCAGGGGACGGTGTCAGTCTTTAATATCCAAGATGATGGTAATCTGGTAAGATTGCAGGTTGCCGCATGGACTTACCTTCCTTACTTTGGATCGGAAGGTTTAGCTGTTCTTTAGTTCATGGGGTTCACCATACTGCGTGGAATAGACATGACAGGCGTTGCTAAAACAAGCCTGCCTACTTACTAGTGGCTTTTGTTATAAGATCATCATATTGGATGAAGGCAATGAGACATTTGCACAAATAATAAAAGCCGGCGTTTGCCGGCTTTTATTATTTATATTTATTTTGCTGGGCAGCGGACTCATCTTGAATTTCCTCCCGCATGCCCTGGATGCTTTCTCTTCTTTTTTGATTTTTTTGTTCAATTTGAGATTTTTGTTCTCCGTCGGCAAATTGCATCGTTTCCTCAGCCTTTTCTATATTTTCAATCGTATTATGAACCATTTTCTGGAGCTTCTCAACATTATCGCTGCGATCATCCGGTTTAGGTTTGTTCTGCACTACTACATTTCCCCCTTCAAAAATTCTATGGTGTTATTCTCCTTTTGTCTGAATAAGAGAAGGTTGCCGCCCTGTTTTATCCGCCATTTTCTTCCCCTTATTGGCGTCCACCGCAACGGATTTTTCCCCAAGATGATCCGGGGTGAAATTCTCTTGACTTCTTTTCGGATTGCCCATATTACTCTCCCCCCTCAATAACATTATTTCCTGTGGGGGAGAAAATATGAGCCGTTTAACTGATTTTTCCTCGTTTCAGATGCTTCTCTTCCAATCGATCTTCAATTTTTTGCAAAGCTTCCAGATCTTTAAGAAGCGCCTCCCTGTTTTCTTCAACTAAATTTAAAAATGATTTCCTTTTGTTCCTTCTCATGCTCGATCACTCCTTTACTTTAATATTGTCCTAACTTTCTAAAGTTAAACCAATTTTCTAACTCTTTTTAAAAAGAATTTTACGTATAAAAAACATCCCACCAAATGGCAGGATGTTTCAATTAATGAGTGAGCACCTATAGTGCCTATCCGGTTATTCAGCTATTTTTCCACGAAGTACCAATGGAAGGATACCGCCATTGCGGTAATAGTCAATTTCTACAACTGAATCAAAGCGGACAAGTGCTTCAAATTCGGTTTTACTACCATCTTCAGCGATTGCTGTAACTTTCACGATATCTCGTGGTTTGACATTTTCATCCATTTGAACATTGATGACTTCTTTTCCTGTCAATCCGAGTACATCTGCATTTTCGCCTTTTTTGAACTGTAAAGGAAGCACACCCATCATTGCAAGGTTTGAACGGTGGATACGTTCGTAGCTTTCGGCAATAACAGTTTTAATACCAAGCAGGTAGGTTCCTTTTGCAGCCCAGTCACGGGAAGATCCCATACCATAGTCTTTTCCTGCAAGAACAACGAGTCCTGTACCATCTTCTTTATATCTCATGCATGTATCATACATGGACCCGACTTCGCCAGTAGGCCAGTATGTGGAGAAACCACCTTCTGTACCAGGCGCTACCTGATTGCGGATACGGATATTAGCAAATGTGCCACGCATCATAACCTCATGATTTCCTCTGCGTGAGCCATAAGAGTTAAACTCGCGAGGCTGAACGCCATTATCAAGTAAATATTTACCTGCAGGCGTATCTTTTCCAATTGCTCCAGCTGGAGAAATATGGTCAGTTGTAACTGAATCTCCAAATTTCCCTACAACACGCAAATCTTTAAGCGGTTCGATCGTTGCCAATTCTTTTGATAAGTTTTCGAAGAATGGCGGGTTTTGAATATATGTTGAATCCGCATTCCAATTGTAAAGAGGTTCATTGCTTGTTTTAATATCATTCCAACGCTTATTATCACTGAATACATGTTCATATTCCTTACGGAATAATTCTGGTGTAACTGTCTTTTTAACCGTTTCAGCAACTTCTTCCTTGCTAGGCCAAATATCTTTCATGTAAACGTCATTACCATCAGCATCTTTTCCAAGCGGCTCTTTCGATAAATCGATATCTACAGTTCCAGCCAATGCATAAGCAACTACAAGCGGAGGTGAAGCCAGATAGTTCCCTTTTACAAGCGGATGGATACGGCCTTCAAAGTTACGGTTTCCAGAAAGGACAGAAGTAACAAGAAGGTCATTGTCTATAATTGACTTTTCAATTTCTTCCTTTAACGGACCGGAATTTCCAATACAGGTCGTACAGCCGTAACCTACAAGATCGAATCCAAGCTGGGATAAGTAAGGCATTAGGCCAGCATCATTTAAATAACCTGTAACAACCTTGGAACCCGGTGCAAGGGATGTTTTAACGTATTTCGGCACTTGTAATCCCTTTTCAACTGCTTTTTTCGCAAGAAGACCGGCCCCTAGCATTACATAAGGGTTGGATGTGTTCGTACAGCTTGTAATGGCTGCAATGACAACAGCGCCAGTTTTCATTTTTTCTACAGCACCGTCATTGAACTTGACATTCACTTCTTTGCTAATTTCAGCATGCTCAAGACCAAAGCTTTGGTTGCTGACTGGAGCACTCAACGCTTCGTTAAATGTAGTCTTCATTTGAGAAAGAGGAATCAAGTCCTGTGGACGTTTTGGCCCGGAAAGGTTTGCCTCAATCTCGGAAAGGTCAATTTCTACAATATCTTTATAAACAGGCTCTTCTTTATCGACTGTGAAGAACATATCATTTTCACGCAAGTATGTTTCTACAAGCTTCACTTGCTCTTCCGGGCGGCCTGTCAAACGGAGATAATTCAAAGTTTCTCCATCTACAGGGAAGAATCCACATGTAGCACCATATTCAGGAGCCATGTTGGCAACCGTAGCACGGTCTGCAAGCGGCAGTGTAGAAACACCATCTCCGAAGAACTCGACAAATTTACCTACGACTCCGTGTGTACGAAGAACGTTTGTCACCTTTAATGCCAAATCGGTAGCAGTTGCACCATTTGGCAGCTCACCTGTCAATTTCACCCCAACAACTTCAGGAATCGGGAAATAAGACGGTTGCCCGAGCATTCCGGCTTCCGCTTCAATTCCGCCTACACCCCAACCAAGAACACCGATACCGTTAATCATTGTAGTATGAGAGTCCGTTCCGACAAGTGTATCTGGGAATGCTTCATAATCTCCATCAGAAGTTTCAACTGCATGGACAACATTCGCAAGGTACTCAAGGTTGACCTGATGTACAATCCCAGTTGCTGGAGGAACCGCACGGTAATTTTTAAATGCTTTTTGAGCCCAGCTTAAAAATTCATAGCGCTCGGCATTTCGTTCAAACTCATAGTCCATGTTCACTTGAAGTGCTTGAGGAGAACCGTATGTGTCCACCTGTACAGAGTGGTCGATTACCAAATCAACCGGAATCTCAGGATTGATTTTTTCCGCGTCTCCACCAAGGTCTGACATGGCTTTCCTTAATGCAGCCAAATCAACAACTGCCGGAACACCTGTAAAGTCTTGTAAAATGACACGTGAAGGCTTAAATGGAACCTCTCCATCCTGAACTTCTCCTGTTGCCCATTTTGCCAAGTTCTCTACATGTTCTTTTGTAATGACACGTCCATCATATTGTCTGAGGACTGATTCCAACAGCACTTTAATGGAATATGGCAAACGAGAGATCGATGCCACTCCTTCATCTTCCAAGGCTGACAAGCGATAAAATTGGTACCGTTTGCCATCAATCTCAAAAGATGAGCGGGCGTTAAAAATGTCGTTTTTAGTTTCTGCCATTTCAATTACCCCTTTTTTGATCATAGTTTCTTTCCCGAACCGCAATTTTGCCAATCCCATAAGGAATTGGCTAGTTCACCACTTAATCATATTACATGATAGGACATAAGTAAATAATAAGAAAGTTATTGAAAACAATAAGTATTCCTTATTAAAACAACCATATTCCACTTTCATGATAACAAAACCGTCTGGATTTTAAAAATAATATCTACTTAGTTTGAGTATACTAACTTTGTCGCCTTAAAATAGATGTTTTTCAATGGAAGCAAAAAAATGTTTAGTCTATATTTCAACAGGCAATAATAAAATTAAGGCAAAAATAAAAATTCCGAGAAGGAGATGATTTTACATGGGCTTTCTATTATATCTGATTGTTGGTGGAATTATTGGATGGCTAGCAGGACTGATTTTGGGTAAGGATGTACCTGGTGGAATTATTGGTAATATCATTGCAGGTATTATTGGAGCCTGGCTTGGCGGAGCGCTGTTTGGAAATTGGGGGCCTATGATGGCAGGTATTCCGATAGTTCCAGCGCTGATTGGAGCCATCATCTTAGTACTAGTTCTCAGTCTTATCATGGGGGCCATGGCAAGAAACCGCAGGTCTTAAATATTGCCTTAATCACGGGAGCTTAATGCTCCCGTTTTGTATTCCTGCTGATACTTTTCAGCATAATATAAAACTTCCTCGACATATTCGTCGCTGTGATTATAAGCAAAAACAGCTTTCTCAATGTCTCCTACGGCTGCTCCGTTTTTAGCTAAATAATTCGCTGCTGTAAAAATCGAATCTTCAATATCCCACGGGTCGGCCTTGCCGTCTCCATTTGCATCCACACCATATCCACCGTATTTCCTGATCACAGCAGGATCAGTTTTTTCGTTTTCAGGGATATCCCCTTTCCCGAGCCCGTCACAGCTAGGGTGAGCCCACCCCACAAAAGTACACGGCATAAACTGCATATGTCCCTCCGCGCCGGCGGGAGATAGCATTGGATCCATGGTGGAAAAGATGGTTTCTACCCGATGATGCGCCGCAAGCAAATACCATGGAACACCATACTCTGCTTCTGCAGCCTTGTAGATCGGCATAAATTCACTCGGCACTTCCTTATTGGGATGTCTATCTTTTATTTCTGTCTTATGGTCTTCCAAATATGAAAGCAACAGCATAAATGCTGCAAAAGGCAATATGAGCATAAGCAAACCCCTGCGTTTTCTTTTTGCTGGCTTACTTTGGATAGCAGGTTTGTTTTTGCTTATCTTATTCATGAAAATTCTCCCCTTCTTAAATAACACCTGCCATGATTGGGCAAGCAGGATTGCTCCTTACCCATTATCGGAAAGTTTTCCAATTTTGGCAAGGATAAGCGAGGGTTATGAAGAAATGCGCTCATAAAATAAAATTATTTTGCCATCATTTAAGTGATCGACGTACTTTTGTACGTTTTCCTCATTTAACCCCATTGTAACCAGAAGATCCTTGACATCATGATGACTCTTCCCTTGAATCAGCGACGCCAAGGGACCAGCGGCAATGATGGGGCCTAGTCCTGGAGCGGTCAAGCCTGGTACGATGAAGCCTCCGCTTATCCCCGTGAGGAACCCGCTGATGATCCCATATGCCTCTTCGCTTGCCGCATGCCTGTCATGGACATTTGTCTTCTGTTCAATGAAATCTGTTTTTGATTCATCTGTAGCTAAAACCGAGAAGTTTTCCTCTTTAAAACCTTCGAGAATACATGTTTTGATAACGTCTATCACTTCTTCTGCTGTATCATATATGCCTACAACAGCAAAATCCATAAGCATTCCTCCTTCCTATTATCGTACCCCTATTCCTGCCCATATAAAACAAGACCTAACCGTTCATGGTTAGGTCTATCATAGGGGGCTTATTCATTGAGCACTTTAATTTTTACCTTTTTAACTCCAAAATTCATTGCTTCGGACTTTGAAGGTACAAAAATATCGATTTTGTTGCCTTTGATAGCTCCGCCTGTATCGCCGGCAATGGCTGTCCCATATCCCTCAACTTGGACTTTTGAGCCTAGAGGAATGACAGATGGATCTACCGCAATTACTTTTTGCCCAGGATTTTCCCGAAGGTCAATGCCCGTTGCAGTCACACCTGAACAACCATTACAATACGCAGTATAGGCAGTTGCCGTTACGGTCATTTCATTTCCTCCCGAACTAGCGGACGTTTCTTTTTCAACAGGTTCCTGAGCTTGTTCTGGTGCAGGTTCCTGAGCTTGTTCTGGTGCAGGTTCCTGAGCTTGTTTCGGTGCAGGCTCCTGAGCTTGTTCCGGAGCAGCAGCCTCTTTTTGGACAGGAGCAGGCTGCTGTGAAGGAGTATTGACGGCTTCAGTTTGAGCTGGAACTGGATCTCCTTTTACCGCCAGCTTCTGACCTGGATGAATCAGATCAGTTGATAATTTATTCCATGCTTTTAATTCATGGACTTGAACTCCGTATTTTTGAGAGATTTTCCATAAGGAATCTCCTGATTTAACAATATATACATCATCTATATTTTTTTCTTTATTAACTGCTGCATCAGCAGAAATATGTAACTGCTGGTTCGGAAAAATGAGATCACTGGAAAGGTTGTTCCAGGATTTTAACTGTTGTATTGAGGTGCCGTGTTCTTGGGAGATTTTCCATAAAGAATCGCCCGGCTGTACCTTATATACCTCAGCTGCTGATGCCTGCCCTGCCGCCAAGGCCCCTACAATCATGGCTCCTGTGAAAAATGCGATAATCTTTTTTCTCATTTTTTGTTCCTCCCTTTTTTGTTAGTCGAATATCGCTAACGATGACTATCCTAACAGAGGAACATATCAAACGAATAACAGGATTATTTATGTTCGATTACAAATATATTGCATGCTGTTACATCCGGCACATTACGATAGTATTAGATAAATGCATCCAAATATAAACAAGCGCTTTTTCAAATATCGACATCCCTGTTCATTCTGCCAGCAGACTGATAAACTGTCTTTTCTCCAGCAAAAAGTGTAAAAGCAATAACAGCAATAAAGAAAAAGCTTGAGATTTGGAATAATTTAGCTGTATCCATAAATAGCGCAACCATTCCAAAGACTAGTCCACTCATTCCGATCCCCACATCAATTGCAGAATAGAACATTCCATTTGCTACCCCTCTTCTTGCCTTCGGTGTTTTTGCAAGCACCCAAGCCTGAAGTGCAGGAATCAGGGAGCCATAGCCAGCTCCGAATAGACATCCGGAAATAGCGATTCCCACCCAGTTAGTTGAGAAGGACAAAATCCACATGGATATAAAAGTAAGGGCCGAGCAAACAATAACCAAAAGCTTTGGACCGTTCCTATCAAACCATTTGCCCGTAATTGGACGAACAAGTGTCGCAGTTATAGCATTCAAGAAATAGAAAAGAAAGATCTGATCTATTCCCCTCTCTTCAGAAAAGATCACAATAAATGTGACAATCGTTCCATAGCCAAATGTAGCCAACAAAGTAACGAAAGCTGGAAACCAGCTGGACGATTCAATAAGAGATCCGGAAAACGAAAAATGAACATCTTTTTTATTCACATTTTTTACATTCTCCGGTGTTTGATATTTAATGATGGAAAGCAAAAGGAACGCAATGACACCAAAAACTGCAGAAATATTGATCATAGTATCGAAAGAGTAATGCTGGTACAGAAATATTCCGATACTAGGAGCAATAATCATCCCGACAGTAATAGAGAGTCCGAAATACCCCATCCCCTCCCCGATTCGGTCATTAGGCACGATATCGACCGCAGCTGTTCCGTTAACAGTCGAAGACCAGCCCCACATGAACCCGTGAAGGAACCGGAATATCAGAAGAACGAATATGATTTGTGTCAAGGGATAAAGAATGGTAACAAACAGTAGTCCTGCCGCTCCAACTAAAATAAGCCATCGGCGCTGGCAAAATCCCAGCAAGTACCCTATAAAAGGCCTGATTATGACTGCTCCTACCGAGAACACCATAGTCACCAGCCCAATCTCTACCCCCGAAGCGCCCAATGACTTTAAATAAGGCGATACTGTAGGAATAAGCATTTGAAAGCTCATAAACACAAACAAATTAGCCATTACTAGCAACGTAAAAGATTTAGTCCATAATTTTCCCTTGGTTGTCCGCTTTTCTTTTTCCATTTTTTTCACCTTTCGCCGAAAACTTAGAATACTACTCTTTTAACATATAGTGAAGCAGACAAGAATACAAGAATAATATTTCGATGTACGAAATTTTTTTATAAAAAAACAGGACTCAAAAAAACCGACCCTTATACCGGGCCGGTCACTTCATTATTAGCTTTTTATCCAAAAGCATTTTTTAATAGCCTTTCTGCTGCGGATTTTGGATCATCTGATTTTGTAATAGCTGATACAACAACAATCCCGTCCAGCTCAAATGCCTTAAGCTGGCTTACATTTTTTTCATTGATACCCCCGATTGCGACAACGGGAATGGATACCGATTCAATGATTTTACCGAGCATTCCATTTGGAAGGAGCTTGGCATCGGGCTTGGTTGAAGTTGGAAAGACTGAACCCACCCCAATATAATCTGCTCCAGCTTCCTCAGCAAGAATGGCCTCTTCCACTGTATGTGCGGAAATACCGACAATCATGGAATCCGGTATGATTTTTTTGACCGCTTCCATTGGAAGATCTGATTGTCCGAGATGAATCCCTGCAGCATCCACTGCCAAAGCAATATCGACCCGATCATTAATGATTAATGGTATGGACAACGTATCAAGTAATTGTTTCAATTGAACTGCCTTCTTGTAAAAGATCTTCCCTTCGGACGTTTTTTCCCGCAATTGAATAAGGCTCGCCCCTCCATTTACTGCTTGTTTGATAATCGACAAGAGCTTATCAAAAGGCATATCTTCTTCTGTCACTACATAGAGTTTATAATCGATATCACACTTCAATAATCCTTACTCCTTCCAGCCACATTTCTTTGTTCATAAGAGAAATGAAATCCAGCAGCCTGACTCTGAACGTTCCAGTACCTTCCTGATCAGATAAACTGGTCGCAGCTAATTCACCAGCAATACCCATTAGAGAAATTCCAGCGACTGCCGAGTGCAAAAGATTGATACGAAGTGCAGCAAAACATCCTATTAATGCGGAGGACATGCAGCCGGTTCCAGTTATTCGGGTTAACATTGGATGTCCATTTTGAATGAGGTATGTATGTTTTCCGTTACTTACAGCATCTTCCTTGCCACTTACAACTGCTATGCAATTAAAGGCAGCAGCGACTGTTCTTGCAATTTCTGCATTTGAATCCGCAACATAAGCAGCATCAACGCCCTTTGTTATCGATTGACCACCAATCAGCCTGTTCATTTCACTTGCATTCCCCCGAATAATAGCTGGACGGATTCCTTTAATTATCTCCATTGCACAGTTTGTTCGATAGACAGTGGCTCCTACACCTACAGGATCAAATATAACAGGAATTCCCTTGCTGTTGGCCGCTTTTCCTGCAGACATCATACCATCAAAACTTTCGGGTTGCAGCGTTCCGATATTGATGACAAGCGCTTCTGACAGCATCGCCATTTCACCTGCTTCACAAGGGCTTGAAGCCATGACAGGTGATGCACCTGCAGCCAATGTCACGTTTGCACAATCGTTCATGGTCACAAAATTTGTGATTTGATGGATTAAGGGCTTTTTATAGCGCAACTCCGTAAAGAGTTCAGCGATTTCCTTTTCCACTTTATCCCCTCTCCATTAACATTTTTTCATAAAATGGATGAAAATGATGCGCTGGACCATATCCCTGTCCGATATCGAGGCTTTCAGCGATAGCGGTCGTAATGTAATCCTTCGCATTTTCAATAGCCACCAACATATCTTCGCCCTTCGCTAAGTTTGCAGTAATGGCTGAAGAGAGTGTACACCCTGTTCCATGAACATTTTTTGTTTCGACACGTTCCCCTCTCAACAACTGAAACTGTTTCCCATCGTAATACAGATCATTGGGATCCCCATCTAGATGTCCCCCTTTTATGAGAACAGCTCCTGGCCCTTTTTGAAGAATGTCCCGACAAGCCTCATACATATCAGGTTCTGATTGAATTCTTCTTCCTGATAAAATTTCAGCCTCGGGAATATTCGGAGTAACGAGTGAAGCTAAAGGCAACAGCGTTTCAATTAGATCAGTAACTGCACTTCGTTCCAATAAGTGATGTCCACCTTTTGAAACCATGACAGGGTCGAGTACAACATGTTCAGGTTCATATGTTTTCAGGCTTTTTGCAACGGTTTGTATGATTCCAGATGTAGCTAACATACCTATTTTTAAAGCATCCACACCAATATCCTCAAAAACGGCTGCAATCTGATCGTGGATTATATTCAATTCAATATTTTGAACCGACCTTACTTCTACAGTATTCTGGGCTGTGATGGCGGTAATCGCAGACATTCCAAATACCCCTAGAGCTGAAAATGTTTTTAAGTCTGCTTGTATTCCCGCTCCTCCACCAGAATCAGAGCCGGCGATGGTAAGAGCTGTTTTCATGAAGCAAACCTCCAATCGCTGTATTTTTCATTAAAACTTTTAATAAGCCATAGCCAATTGCTGCTCCAACAATCGAACTTACAGCAAATGCCGGTACCAATCCGAATATTGCAGTCTCCTGTCCGAAGAAGATTTTGGCAAGCGGATAAGCGGCAACAGCACCTAGGAAACCGGTCCCCACTACTTCTCCCAAAAAAGCAAATTCCATTCTCTTTGTTTTGGCATAAAGCCATCCTGCCAAAAGCGCTCCTATCATACTGCCTGGAAAAGCAAAAACAGATCCGGTTCCTGCCATATTTCTAATAAGAGAAACAATAAACGCCTGCGCCAAAGCATAAGAAGGCCCGAACAGTACTGCTGTAACGATATTGGCAAAATGTTGCACTGGGAAGATTTTTGCAAAACCGGCTGGAATGAAAATGATATGGCTTGTTATCGTTGTAAAAGACGCAATCATCGCGGTTATAGCAATTTTCTTTACCTTCATATTGTACCTCCCAGTTTAAGGGAACTATCAAATACCCCAATCTTGTTTGTGGTAATTCATATCCCAGAAAAGATATTCGTATTTGGATGTGATAAGGAAATGCTTTTCAAGTGTCGCCAATTCTCTTTCTGGCTTACCGTTCGTCAACTCGTTCAATAATTCAATTAGCCATTCACCCAATGCCCCAAACTGTTCAGATGAATATGTTTTGACCCATTTCCTGTATGGATTATGTTCCAAGCGATCTTCATATTGTTCCTTTAACCGTTTGCCAGTTTCCGCATAATGCCAAGCACAAGGTAACAATGCAGCAATCAATTCGGCAAGCGTTCCATTATGGGCAACGTTCAACATGTAGCGAGTATAGGCAAGGTTGACAGGTGCCGGTTCGGTTTGTTCCAATTCTTTTCTAGTAATTCCAAATTCCGCTGCATATTGCCGATGCAGCTCCATCTCAAAATGAAGATGTTCATGAAGCAAATGGGCAAATCGTTCCATCGTTTCGAGATTATGTGACTTTTGCACGCCAATGGCGAATAATTTCACATAATCAATCAGATAAACATAGTCCTGTTGCATATAATAGATGAACTTGTCTTCATCGAGCGTTCCGTTTCCAATTCCTTGAACAAACGGATGCTGATAGCTCTTCTCCCAAATCTCTTTGGAACTTTCATAAAGTCTATCTGTAAATAACAGCTTGTCGACTTCCATTCATCGCAGCTCCTTTATGTTTATTGCGTCTCTTTTCCCCGGTTATTAAGCGCAAAAAGCCGCTCCCTAAAAGGAAGCGGCTGCATAGCAATACTAATATTGTATATTCAGCCTGCTTCCCTACGCTGGCATCAACCAGATCAGGTTCAAAGGGTATCAATCAATGATTTCTCTCAGCATATAGCTCCCCTAGCAGACACAAACTTATTTAGTTTTTAGGTTCATAGAAAGTTAAACGAAGAAATAAGAGATACGCTTATTCTTCACTATAACAGGAATTATCCAAAAATCAAGTCTAGTTGATAAACAAGCTCATGACATATACCATGAACGGGATGGTAATCAAGCCAAGAAGTGTAGAAAGGACAGTTGTCAGTGCCCCCATTTGTTCATCGGCTGAATATCTGGCAAAGAGAATGGAAGCCAATGTGATGGTAGGCATCATTGATTGTATGAGTACCGTCTGTATCAACACCGAATCAAAATTAAAGAAGTGAATCATAAATATGGTGACGACTGGAAGCAGTATGAGCTTGACTGTAATCGGAACCCACATTTTGGGTGCCGATTGACGAAACTTTCCTCGCTGTAGTCCCATGATCATCATCCCAATATAAAACATGGCAAGCGGAGCCGCCAGGGCGGCAAGTCGGTCTGTCAAACCTATGATGATTTCCGGAGGCTTAATATTGAAAAAACCTGCAAGCAGTCCGATGACGATAGCTGCTGTCGGAATATTAATCATGGATTTCAATGTATGCAAGGCAAATGCCCTATTTTTTTGCAGCATCACAACCCCAACTGTCCAAATGGTCACGTCAACTCCAGCATCAAAAATAGCCGCATACAGCGCCCCCTCAGGTCCAAACAAAGCGGCGCACAGCGGAATGCCGATGAAGCCGGTATTTCCCAGTCCGGACAGTAAAGCAATTTCTCTCGTGCGGTTCGAGTCTTTTTGAAAAAGAACTGCAAAAATCCACCCAATTGCAATACCGACAACATTGATAATAATGGATAACACAAACACCAATATAATCTTCTTGAACATGTCCCCATCCATATCTACATGAAAAATACTGGAAAGAATGATGCAGGGCATTGCCACGTTCACTATCATGTTAATAAACAAAGTTCGTGTTTCACTATTTAACGGCGAGGTTCTAGCTAATACTGCGCCGATCATGATCATCATTGTGATAATAAGTATTGATTGAAAAACGATTGTAAATTCCATTTCTCTCCCCATTTCCGGATAAAAAACTGACAATAATAGAAAAAAGCGAAGAAATCGATGGCTGCTTATTCGTGTATCCGCAAGGGGTTTTTACACGTGCAGTCAATCCAACATTCTTCACTCGTCTTATTATACATAAAGTTTTTTGTATTACAACCGCTAAATTTATTTAGACGTAAACAATAGGATAAAACCTTCAAAAATGTTGATATATCAACGTTTACTAGTTTTTTAAAAAATGTTTCAGATTGCAGGATAATGTATAAAAAAGCACGTACTTGGGGCTACTTTTGGGGCGAAATTGGGACAAAAAATATTACGTGGGTAGATGCTAAATAGTAAAAAATAAAGCTCGGTCTGCGAACCGGGCTTGTTTTATTTCTTAAGAGCACCTCATTTTGCGAAGGGCTATTCTGCAAACTTAACACTTGCAATAGCATCGAAATCTATTCTGTGGGCTTTGAGATTGATGTCCACAACGTACATTTGTTTATTCATTTGATTTATGTAGTGGACGGAACATGTAACTTCTTCAAAGAATCCATCAATCCAAACGGTAAAAATTAATAATTGGTTGAACTCCATCGCGATATGTATAGTCTCATTGATCTGCTCCCATTCCTGCTCGTCCAGTTGTGGCTTTTTGACACGCTTGGAATCAACACTTAAATCATTTAATGCCCGGACGTGCTCCGGTAGCATCATGCGGCTTGATTCCCAGCGTAGGTTATAGCCTGGTGTTAACTTATTTGGTTTCATTATGCTCCCCTTCTCCTTATCTGGCCAATAGACAATATGTTAGCAAGTTTAAAGGTCCTGAACTGTCTTTTTGTGTAGCAGTAAGCTTTTATGGTTGATTCAGTAACTGCAAGCACTTTTATGGTGCGCTGGGATATTTTATTCTCTTTATTGATATAGATTAATTCAAGCCTCTGACTGGATCCTGCTGCACGTTTTAACAAACCAATCACATCATCACCAATAGAACATTTGTTTGTTATCAGTTATTATATACGAACACTTGTTTGTTATTCAAGTGGAAATTAATGTATGTTTGTGTCGAATGAATAAATGAGAATAAATTATAAATTTACGTTTATTTTATTTTTTTAAATTCTATAATTATGGTAGTGTATTGAGAGTAGATGAAGAGAAGTAAACTAATTTTGGAGTGGTTATTTTGAGACTAATACTATATGCAATATATGCAATATTTTTGACTATCTTGGCATTTTTAATTACTAGTTTTTTTAATTGGTCATTTATTGAATCATTAACAATAAATAACATTTTTAACTATATAGGATTTTTTATTGTTTTATTAATAACTTTTAGTATCATTGAACGTAAAAAGAAAAGAAATAGGAATTAATAATGAAATATAGACCTTGTGATGAAGGTGATTCTGATGAAAATTACGTAAGCCTAGCCTCAAACGCCGCATCAGTGCCCGCACAAGTATTAAAAGACAGGTTGTCCATCGTGCCGGACTAAAGATGCCGCGGGGTTATGGATGGGTGCGGGACCCGAAAAAGTATGCTTATAATAAGGTGTATCAACGTACTACGTTTGATATATTTAAATTGATCAGGAAGCTGTTTAAGTAAAAGGAGAGAAAGTGTCGTATGGGTAATTTTAGTGTAGTTAATGCCTTAATAATACTAGTTATTTTAATAGGTATTATTTATCTGGTAACCAAAGTTGTTAAAAGTATTTTTAAAAAATAGTAAAAGCCCGGTCAACGCCGGGCCTTTTTCATGGTTTGAGTTCCTTAGGATATTAATTTTCTACAGGAGGTAAAAGATGGATAAGGAAACATGGGAAGAAGTTAGAAAAGCTATTGAAGATGAAGGACAAGAAATGTCTTTATATTATAACGATGAAGAATGGTGGATTAGTAGACTATACGGGGAAGAAAAAAGTTTTTTACTGACACGTAGTAAAGATTCTTACACTCAAGAATTTGAAACTGCTGAAGAATTATTTACCAAAGGAGTAGTTGATGGAAAGCCCTTTATAGAGAGAGTGAAAGATTTTGATTAAAAGGATAAGCATTGTGAAGAATTAATGAAAGCAAAACAGGCCCGGTCAACGCCGGGACTGTCTAGTAATGTCGAACGAAAGAGGCTTGTTTTTATCTCAAAGTTAGATATGCTAGATGTAATTTTCAAATCTTACTTTTCCCTTGGATTTGGTCCTGCAAGACTAAACAATCCAAGGGTTTTTGTTTTATGAGATAAAGTTGTTTAAAAACTAAAACCATCGTTATTCCGTTAAAGGGCCAGATTCTTGAATAACGGGTTTAGTTGTATAGCGAAGAGATTGTTAAGAAATGTACTTGAGCTAACGTGGCAAGATTAAGAAGAAGAAGTTACTTAAACCACAAAAAATATGACATGTCATGTCATATTAGAAGAGTCGTCATGTGACGCTCTTTTTTTATGTTGACAGAACCGTTGTTTTTTCCAAGGAAAGAAAAAGTTGAAACTTTTTTATAATAATTTCACTCTAATAGGCAGAAAGGAGGTCAAATGATGAATGAACTTAAACTTGTTAAAAAGGCAATAAAGGGAAACAAGGAATGTCTAGAGGAATTACTTATTTTACACGGCGACCAACTGTACCGTACTGCTTACTTATATGTTCGGAATCGTGAAGATGCTCTAGATGTTGTCCAGGAGACATCTTATAAAGCTTTTTTATCAATAGGTCAATTAAAAAATGAGAAATTCTTTTTAACTTGGCTAACAAAAATACTTATAAATTGTTCGTATGATGTATTGAAAAAGAGAAAGAAAGAATTAGGTCTGAGTAATATGATCGAACTTACTACGGATGAAAGGGAAAAAAGAGAGGAGAACCTGGACTTATTAGAGGCAATTAATAGGTTAAACGAAAAGCATAAAAATGCAATTATTCTTTTTTACTTTCAAGATCTCCCTATAAGCGAGGTAGCCAAGGTGATGAAAATACCTGAAAATACGGTGAAAACCTTTTTGAGTAGGGGGAAAGATCGATTAAAAAAATTGTTAGGAGGAATAGACTATAATGGAGAAAAAATCATTTCAAAAAGTATATGAAAAGATTGAAGTACCTAGAGATGGTGTTTTAGATGCAATAAGGGCTGGAAAGGAACGTGCTAATCACGGTATACCTAAAAATAAAAATAATACAAGAAAAATTCTATGGCCTATAGTTGCGGCTGCAACTTTATTTATTTCTTCCAGTTTCATTTCTCCTTCCCTGTCACACGTAATGGCGGAAGTGCCGTTGCTTGGGAATGTGTATACTGCCTTCAATGATGCTGTAGGTCGAAACTTACAAACCCAAGATTTGATAACAGAATTGAATCAAACATCCAGTTATAAAGGTGTAGATGTATCTGTTACAAATGCTTATTATGATGGAGCAGTCATAGGAGTTACTTTTTCTGTTAAAGGAAATCTGAGAACAGAAGAAGATGGCCGGGTTCAAGGGTTTTATGAAATATTTGATGGTAAGGATGGCATTTCTGATAGTAAAGAATTAGTGTACATGGAGCCAACTGAAAATGGTTATACAGGGCATATACAATTAAGCTATCCAAAAACTGAATTACCTTCAGAAACTACTTTCCCGTTTGAATTCAAGAGGATAGGCGGTAAGGAGGGAAGTTGGCGATTTGACGTCCCAATAAACCAATTACCATATAGGACAGTAAATGTTGATAAAGGAACTGACAAAGAGAATGCAGAAATAAATGTTCATTTCGATTCAATTACAGAAGGTAAAGCATCGACTGCTATTAATTATACAGCTACTTTTCCAATTCAAGGAAAACATAATCAGGTACGTCTAGAGGTTTATGATGATCAAGGTAAAGAAATCTTTATCTCTACAGACGGAATCGACCTAGAAACTACCACAAAAAACGATAGGATTATTGTTAAAGGCAGGAGTATTATTCCACAGTCAATAAAGGGAAAAACTAATTATATTAAAATTCACTCAAAAGTGGCATTGGCCGGTGGAGACCCAAACGATCCGTTAGAATTAGAGCCAATAAAAATCGACTTGAATAAATAATGATACTTTTCCAATTACAATTGAAGTATAGGGTTATTCAAGAATAGGGCGCGATTGTGGAGCAACCCAGAGATTTAAATAGCCTTATCGTCACTTTACAAAATCTATGAGGGAATATTTTTACAGAAGATTGCCAAGTGGTCATGAGTAAAATCGCTGATATGATGTATGCTCAAAAAACGAGAGAGCTTTNTCGTTTTTATGGTTTTTAAATTTAGTGAAACTATTAGAAAACCTAAAACAAGATAAAAACATTCAAACTCAAAAAATACTGGGCTGTGTTTTAAGTATTGGATTAACTTTTTCCGTCCTTTTATCAATTTTAATTATCAATTGAGTTAAACAGAGCCTAAAACAAAAAAAGCAACCCGTCCATAATTGGATAGGTCGTCCTCTTAGGCAATCGATGCCCGAATGCGTTAATTATAACATATTATTTAACCCTCAACTTCTGGCCAACATTAATTTTATTGATGTCTTTAAGCTTATTCCAGCTTTTAATCTGCGCCTGAGTAACCTTATGTTTAACGGCTAGCCCACTCACTGTATCACCGTGCTTGACCGTGTGATAAACAACTTTTTGAGTAGACGCCTTTGCAGGAGACACAGGAGCAGATCCGGATAATTTAATCTTTTGACCAACTTGAATAAGGTCAGGATTCTTAATACCGTTAATCTTGACCAGTTCAGCTACAGTCGTCTTGTATTTTTTAGCAATAGCAGACAAAGTGTCCCCTGGCTTGACGATATGAGTATTAGAAACTGGTTTTTTATTGGTAGCTGGCGGTGCTGTTGCCATCCCACCAATAAAATATGCTAAAGACTTACTACCCGTGAGCCTGTTTAAATCCACGTTGCCAGCTACTCCTGCCAGTCGGCCTGTTTCCGTGTACTGCCATAGGTCGCATGGATATGACGGCTCTGGACCACCATAACGCGGAATCCATACAAAGTCAGCTTTAACCTTGTCCGCCTGGAACTGCTTGTAACAGTGATGGCCAACATACAAGCCTACTTTCTTGGCTCCAAGGCGCCACAACTCATCAATAAAAGCCTGTGCGCCTGCCCGCATATCCCCCATCGTTTTTACCTCAACGTCAGCAATCCAGAACTGCGCTGATTTGTCGCCTCGGTTCTAGAAGTCTCGGGCTTCCACTCTTGCATCATTAAGACTGACGAAACGACAAAAAGCATAGTTACCAAATGGAACGCCGTATTGCTTTGCGCCAGCGACATAATTTTTATACTGGCGATCAATCACTGTGGATCCGTCCTGCACCCGTAGGATAGCAAAGGTTAATTCCTGGCTTGCATTGGCCCAGTTAATCGTCCCTTGGTGATGTGACAAGTCTGCAATTTTACTCATTATATACCCTCTCCCTTTTTAATATTAAAAAAGAGCAACGCTTATGCGTCACTTTTCCTTGTCATTCTTTATTTGCTCGAATCTACTCTTTAAGAAATCAGGTACATCCACACCGATTTTTCCCAAGGTTTTCGACCAGTGAAACCCCCTCTGTTGCAATCAAAAAGAAGATCATACTGTTACGCATGAATCCATTACCGGATCCAGCGATTATATCCAATTGGTTGCAATGATAACGAGTGAAAGCATAGCACCTTTTTTTCCAAGGCCCTTTAAAGCTTTCTTGCTGTTTACCTTTCTGTTTTGATATCCTGCGATTAAGCCAGTGGCATAATCACAAGCCATGAAAATTGCTAATGCCACGACCAAGTGATCAACTCCCCCAAATAAAAAGGCAGCACCTGCAATGGCGCTGCCTGTTACTGACATATATAAAGTGGTGAGGAATCCTTGTATTACTTTTTCTGTTCTAAAACCGTAATTTTCAAGTTCTTTATTCAAATAAAGCGCCTTTGCCCGGTAAAAAGCAATCAAATCTATAACATATTTTTCGGATTGATCAACAAACCACTCGTACACAAATTCCCACTTCACATAGTCCCCCGGAATCACAGTCAGATCTCCTGCCTCTATCCACTCATCTAATCTCCGTTGATTGCTGTCCCTGTCATATCGCGCTTGGGGTATCCAAGAGTGGCTCAAAATAAAAACCTCTCCGCTATCAAGTGGAAATTCTAATGCAGCAGCTGTAAAGTCTTCTGTTTCTGACAAGTCGTACCCGCCAACGCATCTACGCCCTTCCAACTCTTTTAAATCTAGTGTCTTTTTGTTTTTCTTGATTGTAGGAATATCCACGAAAGAGAGCTGATCAACATTACTGAATAAATTAAACTGTTTTGTCATCCAGTCCGCTCGTTCTTGCGGATTTTTCTTTTCCTTTATCCAGTCGGTAACAAGGTTTACGAAATCCATAAGGCCGATATTTGGATTTGCTTTTATCCAAAGTTCCGGTTTGTCAGCTTCTTCGGGATTGTCCAATTTCGCTATATAATAAAAAGTTCGCTCGTCCAAATCATCTTCAAGATTTTCCAGACAGTCAGCAGCGTTCTCATAATACTGAACCAGGGGACCATCCAAAACATATCCAGCAGTTGTAATATATATAATTAAGGGCTGTTTACGAGCGCCACGTGATTTTTTGATAACGTTGATCAGTTTAAAATCTTTAAATTCGTGGATCTCATCGAAAATACCAAGATGCGTATTCAAGCCATCTAATCGTTTACTGTCGGATGCCCTTGCTTGAATTTCAGAAAATCTTTTTTCAAACTTGATTTTGTTTCTTTGGGCTTTATAACGCTTAGATAGATATGGTGACTTTTCAACCATCGCTTTAGCTTCATCGAATAGTTCATGAGCTTGTTGCTCAGCATTAGCCAAAACATAAATTCTTGCCCCGTTTTCATCATCGAAGCCCAGCATATAATTGGACAGCCCACTAATGAGAGTGGTTTTACCATTCTTACGTCCCACCATGTCCAAAGCTTCACGAAATCGCCTGATTCCGGTATCTCTATGCACCCAACCAAAAAGAGACCCGATCACAAAATGCTGCCAAGGTTGCAACACTAATTGATCAAAGTCTCCTTTGGATGGTTTACATTTTTGTTCTATAAATCTGATGGGTCGGTGCCCTTTTTCTTCGTCAAATATCCATGGGAAGTCATCTGTACGCTGTCTTTTAAGGTCTCTCATGTGCCTTTTTGCAGCCAAAATATTTTCCTTGCTGGCTGGGATTGAACCGTCAATCAACCTTTCGGCATACCAGGTTGTCAAAAGTTCAGGATATGGGTGTTCTAAGATGCCGCCCCAACTTTTCTGCATCTCTTTATAATCGGCCCACCATTTTTCTAATTCCGTATAATTCATTTCAAGAAGAGGCTTAGAAATCGTCGTCATCGTCATCGTCACCCTCTAAATTAATAGCCAGCCTTGCTCTTGCAGACGGCGATAATCCTAAATCGGTGGCAAACGACCGCATCTGAGCAGCTGCATCCTTCATTCTTAATATAAAAGGATTCGGCTTTCCGTCCACCCACATTCCCTTTGATTTTATTTGCCTCTTATAAGACAGGTACTGAGAATAGGCATCACAATATAAAGCCAAGTGCCCCACATCGGCATCATTTATCAATTCGACACTTAAAAGCAAAGTAGCCAGTCTCTTAAATTCTTTCTGGGCAGTTTTATCAAGCCATGAGGGCGGGATAACATGCTCCGCACTCATTTTCATCTTTTCTTCCCGCTCGGCTCTTCGTTTCAACTCAGTAACATTTTTCTTTGCTGGGTTACCTTGTAAAAGCTGTAACCTTGCTGGTTTAGCTGGTGTTGGCATGTTACCCTCACCTCCTTTTAAAATTGGTATTTTTAACGCAAAAATGCCCAATCAAAAAATATTGATGGGCGGTGTTATTGTGAAGAAGCGAGTCAGCCGGTCTGGGTAAAAACCGATTTTCCTTTTTAAGGGTAGGGGGGCTATGTTATTTCCGGGTTCGCCCCAAACTCTACCACTGCGATTTTCGGTTTCCTTTTCTTCTCGCCTTCACCCTTCTCTGGGTGCTCTTTGTTATGACATGGATTACATAAACTTTCAAGATTGTCTTCGTCAAGTGCAAGCTCCGGATAATCCAGGAAGTGTTTAATGTGATGCACCATGTCAGCTGGTGTCAGTGCGCCGTGCTTCAAACACCCCTGGCAAAGATAGCCATCCCTGATCAGCACCGACTCCCGACACTTTATCCATGCGGCACTGTTATAGAATCGCTTTGCTTCTTGATTACGTTTGTATTTGTCATAGAGTTGCTGACTCATTCATCATCAAAGGAAAACTTACCTCGTCTTAATCTGTACCCTCTACGACATGTAACTCCATCCACTGGTTCAAAATAATCAATGTCGTACATTAACCCATCAGATTCTACATCAGCCTTTTTCGTTTCCCATCCAAATGCGACTATTGTCTTTCTGGTTATCTCTTTACCCTGATAGAATACTTTCGGGACAGCTGTCTCATTTTCTAATTCAATTACCAACAATGGAGTTACTTCTATATCCTTGGCAGGATTCTTTGTTTGATATTTATGCAAGTGATAAATATCTACGAAAGCACCATTACACTTAGGGCAAACATATATTTCTTTGTAGTCTTTTCGTTTACCTCTGACCTTATCTCTATAACCACAGCATAAGCATTTATAAATTGCATGACCTATGATTTCATCCAATGTTATTCCCTCCAATAGAAAAAGCACCCAACTAAGTGAGTGGGTACTACATAATTTTTTTCTCTAATTCAGTTATAAAAATGTCTACTTGTTCTAAAAAAGCCTCTTCGGAAGAAGTGTTTTTAGGCTTTTCTACAATCTCTTTTGCAAGGTTAAGTAATGCAACAATAAACAACTCTTGGTTCAATTTATGATCACTCCTTTTTGAACCATAAAAAAACAGGACACCTATTGTCCCGTCATCTCATCGTTATCCATATTCAAGAAAAAATGCACAAATTCACGCCCGAACTTAGATATTTGTAGATTATCTTTAGATTTAAATTTCGGTTCTCTCAATGTCGGCAAAGATCCTTTGAACCTTGGGTTTGTTAGCTTTTTTAGATATGCGAATAATTCCTTAAAAGTCTTGTGTATTTGATCCAAATCATCATTAATGTTTAAGTCTGTTTTCGTAGTAAGAAGACCTCTTCTATGTAAATTCCGCCTAACAGACTCATATTGTTCCAAGCTTATTCCGTGCTTTTCCATTACATCGATATAGGTTTCCCGATTAGCTTGATCATACATATAAAAGGAAGTGTACATTAACCTTAACACTGAAATATCAACCAGCCGTAACTCTTTCAAAACGTCATAATACGTTAAAACAAAATCTTCCGTAATATTTTCGTGTTCTGTCATTTGCACAAAACCATTAACCATAAACTCTATCTTTTCTTCTTGCTGCTCATCAATTACATAATCCAATATATATGCCAGTAGTTGGTCCAATTGCTCTTTCTGTTCTGCTGTTTTCTGTTCTAAATTTATGCGAAGATCTTCAACTTTTAAAGATAACTCATTTGTGAACTGTTTAATATTTCGCTCAAATCGTGCACGTTTACATCCGGATATTGCTCCAGAGATTCCAGGAATCATTGAGGCTCCCGTATCAACCAATACTTCTTTCAGTAAACCTGTTACAGTTTCTTTAACAACTTCTGCGGCAGCTTCACTTCCAACATCAAGTATGATATCAGCGGCAGTATCCTTTATACTTTCTTTTAAATCTTCCTTTTTCCCTTGATCCACAGTTATCACCTCGCAACTTTATTCTTCAATTCCTGCATTCTCGGTTCAAGTGCTGCTTGCTTTTTATCAATCTTCTCGTGAATCCTATCAATCGCTTGTTTATAATCACGTTCGTTTATTCGACCAGCGGTATAGTCTTTGGCAGGCTTATGAACAGATTCATGTAGCTTTTTAATCTCCCGTTGCCTCTTCCTGATTTCTGCATTCGTGACAAATGATGTGTACCGTTGTTTGCAATGCGGACAAGTGAAATAAGTTTCGATGATTCCTTTGCCGTGTTTCTTTTCCTTTGGTTGAATGTTAAAAGGTTTATGGCAATGATCACAATCAACTAGGTTCATTTAATCACTCCATTTTAATCATCTATTGCTGAAACATTCATACTTATAATTTCTGGACTTGTAGCAGCTATAAACACTTTTGTCCCATCCTCTTCCCACTCTACGTGGACTGGCGATTGTTCGATGTTGTCAAATGCCTCAACAACTGAATCGTAGTTTTCTGTATTGTCGTATCCTAAAGCTTCCAGGATTGCTAACACTTGCAAGTAGTTGCCTCCTGAATACTTTATCTCGTCGATCACTTCGTTTTCATTTACCTTAATGCTAATACCTTCTAATGCATCTTCCGCAGTGGTTACAATATATCCACGCTCGTTCACTTCTGTCTCTTCAAAAGTTAACAAGGCCTCAGCTTCAGCAATAGGATTATATTGATCTATAAAACTTTCTGCGGTTAAGTATTGTTCGCTGTTTCCTGAACACCCGACTAGAATTATAGACACTAATAAGAACATAATAAAACGTTTCAAGACATTACCCCCTACACATATGTATAGGGATATCTTACCAATTGGTACACTTTTCTTCCACCGTCATTTTCTTGATATGTCGAAAGCTGATGACGTATAGGTCCTTTGTCAAAATATATTCATCCCCAAGGATCACTTGTCTCTCGGCTGTTCGTACATCAGTATTCGTAATAAATTCCATTTGATGTCCGTTCTTAAGAAGAATATTCACTTTATACTTTCGCATAAAACAATCCTCCTTTTTAACAGTACACTTCTACAAAAGAGGACTATTTACCTATAATGATCATTCGACACTACTTGACAAATAGGTTGGCTATAATTTGCAGGTGAATAATCTACATCACCTGCCTCTCTTTGTTTTGGGAATAAGAAAAAGCACCCGACAATGATATAACCGGATGCTACCTGTCTTTTTTAAATAAATTACTCTAGCCTCTCCTCAATTACTTGAGTAGGGAAATAATCGCCGTATTCATTCCTTTCTTTTTCGGAACGGTTCATGCTAATTGTTCCTATGTCAACATATTGAATTGTTAGAATATCCCAGCTTTCAAGTTCTAAAAGTTCATCCGAAATTTTGCTATATGTATTGGTAGCCAAGTCTTCCCCTGGCAATAAATCATGAGGAGCCTGTTCAATAACTATTTTGATTTCTCCATCTACAACATCAACGCTTATTAATTTATCTTGTTCGCCTATGGCGATATAGTTTACGACTTTTTCAACTTCATCAGGACTAATGTAATTCTTTTTTCCTTTACCTTCAATTAAAAACGAGGACCTATATTCCATCGTTTTACCAAGAACGGACTCTATTATGAGATCTCCAGTTAGGTTTTCATACTCTTTTCCAACAACGTCAACAAACTTATCATCTTGAGTTGATGATAATTCAATGGACAATTGGTATCTTTTTCCGGGTAAACCTTCTCCTTTGTTACTAAAGCTTCCTGTTTCAATTACTCCATCTAACACAGTTTCTTTAGACTGCGCGGTGTATCCATCAAGCCCTTTAAGTGTAAACATCAATTCCGCGTAATCAGGTAAATTCGTTTTCCCTATAAAATGGACCTTGCCGTCTTCCTCAACTACCGGCTCAACATCTATCTCAACATTAATAGTATTTTTACCCTTTTTCTCCGGTTCCTTCTTCACTTCTTCTTTCAGCTGTTCATCCTTTGGTTCAGCTACTTCCTCGGATGAACATCCAGCAGTCAATAATAAAATGGCTGCTAAACTAAAGCATAACTTCTTCAATCCATTAACCCCCTACGAATTATGTCTAGGGATATCTTACCAATTAAATGGAAGGTGCACCAGACCGGTAATGATTTAGGCATAAGAAAAAGCACCTCGTCATGAGATGCTACTTGCGTTTCATTTTATAATTTAGAACATCAGACCTTAAAAATAATCTTTCTCTGGGTGTCTGTTTGATTGGAACAAGGGTTCCATGATCCACTAATTGTTTTAAGTTTTGGCGGCTGCACCCGATCAATTGAATAGCTTCTGTCGTAGTTACGACTTCATCATTCAGGAATGCTCTTAACTCCTGAACATCCTTAAAATGAAAAGAAGATCCATTACTCATGCTTTGATACCCTCCACCTAATAAATAAGTCTACTAAAGTGAGTATAAACCAAATGCCAGCCAAAACAGCAGTAACTATTTCAACCCAATCAAAGTTTTTATAATCTATAGTTGTAAAATGCATAATAAAGAAACACAGTAATACTAGATTAAACCAATCAATTTTTTTCATGATTTTCAGTGAACATGGTATACTGTAGTTGGAGAAGGGAATTGTTAGCTCCCTTACTCCCCATTCATTTGCGACGTTTCTTCTTGCCCGGAGATCGTCGCTTTTTCTTTTTCTTGTCATTCAAGTCACTTAGATTTTTTATCGTTGCTACTACCGCCCCGATACTTGCAGTTGTCCATGCTGTCATTCTAAGCGCCCTCTCCCAATCGTCCATGTTCACTTATGTACCCCTCCTTTCTATACTTTTATTATACTATTTATATTTACGAACGTCAATATAAATCTAGCATATATATCAATTTTTAGGCATAAGAAATAGCACCACAGTGGGTGCTAAAATTAAAATGAATAAAAAATAACTATTATTAGCATGATAATGAAGAAAGGAGGAGTAAGTGATGAAAAAAATCAGAGTATTATCAGTGAAGATTCTTGTTTTTTCATTCACGTTTATAAAGTGGGATGGGGTCTGATCCATCCCCTCCCCTTTCTTCTTTTCTTATTATGGCTTAACATTAATAACTTAATGCAATATATATTAAATAAATTATTATAAAGTAAAAATGCGCCATCCTTTTCCAAAGGACAACGCCAACAGATTACATAATGGAGAAACATTCACGGAATAACATCATTCATACCTCCCTTCCAGTCTAACATGCACATTTTTCATTTTTCAAATCCGTATCCTTTGTACCATTTGTAACATTTGTTTCAGACATATGATCAATAATGTTATTTCTTAATCTTTGAATATGAGAGGCAGACAACCCCATGTGATAACCAATCCAGCGATAGCTTTTTCCTTCCAGGAGCCAATACAAGACTTCGCATTCTCTTTCATCGTGGACTTTATGAAATAGACCTTGGATTTCAAGTATCCTATCTTCATATTCTCGAATTTTATCTACCCTTTTTCCTCGTCTTATGACCTCTCTATGCACTGGATCACTGGTTGTACCTTTTGGCTTTGGCATAGCTGATTCAACGCCGTATTGGGCCGTTAATCCTTCTCCTGCAGATTCCAATGACTGTCTCATGATTTTGATGCTGTTAATCATCCAATGGTAATCTTTAAGCGTGTTCTCGATTTCGATTTTATTCATTCCGACCCCTCCTCACCTTTGTCTGTATGAACCCCTGTACTTGCGATAAACTGGTCTGTCCATCCCCATAAGAGATTTGATCTCGAATTCCGATAAATCTTCTCTGCGGCGTTTCTGTGGCTTGCTACAGCACTCTCTGTTGTTCCGTTTCCAATCCTTAAGTTGGTCTTTCAAGGTTAGGTTCACAGTTTCACTCCTTTTGGTAAATAAAAAAGACACCAAACAACGCTTTCTGCGTTATTTAGTGTCCACTGGTTAGCCAGGAGGAACTATAGTATTATTACTGAGTTCTTTTATCTTTTCATCTACAATGTTTATCATGTATTCGTTTATGTAAATCTGGTTTCTAATATCTTTTTCACTATCATAAAACGGAGAAACTACTTTTCGAGAGAAAAAAACAAACAAGAACACTAAAAACGAAATAAGAAGAGTTATGCCAACTGCGTAAATTATTTTTTCATTCAAGGAATGCATTTTATTAACTCCATCACTCATCTCAAAGATCATTGGAATGATCATTGTTGTAACAATACTAGTTAATATTACACCTACGAAACCAAATATTACACCTCTATAACCAAAGTAAGTTAGTTCTTTTTGAGATGACTTTAAATGATACTTGATATCTTTGTAAGCTTCAAGTTTAGAACTGTTTTCCTTCTGAGATAGTTGCAGGAGTATTTTTAATTCTGCTTTAGCTTTACATCTTAGCTTTTTTGTATCTTGATATTTTTTTGTTATTTCTCTTGATTCTCTTTTTTTCTCAACTCTCTCTTTTTTTAACTTTTTATCTGATTTCAAGCTGTTTTCTCACTCGCTCTCATAATGGTCATTCAGTGTCCTCCAGTGGGCTGGTAGAACTAAAAAATAATTGATTTTCACTCTTGCTTAATAAATATCTTAATTGTTCTATTCTAAATAAATATACATGTTTTAATACAGCTAAATCATTGTCTTTAGTAAGATAAAACTTTTTAAATAGAGTGATAAGCTTGTTAAGCTCTATTAGCAAAGCACTATGATCCTTGTCTTGATTCCCTATGTCTTCAATGGAATTTTTAATGTTAAAACTTAATTGTGGATTTCCGTGTACGTATCCAGATGATTTTCTATAAATACTTCTAATTGTTTGATAAAATTCACCAATTAAATGTTTGCTTTGGAGAATCTCTTTATTTGTTTCCTTAAAATCATTAAATAACTCAGTCATATCCTTAGTATTAGATTTATGACCTGAATTTGATCTTAAAAATGATTCTATAGCAGAGCGGTATGAGAAATAAAAAAAGCGACTAGGAAGCTGTTTTTTTATTGCGTATAAACAACTAAAAATATCAGAAATCATTAATTTAAAATAGTATGTTCTACCAAATTCTCTTGAGCTTGCATAGCTTCTAAGTATCATTAATGACTTACCTACACTGATAATATTATCGTGATTCAACTGATTTTCACTAATCGCTGGCCTCATATAGTTCTTATATTCATTTAGAACTTCCTTAACTTGATCAAGTGAATCCATTTCAATAATCATATGTTTTCTAACCACTTTTTAAAATTATCTTTAGATGATTTATTGCTTTTATTAGGCTTTTCTACTTTTGTCTCATCAGAAGAATTTTGTCTATATTGTTTAACTGCTTCCAACCTTTCTTTTGCATCGTTATAATTTAATGAGTAAATATGCCTGTTTACCCTTGCCACTAGCAGAGTCCTAGACATGTAAAGATAATTTTTAAACTCAAGTTTAAAAATCGATTCAATATAATCCTTTATATCATTATTCCGTGCAAATAACTCTTTGGATAGTAACAACAAGGTATTTAAACCAATTAGTTCTATGTACAGCTCCTCATTATTTCTATCCACATATACCGCTCCCTTCAAAAACGCCCAAAAATTCTTTAGCAATCTCGTTTAAATCTTTCCTAGTGACTTGATAATTAAAAGCAATATTTCCCTGTTCACCTGAAAGCAAATGATTATGCTTTCTTAAACTATTTTTAAATACATTATAATGGCTAATTAAATCATTTTCTTCGAAAGTTCTCTTAATTTCATCGAGCTTACTCTGATTTTCCTGCATCATGTAAACTATCCCTGCACACTCTAGTTTGAAATCAGGGTCTTCCTTATATTTTTTTATAACTTTGTCTAACAGCTTAACCCCGAGAGTAGAAAATTTATCCACTTTAACTGGAATAATATAACTATCTGAAGCTAATAAAGCAGCATCAGTATAAAAAGAAATAGTGGGTGGACAATCAATAAAAATATAATCGTACTCACTTTTTAGACCATGTTTGTCTATAAATATCTTTAATCTTTTCTTCATAATGCTATCTTGGCTTTTTTCTAATCTAATTAAATCAAGAGTACCACAAATAATATCTAAATTCTCATTGACTTTCGATGAAATTATTAAATCCTCAGGTAAAATTTCCTTCTCTTCAATTGTGGTAACCAGTGAGTCATTTCTATTAAATACTTCCATAATAGTACGTTTATTTATCCTATAATTATTTAGGTATTCATCAATTAAATTATATTGTTCCATTATTGTTTGGGTAGCATTAAATTGAGGATCCATATCTAAAATGAGAATCTTTTTATTAAATTCCACACTTAACTGATATGCTAAACTAACACATAAAGTAGTTTTTCCCACTCCCCCTTTCATGTTTAAAAAAGATACGACCTTCCCATTATTATATTTTTGATAATTATTCATGAAAACTCATAATTTGCGTCTTTTTAATAAACTCCACCATTGCCTCTCTTGAAATTATCTGCGTAAATGAATTGCCCTCATCGTCATATTGAGAGGGAATAACGTGGAACACGTCATCCCCTTTACCTTCCATCAAAAGGTGTTCTTTCCCTAAAACGTCTTTCCATTTAACCATTTCCACATTCCGTTCCCTCCTTCGACACATTTGTTGCATGGGATCACCGCCCTTTTCCTCCGAACTGTGTATCAACTTTCTAATTTTGAATATTCCTCTAACTGTCTTTTGACTTCTTCCACTCCACAAACAGGAAAAGCGGTTTTTTCCCATAGAATAAAGTCACATTCTTTATCAGTAGCATCAGGGAAATATTCTCTAACTAAATCAAACCATGTTTTTCTTCCCAAAGTATTACATCCTCCTTTATCACACAATTTTTAACCACTAACTCTTATACTGATCCGGATGCTTCCGTTGGTATGCATGCCCACTACGATTTATATTTGGCGCGATTCCTAAATTTTCGGATTTGCTTTTAAAACTTCTTAATTCGTCGCAGCAGGCTTTCCGAATTTTCATGCTCTTGAAAGTGGATTTATTCCTCTACTCTGTAACTCCTTGGAAATAATCTCCTGCATTTTTTTAAACAACCAATTATCATCTTCCTCGAAACACGTACGTACTTTGGAAAGCTTTTCGGTTGCCATCCTCTCACAAGCAGCCCGGAACATTTCGAAGCAGGTCATTTCGGACTGAATAGTAACTCCTAAAGAGATACAAAGTCCCTTTGCCATTCGATTAAATTCTTCGAACAACAAATCTTTTGATTTATTTAACATAGTACACGCTCCCCCTCTTCTAATTCTCCATGAGTGGGGAAAGGATCCTCACTCATCTCCAATTCCATCTTTCTGGCCAGCAAATCATCTTTCATCATTTTCACTTGCCAACAAGGAGCATCAACAAAATTCTCATATAGGCTATCAATAGTTTCTTTATCCAAATGTCCTAAAGCATGAATCCACCATTCTCTTACATCTGTTGTTTGCAGCGGGGGAATACCTAAATATTTGCTAAAAATAAGCGTAATACTTTTCAATTCTTTGCCTAAATTATTCATAGTACTCCCCTCGCTTCTAATTGCTTTTTATTCTCAATTCTTTCCATAGACATCTGGAGTTCTATTTTTATCTTTTTACCTTCCGTATCGGCCTTTTCCCACTTAGCACGAAGCTCTCTCATTTTTTTAGAGAAGTCACATAAACAAGGGGTTTCTTTCCAAAGTCTGAATTCCACTTGTTCATAATATCTTCCTTCCCCTCCGCATTTTTCACACATATCAATCACCGTCCGTTAATTATTTTAAAAGGGAATATTATTCATCCGCTTATCCTTGGTTTCCTTGAATACAACAAACTTAGGATTTCTAAACAGCCTTGATACCAGTTTCTTGTCGTACATCCGGAATAGAGTTTCGCTGGATAGATTTGTAGTTATTAAAGTTGATTTATCCTGCCTGGTGGTTGTAATAGCATATAGAACCCTTTGAACAAAATCTGTAGCAATTTTGTCTGTTCCGATCGCGCCGGTTTCCGCTCCAATATCATCCAGTGCAAGATAATCAGCCTCAGACATCAATTCCACAAAATAATTCTCTGTATATCTGCTCTCTTTATTATTAAATGAGTCTTTGATTAACCGCATCATACTCTCCACATTTACGAATAGACACGATACATCTAATCCACTTTCATTTAATTCACGTAAAGCTGCATAAGCTAAGTGACTTTTTCCAGCACCTTGATTACCTTGAAGAATCAAATTAAATACTTGGCCATTTTTAAGGCGAGATATTGACTCCATAACTGTTTGTTTATTCTTCCGTTCCTCCTGGTGCTCAACATGATAATTCTCCAAAGTAGCTGCTAAAATTGTATTGTCGGCCAATATGCTGCGATTATAGAAAGTGTTGTATTTCTTTTGCTTTAAGAATTCATCGTATTCCTTTTGTGTTGCTTCCTGTAGTTTGCGATCCCCTTGCTCCAGTTCACATCGGGGACAAACCAATTCGCCATCAATCACCATCTTCTGAATAGGCTTAACAATCTCTTGGCCTGCCTTGATATAAGTGTGACGATCACACACCTCAGAATGGTATGTTATATTCTTCTGCAATGTTTCCGGAATCGTTAGCTTTTCCACTTGTTACACCGCCTTTTTGGTTTAGGTAGGATTCGAACTTCGTTCCGAATAATCAAAATATTGCGTTATATGCGGAAATGACAATTTTTATTTTTTCAGCAAAGGAGATGACATTAATATGATTTATCCAAGTTTTACTCTAGATAAAGACATGAGAGTTGTTCAATGCCCCCAATGTAAAAACGAAGAGGTAGAAGGTAACTACTGTAAAATATGTGCAACCTATCTTTTTAATATCTGTACTGGATTCCATATTAATGATAATAATGATGATTATTATCGCCAAGGTCTTAGATGGGGTCAAAATAACGGAGGTTGTGACCAAATGCTTGAGGGGAATGCTCGCTTTTGTCATGAATGCGGTTCTACTTCTAGTTTTTTTGAGGACGGACTGTTAGACCATTGGGATGAAAATCAAAATTCAAACAATGAAGTTGCAGTTACTGAGGATCCATTCTTGGATACTAATAATAATCTCGATAAAAGCGACGATGATTTACCGTTTTGACAAGCGTAATAGTGTGTAATGTTCAATAAACTTTTAAGGAGGTGATGCAGATATTTTTCGTCCCCAAAAGCGTCTACCCACGCAATGAAAGGGATACGAAAAATGAAATTACACAAAACAGAAACAGATCCGGAAATCTACTATTACTTTTTGAAGAATGGCGATAAACGTTATCAGTATCGTCATAAGTATTACGATGCCCTAGGAAAGAGAAAAGAGAAGAAAAAGAGCGGTTTTGATACAGAAAAGGCAGCATTAAAGGAACTGTTGCAAGTCAAAGCCGATCTATTAAGCGGACAAGTCAAAAAAGTAGAGAACGACCGAATGTCTGTTTCTCAATGGCTAGATATATGGTACGAGACATATAACGGCGATTGGGAAATAACATCCCGTATCCAAAGAAAAGATGCGATTGACAATCAAATGAAGCCGCGTTTAGGTAAATATGTACTAGCGGAATTGGACAGAACAACATATAGACGTGTCTATATTAACGATTTACTTAAATCCTATAAACCAAGTACTGTACAACTGTTTCATCGATTATTCAGCATTGCCATAAATGCTGCGGTTGAAGATGAAATTTTGACACGTAATAGGTTCACTAAAATTAGCATTGAACAAGAACGTAAGTTGGAAAATTTCTTAACCCCCGAAGAATTAAATTTATTTTTGCATACAGCAAAAAAACGTTTGAACATAATAAATTTCACACTTATTTTTCTGTTAGCTTATACGGGGTTAAGAAGGGGCGAAGCTTTTGGTTTAAAATGGAGAAACATCGATTTCAACCAAAAAACGATAACTGTTGATTGTACTAGGGATAGACATGGCGAACGGTCTCCCAAGACAAAAAACAGTTATCGTACCATTCCTGTTGATGATGTTTTAGTGGATCAATTAAAAGTGTACCAAAAATGGTGCTTAGAAACAAAGTTTGCTTCTGGTCTGAAATTAGATAAAGAAAGCGATCATGTGTTTATTTCCAAGACTAGCGGTGAAAAATGCTGTGACAACATTTTTAGAATATACATTTAAATCAATATACGCTCAACTGAAAAAAGAGGAAATACGTATCAGAAAAATTACACCTCATGGCTTGCGGCACACGCATGCGACCATATTAATTAGTAACGGAGTTCCCCCAGTAACTATAGCCGATCGATTGGGGAATACGCCGGAAATGATTAATAATGTATATTCACATTCCTTCAAAGAATTGGAAGATAAAGCAGTCACAGCTTTCAGTGAAAGTCTTGCAGCTGGGGCTAAAATTGGGGCTAATTAATTCAAAGTAGCCCCACCCCCTTGATACAGAGGAGTTTGTGCATCCTTTTCGCTTTACAACCGCTAAATTCATACAGTTCAAACAACCATTTGAACTTTTTTCACCATTTCATCTGTTTCTGGAGGAGAAAGCACTTCCAATTCTAAAATCCATTCAACTTTCACTCTGGACTCAAGATTCGGTCTCTTTTTCGATTGGATATAAATGGTCTGGGTACCGCTGATGCTTTCAGTAAGTTTACATATTCCTTCAATTACACCAGAATCCATTTTTAAACGAATCAAATACATTCCCTTCCTCGGAAGCATATATTCGTCAAAAGACATATTCACCATGATTGTCTGATTATCTAAATCATATGATTCATTTTCAATTTGCCCGTAGGTCGAATAATAGCTTCCCAAATAATGTGGAATAGCAGCAACCGCCCCATTATTTAACAGCTCCCGGATTTTAGTTGAGCTGATTTTCATCTCTTTATAGGATTTTTTCGAAACGACAGTTATGTCAAATTCTCCGCCCCCATCTTGCACAATGCGCTCCATATTTCCCTGTCCTTTGAATCCATACGTAAAATCAAACCCGGCCACTACATGTTTGCAATTTAATCCACAGATATACTTTCGAACAAAGGCAGGTGGTGCGAGTTTAGCAAAATCTTGATTAAATGTAACAATAAAAAGCTTTTCAACCCCTAATTCTTTAAAAATCTCTTTCTTGGCATCCAAAGGGGATAAATATCGGTCTATTTTTTGGTTGTTTGGCAAAACATTGCTCGGATGAGGAAAAAACGTCATCACAGTCAAAGTAAGATTTTTCTGTTCGGCAATTTTTCTTGAAGTTTCGATCAATTCACGATGTCCCAAATGAACGCCGTCAAAAAAGCCAAGGGCCATGACACAAGGTTCACTTGTCAGCGTTTTCATATCAAGTAGCCCTCTTATATAAATCGTCTCCACCTATAACACCACCGTCATCTTTTTTTACGGTAAAGCCTCCATGTTTTTATCATATACTAGATCGTATATGATTTCAATTGTAAGCAAAAATTCTTTGCAAGATTTCAGCTTTTAACCAATACATGAGCGGAACCATTGTTTTCGGTTGTACATATTATGGTAGTAAAGGAGGTGTATTCATGATGTCTTCTCTTCCAAATTCTACTTTGGGTCTATACTTGGCAGCTATTATTGCCGGCTATGCCCTTTTAGTATTGACCATCCTTCTTCCTGGTCCTCTTGCTGTCTTTTCAACAGTCATTATGGTAGTAGCAGTAGTCATCATCGTTCTTTTTTCCATTGTTGTTATATTAAAAGCCCTCAAGACGCTGTTATCTAAGTGAAAAAATTAGAAGGGGAGCAATCTCGCATTGCTCCCCTTCTAATTATTGAACATCAAACTCGTTTTCTGCTGTTAAACTCGCTAGGACATGAACGCGTAAAATAAACCCGATCAGTTTCTTCTCTTCATTTACGACAGCAAGAGGATATTTCGATTCCAATATTTTGGGTATCAAATCACTGACAAATATCTCTTCATCTACTAATGAAACATCATGGCGCATGACCTCTTCCAACGTTTTTTTCTCCCTTAACCCCTTGACTGCGTCATCTATCGTGACGATTCCTTTCAGGCTGCGTTGCCGATCAACGACAAATACGCTTGAGATACCGTTTGTTTTCATTTCTTTGATCGCTACATTCAAGCCATCTTTTAAGGAGACGAGGGCATTCGGCTTGATCATTATGTGTTTCGCCTGGAGAACTTTCGATCGATCGATATCTTTGATGAACTCAGAAATATAGTCGTTCGCAGGATTTTCGATGATTTCTTCAGGGGTGCCGACTTGAACCACATGCCCGTCTTTCATAACCGCTACCCGGTCACCTAATTTGAATGCTTCATTTACGTCATGGGTGATGAATATGATTGTCTTTTGCAATCTATTTTGGATATCTAGCAATTCAAGCTGCATCTCCCTGCGAATTAATGGATCCAGTGCACTGAAAGGTTCATCCATCAACAGAATATCAGGATCATTTGATAGCGCCCGGGCCAATCCAACCCTTTGTTGCATTCCTCCAGATAATTCATCAGGGTATTTATTCTCATACCCCTTTAATCCTACTATTTCAATATTTTTTAATGCAATTTCTCGCCGCTCTTTTCTAGGGATGTTGCGGATTTCCAAACCATACTCTACATTTGCAAGAACTGTCCTATGGTTAAACAGACCGAAATGCTGAAAAACCATCGCGATTTTTTCTTGCCTCACTTTTTTTAAACCGGCGCTGTTGCATTTCACAATATTTTCATCATCTATATAGATTGCTCCATCGGTCGGTTTATTCAACAGATTGAAGCAGCGAATCAAAGTGGATTTCCCACTTCCGGACAAACCCATGATCACAAAAATTTCGCCTTTGTTTATTTCAAGCGAAGCATCATAAACACCTACTGTATGCCCGGTCTTCTTTAAAATCTCACCCTTAGACATCCCTTTTTTAACCAGCGGTATCACTGACTTCGGTTTGGGGCCGAAAATTTTTGAGACATGCTCTAGCTTAATTTGTGTTGTCATTGGATTCCCCTCCTGTGTTTTTGAAACTTATCAGCGACGCCATTTGTAACCCGGTCAATGATAATAGCTAAAAACACAATGCTGATCCCTGCTTCGAATCCCAATGCAATATCAATGCGGTTAATCGCTACAAGGACTTGCTCACCAAGCCCGGATGCACCAACCATCGAAGCAATGACAACCATCGCAAGCGCCATCATTGTCGTTTGGTTTACACCGGCCATAATGGTAGGAAGCGCCTGAGGCAGTTGAACTTTTCTCAACATTTGCCATCTGGATGATCCAAATGATTGTGCCGACTCAATAACATCTTTATCAACGCCCCGGATAGCAAGTTCTGTCAATCGGATAACAGGCGGCAAGGCATAAATAAGTGTAGCGAAAATCGCGGAGACATTACCTAAACCGAAGAAAAAGATGGCAGGAATTAAATAAACAAAGCTAGGCATTGTTTGCATGGCGTCCAAAATAGGTCGCATGACTGTCGAAAAACCATTGCTGTATGACATCCATATCCCCAACGGAATCCCGATAATAAGGCATATGAGTACTGAGGCTATAATGATGGCAATGGTTGTCATCATATCTTCCCACAGTCCAAATGTACCAATCAGGAATATAAATCCCGAATATAAAACACCTGAAAAAACAGACCGGAAATACCAGCCCAGCAAAAAAATCACAGCGATAAAAAACCACCAGGGCATCCACAATAAGAAATCCTGGATTCCATTAATTGACTTCGAGGAAATCAAAAAGATAAAGCCGAAGAATCCCTCAAGCGTTCTGTCGAGAAAATCAACAAAATCACTGACGTAACCGCCTAAATTCGTCCTAATATCTGGAAATTCTCCCATTAACTAAACCTCACTATTTTTAGATTTGAATTGAGAAAAAGCAGCTAGCACAAGCGGCCAGCTGCTTAATTTTTAAAGAGCTTCCTTAACTTTTTGTGCTTTGTCTTCAGGAACCCACTTCGTCCAAACATCTTCATGTTCTTTTAGCCACCAAATGGCAGCTTCTTCAGCCGAGGCTCCTTCGTCCTCCATGTATTGCAGAGCTTCTTCCGTTAAGGCACTGCTGGTTTCATATTTCTTTAGAAACTCCACAGCTTCAGGGGCCTGTTCCGGCAGATCTTTGTTCACTGCTGTTACAACATCGTTTGGAGGAAATTTGGTCTTCTTAGTTTCTTTCCAAGTTTTTTCGTCATATTCGGGTTCTTCGAGCAGAACAAGATCATACTTGGCAGTAATCGCTGTCGGTGACCAATAATATCCCACCCAGCCTTTGCCTGATTTATAAGCATCAACCAGCGATGCTACAATAGCTGAATCCGACCCCGGCATGAAATTGTTGAATGTCTCATCCAATTTATAGGCATCAAATTTGTCATCTATATGATCTGCTACCACCCAGCCGCTCGGCGCATTGATGATTCTGCCTCGCCCGGAATCCTCGGGATCCTCAAAAACCTCTGGATATTTCTTTAGATCTTCTACGGTTTTTAAATCGGGTGCTAGTGGTTTAATATTGCGTTCTTTGTCACCATGAATAACATAGGATGGAACATAGAGGCCTTGATCGTTGTCGTCGAAATTTACTGAAGTCTTAATGATATCGCCTGAGTCAATTGCATCTTGATATACATCTTTGACATTGTCTGTCCAAACTTCCATGTATACGTCAATATCACCTTTTCTCAGACCTTGAAGTGTTGCGGAGGTTGATCCGGCAGTCATATCGGTTTTATACCCATATCCTTCTTCAAGGATTCTTTGAGCAATTGCATTATGAATCCGGATGCTGTCCCAGCCTGCATCAGCGAAGACGATTTTGTCTTTTTCTTTTTTTGATTTTGCTGCATTGTTCCCGCTTCCCCCACACGCTGCCAAAAACAGAAGTGTCATAGCGGCTATAATGCCGGCGATTTTCTTCACAATTTCTTCTCCTTTTTATAAAGCATTTGATTTACTGTTCAGCATTTCATTACGTAACAAAATGAGTGAAGTATTGCACAAAGTGTTTCGAAACACGTACCACTATTTAGCTTATCGAACAAGTAGAGTGAAATCAAACGAGTATAACGGCCGATTTACGTGATTTATTCTAATGACATAGAATTAACCAGCAGTTAGTATGCTGTCATTCCTTTTTCTTGCTGAATACTCTATTTAACTCCCCAATACGCTGTATTTCCATATAAACAGTTTAATATTCTTTATTCTCAGTATATTAATCTAGCAAAGACTACTTGTATTTCGTATATAATCTGGCTGAATGGATCATCTATACTATGCAAAAAAGAAAACAATGACTAAAGTTATGTAAAGGCGACTGTTTTGCTGATGCGGTCATTGGCAATCAGCAGCAACCGAATAAATATGTGAATTGCTAATAAGACTAAATTAAAAGGTCTGAGCCCGGTACAGTACCGAATTCAGACCTTTGTGGGAGCATACCTGTATGGCTTCCATTACTGTTTAATGATTGAATCAGCCACAAAGTTAGAGAAGCCGCTTTAATCTCTATACCTACATGGCAGTTCGTCGAGTGTGTAACTAAATCACTTGCATAATGCTCAACTCCTGCATCGCCTACTGTAATGATTGTTTAACATTTTACTAGATACTCATTTCTGTTTCGAGTATGGCTTGGAGTATTGATGATTTTGTTACAATTGAAATGGCTACTCCAACTGCTGATTGTTTTGTTTCCTCACTGATGAGATTGTTCTTCTACTCATTTTAATTTTGAAAAATATTTCTAATCATGCAAATATCAAAACGAGTATTCCGACAACAAAGCAATATATGCTAAAATAAATAAGATTGCCCTTTGCCATGATGTTCATGAACCATCTTAATGCAAAGTAGGTAGCAATGATTGATACGATAAACGCCGCAAGGTATGGAATGAAAAGCGTTCCCAAATCCGGGTCGTTGGCCATATCGGTAATGCTGAGAAGCGTGCCTCCAAGGCTGACGGGAATATACATTAAGAATGAAAATCGTAATGCAGTTTCTGGCTTCATTCCCATACCCATGGCTGCAACGATTGTTGCACCTGATCTGCTTATACCTGGAATCAGTGCAACAGCCTGCGCAAGCCCGACAACAATCGCATCCTTGAAGGTCAGATCTCCGTCCTTCTTCCGTCCTCTCAGGTTTCTTATTAAAAATAGCGCAGTACCTGTAATGAGCAAGGTGATCGCAGTAATGCGGACTCCTTTTAATGATTCGGATATAATATCATTAAAGAGAACACCAATCACACCAGCAGGTATGGTTGCAACGATCAAATAAATTATAAACATGAAATCCGGTTTCACTTTTTCATCCCGGGTTTTTAAATAGGCAATGCCATTTTTCGCCAGTCTGATAATATCATTCCAGTAAATGATTAGGACAGCTATAAGAGAACCTGCGTTTACAAGAAGCTCAAATGTCAGCTTCTTTGTCTCTATTCCTAAAAAATGCTGGGCTAACACAAGATGACCGCTGGACGAAATCGGAATCGGTTCAGTAATTCCCTGAATAAGCCCTAAAAAGATGTACTTCAATATTTCAATTATATTCAACTCCATATCCAGTCCCCTTTTCACTCAAGTTTTGACTTCCAAGTGTAAAGGTTACCGTTTATCTCTCCTCTTTTCAAGGTTGTCTATCATTCTTTTTAAAAGAAAAGAGATTCTACTTGTATTTCAATTTTACTCATGATAAAATCACAATCGACACTATATTTAGTGATTGACAATATTAATCAACACAATATATTGATAATTAACAAGACAAGGTGTCCATTGCGGACTTAAAAGGGAATCCGGTGAAAATCCGGAACTGTCCCCGCAACTGTAAGTGCGAACGACCGGGAAAAACCACTGTCTACGACGGGAAGGTTCCCCACTAGGCTGATGCACGAGTCAGGAGACCTGCCTTTTCTTGTTTGAGTTTCAATTTCTTCGGGGGTTTGAGAAGATGAAACGATAGCGAAGTTATTTTCTTTTCCCTATCGTTATCGTTTGATCCGCTCTGTGCCCTGGAGTGGATTTTTCTATTGGAGAAAACAGGAGGTTTCTATTAAAAATGACAACAATCATTGTGAAAGAAGACGGTAACAGAAAAAAACCATTTGACAGGAAACGGCTGGACAGCTTCCTTCAAAGAGTCACTTTGATAGAATCGACAGACTACCGTGATAAAATTTTTAGAAGTATTGAATCTAAAGCAGAGATAAAAGCAGAGCATCTTACTGACTTGCTTATTCAATCTGCTTTGGAAAACATTGATGAATTACATACAGAATGGGCTTTTGATGCCGCAAAAATATATTTGAACGATTTATATAGAAGAGCTGCCAACAACCGTTCATATGATAAAAACAAGAAATACGGCGATTTTTACAACCTTATTAAAATCTTGACTGATAAAGGTATATATTCTCCCTGCCTTTTGGACAAATACAGCGAACAAGAAATCAATCAATTATCAAAGCTGATTGATCCTGAGCGTGATTATCTTTTCGATTATATCGGCCTTCATACGCTTGCTACAAGATATTTGGCTGTTGATCATGAAAAGAACACATTTGAGCTGCCGCAGGAGAGATGGCTGATCATCGCCATGCATCTGATGCAGGACGAGTCTCGCGACAGCCGTTTGGAACTTGTAGCGGAAAGCTACTGGGCACTTTCAAATCTCTATATGACTGTTGCAACCCCTACGCTTGCTAATGCCGGGCTTGCCCATGGCCAGCTGTCGAGTTGTTTCATTGATACAGTGGACGATTCACTCATCGGCATTTACAGCAGTAACACAGATGTGGCTAGACTTTCCAAAGATGGCGGCGGAATCGGAGTCTACATGGGCAAGGTGAGGGCTCGAGGCAGCTCAATTAAAGGGTTCAAGGGTGCATCCTCCGGTGTCATTCCGTGGATTAAGCAGTTGAACAACACAGCTGTCAGTGTAGACCAGCTCGGAAGACGCAAAGGCGCTATTGCTGTCTACTTAGACGTATGGCACTCCGATATCCTTTCTTTTCTTGATTTGAAGCTTAACAATGGAGATGAAAGGCAACGTGCACACGATATTTTTACCGGTGTTTGTTTGCCAGACCTATTTATGGAACAAGTGGAAAGGCGCGGAGACTGGCATTTATTCGATCCTCATGAAGTGAAACAAGTGATGGGCTTTTCATTGGAAGACTTTTATGATGAAGAAAAAGGAGCAGGCTCTTTCAGAGAGAAATACGAAGAATGTGTTCAAAATGAAAAATTAACGAAAACGACAGTTCCTGCTATTCAAATCATGATTCGAATTATGAAATCACAGTTAGAAACAGGCACCCCTTTCATGTTTTATAGGGATCAAGTAAACCGGATGAATCCAAACAAGCATGCCGGAATGGTGTATTCCAGCAATCTGTGTACAGAGATTATGCAAAATATGTCGCCAACCATCCATTATGAAGAAACGGTTGATGGGGATACAATCATTTCATATAAAAAGGCTGGAGACTTTGTCGTATGCAACCTCTCCTCCATCAATCTGGGCAAATCAGTTAATCCACAAGAAGACGACTTTGAGATATTGGAGAGATTGATTCCCATCCAGGTAAGAATGCTGGATAATGTCATCGATTTAAATACAATTGATGTTAAACAAGCAGCTATTACAAATCGGAAATACCGCGCCATTGGTCTTGGAACTTTCGGATGGCATCACCTGCTGGCCGTAAAGGGTATCGCCTGGGAATCTAAAGAGGCCGTTCAATTAGCAGATAGTCTATATGAGAAAATTTCACAACTGACGATCAAAGCAAGTGTACAGCTGGCAAAAGAAAAAGGAGCTTACCCACTGTTTGAAGGAAGTGACTGGCAGACAGGACATTATTTTAAAGTCCGTGGCTATTTAACGGGTGCTGACACAAATGAGTGGAATGAGATCAAGGATGATGTAAAAGAGCACGGAATAAGAAACGGGTACTTAATGGCGGTTGCTCCTAATTCGAGTACATCTGTCATAGCAGGCTCGACTGCCAGTATAGACCCGATCTTCAAACCATTTTACCATGAAGAAAAGAAAAATTATAAGCTTCCGGTCGTCGCACCAGATCTTGACCACCGTACATACAATGTTTACCGGAAATCGGCATACATTGTAGACCAGCGCTGGTCCATCCAACAAAATGCAGCCAGACAGCGCCATATTGACCAGGCGATCTCATTTAATTTTTACGTCCCGAACCATATTAAAGCACAGGTCATGCTCGATTTGCATTTGCAGGCTTGGGATTCAGGATTGAAAACAACGTATTATGTTAGATCGACCGCATCAGATATAGAGGATTGTGTATGGTGCGAATCCTGATTTGCTATGCTAGCTTTAGCGGAAACACAAAAGAAACTGCCGAAATCATCAATGAAGTTGTTTCTACTCATGGGCATTCCACGGTTTTATACCGGATTGGATCGGGGCCAACACCCGATCCCTCCCTTTTTGACGCTATAATGATTGGGACTTTTACTTGGGGAAAAGGAGCGACCCCGGATCTCGTAAAGGACTTTGTTTATGAAATCGGGTATAAGCCGCCCAATGTTTATGTCTTTGGAACAGGCGACACACAATTCGGAGGGGATGCCCTATTTTGTCATGCTGTCGAAAAACTTGCAGCATTTTATCATTCACCATTTAAGACTTTAAAAATTGAACAAAGTCCAAGAGGCTCTCAGGAAAATACAGTAAAAAATTGGACGGAAGGAGTATTGAATCAATGCCTAAAACACTTGAAAAAGTAGCCGTGTTAGAACCATTGAATCCTAATAAATCGACAGCACTATTCGGGGGAAAAGCAAGCGGCATTTTGAATTGGAACGACCTTGCCTACCCTCATTTTTACAATCACCGCGAACAGATCAGAGCTTTATTCTGGAGGGCCAGTGAGGTGGATATGACCCAAGACATCAAGCAGTTCCCAACACTATCGGAAAAAGAGCAGAACGCTTTTTTAAAGATCATCGGGTTGCTTGCAACACTTGATGGCCCGCAAACGGATATTGCCAGTAGAATTGGGAATTACTCAACTGACCCATCCGTTAAATCCATCATGGCAACAATCGCCGACCAGGAGAGCGAACATAACCACAGCTATGCATATGTACTGTCCTCCGTTACGTCTTTTGACAAACAAAATGAATCTTTTGAAACCGGAAGAACAGACGAAGTATTAATAAAAAGAAATGAGAGGATCATGCAAGTGTATAATGAATTTGCATGGAACCCTTCCATTGAAAATGTCTTAAAAACAATGGTTTATACTGCATTGCTCGAAGGATTATTCTTCTATTCGGGATTTGCCTTTTTCTATAACATGGCACGGAATCAAAAAATGGTTGGAACATCGACGATGATCTCTTATATTAATCGTGACGAACTTCAGCATGGCCGCTTTATAAGCGATCTATTCCGAGCCACTTTATCCGAAAATCCCGACCATAACACAACTGAATTTACGGACTGGGTCTATGACCAGTTTCGCCACTCGGTTACGCAGGAAATGAATTGGAGCCGCTATGTATTAGACGATATTGACGGAATTGATCTCACTGAAATGGAAGGCTACATCAAATATCGAGCGAATAAGATGCTCAGAATGCTTGGGTTGAGTGAGATTTATGAAGACTACATTGATAACCCAATGAAATGGATTCGTGCGTATGTAGACAATTTTGATGACACTAAAACAGATTTCTTCGAGCAAAAATCACGTCAATACACCAAAACAAGTGATTTAAACGGATTTGATGAGTTGTAATGATGGGGTCTTGCCTGCTGCAATGGCTGGCAAGACCTTTTGTTTTTCTGAATAAGAACAAAAGCGCAAGCTTCTGTTCATCGACGTACAGACTGAACCGAAATGCGGAAACGCCTTGGTCAGCCCCGACAAGCATAAGACGATTCCCGAGGAGGCAGTATTTCAGCCACCACAGGGAATTGGCTTATGACCTCGAGGGGCTAGGCGTTGGAGCTAGACAAGAGTGACTCCAACGAGATAAAGGAAACACGAAGTGCGAGAGTGTCTGCTTATCGGCGTAAAGCTAGACGAGCGCTGAAGAGGTGTAGTTTGCCTTCAGCAGCGATTGGCTTATGGCCTCGAGCCCATGGCACTCGGCAGGCTCAGGACGCGACATCCTGTCGCTTCGCTTGCACTAGGACGTCCTGTCCGTCGGCAGGCTCAAACAGCGACGTCCTGTCGCTTCGCTTGCACTAGTACTTCCTATATGTTGACTTATCGTAGGAGGAGGCCCTAAGTCTGCTAGTCGATAGGCGCTGGAGCTGGACGCAGCACAATCTGATAAACAAGTTTACAAAACAAGCATTGAATTTTATAATTTCCTATACCACAAAAATGGCCAGTTCCTCCTTTTGGATCTGACCATTTTTTGAGTCATGGTGTTCATATGGAGCCTTATTTTGGCTTGTCAACTCATTTTGGATCATCACAGGGCTTTAAAGTAGGGGCACTCCCATAAAAAAAGAACTGCCCTTCAATATGGCAGCTCTTGATCATGGATAATATTATAGTTTAACAACGTTTTCCGCTTGTGGTCCACGTTGGCCTTCAACGATTTCGAATTCTACTTGTTGACCTTCGTCAAGAGTTTTGAATCCTTCGCCTTGAATAGCACTGAAATGTACGAATACGTCATTTCCGCCTTCTACCTCGATGAATCCAAAGCCTTTTTCACTGTTAAACCATTTAACTGTACCAGTTGTCATGTACATAAACCTCCAAAAATTTATTAATATGTTCCTAATATTTACCAGGTAAATAAAAATTCACATATTATAATCAATACCCACCCACTTACTGGAGTAGATATTCATTATAACATGCGAATAATGGTAACTCCAAAAACTGGCAAATAAAATTGGCATATCTTTACTACTCATTATACATAAAGCAAAAGGAAAAAGCAAGAAAGGGGCAAACTTTTATTTATTTACTAATGTGTTACCCATTTCTTGAATTTTTTATTCATGTTAAGGTAATTTTTCTTATTTTTTCCCGCCTGCTGCAGACGCTTTGCCCACAGTTTTTTTAGTTTTAGCTGGCTTCTTGGTTTTTGGCTTGGTTCTGTCGATTGAAGCCTGAAGCGCTGCCATCAGATCAGTCATTTGCGCTGCTGGTTCTTTTTCCTTAACCGTAACCAGTTCTTTTCCGGTGCGCTTTGCCTCGATTAGTTTAAGAACATTCGTTCGATATTCATCTTTATACTTTTCTGGATCAAAGGTTGTCGTCAGCTGGTCGATCAGCATAATAGCCGTATCAATTTCCTTTTTCGTTACGTTGTCTTCGACTGGAACATTTGGCACGTCGGCCGCCTTCCGCACTTCATCCGGAAAATGGATGGTTTCCATTAAAAGGGTATCTAGATAAACTCGAATAACAGCCAATTGTTCCTTGGACCGGATCATGATTTTCGCAAGCCCCACTTTTTCTGAATCAGTCAAAGCTTTTCTAAGCAATCCATATGCCTTATTCCCACCATCCGGTGACATATAGTAGCTTCGGTTAAAATAAATGGGATCGATTTCTTCCAGTTTGATAAAATCAATTATTTCAACTGCCTTTTCCTCCACCGCATCTTTTAATCCTTTTAATTCGTCTTCTTCGACAACAACAAATTTGCCTTTTGTGATTTCATATCCTTTAACAATATCCTCAGTGCCAATCTCCTTTTCACATGTTGGACAGACTTTCTCATACTTAATAGGTGTATGGCACTCATTGTGCAATGACCGGAATTTGACGTCTTTATCTTCTGTTGCGGCGTGCAGTTTGATCGGAATATTCACAAGACCAAAACTGATGCTTCCTTTCCACATTGTATGCATATGGTCACCTTCATCACTTGTTTTTCCTTAGCTTTTGTTCATAGTCAAAAGATATACACTGATAAACTTTTGGTAAAAAAAATCAATCAGGAAAAACTATATGAAGAAATATGATGATAAGGTGTGATTTTCATGAAACCTATGCTCCCTACTTTAACCTTCAATACGTCGAAAATCGGAAACTGGCTCTACGAAATAAAATATGACGGCTATCGTGGGATATTGGAATGGACAGAGCAAAAAGTACACCTTTGGAGTAGGAACGGTAAGGATTTGCTTCCTCAATTTCCTGAAGTAAAATCTTTTTTGGACACAATTTCGGAAAGGATGCAAGAGCATCTTCCAATTTTGTTGGATGGTGAACTGGTCATTTTAGAAAATCCATTCAAAGCTAATTTTACTAAACTGCAGCAAAGAGGGAGAATGCGTTCCAAAGAAAAAATTGCGTCTGAATCCAGTAAGTGGCCCTGCCATTATCTCTTATTCGATTTATTAGCCTACCAAGGAAACGATCTGACCTCCTCTCCTTTCCTTCTAAGGAAAAATAAATTATCGGAACTAGTTCAACTACTCGAATTGCCTGAAACACCTGATCCTGGAGATGATAAACTGTTACAATACATTCCTTTTTCCAATTCTCTTAAAAAGAGCTTGCATAACATGAAAGAATTTGAAAGTGAAGGAATCATCGAGAAACAGGCACAAAGCAAATGGCTTGAGGGCAAAAGAACCTCTGAATGGTTGAAAGTTAAGAATTGGAAAACCGCATCCTGTTTTATCACTTCGATGGATGAAAAGAATGGATACTTTCACGTTGGTGTATGGAAGGACACCAGCATGTTTCCGCTTGGCCAATTTTTATTCAGCCTTGATTACGAGACGAAGGCCGCATTAAAAACAACCATACGTGAAAATCATACGGGACGAGAAGGCTCGATGTACTTCGTTGATCCCAGTATCTGTGTTGATATCAATTATCTGGAATGGACGGACAATCAGTTACGGGAGCCGCATTTCAAGAGCCTGCGTTTCGACCTTCAACCCAATGACTGTACATTTGAAAAGTTCATTCATGATGAGGCAATGTTTCCACCTGACATTACAATTACTCATCCTGATAAGGTTTTGTGGGAAAGAAATTATTCCACTAAGCTTGATTATGTCCGTTACCTTAGAAAAATTGCCCCTTACATGCGGCCTTTTCTGAAAAATCGCTCGCTGACAGTCATCAGGTCGCCGCATGGCATATTTGGTGAATCTTTCTACCAGAAAAATAAACCAGAGTCCTCCCCTGATTTTATTGAGTCGACAGTAATAGATGACATCAATTATATTATCTGCAATGATTTGAAATCGCTCATTTGGCTCGGTAATCAGCTTGCTATCGAGTTCCATATCCCCTTCCATCCGGTGACAAGTAAGTACGTCAGCGAGATTGTATTTGATCTGGATCCCCCAGACCGCACGTACTTTCACTTAGCAGTCTACGCAGCTGGCATCCTAAAACAGATTTTGGATGAATTGGGGCTGGTGTCATTTGTAAAGCTTTCAGGAAATAAAGGGCTTCAAGTATATATCCCGCTTCCAGAGAACAGGTTCACATGGAAGGACACGCGCCGTTTTACTTCTTTTATTGCTGAATTTTTAGTGCAATATGATCCGGAGTCTTTCACTACGGAAAGGTTGAAAAAAAATCGGGGCGAAAGGCTCTATGTCGATTTTATTCAACACGCCGAAGGAAAAACAATCATCGCACCTTATTCAGTAAGAAACAATGAGGATGGACTGGTAGCTGCTCCCATCCATTGGCATGAGCTAACCGATGCTTTATGCCCCACACAGTTTACGATGGAATCCGTCCTTAAAAGACTTGTCCAGATGAAAGATCCGTTTTCTAGTTTTTTCCACTGCAAAGACAAGCAACCATTTGAGCGAGTGCTCAAGCGTTTGGGAAATCATGGCTAAAACAATGTGAGCAAACATAAACAAAGGCTTCTCTCATGCTTGGACAAGCCTGAATCCATTTTTAACAAAGGCGTATTGGGTGAAAAATATTGCTGCCACTTAATGGGCATCAATCCCCTTTTTATGGTCATGACTGTACGGCCATTTTTCATTAACACCCTGTCCGAATACGGCTTTTTTACCTCGAAATGATCCGGGCCAACAATGAAGCTGAGGCTTTTGCCTCCTCTTGTATTGATAATCACAGGAAGCTTTTTCTTAGCAGTGATAAAGGTTATGCCGCCATGATCTATATGCATGTAAGCTGTTGTCCCTATCCCATGCTCATTGATTTTAACCAGCCGTCCCCTTTTTCCCAATTCATAATATTTTAAGTGAGCCCTCCTCTCCCTTCCTTTGACAATCAAAATGGAAAGCTGTCGGATTCCGTCTGATGAATAAGCCTCCATCAAACAATTGGCATTGTGCGAGGGAATAAGAAGGAGGGTTTCATTATTCTCAGCCATCAGGCCATTGCTAAGTATCATGGAAACGGCACTGCCTTTATATGAAAAATATAAAAATCTTAACACAAAATAGACCATGCTTAGAAACACAGCCAACCCTGCCATGTTGCTCAGAAAAAAATCAGCTTTTTTCACATTCGGCAAGATGATGACCGTAAAAACAACGGTAAATAAAATACTTTGATGAAAATATAGCCGGGCCATGAAAGAGTAATGTTCTTTTATGTTCATTCTCTTCCCCCTATTTCAGGAGTCTCGATTCATTATACGAGACAAGCCCTGTGAACATGACTTTTCTTTTAAAAAGAAAAGCGACAGAACGTGGCCGCCTCAGACCGCCACGTTCTGTCGCTTCTCCTTCACTAGTACTTCCTGTACGGCGGCTGGCTCAAACAGCGACGTCCTGTCGCTTCGCCTGCACTAGTACTTCCTGTACGGCGCAGCTAGACATATAAAATCTAAATTCGAATAAAATATTTTATCTAATTTTAACTTTCTTACTCTTAAATAAAAATGCCCCTGATATTCCATCGAATCAGGAATATCGGAGCACCTAAAGGTTCCTATTTGATAATTCTAAATACTAACGGAAAATGGTATATTTCCCCATTGTATGCCTTAACCGCCGCAATAATCGTGAAAATAAATACCATCACTCCGATAATCGGCAAAAGGATAAAACCGATAAGTACAAGCATTAATAATGAAGCTACAATACTATATACCGCGTATGAAATGATAAAATTCAAATATTCCTTTCCGTGAAAATCTATAAAAGGCGACTCGTCTTTTTTCAGAAGCCAAATTAGCAGCGGTCCAATCAAAGTCGTAAAGAAACTTGTCAAATATATAGCCATCGCTAGCGTTCTTTCACTGCTAGATACTGTGTCCATCTTATTCCCTCCTAATGTATGTCTATGTTGAATTTACGTAGAAAGAGCATAAAAAGTTTCAAAAACAATGATATTTTTTTTGTACAAGCATAATCATTCTATGAACATGATTTGAATTAACGGGGTGGTCAAATTCCATGTTTCGCGAATGGGCTATTGAATTGCTGCAAACTCTTGGGGAATATGGATTCATAGGCATTGCCGCTGGTCTGATGGTGGAAATCATACCCAGCGAGATCGTCTTGGGATATGGGGGATATTTAATAGCCAGTGGGAAAATAACATTTTTCCAAGCTTTAATTGCTGGAGTTTTTGGCGGGACGATGGCCCAACTCTTTTTATATTGGCTCGGAATATATGGCGGGAGGCCTTTTTTTGACCGCTATGGAAAATTCCTTTTTATCCAATCAAAACATTTAAATGCCGCAGAAAACTGGTTTGCGAAACACGGCACAATTGTCATATTCACAGCACGGTTCATACCGGTTATCAGGCATGCGATCTCCGTCCCTGCCGGCATAGCAAAAATGCCCTTTCACCATTTTACCATTCTTACTGTCGCAGCCATGATTCCATGGACAGTTTTATTCCTTTTGATCGGCATCGAACTAGGAAACCATTGGGATCAAATTGGAAGGCACGCCACGGCTTATTTGAAACCAATTATAGGAGCGGCTCTGGCAGTCCTCTTATTATACTTTCTTTTTAAATTATGGTCTCATCATCGCATGTCAAAAAACAATTAAGGTGCGCTGCCCAAACCTCTAACTATGGGCTCCATCTCCACTCTGCAAAGTAAGACTTCTAAATCAAATATGCCTTGGCGTATTTGCGCCCAGATTTTATCGAGCTCCGCTCGATAAATTTTGTATGAAAATTATTTCCGCT
>NZ_QYTW02000017.1 GCF_003605405.2 Siminovitchia terrae | reverse complement strand
ACTTTATTCAGCCGGGGTTTGAACCCCCGCTGAATGGAATACCAACATGCATTCATCTCACCACTTGCAGAAGTCGGAGACTTCTGCTGAATGAAGTTAAATGGCCCATTTTGGCTGTCCAACTTGATTTTGTTAGGAAAACGGCTATCCACATTCTCTGCGATAGTTCATCTTGTCCGAGACTGACCAAGTCTGCAGAGCCATGTCCCGCTTCCCTTATTCAACCAATACCTTCTTTTCAAAACGGTTAATGTCAGTATCAGCCCCTATGATGATTAATATGTCATTGAGCTGAAGCGGAGCATTTGCCAACGGTGAAACAATAATTTCTTTCCCTCTTTTAATGGCTACAATATTCAACCCATATTTAGCCCTTATATCCAATTCCACTAGCGTATACCCTGCCAATAAGTCATTAACCATTACCTCGACGATACTGTATTCCTCTGACAATTCAAGATAATCGAGAACATTGGTGGAAACAATATAGTGCGCAATCCGCCTTCCCATATCACGTTCAGGGTGAACAACATGGTCTGCACCAATCTTCCGAAGCACTTTTTCATGGTAATCGTTTTGCGCTTTAACGGTTATGTGTTTAACACCCAATTCCTTCAGAATGAGGGTTGTCAGAATACTGGATTGGATATTATCCCCAATGGCAACAATGACATGGTCAAAATTTCGTATACCTAAGCTTTTCAAAACGTTTTCGTCTGTCGTGTCGGCAATGACTGCCTGTGTTGCTGTAGAAGCAAATTCATTCACACGGTCTTCATTGATATCGATAGCCATCACTTCCATTCCCTGCTCTGTCAGAGAACGGACAATGCTCCCACCGAAGCGTCCAAGGCCAATAACCGCAAATTCTTTTTTCAACTTTCATTCCTCCACTCTTGCTATGTTGCCATTTTAGCATATTTGGAAGTCATAAACACTCCCGGCATTACCTTCATATCAGTGGAGTACATTTGCATCATAAAAAAAGTAAATTCATCTATGAAAGACGAATTCACTTTCTGATTAATCCATTTTTAAATGCATATATGACAGCCTGTGTCCGATCCTGCACTTCCAATTTGCTCAAAATATTACTGACGTGTGTTTTAACCGTCTTCAATGTGATGAAAAGCTCATCCGCTATTTCTTTGTTTGCTTTGCCCTCAGTCATTAATGCGAGAATTTCCGTTTCCCGGTTCGTTAAATCTTCATGGAGGGAACGCTTTGCTCTATGATGTAGCTTTTTCATCATTTTATCCGTAACCTCGGGCTCCAAGACTTTCTGACCTTTATAGGCGGATCTGACAGCATCTGCGATATCACTAGCCTTAGATGTTTTTAACATATACCCTGTAGCTCCTGCCTCTAGTGCCGGGTATACTTTTTCATCATCCAAAAAGCTTGTTACAATTAACACTTTCGCCTCAGGCCATTCCTCCAGAATCGCTTTTGTGGCATCAATTCCGTTCATGCCTTCCATAACTAAATCCATTAAGATGATATCCGGGCGCAGCGAAAGAGCAAGGTCAACACCTTGTTTTCCATCCCCCGCTTCCCCGATCACTTCTAAATCTTCTTGAACAGATAAATAAGCTGATACACCAATTCGGACCATTTCATGATCATCCACTAACAAAACTTTGATCATTTCTTATCCTCCCTCCTGATTTGGCAGAGGTATTTTCACTTCAATACTTGTTCCCCTTCCCGGCAGGCTGACTATCTTGATATTTCCTCCAATCTCTGATGCCCTTTCCCGCATGTTTGTTATGCCATAGGAACCGGCTTTTTGATCGCCGATGTTGAAGCCTTTACCGTCATCAATCACCTTTAAAAATACGAATTGGTCCACTTCCATCATATGGACTTCCAATGTTTTGGCTTTTGCATGTCTTAATGTGTTTGAAACTGCTTCTTGTAGTATACGAAATAAATGATCCTCAATTCCCTTTTCCAACTGAACATCCTGTAAATTCCACGTTACCTTTAAAGGCAATTTGGCCGTTAATTCGGACAAGAGTTCCTGCATGCCAACTTTCAGGCTTTTCCCTTCCAACTGAATCGGCCTGAGATGAAGAAGCAAAGCCCTCATCTCAGATTGAGCTTCATTAATGACTTCTTCAACCAAAACCCGTTGTTTTGCAGTAGCCTCACTTGTGGGATCAGGACTTTGGTTGATAGCTGACAAAAGCATCGTGGCAGCAAAAAGCTGTTGGCTGACAGAATCATGAAGCTCCCTTGCCAATCGATTTCTCTCTTTTGTGAGAACCTCTTCTTTTAATTCCCTGTTCCATTTCACCCGTTCGTTGGTGAATTTTTGATATAGCAACGTTTGCTCCTTTAGCCGGGCTCGTATATTTTCAATCCCTTGCCAGATTGAAGGGAAATTATCATTTTTTGCAGGCGGAATGCTTACCCGGTCATAATTTCCCCCTTCCAGCTCCAAAAGACTCCATTCAATCTTTTCTACTTTTTTGTCAATGGAAATCCCGACTATGTAACCGGCGATTGAACCCACCAATAAACATACAGCAAGTATGAAAAAGACATTTGGAACAAGCAAATATTTTTTTTGCATCAATAGCGGATACCAGTCTGTATCAACAGTAAATAGAAACATCAAAAGTACAAACATAAAAACGAAGAGGGCCAGAGACGCAAAATAAAATGACAATGTTCTGGCCATTTTCATGTGCGTCTCACCTCAACATCTCCGAATACAACACTTGTAACAATTTTTATTCTCCGAGATGCTGTTTCGTCATCTCCGTCTGTATAGTAAATAACATTGGAATTTAACAGTTCTTCCTTCTGGTTGAATATATTCAATTTACCACTGATCGCAGAGTGATTTATGGTTACGGAGGCATCGATAGGCACAATAAGCTGAATATTGCCAATGAAACCGCGTATGAGAACAACGCTTTCTCCCGGGGGAAGCATGGTCATACCCATGTCTATGATCGTATTTCCAAATCCGCACTGTATATTAATATCGTCCCATTCAAATATTTCATTGACAACCTTTTGAGTTCCGGAAAACATATTTTTAATATAAGGCATTTTCCTGTTAACTTTTGTTTCTTGATTGGGTGGAATTGTTTCTATTACAATTTTCTTTGCCTGTTTTTTTGTTTTTGAATATTGGATAAGTGCATAAACGGCTGCTGCCATAATGAAAATTTTAAAAACAGCCGTGGAAATGATAGGGATCAAAACAAGTGAAACTCCGATGATTAGGTATAGTTTCTTCGAATCTCTACCTTGGTGGCTTTTCCAATAATATATAATGAAGCACCCTATAAGGAGAGGGACATAAAGCCTCCAATTGAGCAGAAGCTCCAGCGCCATTCCAATCCCTGCAAACAGCATGGCCCAACCAATTTTGCTGTTTCTGCTGAAGTTTTTCAATGGTGTCCCTCCTCATCGGTAAATTGGTCACTTCTATTCTATCATGAGTTATCTCTTAAATCTCCACTATCTTGTTTGTTTAAATCTTTTGCCAGTTGCTGAATACGTGCATCAAAAATGCTTATTTCATATTCATCATTCGCTTTCTTTTCCTCCCGTTCGAATAATTTTCCAATGTTCTCCATATTCTCAGCGGGAGTTCCAAACTCGGTATCTTTCAGTACTCTGTTCATTTTGTTTTTCATTAAGACTACGTTTTCCTGCCCCATAAGCTCCAATCGTTTCATATGCATATCTTTTAACTTCAGCTTCATTTCACGGTACTTTTGCTCCAGCTCTTCCAATTGATGCACTGAATTGTCATAGACATTTTTCAATCGATCAGCACGTTCCTCGTATTGTGCCTGTTCGCGCAATGCGATCTCCGATAAATCCTCTGCTCCTGCTTTTAGGGCAATTTCCCCCTGCTCTTTTCTCTTTTCAGCCATCTTCTCTATCTCTTGCCACTCTTTGTAGAATTCGTCCCTCAAGAGCTTCTGCCTTTCGATTAGCTTCGATGCTTTTTTCACTTCTCTTTCACTTTCACGTAAATATTGATTTAACAGAGAAATTGGATTTGTCTTTTTCTGTGTTTCGGCAACTTCGTAGAAATCATCTTTTATAGCTTGTTTGATTTTTTCAAATAAAGTGTTCATTTTTTGTCAGTCTCCCTTGTTTTAAATTTTTGTACGGCCTTTTTCAAGGTCCTTCCACTGGCGTTCAAAATTTACGAATGGATCTTGTTCTACTTCAATTTCTTCTGCCTTTTCTTTTTTCCAATTTTTATATCCCACATAAAGAACATAAATGGCTGCTATTCCTGCCAATGCTGGTAAATTTCCCAGTAAGCCAGTCAACCCGACTATTCCAAGGATCCCCCAAGCAATTTTTTGCCAAGTAGAGTGGGTTTTTAAAAACTGTTTCAGCGAAAAGTAAACGATGATCAGACATATCGCCATCCCCACAATATTTCCTAGGCTTGCAATAGCAATGATGGCCAAAATGACAGCTAGTGTAAAAACAAGCACATTTTTCATTTTGATCTCCCCTTTCCTATCTGTTGTCTTTATCTTAAAGAATTAAATGCGAACACCAAACGACCTTAAGCCGTGTTTTTCTCTCAGACTAGAGACCGAACAACAAAGATACTTGAATCAAATGCGCCTTGGCGTATTTGCGCCCAGAATTTATCGAGCTCCGTTCGATAAATTCCCTCTGAAAATCTGTGCATCCCCCCGAGGCTTTAACTTTGAATGGAATACCAATAGGCATTCATCTCTCCACTTACAAAAAGTGGGAGACTTCTGCTGAATAAAGTTAAACGATAAAAAATCCGACGCTTCAACGTCGGATTAACCCCTACTCCAAAAACGAACTGGTTCAAGATTCAGGCACCTATTCTTTTTCATGATCAGCCAAGTGGGTCCACCCATCCTTTTGGACAACCTTCCTCTCTTTCATCAGCTTGCCCAAAGCACGTTTAAAGGAGCCTTTACTCATTTGAAAACGTCCTTTTATATCTTCCGATTGAGATTTATCCCCGTATGGCATATTTCCACCGCGGCTGATCAGATAGCTGTAAATTCGCTCTGCATCTTCATCAATAGCCTCGTGTGCCCTCGGAAGGAGTGATAAGTTGATTGATCCATCCTCTTTGACCCCAATCACTCTTCCTTCGACCAATTGACCGAGACGAGGCTCCCTCGTTCTTTCCGAATGATGGATAAAACCAAGATACCCTTCTTCAGTTATGATGTTTGATCCCTCTAACAGAAGTCGGTAAACTGTTCCCTTTACGTTTTTATTAAATAAATTTTTATCGGCAAACTTTGCGAGTCTGCGAATATCGTCCTCGACAGCAAGCTTTCCAAAGAGCCTATTTTTCTTATCTGTTTTCAAGCTACAATAAAGCTTGTCTCCCTTTGCAGGCCATAGCCGGAACAGTTCAGGCAAATCATCTTTTGAAACAAGGATATCTTTCTTTAAACCAATATGTATAAAAACACCCAAGTTCTCTTTGACTTCCACCACTTCCACCCAACCAAAATGCCCTTTCCTTACTTCAGGAATTGTTAAAGTAGCCGCCAACCTACCTTCGTGATCTTGATATAAAAAGACGGTCTGTTCCTCTTGTGGATCGAAGTTATCCGGAACTTCCGTATGATGAAGCAAGACGTCCTCCTCCCCATCAGTCAAAAAGTATCCAAACGGCACCTCACGCGCCTCAAATAATTGAACAACCGTTCCAGCTTCTAGTCTCGACATATAATCTACCTTCCTTCGGAATTTAACCTATAAATTAATGCCCATTATACCATTTTCATATACGAAATGCGTTAACGTCCATTCCACAACAAAATCGTAAGCGCCATCAAATGCGCCTTGGCGTATTTGCGCCCAGATTTTATCGAGCTCCGCTCGATAAAATCTGTGGCATCCGCCGGAGGCTTTAACTTTATTCAGCCGGGGTTTGAACCCCTGCTGAATGGAATACCAATAGGCATTCATCTCACCACTTACAGAAGTGGGAGACTTCTGCTGAATGAAGTTAATCTAAGCCGGAAATACATTAACGTGAGCAAAAGACGATTCTCAAAAAAGCTAATTTGCCTAGGTCCTTGTGCGACTAGGTGAGAATATTAAATGATAAGTAGCTATTCACCACTTAAGCATTTATCCTTTCCTGCTAAGCCTTTCAATATGAATGAAGAAAAGATTTCTCTTTTCATACTCCTCAAGAATGAGTATTTTTCATGCAATTACCCCGTCATGAAAAGATCATTCCGCATTTTTTGAATAGTCTCAGTGGCCCTGAAAAAATTGTGAATTCTCCAACCTTTTTCTCTATTAAAAATGTGACAAATATGTTAACATATATATCGAAATATCAAATTTATTGTAGAAGTTGAGTGTTGTACATAATGTCCACGGTTGGCACTTGACAGCGAACCTGTTAAAGACTAACCACCGCAAACCGCTTATCTTTGGATAGGCCTTCTTTCGCGGTGGTTTTTTGTTTGGCGGACTAATCTTTATGGTTTTTTAACCCCAATAAATACTCATTACCTCAAACTTTTGATATTTCATTATTTGCTAGCGGTTTCATATACGGTAGCAGCTATCTCATGAAGGAGGAAAAAATGGAGAAACTGAAAAATAGGTGGCTGATTGTTGCTTCCGCAGTTGGCATACATATTTCAATCGGATCAGTCTATGCCTGGAGCAACTTTACAAATCCCCTGATGAAAGAATTCAATTGGACAGCAAGCCAGGTGCAGTTGACCTTCAGCTTGGCGATTTTGTTCTTGGGGCTTTCTGCAGCCTTTTTGGGGCACTTTGTTGAAAAACATGGTCCACGTAAAGCAGGCCTTCTCTCTTCGTTATTTTTTGGAGTTGGAGTTTTTTGTACAGGGTTTGCAGTAAAGCTGGGTTCATTGCCTTTACTTTACATATGCTATGGCGTCATTGGGGGAATTGGCCTTGGTGTCGGATACATTGCCCCAGTTTCTACTCTGGTCAAATGGTTCCCCGATAGAAGAGGAATGGCTACAGGAATGGCGATTATGGGATTCGGCTTTGCAGCAGCCATTAGCAGCCCGATTATGGACGTTCTTATTAAATCTGTAGGCATCGCCAATACTTTCTTTATCTTGGGGGCCGTTTATTTTATTATCATGACATCATCTTCCCTATATCTTGCAAAGCCGCCGGAGGGATGGATGCCTAAAGGTTTCAAGGAAAAAATGGAGTCCGGAAAAGTATCCACGGACCTTTCTCAGCTTACAGCTAATGAGGCAGTAAAAACACCTCGTTTTTATTATTTGTGGATCATGCTGTTTATCAATGTCACCTGCGGTATTGCCATTTTATCTGCAGCCAGCCCACTAGCACAGGAAAGCATCGGCCTTTCCTCCATCGAAGCAGCGGCATTGGTAGGAGTGCTCGGGATTTTTAACGGCCTCGGACGGATAGGCTGGGCAAGTGCCTCCGACTATATCGGCCGTCCAAACACATATACGGTTTTCTTTATTATCCAAATCGTTTTATTCACTCTTCTGCCATTCACAAATGTATCAATTTTGTTTCAGATTATGCTTGCCGTCATTCTGACCTGCTACGGCGGAGGATTCTCCTGTATTCCCGCTTACATCGGAGATATATTTGGAACAAAGCAGCTTGGAGCCATTCACGGTTATGTATTAACAGCATGGTCCGCTGCTGGCCTGGCAGGTCCCTTGTTTGCAGCTAGAATTAAAGATGTAACAGGAAGCTACGGAAACAGCCTGTTATTTTTTGCAGCTTTTTTTGTTATCGCTTTAATCGTATCAATTATTATTCGACTTGACCTTAATAAACTTAAAAGGGAAAAATCTACCCAAAGCAGGCGAAATGACCTTACAACCAACTAAACGCAACCAAATAACAGATATTGAGATATTTTGGAAACATGATAGAATAATGGTAAGCACCAGGACAAGAGGTTATTGGATGATGAGAAATTATGAGGCAGAATTCAGCAACTTAGTAAGGTCTTTCCGCAAACGCCATATGGGCAAAGGTCCGGGGTATATAAAGACGACTTTTTGTAAAAATTGGGCGATTTGTGAGATGAAGGGCAATTTGTCACCGGTTGAGAAATTTATTGCAAGTGCCGATGATGGCAAACAGGTGGTTCGTGCTGCGAGAACAGAGATGGTTAAAGACATGTATCGCAAAAACCATCCTGTTGAAATGGAAGAATTACTAGGTGCAAAGTTCATTGACCTTTTTGTTGATATTGACATCGAAAAAGACTTGGGAATGTCGATATTTATCTTCGACCAGAACTTAGAAGAAAAACTCAATATAAAATAAAAGGAACATGAGTTGGCACTTGGCAGCGCACCTGTTAAAGACTAACCACCGCAAGATCCCTTTTCAGGATTTTACGGTGGTTTTTTTAGGGCAAAAGCGCCAGCTTCTATTTATCTTATACAGACTGATCCGAAAAACAGAAATCAGATATGACATATTCCATCTATCCCAAAAACTTGGAATATTGGAAGGTGAGGCTATTGTCGTTTATAATCAATTGAACCCAGGTTACCGATACATGGGGAGACAATATTTTCGCATACAAAATAAGAAAAACGTATTGCCAAAAAAGCGTGGGGATTCCAGAATATAAGTCGAAAAAGCGGACGCGTACATTGCCTAGAAATATTATCTGGAGATGCAATCCTGTCGCTTCGCTTGCACTAGTACTTCCTGTACGTCGAAGCCGGACACAGCTTTAGTGAAAAATAAGTTATTCACAACTTAGATATTTTATCATTTCAATATAACAAGAAATTAACTAAGAGGGTGATCGTATGAAGCCTATGGTCAGGGGTCGTCTACAGGTATTGCGATACAATGGTCAATCACTTACAAAAATAGAGGATCAAGCCGCCGTGGAATATCCACTTACAATCTTTATTGACAATGAAGAGTTTGCTACAATCGTTTGCTCCCCTACAAATTTGCAAGAGCTCGTTATCGGATTTTTGGCATCTGAAGGGATGATCAGAAATATGGAGGACATCTCTTCTCTTGATATAGACGATCATCAGGGATTTGCGTATGTTGAGTTGAAAATGAAGCAAGTGATCAGCAAAGAGTTTTACTCGAAACGAATGATCGGATCCTGCTGTGGAAAAAGCCGGCAGTTTTACTTCTATAATGATGCCAAAACGGCCAAAACGATCATGTCGAGGCAAAAAATTTCGGCCGAGCAATGCCTGGAATTAATGACTAAAATGCAGGAAAACTCTGAAGAGTTCCAACTTACAGGCGGTGTCCACAACGCTGCTTTATGCACTAAGAATGAGCTGCTTTTTAGTTATTCTGATATTGGCCGCCACAATGCATTGGATAAGATATTCGGTCATTGTCTCAATAAGAAAATTTCCTTAAAAGATAAAGTGATCGTTTTCAGTGGGAGAATTTCATCCGAAGTCGTATTGAAAGTAGCCAAAATCGGAGTAGGCATACTAATATCAAAATCGGCCCCAACGACTCTTGGGATCGACTTAGCACATGATCTCGGTATTACCGCGATAGGATTTGCCAGAAAAAACCAATTAAATATTTACACACATCCTGAACGCATTGTCGGATCAGAATGTTTCCCAAAATAGAGCCAGCGACATTGCTTCCTAGCTCTATTTTTTTTAAAAAAAGAGACGCCTTCCATAAAAAGCGCCCTATCCCCTGTTTATTCTTTTTTCTCCAGCTCGCCCAAAACACGGTTCACCCGTTTTTCAAGCATTTTCATTCCGCCGCCTCCGGCTTGGAAATGTCTCAGTTGTCCATCTTTATCAAATACGTAATAAGCAGGAACGTATTCATTTTGGAAAGCATCTGCCAGTTTTAACTGGCTATCGACAAAGATTGGTTGTGTAATATCATGTTCATCTGCGACTTTTTTGATCTCGTCAATATCGAGGTCATTTTCCGATCTTGGCATATGGACAGCAACAACATTCAACTTATCTTTATATGCATCACGGAATTCGTTAACCTGAGGCATAGCTTCTTTGCAAAGGTGACAGCTAATGGACCAATAGTGGATTAATGAGGGCTTCTCACCGATCAAATCTTCCTTTGTAACCTGTCCGTTAAGCCATTCGACTGCACCTTCGAGTTCAGGCATAGGTTCACGCAATTTCATAAAGCAATCCCTCTCTTCCGAAAAGTTTTAGGCATTGATATGTGAAAGACAGACACGAATAGTGCCTGTCCAGTTTAATGTCCAACGAAGGCCCCCATCAGCTAGGTTGCCAATAAGCAGACGGCCTTCGTTTTTCTATTTTATTAAACGTTTAATGTCGCTTGTCCAGGTCTCCAGTTTGCAGGACACAGTCCACCTGTTTGCAAAGCTTGAAGTACACGAAGAGTTTCATCAACGTCACGGCCAATGTTGTTGTGGTTCACAACAGAGTACATTAATTCACCCTCTGGGTTGATGATGTACAATCCGCGAAGTGCAATACCTTCTTCTTCGATAAGTACTCCGTATTCACGGGAGACAACATGATTCGTGTCCGCAGCAAGCGGGTATTTCAAATCGCCAAGACCGTTGTCTTTACGATCAGTGTTGATCCAAGCCAAGTGAGTATGGATTGTATCAGTGGATACTCCGATTACTTCTGCATCCAAGTCTTCGAACTCGTCATAACGATCGGAAAGTGCCGTAATCTCAGTTGGACAAACAAATGTGAAGTCCATTGGATAGAAGAATAGAACTGTCCATTTGTCGTTTTTCATGTTTTCTTCAAGGCTTACTTTACCAAATTCTTTGTTTGACAATACTGCTTCCATTTCAAAGCGTGGTGCTTGTTTTCCTACCATACGTTCTGCCACTGTAAAATCCCTCCGTAAATAAATTAATATTTAAATGAGAAAATTATATATGTTTTCTCATTGAACAACCTTATCACAATAACAATTATAGGATAAGCTAGCAGGCAAGTCAACATTAATTATAATAAATTTAAATAAAAAATTATTACTAATTAATACACTTGGCCTTTTACATCTTCTTTATGTATCCCACATAAACGGATAAATATTCCACTTACTTTAAGTCTACCATGACTTATATCGACAACAAAATGAAATGCTCCGTATAACGTGCGAGAATTGGTTTTCATATCAAATGAGCCTTGGTGTATTTGCGCCCAGATTTTATCGAGCTTCGCTCGATAAATTTCCTCTGAAAATCTATGGCATCCGCCGGAGGCTTTAACTTTATTCAGCCGGGGTTTGAACCCCCATTGAATGGAATACCAATAGGCATTCATCTCACCACTCATAGAAGTGGAAGACTTCTGCTGAATCAAGTTAAAAACAGCCTTACCAAAGATGACGGCAATTTAGTCAATAACCTTATGATCCTCATTGAATTCACGGACTACTTCTAGAAACGCTTGAACCTGCCTCAATTCAAAAGCAGAGTCGTAACCGAGCAGCCAGTTATCACGTTTGATGGGCATCCCCTTTTCATCTAGGAGAGGAATTTGATACATATCTTTGTCTGCACCATTCAGTGTGATGGCTGGCAGGATAGCATAACCGATACCATTGTATGCCATCTGTTTGCAAGTCTCAATCTGGTCCACAACGATAGTTCTCTTTGGTGCCGTTTGAAATTGGCGGTACCACCAATCCTGAATCTCCTGATAGTAATTTGAATCGCTTTTAAATTGGATAAACGGACGATCAGTCTGTAGTACTTCTTCGATATTCCTGATTTCCTTGTCCACAAGGTAGAGGCTGTCCTCAAATAAATGATATTTAGAACTTTTCCAATCTGCCGCTCCCCTGATAATGCCAATATGTACATCCCCACCGTATAGCGCCTTTAAAATTTCACTGCTCCATCCAGTTATAAGTGAAATTTTTGCATTGGGATACAAATTCACAAATTTCTTCAGGACTTTGGGTAGCCAATTTTGGCCAACAATCGAAGCGCAGGCTATTTTTAACGTGCCATGGATATGCGTTTCAAGGGACTGGATTTCTTCTACTACCCTTTCTTCCTTCTCCAACATTTCTTTCGCAAATTTAACAACAATCTCTCCAGACTGAGTAAGAATCAGACCTTTCTGTGATCGGATAAATAATTTTGTTCCCCATTGCTTTTCTATATTTTGAAGCCGCTGGGACAATGCCGGCTGAGAAACAAAAAGTTTTTCCGCAGCCTTTCGCATATTCATTTCTTCTGCAAGAACGGTTAGGAAACGCAGATCTGTGTTGGACATAAAAAAACCTCTTAATTTAAAGTATTTCACCGATATTTCACTTGGTGTTTCATTTTAATCAGCCTACAGTAAAATTATTTATCAAGGCTTAAGCAACAGCTTTATTTTTTTTCGGAAGGAGGAGTACCAAAAAGAAACTGATGATACCGAACATAAGCACAGCTATATAAACGGAATGTAATGAATGTGATAGTCCCTCCTGTAATAGGATTTTGACCGATTCGCTCAATCCAGCCCGTTGTTCCTCGGTTAGCAGCATATTCGTGGAATCCAGCGTGAGGTTTTGCCCTGTTTTGCCTCCATGTTCCGCAAAATAACGGAGAATCTGGCCGTTAAGTATTCCTCCAAGCAAAGCCGCACCTACAGTATTTCCCAAGTTTCTCATAAACATATTGGTTGCAGTCGTGATACCGCGTTGTTTCCAATCAACCGACCCTTGGATAAGTACAATAAATGAAGTGCTTGTAAGCCCCATTCCAACTCCTACACAAAATGAAGAAAGAGCAGCCCCTATCGGGCCAGCTGAGGGTACAATCGTAACGAACAGCCCACCACCAACAACAAGAAAAATGCCGCCAATAAAGGAAGTGGATCGATAACCGATTTTTATAATCAACTTGCCGGCAGCAGTTGATGCCAATGGCCAGCCGATGGACATCGCCGTCAATGCAAAACCCGCAATTGTAGCACTTTTCTCCATCACCCCTTGTACATATGCAGGCAAAAAGCTAGATATTCCTATCAGCATCAAGCCTGTTGTAAAAGAGACGAGATTGGCAATCAATATGGGGCGTAGCTTCCAAATCTCAAGTGGAACCATAGGCTCTGTTGCTCTTTTTTCTTGTAAAATAAACAATAGGAATGCAGAAACAGCAATGATTACAAGTGTTATTACCTGAGGCGAGAACCAAGAAAATCGTACGCCCCCTTCCACTAAAATAATCATGAGGGATGAAATAGCCACCGTCAGAAGACTGGCACCGACATAGTCGATCTCCGGCTTCTTTTTCTCAATCGTCTCATGCAAAAAGAGCCAAACGCCGATAATAGATAGAAGACCTAACGGAATACTTACCCAGAAGACCCATCTCCAGCTTATGTATTCTACAAGAAGCCCACCTACTGCCGGTCCCATGATTGCAGAAATCCCCCAAACGCTTGATAGATATCCTTGAACATGGGCACGTTCCTCTCCTGTATAAATATCTCCCACAATTGTCGTTGCAATCGGCATAACAGCCCCGGCTCCGATGCCTTGAATGAGCCTGAAGATTATGAGCTGTTCCATCGAGTCCGCCAAGCCACATAAAAATGAACCAATAAGAAAAATACCGACCCCTATTGTTAAAATTGGCTTTCTTCCATATAAATCAGATAATTTCCCATAAATAAGAACCGTAATGGTATTCATTAATAAATATGCCGAAAAAACCCAGCTGTAATGCGCGAACCCCCCAAGATCTCCGATGATGGCTGGCATGGCAGTGGCAACAATGGTTGCTTCAACAGCCCCGATGAACATTACCAGCATAACAGCAGCTAGGACAAACGGACGTTTCGTACGGTTTGGAATGCTCTTAGCCATCTGCACCATTTTTCCATCTCCTTTTTAACTTTAGCCATTCCCTACTTGTTCCTGCATAGAAAGTAATAAAAGAATAGGGCAAATGCATGGCAGGCGGCCATAATAATGCCCATTGGCACTACGTTTCCCAGACCGGCAAGCGGGGCTGCAGCAGCTCCGAATACATGCGGCATAAGTCCGTGCAAAGCAGCAGCACTGCCAGCGGTTTTCTCTTTATCATTCATGGCAAGGGAAAACGATGTTGTGCCGACTATTCCGACAGTCGAAACTGAAAAGAAAAGCGGGATCATCACAAAAATCAAGCCAACATTTAACCACAGCATCAGAAAAAGAATCACACTGCTGAGAAAAGCCAGGTACAGACCACCCGCCAACAGCTTTTTCTCATCTACCCTTCCTGCCAGCCTGCCGGTTATTTGTGCGGCCGCAATGATTCCAGCACCGTTCATAGCGAAAAAGAGGCTGAAAGCCTGTGGAGATAAATTAAAATGTTCCTGCAATAAAAACGGAGAGCCAGCTATGTAAACAAACATTGCGGCCATGACAAATCCCTGCGCCAGGCAATAGCCCATAAATACTTTATCCTTTAGAAGGAATGAAAAAGTCTTAAGCATATTTCCAATGCCGCCTTCAGATCGTTTGGTTGCAGGCAGTGTTTCAGGAAGACCCCAAAGAACAGAAACCACCATGATGGCCCCAATAAAAGTAAGAACACCGAAAATCCCCTGCCACGGCATGATGGATAGCAGCTGTCCTCCCGCTACGGGAGCTGCGATAGGCGCAGCACCATTGACGAGCATCAATAAAGCAAAGAACTTTGTAAGCTCAACCCCCGAATACAGATCCCTAGCCACCGCTCTGGCAATGACAATCCCTGCTGCAGCGGAAGCTCCCTGGATAAATCTCATGGCAACCAATCCCCAAATGCTCGGCATGGCCATGCAAAGCAAAGAGGATATCGCAAAAATAACTAAGCCTACCACCAAAGGCCCTTTTCTCCCCCTAGCATCGCTCATCGGTCCGACAACCAGTTGCCCCACAGCCATCCCTATCAAAAAGGATGTGAGAGTCAGTTGAGCAGAAGAAGCCTGTGTGTTAAACCCAGCTGCGAGGTCTGGTAGACCCGGCAGATACATATCGACCGAAAGCGGCCCAAAAGCAGTTAAAGAACCGAGGATAACAGCAGCCCATATTCGGTTCATTTTTGGTTGTGAAGCAAGAGAATAATTATGTAAAACAGATCCCTTCATGATTCCCCTCCTTACCTCTTGGAACACTGTACAGAATCATAAAACAAAAAAATTGGGCCCCCAATAAAAGGGAGCCTTTTTTCAAACATTTTTACATTAAAGTTGCAACTTCAGCTCTTTTAAAAGGGCTCTTCTTGTAACAATGCCTTCAAAGTATCCCTCTTCGTCAAGAACACATAAAAAAGGGTGATCGATCAACAGACCAACTGCTTTTTTAAAATGATCATGGAGCTTAACGATCGGAATATTCACTGCCATGACGTCCTCAACCTTTTTATCACTAAGCTTTTCGAATTCAATCCTTTCCAATCCAAGAATTGATTCTGTAATGATTGCAGAGCTGATTAAACCGTGTAATTTAAAACGGGCATCAAGCACCGGAATAGCAGAATAGCCACTCTTTGTCAAAACAAGCAAAGCATGCTCTAAATTATTTCCTATTTGCACATGGGCCACTTTTTCAGACGGAATCATGTAGTCACTAATCTTTGACTCTGTAAATGCCTGACTTTTTAAGGAAATCATCTTTAAACTCCCTCATCTCTTTGCAAAATCATTCTAATATCATTTTACCATAAATTTAGAAAAGGGAAACAAATCAGTTAGATGAAAAATTACTTCATAACATAAAGCAAAGCGCTTAAAGGTGAAAAGGCTTCCGCTTCAAGGAACAAGCGGAAGGTAAAACTGTTTTAACGGTATGCTTTTTCTTCTTGAACAATATCGAATATCTCTATTGCTGCAGCATCAATGTCATCAAATTGATATGTCCGCTTATTATTATCCTTATCGTATTCTTCCACTTCAAATGTTCCTGAGCCTGAAAAATATTTCACCTGACAGATGACTTTTTCATTCACTTCAAATTGTCTTTGCGGAACGTCTTCTTGCCCCACCATATTTTGCATCGTTTGCAGTCTTTGAATAATACCTAATAATTGTGACATGTTTTAACCCCTTTCTTTGGGAAGACAAACTTATTATAAAAGAAGCCCCTCGGACAATGCAAATCGTTTTTTTATTTACGAAGAGGCCAGATTTGCGCAAAAAATTAGACAGGGTCACCCTGCCTTCGACTAATTCCCAGGGACGCCCGCATTTAAATCACCCTGAGACTTTTTTATTAAAAATACGCCATTACTGATCTTCCTTTATGTTCAACAATGACTCATTCAACTTCTTCAGAGATCTGATAATTGTTTTCTTCCGGTTGTATCCCCTAACGCTGACAGAAACGCCGTTCATGCTTGTATGAACTTCTCCCCATGAACCATAGGGTTTGAAACCATAAATATAAATTTTGATGACACCTGACTTTGAAGGCAGGAAAACAGCTTCATAATCTTTGTTTTTTCTCATTTCTGCATCTCCTTCCTTGCAAGATTGCTATATGTCAATTAATTCTTATCAATTTTCCTTTCACTGACACAGTTAATATACACCTGGGATGCTTTGTTTTCAAGTGAAAATTCAATTGTTTTTTTCTTTGAATAGGGCGTGTCTTTTCTTTGCCCTGTCATGATGATATAATTATATGTAAATTTCAATCAATTAAGGAAAGGAGAGCCTATTTGTGGATCCGGATATCAGAAAAACAGCTTCATTAAAACCGACAATTGCGAACTTATCACAGGCTATATTCACAGTGAACCGACACGCTAAAACTGCCATTAATCCGAAATTCCTGTACAGTTTGAAGAAACAAGCACTTGAAAAGATGATCAAGGAAGAAAAAGCGACTAAAACCGGACTTCATTTCTCAAGAAACCCGAGATTCAGCCAGCAACAGTCGGATGTGTTAGTAAAATGTGGAGATTATACATTCCATATTCCGCCTACAAAGGAAGATTTTGAAGAACTACCTCATTTAGGCCATCTTGATCAACATTCCCGCAATCCAAAAACTCGCATGTCGCTAAGTAAAGCGAAACAACTCCTTCAAGAATATACCGGTCTCAAAGAACCCAGTCAAGAACATCATAAAAGAAAGCAGCAAAAGCCCGAATTTAAAAAATTGGGAGACAGCTTTTTTTAATGTTTTTATTATATGGAAAGAGGCTGAAAGTAATAGATTTTAGTACAAATCGTGAAAATAAAACCGCGAAAATCAAGGTTTCTACATTTGATTTCACGCGGTTTATTTTCTTTTTTATTGTTTTTTTTGCGATCCGAGAAAGTTTTTGTTGCGGTAACGCCCTCACTAACGGTGTCCAAGGTAATGACTTGCTTGAAATACGATGCTTAGATATTTCTTTATCTCTTAACCCCAATATTTTATCAGCGCTTGTGTACCGCTGTCTTCCTCACCCTTTCCCGCCAAGGATTGATACAACTTCTCGGCAAGAGCAAGTCCAGGCAGTTCCAATTCCATTTTCTTCGCTTCTTCAAGTGCGATTCCCATATCTTTTATAAAATGTTTAATGAAAAATCCGGGCGAATAGTCTTCCTTCAATACCCTTGGAAGGAGATTTGACATCGACCAGCTTCCCGCAGCCCCAGTACTGATAGAAGCAAGCATTTTCTCAGGATCAAGCCCAGCCTTACGCGCATAGACAAGAGCTTCAGTCACACCAATCATGTTGCATGCTATCGCTATTTGATTGCACATTTTTGTATGTTGTCCTGCCCCCGCTTCTCCCTGGAAGACTATGTTATTGCCAAGGACTGAAAAGACGGGGTGGATTTCATTAAAAACCTTTTCGGTCCCACCGACCATAATGGAAAGCGTTCCATTTTTGGCACCTATGTCTCCTCCTGAAACAGGTGCATCTAGAGCATCCATTTCATGATTCTTCGCTTCCTCAAATATTTGTTTAGCTAGCGTCGGAGTAGATGTCGTCATATCAATGAGAACTTTGCCTTTACCTGCCCCTGCAAAAATACCGTTATCGCCAAAATACACAGTTTCTACATCGTGTGGATATCCCACCATTGTAATAATGATATCCGCTTCCTCAGCAATTTCTTTAGGTGATGCTTTCCAGCTTGCTCCTTCAGCGACCAAACCTTCAGCCTTTTCTTTTGTGCGGGTATAAATGAAGACAGGATAACCATTCGCCATCAAGTTGCGAACCATTGAATTCCCCATGACACCGATTCCAATAAAACCGATTTTTTTCTGCATTGTTTAAAATCAGCCTCCCCCTGCTAAATTGACCTTAATTTTCCTCCGTCTACGATAAAAGTACTGCCTGTCATATATGTATTTCCTTCTGAAGCAAGAAAAACGACAATTTTTGCGAATTCTTCAGGCTTTCCTTCTCTTCCAAGTGGAATGCTCTTTTCCGATTGTTCTTTAATCTCTTGAATGGATACTCCTTTCACTTCTGCACGCACCTCATCAAGATGGTCCAGTCTTTCGGTTGCAATTCTTCCTGGGCCTACAGTATTTACAAGAATATTGTATTTGGCAAACTCATCTGCAATCGTTTTTGACAGTCCCACTATCCCGAGCCTGAGTGTATTGGACAAAATCAATCCCGGAATGGGCTCCCTGACCGATGAAGAAGCGATATTTATAATGCGCCCTCCCTTTTCTTTTAGATATGGGAGCGCTTCCCTAATTAATCTAATATATGATAGAAGGTTTAACTCAAACGCACGGTGCCAGTCCTCATCCTTCAATTCTTCGAAATTTCCGGCCGGCGGCCCGCCTGCATTGTTGACTAATATGTCGATGCCCCCAAATACTTCAGCCGTATGCTTTACCGTACGGGTAATATCATCCGGAATTGTGATATCACAGCGTATAAAGGCAACTTTTCCACCCTGTAGGCTGTTTAGTTCCTCAGCCACTTTTTTCAGCTGATCTTCATTTCGGCTCGCAATCATCACATCTGTCCCTTCCCGGACAAACTGTTCGGCGATGGCTTTGCCCAACCCTTGGCTAGAAGCCATAACAAGAGCCTTTTTATTTTTCAAACCCAAATCCATTTTCTCATCTCCTTTAGCTTGCTTTCTGTCCCAAGTATAGCATAAGAACATATTACAGCAGGAGGACCCTTGACTGACAAGTGCCTCGTCCCCGTTTCCATGTATTACAAAAAAAAGGAAGACATGTGTCTTCCAACAAAAAAAGGGGGAAAAATGAGATTGACATGACTAGAAATTCCAATCAGTCATGATTAGTATTCTATTACCCGGAATTTGTTCAAATAACCACTTTTTTTAAAAAAAATTTATTTTATTTTTATGAAAAGATGGCAGTGATGAATAAACTTCTAATCAACCGTGTAATCACGGGGACATTCACAACTTTTTCCAAATCATATTTACTTATAAAGAGCGACAATCCCTGAACCCATAATTGATTATCACTGATTTTCTATCTTTTCTTTTATAGAAACCGTTTCAATATTAATTGCACTTTTAATGAAAATAGTGCAAACTAGATAAAAAAAATAAAGGGGAGAAGCCAATGAAAATTGCAAAAATCGGTGACCTCATTGAATTCAAAGACGGCCTAAGAGGAATAGTTGAAAAGATAAATGAAAACTCCGTCATTGTTGACTTGACATTCATGGACAACTATCGTGACCTTGAATTGGAAGAAAAAACAGTCATTAACCATAAAAACTATAAAATTATAAATGAATCAGCCAAGCACTGAGAAATTCAGAAGTACCTAACTGAAATATATTAACAAAAGTATAAGCGCCTGTCGCGATCCATGGACAGACTGAGTTGAAATTCGAAGAACATCTTGCTTAGCCCCGACAAGCATAAGACAATTCCCCAGGTGTTCCTCCGTTGGCACAAGGAGTTGGCGGGGGTTAGGCGTTATAGCTGAACAGACTACCTTCGATGAGATAAAGGATTAGGAAAAGCGCAAGTGCCTGCTTATCGGAGCAAAGCTAATCAAACGGTTGCTGAAGGCAAAATATGTCTTCAGCAACGTTTGATTTGTGACCTTAGGAATACTACATCCGGACAACATGGCGAATAAGGCCGCCTCACGTTGCCACTGCCTGTCACTGCGGTTACACTAGGACGTCCTATCCGTCAGCAGGCTCAAAGCGCGACATCCTGTCGCTTCGCTTGCATTAGTACTTCCTGTACGTCAAGCTGGACGCAACATTTATTGAAAAAATTGTTCACGACATACACATTTTATAATTTACATTAAAAAGCAAGCAGACGTGCTTGCTTTTTTAGCTTGGCTCAACCACACTTCATATTGTCTCAGAAAAACCACAGCTTTGTCAGAATATAAATGGCAGATTGTTCTTTTTTCCGTTAGAATGAATTCATATCTCTGTATGATGGTTATTGAAATAGGAAAGGAATCAAACCACTTGTATGTTTAAAAAATGGATTGACTTTAAATTAATCGGGGGCTTATTTTTTGCTTTTCTTCTCATTTACGTAACATTCGACAGAAAGGATGTATTTTGGTATCTATATACAGCAACGCTCTTGTTTTTAATTAGCTATACGATTGTAAATGAAAGTCTTGATGACGAAGCTTCAACAAAAGAATATATCAAGCATGGACTTTGGTCAGGGATTGCTCTTTATATATTCTTTTTTGCGGGGGACTGGATATTATCTATTCTCTCCGGCTCATTGGAAAAGCAGGTTGCTTCGTTATACAAATATTTTTCTTTTGAATTCATTTGGCATTATCTTGTTCTCCTTTTCATAATCGTTCCTGGAGAAGAAATTTTTTGGAGAGGTTTTGTCCTCAAGAGAATGACAAGACTGCTAAACCCAGCAGGAGCCGTCTTTATCACTGCCTTACTCAATGGAGCTGGCTTTATTCTTTCGGGATATCCCATATTAATCTTGGCAGCTTTTGTGAGTGGACTCGTCTGGGGAACCCTTTATATTTGGAAACGGAGTATTCCTCTGGTCATTTTTTCACATCTGACATTTGATTTGTTATTATTGATGGTCCTCCCTTTATATTAGGATGATCAATCTATGGGTAAAACTATGATTGGGGGCTACATAAAAATGAAAAAAATGAAGCTTTTATTCATCTCCCTTTTGATTACTGCCCTGCTTGGAGCCTGTGGCACTTCGAAAAAAGAGCAAAAGACCGGGGATGACAAAGAGAAAACAGAAACTGTAGATGAAGGAAACAACAAACAAGGAAACGACGAAGAGGAAACCGAGACAGTGGAACAGACAGAAAATGAATCTGGTGAAGAAACGAAAGATGGTCCAGAAAAAGTCCGCCTGCTGGAAAAAAATCTCACTTATCAAGAAAACGGGAAGACAGAAGAAGAAACGGCTTTTTTAAAGAAGAGCGATAATCAGGACTATAGCCTGTACGTACTGGCTGATTATGAGCTCACTGGCGAGGAACCACAGAAAGATGTACTCTACTTAAAAGAGGCGGATGCTTTATTTATGCGGATTGAGCTTCTTCCAACTAATGCAAACCTAAATGATGAAGTCGAAACCATCAAATCACAGCTAGAGTCTGTGAGTTCCGATATAAAAGAGACGAAGCCACAGGGACATGAGTGGTTGAAAAACGCAACTGGCGTTACAGCCGAAAATGGAAATGAAAGAGTCAGTGCTTACCTAATTCCACAAAAAGATTGGCTGTTGAAACTGACGATTTTCACACCTGCCAAAGAAGATGCAGAAGACCCTTTCCTGAAAATGGCCGAAACAATTGAAGATTAAACACAATGTAGAGCCCGTTTATCAATTGAAGCACTTTGTAATGAAAGAAAAATAAGGAAGTCCTGCTTATCGGCGCAAGGCTACGAACCACTTAAGAAAGCATCCTTTGTCTTCAGTACGCGTCGGCTTATTCTAGAAACGACGTTCTGTTGCTTTGCTAGCCCTAGTCTTCCTGTCTTAGTCGACTTTTATATAAACCTCGGATTTGCTCCTCGAAAGCCACATGCAAAAGCGAAGCTTTTTGAGGAATGAAGTGGGGAGTTTACTAGTCGCTGGAGCTAGACATATTACACGATTATTCGCAACCAAATAAGGAACATCAGCCCGGTAAGTATGCCTTACCGGGTTTTAGTCGGTTTGATCAACAGCAACAATAAAAAACCGATACTGATATAGCCGAATAGTGGATATAAAAGCTCCAGTAAAGTTCCATAATTCACAAGACTGATCACATAAATAGCTGCTAAAAGGCAAGCATAGATCCAAAAGCTGTGAAAAGCCACATAACCCCGTATCTGCCTTTCCAACCCGTACAAATTTCCGATGACTGATGTAAAAATCTCTCCATATATTATAAGAAGATATAAGAAATAGAGGGTGCCTGCTGTTCCCTTTACAATCATTGCCATCGGAATGTTAAATCGTACAGGATCTGCCAGGGTTCCAAGTGATATATGGCTGGATAATAGAATAGCAGTAAGTAGCAGGCCGCCTATCACCCCTCCTTTTTTTATAACGGAACGATCCTTTATTTCAGCAGCCATCGGGACTAAAACAGCTTGAGCCAAAGCCAGATTGAAAGCTGCGTATGAAAAAGCAGACAGAGCCGCTTTCCCACCTAATTTCCAATTCAGAATATCATGAGCTGAAAAAACCCCGCTGCCTGTTTTCACCACAATAAGCATGATAAGAAAATTGAAGATCACCATCATAGGTACAACAAATGTATTAACCGCAAACAGTCCCTTCACCCCTGCCGCCATAACAATAAGGGTGAGAACAATGGTGAAGGCCAAACCTGTTCTTGGCGGGAATCTGAGCTGCTCTGTAAATAAAGCCTCCGCGCCTGACAGCATAACAGCACATACACCCGTCAGCATGATCATTAAAAATATATTCATGACTGTTGCAAGGTGAGGCCCAAATAAATACTCACTCAATTGCTCAAAAGACTTTGCCTCAATATCTATTGCGACAAGCATGATTTTTGACCCCAATACAATAAACAGAACACCCGCCAGAATAATAGCTACAGTGCCATAAAAACCGAACCGAGTAAAAAACTCAACAATCTCGCGTCCGGTTGCAAATCCTGCACCTACAATTGTTCCCACATAAACTGAAGCGACCTGGAAAGCCTCTGACCATTTTTTCAACAGGCGCCCCCCCTTTCCCCTACCTTATCCATATGAGACAGGCCTCCAAAAAATAATTTTTTTGATCAAAAGGGTTGAAAGTCAAAAAAGGTCAGGGTATAATGAGATCACAAGGTCAAAGTTGGTCAAACAACAGACCTGTTTTTTTAATAACTGATTGGTCAAAATTGATCAAATCTGAAAATGGAGGTTAGATGCATATGCTATGCAGCAAATGTAATCAAAGAAATGCTAACATTCATCTCCACGTCAATATCAACGGACAAAAACAAACCTTGGCATTATGCTCCACCTGCTATGCCAGTGAAAAGCAAACACTAGGTGCTTTGGGAGGATCCCCTTTCGGAGGATTTGATCAATTCTTCAAAGGTTTCCCAGGTGCAGATGAAAATACATTTCATCCAAATATAAATGGAGATGTACAGGAAAAATCCGCTGGAGGACAGGGTGGAGGTTTCTTAGATCAGTTCGGCCGCAACTTGAATAATGCAGCCAAAGCAGGATTGATCGACCCTGTCATTGGACGTGATGAAGAAATCAACCGCGTTATCGAGATATTGAATCGCAGGAATAAAAACAATCCTGTTTTAATTGGTGAGCCAGGAGTTGGTAAAACTGCAATCGCAGAAGGACTTGCCTTAAAAATTATCAAAGGCAATGTACCTACCAAATTAAAGAATAAAGAAGTTTATTTGCTAGATGTTGCTTCTCTTGTTGCTAATACAGGCATCAGAGGACAATTTGAGGAACGCATGAAGCAACTGATTACTGAACTACAAAAGCGCAAAAACATCTTGCTTTTCATCGATGAGATTCATTTGCTTGTTGGTGCCGGATCAGCTGAAGGCTCTATGGATGCCGGTAACATTTTGAAACCGTCATTGGCAAGAGGCGAATTACAGGTCATCGGTGCCACTACTTTAAAAGAGTACCGTCAAATTGAAAAAGACGCAGCATTGGAAAGACGGTTCCAACCGGTGCAAGTTGGAGAACCAAGTAAGGAAAAAGCATTGGAGATTTTAAACGGCTTAAAAGACAAATATGAAAGCTTCCACGAAGTGACATACACAGACGATGCCATCAAGGCATGTGTCGAATTATCAAGCCGCTACATCCAAGATCGCTTCTTGCCGGACAAAGCCATTGACTTGATGGACGAAGCCGGTTCAAAATTGAACTTGATGATCAAAGAACCAAATAAAGAAGAGGCCCAACAGCGTTATGCTGAATTGGAAAAAGAAAAACAAGCTGTCCTAGCCAGAGAAGATTATGAAACTGCCGCCAAACTTCGGGATGAAGAAGTGGAATTGGAGAAAATTCTGAATAAAGACTCATCTGCTCCACGTATGATAGTAGATGTTATCCATATCCAAGACATCATTGCTACCAAAACAGGAATTCCAGTCGGAAAACTGGAATCAGATGAGCAAAAGAAAATGAAAAATCTTGTGGACAATCTTTCTTCCAAAGTAATCGGCCAAGAAGAAGCCGTTCAAAAAGTAGCAAAAGCCATCCGCCGCAGCCGCGCTGGTTTAAAAGCAAAAAATCGCCCTATTGGATCATTCCTTTTCGTGGGACCGACAGGGGTAGGTAAAACAGAACTGACAAAAGTTTTGGCAGAAGAACTTTTTGGAACAAAAGATGCTTATATCCGCCTAGATATGAGTGAATATATGGAAAAACACAGTGTGTCCAAATTAATCGGATCTCCTCCAGGATATGTAGGACATGAGGAAGCCGGGCAACTAACTGAAAGAGTACGCCGCAATCCATACAGCATCATCTTGCTTGACGAAATTGAAAAAGCACATCCTGACGTACAGCACATGTTCCTTCAAATTTTAGAAGACGGCCGGCTGACTGACAGCCAAGGCAGGACCGTAAGCTTTAAGGATACTGTCATCATTATGACAAGTAACGCCGGAACAGGTATAAAAGAAATCCAGGTTGGATTTGATAAAAGCGATGCATTAAAAGAAACAAGCATCCTAGATTCACTTGGATCATTCTTTAAACCGGAATTCCTCAACCGTTTCGATGGAATTGTAGAGTTCCGCAAGTTGGAGAAAATACACCTGTTAAAGATTGTTAGCCTACTCCTTCAGGAAATGTCTGATAATCTGTCTGAACAAGGTTTGTCTGTTGAAGTTACGGATAAGGTAAAAGAAAAATTGACTGACCTTGGATATCATCCTCAGTTTGGCGCCCGCCCACTGCGCCGTGCAATCCAAGAACAGCTTGAGGACCAAATCGCAGATTTTATCTTAGATAATGAAAATGCTAAACAGCTTCAAGCGGTTTTGGAAAACGATAAAATCGTTGTAAAAGAAAAAGAGATTGCCTAATGGCAGTCTCTTTTTTCTTTATTGATAAAACTATATAATGCCTATTGCATTATGTTATGCTACGTCTTGCTGCAACGCCTATCCCTTCGAGATCAGCAGCAAATTCACTGTGGCGGCTGAGGTGCAGCTCTTCAGGAATCGTCTTATGCTTATCAGAGGTTTTTATCATTTCAACTCAGTCTATACGTCGATGATCAGGCGTTTACGCTTTTGTCTTTATTCTATTTTCATGATGTTTGTACACGTCTTGTAGGATACGGTTTTGAGAATATCACAAACGATTGTTTACGGCTTTGGTTTGTTGTCTTAGCAGAGGATGTTGATTGATAGATATGATAATAGTCATTTAAAAGTTGGTCAAGTTCACGGCTGCAAGTAATCGTTTCATCCGCACCTAATCCGTATTTTTCACCTAGAACGAACATTTCTTCCCGCTTTTGCTGAATCTTTGCTAAAAAAGAGCTTTGATTCTTACTGCTGTAACACATGTATCGCTTACCTCCGCCATCAATTCTTTTCAACTTTTCTATTGTCTCAAAATTATCCAACAATGTAAACAAATATCCAGCAATTGACACCATTCGGACAAAAAAACCTTATTTTATGCCATTCTTCATAGAACACCTTCCAATTTTAACAGAAGCTCCTTTTTATCGACTTGATTTCCCGCGTAACCCGTTAATTTATTATTTTTTCCAATTACACGATGACACGGGATCAATATGGGCAAACGGTTAGCTCGGTTTGCTTGACCTACTGCTCTCACTGCTTTTTTATTTTGTATGGAAGTCGCAATGTCAGCGTATGTCCTTGTTTCTCCAAAAGGAATTTCTAATAGAGCATTCCACACAGCTTTCTGAAAATCTGTTCCATCAATCAAAAGAGGAACAGTAAATTCTCTCCTTCCATGATTGAAATAATCCACTAATTGATCGACTGCCTCTTGCAGGATTGGATGTCTTTTTCCCTCCACCATATGTTCTTTGAGTGTTTGAGGAATATCCTCTCTATTAAAAAAAATGCCTGTCATTCCAAAATCTTCAGCAGTTAGAAACAGATTACCTATTGAACTGTCTATTTCTGTATAATAAAATCGTTTTGTAGCAGATTCCCTACCCATTGTATTAGCCTCCTTATTTACTTTCATTATTTTCTGTCATTTGTAAAATAAACGTAATGTTTAGCAAATCATATAGAGGGAAAAAAGCATTGTGACCAACTTAAGATGCAGGTGATATCTGATGAGACAAAGAGATTATTATTTTGATAATGCTAAAATCCTGTTGATTTTTCTAGTAGTATTCGGGCACTTCCTTCAATCCTATATTGAAACAAGTACGTTCATTTCCTTTTTGTATAAGTTCATATATACCTTTCATATGCCAGCCTTTATTCTGATTTCAGGTTTCTTCGCTAAAGGCATTTATGAAAAAGGCTATATTGGCAAAATCACAAAAAAGCTGATCCTGCCCTATATTTTATTCCAAATTGCCTATGCCGTATTTTACTATTTTTTACACAGCAAGGATACCTTTAAACTTGAATTTTTCGAACCGCATTGGTCTCTATGGTTTTTAATCAGTCTTTTTTGCTGGAATATCATGCTGTTGGCATTTAGCCATATGAAACCTAAGATTGCTTTGGTCATCGTTCTATTCGCCGGTCTTGTAGCAGGCTACTTCGACTGGATTTCAACTTACTTCAGCTTGTCGAGGACCATTGTCCTCTTTCCATTTTTCTTAGCAGGCTATTTTTTAAGCAAAAAAGATTTCAGAGCACTTGTTCAACCTAAGGCAAAATTAGCAGCGCTCCTTGTTATGCTTATCATAGCCATCGGAATCCTAAGTTTTCCTGACTTGAATGAAAAATGGTTCTTTGGTTCAAAAGCATACAGTGAGTTTAAAAGCGAAGAGGTTTTGGGAATGTTTCAGCGAGCAGGAATATACATGGTTCAGTTTGTAATGACTGCCTGTTTTTTTGCATTTGTTCCGCGTCGGCAATTCTTTTTTACAAGCTGGGGAAGAAATACGCTGTACGTCTATTTGCTGCACGGATTCATTGTACGTACATTTAGGGGAAGTGATCTAGAGGATTACGTAGATCAAGTGCAGGCGATACCTTTATTATTGGTCATTAGTCTTATATTGACTGCTCTCCTTTCCAGTAAATTTATAACGAGCCTGACTCAGCCAATTATAGAATTGAAATGGTCGAAGCTTAAACAGGCTGCACATCGGCTGCGAAATGAATACAGTTCACCCGGATAAGAGCGCTTGGCCCGCTCTTTTTTTATTTAAGTTTACCGTATCCTTTTCCCATATTCGCCATATTTCGAAAAGTTCCTGCTTCTTTTTATCATTTTCCGACAGAAGACTCCCACTTCAAACAGACCATAAGGTTGTTAAGTGGCGAGAGGTTCAAATCGAATTGTGGTTTTCTTTTTTCTTCGATAAAATAGATGAAGTAGTGATAGGAAAAGCGCAAAGGCCCCTGGAGCTAGACATGTCACACAATCATTCGAATAAAAATTTTATTTTATATTTTCTTTAACGGAGATAAAGGAGCTGCGACAACGAAATGAAAGTAATCGCAAGTACACTTAATGCGAAGTTTATCCATACCAATTTGGCTATACGCTATTTAAAAGCGTATGCCGCCCCGGAGTATGATATTGAAATAGCGGAGTACACGATCAATGATCCCGTCTTGAACATAGTGACGGACCTATTTGCCAAAAAACCGGATGTGGTCGGATTTAGTTGCTATATATGGAATATAGAACAAACAGTCAAAGTAATCCAAATCATGCGCAAAATTATGCCCAATGTCAAAATTGTGCTAGGTGGCCCGGAGGTTTCCTATGATGTTGTATATTGGCTGCAACGCTTAACAGAAATTGACTTTATCGTCATCGGGGAAGGTGAAGAAACGTTCAAGGTACTCCTTGCTGCTCTTAAAAACGGGTCAAATGCCGACGATATCAAAGGGATTGGTTATATGAAGGACGGAAAACCAGTCATTAATCCCATAAGGGACAAAGTTGATCTTCGGGAACTCCCCTCCCCTTTCCGTTTTCCAGAAGACAGGGAACACCTGTCCAAACGTGTCACCTATATAGAAACGAGCAGAGGATGTCCTTTTAGCTGCCAATTTTGCCTTTCCTCCATTGAAGTTGGCGTAAGGTATTTCAATAGGGACAAGATAAAAGACGACATCAGATATTTGATGGCAAACGGAGCAAAAACAATAAAATTTGTAGACCGCACATTCAATATAAGCCGAAGCTATGCCCTTGAGATGTTTCAATTCCTAATCGATGAACATGTACCGGGCACAGTATTCCAATTCGAAATTACAGGTGACATCATGCGTCCTGAGGTCATCGACTTTTTAAATAAAAATGCACCTCCGGGGTTATTCCGTTTCGAAATCGGTGTACAATCCACAAATGACCTAACAAATGAGCTGGTCAAAAGACGGCAAAATTTTGAAAAGCTAACCAGAACAGTCATGATGGTCAAAGAAGGAGGAAAAATCCTTCAGCATCTCGATTTGATCGCCGGACTTCCAGAGGAGGATTACAATTCCTTCCGAAAAACATTTAATGATGTTTTTGCCTTAAGGCCGGAGGAATTGCAGCTTGGATTTTTAAAAATGCTGCGTGGTACAGGATTGAGAATTTCCGCAAAACAGTTCGGCTATGTCTACATGGACCATTCTCCTTATGAAATTTTGCAAAATAATATGCTTAGTTTTGAAGACGTCTTGAAAATCAAACAGGTGGAAGATGTTTTGGAAAAATACTGGAACGACCATAGAATGGATCATGCAGTTGACTATATCACGTCCTCTTGCTTTGACACTCCGTTTGATTTCTTCCAAAGCTTCGGTTCATACTGGGACGAACAAGGATGGTCTAGAATCGGGCACCAGCTCGAAGATCTCTATAATAGATTGATTCAGTTTTTGCATAAAAAAGAAATTCAGAATAGCAATTTGGCTGAGGGTTTAATGAAGTACGATTATTTGCTAAACCATCGTTATAAGCCGAGGAAAGCCTGGTGGGACCATTCTTCATCTCTAAGCAGAGAAGAGCGATCCGGTCTTTATTCCGCTATTAATGAAAACAGCGGCCTGGCTGGCCAAGCGTTTTCTGAACTCGGATTGACCGAACGAGACCTTTACAAGCATACTGTTATTGAAAAATTTCCGTTTTTACTTGGCGACTATATAGAGTCCGAAAAAATGATTCCGCAGGATTCGTACGGTCTTGTCTATTTTGACCCTTCCAACAACGGTAAATCCTCGTTTTATCCATTAACGATGGAGACCACATCCAAGCTGGCATAAGGCCTATTGGAGGGGTGTTTTGATGAAGGAGAGATGATAACGAATAAATTTTCACGATAACTGGAATGTTAGGTCTTTTGGCAATTACTTTTTCAAATCGAGTTTTAAAAAATGAAATGATTACTACCACTGTTAGCATCGTTGTCATTACTGTTTTATTAATAATGAGATTCAAGAAAAGTGAATAATTATTTGACTTTAAGCGATCAAACTACCGAGTAGGAACAATTCTTCGAAACTCGGTAATGATACGAGTGCTATGACTACAGAACAGAGGTAAACATACAAAAAACCGGCAGCTTCGCCGGTTTTTCCTTTTTTATAAAAGTTCTTTCCTTAATTGTTCTGGAGATTTTGGTGATAGATGTCCCAATGGCACATCAAAAACAGTTTTCGCTCCTGTTTGCCCATCTTGGTTCATTTTATATGCCGCACGAGCATAAGTGACTAATATACTTGACGTAAACTCAGGATTGCTATCCAATTTCAAAGAATATTCCACAATTTGATTTGTGTTCTCCCCTGTGATTCCGCTCCTGATAACAAATCCGCCGTGAAGCATTTTAGAATGATTTTTATTCAATTCTTCTTCGGAAATGAAATTTACGGTTGTGTCATAATCTGCGAAGTAGTTAGGCATTGTCTTGATTTCATGCTCGATTTTTTCTTTGTCTGCTCCGTCTTCGGTTACAACAAAGCACTCGCGCAAATGCTTCTCTCTTGTGGAAAGCTCTGGGTTCTCCCCTCTTCTGACACGGTTGACAGCCTCTTCAATTGGAATGGTGTATTGAACACCAGCCTTTACACCTTCTACTCTTCGAATAGCATCAGAATGTCCTTGGCTAAGCCCTTTCCCCCAAAACGTATAGGTCTCGCCCTCAGGAAGAACCGCTTCTCCAAGGAGACGGTTCATAGAAAACATACCCGGATCCCAGCCAACTGAAATAATGCTTGTTTTATTTCCGGACTTAGCTCCCTCATCCACTGCAGAAAAATATTCCGGTATTTTTGCATGCGTGTCAAAACTGTCAATTGTATTAAAAAGTTTAGCAAAACGAGGCCCTTGCTCAGGAAGATCCGTTGCTGATCCTCCACATAAAATCATTACATCAATTTCATCTTTATATTTTTCCGCTTCTGAAATATGTAAAACCTTCGTAGAAGGATCCAATGTTTCAACACTTTCAGGATCCCTGCGCGAAAAGATAGCCACAAGCTCCATATCTTTATTTTGTTTGAGGGCGGATTCCACCCCTCTTCCCAAGTTCCCATAGCCGTTGATGCCAATTCTAATTTTTTGGTTCATATTTTCATCCTCCTTAACAAGTATCTTGTAAAACTCGGTACTAACCTATTATGACTCGTTCTTTCGGATATTGGAAGTCAGGTGCTTTGTTATTGCTCGACATGATGAATAAAAATGACAATATGCCTATGCGTCCGATAAACATCAATATAATGAGCATCCATTTTCCAAATATGGTCAAATCTGGAGTGATTCCCATGGAGGCTCCGCAGGTTCCAAAAGCGGAAGCCACCTCAAAAATGATTGATATTAGACTAACGTCTTCTGTTGCAGACAAAATCACTACTGATGATCCGTATAGGATAACAGCCAGCATCAATACAACGAGCGATTTAATTACATCATCATGATGAATTTCCCGTTTAAACACTTTGATTGTCCGGCGTCCCCTTGCATAATGGAACAGGAATAATATGTTCAAAGCGAACGTTGTCGTTCTGATTCCCCCGCCGACAGAACTCGGCGAAGCCCCTATAAACATCAGTGTAGACATAAATAGAATGGTCGAGGTTGAAAGATCATTCATATCAAGCGTCAATAAACCGGCACTTCTCATTGTGGTTGACTGGAACAACGAATAAAAGAATGATTCATGCCATGACTTTCCTGACAAGAACCCGTTAAACTCAAGCGAGAAAATGACCACTGTTCCTACTACAAGCAAAATGAAATAGGTCGCAGTAGTAATTTTTGTAAATAAGGAAAAACGAAATCTGGTCTTTGTTCCTTTATAAAATAGAAACTTTCTCACTTCGGTCCAAACCGGAAATCCGATAGCCCCAAGAATAATCAAGATCATTGTTACAAATTGAACAAAATAGTCGTGCGCAAACGGAATCAAGGATTCACCTGTTATATCAAAACCAGCATTTGTAGTGGCACTGACAGAGGCGAACAACCCCTGGAGAAAAGCTTCCTTGGGGTCCTCAAAATAATTCATGTAATAAGTTCCAAGAACCAGGGCTCCAATCGCTTCAATCAATATAATCAAATAGAGAATTTGCCTCAGCAGGTTGACCAGCCCTGACAAATTCAATTGGTTTTGATCAGTTTGAATCAATTGTCGCTGTTTTAAACCAATCTTCTTGCCAAACACCAGCCAAAAAAAAGTATTGATTGTCATGATCCCAATGCCCCCGACTTGAAGGGCAAATATCAAAATAAAAATGCCGGTAACGGAAAAAGTTTCTGATAAATCAACAGTCGTCAGCCCTGTTACACTTACTGAGCTGGCCGCTATAAATATCGCATCCATCGCAGACCAGTCAGCCCCTTGCTGCCTAGCCACAGGCAAACTAAGAAGGAGTGCTACGACGCCAACCGTCAAAAAATAATAAGAGACCAATACCCGAAAAGGCGTAAGCGACATTTTATAGAGTCTTCGTTTATGAAGTGGTTTCAAATTTCTCATTTCCTCTGTCAATTCCTCTGTCATTAGTCATTATTTCATAATAAGCAAAATGCCGTTGAAAGAAAAGGGGTATATACAAATCAAATGAACTTTTTTGTATTCCAAATGTACCAAAAAACATGCAACATGTTCCAGCATTACTTTTTCCATTTCGGAACATAATATCATTGAGGCTTAAAAGCTTACTTTAAGGAGGAACTTTTATGGGACAGAGAAGCAAACAATTACTCGTTCCTGGAATAGAACAATATTTGGATCAGGTGAAACTAGAAATTGCCCAGGAATTTGGAGTAGTTCTTGGATCTGACACTGTTGCAAGAGCCAACGGATCTGTTGGCGGCGAAATAACAAAACGCCTCGTCAAACAGGCACAGGCACAATTATCCGGTAATCAAGAGCAGTAAGAAAAGCGAAAGCGACTGATCATCAACGTACAGACTAAAATTAGTACATTTTTAGATGCTTTCAGTGAAAAACTTGACTGTCCATAAAGGTAAATGGACGTTAGGACGGGCTTTGTGCCCGTCCTTTGCTGCTTCCAATCAAATACGCCAAGGCGCATTTGCGCCCAGATTTTATCGAGCTTCGCTCGATAAAATTCCTCTAAAAATCTGTGGCGCCGCCGGAGACTTTAACTTTATTCAGCCGGGGTTTGCCCCCCACTGAATGGAATACCAATATGGATTCATCTCACCACTTATAGAAGTGGGAGACTTCTGCTGAATCAAGTTAAAATGTTCACTAATAGCCGGGATAAATACCCAGCTCATGTGATTTCCACAAAAAACGGTTACTAATAGATAAAAGAAAGTATTTCGCTTTTTAGGATAGTATCCCCTCTTGCTCGGACAGTATAGCCTTTTCAGATAGTATTTCAGCCAAACTGGACAGTATTCCGCTTTTCCGGACAGTATCTCCTCTTGCTCGGACAGTAAGGCTTTTTCAGATAGTATATTTCTTACTTGGATCGTATTTCGTTTTTTGGACCGGATTTTAGTCAAACTGGATTATATTTCAGGAGGAGGCCTCACAAATACAAAATCAGTCAGCGAAAACGAATTGTTTTCCGCTAACTGATTTACTTTAGGGTTTTTTGGATAGCCCCGTTTCAATATTATTTATTCAATGATTGAAGAACAGCTTTTTTCTTTGATGCAAAATATCCGGAAACAGCAATCAATACCAGGACAACCCAAAAGGTCAATTTCCATTCAAACGACTCCGGAAAATGAGGGTTCAATAATCCAATTTTTTCGTGAGATAACGTCAGCACAGCCAATTTTACTCCAACCCATCCGACAATCAAAAAAGCAGAGGTTTCCAGCCCAGGATACTTAGACAGTAAGCTTACAAAGGAGTTTGCAGCAAAGCGCATGATAATGACTCCAATTAGACCGCCCAGCAGCATAACGAGAAATTGTCCTCCATCAATGCCTCCGATCTGAAACCATCCGGTTGGCTTAAGGGTGACCGCAAGCACAACAGCGGCAAGCATTGAATCAATCGCAAATGCAATATCCGCCACTTCCACTTTCAATACAGTGAACCAGAAAGACTGGCTTTTGCTTTTTTCTTTTACCTTTTTTTCTTTTTCTATCCCCATATACTTTTTCACAAGATAATGAACAGACAAAAATAATAAATAGGCTGCACCAATTGCTTGAATCTGCCATACATTAACTAAAAATGTAATCAAAAATAATGCCGTGAATCGGAAGACGAAGGCTCCAAACAAGCCATAGAACAAGGCTTTCCTCTGCTTGTCTTTTGGAAGATGCTTTACCATAACAGCCATAACAACAGCGTTATCCGCTGCTAATATGCCTTCCAGTCCAACCAATACAACCAACACCCATAAATACTCTAACATCAATGATAATTCCAAATAAAACCCCTCCCGCGAAAATGATCAACATTCCCATCGGCAGCCTCTCTTTGGAAAATCAAAAAGACCCTTGCCCGATGGGCAAAGGTCTTGCTGGACATGTTCATGCCAACAAAGCCGGTGAATTTCTTCACGAATTGACGACTTTGTTTCAAATGAGCACAAAAAAGCTCATTTGATGCTACTCCCCTTTGACTATAAAGTCAAGCATTATGTTGTTGACTCCATTATAATTTATAGGCGGTTAAAAAGCAATAAAAAATTTAAGGCTATGCACGCTTTTTCTCCTTCCTGTTCATCCTCCTCGTTTCCGGATCAAACAGGCTGTACACCACCGGAATAACAAACAGTGTCAGGAATGTACTGCTGATTAAGCCTCCAATAACAGCGACACCCATAGGCTGATTCATCTCTGTTCCTTCTCCAAGACCAAGTGCTAGGGGAACCAGCCCCAAAATTGTTGTCAGTGCGGTCATGAGGATAGGACGAGCCCGGTCTTTAACAGACACAACGAGGGCTTCGTAGCTTGAAAGGCCTGCCGCTTTTCGCTGGTTGATATAATCAACAATCACGATAGCATTGTTAACGACAATCCCAGCCAGGATAATGACTCCGATCAATGCCGGTATACTGAGCGGAATCCTCGCAATGATGAGTCCGATTGTCACCCCGATGACCATGAGCGGTACAGTAAACATGATGACAAAAGGATATTTAAACGACTCAAATTGTGCCGCCATTACGATGTAAACTAGAATGACTGCCAGTACAAAAGCCATTGTCATGTCATCGATTGAGTCAGCCAGCAATTCAGTCTCTCCGCTGAACGTAATCTCCGTTTCATCAGGTAAATCAAGGTCAGCGATGGTTTCTTCGACCTTTTTGGACATATCTCCTATGCTTGTTTCAGTGTCATACTTCAAAGTAAATTCAACTGAATCCTGCTGATTGATTCTTTGGATTTCTACTGGTCCGCTGCCTGTTTTAATTTTTGCGACATCCTTTAATTCTACATATCCACCATCAGGCTTCTTGATCAAAAGAGTTTTAAGTTTGTCCATATCCCTGGTAATTTTCTTATCATACTCGACAAAAACTCCGTACACATCAGAACTGTCGCTAATAATCTGTGTCGCTTGTACACCTCTTGTCACATCATTCACTGCAGTTGCAATTTGTGCGGGTGCAAGCCCAGCTTCAAAAGCTTTTTCTCTGTCAACAGTGATCTGGATCTCTTCGACCGTATCACTTGTGCTAGTGGACAAATCCGTCACATGATTCAATTTCTGAAGTGCATTATAGATTTTCTCCGAGCTTTCATCGAGTCTGGATGCGTTCGTGTCCCCGACATTGAAGGTCAACGTCTGAGGTGCAATACCTGAAGCAGCATCCACATTGAATTTAATCGATGTTCCTTTTTTAATGTCCTCAACCTTTTCTTCAAGCCTCGGCTTCAAATCATCGACAAACTCAAATACGGACTCGTTCCTTTTATCTAAAGGCTTCAATTTAATATACATCTCGGCTGTATTGCTTTTGGATGTACCTTGGAATGATGATTCCTGAGTAGAACCTATCAGACTGACATACGTATCGACGATTTTCTCATCTTTCAGTTCACTTTCAATTGCTTCAACGACTTTTCCTGTTTCGGAGAGGGCGGATCCATTCTCCAATTCGAGGTTAATACTGAAGAATCCTTCATCTGTTGGCGGTAAAAATTGCATACCAACCGTGAATAACCCAAGCCCGCCTCCAACGAATAACAGCAATGAAGTGAACAAAACGAAAAAACGGTGCCTTAAAGACCAGCGAACTGCTCTGTCAAGAGAATTCAACGACTTGGATCTGCGCTTTCTTGCCTCATAGTTACCGGTCGGCACTTTCAGCCATCTGCTGGCAAGCAGCGGAATAACCGTTAATGCCACAAATAACGATGCAAACAGGCTGAATGAAATGGTAAAGGCGAATTCTTTGAACAGTTGACCAAGAAGTCCACTAATAAAAACGACCGGCAGGAATACCGCAACAGTTGTCAAAGTTGAAGCTGTGATAGCGCCCGCAACCTCTTTTGCCCCTTCTCTTGCAGCAGTCTTGGGATCCTTCCCCATTGACAGGTGCCTGTAAATATTTTCAATGACGACAATGGCATTATCGACAAGCATCCCGATCCCGAGGGCAAGGGCCCCAAGCGTCATAATATTTAATGCGAAATCTGCAAAAAACATCAGGACAAATGTGACGATAACTGAGTACGGAATGGCAATACCGATAATAAGAGGGCTTTTTATATTCCTTAAAAATAAGAATAGGACGAGCATAGCCAGCGCTCCCCCTATCACAAGTGAGGAAGCAATATTGCTAATAGCCATTCGGATATAGTCACCCTGGTCAAATAAGACATCCGCATCAATATCCTTAAACTGGTCCTTCTTTAACAATGCCTTTAATTCTTTTTGAAATCCTTTGGAAACGTTGGCAGTATTCGCATCAGATTCCTGTAAAACACTTAGGAGGACAGAAGGGAGTTCATTCGTTCTAGTGATCATTCTCTCATCTTGCTTCTGCTGTTTCACATCTGCTACGTCACGGATCCTGATTTTATCACCAGTCCGTGGATTAACTGTGATTACCAACTTTTCAATTTCCTTGGCTGAATGCAGTGAACTGACAATCCTTGTCGTCAATTCCTTTCCGTCGGTCAGGACCGTTTCACCGGGCATGGAAATATTATTCGATTGAATCAGATTGACAATATCAGATTGCGCTAGGTTGTACTTTTTTAATTTAGCCTGATCAAGAGTGATATTGATTTCCTCTGTCAGCTTCCCTGTCACATTGACGTTCGCCACCCCTTCAACCCTCGTGAGCTCGGTGGTTAATTGATCCGCCAGCTTTTTCAATAATTCTTCATCCGTATCGGACTTCAACGATAGCTGGATGACCGGGAATTGTGAAGGGTCAAATTTCAATAATCTTGGTTTAGATGCGTCAGAAGGGACAGAAGTTTGATCGATCCTCTGCAAAATATCATTCTGAACATCACTAATCTGAGTAGACCATGTGAACTCAAGGACCATTAAGTTCGAGCCCTCTTCAGAAAAAGACTGTACGTTTTTGATCCCTGGTAACGTTGACAAATTCGCCTCTAATGGCTTTGAGACTTTTTCAACTACTTCGGTCGGGCTTGCGCCTTCATAAGTAGTCACGACAACTGCGATTGGAGGATTGATTTCCGGAATTAATTTAAGAGGAATTTTTAACAATGATACGATCCCAAGGATGATGACGAGAAACATAGTAACAATTGTAAAAACAGGTCGCCTGATGGCAAAATGGCTTAAGTTCACGAACGGATCTCCTTTCGGATATAGAACGTTTTACTAACTTTTAATTATAACAGTTTTACAATTCAGATTTATACTCCCTTGCAAGCAATTAATTGTTTTCATCAACTTGTCAAACATTCACACAAAAAAGGTGCCCATTCGAGCACCTCTTTTTAAAAAAATAACGTTAATCAATTTCCATCGGGTCCCGCAGCTGGATAGATGGATTTTTATCCATGAACCAACGCAAAGCAAAGTCATTTTCAAACAGAAAGACAGGCTGGTCGAATCTGTCTTTCACCAGAAGGCTTCGCTGGCTGGACAACGATTCATCAATCTGATCATGTTCTACCCACCTTGCGATCTTTGAGCCCATAGGCTCCATAATGACGTCCGAATTGTATTCATTTTTCATCCGATGGACAAAGACCTCAAATTGGAGCTGACCGACTGCACCAAGAATGTAATCTTCCATTCGATAGGTCTTGAATAATTGGACAGCTCCTTCCTGAACAAGCTGATGGATGCCCTTATGGAAGCTTTTTTGTTTCATGACGTTCTTGGCTGTAACTTTAACAAATAACTCAGGTGTAAATTGAGGAAGCTTTTCATATTGGATAATTTTCTTGCCTTCGGCAATCGAATCGCCGATCTGATACGTTCCTGTGTCGTAAAGACCGATAATATCTCCGCTCACTGCTTTATTGACTGTACTTCTATCATCAGCCAAAAACTGTGTGGACTGAGATAATTTAAACTGTTTGCCTGTCCTTGCAAGAGTTACGGACATCCCTCTTTCAAATTCACCAGAACAAATTCGAACAAAAGCGATGCGGTCGCGATGGGCCGGATTCATATTCGCCTGGATTTTAAAAACAAATCCTGAAAAACCCTCTGAGGCTGGATCAATTTCACCTAGGCTTGAATTTCTTGACTGCGGAGCAGGAGCAAATTTCAAATACGTTTCCAAAAATGTCTGTACCCCGAACGTTGTCAAAGCACTACCGAAAAATACAGGCGTCATCTCACCTTCATTGAGCTTTTCAATAGAAAATTCATTTCCCGCCTCATCTAAAAGCAAGACTTCTTCAAGTGCCTGATCGTATAGACCGGTTTGTTTTATCGGGTGTTCTCCGATGACCTCGCCCTTTTCATCCAATGGAAGGTAGCGACTCTCATCATCAGTCCGGAATTGTTCTATTCTTTTATAATAACGGTCATAAATACCATAAAACTCTTTTCCCATTCCGATTGGCCAATTCATCGGGTACGTTTCGATATCCAATACCTCTTCTATTTCTGCAAGCAGTTCAAGAGGCGGCCGCCCCTGCCTGTCAAGTTTATTTATAAAGGTGAAAATCGGAATTCCACGCATTTTACAAACTTTGAACAGCTTTAATGTCTGTTCTTCTATCCCTTTTGCCGAGTCAATAATCATGACGGCGCTGTCCACCGCCATCAAGGTTCTATACGTATCTTCACTGAAATCCTGGTGACCCGGTGTATCAAGTATATTGATCCAGAAATCATCGTATTGAAACTGCATGACGGACGACGTTACAGAAATTCCGCGCTGCTTTTCGATTTCCATCCAATCAGATGTTGCATATTTCCCTGTTTTTTTTCCTTTTACTGTCCCAGCATCCCGTATGGCTCCGCCAAATAAAAGGAGCTTTTCAGTCAAAGTCGTTTTTCCTGCATCAGGGTGGGAGATAATTGCAAAGGTTCTTCTGGAATTCACTTCTTTTGTCAAATCGTTTGCCATCACATAAATCCTTTCATTACAATCTCTTTTTAATCTTATTCCTACAAGAGCCGAATTGCAATCATCCTTTGACTAGAAAAAAGAAAAGTGCAAGCGGCTTGATTCTTGCGGGGCTAGGCGCTGGCTGTCTCAGGACGTGACATCCTGTCGCTTCGCTTGCACTAGTACTTCCTGTACGTCGTAGCTAGACAATGATAAAGCTTCATTTGAATAAAATTTTCCATAACAAGTTATACTTTCTTTACTCAAAAAGAAAAGCATTCCCTGGAAATGTCCAGTGAATAGCTTAATGGATTTTTACATTATTTCTTTCAATATATATCACGCTTATTGTAGGAATAAAACCTAGAGCCGTTATGACTAAAGCGACCACCAGCAGTTATGAAAGTGCCGTCATACTTGCATCATCAATCGGTAGATTTGGAAAATACCCATATGAAGAAAGTTTTCCTTTATTTTACACCTTTAAATGAATCAGTTGAAGCAGGCACTTCGAGCTTGGCGGCCCGTTTCTTATTTGTGGCAATAATATAGATTGCAACAAATACGATGACCAAGGAAATGATGGATCCTAGATTCAATATCCCTTTTTGGGAATACCAGACAATTGAGTAGCCTATCGCACCTGTGAACAAGGCATAATAAGCAAAGGGAAATAGCGTTTTTCGAATGACCGTCCCTTCTTTTCCAAGGAGCCCGACAACCGCCGATGCTGCAACAACATTATGGACGCATATCATATTTCCAGCTGCTCCTCCCACTGATTGTAATGCGACAATCCAGGTGGGATCCACTCCAATTTGGGAACCAACATCATATTGGAAAAGCGAGAACATCATGTTGCTGACCGTATTGCTACCTGCAATAAATGCACCGAGACCTCCGATGAAAGTAGCAAAAAACGGCCAAAACTCACCTGCTACCGCCGCTACACCATTGGCAAGCTCTATCGGCATCCTCTCATATCCGGCAGCACCCCCGCCACTATTTAAAAACACCTGAACCATCGGCACAGTAAAAATGAGTGCAGTAGATGCAGCTAATGCGGTTTTACCTGATTGTGCCCAAGCTCTTTTGTATGCGCTCCTAGTCATTCCATGCAAAAAGAATGTAATGACAGATACCACAACAAAAATAGTGCCAGGTGAATAAAGCGGTTGAAAGCTGGCTGTTATTCCTGAATCAAACATGTTTTCAAAAGCGATCGTCCACGACTGGGTCCATTCCAGGAACGGAAGTGACTTCAATCTTGTCAATACAAGCAAGAGAGCGACGAGGACATAGGGTGACCATGCTCTTATCATGCTCATCGAACCATTTTTGTGCGCAATGTCTTTTAGAATGATTTTGCCAGTCCACTCCGGATCCCACTTTGACTCCTCTTCAAAATTCCATGTTTCTTCTTTTGACGGCAGAAGGAAGCCTTTTTTCGCAGCCATGACCACAATGATTAAACCAACAAGCCCTCCTGTCATAGAGGGGAATTCTGGTCCGAGCGTATTAGCGACAATCAAATAAGGAATCGTCATGGAAAAAGCGGCAAAAAGAGCAAACTTCCATACTTTGAGCCCTTCGGTGAACGATCTGTTTTTCCCGAAAAACTTAGTCATCAACGAAACAACAAACAGCGGAATCAATGTCCCAGCAATCATGTGTAAAATGGAAGCTTTGCCGCCAATCATCGTTACTAGCTGCAGAAAATCATGACTAATGCTTGGCTCCGCCGAAAGACCCGTTTGAATTCCTACCAAAACAGGCGTACCGACTGCCCCAAAGGTAACTGGTGTGCTTTGGATCACCATACCAGCCACAACGGCTGCCATCGCTGGAAAACCAAGACCAACAAGCAAAGGAACCGCTACCGCGGCAGGAGTCCCAAACCCTGCCGAACCTTCAATGAAAGACCCGAACAGCCAAGCAATAATAATAACCTGAATTCTCCGGTCTTCCGAAATGTCCGTAAATCCTCGGCGGATCGTTCTCATCCCGCCGCTTTCTTGTAAAGTATTCAACAATAAAATGGCTCCAAAAATAATGTACAAAAGCGTAATCGCTACAATGACTCCATTAATGGTCGCAGCCGTGACATTCAGTCGTGGAACCTTCCAGACAAAAAGAGCTAGTACAACAGCTAAAACATAGGAAATGGGCATTGCCCTGCTCGCGGGCCACCTGAGACCAACCAAAAATACACCTACGGCAATAATGGGCAAGAGAGACAAAATGGCAAGCAAACCTGTACTCATATTTGCATTTTCCCCTTTCTTCTGAATCAGTGCCCTTTCTTGAGGTGCTTTGTTGTTCTATACAGCTTGATCTATAAAGAAAAGCGCAAGGCGCACAGCCTTAGGCGACAAGCACAAGGTGAATTTTGATGAGGGAGTTTTTAAGCCACCACAGCAAAGATGCTCATTTCAATTACATCGTGAAAAGCTTCCTTGAATAAGCTGTGCCGCAGGAGCACATTCTTCCTGAATAAACTTCCGCGTGGCTTGACCCTTGCTGCAATGGCGCCTGGAGTTGGACATGTAACATCATCATTTGAATACAATTTTCCGTCTAATGTTATATATATCAAATGCGCCTTGGCGTATTTGCGCCCAGATTTTATCGAGTTTCGCTCGATAAATCTCCTCTGAAAATCTGTGGTATCCGCCGGAGGCTTTAACTTTATTCAGCCGGGGTTTGCCCCCCACTGAATGGAATACCAATATGCTTTCATCTCACCACTTATAGAAGTGGGAGACTTCTGCTGAATGAAGTTAAAAAAATATCTGCAAATGCACCCATTCACAGATATTTGTTTGGCATTTCTCTTATGCTTTTGTCAGCTCCTGTTTAATCTCAGCGCATTTTCCAGGTGTCGGAAATAGCTTTCCTGCATTAAGTAAATTGTCATGATTGAAGACCTTCCTTATAGCTGTCTGGGCCATGATCTCTTCATCTGTAAAAACAAACCGCATCTCTTCTTTCTTTTCAATTCCTACGCCGTGTTCGCCCGTAATCGTTCCGCCCGCATCAGCACAAACTTTTAGACAAGCACTGCCGGCTTCAATAGCCTTTTCGGTTTCACCCGGCACACGGGAATCAAACAATACAAGTGGATGAAGGTTTCCATCTCCTGCATGAAAAATATTCGCTATCCGTAACCCTGACTCTTGACTGATTTCATTGATTTTACTTAAAACTTCCGGAAGTTTGCTTCGAGGAATAACACCGTCCTGCACAAGATAATCATGCGAGATAGCTCCCATCGCCCCAAAACCCGTTTTTCTGTTTGCCCACCACCTTTCTCTTTCTCCTTCATTTTTCGCAGCCCTTACTTCCCTGACATTCCGATTTCTGCACACTTCCAAAATTTGATTGATCTGCTCCTCTATTCCTGCATGGATACCATCCACTTCAATTAATAGAAGAGCCTCTATATCTCTTGGATGGCCGACAGGAAATGCAGCAGCTTCAACCCCTTCAATCGCTATTTTATCCATCATTTCAAGAGCGGCTGGAACGATCCCCGCTGAAATGATGTCAGACACTGCCTGGCTGCCATCTTCGACCCTATCAAAATAAGCAAGCACAGTCTGCTTGGATTCAGGGTTTTTTAAAATCCTCACAGTGATCTTCGTGACAATTCCAAGAGTCCCTTCAGATCCTGTCAAAAGCCCCAACAAATCATATCCAGGCGCATCAGGTATTCCCTTTTTTCCAATTTCTATCACATCACCATTCGGCAATACAACCTCTAATCCCAATATATGATTGGTCGTTACACCATATTTCAAACAATGTGCTCCTCCAGCATTTTCTGCTACATTGCCGCCAATCGTGCAGCAATATTGACTAGATGGATCTGGTGCATAATAATATTCCTGATCAGAAATGGCATGTGTCAATTTCAAATTGACGAAACCAGGTTCAACCACTGCCATTCTGTTTTCAAGATCGACGTTAAGCAATCTCTTCATCCTTGTCAGACTGATGATTACTTCTCCATTGATCGGGATCGCACCGCCGCTTAAACCGGTTCCCGCTCCTCGTGCCAAAAACGGCAAATCGTTTTCTGAGCAGTACTTTACAACAGCTGCAACTTCCTCTGTATTTTGCGGAAAAACCACCGCCCTTGGTAAATATTTTTCTATGGTGAATCCGTCACAATCATAGGCTGCCAAGTCTGTTTTTTTATATAGGATCGAACGGGGGCCAGAAACGAGTTTCGCGAGATTCAGAATGTGTCTGTCTTTTATTTTTATATGAGCCGCCAACCTCATCCCCCCTCCCGGACTTCTTTTTGGTAGGCCCAATCCAATAATTGCACTGTATGAACAACTTTTTGATTGCGGCCATATTTCTGGACTCCAAGCGCCATCTGAAGCATACACCCTGGATTGCCCATCGAGATCATCTCGACCTCTGCCGGGACATTTTCCATTTTACTTTGTAGTACCGCATCCGCCATTTCAGGATTGGTTATATTATAGATTCCAGCACTGCCGCAGCATCTGTCGGCATTTGGCATGTGAATCATTTTCACCCCTGGAATATCTAGCAGCAGGTCACGCGGCTCCTGCCGAACTCCCTGGCCGTGAGCCAGATGGCAGGCATCATGATAAGTGATCGTCGTTTCAATGGAGGCTTTTGGTTTTTCGTATCCTGTATCATGAAGATATTTTGCAATATCAACCACTTTTTCCGAGAATTTCTCCGCCCTCACTTTCCATTTGGGATCATCTCGGAATAGTTCATGGTATTCTTTCATCATAGAACCGCACCCCGCCGCATTGACAATAACTGTGTCTGCTTCTTCGAATGCTTCGATATTCTGCTTGGCCAGATCCCTTCCCATCTCCCTATCACCGGCATGAACATGAAGCGCCCCACAGCATGTCTGATTTTTCGGGAGCGTCACATCATTGCCATTTCGAGTCAGTACATTGATTGTCGCTTCATTCACGTCGCCAAACATCACATCCATCACGCACCCTGCAAACATAGCAACTTCTGTTTTCTTATCCACTTGGGCTTTGATTACTTTTTCATGTTTATATTTTTTCCGGACAGGCTTTTTAACTTCCAGCATGATTCCTTCCATTTCCACCAAGTGGTCCGGCATAATATTAATCAAGCCGGTTTTTCGCACCGCCGTCTGCACACCACTCTTTTGATAAAATTTCAGCAGACTTCCAAAAGCATTCATCCGATCTGGATAAGGGAACAATTTTTCCAAAAATAATTTACTGACTGCCTTTTTCCATCCTGTCAAAGGCATTGCCTGCCGGATCTGCCCTCTTGCTTCTTCAATCAGACCGCCTACATTTACATCTGCAGGACAGGCAGTTGTACACGCGCGGCAATCCAAGCAGTCAAAAACGGGGTCATTCAGTTCATCATTGACTTCAAGGCGCCCTTCGGCAACTGATTGGATCAAATGCACCCTGCCTCTTGGCGAATGGTGCTCATGGCCTGTGATTTCATACGTAGGGCAAGATTCTAAGCACATCCCGCAATGGACACAATCCGCCCATTTATTCGGATCCGGCGGATCATTCCAAAGGTAATTTCCCAATTGCAATGTGGTGCATGCCGGTTCCTGATTGGTCTCCTTTACTATCGCTGCCACTCCTAAATCCCTCCCAAAAATCTTTGCGGATTTAAAATGCCATTTGGATCAACCGTTTTCTTAATTCTTTCCATAAGGAAAAAGGATGGCGGCTTTTCTCCCCATATATCGATCTGCTTCCTTTGCTTATACGGCAAATGGGTGACAGTTGCATATCCACCGCTCTCCTCTGCTTTGCTCCTCAATTGAATCATCGCATCGATTACCAATCTTTCCTCACCCTTAATTACTGCCCGGCATAAACCGTGGCCCAATCCCCCATGCGCTTGGATAGTTAAGCGTCTAGGGCTCTCAAGCTGGGTAGTTTCTTCTATTATATGAAGCACGTCCATATTGACCACGCCAATTTTCACCGACGCTGTCAATTCTTCTGACGATTCATTGATAGGGTTTTCATATAACTTTTTCCAAAAAGTGCGGGTTTCTTCCTCTGAAAGCACTTTGAAATCCGCTGTATCAGGCTTCATATCTCTTAATACGTTTTCTTGATACAGGACAGAACTTTCCACATCTTCAAAAGCGATTGCTAATGTCTTGTTGTAACTTCCAGTCAATCTCCCAGCCAATGACGGATTGAGCAATTCCAGCGTTACGGGTTCCAGCATCGAGTCAAGCAACTGGATGGAAAATTGCCTAATCTGCTCCGAGTCATCTTCAGGAAATGATAAAAGAACTAAGCTCTCATATTTCGGCAGGGGCCTGAGCTTCAGTGTCACTTCCGATAAGACTCCAAGTGTGCCCATTGAACCGATAAACAATTTATTCATATCATATCCAGCCACATTTTTTACAACCTTGCCGCCAGTACGGATTAACGTCCCATCAGGGTACACAACCCTCAAGCCAATGACCGAATCTCTTGCAGAGCCATAACCGAGCCGTTTCGGACCACTGTCATTTGCGGCAATAATCCCGCCTATAGTCGAGGACTGTGGTGAAAAAGGATCAATCGCAAGCCTTTGATCATAATCAGCAAGATATTCTTGAAGGTCGCCAAAACAGGTTCCCGCTTTGACAGTGACCGTCATATCCCCTTGAATGTGCTCAACAATGCCGTTGTACTTTTTTAATGACAATAAAATATCGGCGCTTTCAGCCAGGCCACCATAACCTCTTTTCGTTCCGGCTCCCACGATAGAAACTGTTTGTCCAGATTGATTGGCATAGGATAATAGATTCACGATCTCCTCTTCCGATTGCGGGTATACCGAGATACTTCCTCCATTTCCAAGCAAATGATCCGTTTCTCCATCTGCAAAACGCTCTTTAGGGACTACTGTCTTCAATACTAATAAGCTGCCCGATATTGATATTGGACCCACCCCCATATATGTAAAAGTCACCTTATTTCCTTCATTTAATCATTAAACCTATGTATATTCAAGTAATTATTTGAATATACAAACTCTTCTACATTGGGAAACGTCTTCTGTCAGGAAATGATAAAAATATTCCAGATGAAGTGTTGGATCAATATACTTTGGGAGTTGCCATAAATTTGGGGATCAATACGGATCAACCAAGCCTGCAGCATCAGTAGCAACCGTTCCTCCTTCTTTTCGTAAAGGAGTGAGGGTAGAATAATCGGTAGACTTAAGAGCACTGTTTAACTTTATTCAGCAGAAGTCTCCCACTTCAGTAAGTGGTGAGATGAATGCATAGTGGTATTCTATTCAGTGGGGTTTCAAATCCCGGCTGAATAAAGTTAAAACCTCCGGTGGATGCCACAGATTTTCAGAGGAAATTTATCGAGCGGAGCTCGATAAAATCTGGACGCAAATACGCCAAGGCGCATTTGATTAAGCAGTGCTGATTTGTTTTTATCCGGAATAACATTAAAAACAGACGAGTCATGTACCTTTATATATAGAAAATAAGCATGAATGATATCGCACATTCTGATTATTAGAATTATCAGATATCGTTGATTTCAACCAATCAAAGGAATAGAATTTTAATTAACATCTTGACGACTCCTCTTTGTAAGCGCTTTTATACAACGGAAATGAAGGAGGGTTTTTTAATGGAACAACGGCAGCAGCTGGCAAAGACGTTAAAGCCTCATTGGGTTTGGGCCATCGCTTTCGGATCCTGTATCGGCTGGGGAGCCTTTGTATTGCCTGTGGACTGGATGTCAATGGCAGGGCCTCTTGGTGTCATTATTGGTTATTCCATCGGAGCGCTTCTTATGATTGTAATTGGTGTGAGCTATGGCTATCTCGTCGAAAAACTGCCAGTCTCGGGAGGAGAATTTGCATATGCCTATTACGGGCTTGGAAGATATCATGCATTCTTTTGCGGGTGGTTCCTGACACTTGGCTATATGTCAATCGTTGCTTTGAATGCTTCTGCTTTAGCCCTGTTGGCAAAATTCACAATGCCCGCTTTCTTTACGAAAGGCCACCTTTACACTATTGCCGGATGGGACGTCACTTTTGGTGAAGTCATCATTGCTTGTCTCGCTTTAATTTTCTTTGCCTATTTAAACATTCGTGGAGCAAGCCTTTCGGGATTCTCACAGTTCATCTTTTGCGTAGGGCTTGTGATAGCGATTATCCTTTTGACAGTGGGAATGGTCTTTCACCCTTCAAGCTCGATGGAGAATTTACAGCCGCTTTTTAAACCTGGAACGTCTTCCCTTGCAGCTATAGCAGCCATCATAGCCATTGCACCATGGGCTTATGTCGGCTTTGACAATATCCCGCAAGCAGCTGAAGAATTTGATTTCCATCCAAGCAAATCATTCAAGCTAATATTTTGGGCGTTGATCTGTGCGGGCCTGACTTATGCCTTCCTTATCATTGCCACTGGTGTTGGCATGCCTTGGATCAATACAGTTGATGCGGGATATATGTGGGGTACAGGTACAATTGTTGAAAATGCATTTGGCAGAGTTGGCGTCCTTATACTTGCTTTTGCAGTTATGATGGGAATTTTTACAGGTCTAAACGGTTTCTATGTATCAACGAGCCGGCTCCTGTTTGCGATGGGTAGGGCTAAAGTCATTCCGGATTCATTCGGAAAATTGCACCCTAAATACGCAACTCCAAAATTGGGTATCTGGTTTACAATGGCCGCTTGCCTCATTGCCCCGTTCTTCGGAAGGCAAGCATTATTATGGGTCGTTGACATGGCTGCCTTGGGCGTAACGATCGCTTACTTTTACACCACTTTTGTTGCCTACCGCCTTTTTAAATGGTCTGATCAAGACACTGGAAAAGTAAGGGGTATTCTCCTCGTTGCTCCTGGGAGAAAGCTTGTTGCACTTATTGGAGTCATCAGCAGTATCGGCTTCTTTCTATTATTAGTAGTTCCCGGCTCTCCAGGATTTTTGGGTACGCCTTCCTGGATTGTCCTGCTTGTCTGGGTGGCACTTGGAGGCATCTTCTTCCTTATAAGGTATAAAAATTACAAAGAAATACCCGAAAAAGATTTGGATCACTATATCTTGGGAGATTTCAGGGATAAGGAAAGCCCCGCCGAATCCATGGCCACGGAACCTGAAGCGAAATAGTTTGAAACAAAAGCTGCGGACAATGCCGCAGCTTTTCGCTGTTAAAGGATGAAAAAATCAAATGCGCCTTGGCGTATTTGCGCCCAGATTTTATCGAGCTTCGCTCGATAAAATCTGTGGCATCCGCCGGAGGCTTTAACCGGGGTTTGAACCCCCACTGAATGGAATATCAATATGCATTCATCTCACCACTTATAGAAGTGGGAGACTTCTGCAGAATCAAGTTAAATGAATTTGGCAAGCCCAATTTTAAAATATAACGATGACAAGGATCAATGCTGTATTATTCCATTTTCCTAAACTCAGGCTTTACTTCCTTTGAAACAACAGCAAGGAACATAATACCAATCAAAACTGTTATCACTTTTTCAAAAATTTTATACCTGCCAAACCATATTAATCTGAATCCAGCGACTGAATGGATAATCGCCCATGCCCATAATGGCATTATCGGTTCATCATCAGCCCACATGGAGTAGCAATCGACGCTCCATAAATTAAAACAAAAGTACGTCATAGTCCACCTTCCGAGTTCCGAAGAGTATTTTCGCAAAGTGAGCAGTTTTTCTGAATTCTGAAGAATATTTTCGTAAAAGTGAGTAGTATTTCTGAATTCCGAAGAGTATTTTCGCAAAGTGAGTAGTATTTCTAAATTCCGAAGAGTGTTTTCGCAAAGTGAGTAGTATTTCTAAGTTCCGAAGAGTGTTTTCGAAAAGTGAGTAGTTTTTCTGAATTCTGAAGAGTGTTTTCGTAAAAGTGAGTAGTATTTCTGAATTCCGAAGAGTATTTTCGAAAAGTGAGTAGTATTTCTAAATTCCGAAGAGTGTTTTCGCAAAGTGAGTAGTATTTCTAAATTTCGAAGAGTGTTTTCGCAAAGTGAACAGTTTTTCTAAATTCCGAAGAGTGTTTTCGCAAAAGTGAACAGTTTTTCTGAATTCCGAAGAGTATTTTCGTAAAAGTGAGTAGTATTTCTGAATTCCGAAGAGTATTTTCGCAAAGTGAGTAGTGTTTCTGAATTCCGAAGAGTATTTTCGCAAAGTGAGTAGTATTTCTGAATTCCGGAGAGTATTTTCGCAAAGTGAGTAGTATTTCTAAATTCCGAAGAGTATTTTCGCAAAGTGAACAGTTTTTCTGAATTCCGAAGAGTATTTTCGTAAAAGTGAGTAGTATTTCTGAATTCCGAAGAGTATTTTCGCAAAGTGAGTAGTGTTTCTGAATTCCGAAGAGTATTTTCGCAAAGTGAGTAGTATTTCTGAATTCCGAAGAGTATTTTCGCAAAGTGAGTAGTATTTCTAAATTCCGAAGAGTATTTTCGTAAACACCCTAAGCTCAAACAAATCAGCCCGTCAGGCTTCCACCTAACGGGCTGAAGTTTTTAACCTTGTATTTATTTTTTCCAATTCTCATGATCAAGGTGTTTGTATTTATCCAGGAAGCGTGTTGGCATTTTCAGAGCATCTCTTCTAAACGGCGGAGCGAGTTGTGTTCCATCGACAAAGATGTTAAGGACTGCAGGCTTTCTTTTCTCCAATACTTCTTTTACTACTCCGGCAATATCTTCCGGCTTGTCGATTGTATAACCAAGTGCCCCCATTGATCTTGCCACTTCAGCGAAATCAGGAGCTTCGATGTCGGAACCGATGAAGCGGTTGTCATAGTAATCTACTTGGTTCTTCTTCTCTGCAGCCCAAGATTTATTATTGAATACACATGCAATGACAGGGATGTTCTGTTCAACAGCTGTGCTCACCTCGTGCAAGCTCATTCCCCATGCGCCATCTCCGATGATAGCTACTACAGGAGTATCAGGTTCAGCTAGCTGTGCACCCATCGCCGCAGGGTATGCAAACCCAGTATTTCCGAAAGTCAGCGCTGCAATATGGCGTCTTGTTTTGTTGAATTTCAAGTAAGCATTTGCTGTTGATGATACGTTTCCAATATCAGTCGAAATAATTGTGTTTTCAGGAAGTGCTCTAGTCAGTTCCAAAAGGGCTCTCCGCGGATTGATCGGACTGCCTGGTTCCATTGCAAGATCAACCAATTCCTGCTCCCATGCTTCTTTACTTTTTGCAACTTCTGCCATGCGATCTGCATTTTGAGCAGGCTCAGGCTGAGCTTTCAACAATTGATTATACAACTCTTCACTGGCTGCTTTGGCGTCTCCGATGATTCCCACCTCAACCGGGTGCGTTCTTGCAATATTTCGAGGGTTGATATCAATTTGAATGATTTTCGCATTTTTAGGAAAGTAATCGATATCATAGCAAGGCAGCGTTCCGAATACAGACAAACGTGTTCCGATGGCGAGCAATACATCAGCATCTTTCAATGTACGCATAGCTGATTTTGCTCCCATGTAGCCAATCGGCCCAACAGCCAATGGGTGATCTGCTGGGAATCCGTCATTATGCATGTAAGATACTGCAGCTGGCGCAGATAAATGTTCAGCTATTTTTACAACTGTTTCTACTCCATCGGCATCAACGGCACCACGTCCCGAAATGATGACCGGGTTTTTCGCGTCCTTCAGTAGTTCAACTGCTTTTTGAATCAATGCAGGGTCACCGCTTCCTCTAGCATCCGTACGGTATTGATGCGGCTCAAGGATTTGGTCTTCCAGCTCTCCATAAAAAAGATCTCGAGGAATATCGTATAAAACCGGACCGCGTTCAGCATAAGCGATTCTGAAGGCCGTACGCAGGCAGTCGGCTACGCGGCTTGTATGTGTCACTCGAACTGTTTCTTTAGTTATCGATTTAAAGATCGATACCTGATCCGCCTCCTGGAATCCATCCCACCCGATCGTCGGAGTTCCTGCGGAAGGAGAAATGACAACCATCGGAGTATGCGCCTGGTATGCGGCTGCCACAGATGTCACCATATTTGTAATCCCCGGCCCATTCTGCCCAATAACGACACCTGCTGTACCTGATACTCTTGTAAAAGCATCAGCCATATGCGCAGCACTTTGTTCATGACGGACTGGGATAAATCTGATACCTGCTGTCGGAAACAAGTCAAGCATATCCATAAAAGCAGATCCTACAATCCCGTAAATTTCCTTTACATTTTCCTGTACAAGTGTTTCAACTATTGCCTCACTCGGCGTCATTTTCAATTTTTGACCTGTTGCAATTTTTTGTTTTACCGTTTCTTGTTGGACCATTTCACTTCCTCCTTTAATATGTCATATGTCTTTTAAAAATTTATCACCAACAACATATGTTGCCTGAAACAGATTATGAAACACCTTTTTCACTTTTTACCATGCTGTTTTTCAATTGTCCCATAAATAATTCTGTGGTTTGTTTTAAAACTACATCCTTTCTACAAGCGATGTAAAAATGCCGGTAAAAGGAAAGGTCTTTAATCGGATAAGCTTTCAAAAGTTTGAGTTTGAGCTCTTTTTTGATTGCACTTTTTGATATGATCGAAACCCCAAGTCTAGCCGATACAGTGGATTTGACTGCTTCAGTACTTCCAAGCTCCATTACCAGGTTTAAGTCATCCTCCGTAATTCCTGTCTGACGCAAATACTGGTTCACAACAGCTCTGGTCCCCGAACCCTTCTCCCTTACTATTAAGGGAATATCCTTTAAACGTCCTGCCGAGATGGTAATTTCGTTATCGGGGAAATAGCCTGGCGCAGCAATTAGAATCAATTGATCTTCCATAAAAGGCTCCACAACAATCTGATCATCATCAATCGGCGTTTCAATCAATCCCACATCAATAAATTGATCCTTAATGTTCGATACAATGTTATTGGAATTGGTGATATCAACACTCATCTGAATGAGTGGATAATCACCTTTAAATAATTTCAAGAACTCAGGAAGGACATATTCTCCTATTGTGAAGCTGCAGCCTATTTTCAAATCCCCATACATGCAGTCCTCAAATTTCAAAATCTCCTTCTGAGCGGAGTCGCTCAAATGAATGATTTTTTTAGCATATTTCAATAAAATTGCAGCGGATTGAGTCATTTCCACCTTTTTTGTTGTACGTTCAAACAACTTTGTCCCAACCTCTTCCTCCAGCGCCTTGATTTGTGCCGAAATGGTTGGCTGCGTTACATACAATATTTTGGCCGCCTCGGAAAAACTCTTCTTTTCAGCAACTGCTATAAATGTTTTCAACCTTTCGTAATCCATTGCTGCTTTCCTCCCGAGTTATCAAATGCGCCTTGGCGTATTTATGCCCAGATTTTATCGAGCTTCGCTCGATAAATTTCCTCTAAAAATCTGTGGCATCCGCCGGAGGCTTTAACTTTATTCAGCTGGGGTTTGAACCTCCCGCTGAATGGAATACAAACATGCATTCATCTCACCACTTACAGAAGTAGGAGACTTCTGCTGAATGAAGTTAAATTTAAGGAAAAATTTTAAAGACTACGAATCACCGATTCTACTGTTTCAACTAGAAAGTCCAAATCTTCTTCAGTACTTGTTAGCGGCGGTGCAATGATGATTACATTATTTAAACCCGGCACTGTATCTCCATTTCTGCCGATCATCAATCCGCACTTCCTGCATTCAGCCAAAATGCTTCCCATTTTTTCATCATCAAGCGGTTCTTTCGTCTCCTTGTCAGCAACCATTTCCATCCCCACTAGGAAGCCTGCCTGTCTTACCTCTCCAACATTTTTGTGATCACTTAACAGATGGAGTCTTCCAATCTTGGATTCTCCCAACTCCTTCACCCGCTCGACAATATTTTCTTTTTCAATTATTGTTATATTTGCTAGGGCAACCGCACATGCAGCCGGATGCCCGCCATAAGTGGAAACATGTCTGAAGTGATTGTCTTTCCCCTGTTTTTTGAACACTTCATAGATCTCTGATTTAACAGCTGTGGCTCCAAGAGGTAAATATCCACTCGTCAACCCTTTAGCCATTGTCACAATGTCCGGCTGAACTCCTTCGGCATGCTGGAAACCGAACATTTCTCCGGTTCTTCCATATCCCGAAACCACTTCATCCATGACAAGCAGCACATTGTATTTTTTACAAATCTCCTGAACACGTTGAATATACTTCACAGAAGGTACGATAACTCCACCGCCTGAAATGAACGGCTCCATGATGAACGCTGCCACCGACTCTTCACCCTCATGCTGGATTGTACTTTCCAAAAGATCTGCCGCTTTCAAATCAGTTTCTTCAGGTGTCCCCTCAAACAGCGACCGATAGCTGTATGGGGGATGTACATGAAGGAAACCCGGAACACCCGGATCATATTTTACGCGCCGGTTGGCCTGTGCCGTAGCGCTGAGCGCTCCAAGCGTAGCCCCATGGTACCCCCTATATCGAGATATAATTTTATATTTTCCTGGATTGCCAGTCTGAATATGGTACTGTCTGATCACTTTAAAAGCGGTTTCATTTGCTTCAGAGCCACTGTTGGAAAAGAACACCTGATAATCAGCTCCCAGCAGTTCGCTGATTTTTCCAGCCAATTGTACAGCAGGCTTATGATTCATTGTCAATGGAAAATATGACAGGGCTTTCATTTGTTCAGCTGCTGCGTCAACGATTTCCTGTCTCCCATGACCAAGGTTTAAACACCACAAACCGGAAACCCCATCAAGGTAGCGGTTGCCATTTTCATCTGTAAACCAAGAGCCTTCACCGGATACGGCCACTGTCGGCTCCGCGTCGGGATTATAGCGTGTGATCGCATTCCAAAGATGTGTTTCATTTGTTGGCAGCCCTTTCTTCAATTCAACTTCAGTTTTCATCCTCTAGACCTCCATTTCATATATTTTGATCTTTAAACTTATAATGACGTTATGATGTCCGTACCAGTTTTTTAGTCGAAGTTGAACTTAGTATAAAACATGAAGTTTTACATTTCAATAAATTTTCTTTATTCAGATATTTGTTAATTCTATTACATTTATCACCTTTATTTATAAATGTCTTGCCTAGCCAAATTTTCTCGAGAGATTCACTTTAAATGTATACATATCACTCCTGTAAAAAGCGGTCTCCAGCTCAATGATCCGCCCGGCCTCATTTTTAATCACGCGTCTTACTGTCATTACACAGGCACCGGACGGTATTCCCAGATACTCACGGTCCTCTTCCAATAACGGCCCGCAGGAAATTGATTGATCGGCTTCTGCGAACTGGATTCCGAGCTCATTCTGAACTAAATCGTATAAAGTTGCGTTGTCCAAGTCATACTTAACCAGCTTCTGCCCGATTTCCACCGGATAATAATGACGCTCAACTCCAATTGGAATATCGTCTGCAAAGCGTACTCTCTTGATAAAATAGGCTTCCCTGAATCCAGTTAGGCCCTGTATGTAAGGATCCGGTGTTGTTTTGTAATGGGTAATCAGTTTGGCTCCTGGCTTCATTCCCATTCCAAGGATGACCTCAGTTGTGCTACTTAAATGACCAAGCCAATCCTGAATTGGTTTCAAGGAAACGAAGGTGCCTTTGCCGTGCCTCTTTTCAAGTATTCCTTCCCTCACCAATAAGCTAATGGCTTCCCGAACAGTACTTCGGCTTACATTAAACTTTTCCATAAACTGCCGTTCACTTGGAATTTGTTCAGAATATACGCCCTCCGCTATTTGCTGCTCTATAAGATCTTTCAATTGGATATGCAGCGGAATTGGATGATTATAATCAATATTCATATGCATCCCCCTCCCGTTTATTAATTAATAAAAGAATATCAAATCCATGTAAAAAGTAAAGGCGAAGAAACCTCAAATCGTGGTTACTCCGCCTCTTATAAAATAGTTTTATAAACTATTATGCCGATTTTTTTGTACGGATTAAGTTCCCTTGTTCCAAAAATCCCGTCCCCAACACAACCCCTGCCACAATAAAGATAAATCCCAGCCATTGAATAGAATATATTTTCTCGCCCAAAAATAAAAAGGCTCCAACAAGCGAGAAGAACGGAGATAAGTTTAAAAACAACGACGCCTGCCCTGCTCCGATTTTCTGTATGGCATGATTGTAGATAAGGTGGCCAAAAGCCGTTGCAATGACGCCAGAAGCGAAGAATACAAGCCAGGCTGTAAGATTACCAGTTTTTAACGTTGCCAAACCAGCTGGTTCTATTGCAAGGCTGACGGAAAAAAGCATCACCGAGCCCATCATGAGAGAAAGTCCCGTTACTGCCTGTGTTCCTGCAGTGTTTGACATTTTGTTTATTAAAATAAAACTAATGGCCTGTGATAACACCGCACAAAATATGAAAATATCACCGACAGCAAAATTGAATGAAGCACCCGGTTTCATGAGCATGATTAATGCGACACCAGAGAATCCGAATACCAGCCCGAAAATACGGAAAATAGTCAATCGGTCTCCAAGGAAAAGTGCTGCCGCCACCGTCGTAACGACTGGAACTGAGCCAAGTATCAGCCCGCCATTGGCGGCGCTTGTCTTGCTGAGACCCACTGAAAGGAAATAATGGTGTCCTAGGACCCCGAATACAGCCACCAAACCTATGAACAATATATCTTTTTTCGCCAGCTTTTGGATTTCACTGCGATAAAACAGCATAGGTGCGAGTGTAAGGAAAGCAATGAAAATCCGCAATGATGTAATGGTTACTGGAGCAAAATGAGTGACAATGATCTTAATGGCGATCACATTGAAGCCCCAAACCACCATGACCGTTGTAATTAGAATATATAAATGCCAATTTTTCATTGAATCCCCCTCATTGCCGAACGCATTCAAAATTAATCATATTGTAACACATAGAGGGGAATTTCAACTTTGATTTGTTATGGCTGAGGTCTATCCGTGGTAACATAAGTGCCGGCGATCAAGTCATGTATCGCTCTTTTATCCTCACGTAACCCGACCATAAAAGCACTGACGATCAAGGCAATTCCCAATGTCACAACATAGACCAAGCCCGACACGAAAGTTCTAAGAAACATAACCCCTATCCCTACATTGCCGCCGCCAACCTTTACAATGCGGACACCTACAATTCTTTTTCCTACCGTATACCCCAACCAAGCTACTGGAAGAATCAGATAGTATAGGAAGTTCAGCAGATTAGTAAATACATTGCCTTCCGTATCTCCTGTCAAAATGTATCCTAATATACCAATCGGAATCCCGATAATGATGGCATCCAGCAGATTTCCAAGCAACCTTCTCCAAAATCCGCCCGGGTGTTGAATCATGACCCCACTCCCTCTTTTTTGAAAAAATCCTACCGATTTTATACGTCCTGCCAGCTCTTTCGCCCGTTTGTCCATGTGAAGATAGCCCATACCGATAACAAAAATAAGAAATACCCCAAAAAAGAATACCAGTGCTTCCATTCTTTTGAATGTACGAATAAACCTTTTGATTCCGAAAAAATCTCCAAGACAGGGCCGGCCAGACTAAAAAAAATGATTAAAAAGCCCCATCCGGCTTTGGATATTCTACTCCCAACCCATAAAAAAATCCAGATAAAGACAGGAATCCCTGCAAGATTAAAAACGATATGAATATCAAAAACATCGGCAAAGGGCCGGATCGGAAAAGAATACATGCCTATTCCCGTAAAATATAAGTCCAGATACGTCCCCAAAAGCATGGCGAATACAATAGCCGGGAAGCTACCAGGATTTCTATATAAATATTGCTTTTTTCGCAAGAACTGCGAGTTCGAGATTTTGAAGGGTTTCACAATAATCACCTGTTATTTCTCCATCTATCGCTTCATCATTCTTTTTTAAATAGACGACAACGTTAGGATCATCAAACCAGTCACCGGGTTCAGCGGGACGGTGCTTCATATTTGGCCATGCATACTCAAGTAAAGGACTATACAATTTGGGTGAACCTTTGATCAAACGGCAATTTTTGAGTCTTCGAATTTGAAGCGGACCAGGCACCCCCTCATTGACATCATTAAAAATATGAGGCCAGTAGTCCTTTCTGGACCCTGAATGAGTATGAGACATGCACCAGTTCAAAATTTTCTTGTGCCGTCTCCAGTCTTTAAAAAGCAATTGATACAATCTTCTTCCAAGGATGATCCGCTCATGCAGCGATCCAAATTGATGAATCGTCATGCCTGTCAGTACAGCCTTTGCTCCATTGCGTGATGGAAACAATATTTGATTAAACGAAAGCAGATCTTGTAAAACAAACTCCAACGTGTGAAGAACTTTTTCCTTGTAAAAAGGATTCTGAATCATTCTCGCTTCCAGATAACTTTGTTCATTCACAACTTGCGCCATGGCTAGTGTATAAGAATCTCCCCGCAGCCAAAAATCGTTCCAAATCACCTCCATGTATCTGGATATTTCCAAATAGGGAAGCAAATAAAACAAACTCCGTCCCCGCCTTATACTCTCTTCATAAAGTAAAAATTGCGGAAATGCATCCTGAAAAATCAGCCAGTTCCCGCGTTCCAGAAATTCGAAGAATTCTTCCTGCTTTTTTTCACTCATCAGTCTTGAGAGTAAATCTCCTTTCAAATCCGTCATGTTCCATCCGCCGTTTCTTGAAACGAGATGCCCCAGGAATGCCCAGTGAATTTCCGGATATCGCAGATAAAAATCAAGATACGCTTTTGTCCTTGTTACGTTGTTGATATTCAGCATTTTCGTTGTTTGTCTGATCTGTCCCACAATCATTTGATCCTCTGATGATATATGTTCGATATTCAAATGGCAGGGATTTAACAAGCTTTTCTTCAATTTCCCCTTTATTTCATGGAGCTGGTGGGAAAGCGGCTCTGTTTTTTTCTTCTTTTTGCAAAAGAAAATCTTTCCTCACCCCCGCCAAGAATTCTTTTACCATTTTTGAATAAATATTTGTCAGGGAGATGATTCAGAATGACAGACAGTACGAGAGAATTGATCAATAAGATTACAGAGATTCTGAAAGATGAGCAGACAGACAACGGTTCCTGGGATTATCCATTTGACACAGGCGTCAAAACCGACGCCTATATGATCATATTATTAAGGACTTTGGAAATAAATGATGAAGATTTGATTCGGAAGCTAACGGAACGAATTCTCAGTAAACAAGAAAAAAACGGCTCCTGGAAGCTTTATAACGATGAAAAAGACGGTAACTTATCCTATACGCTTGAAGCTTACTATGCCCTGCTGTATTCAGGCTTCTATTCAAAACACAGCTCCCGCATCCGTATGGCGAAAAGCTTCATATTAAAAAACGGCGGGATGGAAAAAGCGGAGATGTTCACAAAAATCCTGCTAGCATTGACCGGTCAATACAAGTGGCCAGCGTTCTTTCCGCTGCCAGTTGAACTAATCCTTCTTCCCCTTTCTTTTCCAATCAATTTCTACGATTTTTCCGTATTTGGAAGGGCAAATCTTGCTCCGATTATGATTTTATCCGCAAAGAAATACAGCAGAAAGACCAAGGGTAGTCCTGACCTTTCCGACCTTTTTGTCAAGAGGACAAACGAATTTTTTTCAGAGGGGGAAAAGCGTGGCTTTGAAAATATCTTTTCTATCATTGAACACGGGATCAAAAGCATCTTAATGGCTCCCCAACAAATCCATTCATATGCCATCGAGCGGGCAAAGCAATACATGTTCAACCATCTGGAATCCGACGGGACATTTTACAGTTATTTCAGCGCCACCTTTCTGATGATATTCGCTCTCATGTCCCTCGGTTACAAGAAGGACGATCCGGTCATTTTGAAAGCAGTCGACGGTCTGAAAGCGATGGAATGTACGATTGACGGATATCCTCACATGCAATATACGACAGCCAATGTCTGGAATACCACCTTGATTTCGTTTACACTGCAAAATGCAGGACTTCCACCATCAGATCCGACGATCATCGCAGCCAATGAATATCTGTTGGAAAGAAAACATTACAAATATGGTGACTGGGTCATCAACAATCCTGGCGTATTGCCAGGTGGATGGGGTTTTTCAGACATCAATACTTTTAACCCTGATGTTGATGATACAACTGCAGCTTTACGGGCATTTTCCCCATTAGTAACTGAGAATTCAGCCATACTCTCGTCATGGGATCGCGGAACGAACTGGGCCATTTCCATGCAAAATGATGATGGTGGGTGGCCCGCTTTTGAAAGAAACGTTGATAAAAAGATTATGAATCTGCTGCCGATCGACAGGGTCAGATTCCTTGTTTCAGACGCAAGCAGCGCCGACTTGACCGGAAGGACCCTAGAGTTTTTAGGTAATTATACAAACATGCCCAAAAAGAGTAAGAAGATTAGAGATGGTGTGAAATGGCTTACTGCTGACCAGAAAAAGGACGGATCCTGGTACGGGCGGTGGGGAATCTGTTATATATATGGAACATGGGCGGCTGTGACTGGGCTAATGGCCACAGGCATTGACCGACAACATAAAAGTATTCAAAAGGCAACCTCTTGGCTTAAAAAAATTCAAAACAAAGATGGCGGGTGGGGTGAATCATGCAACAGTGACCTTGAAAATAAATACGTGCCGCTGCAAAAAAGCCATATTACTCAAACGGCTTGGGCTTTAGATGCACTGATTGCCTCAGAAAATCTGCCAACACCAGAAATTGAGGCGGGAGTCCGCTATTTGCTCCAATCGTATGATCATAAAGATTGGACTTGGTACTATCCAGTTGGCCAAGGAATGGGAGGATCTTTTTACATCCATTATCATAGCTACCAATACATTTTTCCTCTGCTTGCAATCGCCAATTACGAGAAAAAGTTTCATAGATGATAAGAAAAGCGAAAGGCGCGCAGTCTTAGGTGACAAGCTCAAGGAGAATTTTGATGAGGGAGTTCCTCAGCCACCACAGCAAAGCTGCTAATTTCAATTAAATCGTGAAAAGCTTCCGTGAGTTGCTTCATGCAGCTTTGCGACGATGGAAACATATGCTTCCTTGAATAAGCTGTGCCGCAGAAGCACATTCTTCCTGTATAATCTTCCGCGTGACTTGATCCTTGCGCCGATGGCGCCTGGCAGGCTCAGTGCGCGACATCCTGGCGCTTCGGTGGCACTTGTACTTCCTGTACGTCGGCCGCCTCAAGCCGCGACGTCCTGTCGCTTCGGTTGCACTTGTACTTCCTGTACGTCGGCAGGCTCAGTACGCGACGTCCTGTCGCTTCGCTTGCACTAGTACGTCCTGTACGTCGTAGCTGGACAAAGATAAAGCTTCCTCTGAATAAAATTTTCCATAACAAGTTATACTTTCTTTACTCATAAGAAAAATCGCCAGCATATACAAATGCAGGCGATTTTCTTATTATCTAAACAAAAGACTTATACATTGCTCAAATCAAGCAGGACATCCAACTCGGAAAAATTATCACTTTGGATCAAGGCCGCAAGCTTGGACGCCGTCTCTTCTGGTGTACTGAGCAGCCCTTTTTCCTTATATTCGATAAACTGCTTTACTAGTTCAAACTTTTGGGTATCGGTTGCCCGTATCTCTTTTTGCATATCTGTATCAATAATCCCTGGAGCAACAGACACGATCTTCACACCAAAAGGTTCTTTTTTCTGTTCCAACGCCACAGTATTTGAGTAATGGTCAAGTCCTGCCTTACCCGCACAATAACTGCTCCACCCTGAATATGCATGACGTCCGGCACCGGATGAAATATTAAGAACTCGTTTTGGGACATGCTTGTCCTTGAGCTTTCGGATAAAGGCAGATGTCAATATCATCGGAGCAGTCAGGTTGACAGTAATACTCTTTTCAATAGCAGCCTGAGAATTGTCCTCAGTATGGCCGATTGGTTCGATAACACCAGCATTATTGACGAGCGTAATGGAACTTGGAAACTCCGGTACATGAGAAATCATAGCATCCATCAGCTCTTCCAGACGGGATGTTTCAGCCAAATCGAACTCAAGGAACGCCAGTTTGCAATTTTGTTCTTTTGCAAGCTGCTCAAGCTCTTGGTTCTTTGAGCGCGCCGTGCAAATAAGCACGTTATTTGAACCTATAAGCTCTTTACTTAAAGCAAGGCCGATTCCTCTGGAAGCACCTGTTATAAAAAAGACATCCATCTAGAGATCATCCTTTCTTAATTGTACTGCGTTGATTGGATCAGTGTTTTCGCGATCGTTACTGTTTAACCTTCACAACATGCATATTCTTTATTTTTTCTCATCAATGTTTGTATAAAATTGGGCCGGAATAGATCCGAAATTTCTTCTGTGATACAACATGGGATCGCGTTTCTCGATGTCGATATCTACCACTTCCCCGATGATAATTGTATGGTCACCTGCTTCCACGGCTTGATGCAGCTTGCATTGAAGGACAGCAAACGCTCCATCAATAACAGGTACATTATGCTCAGACATGTTCCAGCTGCATTTGCTAAAACGGTCGACATTAGGTGTAGCAAACGTCTTGCAAAGCTCCACTTGATCCGCAGCCAAAATATGTACTGCAAACGTCTCCCCATTGATAAAAGCATCCTTGGATGATACGCGATGGTCGACTGACCATAAAATAAGTAAAGGATCCAATGATACGGAAGCAAATGAATTAACAGTAAGCCCTACTGGGGTTCCGTCTTCTGCAACGGCAGTCACAATTGTAACACCCGTTGGATAATTTCCGAGCGCCTCTTTAAATAACTGCTGTTTCTCTTCTTTTAGCATGAAAATTGTCTCTCCTTTTTCCCTATATCCTCAATGTTTTCTAAAAAAGATCATTTAAAATTTCAGAAATTCGATCTCCGACTTCCGAAGTAGAGGCGCTGCCGCCTAAATCAGGGGTAAGTACCTTATTTTCTTCCAGAAGTATTTCTATCGCTTTCAAAAGCTTCTCTCCCAAATCATTATAGCCGAAAAAGTCAAACATTTGACTGGCTGACCAAACTGTTGCTAACGGGTTGGCAACGCCCTTCCCGGCAATATCAGGAGCTGAACCGTGCACCGGTTCGAACATGGAAGGATATTCCCTTTCCGGATTGATATTTGCACCAGCAGCGAGCCCCATCCCACCTGCAAGTGCGGCGCCTACATCAGTTAAAATATCCCCGAATAGGTTTGAAGTGACTACAACTTCGAAACGTTCCGGGTCAGTGATCATATGCATGGCCGCAGCATCAACCAGATACGAATAAGTTTGGATTTCCGGGTATTCTTTGCTTACTTCTTCAAATACTTCATCCCAAAAAACCATAGAGTAATTGAGTGCGTTTGCCTTACTGATGCTTGTTACTGTTTTTCCAGCTTCTTTTGCTGTTTCAAAAGCGTAACGAATAATCCGCTCTGTTCCTTTTCTGGAAAAAACACCTGTCTGCAGAACTACCTCTTCAGGTTTCCCTTTAAAGAGCCAGTCCCCTGCCCCAGAATATTCACCTTCGCTATTCTCCCGGATAAATAACATATCTATTTTTTCCTTGCTGCTGTTTTTCAATGGACAAGGCGCTCCATTCAAAAGCTGAATAGGACGAATATTCACGTATTGATCAAAGCTTTTTCGGATTCGCAACAGCAAGTCCCAAAGAGAAATATGGTCAGGAACGCCAGGATATCCGACAGCGCCCAAATATATTGCGTCGAAATCCTTTAGCCGATCTATTCCGTCTTCATCCATCATTCTGCCATGCTCAAGATAATATTCGCAGCCCCACGGAAAATGGGTAAATTCAAATTGAACCCTTCCATCTAACTGAGCAGCTTTTTCCAGAGCTTTGATTCCTTCTGCAATGACTTCAGGACCGATTCCGTCCCCTGGAATGACAGCTATTTTAAGTGTCTCCATTCACTTCAACTCTTTCGTCTTATATTTGAGTTTTACAATCATATCTATTTTATCAAAATAAAGTGAGAAAGACTTGTTTTTTGCAAACAAGCCTTCTTTCAATTCCCACTAAATAGATAGGAAAATCAGTCAGTCAGCTTGAAATTGGCGACTGACACATTCAATTCTTCTGCCAATTCAGTCAAGGAATGGGCCGTCGAAGCGGTTTCTTCACTGCTTGCAGTTGCTTCTTCTGTTGCTGCAGATATGTTTTCGATGAAATGCAACACCTCGGACGACTGAGCAGCCTGCTGTTCACTGGCACCAGCTATTTCCGTCACTTTATGTCCTGTATCTTTTACCATTTTAATTATTCGTTCAAAGGCATCCCCAGACTTTTGCGTGTAAAGAAGTCCTTCTTGTACTGATGTTACACTCAGCTCCGTGTTGTCCTGCATCTCTTTGATGATGGAGGTGATTTGTTTGGTTGCCTGTCCGCTTCTTTCAGCAAGTTTGCGGACCTCATCAGCCACAACAGCGAAACCCTTTCCCTGTTCCCCGGCACGAGCTGCTTCAATGGCCGCATTCAAAGCCAATAGATTTGTCTGATCTGCAATGTCGTCAATGACTTCGATAATTTCGCCAATCCTATTTGAATTCTGTTCCAAATTGGCCATCTGACCACTGACAACATTAGCTCCCTCCACAGAGGATAGCACGACTTTTTCTCCGTCCTGTGCAATTTTGATGGTTTCATTCGCCAGTTTAGCCGCCTGTTCCGTATTTTTTGCTACAGAATGGATCGTATCTGACAATTCAGCGAACAGCTCATTCATCGTTTGCGCAGCATTCGCCTGATTGGCGCTGGCACTGGCAATTTCAACAGTGCTTGCGGACACCTGCTCTGAGGATGCCGACAGGTTTTCAGCTGCATTCAATATCTTTTGAATCATCTCCCTTAAGTTGACTACCATGCGGTTAACAGACTGCGCCAGCACTCCGATTTCGTCCCTCGTTTGGATGTCCGTCGTTTCCGTCAAATCTCCATCGGCCACTTTTTCAACAAGACGGACGACTCGATTAAGCGGTTTAGAGATGACCCGTGAGATAAGAAACCCGAAAAAGATACAAAGTATAAAAGTTAGCGTAATGTTAAATAGAGTGATCGCTTTCACCATTGTATAGGTTTTTTTAGAATCCATATTCTCATTTTCTGCTTCAACAGTATTGATTTCAATCAGTTTATTGATAATAATCCCCAATTCGATTTGCAATTTGCTCAAGTTCATTTGATTAAAGTATTTGGTGTCATTTTTAATAATGACTTCTATCGATCTGTCATACTCTCGGTTATATTGGGTCAATTCCGTTTCAAATCTATTAAGCAATTCTTTCTGTTCTTTATTCAGTGATGTTTTGCTGTACAACTCAATATTCCGGTCGATTTCGGCTCTGGCTTCTTTGACATCTTCCAAGAGCTTCTCCCTTTCTTTATTGGAGGCACTAATAAAAATATCGCGCCAGTTCACTTTTAACTCTTGAAAAAGGTATCTGGTCTCATTCAAGTATTGAATAGGCTGAAGGCTTTCACCATACATATTTTCTGTGTTCTCATTCAGTTTCCCCATGTTATAGACTGCAAAAAAACCGCCGCCTATCTGGATGCAGGCAATGAAAATAAAAGCGAATATTAACTTCAATGATGTTTTTAAATTCAAAAATCTCAAGAAAAACTTCATTCTTCATTCCCCCTTATCAAATGCGCCTTGGCGTATTTGCGCCCAGATTTTATCGAGCTTCGCTCGATAAATTCCCTCTGAAAATCTGTGGCATCCGCCGGAGGCTTTAACTTTATTCAGCCCGGGTTTGAACCCCCACTGAATGGAATACCAATAGGCATTCATCTCTCCACTTACAGAAGTGGGAGACTTCTGCTGAATGAAGTTAAAACTCCAATCCACCAAACAATTCAAAACAAAATTAAAAGTGAAAAAATTCCCGATAAAGAGAAGCTCCCGGTTAGTACCGAGAGCAGATTCAGTTATGTACATTTATTTAGATAACTCGATCATTTTGGCAGAAATTCGAGTTAGCGGCAGAATGTGATCGACGCAGCCAAGATTGACTGCTGTTTTTGGCATCCCGTACACGATACACGTCTCCTCGGATTCCGCAACCGTCGTAACAGCCGCTCCGGAATCTTTTGCTCTTTTCATTCCTGCAGCTCCATCTCCGCCCATACCTGTCATGATAATATAATGGCGTTTTAATCCGGTCAGTTTGCTGACAGAATCATATAAGACATCAACGGAAGGACGATGTCCGTTGCAATGTGCTTCTTTATTTAACACAATTCTGTATTCATTACCTCTTTGGCGTACCCCCATGTGATAATCACCAGGAGCAATATAAACAGTTCCTCCGCTGATGACCTGATTGTTCTGCGCTTCGACCACATTCATATTTGAAATGCTATCAAGTCTTTTAGCCAGGTATTCCGTAAATTTTGGAGGCATGTGCTGTACGACGAGAAGAGGATCTTTGAAACCAGCAGGCAAACCTGTGATGACAGTTTCGAGTGCTTTCGGCCCTCCTGTTGATGTCCCAACAGCAAACAGCTGTTTAAAACCGGTCATAACCCTCTGTGGCTTTTCTATTTTTTGAATGACTGGCTTTGTTTTAAGCTGTACTGATTCTCTGCGAACTGGAGCTTCAATCTTCGCCAGCCGCGCTTTTGCAACTGCCTTGATTTTGAGAATCAGTTCTTCCCTTACTCGGAACAAATCCAGAGAGACAGATCCGGATGGTTTTTGAATAAAATCCACTGCACCAAGCTGCAAAGCCTTAATCGTCTCATAAGCCCCTTTTTCGGTCAAAGAACTGACCATGAGAACAGGAGTCGGGAATCTTTGCATAATATGCTTTAACGCCGTCAACCCATCCATTTCAGGCATTTCCACATCCATCGTGATGACATCCGGCTTCAACTTTTCTGTCAGCTCGATAGCCTCCAAGCCATTCTTTGCAGTCCCAGCTACTTCTAAACGATCATCCTTTGATACGAAATCAGAAATAAGCTTCCGCATAAAAATGGAATCATCTACGATAAGGACCTTAATTTTTCCCATAACAATCTCACCTACATCTTTTTGTAAAAAAACGTGTCCGCTTCTTTCAACTGGTACTTTTGTGGCTGAAAAATCTGCTCGGATCCGCCGACGAAAAGATATCCGCCTTTATTCAATGCGCGGCTGAATTTCTGAAACAGAAGATCTTTCGCCTCGTCGGTAAAATAAATTAGGACATTGCGGCAGATGATTAAATCAAACCCTTGTTCAAAAGGATCAGACAAGAGATCCTGCCGTCTAAAATGGACGCTTTTTCTTACCTTTTCTGAAATCACATGCTGCCTTCCTTGATTGATAAAAAATTGATCCCGGTAATAAGGGGAGAGATTTTTCAGCGTCCCTGTGTTAAAAGTGCCGGATTTCGCTTGATCAATGATCTTTTGATTGATGTCTGTCGCCAATATCCGTATATCTTTCCAGTCAAGGAATGAAGAAAGCAGCATGGCCAGACTGTATGGTTCTTCCCCCGTAGAACAGGCGGCACTCCAGCATTTAATCCTTTTCTTTTCCTTCAGGAGTTCAGGTATAATTTTCTTTTCCAAAACATCCCACCGGGAAGGATTGCGAAAAAATTCTGTGACATTGATCGTCATATGATCTAAAAATTCTTCATAAAGCATCTCATCCTGCATCATAGCTTTATAGAATTCATCAAACGTCCGAAAACCTTTTCTACTTTTTAAGGCTGTCAATCTTCTCTTCATCTGGTCTTCTTTGTAAGAATGCAAGTCTATGTTTGTCTGTCTCTTGATTCTCTGGATAAACAAATCGTAATCTTGGTTTTGGTCCAATACTTCAAGCATTACTTCACCTTCAGCTCTTTACTTTTCAAACTTCTGCTGTATCCATGCCACCTATCGTTAATGCTGAGGATAACAGCTCCTTTACTTCAACAGATTCCCTGCGAGAAAAGCAGGAAGCATGATAATCAAAAAAAATCTAGAGAATGGCTCTTGTATTAGCCAATGGTTAGTCCAGTAATGCATTTGATTTCATAGAGTTGCTTCATCGTGGCAGAGGTGTTTTTCATACCAGTATTTACTGGCATCCTGAACATGATCTGACTACTAAAGCTCAACCTTCCGTCAATTCAGTTCTTTCCTACCTTGGCTACCGCGTTCATCATCCTTTGTGGATTGATCGGCTTGACAATGAAATCGACGGCCCCTGCGATGATTGCTTCTTTTACCATCGATTCCTGCCCCATAGCGGAAGAGATAAGAACTTTTGCATTTGGGTCATATTGCTTGATTTCTTTCGTAGCCGTAATTCCGTCTTTATTCGGCATGGTGATATCCATTGTAACCAAATCCGGTTTCAGCTCTTTATATTTTTCTACCGCATCATTCCCGTCAACAGCCTCTCCTATTACCTCATGGCCAAACTCTTCCAACATCTTCCGTAAAGTCATTCTCATAAATGCTGCATCATCTACTATTAAAATTTTCATATAATCTCACTTCCAGTCCATAGATTTATACGTTATTAATCATTCTGTTAATACCGGCCACTTCCAGTATCAGTTCCACCCGGCCGTCCCCTAAAATTGTAGCCCCGGAGATTCCGTTGATTTTTCCAACATATTTCCCCAAAGACTTAACAACAATCTCCTGATTGCCTTGGAGTTCATCAACTATCAAAGCAATCTTTTTCTCACCTACACCTACAATTACAACCGGAAGCTGCCTATTTTCCGAAGCTCCCCGTGGAATTTGGAGCAAATCGTGAAGCCAGACAACAGGTAACACTTGTTCTCGGACAACCACAATCGATTTGCCTTTGATTGTCTGAATCGTATCTGGATGAATCCGAACAATTTCAACGACATTGCTCATTGGCAAAATAAAGGTCCTGTCTGCCAATCTAATAATCAACCCTGTAATGATAGCCAATGTCAATGGCAGCTTGATTTTAAAAGAAGTACCTTGACCCAGTTTTGTATCCAGTTCAATGATTCCATTCAAGCTTTCAATATGGCTACGGACGATATCCATCCCAACTCCCCGTCCAGAGACATCGCTCACTTCTTTAGCTGTGGAGAAACCTGGACGGAAAATGAGGTAGGCTGCTTCATCATCGGTCAGCTTCTCAGCTTCCTCGGCAGTAATGACGCCTTTTTTCATCGCCGATTTTTTCATTTTTTCAGGATCTATTCCTGCGCCGTCATCTCCCACCGTGATGACTACCTGATTCTCTTCATGACTAGCAGTAATACGCAAAACACCTTTTGGAGGCTTATTAGTCTTTGCCCTGTCCTCTTTTGATTCCAGGCCGTGGTCAACAGCATTCCGAATCAAGTGAATCAAAGGATCTCCAATTTTTTCAATGACTGTTCTGTCCAATTCCGTTTCTTGACCTTCAATGACAAGATCAATGTCCTTATCCAGAGTTTGTGCTAAATCGCGAACCATTCTCGGGAACCTGCTGAACAACTGCCCAATTGGCAGCATCCGTACTTTCATAACACTTTCCTGAAGCTCTCCGATCACACGGGCAACATGATCGGAAACCTGAACGAGATCATCAACAGTATCATCTTCCGTGTAGCGATTATGTAGCAATCCGCTTACCTGACTGATTCTTGTTTGATCAATAACAAGTTCCCCTACCAAATTCATGAGATGCTCCAAACGTTCCACATCCACCCGGATCGTTTGAGACGCCTGCCGTCCTTTAGCAGGCTTTTTCTCTTTAGGCTTTTGTGGTTCAGCCTTAGGTGAGGAATGTACTTCTTTTCCCTTCGCCTTTTTATCCTCTTCAGCAGGCTCTTGGGCTTTTTCCACAGTTTCTACTTCAGCAGCAACAGCTGTTTCTTTTTCCGCAGCTTGCTGCCCTAAATCCTCTACTGCTACCTCATCGACATCCGTCATCATTTTTACAAGGTCAGAAATTTCCGACTGGCTCTGTTGCGTCGCAATGAGAAATTGTACTTCTTCATAATCCGTTTCCTGATTATCGGGATTTTCAAAATCTGGTGATGTTTGAATTATGTCTGCCCCGCTTGATTCCAGTTGGTTTTTAATTAAAAAAGCCCGTACTGATTTCATTTCACATTCTGCGGAAATCTGGATAGACAGTTTATAAATGTTCAGCCCCTGTCCCCTATATGAATCAATGTGTCCTTGAATTTCTAATGAATATGCTTCACCAGAAGCTTTTTCCTCTTCTTGCTCCGGTTGTTTTTGGATGGAAAAATTCTCCACTTCTTCAATAAGCGGTGTTATGTCCGTTCTTGGATCTTGACCCGAAACAATTTCTTCCTTTAGTTGCTTCAATTCATCCAGGCACTTGAATAAAAGGTTGATCAAATCATGAGTGACTGACAATCTACCATTGCGGACATGATCAAGCAAATGCTCCATTTCGTGAGTCAGCTTTGTCATATCCTCAAAACCCATTGTCGCCGACGAACCTTTTAATGTATGTGCAGCTCGAAAAAGCCTTTGTATGACTTCAGGGGATTCCCCCTCTTGTTCCAGCACAAGAATCTCCTGGTCAATAATATCCAACTGCTCATCGACTTCATCTATGAAAACTCCTAAAAACTCGCTTAAATCAAATGTATCCATTTCCGTTTCACCGCCTATTGTTGGAGAACTTTATCCAAATTTAGTATGCTGACCAGTTCCTCATTCTCATGCCCGATACCGGAGAAGAACGAACCTTTTACATCTCCGAACGTTTCTGGTGGAGGCTGAATTTCGCTAAACGTAGTCACCTGACTTACACTGTCCACAACAATACCGATCATCTCATCTGCATATTTTACAACCACAATCCGAGTGTCTTTTGTATATTCCTCTTCAATCAGCCCAAAGCGATGGCGAAGGCTGACGATTGGGATGATCCTTCCCCTCAGGTTAATAACCCCTTTAATATGAGCTTGGACATTTGGTATTTTTGTAACTTCCTGCATTCGTATAATTTCTTCAATATCATGTATCCTAATTGCGTATTTCTCAGTTCCAATACCGATGGCAACATATTGTTCCTGCCTTGCTTTCCCCATATTGATCACCTGTTTTTTATATTTTTCTTCATTTATACTTCACCCCCAATTAATCCATTGGGGGTGAACTCAAGTATTATCAAATGCGCCTTGGCGTATTTGCGCCCAGATTTTATCGAGCCCCGCTCGATAAATTTCCTCTGAAAATCTGTGGCATCCGCCGGAGGCTTTAACTTTATTCAGCCGGGGTTTGAACCCCCACTAAATGGAATACCAATATGCATTCATCTCACCACTTACAAAAGTGGGAGACTTCTGCTGAATGAAGTTAAATAATGTAGATAATCCATTATTCAAACTGCACCACAGTGTGATGTTAGAAGGCCTAGCACTTTGGATGCCGAGTCGTTTTTTATACATTTAGTTTAATTTAAAAAAGGAGACAGATGCATTTAATTCCTCTGCCAAATCGTTGAGTGATTGTGCTGCAGAAGCTGTTTCTTCACTGCTTGCAGTCGCTTCTTCCGTCGCTGCAGATATGCTTTCAATAAATGTTAGTACTTCTGCTGATTGGGCCGCCTGCTCCTCACTCGCACCCGCTATTTCTGTTACTTTATTGCCCGTGTCATTCACCATTTGAATGATATTTTCAAATGCTACGCCTGACTGCTCAGTGAAGGATCTTCCTTCCCTTACAGATTTAACGCTTAGCGCTGTATTTTGTTGCATCTCTTTAATAATCACAGTGATTTGTTTCGTTGCCTCACTGCTTCTTTCCGCAAGCTTGCGAACTTCCTCTGCAACTACAGCAAAACCTCTGCCCTGATCTCCTGCACGGGCCGCTTCGATCGCTGCATTCAAGGCCAGTAGATTCGTCTGGTCTGCAATGTCATCAATGACCCCTATAATTTCTCCAATTCTGTTTGACTCCAGCTCCAGACTAGATATCTGTTCATCGACTGCGTTGGCGCCCTCCACTGAAGAAAGCACTACCTGTTCCCCTGCCTGTGCAATTTGAACCGTCTTGTTCGCCAGCTCCGCAGCATGCTCAGTATTATCAGCAACGGCATTGATTGCTTCAGACAATTCCCTGAACAACTCGTTCATTGTCTGGGCGGCATTCGCTTGATTAGTGCTCGCACTGGCAATTTCCTCGATACTGGCCGACACCTGTTCAGAGGACGCCGATAAATTTTCCGATGCCCTCAGAATACTTTGCACCGTGGCCCTCGAATTTAGCACCATCGTATTGACAGACCGAGCTAGTATTCCGATCTCATTCTTTGTTTGGATATCTGTCGTTTCAGTTAGGTCTCCGTCTGCCACCTTTTCAACGAGTCCAACTACTTGGTTCAGCGGACGAGCGATTGCATTCGAAATCAATAGCCCCATTCCTACACTGATCGCCAATACAATGATGATAATTAAGCTAGCTAGAAGTTTGGTCGAATCATATGTATCTTCAGCCCCTTTATATGTTTCTTGGGCTTTGGCAGAATCGATCTCTGTCAATTGATTGACGATTCCAAGCAATTTATTTTGCTGATTCAGCAAATCTCCGCCAATATAGCTTTTATAGTCTGACTTTTTGTCAATTATCGCTGTAATGGATTCATCGTATGCACTGTTGAACGCTTGGAATGTAGGATCAAAATCTTCCACTAGATTTTTCTGTTCATCTGTTAAAGATGGATTTTTGCTGTATAGCTCCATATTTTCTCGTATTTGTGACCTGATTTTATTCACAGAATCCATCAGTTCAGCGCTGGAATCCGCTACATATACGTCGCGCCATTTAACCCTGATTTCCTGAAGGAGAACCTTGTTATCCGACATGATTTCAATAAGCTTAAGCCTCTCATTATACATTTCTTCCATTCCGTCATTCATCTTGCCCATATTGATCAAGCCAAAAAAATTAATACCTATTTGAAGAATGGCAACAAGAATAAAGACTGATAGTATTTTGGTCCTTATTTTTAAATTATAAAACCAACTAGAAAACTTCATATTTGGACACTTCCTCAAATTTTAAGTGATACTAATCCAAAACCTTTTGAATATCCACCTGCTGCAGTAAAGTCTGTAGATTCAACAAAGCGATTGTCTTGGAATCATGGTGATATACCCCAGTAATCCATTCACTTTGTGACATGTGCGGTGCAGGGCTGATATGTTCATCTGATAAAAACATGACATGGTCAACCTCATCCACCACAAATCCAAACTCCTGGTCATTAGTCTGTAAAACAATCATTCTTGTTTTGGAATCTATTGTCTTTTCATCTTCAGAAAAAATCCGATGAAGACTGATGATAGGAATAATATGCTCTCTAAGATGAATGACGCCTAGAAACTCCTCACGCGAATTCGGCACCCATTTGACAGTCTGCATCCGGATAATTTCCGCAACATCGTGAATCGAGATGGCGTAAAAATTTTCATTTATAGCAAATACTACATATTGTTCATCTTGTGTACTCAATGATATACCTCCTCGCAATATACTGTAGTAGTGATCCCCCCGTTATCCTGCATCAAGTGGATAAAAGACATTGTTATCGAAAATCAGTCAGGTCTCACGCGGAACTTTTTTGATTCACTACCAGTTCATTTCCAGTTAAAAATTGGGAATCTTTTATTACTAATTTAATATAATAACTGCTATCCTTTTTATCGGCATATTCATGATATTTTTTATATACGTCATTGAAAATTCACTTTTCAGCCTTTTTAAGGTTAGTCAATACGAAAGCTCCGGTCCAAGACCAGAGCTTACTAGGGTTAAATTAATCTATTTTAAAAGCTGCTACCGAAGCATTTAATTCCTCTGCTAGTTCCGTTAATGCATTGGCTGTTGTTGCTGTTTCCTCGCTGCTTGCGGAAGCCTCCTCGGTTGCAGCAGAAATACTCTCGATGAACGTAAGCACCTCTTCCGACTGTGCTGCCTGCTCTTCACTCGCGCCGGCTATTTCTGTCACTTTGTTGCCCGTGTCATGAACCATGTTGATAATACTTTCGAAGGCTTCACTTGATTGCTGCGTATAAACAAGTCCTTCCTGGACGGATTGAACGCTGAGTGTTGTGTGGTGCTGCATCCCCTTTATGATAGTTGTAATCTGCTTCGTCGCTTCTCCGCTTCGTTCCGCCAGTTTGCGTACTTCGTCAGCAACAACGGCAAATCCGCGTCCTTGTTCCCCAGCACGAGCCGCCTCTATGGCTGCATTGAGCGCCAATAAATTAGTTTGATCTGCGATGTCGTCAATCACTTCGATAATTTCTCCGATTTTATGAGAATCCTCCTCTAGCTTTGCCATCTGATCACTGACATGGTTAGTCCCTTCTACTGAAGAAAGAAGCACTTTTTCCCCATCCTGTGCAATTTTAATTGTCTTGCCGGCAAGCTCCGCCGCTTGCTCCGTATTTTGCGCTACAGCATTGATGGCTTCCGACAATTCCCTGAACAGCTCATTCATCGTTTGTGCAGCATTTGCCTGATTAGCGCTGGCACTGGCAATTTCATCCGTGCTGGCTGAAACCTGTTCAGAGGATGCAGATAGGTTTTCTGCCGCACTTAATATGTTTTGAACGGTAGCCCTTAAGTTTAAAGTCATCGTATTGAAGGATTGAGCCAGTTTCCCGACCTCATCTTTCGTCTTGATATTGGTAGTTTCGGTCAAATCCCCATCAGCTACCTTCTCCACCAGATTTGCCATTTCATTAAGTGGACGGGCAATAACCCTAGTAAGCAAGAGTCCAAGAGCGATACACATCGCGAACGTAAGTATTGAAATGATAATCAAAATGGTTATTGAGGTGGAATAGGACTTTCCGGTAGCAATGTATTCTTCTCCATTGATCTCCATATCAACAGCCTTGATCTGCTCGATATAGTTGGTTACCCCTTCATGTAATTTATTCAATTCTTCATTCTTTTGCTGAAAGCTGCTTCGATTCGCAGAAACCGATTTGATTGCATCATCATAAACTTTGTTATAATAATCAAAATTTAAAGTAAACTCCTCTCGAAACCTCTCTCCCTTCTGCTGAATCTCTTCTCCAAAATCCAAATAGACATCTGCGTAAATATTGACATTTTTTTCGATGTCCTGCCTCATAGTCTTTATTTCTTCCAATTTCTTTGAGTTATCCGCTTTCAAATCAGACAATGCAATTTCTTGCCACATAATTTTTAATTTATACAGATCTATCTGGGCTTGAGTAAGATGACTCATAGGGACTAACGTTTTTTCATATGTCATCCAGACATTTCCACGAAGCGTCTTCATGGTTGACATGGAATATATACTTACACCTGCAAGTATCACAGCAATTAGTACAAAAGTCGATAATAATTTGAATGATGTTTTTCTATTTAGAAACCAACGCATATTCTCAACATCCCCTTATTTTGAAATTTCGTCGTGCATTCTATCATCAAACGGCTATTCTTAAAAGCAGACCAACCATTCATATATAGAAGCAGCCAATTTCTAGCATTTTTATTTGTTTTTCAAATTCAGTTTCAATAAGAGCATCCTTTCCTCATAAAAGCCCTCCTTCCCTGCTTTTTCTCATAATAGTAGAACAATTATGCCCCTTAGTAATTAATAACTATGTATATCTTCTATATAGCTTTAAGTTTGTTAATTTTTGGCAAAATTTCAATACTAAAGAATGTCCTTACTATTATTTTTTTTATCGGTAAATGTAAACTGTTTTTAATATGCGTTTTTTCAAACATTCGTTTTAGTCAAAAATAAGAGTAATATGGAGGTTGAAATTCAAAGACTCGTTACGATACAAAGGACAAAAGTCCTCGGGAAATCCATTCCCAAGGACTTGACTCATGTGGGGATATCAATCATCATTTTCTAAGTTTCCCCAGCCATTATTTAATTTACCTTGAAGGAAGCCACCGATGCATTTAACTCTTCTGCCAGATCGGTGAGCGATTGTGCTGTAGAAGCTGTTTCTTCACTGCTTGCCGACGTTTCCTCAGTTGTAGCAGATATGTTTTCAATAAACGTGAGCACTTCAGCCGACTGAGCCGCTTGTTCCTCACTGGCACCGGCAATTTCCGTCACCTTATTTCCAGTTTCATTAATGAGCTGAATAATATTTTCGAAAGCTTCACCGGAGCGTTGGGTAGAGGTTACACCCTCAGCCACTGATTTAACGCTTAATAATGTAGCTTCCTGCATTTCCTTGATAATGGCAGAGATCTGCTTAGTCGCTTCGCCGCTTCTTTCAGCAAGGTTGCGGACCTCGTCGGCCACAACCGCAAATCCTTTACCTTGCTCACCTGCACGTGCAGCTTCAATCGCTGCATTTAAAGCCAGAAGATTCGTTTGATCTGCAATATCATCAATAACCTCGATAATTTCTCCAATTTTATTGGAATCTTGCTCCAAGAGGGACATCTGGTCACTAACAAGATTAGCTCCTTCCACAGAAGACAGGACCACTTTTTCTCCATCCTGCGCAATCTCCATTGTTTTATTCGCAAGCATAGCGGCCTGTTCTGTGTTCTGTGCCACCGCATTAATTGCTTCTGATAATTCCCTGAACAATTCATTCATTGTCTGCGCAGAGGTTGCTTGATTGGTACTTGCACTGGCAATCTCTTCTGTGCTGGCAGAAACCTGTTCGGAAGACGCCGATAGGTTTTCCGCAGCAATTACAATATTTTTGATCATGCCCTTTAAATTGTCAATCATATGATTGACGGATTGCGCAAGTATTCCAACTTCGTCCTTCGTTTGAATATGAGCCTTTTCAGTCAGATCCCCTTCAGCAACCTTCTCCATTATTTCTGCCATCTCATGAAGAGGGCGTGCAATAATCTTTGTCAGGAAGAAACCGAGGGCGATGCAAATTCCTAGTGTCAATATAACGATGGTAATCATGATTTTCATCGTGGTGGAAAACATCTTTTCAGAGTTTTGATATTCTTCTTCAGAAATGGACATATCCACATCCCAGATCTCTTCTAAATATGTTGTTAAGCGATCATGGTATCCATTCAACTCAGCATCGAGTTTTTTGAAGCTATTGCTGTCTTTTTTTACTGATTGAACTGCTTCATCATATGCTTTGTTGTATGCTTCAAAGTCTGACATAAACTTATCATGGAATTCCTGAGCCTCCTGCTGGGCCTCCACGCCTTCAGTCTCATAGGAATTTTTATAAATTGTAATATTTTCGGCGATATCTTCCCTAGTTTTCTTTATTTCTTCCATCTTTGAATCAATGGAAGCTTCTGATTTGGCCAGTGTAACATCGCGCCAGCCAATCCTTAATTGCAGAAGCTCATTCTGGGCATTAGCCATATTTTCCATTGGCTTTAGTGCAGCAGTGTACATCTCTGCGCCAATTGTATTAATTTTTTTCATATTGATTATTGCAAAGATACTTACCCCTGCAAGTATGATCGAAATGAAAATAAAAGATGATAAAAGCTTGAATGAAGTTTTTCTATTAACGAACCAACTCATTCTATAAAACACCCCTTACTTAAAAATCTTCTTAGCCTACACTTAGGAAGCCCTTGCTCTATTGCAAGCTCCCAATCTGTATGCCGTTCACAATAATGGCTAAAGGCAGATAATGAACGGATTTGGTTAATCTCTATAAAATCCCATTTTCTTATTCCTTCCAATTAAAGAAAATATTGGTAACCTAGGATAATTTGAATGCAGCAACTGATGAATTCAGTTCCTCTGCTAATTCTATTAAGTTCTGGGAGGTAGCTGCTGTTTCGCTGCTGCTTGCCGTCGCTTCCTCCGTCGCAGCAGAAATACTTTCGATAAACGTGAGGACCTCTGCCGACTGGGCTGCCTGCTCTTCACTAGCACCCGCTATTTCCGTCACTTTATTGCCTGTATCATTAACCATGCGAATAATATTTTCAAAGGCTTCACCAGATTGCCTTGTAAAAGCAAGCCCCTCTTGCACAGATTTCACGCTAAGCGCTGTATTTTCCTGCATGTCCTTGATAATCGTTGTGATCTTGTCTGTCGCTTCACCGCTTCTTTTTGCAAGCTTGCGAACTTCCTCGGCCACCACAGCAAATCCTCGGCCCTGTTCTCCGGCACGGGCAGCTTCAATCGCTGCATTTAATGCCAATAAATTCGTCTGATCTGCAATGTCATCGATGACCTCGATGATATCACCAATCCTGTTAGAATCCTTCTCTAACCTTTTCATCTGATCGCCTACGACATTGGTGCCATCAACTGAAGATAGTACTACTTTTTCTCCATCTTTAGCAATTTGGATCGTATCATTAGCAAGCTTTGCAGCCTGCTCTGTGTTTTGGGCTATAGCTTGGATTGCTCCTGACAGTTCCTTTAACAGCTCATTCATTTTTTGAGATGCATTTGCTTGATTGACGTTGACACTTGCTATCTCCTCGGTACTTGCTGACACCTGTTCTGAGGAAGCTGACAGGCTTTCAGCTGCACTTAAAACATTTCTGATCATGCCTTTTAAATTGATAATCATCTTATTGGCTGACTGAGCCAGCATTCCAACTTCATCCTTTGACCGAATCTCAGCGATTTCAGTCAAATCTCCTGAAGCCACGTTTTCCATCAACCCTGCCATATCTTGGAGTGGACGGGCAATCATCTTTGTCAGCAAAAGCCCTACAAAGATACATAGAGCGAATGTTAGTACAGCTACTACGAACATGACGACTAACGAAGTAGAATACATATTCTCCGAATCATGATATTCCTCTGTCGACATAGACATATCTACAGCCCAGATTTCGTCAATATAGCTGATTAAACGTTCATTATACTCTTTCAATCCAGGATCCAATTGTTCGAAGCCACTCCGGCCGTCAGAAACCGACCGGATTGCCTCATCATAAGATTGATTGTAAGCCTTAAATTCCGCGGTGAACTGTTCATAAATCTGTTGCGCCTCTCGCTCTGCCGCTTCTCCGTAACCCAAGTAGGAATCAGTGTAACTTTTGAAATTTTTCACAATATCTTCTCTAAGTATTTTTATTTCTTCCATTTTCGTTTTATTGTCAGTTTCGGGATCAAATAATACAATATCCAACCATGCATTTCTTAATTTCTGGAGTTCAAACTTCGATTCATTCAAGTCCTTCATTGGAATGATCGATCCAATATAAAGGCTTCCAACATTTACATTAATTTTCTTCATGTTTGATATTGCATAAGCACATACGCCTGTAAGAATAACAGCAATTATAATAAATGAAGATATTAGTTTGAATGATGTTTTCCGATTGATGAACCAACGCATTTTTGACATCCTTTTATTTCGTATTTTTCTTTCCCTGTACCTCCAAAACAGTAATTTATATATTGTACTCTACTTATTCATGATGTTTTAAAAGCTGATACGGATGCATTCAACTCTTCGGCCAAGTCAATCAGGCTTTGCGATGTCAACGCTGTTTCCTGGCTGCTTGCCGTTGCCTCTTCAGTTGCAGCAGAAATGCTCTCGATGAAAGACAGCACTTCTTCCGATTGAGCCGCTTGTTCCTCACTGGCACTTGCAATTTCCGTCACTTTGTTGCCTGTTTCATTGATCATCTGAATAATATTTTCAAAGGCCTCTCCCGACTGTTTCGTATATACCAGCCCGTCTTGCACCGATTTTACACTGTGTGCTGTGTTTTCCTGCATGCTTTTTATAATCATCGTGATCTGCTTTGTAGCTTCTCCGCTTCTTTCGGCCAGCTTGCGGACTTCTTCTGCCACGACAGCGAATCCCCTTCCTTGGTCTCCTGCTCGTGCTGCTTCAATAGCAGCATTTAGCGCCAAAAGATTTGTCTGATCTGCAATATCATCAATCACTCCAATAATTTCACCAATTTTGTTCGAATCTTCTTCTAAACTTGATATATTGTCGCTTACAAGGTTAGCGCCCTCTACAGATGATAAAACGACTTGTTCTCCATCATGGGCAATCTGGATCGTCTTGTTTGATAGCTCAGCTGCTTGCTCTGTGTTTCGTGCTACCGCATTAATTGCTTCAGACAATTCCAAAAATAATTCATTCATTGTTTGCGCAGCGTTTGCTTGATTGGCACTTGCGCTGGCAATTTCCTCGGTACTCGCTGATACCTGTTCAGATGACGCCGATAAATTTTCTGCAGCGCTTAATATATTTTGGATCATTCCCTTAATATTGATCACCATACGGTTGACAGATTGCGCAAGAATGCCCACCTCATCCCTTGTGTTTATATTTGCCGTTTCCGTTAAATCCCCATCAGCGACCTTTTCTACGAGACCAACCATACGTTTTAGTGGACGAGAAATGATTTGGGAAATGAATACTCCGAAAGCAACACTGATGACTAGCGTAATGACTACACTAGATAATGTGATGATTGTAGATGTAGCATGTACATTGTCAGCCCTCTCTTTGGCTTTGTCAGCTCTTTTCATATCTAATTCCACCAATTGGTTCATAATGCTGACCAATTGAAGCTGGAGGTTGTTAAAGTCTCCACTCATATAAGCTTTATAATCGCCTGTTCCATTGACAATCTGCTGAACGGATTCGTCGTATTTCGTATTATATTCCTCCCACACCTTATCATAGGTTTCAAGCAGCCTTTCCTGGTTTACATTTAAAGGCCTGTCTCTATACAATTCAAAATAATATGTAATTTCTTTTCTGAGTGTGTTGACATCCATCAGCAAGCCGGCCCTTTCGTTCGGCGAGTCGATTAAATTAATATCACGCCATTTCAAGCTTAATACTTGGAAATTATTTCGAGCTTGCGACATGTATTCAATCGGTTTCAGGCTCTTTTCATAAATAAGATCGACATCATCGCTGACCTTGTCCAAGCTGGATAACCCAAAGTATCCGGAACCAGCTTGTAGTAATGCGATAAATATAAAAGCCGATAAAAGCTTCGTCGCTGTTTTTAGATTTAAAAACCAATTTAATAATTTCATTCATAACTCACCTTCTTAATCATGCTGTCTTCTCCATTCCTTTTAAGCTGTTTCACAAAAAAACCCCCTAAGAGGGGGAAATAATATGATTGTTCATTCTGATTCAATCCGGTTATTTTCGCACCTCAAAAAAATCTAAACCATCGCGGCTTCATTCAATTGTTCTGCTGACGACGTCACAATTGCTGAAGCATTTTCAATTTCATTGACAACCGCAACGAGCTGGTCCATCTGCTCCTGTACTTTCATATTCGTCATGCTGTTTTGCTGGATGGACTGGGCAATATTCTGAAATGCTTCATGAGTATGTTCAGACGTTGCAATACCGGACATCAACGCTTCTTCCACATGCTTCAATGACTTTATCACCTGTTCCTTGTATAGGTTGGAGTTAGAAATCAGTTCGTGAATTTGTGAGATGGAATTCTTTGTTTGTTCAGCAAGGCTTTGCACCTCTTGGGAAAGTACGGCAAATCCTCTTCCGTGTTCGCCGGCCCTTGCCGCTTCTATAGCGGAATTCAAAGCTAGGATATTCGTTTGCTCAGCGATATCTTGAACAATGTGAATGACACTGGAAATTTGATCAGAAGACTCACCCAGGCGATGGATGCTTTCAATCATATCCCTTGAGTAATTATCCATGACACTTATTTTTTCTAATAATTCCTTCAGTTTGTGCTGTCCATCTTGTGCATAATTTTTTGCTAAAATAGACTGCTCATTGTTCTCTGTAGTCGTTTCATTTACTTCACGGATATTTTTACTCAAAGCGGCAACAGATGCCTGAGTCTGTTCGGCAAGGGCAACCAGTCCTTCACTTACGGAAGTCATTTGGTTTTTCAGATAGATTTTCCCCTCTTCAAATTGAGCATTTAACTTTAGCATGTTTTCCCGATCATATGCTTCAAGAACGATTTGCTGCTCCAAGCTTAGGATTTTATTGACAGCTGAAAGGAGCGATTGCAGCTTTCTCTTATCTTTTATATTCTTAAATGCTAGATGAGTGATCGTATCGTGAATGCCTTGAAACGATCCCATATACCATGCTGGTTCCAATCCGATTACATAGTGAACCTTCGCGATTTTCAAACGTTTATCTATAAAGCTTTGATCTATGTTCCCATCGAACATTTCTATAATGTGAACTCTTAAGGTTTTCTTAAGGCGCTCGACAGTGGAGTTCTTCTGAATAATCTTTTTTAAACTTGCAACCTTCAGAACAACCGAATAGAACTCATCAACTAATCGTTCGATATTTTCCTTAACTAATGGCTGAATACTTTTGAGGAGCTTCAAATCTTTTTCGGTAAGGTTGATCATATTGATTTTATCCAATATAGAAGTATCCTCTATTTTTGTGCCAACTTTCGTATTTACTTTTTCACTATGATTAATTCCATCTTCTTTTTTGCTGGTTGATTTCCCAATCCCCAAAAAACTCATGTTTCGTCCTCCTCTTTGCCGTTTGCGTTTTCAACATTATTTTTTATTCATTTCACAATAGGTCTTAATTCCTATTTCATCGACATTTATTCTACAAATTATGTATCGGCTTCTTTCTAGCAATCTTTAGTAGATTGGGCATACCGTCTTCAAAATGTAGTAAAAAAGTTTCACAAAAACGCAAACCGCAAAACCATTTGAATTTTTTCGTTCCTAGGAAATCAAGGATTTACAAACTTTGCCATAAATGGTAATTTTGCAATGAAAAGTCAAGCCTTAAATCATTATTTATCGCTCTTTCATTTTTGAGATAGAAAGTAAAAATTTTAATATCTTGTATCGCTTGAGTAAAAGAAATGATTTCGAATTGCATGGTTTGATGATACTTAAGATACTGGAACATCGTTTCCCCTCTTAAAAAGGCAAGTTGGTAGATATCTGTATACTCATACAGAAAATCAAACATCCTCTTTAGCGAATCATAATCTATAGAATTAACTGGTATTTTTTTAAAAGGGAATTGCGATAACAATACATCATATCTACTAATTTCTTGAATTGCTGACATTTATAATGCTCCTTATACTGGCGAATATTGTTTAATCCAAGGTTTAAATGAATACAGATTGTAATAAAGCTGGTTTCCCAAGATAATATCCTTGGGCTCCTGAAATTCCCAATGCTTTTGCCATTTGAAGTTCCTCTTCTGTTTCGACGCCTTCTAATATAAGTTTGCTTCCGGTTTTCTCACAAAAATTTTTAAAAACTGAGATATACTCCTGTTTTTTTTGAAATATATGTAAATCTTGAGCAAGGTAACGATCCAATTTTAAGTAATCGGGTTCTAATTCAATAATGGTTTCTGCACTTGAGTATCCTCTCCCAATGTCATCAATTGCTATTAAAAATCCATCCTGCCGGAGTCCAAATAACCGATATTTTAAACTATCCAAGTCCGAAATTGCCTCTGATTCAGATATCTCCAAGACTATTTGTTGATTAGCTGAGTCATTGTCGGCAATTATTTGTTGAACGAAATCTGGAAAATTCGGATTTAGAATGGTCGACGGGAAAATATTTAAAAACAGGACTCCGAGTTCTTCCCTTGAATCTACTGAATAAAAACTTGAAAGAGCTTTATAAATGGACTGGGAATCCAAATCATAAAGACAATTTTCTTGTTTGGCCGTTTGAAAAGCTGCTTCAGGGTTTGGGTATGTTTCATGTCTTAAAAGCGCCTCATACCCTACTTTTTTACTACTTTTTATATCGTAAATCGGTTGAAAAAAATGATAAAACTGGTCCATTTGAATAAAGCTTTCAGCAGACAAAAATTCATACCTCCCTTCGAAAGAAAAAAAGGTGCGCCCAAGAAAAAAGGGCCCACCTGTAGTGTCCAATTTCCTTTGGCAACTCGGCCACCATAGCAAAGAGCTTTAGGTCCGTAGCTTTGCGTCCTTACTTTTCAATAAGTTTGCCTTTATCTGGATTAAAATTAAATGATTACAATTGTCATTATAGCAAATCATGACAAAATTCCTAGCATTTTAATGTTCATAAGCTTATGTTTGATTCTTAATACCTATATCCCATTAACAAATATACCAGCATTTAGTCTTTAAAATTAAGAAAACAAACAAATTTCATCGTGACTAAAGACACAAAAAAATTCAAGTGAAAATAAAGAACTCTCAGCCCATACAGACTGAGAGAGGATCTTCTTCATTTAGTGTTTTAGAAATCCTTTTGATTGCAGAAAATCAAGCATGTATGTCCTGCGCGGCTCAGACAGGAAGGCTGCCATAACATCTGTCCACCCATTGCTTTTATTATTGGTGGAACGCTTGCGGTAGTATTCTTCCATGACGGAATCATACTGTTTAAGAATTTCAGCGTATTTATTTTCGTCATATGTATCTTCATGTAAAATCGCTTCAACTGGAAGACGCGGCTTCACTTCATTTGCTTCTTCAGGTACACCGACTGTCATGCCAAACAAAGGGATGACATGATCAGGCAGCTCCAATAAATCACTGATCGGCCCCGGATTATTACGAACGCCTCCTATGTAACAAATGCCGTATCCTTTCGACTCTGCCGCCACAACAAAATTTTGGGCAAACAGTGCAGTATCAATAGCTGCAACAAGGAAATTTTCCGTTGCACCAGCCAATATTTTTTTTCCATAAAGGGCGGCTGCATGCTCAACTCTCTTTAAATCTGCACAAAAAACAAGCGCTAACGCAGCTGAATCATATTGTTTTAGGTTTTTCGACAGTTCTGCCAGCTTGTTCCTTTTAACCTGATCCTTCACTCGTATGACGGAATAAGCTTGGACAAAATTGGAGCTAGCTGCATGCTGAGCAGCATGCAGCATTTCATGGAACGTTTCATCCGAAATCGGCACATCTTTATACTTCCGGACTGAAGCATGTGATCTTAACAAATCCAGCATGATATCTTCCTTTCAAAAAACACATTTTTTTCATCATATCAAATAAACAAATACATTGAACAATCATCCGCCTTCCATTATCCCCAATAATATGATTCCCAGCATGACGATTGCTATCATGAGGTACTGACGAAAGCTCAGTACTTCTTTCAAAAAAATACGGGATAATATCACCGAAAAAATTCCATGCGCTGCTATAAGTGGTGCTGCAATAATTGCATTACCTGCCATCGCGAATACATAAAAGAACTGACCGATCGTTTCAAGTATGGCAGCTAATCCTTTATCACGCTCTTTAAAAATGACAAATGATTCCTTCTTGATGATTTTTACATAAAAATATGAGATGACTGCTGCAATGAGGAAAGTGAATTCATATGCCAATAAAGCTGAATCTTCACTGATAAGCTTCAACTCATCCAAATATATTCCATCAGCAAATGTCCCTAGTCCATCAATTAGGCTGTATAGGATTGGAAACGTGATGGCCAATACTCCAATTTGATACTTTTTGTCGATAACTTCATTACTTGCTTTCAAAGCCATATCTTCTGCCTGTTTCTCGAATATAGCCAGCCCGATCACACCAACCGTGACAAAGACAATTCCTGAAATCTCTATGAAACTCATTTCCCTCGGAAAAAATATAAATAATAATATCGCACTTACGGCTCCGGAAGAGTTTTGAACTGGTGCAGCTATTGATAATTCAATATATCTCAATCCTATATACCCGATCGTCATTGACAAAATATACATGGCCGAAACCGGAAAATATCTGATCATATCAAAAGGATCAAAACTTACCCCTTTAACCAACATATATAAAACTGCATGAATTCCCATGACAAAACCAACCATTGTTACAATCTTAAGATGACTATACTTGTCACTGCTGTCTGAACCTTTTTTGTAAAAGAGATTTGCTGCTCCCCAAGAGACAGCTGCTAAAATAGAGAAAATAAACCACATAATGTCTTGATCTCACCCGTCTGTTATTAAATTTTTGATCAAATGCGCCTTGACGTATTTGCATCCAGATTTTATCGAGCTTGGCTCGATAAATTTCCTCTGAAAATCTGTGGCATCCGCTGGAGGCTTTGACTTTATTCAGCCGGGGTTTGCCCCCCCACTGAATGGAATAACAATATGCATTCATCTCACCACTTACAGAAGTGGGAGACTTCTGCTGAATGAAGTTAAAACCGCCCGGCCATTGAAAATGATATTTTCCGATGATTGGAAGATAAACGCAGCCTTAAAAAAGAAGCGTTTAACCCTTGTATTTAGGTTAAACGCTTCTTTAACAGTACTGATTCCAACTGAGTTCGAACCAGCGACCGCCTCTTCCCTGTCGAGGTGGAAAGGGACATCTCACTGTCATCTCTAATTACCGAGAACATTTTCAAGCCCTTATACAACAAGGCTTTGTTTCTGAGCGTTATCTATTATGATCATATTTTATCCGAACCAAAATGCAATAAGAGAAGCGCAAGCGCCTTGGTCAGCGCGGGCAAACAAGAAGATTCCCGAGGAGGCAGTTCTTTCAGCCACCACAGGGAATCGGCTTGATCCTTGCGGGGCTAGGCGCTGGCAGGCTCAGAACGCGACGTCCTGTCGCTTCGCTTGCACTAGTACTTCCTGTACGTCGTAGCTAGACAAAGAAAAAGCTTCCTTTGAATAAAACTTTCCATAACAAGTCATACTTTCTTTACACACGAAAAAGCAAACATCCTCAGCTTAGCCCGTCTCATTGGGCGAGTTCTCTTACCTATTTTAAACTGGCTACCCTTTATATCGTCTCCTGCTGGAAGACGCTCAAACACTTATCTATGCATAATATTATTAAAAGGAGTGTTAATAATCAAGCAAAAAATATCGTTCTGACAAGCTTAGAAATTCATTATCAATCAAATGCGCCTTGGCGTATTTGCGCCCAGAATTTATCGAGGTCCGCTCGATAAATTTCCTCTGAAAATCTGTAGCATCCGCCGGAGGCTTTGACTTTATTCAGCCGGGGGTTGAACCCCCACTGAATGGACTACCAATATGCATTCATCTCACCACTTACAGAAATGGGTGACTTCTGCTGAATGAAGTTAAACCGAGTGCATTGCTGATCATTATGACAGTATTAATGATGATGGTGATGATGCCCAGATGATTCGGGTTTCATTTGGCATAGTAGGGAGTCGTCATGCAGATGCGCCGATGTTTCCAATTGAATTGTCACATGATGAATATTTATGTGTCCAAGATTATGTTCGATATTACGAAGTAATTGTTCACTTTCAGCTATCGTCACTTCATCATCCACGACTGCATGGCAGGAAAGTGCGTTTAAGCCGCTCGTAATGGACCAAACATGTAGATCATGTATACTTTGAATTCCATTTTCCCTCTCGATTGTTCCAATGACTTCGGTTATGTTCACGTTTTGAGGTGTACCTTCCATCAATACATGAAGTCCGGACTTAGAAACAAAATAACCGCTTCGCAATACAAGTATTGCAACAACGACGCTCGCCAATGGATCTGCCCAGCCCCAGCCGAATAACATCATGAGTAATGCGGCAGCGATTGCTCCTATGGAACCAAGCATATCACTAATGACATGAAGATAAGCCCCTCGCATATTCAAATTCTCTTCAACATCACTCCCTCGCATCATGATCCATGCGACAAAAATATTAACCGCTAACCCAATGCTGCTGACAATTAGCATCCCAGTTGTAGCAACTTCAGGAGGATTCGCGAACCGTTTTATGGCTTCATAGAAAATGTACATCGCAATGATGATTAACGTGATTCCATTTAATACCGCTGCTAAGATTTCAAAACGCTTGTAGCCAAATGTCTTACTTTTACTAGTTACCTTTTCTCCTAATTTAAATGCTATCAATGCAACTGCCAACGAAATGGAATCGCTCAACATATGACCGGCATCTGCTAAGAGGGCGAGACTGTTCGTCAAAACCCCCCCGACCGCTTCCACAATCATATAAATCGTGATGATCAGAAACGAAATCAATAATACTTTTTTATTTGCACCATGTGTATGGTCGTGCCCATGGTCATGTGACATATGAATACCTCCTCTATGTAATCAATTGTAAGTCGTATGTTCAATTGTCTGTTTCAAAAACTTCAGAACATGTTGATCTCCCTTATGATGGGAATGTTTTGTATCCATTCTACTCAACTTTTATGATATATCGAGCAACGTATCTCCATCTAAAACCCCCGCAAAACCCCTTTAATTGATTATATGAGCATATGTACATATTATAATATAATGGATTAAGTGTCAATAAAAATCCCTCCTATTTCCTGACTAACGGACACTCATCTCCTCCACGTCAGTAGATTCCCCTTGTTGTCGGTCCTGCCAAATAACGCTCTGACCTCACTCTAGAGATCTGGTTAGCTATCAAATGCGCCTTGGCGTATTTGCGCCCAGATTTTATCTAGCTCCGCTCGATAAATTTCCTCTGAAAATCTGTAGCATCTGCCGGAGGCTTTAACTTTATTCAGCCGGGGTTTGCCCCCCCACTGTATGGAATACCAATATGCTTTCATCTCACCACTTACAGTAGTGGGAGACTTCTGCTGAATGAAGTTAATCTAATTCTTCAAAATTAAACTATGAATTTAACTTGTTTTGTTTAGACGGCCCTTAAATAAAAAATGAGCGCTTATCCTTGTGACAGGATAGCGCTCGTTGGTTTTGACCTAAACACTCTGTTGATCTCTTCTCGATCATAATCCAAAATCCACTCATTATATTCATCATAAAGGAACCGTATTGCTTCGTTATCTGACGCGATGATATCGCAACCGCGATCATCGTATAAATGAAAAATGATCTTATTCGTAAGGTTAACAAAATAGATATCGTATCAACTTTCCAGATTATTTTTCAAAATGGTAGGTGTAAAATCTTTATGACTAATTGCTTTTAAAACGTGATGATACTTTATTTCCATTTTCTTGAAAGAGAGCACAAAACGATGAGTGACAGATTGTTCAGTTTCCTCTTCATCATCCTCAAAAAGATATGGTAAAAGATGATGCTGTAATTGGTATAACTTTTGCTTATCTTTTACGTATTTTCGATATACATTTAAAGGTTTTCGCTGAAGCAAAGGACTGTGTTTAGCAGTATATACATCTGTAACAAACAAAAGTTCATCCTCTTCTCCAAACACCTTATCAAATAAGGTATTTGTCCGATGAAAAATTTGCTTAAGATTGTCCTTTTCAAAATGCGGTCTGCCCGGTTTTGAAATTTCAAAATGAATACCGTATTTCCATAAATAAAATAAAGATGGCCTTAACGTTAAACCTGTAAAATTCTTTTTGATAAATGAATGTAGAATTTCGCTCATTCCATTCCTCCGTGAATTAATCCTGACGGCTTTTCTTAAGAAAAATCACTTCTAAAAGAATAACTCCAATTACTTCGAGTTTATTCTTTGAATGAGAGGATTAATCTTTTGCGGCTCTTCAATAAATAGACACAATTCCTGTTACGGAATTGCGTCCTCTTCTTGAATTTAAAATTAGACTGCTATTGTGTTTTTGTCAACAAGAAACCATTATTCTACCAGTCTCTCGTTTTTTCTCACTTGAACAAAAACATTCTGTCCATAAAACAGCCTCCTATATTCCGATTTCCCGCATTTTTTCCGTGACTTTTTCCATCCTGTCATCAATATCTGTGCCACTGAATTTCTTAAAACGCATTTCGTTCACGATTTTTCCATCGCCCATAAACATGATACGCTCAGTCCTAGCTGCAATCTTTGGGTCGTGAGTGACAAGTATAACCGTAGTACCTTCCGTGTTAATTCCAGAAATGATGTCCATTATTTCCTGTGCGGATTTTGAGTTAAGCGCCCCAGTCGGTTCGTCACCGAAAATGATTTTTGGATTACTAATCAGTGCACGGCAGATCCCTGCTCGCTGAAGCTGCCCCCCTGATACCTGAGTAATATCACGCTTTTCCAGTTCCGCAATCCCAACCTTATTCATAAGCGCTCTTGCTTTTTTAATAATCTCCGCAGCATTTTTTCGGTTATCCCGCATGGAAGGAAGAATGATGTTATCGAGAATGTTCAGGTTTTTAAGCAAAGTCGGCTGCTGGAAAATAAAGCCCATTTTGGTTCTGCGTACATCAGCAAGTTCATTTTCACTCAGCTTTGATAGATCCCTGCGATCAAAAGATACCTTTCCACTGTCAATTCCGTCCATCCCACTCAGCGCATACATTAGTGTTGATTTACCTGAACCCGAAGGACCCATAATTGAAACGAACTCTCCTTCGTTTATTTCAACGGACACGCCATTTAAAACAAGGTGCTTTTCATTACCTACACCAAAAGATTTTACTATATTTTCACCGATAATCATCTTCTTCATCATTTACTCCTTCATATTTTGGGCTATTTTTATTTCTCCCGCGTTTGATGTACCGATAATGGTTGCGATAAGCACTGAACACATCATCATTAATGGACTTAACAGATATGCAGAAAGTGGATCCACAACAAACTTAAATGTCGACGCCCCAAATGATGAAATCACCGCTCCTGCAAGTACCTCTCCTAGTGTGTTAGCAAGTAGCGTTCCAAAAACAACTCCTACAACCAGAATAAAGACCGAACGCGAAATATACTGCACTGTAATATCAAAATTAGTAAAACCCAACGATTTCATTACAGCAATGGAGTATCTGTCCTTTGCGAGAAGCATTCTCATAAACAAAAGTGTAACCAATACCGTAATCATTAGCGCAACGACAATTGAGGCAAAAGAGGCCTTTCCAACGGAGTTGATTGTTGAGCCGTACGTCTGTTCAATATATTCATCAATATCCGAAATCTTCGCATAATCAAATCTATCTGTATATTCCGAAACCTTACTGCCGATAAGAGATTGATCTGAAAGCTCTGCACAGATCACATACCACATAATATCGGCCGAATTATCGGTAAAAACAGCTTTTGCTGTTTTACCCCCATTGGTTATGTCGGAATAAATGCCGCTGACCGTGAAATTCCTTTCCTCCCCCTCATTCACCAGAGTAATGATTTCACCGACTTTTTTGTTTAGCTCATCAGCGTTCATTACCGAAAGCGCAATTTCATCTTCTGAGCCGGGGGCAGCGCCCTCGGAATAATCAACTGGAAATATGGAATGGTCGCCAAGCTCTATTTTTAATCTTTCCTCCGTACCGTCCTCCAGCCTTATGTTAAATGTCTTTGTTGTCAGCACAGCATACTTTGAAATCGCATGATCGCTGTTCAATGTTTTAATTATTTCCTCAGCCTTTTTAGACATATTGTCTGTCTGCTGGATGTCAATACGCATATCACTATTCCCTATCCCCATATATGTGGTGAAGCTTTTTGAGGAAATGGTGTTATACAAGTTTTGCGGAACAATAATGATGAATGCAGAAATCATCAGCACCACAAGCATTGTGGCGTACAGTTTTTTCCTTGCAAGAACATCTTTGATACCGAGAAAAATATTCGTGTTAAACAGCCTGTTTCCACTCAATGTAAAACGCTTGGCTCCCACGGTTTTCTCTTGTGAAGTGCCAAAGCGAATAGCTTCAGTAGCAGATATTTTTCGAAAGCGTCTCAGTACTGCGTTTACATATGCAATAATTGCAAAGAACACAAGCAATATGCCGATTATTCCGAATAGAAAGGCAAAAGAAGAATGATCACTTTCTCCCATATAAAGCCGTATATTTTCAAGAAGCATACCTCTGAACACAAACGAAAGTGCCAATCCAAGAACAGAACCAGCTGCCGCAATCACGGCGTATTTTGCCAGATAAATCTTTTTTATGTCAGAAACACGCAGACCCATTGCTTTCATAACACCTATTTCGCGGTAGTCGTCTTCGATTTTCGCTAAGAGGGTAAAACGTATGCACATCAATGCGATTGCTACGACAAGTGCACTTAGAAGAAGGATGACGGCAATCATCAATCCATCGGAAATGGCATTAAGCATTTTAAAAAGCGGATACGTGATGGTCGGTCCGTTTGCTTCAAGCCCTGCAGAGGTGTATGCAGTCTCAAATGTGCTAATTTCAGACAGGTCCTTTAATCTGAACTCAATCAAATATTCCGTGTTTCCAAAACCCTTAATCGCTGCATAATCATTTTTGCTCACAAGAAACCTTTTTGAGGAGGCAAGCAATGAATTCATCTGTGAATCGCGCAAGAACCCTGCAACGGTAAATTTCTTTCCGTCTATTACTAGAGTGTCACCAGCTTTTGCAGTGCCGTCCTTCAAATAACCTACCGGAACATAAATCTCCCCGTCGGATACATTTATAACGTTTCCGTCAAGATCAAGGAGATAATCAAATTTTTCGCTTTGTGTGCTGAAGCCATTGTCTTGAATATTATCTGCAAGCGAAGTTCCGTCAATTACAATCTTCGCACCGTCAACATTGAGAAATTCACTCACCTGAAATTCATCGACATGGCTGTTCTGCTCCGCGAAATCCGCAAGCCGTACAGTATCAATATCACCCGAATGCATCTGCATAAAATGCGGAGTTTTCGCCTGCTTCATAAGTGTATCTATCGCACCCGAAAGATTTACAACAAGTATCCCTGAGAGAGCAACAAGTGCAGCCGCGACAGCAACAAATATCGTAGTTGTCAATGTTATCAGTTTGCTTTTCGAAATATCATTTCTGATTATTCTGTTATACATAATTCACCTCTATGTTCAAGCTTTTTCACTGACTTCAAGTTGTATAGAATGACTGAAGTAACACATAACAAAACCCCAGCGATCATAATGATAAATCCCGTTCCCCTGCCGCTGACCCGACCATAGCAGAAGAAATTCTTTGAAAGATCTCACCGAGTTATTCATTGTTGTCTCCTTCTCCCATACCAAACATCTTCAAAGTATCCATCAAACTTCCGCTTTCAGCACCAAGCAGCCTTTCTACATTGCAGATAAAGGCAAGCATTCGTGAAAAGCGTTCCTCGTTTGTCATAGCAACCATATCGCCATCAAAAACAGCCGTTGCATAAATCACAACCATTTCCATGCACTCATACGGAAACGGTGTGTTGAACATTCCCTGCTCAATTCCCTCTCGAATAATCTCCGTCAATATCGGTGGGACTTCACTGATGATTACTTTTTGTATTTTTTGATGCATAAGCGCGTTCTGCGGCTGATGAATGTGCTCCATAATTTCCGTGCTGCTTCCACCATTTATGTTCAGTGCCGTAACAACGCGGATAATACGCTCAACTACAGGTATGCTCTTGTCTGCAGCAATTTCCTGGGCTGCTCCCAAAAGACGGACATTGAATCGCTCAATCAGCGCGTCCATAATGTCCTCTTTCGACTTAAAATGGTGATACAATGTTCCGCGCGCAATACCTACCTTTTCGAGAATATCTTTTGTAGTTGTCCCGTCAAAACCCTTCTGACCAAAAAGCTCATCCGCTGCATCAAGTATTTCGTTTCTGCGCTCCTCGGCTTTTTTTGTCACTCTCATTTTTACAACTCCCCATAACAGACCGACTGTCGGTCATTCTATGCTAATATACTATCATACTGTTGCTTTAAAATAAAGTTCGACTTGAAATAAACGAAAAATTAGAATTCCAAGAGGAGCGTTCGTATTTCCGGGGTTCTCATATTTCCTGGTTACTGGAACAGCTATCCTTCCTTTTACCAGGCTTCCGAACCATCGTATAAACATAAAATATCCTGTTTGCACAATTGAATTCTTAAAATTTAACTTCAGCTTATCATCACTTTCGAGTGGCATTGACACAACTTGAATCAAGCAATTTGCCAATATGCATTTTTCCTAACTAAGCAAGCTAAATTGAAAAGAGTCTCATCGTTTCGATAGGAATGAACCTGGTTGAAGCTGGGCCCCATTCCGATGGATTCGTTGGGGCTTTCTTTTTTAAACAGATCGCTTCAAATTTTTCAGTAAAATAACCATAAAAATTAATAAAATTAATTATTAGGTTAAAATAATTAATTGTTCACATTTACAAATTGAATATATTGATTTATAATGCAAAAAGAGAAAGGAGTAGAGTATGAAATATCCCATCATCACACAATGTCCTGTATGCGAACATCCGCTGCACGCTGTCAAGCTGGAATGCGGACATTGCCGGACGACGATTGAGAACACGTTTGAATTATCAAAGCTGGCTTTACTCTCGCCTGAACAGCTCCATTTTGTAATCACCTTTCTAGTGAGCAGAGGCAACATAAAGGAAGTGGAGAAAGAGCTCGGCATATCTTACCCGACGGTGCGCGGCAAGCTCAATGATATCATTACGGCCCTCGGATACGATACGCGGAAGAAGCCGGGAGTCGATGAGATGAAGGTCATTTCTATGCTGGAGAATGGCGAAATCACCGCGGATGAAGCGGTCAAATTGTTGAAGGATGAATAAGGAGGAAGAAACCATGAAAGAAGAAATCAGCAAAGTACTGTCCATGTTGCAGGAAAGCAAAATTGATTCAGACAAGGCTTCAGAGTTGATTGACGCACTAAAGGAGAAGCAAACGGCCCATACTTCGAAACCCGATTATTCAAAGAGCCTATCATCAACATCCGGCGGTTATTTAGACAAAATGTTGAAAATACGGGTAACATCCCAAGAAAATGATAATGTCAACATCAATTTACCAATTAAACTGGTGAAGGCTGTTCTCGGAGCGGGGCACAGCATCGCGTCCAATATTCCACAAGCTGCGAAATATGTGAAGGATATCGATATCGATCTGTTGATCGATGCAATCGAGAACGAGCTTGACGGGCAAATCATTGACATCCGCTCCGGTGAAAATGATAACGTCACCGTAGTGATTGAGTGATAGATCATGATGATTGTGAAGGTTAAGAGCAAGGAGCACGCTTTTACAATTCCGATCCCTTATGCCGTATTGCGCATGGGGAGCGGCATCCTGACATCCAATTTAGTTCAGCGCAAAGTGAAGGGTTGGCTAAACAAGCAAGACAGACATGCAGATGGGCACTCGAGCCGAAAGCATGATTTTGATTCGAACAGCAACCGGTTTGGGAGTGATATCGTGCTGTCAATTCTCGAAAATCGAAGCACGAAGCAAGCGATCAGACAGCTCATCAGAGAGTTGCAACATTGCAAAGGGACAGTACTGGTCGATGTCCAGGCTCAGGACGGCACGGAAGTATTGATTAAATTGTAGGGAAGCTTTTATTTACAGTATCTCAAGATGATTAAAAGCGGATTAGAGTCAGAATGAAGTTCCCCGCGGCTAGCCGCGGGGAATTAGACCCTTAGAGATTAAAAGATACGAAAATCCGTTCGTTCCTTCAACAGCTTTCAGTCTTTATGTTGGAAATGATCGGTTTTGCTATTGGGTCTTTTATTGTTTCGATTACCTTTATCAATTCTCCTACTTCTATAGCTGCGAATTGAGCAATGTTATAACCATTTATTTCGCAATTTAATACCTGTTGACTTAACCGAGCTCTATTGCAAGCCTTACAATGTGTTATGGTGATAAATTTCTTAACATTATTCGATAATTGATTGATTTTTTTTTTCAAGTACATGCGTCTAAATCTGTCTACAACGCCTTCAAAATACTTGACGGGTTCGTTTTTTAAAGGTAATACGATTTTCTTGTCTTTTCCATGTAGTAACGTTTCCCACTCTGTATTCGTGTATCCCATCAATTTTTTATCCGGATTGAATATGCCTGAGACTAAATGTTTTTGCCAATACCAAGTCTCGACGGTGAACGTGGAAAACAAAATCGCTCCTTCATTAAGTGATTTTGTTTTATCGAATAGTTTCTCTATATCGGGCTCAACCTTTCGTCCAATTCCCTGGCACTCCGGACACATCCCTTTCGGATTGTAAAAAAAACATCAGATTCGCCAATAAATGGCTTTCCAATACGCGAGAATAATAATCGCAATAATGAGTAAATATCTGTGACCGTACCAAGCGTTGAACGTACATTTCCCCCCTAAGTGTCTTTGATCAATCACCACGGCGGGAGAAAGGTTCTCAATGGACAATGCGTCTGGTTGACTGTATGTTGGTAACCGATTTTGAATATACGTCGTAAATGTCTGATTTAATTGACGTTGGGCTTCCTTACTGATTGTGTCAAATACGATTGATGATTTTCCAGATCCAGAAACGCCCGTAAATACAGTGATTTTCTTTTTTGGAATAGTTAGTGTTACATTTTTTAAGTTATTTTCCTTTAAGCCAACAAGTTTAATATATTGATTCTCAACCATAATTAACCACTCCTGTAAAGTTAGCATTATATAATATTAAAGGTCATTATACAGAAGTACCCTGACAACACTATGTCAGGGTTTGAAAAATAAATAAACTCTACTGTAAGCATGGTTTAAAACTGTAAATTGGCTAATTTCTTGAAGTGCGGGGAGTTATTAGAATTTGTATTGATTTCTTTTCATGCTATTAGCATTTTTTTAATTTTCCTTTACTATCTAGTTTTTAAAGATAGGTAAGCGGTACATCAAAAAACTGCTTAGTTATATTCCACACGATAATCCGAATACCCCATTTTTGTAACATCATTTATCCCTATTTTTCAAAACAAAATATATGGTTACTAGCTCATAACAACGTTGACTGAATTTTTACAGCGTGGACATATAAATATTGACTCATCTTTATTGAAACGCACTGTGTTTTTTAATTTTTTACTTTTCTCATTGAAAACACCCTTTTTAGACATAAAAAAATGATTTAATTTCTCTTTTTTATCCTTGGCCATCTGAATCGTTGAACATGCTTGATCATTGTTTCAAAGATGATTCCCAAATCAAATTTTACCCAAGATTTCTTTTTAAATGTTTCATTTGAGGTGGTGTAAATACGCCTCTTAAAGGATGGAGAGTCTTTAAGTATGTAATCATCCGGTCTACTTCATATAACCTTTAATCATTCATGTCCTTAACTAGCTGGCACGTATATTTTGAATTATAGTGTATTCAATTTGTAAGAAAGGGATCCCAAAAATTCGCATTTTGTGTTGTGCTATAAGTGATCCCGCACCTGTCTCTTTTATCAAGAAGTTCTCAGACAACGGTAGCTTGAAAAGAGTTTTGCCAACTGCTAAATAAATACCTGGGTCCCCTTTTCCCTCACTCGAGAGGATCAGAATACCATCAACAACTTCAAGCTGCAAAATACCTATCATTGATGAATAGGGCAGAGGAAGTGCTATATTCATATACGTCCTGCCCTTCGTTTCATGCTGAGAGTAAATGGCTACAAATACGATATTATTCTTCACCCGGCGAATCCATGCACGTGGATTTTTCCTTCCATCAACTGTTGGATCAACAGCTTGTATTTTGAATGTCATCTCAGTAAGGTTACTCGATATGGGCAAATTTAACTGCTGAAGTTGCGTACTTATTATTTTGTAGCAACTTGCTAACGGTTTAAACCAGGTTGCCCATTTTACAGAAGCAAATAATTGATATTGATCGGTTTGCTCATAAAAATCAACGATTGTTTTAGGTAATGCTTTTGTATTTACGAAAACACTTAAATCATCCACTAGTCCTGGTTGTGACCTGCCTGCTCCTTTTAGCGTTCCTCGCATTTGGCTCACTGGAAAGTTATAGACCTTCTGCTTCGTTTCAGGTGGTGCCAGCATCCAGCCGGCTACGCCTAACATGCCAAATAGTATACTGTTAAATAAGCCATGGAATCATAGCATAAAATCAATACTAACAAACCAATGTCCAAACGCGTTTTGTGTCGCATAAAGCAATGAAAAAATGATTGTAATCCCAAGTACACTGTATGAGATCCTTATCAAAACTGCCTGCACGGTTGAAGCAAAACAAGTTCGGTATGCAAGTACGATCAAGCTGAAAATGGCAAAGATGTATAGCAATACGGAGATGAATTCAAGTAAAGGCCATGCTGTGATGCCGATCGCGACGAGCATAGGACCCGCTAAGATAATTGGTACAATCAAACGGTACCATTTTGAATCGTGTAAGCGTCCAAAAAACCCAAGAGATATGGGTAGTAAAAAGGCGGAGTAATGAAAGTGTATAGCTGTTAACCAAGTGATCAAAGGACTGAAACCTGTATCAATTTTTGCAACATATGCAAAGAACCATAGTCCTCCTAAAAATAGATACATCATGCCTATGTCGATTGAAATTTCAGCCCAATTTGTAAACCCACGGTTGAAAAATCGCTTTAGCCCATAAAATGCTACAAAAAAGGTAAAGATTACATAAATAAAAGCGAGGACCATTTGCCCTGTACTTGACGGAACAACTTGCAATAAAAAGATGGAGAGCATAGCAATCCAAGTGAAAATAATATGTTTCCTTTTTGTTTCAAATAGTAACTGGAGCATAATTGGAACGAAAACCAACTGTGCAACCGTCAGCATTAACAAGTAAGGTTTTGCTGTTAAAATGCTGCTTGCTATGAAAAAGAACATACCTACAAGGGTGATTGAATTAAAGAGACTGCTCTTTAAATTCGCCTTCATAAGCCATCAACCTTCCTATGATTCGGTTATGTATGTCGACTTGGATCGTAAATGCTCCCCGGACATCATCATATCCTTCCTCAACAGTCACCACGCCTTCTAACAAGCGAAAAATTGGGATTTCTAAGTTGCCCATCACAACACGTTGAGCACCAGAGGAAATACGCATTCGACCCTCAGGTGTCACCCTAAATGTTAAATCGGAATAGAATAAGCTCGGTTCCCCTAAATAATCCTTCACGACCCTACGCTTTGGATCAAGGGTCATAAATGCATTAAAATGACGAGTAACCTTTTCAAAATAAAAAGTACGTTCCCAATATAATTCCGCTTCACCGGTCGGCAATGATCGACAGGTATTTTTGATTGTAAACGGCACATCCTTTCCGTTTTCGGGAAACAGAAATTGCCAGCGGGCTGCTAATTTTAAAAAGGGTTTTAGCCAGATACCACCCGTTTCAATTTTTGTCATCGTTCCAATCCCATCAAACGACTCACCTATCGGAAATGAATAACGGGATTGCAGCTTTGGATGAAGCCTTTGAAAATCCTCCCCCAAGAGATCTTTATAAATTGTCACTATGTAACACCCTTTCTTGTCCTCTTGCAACTGGTTGCCGATGGCAAATCCCTTGATATTAAGAAACCAATAATGGAAAGGATCCAAAGACTTGCATTAAAGGTCACAGGATTAAACGGATGTAATGAAATCGAAGGACTGGCGATTAATGCACTAATCGTTAATATCGGAAAAACAATGATCTGCAGAGCATGTAAATGTCTTTTCTTTCGATAAAAAACCCAAACCCCCGCAAATACAATCTCAAGAAAGCCTATTATTTCTACACCCTTTATAACAGCAGTCCCCTCCAAGGAAGTTAAACTAGACAGCATTGATACTTCCTCAGGGCTTTTAACAATGATTTTTGGAACTAGTCCATGATAAAGCCAAACAAAGAAAAAAAGCATCGTTACTATAACATTAATAAAGACACGTATATATTGTGTTCGTGGCAACTCCCCTTTTTCAATCCAGCGTTTCAGGACATCAAAACTAAGAGCCGTCGCCCACCCCATCACGGGGCGAAATACGAGGTCTAAAAGGCGCCCAAATGAACCAAAACGTACATCATAGTCATACTGAGTGAGAAATTTAGTACCTTTATTTGTCGGTATATACTGCCAATATCCTTTCCCTTCAGAAATGGGAGAAATTTTTTGATCAGTACCAAAGTGAAGAGAAGATGTTTTGGTACCATCCTTCTTACTATGCATACCGATGCTTTTACCCCAGCCCGCAACTTTTACCCCACATCCCAATTTCGTCTCATATAAAAAAGATTGCGGCTCATCATTTGAATTCTTCGGCAAATAGGTAATAGAAGAAAAACGTAAATCCCATTGTTCGTGCAATTTAGGATTTTGAGTCATCTCCCATACTTCGTCTATAGTTGCCTGAATGGGTATTTCCACATAAATGGGTTTGGCTAGCATAAATTGTCACCTCTACTAATAAAGTAACATATCCCTCCATACCTATTGTCGGAATTCGTGAAATTGTTGTTAAAAATATTGGAGTTTTAAATCCATTTATTATCTTATTTTATTATTCAATTATTAGCCCAACATCGAAAAGACGCCGTTCCAATATAAACGCGCCCGATTATGTATAAAAAGTGATACTATTTCATACATCACTAAACATCCCTTTTTTCTCGTCCTTTCAACAAGTCATCCACTACTTCACGGCTTTATATGGAGTGGCGGGCATGATACCTCGTTCAGTGCAGCCAACCTTATAAGGGGGTCTCTTGGCAGCAGAATCATGTCCGCAGAGGCTCCATGTCAAGCCACTCGGGCGTTTTGCCGAAACACGAAAAGAAGATCGTAAAAGCTATAAAGTAAGATAATCAGAGAATAAGTGAGCTTATGTCCAAAATTTGGGGGTTAATCCGATTTTAGAGTACAATAACCCTATCTTGTCTACCCAAAATAAATTGTTCACGACATTATTACCCTTTATCCAGCTAATGATAGAAAAGCTATCTCCATCTCAATGGGGATTCTACCGAATGAAAGCCAAATCTCGTTTAGCAAGAGCATCCTCTAACCATTTAGGATGCATTTTCAATAGGTCTTTCGGTAGGTCTTCTAGTCCAAAAAAATTAATTTCAAGTGATTCATCTGAATTGCATCTAAGTTCTCCACCTGTAATTTCAGCTAGAAAACAAGATGTTATAAAATGTACTATTTTACCATTGGGATAAGTAAAAATTTGTGAATTAACATCAGAATAAACACCAATCAGCTTTTTAATTCTTATATCTAAATTAGTTTCCTCTTTGACTTCCCTGATGGCTGCCTCAGAAACTGTTTCTCCAATTTCGATATGTCCTGAAGGAATACCCCATAGCCCTACATCAGCTCTTTTCTGTAACAAAACTTGATTCTGTTCATTGAAAATAATAACAGCAACTCCAGCTTTTAATTCATCAATTCTCTTCATACCATAAAACCTCCTTTAAAATAGAAAAAGTCCGAAAGGAAAGATTTCAACGCATACCAAATACGTTGAACCTTTCCCCTCGGACCTTTTATGTCAATAGGTGCCTTTTACATTTTGTAAAAGATGTAGCCCTCGGTCACAGACCTTAATAAATAGCGGAACCCTAGCTACAGTTTTCCAGTTCATAAACGACTATTAATTTTTTTGTACACTTCATTATTATACAACTAACATTCAAAAAGTTCAAAAGAGAGTTTCTTGGACCAAATAGAATCAAATGCGCCTTGGCGTATTTGCACCCAGATTTTATCGAGCTCCGCTCGATAAATTTCCTCTGAAAATCTGTGGCATCCGTCGAAGGCTTTGACTTTATTCAGCCGGGGTTTGAATCCCCACTGAATGGAATACCAATAAGCTTTCATCTCACCACTTAGAGAAGTGGGAGATTTCTGCTGAATGAAGTTAAATAACTTTTTCAATCAAGATGTTGACATAAGCCCTATACCAATAATCGTCTTTCTTTCTGCATAAATTCTCGATATTCTATTTGTAGAATATCGAGTAGGTGGTGTCTCGTTTGAGGAAAATCTCTATAAAAATCGGTCTTCTCTTTTTTTGTTTAATTTTCACAATGGAAGTGTGCCTATTTTTTTTATTGCACCAGAAAATAGCTCACTCTAGAATTGACGAGCAACTCTCTTCGTTAGTCACCAGAGGAAACAATCATCGTGACGTATTGGAAACATACTACAATGAGGAAACAATCCACCATATCGCATTAATGGAAGTAAAATCTGATACAGAGGTAGTGATCACAAACAAACAAGGAAAGGTGATCATTTCTTCTGCAGAAATAAACCAATTTCAAAGTTTGTTAAATGTAGAAAAAAAAGATGTACCCAGAAGTGGAAAAGTGATCGAGGATAATTGGAAGTCTGAGCCATATATTGCAACCGTCACCCCTTTTAAAGGAGGTGTCGATAAAGGATATGTTTATATGTTTCAGGATACAAGCCAGTTAAAGGAATTAATCAATCAGTTAAATAGACATTTCCTAATTGCCGGTATAGCAACTGCTTTTGTTACAGCCATTATCATATTAATCCTTTCAAGAATTATCGCCAGGCCTCTTATAAAAATGAAGGAAGCGACCAAAGAGTTAAGCCAAGGGAACTTTTCCATTCAACTTGAAAATAAAAGCAACGATGAATTGGGAGAACTTGCCGAATCCATACAGCTTCTATCAAATGAACTAAACCATTTAAAAACGGAACGGAATGAGTTTTTGGCGAGCATATCACATGAATTGAGAACACCGTTGACTTATATCAAGGGATATGCAGAGGTCGCCAAAAGAGAGCACCTTAGTTTAGATGAACGTTTGGATTACTTAATTGTCATTACCGAAGAAGCAACAAAATTGACCACGCTAGTAACCGAACTAATGGAGCTGGCACAATTGGATAATAATACTTTCACTATCCAGAAAGAAATGTTTTATGTCTCTGACTCATTAAAAAAAATTTCGCAAAAAATCTTACCAGCATTCAAGCAAGAAGCCAAAAAATTACTTATTATTTGTCCAGAGAACATTCAGATTTATGCCGACCCTATTCGGTTTGAGCAAATCATCCTCAATTTGTTGGAGAATGCAAGAAAGTACTCTTCCAAAGGAACCATAACGACTACAGAAATATCTAAAAAAGATACCGAGATAAAGATCTCCATACACGATAAGGGAAAAGGTATTCCAGATAATGATATTCCGTTCATCTTTGAACGGTTTTACCGGGTGGATAAATCACGCTCCAGAGAATTGGGGGGCACAGGGCTTGGGTTGTCCATCGTAAAAGAATTAATAGACGCCCATAATTGGCAAATAGAAGTTTCCAGTGAGATCAATAAAGGAACAACTTTTACCATCATAGCAAGAGGAGATCGTGATTATGCGTAAAATATTGATTGTAGACGATGAAGAACGGATGCGAAACTTGATCTCACTTTATTTATCTCCGGCAGGATATGAATGTGTCCCTAAAGCATCGGGAGCCGAGGCTGTAAGTTATTTATCAAAGAAATCGTGTGCACTCATCATTCTGGATGTGATGATGCCAGACATGGATGGCTGGGAAACTTGTAAAAGAATTAGAGAGATTTCGGATGTTCCGATTATCATGCTGACAGCAAGAACAGATAAATCCGATATCGTGAAAGGCTTAGGTGCGGGAGCAGACGACTATATTACAAAACCCTTTGACTCAGGTGAACTGTTAGCTCGAATAGAAGCCATCTTTAGACGTGCTAAACTTCAAGAAGACACTAAGATCAGCTTTAATGGCCTGACATGGAATCCGGATTCCTATTCACTGAACTATCAAAACAAACCGATTCAGATCACACCTAAAGAATTTTCCCTGATTGGTTTGTTATTAAAAAATCCTAACCGTGTCTTCACAAGGGACCAGCTTCTAACAATCATTTGGGGACTTGAAGCAGGAACTGAAGACAGAACAATTGATTCACATATCCGGAATATACGAGACAAATTAAGAAATGCCGGATTCCCGATTGACTATCACCTTACCACAGTATGGGGGGTAGGCTATAAATGGGAGAATGAATAATAGATGATGTAGGAGGATAGCAATGAAATTAACAAAAATGAACGTTTTGGGACTAGCGTCCATATTCCTATTGGGGAATGACAACAATATTGGATCCTGCACCTCGCCATAAGCTTTGCAACATCTTGTTGTAGGTGACTATTGAGAGTTCATGGGATTGATTTTTAAAAAGACAACATCTTCTGTTTCAATGGCTGCATCGGTTTCCGTACCAACAGCAATGCCCCACATGTGAGTGCGATGATCATGTTTTCCCTGTAGCCCCCGTGGGAATGATCTTCATGATCTCCTTCGTTCCCGTTATGCGGTTAAAAATCCTGCCCTAAGTTACTCACCATGTTGGATGCTCGTGATGGTCAGACGCACGTGGAAGATGTTTTATAATGGTGAGAATGTTCGTGATTATGATTATCATACTGTTTCCCCTCCCTTCTTTATGGTTTACACATTTCACATGTAATTTGTCCAGAGAGTGTGCAGGGCAAAGCTAAAGGGTTTTAAAATAAACGGCGTTTGAGAATAGAGGAATAAACAAAGCAGGATAAAAATCAAACCAATAATAAAAGGATTTTGGAAAAGATGAATCCATTTTGGTTGTTTTTTCAGATGGGTGAAAACCTCATAGGTGATGAAAAAGCAAATAGAGAGGGCAAGCGTAAACATGGTCATAATGGCCTTGTCCCAATCTACTGGCTTTATCATCTCTCCGAGCATAGCCCCCATCATACCAGCCATCACACCTGATAACATCCCTTCTAAAAGGGCAAGAAAAGAGTAATAAGAGCCGACAATAGCTCCTGTTACTAAACCTATACATATTCCAATAACTGTTGATTGCAATAAATGACCTTGAAATAAAATCCCGAACAGCGTTCCAGCAAATAAACCGATTCCCATGGCTGTTGACATGGCGAAAAGCATTCCATGCATAATCGTTACCAGTTTTCTAACTAAAAATGCGGACACTGAAACACCTGCCAAACATAGCAATAGTATTGAAACTAGAAAGACTAAACCCATAGTCATCATAATCAGCTCCATATTTTTGTACATGTATATGGGCTGCAAAATAGAAATTATCACAGAATACTCATTTACTTATAAATTGTCATATAAAATGCATAAATTCTGCATAAAATATTCCATTCAACATCATGATGTTAGCCCCCCTTGTTATTCCAATGGCAAGGGCTTATTTTTGATTATCCTTGTGTTTTTATAGACTTGCAGCCAAATCCATGCAGTCCGGTAGCCTCTTTGCAAGGCAAATCTGCCAATTATGCGCTGAAATCTGTGAGAAATGCGGAAACGAATGTAAAAAACAGACCATGGTCACTGTCAAAAATGTGCAGAGGCTTGTATCAAGTGTGCGGAGGAGTGCAAGAAAATCGCTGCGTAAAAACAAAGAATTCCCTTTTGCCAGTATACTTATGAGCAAAGGGAATTTATTTTAGCATATATTGATGGTTAGATTTTTCTAAGCCCAATAAGTAGCCGTATCTAATATACCCATCAAAATAAGAGTTGCTCCAGCAATTCGTTGAATCGCAATACCTACTTTTCTACTCCTTTTTAGTAGGGAACCACTTAATCCTAAAAATGAAATCACACCAATAACAATCAGTACTGGAATAGATGTCCCAATGCCGAATACTGTAGGGAGAATCATACCATACGAAGAGGTTAGTACAACAGGCATGAGCATAACGAAAAATATGACAAACATAGTCGGGCAAAAAGCAACAGAGAAACCTGCTCCCATTAAGAAAGATCCCGTTTTTCCGCTGCGTAGTCTTACCGGTATTTTATTTGTGATTTTATTGATTATATTTAGTTTGATCCACCCAAGTAAAAAGAATCCCACGAACATGAGAAAGGGGCCAATTGCTTTGCGGAAAACAGGAAATAGAAGAGTAATTTTCTCTTCAAAGCTTTGGCCCAATACCCAAACCAGGAGGCCTAAACCGCTGAATACCACGATTTTTCCCAGTACAAAACAAATCACATCGTCCCAGTAACGAGATATTTGCAAACTTCTATTACCATAGAGTGTAATGGCACCTATATTTCCTGTTAACTGGCAAGGGGCCAGTGCACCTATCACTCCAAGTACAAAAGCAACAACAATCGGTGCTTCTGTTCCATCATAAAAATACATAAATGGTTCACTTAAAAATTGACTAATTTTGCTGATCTCTTGATACATATCATCAACCTCATATTTTTAATTTTACATTTTATATCTCTTAACGAGGCTTGATGCTCTCCATCATTCCTTTAATTTTTGCTTCTGAAAGTTCTCCTGATTCTATTGCCGTCATTATACCTTCTGAATCAATCAGTATTGTAGTAGGTAGAGGTTTGATTTTGTACAAATTGAGGACATCTTTATTGGTATCTTTCAAAATAGAAAAGTCCAAACCGTGTTTTTGAACAAATTTATTTATGGCGAATTCAGGTTCCCCCACGTTAACAGCCAATATCTCCACCCCTTGATCTTTGTACACTTGATATTGATTGTTCATATAAGGCATTTCCCTTTCACATGGCTTGCACCAAGTGCCCCAAAAATTCAAAAACACACCTTTTCCTTTATAGTCAGATAGTTTATGTTTATTTCCATTCATATCAATAAGATTAAAATCCGGTGCTTTATCCCCTACAGCCATTTGCCCTCTTGTTTCCTTAGTGAAATTAGCATAAAGTGTGTAGACAATAGCAAGCAGCATAATGGCTAAAATCACGCTACGCATCATCAACCGTTTCTTTTTCTTCATTTTTTACCTCCAATTTGTGTAAAGCCAGTTGTCCCCAAATACTAGAATCCAGTAAAGCCGCCAAATAAAGGAATCAGCAATGAAATAATGACCGTCATCCAATCAAAATATAAGAGGACCCCCATTACAACCATTAAAATCCCTCCAAAAACCATAAAACGGTTTCCGTGTTTTTTTAAGAAGGTCATCTTGTCGAGGAAAAAGGTCATGATTAAAAAAGGAATAGAAAAACCCAGTACATAAAACATCATATAGACCAGACCCATACTAGGATTAGCAATGCCAAGAGCAATAACGCCTGCCAAAATTGGTCCTGTACAAGGAGTCCAGCCTGCAGCAAACCCGAGGCCGATCAAAACCGACCCAAAATAACCAGAAGGCCGGTTTCGAAGCTGAATTTTCTTATCCGAAAGCAAAAAATTAACTCGGAGCACACCAGCAAGAGCCAATCCAAAAAATACCATCAATATCGCGCCTAATTGTCTTAACAGATCTTGATATTCTGCAAAAAAAGATCCTATGAAGGAAGTGGATAATCCGAGTGCCAAAAAGATAATTGAAAACCCCAGTAAAAATAGGATGGTATGGATAAACGCTTTTTTTCTTAATAGCCCTTGTCTTTCCTTTATTTCGCTGATGGACATGCCCGTTATATAAGAAAGGAAAGCTGGATATAAAGGGAGCGCGCAAGGTGATAAAAATGATAAAAAGCCGGCGCCAAAAACCAAAAACAGATTGACTTGCTCCATTAACTCTGTGCTCCTCCCAAGGTTTATAAACATACGCATCATTAAGATAAGACATGAATGTGAAGAAACTATGCAGTTATCATCAAAACTTATAAATGACAAAAATAAGTTAGAAAACATTAAAAAAAGATTGAAATTATACACTAGATCTTTGTGTGGGGGGTAGGAGAAAGTTTATCCTTATCATGAATAAGGTAAGAGAAAAAAGACGCCAAGGTCTTAAATATGACGGAAATCAAATGCGCCTTGGCGTATTTGCGCCCAGATTTTATCGAGCTTCGCTCGATAAATTTCCTCTGAAAATCTGTGGCATCCGCCGGAGGCTTTGACTTTATTCAGCCGGGGTTTGAACCCCACTGAATGGAATACCCCAATATGCATTCATCTCACCACTTACAGAAGTGGGAGACTTCTGCTGAATGAAGTTAATCAGCTTAATGAGAACAGATCACATATTTTTACTAAGCTTATATAGAAAATTTTCGGTCACGAGTAAGTTGTAAATAAACTAAAGTCCGTAGCTTTGGAATAAAGTTTGATTAAATTATTATTAATAACCTTGAAATAAAGAGCATGTTTTGAAAAAATAATCAAAACATGCTCTTATTTAATGTAATCTATTCATTTTTTTATAAAAAATTTGATAATTTTATCAACCCTATTCAACGAACGTCTTGATAGTTTAAGCATATAGCTGTTCAAACTATCAATCAATGCGCCTTGGCGTATTTGCGCCCAGATTTTATCGAGCTCCGCTCGATAAATTTCCTCTAAAAATCTGTGCCATCCGCCGGAGGCTTTAACTTTATTCAGCCGGGGTTTGCCCCCCCGCTGAATGGAATCCCTACATGCATTCATCTCACCACTTACTGAAGTGGGAGACTTCTGCTGAATGAAGTTAAATTATGTACTACTTTCGATTTACTCTTTTAATTCTTACTGAAAATTACAATTAATAACGCTTGCATCTTCTTTTCCATACAATACTTTCTTTGGATTGATAACGATGATTAAAACTGCTACTACTAAATAAAAAATTGCGTTATACATGATTAAATCGATTAAGTTGCCGTTTATTAAGCCAATAAAAAAATTAAAGAATTGGTGAATGATGATTGGGATGATTAAATTCTGATTTAAGTTATAAAAGGCCGTCATGACGATCTTAGTAGATATGATTGCAATCATAAAGAATAGTATATATTTGATTAAATCAATGCCCATAAACCCTGTAGTAAACCAGATGGGGAGATGCCATAGCCCCCACCAAAACCCTATGATTATGGAAGCTTTTAGTGGCGAGTGCTTCTTTTGGAGCTCAATTTGAGCGAAACCTCTCCACCCTATTTCTTCTCCTAGTGGCCCTGCCAAAAGATTTTTAAAAAAGAAATAGATCAGCATTCCCCATGAAGATATAGTAAAAATAGAGTCTACTTCACTATTATTAGATACAATAAACAAAATCATCAAAAATATGAAAGCTTGAATCATAATCGCAGTAAGAATGACAGAAAATTTAAGTTTATGCTTGAATTTCTCTTTTACAAATTGTGTAAAACTCTGCCCAGGATAGATTTTTTTAAATAGGATGGCAAAAGCAAAGGTTGAGGACCATGCTGATATACAGTGCACAACATCAAAAACCCATGTGGGAAATCCAAATATGCGTATAGCTCCTACAAGAAGAAAAAGTGGCAAAAAAATGATATTGGTTAGTAAAATAAAACTTGCTATTGGTTTTTTTAACTTCTTTTCTCTACTCAAAAATACCCCCCGCTTCAAACTAAGTATTTCGTCATTTTACCGAATACCTTCAGCTTAAACCTAGGGGTTACTCACAGGTCAATACATGTTTGCATAATTTTATCCCGTATTCACTTTATCCCGCAAATGACTCAGAAGTAGATCATTGAACTACTCCCACTTAACATACTTATGGTCTGTTTGAAGTGGGAGATTCCTAA
>NZ_QYTW02000016.1 GCF_003605405.2 Siminovitchia terrae | reverse complement strand
TGAAAATCTGTGGCATCCGCCGGAGGCTTTAACTTTATTCAGCCGGGGTTTGAACTCCCACTGAATGGGAATACCAATATGCATTCATCTCACCACTTACAGACGTGGGAGACTTCTGCTGAATGAAGTTAAACACACTAAAAGGCCAGTGACCCAATGGGCCTAACACAGGCGATCGGTATGGCTATGAATCGTTATTTTACAGAGATGTTCAAACTTTTGCCATAAACAGTTAAATATTGAAGACAATCCCTGAAAATAGGAGAAAGAGTGAGATAGAAGGAGAAAATGAGCCGTGACGTTCGCTTTCATTATCATTGTTTTCGTTTTCATTAAAGTATTCTGACTTTGTTTATTATAAGTGAAAAGTTGATAATAAAATTACAATGATGATGAAAGAGGGTAGGTTAAATGAAGACTTTCATTAATAGCCTAGTCAACAAGTACGAAGGTTTCGTACGCGTCAGAACAGCTCGAGTCTTAAACAAACGTAACTAAGGATTTAGCGATTAAGCACCTAGATACTACACATAGATATTCATGGAGTCAAGCCCTCTTAGGCTTGGCTTTTTTATATGGAATTAACTGTTCTCACCAGAAGCATTCTCAAATATGCTTTCTCCTTTTAAAGAATAATGTGTCTGAGCTATTACCGATGGCATGAACAAAACAATCAGTCAATAAAGTAATGTGAATGAGCAGGCTCTCCTTATTATAGCGGCTGGCATGGACATAATCGGGCTTTCAGAAGCACGAGTAATGAGCAATTAGCATGTGGTCTTCCATATTTTTCGGTATAAAAAAAGAAGGATTTATTGTCCTTCTTTTTAATCATCCTGCTAACAGTTTATCTAAGCCTTGATTGCCGCCTCGTTCAAATGCTCTGCAGATGACGCAACGCTTGAAATGGACTGTTCAATTTCATTCACCACATGAATCAACTTATTCATTTGTTCCTGAACTTTCGACACAGTTGCTCCATTCTGTTGAATGGACTGAACAATCAACTGAAAAGACTCCCGGGTATGTGTTGAGCTTGAAATACTGGACTGGACAGCATCCTTCACCTGCTGCAATGACTCCTCGACCCGTTGCTTGTATGTATTAGAAGTAGAAATTAGGTTATGGATTTGATCTATGGAGCTTTTGGTTTGTTCTGAGAGTTTTCGGACCTCCTCCGCCAAAACCGCAAATCCCCTGCCGTGTACACCGACCCGCGCAGCCTCAATCGCGGAATTCAAAGCCAATATGTTCGTCTGCTCCGCAATGTCCTGAACAAGATGGATGACGTTGGAAATCTGATTGGATGATTCACCTAATTGATGTATATTTTCTATCATTTTCTGAGAAAGTGTCTCCATAAAGTTGTTCTTTTGGAGTAGTTCATCCAATTTTTGCTGGCCTTCATTTGCATGTTTATTTGCCACTATCGCCTGTTCGTTGCTTTCCGAAGTAGTCAGACTCACTTCATGTATATTTGAGCTTAACTCTTCAACAGAGACTTCTGTCTGCTCGGACAAAACCAGCAGCTCCTCACTTACTGCAGTCATTTTACTTTTTAGAAAAGCCTTTCCTTCTTCGAACTGAGATTCCAACCTCTTCATGTCATATGCTTCAAGCACAATTTGCTGTTCAAGGCTGAAGAGTTTGTTAACTGCAGCCAATATGGGGGCGTAACTTTTTCGATCTTTAATGTTATCCAGAATGAGGGAAATCACGGACTTCTGTACATTCTGAAACGCCCCCATATACCAAGTGGACTCGAGTCCAATTCGAAAATGAGCTTCAGCAATCCGAAATCGTTTTTCCAAAAACACCTGGTCAATCTCTCCATTAAACAGCTCAATAATATAGATCTTCAATGTTTGTTTGAGCCGCTCAACAGTGCTGTGCTGCTCTATGATCTTTTTCAAGTGATCAACCCGCAAAATGGATGTATAAAAATCTTCAACCAGATGGTTAATATTTTCTTCCACCAACGGCTGGATATCCTTTACAAGTTTTAGGTCCTCTACAGTACATCCCATCATATCCATTTTTTTCTGTAAAGAAGCTTCTTTCACAAATAACCCCGTACTCATTCCTTGCGGGCCAGTCGTCCTACTCCCCTTTTTAGCCCTGGCAATTCCTAATAAACTTAACACTGTCCCTGCCTCCTTCTTTAGTCTCCTCTCTCATGGTGCAATATTATCCAGAAAATTTTCTATTGTTATAAAAAACATTATATATGACATAGTTCATTTTTACTATAAAAATATGTAAACATTCTGTATGTTTAGCATGAAAAATTTGATTTTATTCTAGTCTACTTATACACTCTTGGCTAAAAGCATCAAATGCGCCTTGGCGTATTTGCGCCTAGATTTTATCGAGCTCCGCTTGATAAATTTCCTCTAAAAATCTGTGGCATCCGCCGGAGGCTTTAACTTTATTCAGCCTGGGTTTGAGCCCCCACTGAATGGAATACCAATAGGCATTCATCTCACCACTCACAGAAGTGGGAGATTTCCGCTGAATAAAGTTAAAAAAATCTTGGGAAAAAGAGTAAATGTAAGATAGATGGAGAAAAACATCGATGACATTCGCTTTCATTGTTATTGTTTTCGTTTTCATTTAAGTATTCTGAATTTGTTTATTATAAGTGAAAAATTGATAATGAAATTACAATGATGATGAAAGAAGGTAGGTTAAATGAAGACTTTCATTAATAGCCTAGTCAACAAATACGAGGGTTTCGTACGAGTCAAAACAGAACGCGTCTTAAACAAACGTAGCTAAGGATTAAGCACCTAGATACTGCATATAGATATTCATGGAGTCAGGCCTTTTTAGGCTTGGCTTTTTTAACTGTATGCGAGGAATGGTAGAGCCAAAGAAGAGGATTGGAATATGTCCGTCCAATCCTCTTTCTGATTTTGAGATTAACTTAACAATTGTCTCCTTGTACACAATCATTGCTTGTGCAGCATTTTGGAGCTAATTTATATTGTTCTACTGTAAATATTATATTAGAATGGCACTTACGCATTTTTGGGGAATAATACCAAATTAGAACATACTATTTTAGAATAGTTACTATTGATAGAGGAATCGATTTCATAGTAACTGAAATCCAGCCCTCCCCATCATTCGTCTGATGTCTACCGTAGTATGTATTACCATCCGATTTAGATAGATCATCTCCACGATCAGAATCCACCTATCTCACTTTTTAAGGACTATACCCATAAAATGAAAAGGTGCCCCCTCCCCAAAAGTGCGTAAGAACCACTGGAATTAGTAGTTTTCCATAAATAGCATTCAATAAGTATGAACCTATCTTTTTCTTTTACCGAACCACTTTATAATAAATATTGAGAAAGAGTGTATTTTTATAGGTCACGAACCCGAGAACCTTCCAGCAAACAATATTGTATCTTTAGTCATTTTAAAAATGTTTACAACTTCAGCATTCTTTTCAAGTCTTCCCTATATTGATTTCTTTTGGGATTTTCAAAAGTTTGAATAATAGCGTCAGCAGCTCTTTTACTAGATAACCCATCTTTAAAAGCAAATAAATCACCTAATAAACTCTCAATATCAGGATTTTTTGAGGGACTTTCATTAAGTATATTTTGTACATTTTCATGAATATTGCATTCTTTTTCCCATGAAGGAACAACTTTCCTAAGCAGTTTAGCCTCGTTATTTAAATCCCTATATCGATTTGATTTATTTGTATTTAAGATAACTATCTTTTTTTCAGCTAAAAGTGCATCATAAATTAATCCGCTTGTGTCAGAAATCACAAGGTCTGAAACCTTAAATAGCTCTAATGTATTTGTTTTATCGTCCCTAACAATATTAAAATTAGATAGGATTTTGTCTTTTCTAATGGATTCTGAAGATAAATGAGCAGTACCATGATGTAGTTTAACAATTATATTATATTCCTTATTAATTTGAATCAATTGCTCCTTCCATTCATCAATTGATGAATGTACTCCATATGTAGGTGCATATAATATAGTTTTTTTGGAAGGGTCAATTTTTAATTCATCTTTTATTGATTTTACATCAAACTCATTGTTAAACCACTTATCAAATTTTGGATTTCCCACTATAACTCCAGAATTGAAGATATTGGTTCTTTCATAGTCATATTTACCATAATTTAAAATTGTGTCGTAAAATGTATTCCAATAGCTAAAATTAAAAGATTCTTTTTCTAAACCGTAGCCGGCTCCATAAACCATCCTTATATTATAAACGCTTATTGTTGAAAGCTGATCAAAATAATATGGACTAACAAGACATACATACCTAATTTTATTCATTACCAGTAATGAACACGGATATGCTTCTATATCTTCCCTATTAATGCCCTCAATAAATTCTACATTAGAATCATACATATTTTTCCATTCAGGGTCATATAATAAATAATCGTTTATGATTAAGTCACATTCGTATCCTTTTTCTAAAAGTTTATTTATTGTATTTTCATATAAATAGTAATGAAATGGGGAATTGATAAAGAAACCTATTTTGTTAATAATTTGCTCCAAGTGACACACATCCACCCAATAATATATTTTCTTCAACACTCAATATTCACTTTAATAATAAATTGTAGCCCTTTAAATTAAAGAGTGTTTAATCAAATGCGCCTTGGCGTATTTGCGCCCAGATTTTATCGAGCTCCGCTCGATAAATTTCCTCTAAAAATCTGTGGCATCCGCCGGAGGCTTTAACTTTATTCAGCCAGGGTTTGAACCCATGCTGAATGGAATATCAATATGCATTCACCTCACCAGTTACTGAAGTGGGAGACTTCTGCTGAATGAAGTTAAAAGGATTTACTCTACCAGATGTTTTGAAATATAAACATCTGAGAGAAGCGAAACAAAAAATTGCTGCCACTCTTTATTGATTTGCATAAGAGTCAGAGTAAATTCCTCCGCCAAATCATATTGATTTTGCTCCGAAAAGGTCTTAATAATAAACTTTAAAGTGTACGCATCAAATATGTCTTCTAGTTTTAATTCATTTTCCACTGCAAGAATTTCTAAGGCGACTTGAAAGGCTAAATCATACTCTCCAATATCTAAATATAAACCTGATAGTAATCCAAGAAGTTTAGGCTGATATTTTTCCGGGACTATTTGACTGTCTGCTAGCTTAATAGCTTCATATATGTTACCTGAAGCCTTTAATAAATATATTTCAAGGAAAATTTCGAAGTCCTCTTCCTTTAATAATGAATTAACATATGGCTGTAATATTTTTTTATCATTATTTTCTATATACATGTTCAATAATTTTTTACTCATGTCGATACATCCCGAGCAAAAATGTGCCAAAGCTAACTTTTCATAGTCCAAATGTTGTTGTATCTCTAAAGTTTCATCATTAAAGTCATAAAGTGAGCATGACAAGTTGTATAGACCTAAATAATTATACATACCAAGTAATTCATTCTTTATTAAAAAACTTTGTTTATAATTTTTATAGGATCGAATGGTATTTTTAATAACATTCTCGTTATTTTCAACTTGATAGCTATCCCTTTTAATCATATTATTGATTGGTTCTAGTAAATCTGGCCAATTATAGAGCTCCACTGACTTTTTTGCCATTTTGGTTTCTACGGTATATTTTTCATTATTCATAGAAATAAATTCATCTATGTACTCAACAAATTCATTATAAGTAGTTGCTGCTCTTGTTCCAGGCAACTCTAATATATCGGGCATTATCGTTGTGACAACAGGTGTTGATGAGGCTAAATATTCATAAATTTTTAGCGGGGTAACAGCAGCTGTCAAATTATTTACTTTAAATGGTATTATGCATACCTTAGAAACAGCTAAATAATGTGGAAGTTCTTCATATTTTTTGCTTCCTAAAAAATAGATATTCGATCGTTTCGGTAAATCACACCTAAGATTGCCAACAAACACAAAAGAATACTCGGGCCTTAACTCTGCTATAAATTGAATCAAATCGAGATCCACCCACTTTGCAATGGCTCCCATGAAAAATACGATAGGTTTGTTAATTGACTTTAAATCTATAGGGACTTGCGGAAGAAGCTCTTGTTGAGTAAAATCCACATTCCAAACCCCATTGGGCAAATAATAAATATTATTATTATAATAAGACATTTTTACATAAAGCCTTTTAGCGGAGGTTATAACTAAGTCGGCTATACTCGCGATTTTTCGTTCACAATTAATGATCTCTTCCGAATACCCCATATCAGGATCCTTCGTAAATTCTTCCCAATCATCTAAACAGTCATATATTAACTTTGAATTTTTAGAGAGAGCTTGAAGATGTGTTATCCACTGAGGGAAAGCCGCAATAAATATAAGGTTTTTTTCATTATAAATTCTATTAATTTTATTTATTAACAAAGTCAAAGAACTGTCATTAATATTTTCTGAGTGTATGCTGCTTTTAATTACAAAAACATCATCCGCGTTTCTCGAAAAAAAGGAATCTATAAAAGAATCCCTATCCCTGATATTTCCTAGATGGACAGGATCAATTTTATTATAATCAGTGATACAAATATAAAGTACTTCATAACCTTTTCGGGCGAAATATGTAGCAAAGTGTTGAGGCCTATGCTTTAGATATTCATAAGGGATACCAGATAGCATTACAATGGTTCTCATAGCATATTTTCCTTTCAAAATGACCTAAAGAGTAATCCTATATACGGATTACTCTTTAGGTTTAAAAAATTAACGAAGTAATTGAAGAACTCCTTGCGGCTGTTGGTTTGCTTGAGCCAGCATTGCTTGAGCAGCTTGAGAAAGAATGTTGTTCTTAGTGAACTCCATCATTTCTTTTGCCATGTCAACATCACGGATACGTGATTCAGCAGCCGTTAAGTTTTCAGAAGATGTACCAAGGTTGTTAATTGTATGTTCTAAGCGGTTTTGCATAGCACCGAGATTTGAACGTTCAGTAGCAACCGTTTTGATAGCTTCATTTAGCGTTTCAATAGCAGTATTCGCCGCATCCTGAGTGCTAACGTCGATACCAGTACCAGTTTTGCTATCTCCTGTACCTACTCCAAGTGTTTGAGAATCCAGTTTTGAGATGTTCAACGTAACGTTTTGGTCTTTATTTGCTCCAATGTGGAATGTTAATGCTGCACCGCCAGAAGCAGAAGCAAAAGTCCCATCAAGAAGAGTTTTTCCGTTGAATTCAGTCGTCTCAGAGATACGAGTAATTTCACGTGCAAGCTGATTAATTTCATCTTGGATTGCTGCGCGGTCTGTATCGCTGTCGTTTGTATCATTTGATGCTTGAACAGCTAATTCACGCATACGTTGAAGGATTGCATGTGTTTCATTTAATGCACCTTCAGCAGTTTGGATTAAAGAGATTCCATCTTGAGCGTTTTTCGCAGCCATGTCCAAACCTTTGATTTGAGCACGCATTTTTTCGGAAATCGCTAGGCCCGCAGCATCATCTCCTGCACGGTTGATACGAAGACCTGAAGATAATTTCTCCATGTTTTTTGTTGCAGCGTTTGTTCCGGCATTTAGTTGACGGTGTGTGTTAAGAGCCGCAATGTTGTGGTTGATTCTCATTTAATTTTCCTCCTTGAATATGCCGCTCACATCCTTGTGAACGGTATCGCTACATATTGTTGACAAAATATCCGGTCGGCCGCCCGGCACCTTGCCTTCAATAGTTATATCGGCAGAAGAAAAAATTGTTTAATAGGGTATTCACTCTTTTTTTGCGTTTTCCAGTAGATTAGAAAGATCAGATATTCCGTTCAATGCAGCTCTATTTTCATTTTGTATTTCCACCCATACTTCTCTCCGGTAAACTTCAACGTTTTTAGGAGCATTGATCCCGATTTTGACTTGATCTCCTTGGATTGCCGTAATGGAGATCTCGATATCAGGCCCAATTTGGATGGCTTCACCCTTTTTTCTTGATAGTATGAGCATCTCGTCACCCCTTTGCTTTCTTCCCAAACAATGGGTGTTTTGTTTTGTGATTTCCTTCATTCAAAATGACCTGTTTAGCCATATTGTTTTTCGAGTTAATGACAATTGGAGCCTGCAAGTTAGCGGTGGTTCTCTCGAATGGATCCTGTACAGTTAAGATAGTAAATACAGCAGCATCTTCCGCTTTTTCTAATTCCAACTGACCCACCACCGACTCGCTCAAGTGAAAATCGTATTCTGGAAAAAATGAAAAAGGATCTACTACAACAAAACCTATTTCGGGTGTGCTGATTGACTGCAAAACGGTCAATATACTTTCATCCAACGGCAGCAATAGAAACTCCCTTTGATCCGGAAATCCCGGGATACCACTGTCAAATTTCAAGATGTCTCCCGAACTGATTTCCTGCATGCCATGATATTTCGTCTCAATCTCCATATTCATCTTCCCGCTCCTTTCATGCTTCTATATTGATAAAGTCGATTTTCAATGAAGGCTCACGTTCCACGAAAATATCCACTTTCCCTGATTCATAATCGATGACAGGCTTCTGCGGCTGCACTTGGATTATCGGTTCATGACGTGTCCACTGAATCGCTAAAATAGCAGGTTCATAATTAAACTTCACGCTGAAAGGCGAAGGGATAAATCCAATATTGAACGAAGCTTCTGGTCTTTCTGAGTTCCGCTTAGCAATAACCGGCATCGGATTTCCGCCATTTTCAATTCGCATAAGCTCATCTCCCTCTTCCGCTCTGCGGGCGGTTCCCTTCATTGCCTTAGAGCGCCCTTCCTGGGCAAATTCTTCCATGACCTTTGGCAAGGACTTTAAATTCATGTCTTCCCACGCCTTCGTCTGGTCAATCGTTAACTTCGACGTTGTTCTCTCAATCTGCATTTCAGCCGGAGGCTGCTGAATCTCTACAACTACTTTAGGCTGTTCAATCCTCTGCTGTGCCGGAAGTGTTCTAATACCTATTTGTCCCTTTACGGATTCCGTCTGGATTTGCGGCATCAATCTCATGCTTCTTCAACTCCTCTTAAGAAACAAAAAAGCTATCCCGCAGAATAGCTTTTATCTCAGAAAATCTACCAGTGTCGGCTGGATGATCCGGGAACTGACGCTCAATGATGCACGAAGCAGACTCTCTTCCATGATTAATTCCGTGATCACTTGTTCATATTCCACATCTTCATTATCAGACATCATTTTTTTGGAAATTTCCTCCTGTTGGTCCACCCGCTGTTCCATTGCATCAATCCGGTTAGACTTTGCACCAAGTGAGGAACGTTCCTTCAACAATTCATCAACCCGTTTGTCCAGAATAGATAAATGGCTGTTGATATCTCCCTCAGACTCAATATCGTTGATCAAATTTTGAATAGATGTAAAAAACTCTTCTGAAAAAATAGTATCTGGCTTTACGTTTACAGGGATAAAAATGCCCTTACCAAGTTCAATTTTCACATCATCCGTACTTACAGGATAGATCGGAGGGTTGGCCGACAGGTCAACTGGCCGTTCATTTGTCTTTGTTCCATTAAAAATATATTTCCCGCCAACCTCCGTATTCGCAATATTCTCCAACTGCTGCATAATTTCATTGATCTCTTTGGTTATAGCATCTAACTGTCCTTCATCATATGTCCCGTTAGCCGCCTGTATCGTCAAGTCCCGTATGCGGTGCATCGCCTTTGTCGCTTGGTCTAAAGCAGCATCAGAATTATCAATCCAGTTATGAGCTTCTGCAAAATTCCTTTTGAATTGCTCCGTTTGGAGGACATTGTTCCGATAAGCGATTCCCTTCATAGCCGCAACAGGGTCATCAGATGGACGTGTAATCTTTTTCCCCGTATTCATCTGTTCCTGTAGCTGTCCAAGCCTTCCATACGTATTGCTCAAATGTCTAAGTGAATTATTCGCAATCATTGACTGCGTGACGCGCATGTCCCATCCCCCTATCTTCCGATAATGCCCATTCCATTAATGATTTTATCGAGCATTTCATCAACTACTGTAATGTTTCTTGCAGCCGCATTATAAGCATGCTGGAATTTGATCATATTCATTATTTCTTCATCCAATGAAACAGTACTCACAGACAGACGTTTATCATCAACGGATGCCAGTAGTGTTGCCGCATTGGCCTTTTGACGATTGGCATATTGTGCTTCCACCCCAAGTTTCCCGATGATTTTTTGATAATCTGTCATTACGTCTTTAAACGAATCAGCCATCGCTAGAGCTTGCTCGCTTTCACCAACAGCACCAGATTTTGAAGCAGCCAAATCATCCGTATGCGTTAGCTCCATTTTTATTCCCTTAGCACCAGCACCTTCTGTAAAAAAGACGCCTCCATCACTTCCATCTTTTGTTTTACCTTCTTTATGAACTTCGTTGATGCTCTTTGCAAATTGGTTCGCCAGATCGTCCAGTTGATTCATGATTTTTAAATAAGAATCATGCTCATCGCTGCCATAGCCATAGTTTTCAATCAAGCTCTTCAATTTGCCTTGAGGTAAAAGATCAATCGGCACTTCGTTTCCATCAAATGAAAGACCAGTGACAATTTCTGGATCCCCACCCATGGTAATATCCAGTTCTTTATAACCTGATCGGTTCACTACCTCAACGTCTCCAACCATGATTTTATAAATACCTTCCATTGCCCCTGTGGAATTTGTATAGCTGTCTTCTTTGATGACCTGGATATCCATATATTTGGAAAGCTCGTCTACGAGCAAGTCACGTTCATCATACAAATTATTTGGAATAAAGCCGAGCGGTTCCATTTCCGCAATTCTTTTATTCAAAGCATCAATATTTTTCAAAATGGAGTTAATCGCTTCTTGGTCAGTTTCAATCTGAAGTCCCAGATCTTCTCTGTATGTCTGGATGCTCTGATATATGTAGTTGAATGTGTCCGCCACCGCATGTCCACGTTGCAAAACGACTTCTCGGGCACCGTCATTTTCAGGATGAACACTTAAATCTTGAAGAGACTGCCAAAATTCGCCAAGCACCTTGGAAATGCCGACGCTGTCTTTTCCTGTTTCGTTTAAAATATCCTCGAGTCTGGATAAGGCCTCAGAGCTTGTTCCATAGTAGCCCAGCTTGGCACTCTCCTTCCGAAATTGTCCGTCTAAAAAAAATTCACGGACCCGATGTACCTCTCCCGCTGTAACTCCTGTCCCGATCTGCCCAGGAATTTGCGGCCTGTTCATCGAAGCTGGCGGATACGCCTCGGTTGCCCTCATATTGATCCGCTGGCGCGTGTATCCCGGTGTATTCGCATTCGCTACGTTATTCCCGGTCGTATAGAGTCCGGACTGCTGAGTATTCAACGCCCGCTTTGCCGTTTCAAGACCATGAAAAGTAGATGTCATGTTTGTTCCTCCGTTAATCCTGAATCATTTTATATAGAATCAAGCCTTTGAATCGAAAAAAGACTTTCCAGGTTTGGCTTGTTGTTTTTTTACATCTGGCCTGCCGTAGGCTGCCGCTTCTTTTCCAGGCTGCAATACATCAAGATTGATGTTGACGAATTGCAGCGTTTGGTAAATAATCTGTTGGTTCAGATCATTTTGCTCCTGTAGTTTGGCAATTACCGAAACCAATTGTTCCTGGAGTGCCCTCAATGTTTCTGCCGCTTCAGGAGCTGCAGCTGTTATACAGTCCGCAATCGTGATTTGGCTCTCCGCGTTTTTCTTTAAAAATGACTGAGCAGTTGTTTGTCGCTCATTTTCCATCATAGTAATAGCCGCTATCAATTTCTGCTCTTCACGCATAACCTCCTGAAGGCTGTCCACATCCCCCTTTTTCAGTACCTCCGTTTTCTTGAGCGCGTTTCTTAACAAGCTCTCATGCAGTTGATACTGCTTGGTTAGATTAGCAATCAAAGTCTCTGCAGACATGGAGCAGCCTCCTTCCGATTTATTGGTTGAAGTAGTATTTTGCTATGCTGTACGCAACCTTTTTAGGGTCGACCTTATATTCACCTTGCTGGATTTGATTTTTTAATTGCTCGATACGGGCTTTCCGTTCTGCATCATATCGGGATGATTGCTGCAGTTCTTTGGCCTGTTTGGAAATTTCTATTTGATCCGCCTCAATACGCTCCGTGCGGGGTTTCTGTTCCATATGATTGATCTGCTTTGAATACGGATTCGTTTCTGGTCTGTTGAAAGAATTGATTTTCATCAAATAACCTCCTTGCTTTCAACGTTTCGTACCTATTATATCGGTTTATCTGAATAAATGTTTAGTTCATCTTCACCTAAAAATTCAACCTCTCGCCAGTGTCAATGAAGCTACACTTTTAGCCCCGGCTTCCTTTAAAGCATATGCTGCATGATGAAGTGTCGAACCTGTTGTATATATGTCATCTATCAATAAAATGTTTTTTTCGAAAACAGGTTTATTCACTTTAAAAACTTGCTTGAAATAAATTCTGTCTTCGCGGGATTTTTTTGATTGTTTTTCACCGTGGATTCTATGAAGAGCATCAAATGTTTCAAGTCCAGCTTCTCTTGCCAAAGCTGCTGCCTGATTGAACCCCCGTTCCAGAAGACGCTCCCTGCTCAGCGGAATTGGCACAAGCAAATCGGATGATGTTTCTGAAAAAGCTTTTCGGATTTCTTGTGAAAATACCTTCGCCAACACGTAATCGCCACGATATTTATAGCGTGCCAGCAGTTCTTTTAAAAAGTCATTATATTGATATATGGAAACATTGCGTTCAAGGATACCCGCCCATTTTGAATCTTCCTCCCAACGAAAACAGTCATGGCAAATGTCGGCATGTATGTATTCGCTCACCAACCCGGCAAGCGGCCGCGAACATTTCCGGCAAATAGCTTCTTTTATTACCGCCAATTGCCCTCTACAGGTCTTGCACAGGCGTTCCTCTGGCGATCCAAACAAGAGCTTTATCCACGACATCTCCTCCTGAATGACAGTATCGCAGTACAAACAATGATTATTCATCGAACTGCCCTGCCTCCCTTGCTTCCTTGTTCATCCCGTCAATATGAAGTAAAGCCTGAATCATCGCTTTTGTTCGTCCGTAATGAAAAAAGGTCACATCACCTGCTGGGTAAACTGAGCTTCTGCCGACCCTGCCAGCGATTTGAACAAGGGCGGCCTCTGTAAAAATATCATCTTCCGCACCAAGCACTGCCACGTCTATGTTTGGAAATGTGACGCCCCTTTCTAAAATGGTTGTTGTAAGAAGAATCGGCGTCTTACCCGCTCTCATTCTTTCTACTTTCTCTCTTCTTAACGAGTCTTCCGCATGGACTGCTTCAATCGCTGGGTGCAGCTTTTTAAAAATAGGAAGTGATCTTTTCATGAATTCGATATGCGGCAGAAAGATAAGTGCCTGTTTTCCTTGCTTTACCCGCTTTTCCGCCCAATGCAAAACATTGTAAGGAAGCCGGCTCTTTTCTATACGCTTTTGCCAATTTCCGCACCAAACAAACTTTGGAAGAGGGAGCGGCTTCCGATGGAAGCGGACAGGAATCTTTATAAACTCTCGCTTTCCGAACCGGCACTCATTCTGCCATTTCTTACTGGGTGTTGCAGTCAAATAGATTCGTGCCGCTTTTGGTTTTGCCGCTTTTTTTACTGCCCATTGAAGGCTTTCATCAAAAGTATATGGAAAAGCATCGACTTCATCGACAATGATCGTGTCAAATGCATGTTGAAAACGAAGGAGTTGATGGGTAGTGGAAATTGTTAAGGGAGAAGGTTGATGGCGATCATCACTGCCTCCGTAAAGCGCCGTAACTAGAATTGAGGGAAATACTTTTTTTATTCGGGGCACAAGCTCCAACACAACATCCGTCCGTGGAGTCGCAATACAGATCCGCTGGCCAAGTTTCAATGCCTCACTAATTCCTGAAAATAATACCTCAGTCTTTCCGGCGCCGCAAACAGCCCAAACGAGAAGTTCTTTCTTGTCCCGGACAGCGGCAACTACCGCTTCTGAAGCCACTTCCTGTCCCGCGGACAACTGGCCTTCCCACTGCAAGCAGCTGTCAGTATTCCATTTCAAAGGAGGGCCGATCCACCGATAAAAACTCGTGCATTCAGACACTCTTCCCATCATGAGGCATTTTCTGCAATAGACACAGTTCCGCCCGCATGAAACACATGGAAATCTTTTATAAAACCGACTGATCCGATTATCGCAGCGATGGCACAGCCATCCTCCGCTACCACGACTCAATCCAGGTGTTTCTTCAATCCATTCATTTTTGATATGTAAGTCAATTTCTTCTTTGGAAAACGGGATTTCATTCAAGAGGAGCATTCTTCCGAGTAAAAACTGCTGGAGTTCTGGAGAGAAATTTCGTTGAGGACTAGATGCCTGAGGAAATGTTGTTTTCAATTGATCACCTCTAGAAAATAGTGATTAAAAACCATTCGCACAAATCAAATGCGCCTTGGCGTATTTGCGCCCAGATTTTATCGAGCTTCGCTCGATAAATTTCCTCCGAAAATCTGTGGCATCCGCTGGAGGCTTTAACTTTATTCAGCTGGGGTTTGAAGCCCCACTGAATGGAATACTATATGCATTCATCCCACCACTTACAGAAGTGGGAGATTTCTGCTGGATGAAGTTAAACGCTGTTTTCGCATGATAAATTCAAATCTCGCACGATTTTTCAGGATATTGCACCATCAGGTCTATTCGGGCCACGTCGAAACACTTGCAGTCATCCGCGCTAAGTCCCAAATGACAGACCGCACAAGGCCGAAATGCCTCACAGCATTCCGGCCTTCAACATTATCGCACTTCGACCCATCCATTCTTTATAGCAGTGATCACTGCCTGAGTACGATCGTTGACATTCATTTTTTGTAAAATGTTACTCACATGGTTTTTGACTGTTTTTTCACTAATATAAAGGGCTTCGCCGATAGCGCGGTTGCTTTTTCCATCAGCAAGAAGCTGTAGGACTTCACATTCACGGCTTGTCAACAAATGAAGCGGCACTCTCACTTCCGGCTGTTGGTAGCCCGTTCCTTTATTTTGCTGGTTAGCTAGGCGTCTGTATTCTCTCACCAGTTTATGAGTGACCTTCGGATGAATATATGAACCCCCTTCAGCCACAACTTTGATTGCACCTATCAGCTCGTCTGAATCCATTTCTTTTAACATGTAGCCCGCTGCACCGGTTTTCATGGCATGTGTGACATATGCTTCTTCGTCATGTATGGAGAGAATAATCGCTTTTGAATCTGGGTACGTCTCCAGTAGCTGCCTTGTTGCCTCTATTCCGTTTGTATTCTTCATATTGATATCAAGCAAGACTACATCCGGGGAATACTCCTCAACAATCCCAACTGCATCACAGCCGTCTGCGCCCTCTGCCACGACAGAGAATGTCTTTTCGAATTCCAGGATTCTCTTTACACCTTCGCGAAACAATTCGTGATCATCAATAATGGCTATTTTTGTTTGCATTCGTTATTCCCCCTTAATTGTTTTTTTAAATACTGCTCAGACTAGGTAGAGCGACGGGTATCTTTATTGAAATAACCGTTCCTGCTCCCTGCTTGGAATGAATGGAGAGTAGGCCGTCCAATATTTCGACGCGCTCCCTCATTCCCATCATGCCGTAGCTTCCGCTCTTCTTCACGTTTACATCAAAACCGATACCGTCATCTTTCACAATAACATAAACATGCTCAGACTGTATTTCCACCTTTACCTGGATAGTTCTTGACTGAGCATGCTTCAACGCATTATGTACAGCTTCTTGGATGAGACGAAAAAGAGCCACTTCATATTTTTGGGGGAGCCTCGTGTCCTTCCCAAAGTAAACAAACTCGATGTTCGTCGTTTTATGATACTCTTCGACTGTTGCCAAATATTTTGTCAAGGTCGGAATCAAACCGAGATCATCAAGAGCCATAGGCCGCAAATCATAAATGATACGCCTAACCTCATACAGAGTGGTTCGAATCATTTCCTTCAGGCTGCGAATCTCTTCAAGGGATCGCTCCGGCCCTTCTTCTTTATGCATCTTTTCCGCCAAGTCGGAACGGATCAGAACGCTCGCAAGTAATTGTGCTGGCCCATCATGGATCTCTCGGGACAGTCGCTTTCTTTCCTCTTCCTGTGCCTCGATAATGCGCAAACCGAAGTCCTGCTTCATTTTTGCATCTTCAAGGGCCTCGCCCATTTCTTTAATATCACTGACCAAATAATTGGACACAATTGAAATTTGCGACACAAGCGTTTCCGCACGTTCAATCGTTTGCTGCAGAATAAGCAGGCGTCTCTCCAGATCATCTCTTCGTTCTCTAAGCTGTTTTTCCAGTTGGCGGCATATCATTAATTTCGATTGGAGATCGTGGGCTTGTTCGTATGCGGTTCGTACCTGCTCTTCGCTGTATTCTTTAAAATGCAGACTTATGGTAGACAGGCGCTGCCTGGAAATCCTGGATTGCACTTCCAGTAGATCACCTTCATCAATGACTTTATTGACTTCAGCCTTGATTTTTTCCAGTTCTTTTAATATATTGTCATGGTCATGGCGGCATTGTTCGCCAATCTGGAAAATCTCGTGCTTGCTTCGATCCACAGTATTGATCATCTGTTCCACAATATTATCCAGTGCTTTTATATTCACTTTCTTAAGTGCCATTTTCCTCGAGGGAGCCCCCTTCCGGATCGGTATACTGGAAATAGGCGTTAAGACATACCTACCATTCTACTAAAGTATTATATCATGTATAATTTTATTAAAACACACTATTTTAGTTGGGAAAATAATAGAGCATTTTGAAAGGAGTAGAGTCGTGCTTCCACAATATTTGACTGTAAAAGCAGATGGGACCCATGAAATCAACATTCAAAAATCAAGATTCATTGCACATATAAAAAGGGCCGAAACTGAGGAAGAAGCGCAGGCTTTTATACAAGAAATCAAAAAGGAACACTGGAATGCCACCCACAATTGTTCGGCCTACATGATTGGTGAAAACGACCAGATTCAAAAAGCGAATGATGACGGCGAGCCTAGCGGGACTGCTGGAGTTCCTATGCTTGAAGTGCTGAAGAAAAGAAAGTTGAAAGATACAGTTGTTGTCGTAACAAGGTATTTCGGGGGCATTAAGTTAGGGGCCGGAGGGCTCATCCGGGCCTACGGCAGAGCAGTTTCTGAAGGGATTGATGCCGTTGGTACCGTAGAACGGACTCTCATGACTGTCATGCATGTGAAAGCCGATTACACATGGCTCGGAAAACTTGAAAATGAAATCCGTTCATCTGATTATCAACTGAAAGACATCCATTATTCAGAGCTTGTTGAGATTGAGGTTTATGTAAAAAAAGACAAAATGAACGAGTTTCAAGAGTGGATAACAGAGCTGACAAATGGGCAGTCAGACATGTCAGAGGGAGAGCAGTTATATATGGAAACAGACGTAAAATAACCGCCTTTTTTGTAAAGATAGGAGTATCGACTCCTATCTTCTCTATTAGGGAAAATTTCTTTTTCCAATCAGTTAGTCAGATTTCCAACATTAATTTCTTTCGCCAACATCAGGGCACCCAATATCCCTGAATCGTCGCCAAGTCCTGGTGCTACAATATAGATTTCCGACGGCGGCAATGTGAGAAAGCCCTTGGATAAACGCTTCACTTCACTATGGATGCTTGGAAATAAATGCGATTGCTTCATCACTCCGCCGCCCATAATGATTTTCTCGGGAGAAAGAATCAAAATATATTGCAGGAGAGCTTGAGCCAAATAATGGATTTCCAATTCCCAAGCTGGATGATCTTCCAGCAAGTCTTCCCCCTTTATGCCCCAACGTTTTTTGATTGAGGGTCCTGAAGCCAAGCCTTCTAGACAATCCTTGTGATAGGGGCAAAACCCTTCAAATTTGTCTTTGGGGTGGCGACGTAAAAAAATATGCCCCATTTCTGGATGGGAAAGACCGTGAAGACGCTTACCGCCAATAACAGCTCCGGCGCCAATTCCTGTTCCTACGGTAATATACAGACAGTTAAACCCTTTTCCTGCACCAAACAGAAACTCACCCCAAACAGCCGCATTGACATCCGTATCGAATGCGACTGGCACATTTAAAGCCTTTTTCATCGTTTCAACAAACGGGAAGTTTCCCCACCCTGGCTTCGGCGTTGATGTGATGTATCCATATGTATCGCTTTTTTCATTCAAATCCAGCGGACCGAAGGATCCTATTCCAAGAGCCCTGACTTTATAGTTTTTAAAAAATTCAATTACCATCGGGATCGTCTTTTCAGGAATCTCAGTCGGAATCTGTATGCGTTCCAGCATTTGTCCATCTTCGTTCCCAACAGCGCAGACAAACTTTGTCCCTCCGGCTTCAATCGCTCCAAGCATGAAAATTTCACTTCTTTCCTGGCAGTCATTCATCTTTCATTCTATCATCATATTTCCTTGATAAATACATAAATCTAGATATAAGAAAAGCAAAAGGAGCGCTGCCTTAGACGACAAGCACAAGACGTATTGCAAGAAGGCAGCTTTTCAACCACCACCATGAGAAAATGATTTAATCCTTGCAGAGCTTGGCGCTAGCTGCCTCAAAACACCGTCTCCTGTGGCTTCGATAGGCGCAGGACACGACATCAATGTCGCTTTACCTGCACTAGTACTTCCTTTTACATCGGTGGCATCAGCATATTTTGTGTGTCTAGCTGGACAGGATAAAGTCTATATGGAGGGACGTCTTCTATGGAAATCCAAGTACGGTCAGGTGATACACTTTGGCATTACAGCCAGTTATTTCATATTCCGTTCGTTTTAATCCTCGATTCCAACGCGAACCTTGCCAATCCAAACGCCCTTCAAGTCGGGCAGGTCATTCAAATTCCCGGATTCCTAAAGGGCGTCTATACGATTAAAGCTGGCGACACCTTTTGGAAAATTGCCCAAAGCCGAAATATGAACGTTGATGCCCTTCTGATTTTAAATCAGAATATCAATTCGAATCAATTGACCATCGGGCAGCAAATCAATATTCCGGAAAGAGTCGTGTCAAGAATAATCAACGGTAATGAACCGTATGATTTTCAAAAGATGAACCGCGATATGAACAAGCTACTCTCGATTTATCCATTTATAAAAAGGCGGGAAGCTGGAAAAAGCGTGCTCGAAAATCCTCTGCATGAGCTCCAGATCGGAACATCGGGAAGAAAAGTACAGATCAATGCCTCCTTTCATGCAAATGAATGGATCACCACACCGATTTTCATGCGCTTTCTAAATGATTACATGCTTGCCCTCACCAATAGCTTGATGATTAAAGGCATATCAGCATTAACGATCTATACAGGGAGCAGGCTGTTTGGCATACCGATGGTGAATCCGGACGGCGTCAATCTCGTCCTGAACGGCCCCCCTCCCGAAAGAGAAACCGAGCTTATCCGGCTGAATAGGGGCAGCCGTGACTTCTCAGGCTGGAAAGCGAATATTCGCGGAGTGGATTTAAATAAGCAATTCCCGGCCAATTGGGAGTTCGAAAAAGAAAGGAAGCCCAAAGAGCCGGGGCCCCGTGACTTTCCAGGCTACTCACCGCTTTCTGAACCGGAAACTAAAACGATGGCGGAGCTGGCCAGAATGGAAAACTATGACCGGCTGCTTGCCCTTCATACGCAAGGGCAGGAAATCTATTGGGGGTATGAAGGACTGGAGCCGCCAGAATCCCAGGTACTTGCAAGGGATTCTGCCATCCTTAGTGGGTACGAAGCCATCCGCTATGTCGATAGTTATGCCGGCTATAAGGACTGGTTCATCCAGGATTTCAGAAACCCAGGTTTCACCATTGAATTGGGCAAAGGTCAAAATCCACTGCCGCTCTCTCAATTTGAAGAAATCTACGCCCATATGCTAGGACTGTTTGTAAGATCGTTGATTTAACATTTTGATCAAACCAAGAGCAATTAGTGCACCCAATGAATCCAATCCTACATCCCAGATGGAAGCAGTTCTGTCCGGAACGAATGATTGATGCAACTCATCCGTTGCCGCATACAAGGTTGTAATCATCCATGCCAATAGAAACTTTCTTTTCTCAAAGCTGTTGAAAAGGAGGACTGCCAGAAGTCCAAATGCTCCCAAGTGTACGAGCTTGCGGAAGACAACATTTATAAGAGCTGCTTCCTCTGAAGAGAGCCCCAGCAGCTTCTTTATTAAAAATTGTGTGTTTCCGCCTGTCGAAGAAGGTGAATGCGTGGCGATAAAAATGGCCACAGCCCACGCAATGGCTGCAACCAGCCAGATTTGACGCTTTTTCATGATTGAATACCTCTTTTTGACAAATAGTAAAGGCGGGACACCTTATATGCATTCCCGCCTTTTTTATGTTTATATATTTAAATGCTCTTTCAACACACCCTGGACCCTTTCCCTTTCCTCTTGGGGAACAAGGTAATACCAAATACCGTCTATCTTGGACCCCTGACCTTCAATCTGGTACTGATCAATTTTATGGCGCGCCTCTTTATAATTCTTTTGAATATCCTTCATTTCGCTGAAAGAGAGGTTTGTTTCAACATTTTTTCCTAATGCATCAAGAACATCATCATACTTCCAGATTGCCGAGATGTTAGCCCCTTTGTTGATTACCCCTTGGATAACTTGGCGTTGGCGCATCTGGCGTCCGAAATCTCCCCGAGGATCATCATAACGCATCCGGGCGTATGCCAAAGCTTCGTCACCGTTGAGAGAGATCTGCCCTTTAGAAAATTGTTTTTTACCGACAGAAAAATCGATATCGTTGTTTACATCGACACCGCCGACAGCATCTACAATTTCTTTAAACCCCTCCATATTCATCTTAATATAGTAATCAATCGGAATATCAAGGAATTTTTCAACCGTATTCATTGACATTTCAACGCCGCCAAAAGCATACGCATGGTTAATTTTGTCATCCACGCCTTTGCCCACTATTTCAACTCTCGTATCCCTAGGAATGCTGAGCATATCTATCGATTCCGTCTTCGGGTTGACCGTCATTACGATAATGGAATCGGAACGGCCTCGGTCGCCTGGGCGTTCATCCACCCCTAGCATCAGCACTGAAAAAGGCTCTTTTTTATTAAGTGACAAGTTTGCCTCTCTGGCCACTTCTGGAGTACGATCAAGCGGATTGTGCATATTTTTGGCAGTTTTATTAATATTATGATAGATTGAGAAACCAAATCCAACTACAGCAATGACCAACAGCAACATAACAATCAGCACGATTTTTAAAGCTTTTGATTTCTTTTTCGGTTTATGTCTCGACATGAATTTTCCCCTTCTAATTTTGGTTTTTATCGGTCCTTTATTCCACTCTTAATTATAAATGACAATTCCCACAAATCAATAATACTTCAAGCAGGTTGATTCACTTTGTCATCTCTATATGCTACTATAGCATGTACATTAGAAGCAATAGGGAGACGTACGTATGGTTAAAGTATTATTTGTCTGCTTGGGGAATATTTGCCGCTCACCAATGGCTGAAGCCATTATGAGGGATTTGGTTGAAAAGGAAGGTTTGAGCAGAAACATTTCAGTCGATTCCGCAGGAACAGGCTCATGGCATATTGGTGAGCCACCGCATAAAGGCACTTTGAAAAAGTTGGCAGAATACGATGTCAGCACCAAAGGGCTTGTCGCTAGGCAATTTTCCCCAAAAGACTTCGATGAATATGATTACATAGTGGGGATGGACGAATCGAACATCCGAAATATTTCCAGGATAACAGGGCAATCGAATGATCCTAAAATCATCCGCCTCCTTGATTTGACGGATGTAAAAAAGGATGTCCCTGACCCGTATTACACTGGGGACTTTCAGGAAACTTATGATTTGGTTAGTGAAGGATGCCGAGTTCTTTTGGAAAAAATTAAAGAAGAAATTTAGTATGGGAGAATTTCCGGTTCACCTTCGAAATCGATTGTATTGTGTGAACTTCCGTTTTTATCATGTGAACTGCTTTTCAAGTATTTGAGGAGAGGAGAGAGCGGATATGAGATCCGCTTTCTTTCTTTGAAATCTTGACATTTATTGTTCACCCAGTACCGTCTGATGATCTGCTTTCATCTTGCTGTTAGCATTCAGCAAACATTTCATCCATATAATCAGTGGAAATATTGTAAACGAAACCGTGATCCTTATTTCCTTAACCTTCCAGCAGGGTTCTTTTTAATGAAAAATTGTATTTCTCTGCTTTTGAAAATAGAGTCAGCGAAATTGTTGGGAGTAGGAAAAAGACCTCGGATACCCGAGGCCTTGTCTAGGATGTTTTGATAATGAGGCTTTTGTGTGAGGAATTATGTGAAAAGTTGAACTATTGGGGTATGCTGCTATGAATTCATTTTGAATAAAGTATTCAGCTTCATATCATGAATACCTACTTTCCCACCCAAGTAGCTTATATCAGCCTTCATCGTTTTCATTTCATCTGAAACAACATTGAAAATAGATTGATGTTCATCAAGTCTGTCTTCAACTTGTATCAAATGCGCCTTGGCGTATTTGCCTTACTGAAGTGGGAGATTTCTGCTGAATGAAGTTAAAATGACTTCGCATTTCATTCGAAAGGTTATCAATTTTTTCGCCATTGCTGCGAAGTTCTGTTTTTACTTCCTGAAGTTCGGCATACATCGATTGCTGATTTGACTTCACTTCTTGAAGCTCCGTATGCATCGATTTCTGGTCTGATTTCACTTCTTGAAGTTCCACCCGCATCTCTTGAAACCCATTATCCAAATCGCCAAGCTTAGTTAAAATTTCCTTTAATATTGCTTCCAATTCTTTTTCACCTCCTTATTGCGAACAATTATAGCATATTTGTCATAGTTATCTACTTTCTTTCAAAGAAAACAAAAGACTATTACATTTCCTTTCCTGACTTTGAAAACTTACAAACAAAATTGGGCTAGGGTAGATATTGAGTTCTTATGCAGGAAGATACATAGATTGAAACCGAAGGAGTCTTTGAACCAGTCGTCCATCCCAAAATGATTGTAAGTAAAAATTGGGAGCTGAATACCACCCCACTATTAGTTCACAAAAAGATGTTGGTGAAAGCTAGTTGAACAGTCTTCGCTCAGCTCCCTGTCGGCAAAGTTATTCCTTTTACCTGCAGTAGGATCCTCTTCAAAACATTAAAAGGCGGGTTTAGACCTCTTTCGAAGTACACCCGCCTTTTTTTCATCCTAGTGTCATTTCCTTTCTTGCGCGCCCGGATCGAATGAGCCATATATGAACGAAAAATTCCACTAGCGTGAGGAATAAAGCAGTAACGACAGCTCCTACAAATGTTACCTGAGCTGTAAAAAAGAAGTAACTTAAAATATAAATGATTATTGTAGATCCTACAAAGTCCATGATTGTGCTAAGCCAAAAAGTACTCTCTGACAACAATGCCCATTCAAGCAAATGACCTGCGACGGCCAATGTAACTCCGATGACAATCGGCTGGTAGGCACCGGAGAAATTCACATTCGTCAGCAGACTTCCTGAAAGAGCAATTATGATGGGACAGATAATCAGTTTCATTATGAAATTCAACATAGAAAAGGCCTCCTTTATTGAAAAGGATGCCTTGACCTTAACTTTTTTATTCCTTTCACTGCCTCATTCTTTCTTCAGTGTCACTACAACTATTTCGGGACGGTTAAACATCCGGTACGGAACAACACTGTTGCCGAGTCCCCGGCTCACTACCATTGTCGTTATACCTTTTGTATGGACTCCCGCCGTATATTTCGGAAACCAGCCCTGTCCCGGTGCAACGAGTCCGCCAATTCCAGGAATCTGCACCTGACCTCCATGGGCATGTCCGGTAAAAATCAAATCAACCTGCCTATTGACGTAGACATCAAATACTTCAGGCCGGTGAGAAAGAAGAAGTCGGTAATATTGATCGGGTATGTCAGCCAATGTGCGATCCATATACTTGGCAATCGTTTTTTCAGAGGCCTCGATCGACTCCATCAACGGGTCATCGAGCCCCGCAATTACCAATTTCTCCCCGTTCCGCTCAAGAATTTTCGCTTCATTGCTCAACACAACGACGCCTAAGGCTTGAAGGGCGCTTGTGATTTTTTCTACTCGATTAACCGCAACTTCATGATTGCCGATCACATAATATACATCTGCAATTCCAACTAATTTCCTGACAAGATGAAGACTTCTTTCAAGATCGTACCGGTTGCTGTCAATAAGATCTCCCGTTAGAAAAATGAAATCTGGATTTAGTTTTTTTACTTTTTCCGTTAATTTCACTTGATTCTTACCAAATTCCGCATCTTGCAAATCCGACAGCTGCACGATGACAAGTCCATCAAAGGCTGTTGGAATCCGATCAGATGAAATGTCATGGGAAGACACCTGGAGCCAATGATTATTTACATATAAAAACACCCAGACAAGTGCAATAACAAGAATGAACTTGAATAATTTATTTTTCATCGTTGTCAATTTTTGGGGTTACTAATTTCATCTATTCCATTCCTTTCTTTCCACAGCACATTATCATTTTTTATAGGAAAAATCGGTTATACATGAATTTTATGCGAACATCTTTGGGCATTATTACAAAAAATAGCCAGCCAATCGTGTTGTCCACAAGATTGACTGACAAGTTCCATTAAGACTGTTGAACTTTTTTATTGTAATAATTGATGCTGTACTGCGCGCCTTCTTCAACCATTTTAGCATCTTCAAAGTCATAAGGATCAGGGCGTCCAGCTTTTTTCAACCATTCTGATTCCTCTTGGCTCCCCCAAAGATCCATAGCCTTTTTCTTCACTTTTCCAACTAATCCCAGCACTTTTTCACGGTTTTCTTTCGAGGATAAGAGAGCTCCTGCCATACCAAACCCTAACAATACATAAGGCATTTTTCCAGCTTTACCCATAGAAGGTTTCCTCCTTTATTCCCTTTTCCTCTGTTTACCCGTTATACGAAAGATAAAGCATGTTTATCAAATGCGCTTTGGCGTTTTTGCGCCCAGATTTTATCGAGCTCCGCTCGATAAATTTCCTCTGAAAGTCTGTAGCATCCGCCGGAGGCTTTGACTTTATCCAGTTGGGGTTTGCCCCCCCCCTGAAGAATACCAATAGGCATTCATCTCACCACTTATAGAAGTGGGGGATTTCTGCTGAATGAAGTTAAACCGGATTAATGAAAGCTTGTTTTGAAGCATTAATCAGTTCTAGGATTTCCTCCTCCTTGCCCTTTGAAAGAGCCTGGACGATCTTGCTCCCAACAATAACTCCATCGCAATGCTGGCCAAGATCCTTTACCTGCTCCGGCGATGAAACGCCAAACCCTGCCAATACTGGAACGGAAGACAATGATTTCAGTTCTTCCAAATACTCCGCGACTCCTTCCTCGTATTCAGACCTGGCCCCAGTTGTTCCTTTCACTGTCACCGCATAAAGGAATCCTTCCGTCCGCTTTACGATTTCTTCCAGTCTGCTTTTCGGACTTGTCGGAGAAGCAAGACGGATCAAAGCAATTTCATGCTTGGAAAGTGCAGGAACCGCCGAATCTTCTTCTTCCAGTGGAAGATCGGGAATGATAACGCCGTCTACACCTGCGGCTTCACATTCTTCTGCAAATCTCTCAATACCATAGACAAAAATCAGATTAAAGTAAGTCATCAGAACGATTGGAATCGAGCGCGATTTTTTGGATTCCTTCAATGTTTCCAGCACAGCTTTCAATGTTGTTCCATTCTCCAATGCCCTGATTCCCGCTTCCTGTATCGTTGGGCCGTCTGCAACGGGATCTGAAAACGGAATTCCTAGCTCAATGACTGTCGCTCCGCTTTTTTCTAAAAATGAAATCTGGTCTGCTAATTTTTCAAGTCCTCCATCCCCTGCCATAATATAAGGAACAAAAGCTTTGTTTCCCCGTTCCAAAACGCCCTGAATCGCTTCATTAATGTGTTCTTTACCCATTCAGTCCGCCTCCCAATTCTGCTCTGATCGTTTCGACATCCTTGTCCCCTCTTCCAGACAAACAGATAACCAATGTTTCTTCTCTGCTCATCTCTTTAGCCAATTTGATAGCATAAGCGACGGCATGCGAGCTTTCTAAAGCTGGAATGATCCCTTCCGTTTTCGATAAAAGCTGGAAAGCTTCCAGTGCTTCTGTGTCCGTAGCGGATGTATAAGTCACTCGTCTAGCATCTTTTAAATAGGCATGCTCCGGACCTACCCCAGGATAGTCCAGACCGGCTGAAATAGAATGGGCACTTTGAATCTGTCCCGATTCATCCTGTAGCAAGTACGTCAAGGTTCCGTGTAAAATTCCTGCTTTTCCATCCGTTAATGTCGCCGAATGCTTTCTCGTTTCAATGCCTAATCCAGCCGCTTCAACCCCATAAATCTTCACTTCCTGATCGTTCACAAACGGATAAAACATTCCCATCGCATTGCTTCCACCGCCAACACAAGCGACAACGGCATCAGGGAGTTTCCCTTCCTGCTCCATCAGCTGCTTTTTCGTTTCTTTCCCGATTACGCTTTGAAAATCGCGAACAATTTGCGGGAATGGATGTGGTCCTACGACTGACCCCAAAATGTAGTGAGTATCTTCCACATTTGCAACCCAGTAGCGCAGTGCTTCGTTTACCGCATCTTTCAATGTACCGCTCCCTTGAGACACACTCCTTACTTCAGCTCCAAGCAGCTCCATCCGAAACACATTCAACTGCTGGCGCCTGATGTCTTCCTCCCCCATGAATACGATGCACTCTAATCCGAGCAGGGCGCAGACTGTTGCCGTCGCAACTCCATGCTGGCCTGCACCTGTTTCAGCAACGACTTTCTTTTTGCCCATCCGAAGCGTCAATAACGCTTGCCCAATCGTATTGTTGATTTTATGGGCACCGGTGTGATTCAAATCCTCACGCTTTAAGTAAATTTTCGCTCCGCCGATTTTCTCGGTTAAATTTTCTGCAAAGTATAGCGGCGTTTCCCTGCCAATATACTGTTTTAAATAGTAATCCATCTGCTCTGCGAATTCAGGTTCGCCAACGGCCTTTTTATATTCCTCTTCCAGTTCCAGCAAAGCGGTCATTAATGTTTCTGGAACAAAACGTCCTCCAAACTGTCCATACCGGCCTTTTTCATCAGGTAACACATTGATAGCCATAGCCTTTTCTCTCCCTTGTTAAGATTGTTTTGCCTCTTGGATAAAATCGATTATTTTTTGATGATCTTTCTTTCCATTCGTTTCCACTCCGCTTGATACATCTACCGCAGCAGGCTGGGCCAATCTAATCGCTTCTTTGACGTTAGCTTGATTAAGGCCGCCTGCCAAGATCATTTTTTCCCTTGGAAGCTTTTGTTCCTGTAAAAGTCTCCAATCAAATGGCTTCCCGCTACCTCCGCGGTAGCGAATCCCTGGACTGTCCACCAGGTAAAAGTCACATTCATATCCTGATAATTTTTTGGCGTCATTCTCTTCCTTGATAGTAAAAGCCTTGATAACCGGAAGTAAAAGCTCTTTGCAAAATTCCGGCGTTTCATCTCCATGAAGTTGAATATAATCAAGTCCAGCTTCTTCTGCGATACGATGAATTTGTTCAATTGTCTCGTTGACAAAAACTCCAACCGCCGCCACGTGTTCAGGAAGCTGGGATATGATATCCTGCGCATCTGAAGGCTCTATCCTTCTCGAACTATCAGCGAAAACGAATCCAAGCATGTCAGCCCCCGCTTGGCACGCCGTTTCCGCCGCTTCCATAGTGGTGATCCCGCATATTTTTACTTTCAATCAACGCACCGCCTTGGGCAAAGGAATCCGGATTTCATTCATCGTTGCAGCGATATCCACCGAACGCATAAGTGTTTCCCCGACAAGCACCGCTTTGGCTCCCGCAGCTTCTGCGAATGCCACATCCTTCCGCGTTCGGATTCCACTTTCGCTGACAACCACAATATTTTCATTTTTTATTAAAGCTGCTACACGCTCCGTTACCTTCAGGTCAACATTAAATGTCTTCAGATCACGGTTATTAATCCCGATAATGTCCGCTCCAATCTTAAGGGCAGTCTCTGCTTCCTCCTCATTGTGAACTTCAAATAACACGTCCAAGCCTAGTGATTTCGCGTAACCATACAAATTTCTAAGCTGCTCTTCTTTCAAAGCTGCTGCAATGAGCAAGATGATGCTTGCCCCATGATGGACAGCTGTGTCAATTTGCACACGGTCAATTATGAAGTCCTTGCAAAGCAAGGGGAGCTCGGGAACAGCCGAAGCAACTTCGGACAAATCAGCCATTGCCCCATTAAAAAACTGTCGATCCGTCAATACTGAAATCGCCGTTGCCCCCGCTTCCTCATATTGTTTTGCCTGTGCAACTGGGTCTACTTTTTGATTAATGTCTCCTTTGGATGGAGAAGCGCGCTTCACTTCTGCTATCACACTCATCGTGTTAGATTTTTGAATACTTTCATATAGTGATTTTCTTTTTACTGGCTTCGGTTGTCTTACACCGTAAATAGCTTTCAGTTCTTTTACCTCTAAGATTTTTTGTGCAATGATGCGATCCAATATTGTCATGTTATACCACTCCCCGCTCTAATCGCTCGCTTTTTCTAATTAAATACTCTAGCTTTGACAGGGCTGCCCCTGAATTAATGCTCGTTTTTGCCAATTGAATCCCTTCCTGTATCGTGTCTGTCTTGCCACTTGCAAAAATTCCCACACCGGCATTGAGCAGAACTGTATCGCGGAAAGGACCATCATCTCCACGCAAAATGCTCATCATGATGCTGGCATTCCTTTCTGCATCTCCGCCCGCAATTTCTTCCAGTGAATAAGTTGGAAGACCAACTGCCTCAGGAGTCAGGGTAATGGACTGTAGCTTTCCTTCCTTCAAAATCACTAGATGATTTTCACCCGCCAATGACAGCTCATCCATATGGCCTGCACCATTTACGATGACCGCGCGTTTTCTTCCAAGCCTTTCCAAAACACTTCCCATCAATTCCAATTTATCGCGTCGGTAAATGCCCATCAGTTGAGTGTCGAGTTCAATCGGATTTGTCAAAGGGCCAATTAGATTGAAAATCGTCGGAACCCGTAAATCCCTTCTTACTTTCATGACCTGCTTCATTCCTGGATGGACGTACGGTGCAAATAAAAATGCGATATTATTTTCTTCCAACAATTCCTGTGTCTGCTCCGGCGTGCATTCAAGAGACACACCTAAGTGCTCCAATACATCTGCGCTGCCTGTTTGACTTGAAACGCTCCTGTTCCCATGCTTGGCAACTTTGATTCCAGCTCCGGCAATGACAAACGCTGATGTTGTGCTGATATTGAAGCTTCTGGATCCATCACCACCTGTACCGCAATTATCCATGACGCTTCCCCCGACAGATTGAATCGGAACCGATCTTTCGCGGATGGCCTGAACCAGTCCAGCAATTTCATCCGCCGTTTCCCCTTTTAAAGCAAGCAGCCCAAGCAGTGCCCCCGCTTCACTTTCCGAAGCTTCTCCTGTAAAAAGAAACCCCGCTGCTTCCTTCATCTCTTGTATGCTTAAATCTTTACCTTTCATCAGTTTTTGCAATTGCGATTTCATGAGAAAAACCTCCCGATTTTCTTTTATTGTACGTATTCAAAAAGTTGCCATTATACTTAAAACATGCCGCCAAAGGGTTTTGCTGTTTATCATTTGATACTTTTTTAAAGGATTCAGTTTTAAAACAAAAAGCCCCCTATAAACACACGAAAAGTGTATTTATAGAGGGCGATATAGTCGCGGTGCCACCTCTTATTGAAGATCTTCAAGCATCTCCATCTCATTCAGGTACAGCGATTTCTTACACGCGATACCCTATCCCTGTAACGGGGGAATCCGTCTTTCCCTACTTGATTCGGGAAATCTCTCATAAGTCCATTCCACCAAACGGTACGCGCCGGATTCCCACCATCACCAGCTCTCTATTTCGTCCACAGCTCAGTGTACTCATCTTATTCATCGATTTTCATATATTCGTTTGTAATACAAAAAGGGCCCCTCATCCAAAGGACGAGGGAACCCGTGGTACCACCTTTATTAGCCGAAAAACCGACTCACTTTGCCAACAACAAGCAGCAATGCTTATTGTCCGTCTCTTTTAACGTCGAGATTCACGTCGAAGCCTACTACTTGCCCATCGGCAAAGTTCAGCTTGAAGGCTCAGAAGTCCATTCACCATTTCCACACACCAGTTCACACCTGCCACTGGCTCTCTTGAGTGTTAAAAAACAGCTACTTCTCTTCATCATTGCCAAAAGATATCCGTTAAAGTTTTAATTAGTTAAGATGATAACTTCTAGATAAATGGAAGTCAAGACTTTTTTAAAATTAGACTTCTGAGGCCTCAATGTCATCCTGCCCTGGAAAAATGACTCGCCCAATAATTCCTGTTCCAATAAGCACAACAAGGACAGGTATCAACCAACCAAGGCCTTCGGCATACATCGGCAGATTATCTTTATAAAAGTCAATAATTGGAGACAACCATTCAAAGTATGGAATTTTTAATGAATCGCAGAGCGTCTTGAGCCCGTCCACAATACTAATTAAGAATGTGACCGCAATTGTTGAAACATATACCAGTCGCGAATGTTTAAATAACGGTGACATAAATGTGAGGAGCATCAACACAATCGCCAAAGGATACAGGAACATTAATACTGGGATTGAATAATTGATAATGTTCGCCAACCCGAAATTTGCAATGGTGAAGGACAGCAGAGAAAAGAATAGAACAAATACTTTATAGCTGATTTTTGGAAAAAGGGTATTGAAATATTCGCCACATGCTGTTATCAGTCCAATGCTCGTTGTCAAGCACGCAAGAATGATGATTGCTGCTAGCATAATTGCTCCAAATGTTCCGAAATAATAAGACGATGCATTACTCAAAACGGGCCCACCTGTATCAAAAAGACCGATCTTTCCAGTGCTGGTTGCACCCAAATAGGCAATCCCCACATAAATAATTCCTAGAAAAATAGTCGCAACTGTACCTGATTTTATCGTCGCAGACAAAATTTCCTTTTTAGACGTAACGCCGAGTCCCCTGATCGCGTTGATGACAATGATGCCGAAAACAAGCGATGCGAGGGCGTCCATCGTATTATACCCTTCGGTGAAACCTTTCATGAACGCACCGCTGCTATAGGCTTCCTGAGGAGCTTCAAATGATCCCATCGGTTTGACAATAACTGTAATAAGTAAAACAGCAAGAAGAATAATGATGCCCGGTGACAATATTTTTCCGACACGATCAACAATTTTCGTTGGATTCAAAGAAAGCCAGACGGTGATGCCAAAAAACACAAGGGTGAAAATAAAAAGCCCTGTTTTAGCAAAATCGTCGCTCACAAAAGGAGCTATCCCAATATCATAAGCAACTGCACCAGTACGAGGAGTAGCAAAAAAAGGTCCAATTGTCAGATAAAGCAGAGAAGTAAAAATGACCGCGTAAACCGGATGAACCCGGCTCGCCAAGTCCTGAAGATTGCGACTGCCCGAAAATCCCATAGCCAAAATTCCAAGAAACGGTAAGCCTGTTCCTGTAATTAAGAATCCGATAATCGCAGGCCAAAGATTGGTTCCTGCATTTTGCCCAAGTGAAGCTGGAAAAATGAGGTTCCCCGCTCCGAAGAACAAAGCAAATAACATCACACCAATGACAAAGTATGATGAAAACGAAAGTTTTTCCTTCATAATAATTTGTTCCCCTCCAAAATGTAAGAAAAGTAAGAAATTATGTTGAATAGTATTTATTTTAATAGACTTTACTATAGTACCTTTTTTATGGCATGTATGCAACGAACTAAAAATATTCCAAAATTCATTATTTGAGAATAAGTTTAATCCGAGTTGAAATTATTTCTAATTCAAAATAAATGAATCAAAAATATTGTTCGGCATGGTGGTTCAATTATCATTTTGTTGTCCGGGTGAAAGCATTCAAGCCTATACAGGATGAAATCAAAAAAGATCTGGCTCATTTTTTCAGAATTCACTGTATTAGAGGCACAGTCTTAACAGTTCTGCAAAAGTACTGAACGCCAGCGGGACTGCCAATCAAATGCGCCTTGGCGTATTTGCGCCCAGATTTTATCGAGCTCCGCTCGATAAATTTCCTCTGAAAATCTGTGGCATCCGCCGGAGGCTTTGACTTTATTCAGCCGGGGTTTGAACCCCCACTGAATGGAATATTTATATGCATTCATCTCACCACTTACAGAAGTGGGAGACTTCTGCTGAATGAAGTTAAAATTTCACGTTCGATTTCTTTCTCGTTTTAAGGGACTGAACTGGTAGAAATCAGCGGTGTTTTCATAAAGGATGCCATAGACCTCTTCCTTCCTACAATCTTTAATCGAAGCTATGGAAACAACCGATTTATGTATCATGTTCGGATGTGTCATTTTTCCGGAGAACGGTCCTTCAAAACGCCACGGCCCATCCGTTTCCACCATTATTTGATCAAGCGGGTATACTTTGGCCAGCTCCTGAATTTCCTGTTCATAAACCACATCAGGCGTAACGGAAATGAACCAGCCATTCTCGATCATCCGCTCGACTGTCTTTGAATCTCCTTTAAACCAGTGGAAATGCGCCTTTTCCATCCCATGCTTTTCCAGCAAATCACAGACAATTGACGCATCATCGTATACAGCATGTAAAATAACAGGCTTGTCCCATTGCCTGGCCTTCAAAATGAATTGTTCGAGCAATTCGATATGTCCATCGTTGGAAAAATCCCCCTTACTTTCCGAACGCAGATAATAAGGAAGTCCGATTTCTCCGACAGCGACCATTTGCTCCTGGTGTTTCTCCATCCACAAAAACAAATCCTGGAGTTCCTCATCAGAAGGCAATTCCTGCTCCGGATGGAACCCGAATGCTGTGTGCACTTGGGAATATGTTTTAGCCAAACGCAAATTATGAAGACACGATTCGAGATGAAAGGAAACTGAAATTAAATCCGTGCACCCTGCAGAAGCCAATTCTTTCATGATTTCTCTCATTTCATTCTCTTTGTATAAGTCCAAATGGATATGGGAATCAATGATTTTTCTCATTAGCGCTCCACACCCCCACTGCCGTTTAAAATCCAACTACTGATCTCTTGCTTCAAATCAAAAAACTCACGTGCAAAAAATAACTCCTTGTCCCGCGGTCTGTCAAAAGGCAGCTTGAATTCCTTTATTACGGCTGCCGGCTTTGTTGAAAGGATGGCAATCCGGTCAGAAAGAAAAAGCGCTTCTTCAATATTATGCGTCACGAACAGAATCGTCTTTTTATACTCCATCCAAGTAGATTGAAGCCACTGCTGCATATCTTGTCTCGTAAAATCGTCGAGAGCTGAAAATGGTTCATCCAATAAAATGAGGGATTGTGGACTTAATAATGCTCTGATAAAAGCGGCCCGTTGCTTCATTCCGCCAGACAAAGCATCCGGCAACTCATTTTCATATCCAGCCAGTCCCGCTTTTTCAATCATATCTACAGCCCGCTCTTTATCCGCTTTTCCAGTCAGTTCCTGCCCCAAAAGTACATTCTGCAAAATGGTCCGCCACGGAAAAAGCGAGTGTTGTTGCGGCATATAGCTAATATGTCCTCGTTCACCTGTAATTTCCTGCCCATACAAAAAAACGCTGCCTTGTTCTGGAGTTAGAAGCCCTCCGATGATATGAAAAAGTGTACTTTTGCCGCTTCCGGAAGGTCCCAGGATCGTAACAAATTCTCCTTCCTCAACTGAAAGCTGTAAACCCTTCAATATTTCTTTTCCAGCAAAGTTTTTAGACAAATGTCCGATTTCCAAGTGACTCATCTATTCAACCTTCTTTCTTCGCCATTTGACCAGCTTTGCTTCAGCAATTGTAATGACAGTAAAAAACAGTAGACTTAAGATCATGATGATAAAAATCGCCACAAATACACGGTCCGTCCTGAAAGCTGAAGAAGCCAGCGTCATATAGACTCCGATCCCATTTTTTGCCCCAAGCCACTCGGAAATCACAGCCCCCATCACACTGTAGGTTGCTGAAATTTTTAATCCGGAAAAAACGGAGGAAAGAGCGTACGGCCATTCCAATTTTAAAAACAACTGGATTTTCGAAGCCCCCGCCATTAGCATGTAATGCTTCATATCGTGCGGAACATTCCGGAAACCATCCATCGCTGCAACGGTTACAGGAAAGAAACAGACAAGTGTAATGACGATGATTTTAGGAAGCAGCCCAAAACCGAACCAAATGACTAAAAGCGGCGCCAAGACAATGATTGGAACATTTTGCGATAAAATCAAAAGAGGATAAATTGACTCCTGTACCCTTGGAAGCAAATGCAGAATAACTGCAGTCAACAGGCCTACACTACATCCGATCACAAAACCACCGGCTGCCAACACCAAGGTCGACTGAAGATGCGGCAAAAGCCCCTCGAAGCCTCCCACTGCTTCAGCAATGATGGAAGAAGGCGGCGGGAGGAGCCAGCCTGGAATATCCAGCATTTTTACAGCCAATTCCCATATACATAATAAAAGGAGGAGGACCGCTGCCGGCCTCCATCCTTTTTTTGCAACCCAGTTCATTATTGGTACTTCTCCGTTAACTGGTCCATTGTTATTCCTTCCGGCTGATATAAAATTTTCACCTGGGAAATGACGTTTTTGCTTCCCATTTCGATCATCCGTTCATTCATTCTCCTGATGACTTCCATCAATTCGGAGAATTCACCTTCCATTGTTGTTTCCAATGGGTGTACCTCATGTTTAATGCCTGCTTCCTGGATCACTTTGATGGCTTCGTCTACATAAGGAATGACATCTTCGCCGTTTTTGGTTTTGGGGATAATTTGTATACTAATCAATGAGTTGGCCATTTTCAGCCCTCCTATTTTGGTAAAAATTCGTTCGTGAATGCTTTATCAACATCTATCTCTTTTTCCAGCAATCCTTTACTGAGCATCCAGTCCATGTAATTTTTCCACACTTCGGCTTTTTGTTCTCCCCAGCGGGAAGCATCATCCTGATAGCGCGGCGCCAACCATTCTTGGCTTTTCTTTACGAGCTCTTCGTCCAAATCAGGAACAGATGTAATTAAAATATCAGCAGCTTCTGCCGGCTGGTTGATCGCAAATTCATAGCCTTTTGTCACTGCAGCCATGAACGCTTTGACAGTTTCCGGATCTTTTTCAATCAATTTTTCGCTTGTTGAAATGACAGGAGTATAATAATCAAGCTTGTCCGAGTAATCCGTTAGGTAGATCATGTTGACTTTTTCTCCGCGAAGCTCCGCCTCCACTCCGGTCCACGCATAATAGATCCAAGCGAAGTCAATATCCCTTTTTACAGCCGTAAAAAAGTCGGAATCTCCCATGTTCACGATGTCCACCTTCTTAATGTCCGCGCCTTCCGTTTCCATCAGAGATGCCAAAACGGCTTTTTCAAGCGGTGCCCCCCATCCTCCATATGCTTTTCCTACAAAATCCTTTGGCGACTTGATATTTTTTTCAACAGGGGATGCAAAACCTGACGTATTGTGCTGAATTACCGCACCAATCGAAACAATCGGCACGTCTTGAACTCGTGCCTCCGTAATGCTTTCCTGATAGCTGACACCAAATTCGGATTTCCCGGAAGCCACAAGCTGATCCGCTCCTGCTTCCCCTGGCAAAATAATCTCCACATCCAATCCTTCGTCTTTAAAAAAACCTTTTTTCTGTGCAACATACAATCCGGTATGGTTCGTATTCGGCGACCAATCCAGGACAACGGATACTTTTTTTAGTCCTTCCTCTTTCCCTGCCGAATCGCCCTTTTCTTTATCTTGTCCACCGCAACCGGCCAACAATAGTAACATGCAAGAGATGCTTGCCAACCATTTTTTCATTGAAATTCCTCCTGATGAAGTTGTCAAAACAAAAACAAAAGCGCAAGCGACTGTCCATCGACGTACAGACTGAGCCGAAATGCGGAAACGCCTTGGTCAGCCCCGACAAGCATAAGACGATTCCCGAGGAGGCAGTATTTCAGCCACCACAGGGAATTGGCTTATGACCTCGAGGGGCTAGGCGTTGGAGCTAGACAAGAGTGACTCCAACGAGATAAAGCAAACACGGCGACGAAGGCCGCCTCAGACCCCCCACATCCTGTGGCTTCGGTGGCACTAGGACGTTCTGTCCGTCGGCAGGCTCAAAACGCGACGTCCTGTCGCTTCGCTTGCACTAGGACGTCCTGTCCGTCGGCAGGCTCAATCGCGACGTCCTGTCGCTTCGCTTGCACTAGGACGTCCTGTCCGTCGGAGCCGATGTTGACTTATCGTAGGAGGAGGCGCGAAGTCAGCTAGTCGATAGACGCTGGAGCTGGACGCAGCACATCTGATAAACAAGTTATACATAAGCATAGAATTTTATAATTTCTTATACAATAAGAAAAGACGCCGAGGGAAAAATGAACCCTAGGCGCCAAGGTATGTAAATTTGACGTTCCCTTCGCTGGTTTTAGCCAGATCAGGTTCAAAGGGTCAGCATTTTCTCCGAATGCTTTCTCAACCGGCATCACCAGTTCCCCCACTTAACAATCTTTAATTCTCCATCATTATAGCAGAAAAATTGAACCTCTCGCCACTTAACAACCTTACTGTCTGTTTGAAGTGGGAGACGAATGTCAGAAAATGATAAAAAGCTGCTCCAATAAAGAGCAGCTTTTCCCTTGCCTTACATATTAAATTGGCGGGAAAATAGGCGGTGACTGCGGAGTGATTCCGCCTCCGATGATCGGAGCAATGTAAAATACCCATGCAATGCTTGCAGTTACAATCAGCTTTTTCATTTTCCATCACCTTTCTGCTATTTTTTTATAATAATAGAGTGCCTTATCCGTATCTTTTGTTGAAAAATACTTTGCAAGAGATAAAGCAAACTTATTATAATCCTCAATAAAAAAGAATTTTTCTAAATAAGGCAGGACTTCTTCCTCCAGGTAGCTCATTGCTTTTTCTTCTTGATCCTTCAATAAGTATTGGTAGTGCCGAAAAATGAGCTGTTGCTTCCTCAGTGCACTTGTTTTCGTCTCGCGTAATATTTTTGATATATTCCTAAGCGCTTCTTCCTTTTTCCCTTGGGTAATGAGTAATTCCGTATAACTGCAAAGACTCATTAAATGCTCTATATCATTTTTTGCATGCTCCATGGAATATAGATAGAACTTAAATGCTTCTTCCATCTTTCCTGTCTTTTCTAGGAGCAAAGCATAGTTGTTGTACATAGCGGAAGATAGTTCTTTCGCATTGAGAAGATTCATATTTTTAAAAATATAGCGATATTGTTCTTCGGCATTATCATACAGTCCCAAATCCGTATAAGCAATACCAAGAAGGAATTGCGTATGCAAAATCCTTAAATAGTTGAATGATTTAGAATACTCCTCCAAAGCTTTGAGTCCATATGCAACACAACTGCTGCTGTCTTTCAAGGAGCCAAAATCGAAAGCGATGAAATAATATAGCTCTGCTTTCCAAGGTGAAGGAAGCAAATCATTGGCTTCAACCTTCAACAATATATCCAAGGACGGCTTATACTCACCCTTGATGATTAGAAAGATGGCATGTAGATACTCGTAAAGTTCTTTTTCCTGTGCTGCAAATGAATTGGCAATTTGCCTGATGGTTTCCTGTTCCTTTTCAGCATTTGAAAAATCATTGATAAGAAGAAAATATCGATATAAGTATAAATGATATCGTGCTATGTAATTGGAGAAAGTAATGTATTCACGCTGCTCTTGCACACGTTGATAGCACTCTTCCGCACGTATCTTATCATATGAAAGGACAGCATCTAACAAATCAGAGAGGTCGGCAGCAATAGATTCTGATGCTTTTTGAATCGAGTCTAACGATATACCTAAACGGTCGAGCAGGAGCATGATCGTTTCCTGATTCACTTCTTTGTTGTAGTTCTCAAACTTGCTTAAATGTGTTACGGAACATATGCCATTGCACAGTTCAGATTGCGTCATATTTCGTAATTGGCGATGGTACTTGATCATTGCGCCGATATTCATTTTCTCCAAATTCATTTCTTCATCCTCTGGACATGCTACTTATATAGATAAATAGTAGCACAATTTGGATAATAAATCTATTTTTTCATGAACTTGTAATCTTTGACAATAATAAAATGGCTTTTAATCCCTCTTTTATATCCGGATACAGATAATCATAATGCTGGGCCATGGCTTTTTCTGGAATCACACGCTGGCCGTTTACAAGCATACTGCTCATTTCACCTAACATTAATTTTAAAACTATTTTAGGAACAGGGAGCCAATGCGGTTTTCTTAGAACAGAGCCAATCGTTTTTCCAAACTCCTCCATCCGCACAGGATTTGGAGTGGTGACATTGATTGGACCTTCGATAGCCGGGGTGCCGATGATGAACTTGATCATATGAGCGGCATCTTCAACATGAATCCATGACACCCATTGCCTTCCAGAGCCTATGTTGCCGCCAATGCCAAATTTATAAGGGAGCGTAATGAGCGGAAGCGCTCCTCCCTTGCCAAGTATAATCCCGAATCGTGCAAAGACAGTCCTGACGCCAAGCTGGTTGGCTTCGGCCGCTTTTTCCTCCCACTTCTGTACAGTGTTGGCAAGAAAGTCATTGGCATTGCTTTTGCTCTTTTCGGTAAAAGTGTCTGTATCGGACATACCGTAATATCCCACAGCTGAAGCGTTGATAAGGACTTGGGGCTTGTTTTCCAATTTTTCAATCAGTCGAATGATTTCCCCTGTGGTTTCCATACGGCTTTTTATAATCCGGTCTTTCTTTTGCTTTGTCCAGCGAAGACCACTGATTGATTCTCCAGCCAAATTAACGATGGCATCTACATGCTTTAATTTCTCTTCCGGACGGGTGCCTTCCTTTAGCCACTCGACAGCTTGTAGCTGGTCTGTCTTCTGGTTTTTCCCAGCGCTTCTTGTTAAAATCGTTACTTGATCTCCATCAGCCAATAGTTTTTCCCGTAAAATCTGTCCAAGAAACCCACTTCCACCAGCAATAACAATATGCACGTAAGTCACGCTCCCTTATGATGGAAATACTTCTTTCACTTTTTCATTGCGGTACGCAAACATTTCCTTCATTTTGCTATTCACAATCGGGTGAATAGCAAAACCGATCAAGCCAAACGGCAAAGCATACTGCAAGTGATCCCGGATTTCCGCCCCTTCCTCTTTTCGAAAAAATAGATGCTCATGCCGCCAATAAGTAAACGGTCCTTTTCGCTGCTCATCTATGAAACGTTCAAGTTCTGCGACTTCTATTATTTCCCCTTCCCACCTGAGACGTAAGCCTGGGAAGAGTGATATGCAATAGAAAACCCTCTGGCCTTTGAACATGGAAGAAGGCGGCTCCTGCATGAATTGGAGTTTAAGTTTAGGAGGTGTAAGTATAGACAAGTTTTTCGGATCAGAAAAAAACTCCCACACATCTTCTATTGGCGTTTTTACCGTCAGGCTGTTCTCCATTGTATATATCTTCAAGCCAGCCCCCTTTCTCCCCTTTTTGATAGGAGTGAAATGAAATGATAAAAAACCAGGTTACAGTAACGGCTACAGCTTCATAAAATATGTGCGGCAGACCTGCTCAGAAGTGTGCTCAAGAAGCTTGGAGGCTGACCTCATTGCTTCATCGAGTGCCATTGGTCTCGTCATAATACTGTGTACACTGACCACCCCATATCGATAAAGACTTTCGATATCTTTTCCAACAGAACCTGCGATGATGATGGTCGGAATCCCCATATTCTTTGCTGCCAGCGCTGCCCTCATTGGCGTTTTACCAAAGGCTGTCTGAAAGTCTACCTGCCCTTCGCCAGTAATTAATAGATCAGCTCCTGCCAACCGTTCCCTCAGCTTTGTATAATCCATTACGACCTCGGCACCTTTTTCCGTTACGGATGGAAAAAACGCCTGAAAAGCCCCTCCGATTCCCCCGGCTGCTCCGGCTCCCGGCATATTGTGGAGTTTTACACTTGTCATTTCTTCTACCTTGTCCGCCCAATGCGTCAGGCTTTGATCCAATATTTGAGCTATGTCTTCCGTTGCCCCTTTTTGTGGCCCGAAAACAAAAGAAGCTCCGTTTCTACCAACAAGCGGATTTTCAACATCCGATGCTATGATAAAGTCACTTTCGTTTATTCGCGGATCAAAATTTTCTAAAGAGATTTTGTCAACTCGGCTTAGTTCCCCACCGCCGAAACCGATTCTTTGTCTCTTCTTATCTAAAATGTTCATTCCTAGCGCCTGCAGCATTCCTGCTCCTCCGTCATTTGTTGCAGAGCCTCCAAGGGCTAAAATGAAACTCCTGAACCCTTTATCAAGAGCATGTCGAATTAATTCCCCTGTTCCATATGTAGTTGTTACAAGTGGATTCCGCTCCTGTTCAGGAACCAAGTTCAAGCCTGAAGCACTTGCCATTTCAATGACGCATGTTTTCCTATCTCCAAGAATGCCATAAAAAGCTTCAACTGGATTCCCAAGCGGCCCCGTCACCGTAACAGCAGTCTTCACTCCGTTTGTAGCGGTCATAAGAGTATCCATTGTTCCTTCTCCCCCGTCGGCTAAAGGGACAATGATTGTTTCAGCAGCGGGAAAGGATCTTTTTATTCCTTTTTCAATAGCCAATGAAGCTTCAACGGCGGAAATACTTCCTTTGAACGAATCAGGCGCAATCACTATTTTTATGTCAGCCACCTCCTTCAATATTTGTTTATTCTTCTGTTCAGCTTAGCATAACCTTTAGGCTTACACCTAACCGGCATCCATCTTCCGCCTGCTCATTTGCTTGCGTTCAGATAGGCGTTTTCTGTCGGAAAATGATAAAACTAAAACCCTCGCTGGTCGAGGGTTTTAGAAATACCTTTTACTATTTAGATTTTTCCACCTTGACTTTTGCAGCTTTGCTTGTATTTCCAGCTGCATCCTTTGCTGTCACGGACAACATAGTACCAGCTTTTTGCTTCTTGATCTTTACCTTGAATTTACCTTTTGCATCGGCCTTTTTCTTTCCAAGTGATTTATTTTTATGTTTTACATCAACAACTGCATTCGCTTCTGTTTTACCGGAAACAAATTTGTCTCGGTCAGTCACCTTATTGACTTTTGGTACTGCCGGAGGTGTTGTGTCCTTAACTGTCACCTTAACTGCCTTGCTTTCATTTCCTGCAGCATCTTTTGCTGTCACGTAAAGAACTGTACCAGCTTTTTGCTTCTTAATTGCGACTTTAAAATTACCCTTTCCATCAGCTTTTTTCTTTCCTATTGTCTTCCCTTTATGCTTCACAAAAACCGTAGCACCGGATTCCGTTTTTCCTTTAACTGCCTGATCCGAATCGCCTACTGAATTCACCTTCGGCTTTGCCGGCGGGGTTTTATCAATGACAACAATCTTAGCTGCTTTGCTCACTTTTTTGGAAGCACTCTCAGCAGTAATCGAAAGCTTCGTCCCAGCCTTTTGTTTCTTAATATTTACCTTGAAGCCGCCTTTGTTATCGACTTTGGCCTTCCCTAGCGATTGTTTATTTGTTTTAACAAAAACAGTCGTTCCTTTTTCCGCCTTGCCTGTCACAACTGTATCCCGGTCACTTACTGGATTTACTTTAGGAGTGTTAGGAATCGGTGTTTCCTTGACAACTACCCTGACAGAAGCCGCACCATCATTTGCCACCAATTGCAGAATTTTATTTCCTTGCTGCGGGCGGATTGGGATGGCAAACGTCCCGTTTTTCTCCGCTTTTCCTTCTGCTATTAGAGTTTCTCCGTCTTTTAATTGGAGCTTCGTTCCGCTTATTGCTTTCCCCGAAATCTTTGTATCATTGTCTGTCAGCGCATTGACTTCAAGTCCCAAGGCATTGGCATTAAAAGCGCTCCAGATATTCAGCCTGCCCCAGCCGGACACTTCGTCATACCCCGGCTCCAAGACTCTGATCGGAAAATCATCGTCATCATCATAATCCGGTTCAAACTCAGGCTCTTCTACCGCAATATCAACTGCAGTTACCGTCAAAATCCTTCTGATTTCTTCCCGATTTATGTTCCCATTTTTTGAAAGCAATAATCCTGCTGCTGCCGAAACGTGGGGAGCAGCCATTGATGTGCCGCTGAGATAAGTGACATTTCCGTTCGGAAGCAAGCTTGGAATATCTGCACCGGGAGCCACGAGATCAAGCCCTTCTCCATAACTCGAAAAGTCGGAAACGATATCGAGCTTGTTTGATGCTCCTACAGCTATGGAATACTTTGACGCAGCCGGATAATCCACCATATCCGCACCATCATTCCCGCTGGCAGCAACGATAGTCACATTTTTAGATGCCGCGTACTTCAGCATTTCCTCTATTACCCTACTATAAGGACCTCCCAGACTGAGATTGATAACATCAGCGCCATTATCTACAGCGTATTTAATACCAAGAGCAATTTTATCAGTATCTCCGCTGCCACTGGCATCAAGTACCTTGACTGGCAAAATCTTTGCTTTCGGATGGATGCCCGCCATAGAATAATGATTATCCATTCCAGCTGCAATGATACCTGAAACATGGGTTCCATGTCCTTCATCATCGTATGCGTCGTTATCCCGGTTCGCAAAATCATACCCTGGAATAACTTTTCCTTCCAAGTCTGCTAGAGTATGATCAACTCCTGTATCCACGACTGCAATGACAACTTCACCAAGTTGCTCATCCTTGTATCTTTCATAGAGTTTTGAAAATTGGATATCAGCATTTGCCTTTCCATGGTCTTGTCCTGTATTTTTCAACCCCCATTGAGAGTTGAATTGAATATCTGAAGTATTTTTATGATATTTATAAACCGGTTCCGCATATTGTACTTCCGGTAATTTTGCTAATGCCCCGGCAACTGACTTTGTATTTCCCCCAGCATCGAGAACGTACATATTATTCAAAGTCGTAGTATTTCCTTTAATCGTTTTGATTGATGCAGATTTAGTTATCCCTTTAGCCTTCTTTTGGAATTCAGAAGCTGCTTTTCCACTCTTCAGTTTTACGATGACCCTGTTTGGATTGGACCCCGTAACAGCTAATCCATTTTCTTTTAAAATGGTAGAAATTTCTTTTCCTATTAGATTATCAATGCCAATTTCCTTTGCCATTTTTTCAATTTCCACCTTAAGCCAACCAGGGACATTTTGGATGATGATTTCATACAGTTCTTTGATGGCAATTTGATCTTCTTTAGTCAGACGATAATTACTGCTATCGCCTTTTTCCACCAGTTCACTAAAAATTGGCTTCAATTTGACCAAGTCATTATAAACTTGGTCTTTTATCTTTTTGTCTACCGCCATTTTCGTGACAAGAAAAGGAGCCATCTTATAATATAAAGACGTTAATTGTTGACCTTTTTCTGTCTTTGACAACAATTCGTCTCTCACCGTCCGGAGTTCTTTTAAAATTTCCATGCCCGATGCCCGTTTATTCACGCTTAACTCAACTGGGCAGGCTTCCTCTGGCATATCAGCCGGGGAAATCGTTTCTCCTTCATAACCAATTTGATAGTCGGCACCCTGCGGCTCTTCAAACTCACCTTCATTTTCTTCTATCTCTTCAAAGGTTCCGTAATATTCCACTTTAATATAGTAAGGGCCTTTCCAAGCATGCGGCATATAAATGACTGCTGGTGCCCCTTCAGCGATTTCGGATCTATAATCATCAAATGTAAAATCCCTTTGAGCTCTATCCCCATCCGGATAAACCGAAATGTTTCCTTCAAAAGTTCCAGAGATTTCTATTTTCATATGTGTATCTTGTTGAATTTCTTTGTCCGCCGGTTCTAGCTTATACCAATGAACCTCCCCTGGCTCATTGAATCTCCCTTCCAACGGCTGACCTTTTCCTAACTGAACTGCCTCATCGGCAGTTACTGGGCTGGCTTGCGGAGCAAGCGGCTGCACTATGCTCAGAAACAGCATCATAGCCAGCAAAAAGGCCGTATACTTGATTTTCCCCTTTTTCATACAATTCCCTCCTTCTATTTAATATAGTTGGATTATACGTTAATATAAAATTAATAATAGGTACTTTAGAAACAATTCTGTATTTGTTCACAGAAAGTTCAAATTTTTACAACAAGTGCTTTATCAAGTTTCTGACNATAAAATTAATAATAGGTACTTTAGAAACAATTCTGTATTTGTTCACAGAAAGTTCAAATTTTTACAACAAGTGCTTTATCAAGTTTCTGACCCTAATCAAATGCGCCTTGGCGTATTTGCGCCCAGATTTTATCGAGCTCCGCTCGATACATTTCCTCTGAAAATTTGTGGCATCCGTCGGAGGCTTTGACTTTATTCAACCAGGGTTTGAACCCCCACTGAATGGAATACCAATATGCTTTCATCTCACCACTTACAGAGTTGGGAGACTTCTGCTGAATGAAGTTAAATAACTGCTATCCCCTTTCTTTTTTACTCCACTACAAAAGACACACTTTTCAAACGACTACGTATCAATATAACAGCCTCGCTCATTATCCGGAGCCGGGAGATTAAGGACATACAGGCTCCGGGCTGCCCTTCTGCTCTCACAGTAAGCTAGGAAATTTCAATTCACTTTTATACATTCTCTAGCCCAGAATAAACCCGACATCACGGATGCCGGGTTTTAGTTATATCTCATTTCTGCTATTGAATATCACAGGCTTCTGCCAGAACTTCCACAATATGAAGAGCCCGGGCATGTTCAAGACCGTTCCTATCCACTCCCAGCTTCATTTGCAGCAAACAGCCTGGATTGGTTGTGACAATTGTTTGGGCATTCGTTGCCTTTACGTTCACCATTTTTTCATCCAATATTTTCATAGATTCTTCAAAATGGATGAGATTATAGATTCCCCCTGACGCACAGCATCGATCGCTTCCTTCCATTTCAACAACCTTTGCACCCGGAACCGAACGAAGGAGCTCTCTCGGCTGCTCCGATACTCCCTGGACATTTCTTAAATGACAGGAATCCTGATAAGTAATGATCCCACCCCACTCCTTTTTAAAAGGCAGCGGACCCAGTTCAACAAGGACTTCAGTTATATCCCGTGTTTTTTCCACAAAGGATTTCGCACGCGCTTGCCATTCGGCATCGTCCTTGAACAAGTGGTCATACTCACGAAGCATCGCTCCGCACCCGCCAGCATTATTGATAAAATAGTCAGCGGTAGAGGATTCGAATGCCTTGATATTCGCTTTTGCCAGATTCTTAGCTTCTTCCATGCTCCCTTGATGGGAGTGAAGAGCTCCGCAACAATTTTGCCCCTTCGGAATGTGCACTTCACATCCAACGCTTTGGAGCAACTCGATTGTCAATCGGTTAATCTTGGACATCACAGCATCCATGATACACCCGGAAAAAAATGCAATAGTCATTTTTTTAGGACCGCGGGAAGGAAAAGCATCTCCGAATTTATATCGTTTCGAAGGGGACTCCACAGAAGGGAGGATTTTTTCAAATTGCCCCATCGGTTCCGAAACTTTATTGACGAGTTTAAGTTTTTGAGCCACCTTGTTGACGCCTGTTTTTTGGTAAAGCCAAGTCGCATTGCCCAAAAAACGAAGGCGGTTTTGATGCGGAAAAAGCTTGTTTAATACTTGGTCCCGAACTTTTACTCCAGCGGAGAGCTTTTTCTGTTCCTCTTTTTGCTGCAGGGCAATAACTTCCCTTGCTGATTCGTAGATGTGACCGTATGGAACATTAACCGGGCACGCAACTTCACATGCGCGGCAGCCGAGGCATAAATCGATTGGCTCCGCAAGATCCTGCTGCAAATCTATTTTTCCTTCAGCCGCCATCTTTACAAGATTAATCCGCCCGCGCGGAGACTGCGCTTCATTGCCCATTGATTCGTAAGTTGGGCATGCGGGTAAACAATACCCACATTGGACACACATATTAGCAGCTTCATATGATAGGTCATGGAGTAAAGAAACGTATTTATCTTCTTGATGACAGACGGATTTGCTCATAGTAATGCCACCTTTGTCTGGCCTGGCTGAGGAAAAATTTTACCTGGATTCAAAATTCCATTCGGATCCCATGCCTCTTTAATCTTTTTCATCATCATAAGACCGTCTGGGCCTAATTCCATTTCCATATAAGGTGCTTTTAACGTGCCAATTCCATGCTCCCCGGAAAGGGTACCGCCAAGCTCGACAGCCGCTTCAAAAATTTCACTGACAGCCTCTTCTACCCGCTTCATTTCTTCAAAATTTCGTTTGTCCGTAATAATATTCGGATGAAGATTTCCATCTCCAGCATGACCGAATACAACAAGGTTCAACTGATATTTATCGCGAATGGCATGAAGCCGTTCCATCATTTTCGGTATTTCACTTCTTGGAACAGTGGCATCCTCGGAAATTTTTGTCGGCCCCATTTGAGTGATGGCAGGAGAAACCATTTTTCTTGCTTTCCAGATGCTCGCCCTTGAAGCTTCATCCTGGGCCACTTTCACTTCTGTAGCATGTTGTTTGAAGCATATTTCTTCACACCTCTTAATCTCCTCTTCAATCGCTGCCTCATGTCCGTCGATTTCAACGATGATAATCGCCTCCGCATCGACAGGCAGTCGACTCGGGGTATAATTTTCAACTGCACGAATGCAGGCATTATCCATTAGTTCCATCGCGCTCGGTAAAATTCCTGCAGACAAAATATTCGTGATGGCATGCCCTGAATCTATCAACCTGTCAAAAGAAGCAAGTAATGTTTTCCTTGCTTGCGGCTTTGGAATCAGTCTCAAAGTCGCTTCTGTCACAATTCCAAGCGTGCCTTCAGACCCGACGATCAGGCGCGTCAGATCATATCCGGTTACATTTTTGACCGTCTTGCCGCCAGTTCGGATTATTTCTCCAGTCGGCGTAACTACTTCCAAACCGATCACATACTCTTTTGTCGTACCATATTTCAATCCCTTAGGACCACTGGAGTTTTCAAGGAGATTACCTCCGATCGTAGATACATGGGAACTACTTGGATCAGGTGGGTAAAACAACCCTGCAGCTTCTGCCTGTTTATGGATATCACCAGTAATCACACTTGGCGAAACAATAGCCAGCAAATTTTCACGGTCGATGACGAGATGCTTTTTAAATTGCGACATATCCAAAACGATGCCGCCTTTAACAGCCAATGAACCCCCGCTTAAAGACGTGGCTGCTCCCCTCGGATAAACGGGAATTTTATATTCATTGGCCACTTTGATTAGCGAAGCGATCTCTTCTTTATTTTCGGGCTGGACAACCAAGTCCGGCAGATATTCCCCGAATGAAGCATCAAAGCTGTACGAATAGCGATCAGCCAGATTTGTTAAAATACGTTTTTGGGGAAAAATAGATTCGACTAACTTACACAATTTTTCTGTTTCCATATGGGGTCACTCCATCTATAGAAAAGTGAATTCTTCTTCACTATTTATTCATGCAATTATTATTCCAATGTAAAAACGGGCTTTCTTGCGTATATGTCATTACTCATTGAAACAATATGAATTGTTATGTTCCTTTTCGTTTCAAAATGTTTCGATGTTCCATTTTTTCAACTTCCTCCAAAACGTCGTTCGACTCATCCCCAATTCAGATGCGGCTTTCCCTTTGTGAAAATGATGTTTTTCAAGAGCCTTAAGAATTCGCTCCTTTTCCGAAACGTACGTCCGGTCTGTTTCAGCCCTTTTTGGAAGGTGTTTTTCCACGTCCAACACATTAATTTCTTGATCCTTACAAAGGACCATCAGCCGCTCACAAAAGTTTTGAAGCTGTCGTACATTTCCTTCCCACTCCTCTTCCTTTAACCTTTCCTTCGCTTCATCAGTTATCTGGATTTTTTTCATAAATGCTTCAGCCAAAACAGGAATGTCTTTGCGATGTTCACGAAGGGGAGGCAATTGAAGATCCAGTACACTCAAACGGTAAAAGAGATCCGCCCTGAATTCATTGTTTTTAACCATATCCATCAAATTTTTATTGGTGGCAGCAATAATTCTTACATCGACAGGAATGATCTTATCGTCTCCAATCCGCATAATCTCTCGTTCCTGCAGCACACGGAGCAGGCGGCTTTGAAGGTTAGGAGAGATTTCTCCAATTTCATCCAAAAAAAGCGTCCCTCTGTGAGCCAATTCAAAAAAACCCTGCTTTCCGCCTTTCATAGCCCCTGTGAAAGCACCTTCCGCATATCCGAACAACTCGCTCTCAAGCAAGCTTTCAGGGAGGGCCGCACAGTTGATTGCAACAAAGGGATTATTCCTGCGATTGCTGTTATTATGAATACTTTGGGCGAACATTTCCTTTCCCGTTCCGGTCTCTCCGACAATCAAAATATTCGAATCCGCCTTGCTGTACAGCTTCGCTGTTTCAATCGTCTGCCCGATCAATTCGCTTTTAAAAACGATATCGTTGAAGCTATATTTCGCTACATGTCCTCTCGAATAAATCTTTTTACGGATTTTCCCTTCCATCTCCTGAATCCCAGTGACATCCTGAAAGGCAACCATATCGCCCGTTTTTTTACCTTTTAAAAAGATACCTGCTTTTTTTACAGATAATTGTATGGTGCCATAACTCACAATTTCTTCCTGAAAATCATTTCGACTGATTAGAAGATCCAGAAACTTACCCTTGTTTAAAATGCCAATCACAGGAACACCGATCAAATTCTTGTCGTAGATGGATAAAATTTTTTGCGCAGAAGAATTAAATACGGAAACCCTCTTTTTTAAATCAACAGCAATCACCCCTTCATACGCATGATCAAGAATCGTCTGATAGCGTTTGGCCTTCTCTTGTTCTATTCTGCTGACAATTGCCAGACGTTTCGCTTCAACCAGCGCCTGTCGAAAGGATTCTTTCCCTGTTTCAATCAGCATCGTTTGCATACCAATTCGTTCGGCGTATTTATTCGTATTTAGACCGCTCATCACAATCTCGCAACCATCGCTTACCGCTTGATCTACGGTCCGGTCTGATACGGTGATATCGTTCAAAATATATTTTTGTATCGGCAAGTCTATGATGGATTCTAGATTCTCAACACCATAAATCATATTGGCAGCTCCAATGACAGCAACCTTTTTTCTCCCAAAACGCTCCTTGCATTCAACAAGACTGCGGATTAAATCAATTCCTTGGACCGGTATATCCACGATGGGGATGGATTCATTGTGCTCTTTTAAAAGCTTGGTCACCAGCCCTCTTGAAATGATAACGTCCGCATCGACCTTGACCTTATGAATTTTATCAGTCGGAATAACGACTTCCTCCAACTGAAACCCTATGTTTTCCTCCGGTGCATCCCTTGCTTCCTGGAGGATGAATTCCTCGAACCTTTCCATGGCGTCTTTTATATAACCTTTGCGAGGTACAACAAGTTTAATGTTTATCAAAGGAATCTCCCCACTTTCAGTTACCCTAAGTTTAAACTTTAGGAGCACTGGCTTCCAGTCCAATAAATTCCCTCTCTAAACTAATAAAAACGTTTGTCCCACCTTGGGATGGGTGGAACAAACGTTTCATTTAGTGTTCTATTAAAATACTTTACTCAAAAATTCCCGAGTGCGCTCTTCTTTGGCGTTTCCGAAAATTTCTTCAGGTGCCCCTTCCTCTACGATTACACCTTTATCCAAGTAAACTACCTTGTCCGCCACTTCCCGGGCAAAACCCATTTCGTGCGTTACAACAACCATCGTCATTCCTTCCTCGGCCAGGCTTTTCATGACACCCAGAACTTCTCCTACAAGTTCAGGGTCCAATGCCGATGTAGGCTCATCAAAAAGCATGACTTTCGGTTTCATGGTAAGCGCCCGTGCAATGGCAACTCTTTGTTTCTGACCGCCGGATAAGGTTCCAGGATAATTGTTCGCTTTATCCAGCAATCCGACCTTCTTCAAATACTCCTCCGCTATTTCAGTAGCTTCCCTTTTGCTCATGCCCTTTACATGAACTGGTGCTTCAATGGTATTTTCCAAAACAGTCATATGAGGAAAAAGATTAAAATGTTGGAAAACCATCCCTACCTGTTCACGCACCTTATTTAAATTATCTTTCTTTGTATCAATGAGATTACTTTCTAGATAAATTTCCCCACTGTCCTTCATTTCCAAAAAGTTGAGGCAGCGTAAAAAAGTACTTTTACCAGAGCCGCTTGCTCCAATCAACACCACAACCTCGCGCTCTTTGACTTCAAGCTCAACACCGCGCAATACTTGTAAAGAACCGAAGCTTTTATAAAGTTGATTCACACTTATAATAGCATCTGTTTCACTCATGAAATAGCCCCCCTTTCACTTTTCGACAGCCTATGTTCCAGCCTGTTAACGAGGAAAGTTAAAATTAAAACCAATACCAAGTAATAAATTCCTACAATAATATAGTTTTCCATAGCCATTCCTGTAGACGAGGTTAACCGCTGTGCCCGATTAAACAAATCCTGGAATCCAATCAATGCAACCAAAGAGGAGTCCTTAAGTGCGATAATTAATTGGTTTCCAAGAGGTGGAATAGCTCTTCTAAAAGCCTGTGGCAAAACAACACGCCTCATTGCCAGCCAAGACGGCATGCCCAAACTTCGAGCAGCTTCGGTCTGCCCTTTATCAATAGATTGAATGGATCCTCGAAAAATTTCTGCTATGTATGCTCCATTGTGAACACCAAGTGCAATCCCACCTGCCCATAATCTACCAAGGTCTACTACTTCTACCAAGCCAAAATACAGGATAAAGATTTGTACAATTAAAGGAGTACCGCGAATAATGTATATGTATATATCAGCAATAATGCTTAATATTTTTATATTGGACACCTTTAAAAAGGCGAAAAACAAACCAATTAAGAGACCTATAATTAAGCCTACTAATGTAATTTGAACTGTTGCTTTGACGGCATCCATATAACCGGGAATTGTCTGAATTAATAAGTCCCAAAAACTCAATAGCTATCCCTCCCCAGTATTTTAAAGCCAGTGTGCGGCGTAATACAACGCACACCAGCATCTTCTATTTCATTTATTCTAAAATATTTTCTCCAAACCACTTATTACTAATTTCATCGTATGTGCCATTTTCAATAACTGCTGCTAATGCCCGATTAATTTCATCTAACAATTGTTTATTTCCTTTTTTAACCCCTGCACCTATATTTTCATCAAACAATCTATCACCCACAGGTTTGATTTTCATACCGTCTTCAATTTGCAAATGACCAACAAATTTATCAACAATAGCGGCATCCAACCGGCCTGTGCCCGCCGCTAAATCCTGCAATGCAATGATGTCACTGCTATACGTTGCAAGTGTGTCCTCTGAAATATACTTCAATGCTGTTTCTTCATGTGTGCTGGATGCAATTACTCCTACGTTTTTACCTTTCAAGTCATCTGTTGATTTGATACCATTATTACTTTTGTGGACATAAATAACTCCACCGGAGCGATAGTACGGATCCGAGAAATCAACTGCTTCAGAACGCTCTTCGGTAATAGTCATGCTGCCCATTATCGCGTCCAAACGCCCACTGTTTACTTCCTCGATCAATGCTCCGAAATCCTGTGTAGCAACTGGGTTAGGTTCCAATCCCATCTCTTTTGCCAGCGCCTCTCCCAACTCGACTTCAAAACCAGATAATTTACCGTCAATATCTTCAAAGTTAAACGGCTTATATGTCCCACTGAAGCCAAATGTAAATTTTCCATCTTTTATTGTTTCGACAGTCGCTTCCTTATTGTTTGCTTCTTTTGCACCTGCCTCTTCTGATTTTTCACCAGAACTGCAAGCGGCCAACATGAACAATAGGCACATTCCCATAATTAACATCAATTTTGTTTTCATGTAAATCATTCCCCTTTCTAATCTCTTTGTTTAGATCCCCCTTGACATGCTTCCATATAACCTGTATCAAATGCGCCTTGGCGTATTTGCGCCTAGATTTTATCGAGCTCCGCTCGATAAATTTCCTCTGAAAATCTGTGGCATCCCCCGGAGGCTTTAACTTTATTCAGCCGGGGTTTGACCCCCACTGAATGGAATGCCAATATACTTTCATCTCACCATTTACAGAAGTAGGAGATTTCTTCTAAATGAAGTTAAAACGCTTTCAAAATTAATACGTAATTAACCTTAAGCTATGTAGTCCATATATTTCTTAATAAATCGTTCAATTCGGTTAGATCCTTCTACCAGTTGATCCATTGAGCAAGCATACGAAATTCTGATATAACCTTCCCCAAATTCGGAAAAGGCATCGCCTGGTACGACTGCCACTTTTTCCTCTTCCAGCAGTTTTAAGGCAAACTCCATAGATGTCATTCCGGTATTTTTGATAGAAGGGAATAGATAAAACGCTCCCTCGGGTTCATATACACTCAAACCACCGTCTACCAATCTGCTGTATATATAATCTCTTCTTTTCTTATACTCTGTTACCATTTTCCGAACATCGCCGGTCTCTTTCGTTAAAGCTTCCAATGCCGCATACTGACTGATGGAACTGGCACAGGTCGTATTATAAAGATGCACTTTCGACATTTCTAAAATGATATCCGAGGGGCCCATAGCAATTCCCACCCTCCAACCGGTCATGGCATGAGATTTGGAAAGTCCATTAATAACAATTGTTTTATCTCTAATTTTTGGAACGGATGCAATAGAGTAATGTTTATTCTCATATAACAATTCACTGTAGATTTCATCGGACAAAATGAAAATATTCTTTTCCTTTAACAGCTCGGCAATTTCCATGATTTCTTCTGCGTTCAAGGTGCGTCCTGTTGGGTTTGACGGATAGGACAGAATAATGCATCGTGTTCTTTCAGTTATTTTTTCTTTAATCATGTCAGCATTAACTTTAAATCCGTTTTTAGTTGTATCTATGTATACCGGCACTGCTCCCAGCAGCTTTACAATAGGTTCATAGCCAGGAAAGATGGGCATTGGAATGATGACTTCCGAACCTTCTTCCAAAATGGTTCGTAAAGCTGTATCTATTGCCTGGCTTGCCCCAGCAGTGATTAAAATCTCGTCTTCGGGCTGGTAGTTAAGGCCATATTTACGGTTCATATATATATTGACTGCTGTTCTTAATTCAAACATGCCAGCCGTATGTGTATATGCAGTTTTATTATCATCAATAGCTCTTTTTCCGGCCTCTTTAATATGTTCGGGCGTCGGAAAATCCGGCTGTCCCAATGTCATATTGATTACATCGGGATCCTTTTCGGCAAGGCTCGCAATCTTTCTTATGCCGGAAATATGGATAGAATCTAAACGTGGATTCATAAAGTCTATCAAGCCTATTCCTCTCCTCCCCGTTATTTATTTGATAAAAATGTTTTTTATACTTTTATATGGTTGTAGATTAGGTGGCAATTCATTATGCCTCACCACTTTCCTATTTTGCCGCCTGCGCAGCAGACATAATGCTTGGATCTGTTTGCACCTCTATTACAAAAGGTTTGTCACTTTGAAGCGCCCGTTTGAAAGCCGGTAGAAATTCTTCATTTTTACGGACAGTTTCCCCTTCGCATCCAAACTGGCTAGCGACTTTCGCAAAGTCAGGATTTGTGAGAGGTGTTGCTATCACGCGACTTGGGAAGTGCTTTTCCTGATGAGCACGAATCGTTCCATACATATTATTATTGATGACAATTGCTATCACCGGAAGATTTGCCCTTACAGCTGTTTCCAGCTCGACCATTGTCATCATGAACCCGCCATCCCCCGAAAAAGAAATGACTGTTTTATCAGGGCAGGCCGCTTTGGCCCCAATCGCTGCGGGCAATCCGTACCCCATCGCTCCGGACGTTGGGCCGATATATTCTTTTTCATTCGTAAAACGGAAATATTTCGCAATCCAGCCGTAAAAGTTTCCTGCGTCGCTTGTCAAAATGCTATTTTTCGGCACCACGGCTACGATATCCGCCATAACCGCGTTTAAATCCGCAAACTCTGTCGATTCAGATGGAGCAGGCGGCGTTGAATAAGCCAAATAGGCTTCGTGGCAGGCTTGGACCACTTGTTCACGGTATTCGTCTGGGGCAGACTCAGTTTGTACCAGACACTTCTGTAAAAATTTCTTTGCGTCGGAGACAACGCCAAGTGCTGCTGAATAAACTTTTCCAATCGAATCCGGGGAAATATCCACTTGGATCAATTCAGTCTGGTCGCTGATTAAAGTGTAGTCCTGTGTCGTCACTTGAGAGAAACGGGTTCCTACCGAAAGGATGATGTCAGAACCCTTTATGTAATCGATCAATTTAGGATCTGAGCCGAATCCCAACCAGCCGGCATAATTCGGGTGGTCATTGGAAAGGACGTTAAAGCGTCTGAAAGCTGAAGCAACAGGTACTTTCACCTTCCCAGCAAACTTTGCAAGCTCTTCCTCAGCGTTTGCAGCGATCACACCCCCGCCCGCAATGATGATTGGCTGTTTTGCCCGAACTAATTTTTCAAGTACTTTTTCAACAGTCTCGTCACTAACTTCTGGACTGCTATAATCTGAAACAACCCCTTCCTTGTATTCGACTATATCTTCGAGCATATCGTGCGGCAAAGAAACAGCGACAGGTCCCGGCCTTCCAGACCGGGCAATATAAAATGCCCGATGAATAATTTCCGGGATCCGCTCCGCCGTATCGATTTCGACCGCCCATTTGCACAGATGGCTGAAATAAGCGGCAAAGTCCACTTCCTGGAATGCCTCTTTCCCTTTGAAGGGCCTTTCCACCTGCCCGATCAGCGCGACAAGCGGCGTTGAGTCCTGCATAGCGGTGTGAAGTCCGATTGATAGATTCGTAGCACCTGGCCCCCGAGTAGCCATACAAACGCCAACCTTGCCAGATGCTTTAGCATAAGCTTCGGCCATGAAAGAAGCGCCGCCCTCATGACGTGTGGAAATCAATTCAATTTTCGGATGCTCATACAGCCCGTCAATGACTCCCAAATAACTTTCGCCAGGTACGCAGAAAGCTTTTTCTACTCCCTCCTTCTCTAAAACTTCCACAACAATATGTCCGCCTGATAGTTTTTTCATTTTGTCTATCTTCCTCCGGTTACTAAAATGATTGTGATCCACTTTAAAGCCTTGATCAAATAACCCTCTCAATATTTCTGCGTAATATACCAATAATTTCTTCCACTTGCTTATTAATAATGAGAGGCGGCGGTGCCAACGTATGTGACCGACCAGCAGATAAGACCTAGTTTTCCTGCCATCTCAACTACTTGCGGAGCTTTAGGTGTTTCAAACCTTTCTCCTGTTTTCCTATCCTTATCAAACTCTATCGCGCTGAGTAAGCCCAACGGCCGCCCGTCAGCTAATACATCAAATTCACTTTCAAGCACCTATAATCCTTATCAAATGCGCCTTGGCGTATGTACGCCCAGATTTTATCGAGCTCCGCTCGATAAATTTCCTCTGAAAATCTGTGGCATCCGCCGGAGGCTTTGACTTTATTCAGCCGGGGGTTGAAACCCCACTGAATGGAATACCAATAGGCATTCATCTCACCACTTACAGAAGTGGGAGACTTCTGCTGAATGAAGTTAAAAGTTCTTCTCCCATCAATCGAGAATTTTCCACCAAATTCTCTCTTTCAATAATTTCAATATTTTTCAGCGCAACAGCGCATGCCCCCGGACCCCTGCCGGTTTGATAGCCCTACTTCAATATGATGTCCCTTCCCATTATTTATACTTCCTTATTTCTTTTCCACGTTCCAGAATAATGGACCATTAAACCACTTGAATCCTTCTAGATTGCTGCGTGCAACAGTTACCCGATTATATTCCCCATACTTGATGGCAGGTAAGTACTCCCATGTTGCTTTTTGAAGACTTGCAAATGCTTTACTCGCTTCTTCATCAGTTTTAGCGACCTTCAACTCGTCATTATATTTGTCAATTTCAGGGCTATTTGACCAACCGGAGTAATCATCCCTAGAGTCTAAATAATAGAAGTTAATTGGATTGGTAGCCGGAGCAAATGCAAAGGCTTGGAGATCAAAGTTATTTTCATCTTCCCTTAATTCCATTAAGGAAGGCCAGTCGTATACTTGCAAATCTACATTGACTCCAATTTTCTCCAGATATTGCTGAACTACAACTGCTGACTGATATTGGTCTTCATAATCACGTGTGGTAATCAATCGAATTTTTTCACCATTATACCCCGCTTCTTTTAATAGCTTTTTTGCAGCTTCCGGATCATATGCGTTGTATTCCTTTAAGCCTTCATCATTTTTCCATGAAGGGAATGCCTCACCCAATAATCCTCCCTCTAGTGTATAGAAATGATCGTTTGTAAATGCAGACAGCATCACAGCCTCTTTTTCAACAGCTAGATTCACTGCTTGCCTGGCTTTAAGATCAGTAAAAAGTCCCTTTTTCTTGTTAAAGATCAATACAGTATAACCCCCAGGAGCAATGTGAACGTTCACATTCGGATCATTTTCAAGTTGCGGTACATTATCAGAAGGAATTGCAAGTGCAACATCATATTCACCCGTTTGAATACCAGACATACGTGTTTGTGAATCTGAAACAAAGTTAATAACTAAATCATCAACCAATGCCTCCCTCAATCCAACCAATCCATCAACAGTTTCAGAGGAAGATTGATACTCTTCATTTTTTGACATTTTTACAAACTGATCTTGTTTCCATTCATCAAATTTAAATGGACCTGTTCCGATATACTCTTTCACACCAGTCTTATCAGCATTTTCGATAACCTCTTTCGGCATGATTCCTGCAAAGTTGCTGTCCATCGCCAAAAGGTATTTAATGATTGTATATGGCTTGTCCATATGCAATACAACAGTATAATCATCTTCTTTTACAAATTCAGATTTGGATAAATAAGCATTTGCTTGTCCGTTTGTAGTTTTCCAACGATTCATCGAAGCGACAACATCATCAGCCGTCATCTCTTGACCATTATGGAATTTTACTCCTTTCCTCAATTTAAAAGTAACGTCGCGGAAATTATCACTGAATTCAAATGAATCAGCCAATAAAGGGACAACTTCATTATTTTCATCTACAGATAATAATGTTTCAAATACATTTCTCATAATATCTCGAGTTGCCACTGCTGTTGTCATATGCGGATCAAAGGTAGGCGGTTGGGCCATGTATGCCACATTCAAAGTGCTGTCACCGTCTTTTTTGCCACCGCTTTTGCTCTTACTCGCTCCTTCTGATGAACAACCTACTAACAATGCAAGTATAAATAAACTCAGTAATAATCTTCGCATATGAATTCCTCACTTAGTATTTAAATTTTTGTAATACTGCTATTTCTATTGCGTTACGAATGAATCGCGGTACCTTCCTTAATAAAAGTAACCTTTCCATTAAAAACGGTCATTTCAACCTCGATGTCTTTTAATTCTTCTGGATCAATAAACAATGGGTTTTCGGAAAGAACAATCATGTCAGCAAGTTTGTTCTCTTTTATTGATCCTAGAATATCTTCTTCAAAGGAACTATATGCTCCATCGATTGTATACGCCTTCAATGCATCTATTACAGTTATGCCCTGGTCTTCACCCAAAACTAGTCCCCCTTCAGTTTTACGTGTAACCAGTCCGTAGATGCCTAAGAATGGGTTTCCGCTTACTACCGGTACATCAGAATTTCCTGGCGCGATCACTCCATATTTCTTATACCATTGATGCGGGAAAACCCTCTCCGCCCTTTCCTTACCTAACACTCGTACATAGTTATCAGCCGATGGATAGAGAAATCCAGTGGACGAACCAACAACTACTCCTAACTTCTTAAATCTTTTGACATGTTCTTCATTTGCCAATGTACAATGTTCAATACGGTTTCTCATGGATACGGCGGATTCCGCTTCTTCCGCAGCTTTTTCAAGGATATTCAACGCTTGGTCTATCGCTCTTTCTCCGATGGCATGCATTGAAACTCTCAGATTCGATTTGATTGCGGAAATCACATGCGGCGCCAGATCACTTTCTTTTTTATATAAAATCCCCATGTTGCCATCACTGTGAAGGTAGCTTTCTTTTACTGCCGCCGTCTTACCTCCGATACTGCCATCCAACATGAATTTAACACCTTGAACATTAATGAACTTATCACCAAAGCCACTATATATTCCCAATCCGATCACTTCATTCAATACGCCAGGCTCATGAAGATCCGGTAATGCCCAAAGCCACAACCTATACCTCACACTTAGTTCATCATTTTTAAAAAGGTTCTGGTAGACTCCTAATTCTCGTTTTTGAGCCGATAGATCATGGATCGTTGTTATGCCCCATTTGGCAAACTGTTCCTGCGCTAATAACATTCCTTCTCGCAAGGATTCATCCGAGTACTCCGGAATAGGAATCAGCTCTTGGGCCCTCTCCTCTAAAATTCCCGTCGGCTCTCCGGATACAACATCTTTTTGGATATGTCCACCTGGTAAATCAATCGAATCCATTGTTACTCCGCCTATTTCCAAGGCTTTACTATTCGCAACGGCAACATGACCACATGTCCTTTTCAAAAATACCGGGTGATCAGGAGATATTTGATCTAAATCCCAACGTGTTGGAACCCTTTTTTCACTCAGTTTACTATCATCCCAGCCTCGCCCAAGAATCCACTGCCCCTTAGGGAGGGTACTGGCTTTTTCCTTGACAGCACATAGTATTTCCTCAATGGAGTTGGTTGTACCAGGACTGCAATCGACCTCTAAAAATGATTCTCCGCAAGCTAATGGATGAGCATGGCTCTCTATAAAGCCAGGCATTAATGCTTTTCCTTTTAAATCTACTACCTTTGTATCCTTGCCTTTGAGGGGAAGTGCAGCCTTGCTAGTTCCAACAAAGATAATTCTTCCATCCTTTACTGCAACCGCTTCAGCGCTTTCCATATCTTCTTCCAACGTAATTACATACCCATTATGAAGTATCAGATCCGCAATCAAGTTCATTTTTTCCTCCTAAGATCAAAATAGAATAAAGTCTTTTTAAAACCACTTGGCATATCAAATCCAGTGGTAGAACCCGGGTATCAGACTAGAAAGGCGTTCAATCCGATATCCGGATTAAAGAACCTAAAAATTGAATATTTAGATATATTTATCTATCGACCACGTTCTTCTACTTCTATTCATCATACAGGTGACATGCAACCCGATGACCACTGGCACCCTGCCGTAATGTAGGGACTTCCGATTTACACCGGGCCATCGCATGTGGACATCTTGTATGAAAAACACAACCGGATGGCAAGTTAGCTGGAGAAGGAACATCCCCTCGAAGGACGACCCGCTCTTTCTTCCTCTGCGGGTTAGCAATCGGTATTGCTGATAACAAAGCTTGAGTATATGGATGCATTGGGTTCTTGAATAATTCATCTGTAGGTGCTAACTCTACAATACTTCCTAAATACATCACACCAATTCTGTCAGAAATATGACGAACGACACTGAGGTCATGAGCGATGAACAAATAAGACTGTCCAAATTCTTCCTGCAATTCTTGCAATAAGTTGATTACTTGCGATTGGATGGAAACATCCAGTGCAGAAACTGGCTCATCACAAATAATGACCTGAGGATTAACAGCAAGCGCCCGCGCTAATCCGATCCGCTGACGTTGACCTCCTGAAAATTCATGTGGGTAGCGGTAATATTGATCCTTGCGCAGTCCCACTTTGTGCAGCAGTTCCATTGCTTTTTCCAACCGCTCCATCTTTGTCCCAATTCCTTGGATCTTCATTGGCTCTTCGATACTGTAACCGATTCTCTTTTTTGGATTAAGTGAAGAATGCGGGTCCTGAAATACCATCTGCATTTCTTTCCTCATTGGTAAAAACTCTTTTTCTTTTAACCTTAAAATATTTCTCCCTTTATAAAAGACTTCTCCGGAAGTAGGTTCCGTTAGCCTTAAGATGGTTCGGCCTGTTGTGCTTTTTCCACAGCCCGATTCTCCAACAAGCCCTAAGGTTTCTTTTTCATATAGATCAAAAGTTACGTCATTCACCGCTTTTATATGATTGACCGTTTTACCTAGTGGATTGCTGATCGGGAAATGCTTTTTTAGATGTTTTATTTGCAAGAGAGGCTTCTTTTTCTCATACTGTTGCAACATGGTGCTCCTCCTCTTTCATAATCTTCTCGAAGTGCCAACATCTCACTTTTTGTCTGCCTCCCACTTCTTGCAATTCAGGCGCTTGACTGGCGCATTGCTCATCAGCAAACGAACATCTCGGCGCAAAACGGCAACCCGGAGGAACGTCTGTTAACGGTGGAACAACTCCCTGGATGACATGCAATTTCTCTGAACGGTCTCCGTCCAGCTGCGGAATCGATTTGAGAAGCCCCTTCGTATATGGGTGCAGCGGACGAGCAAATATCTCAGCCACGTCTCCTTCTTCGATCACTTGACCAAGGTACATCACGACCACGCGCTGGCAAACCTCAGCCACTACCCCAAGATCATGGGTAATCATCATGACTCCCATATTTAATTCTTCTTTGAGATCATTTATCAGATCCAATATTTGTGCTTGAATCGTTACATCCAACGCCGTTGTAGGTTCATCCGCAATAAGGACATTCGGCTTACAGGAAAGTGCCATTGCGATCAATACCCTTTGGCGCATGCCTCCAGATATTTCATGAGGGTATTCATCCACCCTTTTATCTGGGGCGGGAATTCCAGTCAGGCGCAGCATTTCAATTGCTTTTTTATAGGCTTGCGCTTTCTTTACCTTTTGGTGGATGATAATTGCTTCCGCAATTTGATCCCCTATCGTCTGTACTGGATTTAAGGAAGTCATTGGATCCTGAAATACCATCGATATTCTATTTCCACGAATGTGACGCATCTCTTCTTTACTCAACTTCAATAGGTTTTTCCCCTCAAAGAGCACTTCGCCTTCATATTTTGTGGTGCCTTCATGTAACAACCTCAAAATCGAAGAAGCGGTTACACTCTTTCCACAGCCGGACTCTCCCACAACTCCAACTGTCTCCCCTTTTTTTACCGAGAAGGACACTCCATCAACTGCAGTAACGGGACCCGCTTCTGTAGAAAATGATGTTTTAAGGTTTTTAATTTCTAATAAAGACTGATTAGACATCCTACATCCACCTCGTTTGAAAAGATATCCTCTGCTGTTTATTATTTCTTTGCTTTATTCGAATGAGGATCAAGCAAATCACGGATCCCGTCACCAAGTAAGTTGGAGCCTAGTACTGCTAGCAAAAGAAACAGTCCAGGGAATACAGTCATCCACCAAGCAGTCTGAATAACACTTTTCCCATCAAACAATATGTTTCCCCAGCTAGGTTCCGGAACAGGTATCCCTGCTCCCAAAAAGCTTAGAGCCGCTTCTATAATCATTGAAACCGAAAAGACGTAAGTGATTTGGACAATCAACGGCGTCATTACATTTGGTGCAATGTGTTGCCAGATGATTCTCAATGAGCTTGCCCCTTGTGCTTTTGCTGCTTCAATATATGTTTGTTCCTTCACTACAAGTGCAGTAGAACGGACCACCCGCGCAACAATCGGGGTCTCTACAATCGCAATAGCAATGACTACGTTAATAGGCTTCGGTCCCATCACCGCCATGATAGCAATTGCTAAAAGAATCGAGGGAAAGGCCATCAATCCATCTGCAATCCGCATTAAGACATGGTCCAATGTCCGATAATATGAGGAATACATACCGATAAACAAACCCAGGAAGCCCGTTATTAATGCAACGGAAAGACCGACAGTCAAGGAAACTCTCGCCCCATAAACGACCCGGCTGAATATATCCCTTCCGAAATTGTCTGTCCCAAACCAATGCGTGGCACTTGGCGGTTTCAGGCGATTCGTAGCTTCCAAATCGTAAGGAGTGAACTGAGTGATCACCGGTGATATAAGCGCAACCAAACCAATCAAGAAAATAATCGCACCACCAACCATCACAAGCTTGTTTGCCCAAATCCGCCTAATCAGCAGAGCACGCCTCTCTTTGTTGGCTTCCTTTTTTTGCTCCATAAAAGTTGGTTCAACGATATTTTTTACTTCTGTAATCATTCCCTCACCCCCTATTTTCTGTTAAGCCTCACTCTGGGATCAATGATACCGTATAGTAAGTCGACAATCAGATTAATTAAAACGTATGCACCAGCGATTAACAGGACAGTCCCTTGTATAACTACAAAATCTCGCCGTTGGATAGAGTTCACTATCAATTGACCGAGCCCTGGCAAATTGAAAACAGCTTCAGTAACAACCGCACCAGCGACCAGCGTTCCAAAAGATTGGCCAATGACAGTTAATATTGGAATAAAGGCATTTCTAAACGCATGTTTAAAGATGACAACCCTTTCCTTTAAGCCTTTGGCATGCGCTGTTTTGATATAGTTCATGTTTAAAATATCTAGCATGGAAGATCTAGTCATACGCGCAATAAGTGCTGCTTGGATTGCTCCTAACGTAATTGCGGGTAAAATAAGAAACTTCAAGTGATTTAAAAGCCCTGCACTTAATGGTTGATACCCTGCGACAGGAAGCCAGTGCAGCTTGACAGCAAAGACCAGGATGAGCAGGAGCCCCAATAAAAAACTTGGGATGGAGATTCCAAGTAACGCAAAGACCATGAAAAACTGATCAACCGCCGTCCCCCTCCTTGTTGCAGCAATAATGCCAAATGGAATCGCAATCACGATTGAAATAATCTGAGCAAAAATCGCTAATGACAGAGTCGGACCCAAATGGCTGAAAAAAGCCTCTGTAACAGGCATGTCCATAAAGAGGGACCAGCCCAAGTCACCCTTAAATATACCGCTTAACCAAATGAAGAATTGTTGAATGATCGGTAAATTAAGGCCTAACTCTTCTCTAAGTTTTTCTACATCTTCCGGTAGTGCCTCGGGTCCAAGGATAATGGATGCCGGATCCCCTGGGGTAAGGTGAATTAAGAAAAAGACAACCACCGCGACAACGAGCATCACTGGAATAAGTGACAGCAACCTTTGTAATATATAGAGTCTCAGAATGATCCCCCCTAAGATGGTGTTATTTTGATACAACAATCAATGGTATTCTAATTTTACATTGCCAGGTTTTAGAAAGCGGTTTCAAAAGAAGGTTTTTCCCCGTCTTTTAGGTTAAATTGTCATTGGACAACTCTAGCCTCACAGAGAGCTTTATTAAAGACGATCTCCCCTTCAATCATGGTCATCTCAACTTCAGCATCTTTTATTTCTTGTGCGGAAAATTTCAAAAAGCCCGACGGTAAAATCGTCATATCTGCTAATTTCCCCACTTCAAGAGTTCCTTTTATGTCCTCTTCAAATGAAGCTCGCGCTGCGTTGATTGTATACATACTTAGGGCTTCATAAAGAGTCAATCTTTGCTCAGGAGCTAACACATTATTACTTATCGTTTTTCGGCTCATTGCCGAAGAAATCCCAAGTAAAGGTGAACTAGGAATCACTGGACAGTCAGAACTTCCTGCAGGTTTTAAATCATAGTCAATAAAGTTTTTATTGGCAAACACATTATTTGCTTCGGGAACATCCAAAGTTTCAGCATACATATCACCCATAATGTGAACAAGTGCAGGTTGAGGTACTGGAATAACTCCTAATTGACGCATTCGTGCAAGTATTTTATGATTCGTAACAGTCGAATGTTCGATGCGATGCCGATTGTCCACTCGCGGGTAATCAGACTGAACTTTTTCGTATACATCCAATACCAGGTTAATCGCGCGATCGCCGATTGCATGGATTGAAACTTGCTTATCTTGCTTATGAGCATTGGCAACCAATTTCTCAAGCTCTTTAAATGAATAAAGGAGCATGCCCTTTTCACCAGGTGAACCCTTGAAATCTTTCGTTACAGCGGCTGTTTTACCGCCAAGCGTTCCGTCTGTAAATAACTTCAATGGACCCAATGTTAACTTTTCGTTCCATTCCATTGATGCTCTTTCTTTGATAAATTCATCAAAGGATTCACCTAATATCATCAAATACATCCGAACATCAAGCGTTCCTTCCTCACTCATTTCCTGAAGTACATCAAACTCCTCGAATGCATTAGTGAAGAAGCCCAATCCCGCCTCATGTACGCTAGTGATTCCGTCTTTAACATAATGTTCATTTGCAAGTTTGATAGCTTCCTTCATTTGCTGTTTAGTATAAGTAGGCATCACTTTCTCTACTAAACCTTTTGCATTCTCCACCAACACGCCTGTCGTTTCACCTTGATCATTCTTTTCGATGATTCCATTAACTACAATAGAATTATTTCTTATTCCAGCTATATTTAATGCTTTTTCATTCACAACCGCTTCATGGCAACAGTACCTTGTAATGAAGATAGGATGATCGATTCCATCAAAATCCCATTTTGTAGGCTTCCGTTTTTCTTTAAAATAAGATTCACTATACCCCCAGCCAATAATCCAGTCATCCGGTCTGCTTGCCTTTGCTCTTTCTTTAATCGCGGATACCATTTCTTCAATAGAAGATGTTCTGCAATCAACATAAAGCAAATTGAAACCGAAACTAAACATATGTTGGTGAGCATCAATGAAACCTGGAAGAACTGTTTTTCCATCTAAGTTGACCATCTTTGTATCTGTACTGCCTAATTTTAAAATTTCTTCATTTGAACCAACCGCTGCAATCCTTCCGTTTTTCACTGCTATTGCCTCGAATACATTATTTTTGTCATCCATAGTAACAACGGTTCCATCATGCAAAATTAAATCTGGTTTCAAAATGATCCAACACTCCCCTATCTGTTAAAGAAAAATAAGGTGTTACGTGGAAAAGCAAGTACATGGATTATTTTGTTCTCCGCAAGTAAGCGGGCCCTTCAAGTGGATTCTTACCAACGAACGTAATAAACAAAGTTGATCCCGCCCAGGTAAAACTTACTTCCTTTTTAAGTAAAAATAGCCTTGGACTAATATCCTCGTTGAGTATCAACTGCAAAAGCCAGCTCTTCTTTATCACAATAAGCTTGATAGTTTTCATCAAAGATATCTAAGCATCGTTCAAAAAAGCGGACCGTTTTGCCTGACAAGTGTGGTGTAATGATTATATTTTCAACATCCCACAAAGGACTATCCTCTGGCAGCGGCTCTTGATCAAAAACATCTAAAGCAGCACCTTGAATTTCTCCCTTTTCAACACTTTCAATTAATGCGCATTCATTAATCAAAGGTCCCCGGCCTATATTAATAACATAAGCATCTTCCTTCATCAGTTTAAGTTCATCCCTCCCAATAAAACCGCGTGTTGCCGCTGTTTCGGGAAGCAGAAGGACAATAAAGTCACATTGTCTTAACATTTCATTTTTCCCGTCCCATGTGTACGTCTTATCAAAGTATGGAACAGATCTTCCGGAAGTATTGAATCCCAGCACAGTCATATCAAAAGCCTTGGCTTTTTTTGCCACTTCCTGCCCAATCATTCCTGTTCCAAAAATGCCGATCGTTTTGCCTTTAGCTTCACCTACTAGCTCTTTTCGGTCATATTTATGTAACTTTTGATTCCGCACAAATCTTGGAATTTGACGTGTGATGTATAAAACGAAACTCATGACATACTCTGACATCGGCGTCCCATATATTCCTTTGACATTTGTGAGAGTAATTCCCCGCTTGTGCACTTCTTCTAAAGGTATGTGCTCGACACCGGTTTGAAATACTTGAATCCATTTAAGAGCAGGCATTCTATCTAATAAGTCGCTGTTTATTCCACCTCCATAGGTAATTAATATCTCCACCTTTTCAAGAGGGACAGAAGAAGCTTCCAAATCCCCCTCCACATAAACAGCCATTTGACTTATTTGCTTAATGCGGTCTATATGATCTCCAGGCATTTCATCAATTGTGATTAATATCATGAAATCCATTTCCTTTCTAAGAAATTTTCATTTCTTGTTCAGAATTGTCAAACAAAACCTCTGTATAAGCGTTGGTACTGTACGGAATGTGTAGGGTTTATAGACCCGCTCCGACATTTTGTGGGCATCTTTCCCCCACGCTCCAAAGTTAAGTGCCGGAATGTTCAGCTTTCTTATTTTTTCAATGGATACAGGATATAAAGTGTTCATTCCAGGGAAATTTTGTTTTAGAACGTCAATCTCTTCATCTGTGTCATCTAAACATAGATAACTACTATCCGTAAGAGATGGAAAAAACTTATGTATGGCGAATTTTTCATCGGTTTCATCTTCAGTCTTTTCAATTAGCGCATTCAATTCCTCTAACAGTTTGCTTTCCTTTTCTGTATGACCTTTTACAAAGTTTCGTGGAACGTAAGGGCTTGCAAAGAACAGTACAATCACAGGTGATTGGTCTTTGTCCAATAGTAATAGTTCCTCAACCATCATCCGGCCGACTTCCCTTGGATCCATTTTTTTAGAATATTGATCCAATACTCTATTTAACCGGGTATTCACTTCTTCCCCATATAAGCCGTATACCTGATTATATAAATCTGAATAGGTGATCACCCTTGCCTTCCAAGGAAGCTGTTTGTATTCATTTCCAGACCGATCACAATGTTTTTTATATTCAACATTCAGCTTTTTGATGATACTCTCATACGCATCCTGTGCAATTCCTGCCAATTGATCAAGTATTTTATCAGGAGAGATCTGATGAACGTAATAATTGAAATATACGAAACTTGCAAAAGGCGTTTGGACATTATAACTAGGCTTTAAATCTTTTAACTTCAATGTGACTGGTGGCTGTGTCACCTCTCCTTCCGCCTCATCCGCCAGATCCGAGTTCAAATCAATCCGCCGGGTCAGTTCTGCAGCAATCAGGTTGGGGTCCAATCCTTCAAACGCTTGTCCTACGTGTGTTTCCTTGCCTTTAACATAAAAGGCGGGAAGAAGCTTTCCTACGGATCCTAAATGAATGTATTTCGTTGTATCCCCACTGTATAAAGGACCTACAAAGTCTGTGTTAATCGCACATTCGAATTCCATTTTTTCTTCTGATTGTAAACGCTCCAACTCCGACAAGGCATCTATTATTCCGCCGTGGGTCGTTTCTTCAATCGGATTTGCCATAAATAAGATATTTCCGCAAAAAGCATCCCTGTTTTCAGACAAGTACTCCAATACAACAAGATGTGCGGCCATTCCGCTTTTCATATCAACTGACCCTCGTCCAAATAACCAGTCACCTGAGTCCAAGTCGGCTTTCACTTCCGGTGCCAAATGAACCTCTTTCAATTTCCACATTAATTCATACGGTTGGGTCGCGAACTCCTTCAGCTCACCAAAATCATCTACCGTTACTGTGTCTGAGTGTGCATGGAGCAGAATCGTTTTATTGGATGGTTGCTCACTCTTTAATAATGCAAAAACACTTTTGCGTTCCAGAGAATCATTTTCGACCGTTTTCGTCCAGACTTTGGCCGGGTTGTTTTTGAAGTAGAAAAATTCCCTCAATTTACTTTCTATCTTGTTGGCAATATCGACTTCACCTGAGGTTCCGTTCACGCTGTATACATTAACAAGCTCCACCGTTAGGTTTTCCATCTTTTGTTCAATTTCTTCGAGCTTCCACAATCTACTCTCACCTCTTACACTTGATAGACACCAATTTTCTCTTCCAAATAAACCTCGATTCCGTGGTGCCCCCTTTCTTTGCCCATATCCAAACGGGTTTTGAATGACAACTGGAGGCAGATCGTTTACACTGACATTTCGTATTTCAACTTTTCAGATATGCGAATGCAATCCCATACTCATCTTGATTTACTATATTTAATAGTTCTCCTCAGAAGAGAATGAAATGATCGGGCAACCGCCCCGAATGTTTTATGATAAATATATCCACTTCCTGAGTGACACTCGTTAGAATCGTCGGGTTGATATCAATTGCATTGTTCCAAACACTCATCCTCACTCCTCTTTCAAAACCCCCTGCCCTCTTAACATTTTTATTTCTTCTCTTAACAATCCCATATGTTCTTTAATAACAGAAACAGCCAATTCTCGATTTTTAGTTTCAATGGCATCGATTAATAAAGCGTGTTGTCTTTGAGCATCATATACACTTGCCGGCGTATAGGTAGTAATTCTAAAGAGTTCCCTATTAGTCAAGTCAAAAAAAGAATGTATAAGTACATACAGAGCTTTATTCTGGGTGGCTTTGGCAACCTTCAAATGAAACTCGGCATCATTTTCAATATACTTATGAACCAAATGTTTATTTTCTTCCATTTGGCCGTAGATTTTTTTCAGTTCACTTATACAGGATGGACTTGCTTTTTCAACAGCTTGCTCAATGATCATGATTTCAAGTTTTTCACGCACATCTAAAATATTTTCAAGAGTGACATCATTGGAATGCAATACCCTGTGAAGGGATTCAGTTACGATGTCTTCGTTTGGCTTTGTCACATAAACGCCTTTGCCGGGCTTGATTGTAACCAGCCCCTTTACACGCAATTCCGTTAGGGCTTCTCTAACAACATTTCGACTGACATCATAGTGCGCAGCCAATTCTCTTTCCGATGGAAGCTTGCTCTCTTCCTTTAATTCGTTTGTCATTATTTTCTTTTCAAGTTCTCTTACGATGTCACTGTATAATAAATTGTCCATTTGCTTCTCCTTTAAAAGCCAAAGCATAAACAGGTAGAACTGGTAGGACCAAAAAACCTCAACTTTATGCTTTTTTGCTTAACGCTTTATTTACAGACCAACTGGGTTCCTCTCCTTTAAGAACCTGATCCACTTGCATCGCCGCATGCAACGACATTCTACCTGCTCCTTCTTTCGATAAGGCTGCACTGTGTGGTGTTAAAATTACGTTTTCCAGTTGAAAAAGTGGATTATTTTTGTCTGGCGGCTCCTGTTCAAAAACATCGATTCCAGCTCCTGCAAATTCTCCTTGTTCAAGAGCGTCTGTTAAAACGCTTTCATTTATGACACCGCCTCTTGCTGCATTAATGAAGTACGCGGAAGGTTTCATTAATTTAAAATGGCTGTTGCCAATTATCCCTCTTGTCTCCTCAGTCAATGGAAGATGGAGGCTAATGAAATCCGAGTTTATAAATATTTGATCAAAGTCATCGACTTTTTCTATTCCTGGAATTGATGTTGATATGTATGGGTCGTATCCGATCACTTTCATATCAAAGCCATGATGTGCTTTTTTTGCTACCAAACGTCCTATTCTTCCGAGTCCGATAATTCCCAGGGTTTTATTTTCCAAATCGACACTAAAACGCTCGCTGCGGTAAGCAAAATTCCCTTTTCGAAGCTCCCTATCCATAGATAGTAGATTTTTAGATAGAGCCAGCATAAACGCCATAACGTGTTCCGCTACAACATTTGCATTTGCCTCGGGAGTATTCGTTACGTAAATGCCTCTTTCTGTTGCTGCCTTAACATCGATGTTATCCAACCCAACTCCATACTTGGCTATCACTTTAAGTTTCTTTCCTGCTTTGATGACACTTTCATTGATCATCGCATTAGATCTGGTGAGAATCGCGTCACATTCTTCCACCTCGTTTATAAGCGTCTCTTGTGATAGGCCGGACCCAATCTTATATTCATAGCCTTTTTCCGTTAAGTACTTTTTTCCCTCTTCTTCAATATCTTGTGGTATGTAAACAAGAAACCCCATAATGTGCTCCTCTCTGACTAGTAAGCTATTATTTTTAGAATAGAAGAGAAACGAGAAATAAAACCTGTTCAACTGGTAGGACCAGTATTACAAGTAATAATAAACTGAGTATACATTCATTGTCAACGCTTACATTAGAAAATATTTTAAAAGATTTAATTTAGTCATTTATTTTATAATGAGCATTTTTCACATTTTCTACATCAAGATCCCTAAGGCTTTCCAAAGGCATAAAAAGTACTTCACCCTTTATTTATAGAATTTTGAAATGACAAACCACAAAATCCGTTAGGAGGAAGTCACTTTGTATATTCTACAAGAAAGTCTATTTTCCTTTGAGGAATTGCAAATATTAGAGTCAAAAGATAAATTGCCCATCTTTTTTAGTGTGCTTGACTTGTGCATTATGCGAAACACATCAAATGCTCCTTGGCGTATTTGCGCCCAGATTATCGAGCTCCGCTCGATAAAATCTGTGGCATCCACCGGAGGCTTTGACTTTATTCAGCCGGGTTTGAACCCCCACTGAATGGAATACCAAATGCATTCATCTCATCACTTACAGAAGTGGGAGATTGCTGCTGAATGAAGTTAAAACAAGTCAAAAGCCAGGACCCCTTTAAAATACTAAGAAGTTCCTGACTATTAACAAACGGCTTTAATCTTTAATTTGAAGTTACAATAGCAGAACCAACTCTTATATCCTTTTGTATAATGCCATCCTTGATAACAACCTGTATGTTGTCTGTATTTTGTAGGGCTTTAATATTTGTAAGTGGATTTTCTTTTACAATTATGACATCAGCTAATTTTCCTGCTTCTATTGAGCCTAGGCGATCTTCCCATCCCAAAAGTTCCGAACTAACTTTTGTAGCTGAAAGAATAGCCTCCATAGGAGTCATTCCAATGTCACACAGCAATTCCAACTCTCTTAGATTTGTACCATGCGGGAAACACCCGGCATCAGTTCCCATCGCAATTTTAACTCCTGCTTTGTGTGCTTTCGCTATGCTTTCTCGATGAATATCTGCTACTTCGCTTGCTTTCTTCATTGCATAGTCTGGCAAGTTAGGAGTTTCCAAAACTGAAACAGGCGCAAGCAGTGTCGGAACCAAATAGGTACCATTTTCTAGCATCAATTCAATCGTTTCATCATCCAAGAAGATACCGTGTTCTATTGAATGAATACCTGCCTTAACCGCATTTTTAATGGATTCTGCCCCCTGTGCATGAGCCATGACCTTCAAATTCTTTCTGAAGCGTGCTTCCTGAACAATCACTTCTAGTTCCTCTTGCGAAAACTGCGTAAATTCAGGATGATCCGTTGGGCTTAACACCCCGCCAGACGCATGCACCTTGACAACCTCAGCCCCTGCACGGAAGATTTCACGGACTTTTTTGCGAACCTCTTCCGTACCATCGCAAATACCGCTTGGCATTCCAGGATAGCTAGGTGTAGTCGTGTCAATGCCGGATAAGTTCCATGAGTCGCCATGCCCACTTGTTGTTGTCAAAGCATTGATACTAATTTGCATACGAGGACCTGCCACAAGTCCCTGTTCAACGGCAGCTTTAAGGCCGGCATCAGCTCCTCCTGCATCTCGAACAGAAGTAATACCAGCGTCCAATGTTTTACGCATAAACGAGATTGATTTATAGAATTTCATTGAAAATGGTGTAAGTATCTTCTCCTGCATGCTCCCCACTTGAAAAGTTAAATGAAGATGCGAATCAAAGAATCCCGGAAGAATGTATCCCCCATCAGCATCAATTACTTCAGCATCATCGACTTGCTTAATTTGACCAATCGGTCCAACACCCACAATTGTATTGTCTTGCAGTAATACAGCTGCATTTTCAACTGTTGTTCCACCATTGACGTCCATCAAATTTCCGTTCTTTATCAATTTATATGTCATTTTGACTCTCCTTCATTGAAAAATTAACTTGAAAGAGTTGTCTCTAGAAGAAAGACAACTCTTGTGATGAGTTATTTCGACACACTTGTATTCCAGAGAACTGGACCATCAAAGACTGTGAAGCCGTCAACCTTATCTAATGTGGTAATAAAATCATAATGGAAACCTATATTGGAAACAGGAAGATATTTATGCCAGCCATAATCCTGCAGTTCCTTAAATAAGGCTTTAGCCTTCTCCTGATCGTTGGATGTCTTGATGCTATCAAGCAGTTCTGCTATTTTTTTATCATTTGTAAATCCATGTTGGTTATTGGTCAAATATAAAACTTGGGAAGGTGTGGTAACTGTTGAGAAACCGATGACGAGTAAATCCCAATTGTTTGGATCATTTTCACGCTCTAACAAAGTTCCCCAGTCATACACTTCTAGTTTTACATTTATCCCAATCGCTTTCAGCTGGTCCTGCAATACAACCGCTGCATTATATTGGTAATCGTAATCGCGTGTGACCATCAGCCGTACTTCCTCGCCGTTATAGCCGGCTTTTTTCAACATTTCTTTGGCTTTAGCTGTATCACCTTGGTTGTATACGTCTTTACCGCTATCGTTGTACCAGTTTGTTTGTGCTTTATTCATATAGCCCGCATCAATTTCGTAAAGGTCGGAGTGACCAAATACTGCTAGCATAACCTCTTCTGAATTGATCGCTGTATTTACAGCTTCCCTCAATTTAAAATCTGTGAAAGGGCCTTTTTCTTTGTTGTATACAAGCGTTATATTGCCATATAGGTCTTTATAAGTGTTTAAAGATTCATCACCAAGTACTTGCTCATAGTTATCATTTGATACCGAAAGCGAAACGTCATATTGACCGGTTTGTAAACCAGCCAATCTAGTTGCTGGATCTGTCACAATATCAAAATACAGGTCATCAACAAGTGCTTCTTTTTTTCCAGAAAGACCATCAGCCTCAGTATCCAAAGAACTGTAATCTTCAAATTTAGTCAAATGAATGAATTGATCTTGTGACCATTCTGAAAATTTAAAAGGTCCAGTTCCTATGTATTCCTTCGCTCCATCCTTACCTGCTTTTTCGATAACCTCTTTTGGCATAATCGCAGAAAATTGTTTTGGTGAAGCAATAACTTCCAACGTATCTAATGTCGGTTCATCCAGTTTCAATTCAACTGTATAATCATCAACTTTTTCAAATTGCGAATCTCCAAAAGTCGCTTTTGCAACCGAGGATTGTTCAATCCAGCGATTCATTGATGCCACAACATCATCTGCAGTCATTTCTTCACCATTATGGAACTTAATGCCCTTACGGAGGTTAAAAGTATATGTTTTTCCATCGTCACTTTTATCTACGGAATCCGCAAGCATAGGGACAGGCTCAAAATTAGAATTTAATGTAAGGAGCTGTTCGAAGATATGTCTTGCTACTTGTTTGGTCGATGCTCCCGGTGTCATCATCGGATCAATCGTAGGCGGCTGACCAGTAAGGGCGACGCGCATTTCCGACGCTGTTTCCTTTTTCTTTTTATCTTTATCTGACGAACTGTTGCCGCATCCGGCCATCACCAATGAAAATGCAGCAGCTAAAAGAAATAAAACTTTCCATGTCTTTTTCACTGAAAAGATACCTCCTGTTGACTTTACATAATATTTTCAGAATATTCCAGATAAACAGAGACCTTTCATGGGTATCTTTTCTTCTAAACTATTTTCTCAATAAGTATAAGATTACTAAAAGACGAAAATATTGGTGAATTTTCTGACAAACATGACATGATGATAGGATTTTATCCCGTAAAACGAGACAAGTAGAATAGCTGTCTAAGAATAAATCTTCTGAATATAAAGACCGTAAAAACTAGGTTTATTAGTAAAGCACCTTCACTTCTATATCCGAAAGTATACTCCAAAAGCCATCCTGCTTTTATTGACCAAATATGCGAAATTACCCATAACAAAATCTCTATTCTGAAAAAACTGTAACTTAAATATTACTAAATTCGACTTTATTTGGCAATAACATCAATAAATCGATTTAACTTCATTCAGCAGAAGTCTCCCACTTCTGTAAGTGGTGAGATGAATGCTGAATGAAGTTAAAGCAGTCATAGAACAAACTGCCTTTTTTCAATAACGATCGAAAAAAGGCAGTTTTTCTAATATTTTTATCTCCGTTTTCAATTTCGACCCCACATTCGCCAGGCCCAAAAACAAACTATTTTTGAGTGACCTCTTTTTCCAGGAATCACCTTAGCCATGACAATTATGAGAAAAAAACTTGATAGTATCAGGGGTCAAACGAAACGAACCCTTGAGCTGGCAGGATATGCCTCATTTATGTGATGGTAAAAGCAGAAAAAACGGTGCGTTATCCATCAGAGACGCCTCTATCAATAATTATCAATTTGCGCTCGCTGAATTTTTCCGCTGTAATCCACGTAGACTGATCTCCATTCAGTGAACACATCAAGTGATGCAACCCCGGAATCGCGGTGACCGTTACCTGTTCCTTTCGTTCCTCCGAACGGCAGGTGAATTTCTGCACCTGTGGTACCTGCATTCACATAAACGATACCTGTATCGAAATCGCGCATAGCGCGGAAAACTTTGTTTACATCAGCTGTAAAAATAGAACTGGACAGCCCAAACTTCACACTATTATTCACTTCAATGGCTTCATCCAGATCTTTTACCGGAATGAATGATACAACTGGTCCGAAAATTTCTTCCTGGCCTATCCGCATATCAGATTTGACATCCGTGAATAGAGTAGGCTGATAGAAGTTCCCTTTATCCAATCCACTTTCGGTGGCGAACTCCCCGCCTGCCAGGAGCTTCGCTCCCTCTTCTTTCCCAATTTTCACGTATTCGTGAATTTTTTCCAAAGCGGAACGGTTAATGACAGGCCCCACATCAACTGACTCATCCAAACCATCACCAAGCTTCAGTGTTTTCATCTTCTGGAGGACCTTCTGTTCCAGTGCTTCTTTGACAGATTCCTGGACGATGACACGACTGCAAGCAGTACATCTTTGTCCGGACGTACCAAAGGCGCTCCATACGATTCCATCCGCGGCTAGATCCAGATCGGCATCCTCTAATACAGTAACGGCATTTTTTCCGCCCATTTCAAGTGAAGTACGCTTTAGCAGTTCACCAGCGCGGCCGTTGATTTTGGCACCAACTTCATTAGAACCTGTAAATGAAACGAGGTCGATCTCCGGATGCTCCACAATCGCATTTCCTACAACGCTTCCGGAACCATATACAAGATTGAGCAGCCCTTTCGGAAGCCCGGCTTCTTCATAGATTTTCACAAATTCTGCTGCCAAAAATGGCGTTTCGGATGCAGGTTTCCAAACGACCGCATTACCGGCAACCAATGCAGGAAGGGACTTCCATGAAGCAATGGCGATTGGGAAGTTCCAAGGCGTGATCAATCCTGCGACACCCACAGGTACACGGACACTCATGGCAAACTTGTCCCGTAACTCGGACGGAACTGTTTCTCCGAATAGACGGCGGCCTTCCCCTGCCATATAATAAGCCATATCGATCGCTTCCTGCACCTCACCCCGTGCCTCAGATATGACTTTCCCCATCTCCTTTGTCAAAACCTGAGCTAATTGCTCCTTGCGCTCTTTAAGCAAATACGCCACTTCATATAAAACATCTGCACGTTCGGGAGCCGGTACCAGCGCCCATTTTTTTTGCGCTTCCTTGGCTGCTTGAACCGCACGGTCTACATCTTTAGCGGTGGAAACAGTCACCTCGCCAAGCACCTCACCGTTCACCGGATTCGTATTCTTGATGAATTCACCTGATTCGGAAGGAACCCATTCCCCATTAATATAGTTTACATATCTCTCCATTCGTCTGACTCCTCCATTCTTTCATTCTGTGTGAATCAAAGGGGGCTTGCCATTATGCATCAATTATATCAATCTAAACGCTTACATACTATTACTTTACTATTGGACTTTTACAATTTTATGATCAATCTCTATAAAAATGAATGGTTCACATGCTTGGATATTATTGAAAACATAAATGAAAGACACATGAAACTTTTACCTAGCTTTTCCACGAACTGAATATTCGCCCAAGACAAAGACAAAATACTTATTGGAGGTGATTGGGATGGCAAAAAGAACACAAAGCAACATCGAAGGCATGAACCCGGAAACAAAGCAAAATTTTGGAGCAAAGATTGATCCAACTGAGCCATTAACTGCAGCACAAAGGCTCAACAACAAAAAAAGAAAGAAGAATCAGTAAAAATCTTGGAAGCGAGCCCTTCTTCGCTTCCAAGACATCGTATCAAATTGCGCCTTGGCGTATTTGCGCCCAGATTTTATCAAGATCCGCTTGATTAATTTCCTCTGAAAATCTGTAGCATCCGTCGGAGGCTTTGATTTTATTCAGCCGGGGTTTGAACCCCCGCTGAATGGAATACCAATAGGCATTCATCTCACCACTTACTGAAATGCGAGATTTCTGCTGAATGAAGTTAAACGCCATTGATTTATTCAGCAAACTGTATGTTTATAAAAAACTTCCATTGATTTCCCTGTTATATAGGAGTATAGTAAAGTTAGATATACAAATTCCATTCATTTTTTCTTTCGTTTTAAGGAAAATATCAATAGAGGTGTTGCTGTTTGTTTGCTGATGATCGATTTCGCGATTACCAGCCTGCAAGCCTCCGAAAAGATTTCATTTCCGGAATCACTGTCGGTATCGTGGCCATTCCTCTTGGGATGGCTTTTGCCATGGCTTCCGGCGTCAAGCCTGAATACGGCATTTACACGACAATTATTGCCGGATTGATTGTATCTTTGCTCGGTGGCTCCCGCTATCAAATCGCGGGTCCTACGGGAGCTTTCATTCCGATTTTGCTTGCCGTAGTACTTCAATATGGTTACGAAGATCTGTTGATCGCTGGCTTGATGGCCGGGGTCATGCTTGTTGCTATGAGTTTTTTAAAACTCGGAAGTCTGGTTCATTTCATTCCAAGATCTGTTACAATCGGCTTTACAACGGGTATCGCTGTGATCATTTTCACTGGACAACTAGGCAACTTTTTCGGTTTAGACTTGGAAAGTCATGAGTATTTCCACCAAAATATGCTGGAGTTTATCAGTCATTTTGGGGAAACAAACGGATACAGCATTTTGATAGCTGTCATTGGTCTCCTCGTCATTATTTTCGTGCCAAGATTTTTCCCGCGTGTTCCCGTGTTGCTTGTGGGCTTAATCATTCCCACCATATGTGCGGCTCTTCTTTTTCCAGGACAGGTGGCAACAGTTGGCACGGCTTATGGAGGCATTCCGCAATCTCTTCCGAAGCTTCAGCTTCCAGAAATTACGTTAGCAAAGATTGCTACATTATTCACTCCCGCGTTGATTATTGCTGCTCTGGGAGCGATTGAATCACTGCTATCCGCGGTTGTTGCAGATGGGATGACGGGAGACAGGCACAAATCCAACCGTGAATTGTTTGGACAAGGGATCGCTAACATCGTTGCACCATTGTTCGGAGGAATTCCTGCCACGGGAGCAATCGCACGTACAGCAACAAACATCAAATCCGGCGCGGTAAGCCCGCTATCCGGGGTCATTCACAGTGTGTTTGTACTTTTGACACTGCTTCTATTTGCACCCTATGCTTCCTATATTCCACTCGCAGCCATGGCACCGCTTCTCATGCTTGTTGCGTGGAATATGAGTGGGTACAAATCATTTAAGCAAGTATTGCAGTTGAGGACAAGCGACTCGTTGGTTCTTGCCGTAACGTTTCTTCTGACCGTATTCATCAACTTAACGGTTGCTGTTCAAGTCGGCCTCTTGCTCGCAGTCTTGTCTTTTGTAAAAAAGAAGAGCGAGCAACTTCAAATCGACGATCCGGTCGACATCCAAAGGAAACGGCAGGAATCCTTGGATTTGACAGCCCATTTTCAAATTAAGAAGTTCACTATTAGGGGACCGCTATTTTTCGGAACTGCACAGAGCTTCGAACATTCCCTCATGGCTTCCATCAGGAGAATGCCTCGGGTGATCCTGCTCGACATGCAGCATGTAACGATGATCGATGCAACTGGGGAAGATAAGCTGGCGCTGGTTATTGATAGTATCAAAAATGCCGGCAGCACAGTACTTATTTCAGGCCTACCGGATTGGGGAATCGAGTTGTTCAAGAAAAGCGGCTTATATGAAAAAATTGGCGCTTCCTCCTTTTTCCCAGATGAAGCAAGCGCAAGGGAGTCTTTCTTCCGAAAACAAGAAACGATTGAAAGGGAATCGCTCCAGCAAAGGTAAAAATCCGCGGAGTAGTTCCTGTTTTTTTTGTATATATTTGATTTAGATGTCACACCACCCAGTGAAATTTATTGCTTCCGGGAAGCTTCTTAATGTTATCTTTCGCTTCCTGGAGGCGTTTTACTTTAAAAATTGCGATTCAATGCAGTTGATTCATGATTCTTAAATAGCGAAAAGATATGACTGATAATCGCTCTCCGAGTAGTTCAGGATTTGCCGGGTCTTTGTAATCCAATCTGCACGATTGTCTCCAAAGACCGAAAAACATAATATTGATCAGAAACAACAAAATACAAGCAGCCAAGAGAAAAAAGCCTGCGATACGCAGACTCTTGCATTGAATTTTTTATTATTTATTCTTTTATTATGTTAATACTTCCTCACTCTTTTCCAGCACCATCTGAGCGTCTAAATGGCTTAAGGCATAATCTAAGGCATCCATTGCCTTATCTATATCCTCTTTTGAAACATTTAGTGACGAACCAATTCTCAATGTGTTTGGCACAAAGCCACCGATTAAGACACCTTTCTCGATTGCTTTTTCATTAATAATATTAATAGGAAATTTGCTTGGATCTCCCTCATGCGTTACATTTCGATCCATTTCTATGAATGGAGTCAATTTTTCATCTTTTACCAACTCAACTATCCAAAGCACCCCAAAACCGGCTACTTGCCCAATAGAAGGGTGTTTTGCTTTCAAATCAAGAAGCTTTCCCTTCATATACTCTCCAGCTTCCTTTGCTTTTTCAACCAAATTTTCTTCCATCATATATTCTAAATTCGCACAAACTGCTGCCATGGCGATAGGATGGCTGGAATAAGTAGACACTGTCTCCCAGCGATGATTATCCATAAAATCAGCAATATCTTTATTTACTACAACCGCTCCTGCGGGGATAGCGGAACTGGACAGTCCTTTTGCTAAAGTGATGATATCCGGCTCTACACCGTAATGTTGATAACCGAACCATTCACCTGTCCTGCCAAAGCCTGTCAACACTTCATCAGCAATCCAAAGGATATCGAGTTCTTTTGTCATTTTCCGAATTTGAGGAATATATTCAGCTGGCGGATGAACCGATCCCGCACCTTGCGTTACCTCGGTAATCATTGCTGCTACTTTCTCTTTACCTTGGTTTTCAACCATTCTTCGCGTATATTTAACGCAAGCGAGTTCTCCTGACTCATCATGACAGGAACCATATGTATGGCCAAGAGAACAGCGCATACAGTTAGGCGATGGTGCAATAGCGACTAATCCATCTTGCTGGCCAGGGATATGAACAGGTTCTTCCTGAGCATCCGTTTCAACAAGCCCGCTTCTAACCCCTTTTAATTTTGTAACAGATGATGCTCCTCTGGTCCATCCGTGGTAAGCATACTCTCTCGTCACAACCAATGGGCGGTTTTTATATAACCTAGCAATAAATAAAGCAGTTTCAATCGCCTCACTGCCGGTTGATACAAACCGAATCTTGCCCGGCCAGTTTTCATTGCCGAGAATATCTTCGATTATATATTTAGCGGCTCTTGCTTTATAATCCGTGGAATAAGCGTCCCATACAAAACCATAGCGATTAAGGGCTTCTTTTATTGCGTTATTAATTTTCTCAACCCTTTGTCCGCTGTTTACACAATATAACTGGTTAAAGAAATCCAATAGGCGAGTTCCATCGGGCATGATGAGGTAATCACCGTCTGTAGATTCAATTGGTACCGATTCATATTCTTCCTGTGTAGCGAATGTTCTTAAAATATACTTGTTATCCCATTCCTCCACTTGCTTCCAATTGATATCACTCATAACTTATCCTCCTATCAAAATTCTTGATAATGATAATGCAATCCAACGGCCACTCTAAAGGATCGGGATTGTCCGCCCCTTTAGTTTGATTATATTGAATAGACTGAATTTTGTAAATAGAACTTAAGTTCCATCATTAAAGAAGGGCTGGATCAAATGCGCCTTGACGTATTTGCGCCCAGATTTTATCGAGCGGAGCTCGATAAGTTTCCTCTAAAAATCTGTGGCATCCGCCGGAGGCTTTAACTTTATTCAGCGGGGTTTGAACCCCCGCTGAATGGAATACCAATAGGCATTCATCTCACCACTTACAGAAGTGGGAGACTTCTGCTGAATGAAGTTAAAACTACTTTGCGTTATAGTAAACTTCATACATTTCTCCTTAATTATTGGTTGGAAATGGCAAAATCGGTGAATTTCGAAAGCAGACAAGTGTTACGGAGTCATTCCCAAAATCCACACAAAAATTCTCGATACTGCGCTTTTAGTGTGGTAGAATCAAATGCGCCTTGGCGTATTTGCGCCCAGATTTTATCGAGCTCCGCTCGATAAATTTCCTCTAAAAATCTGTGGTATCCGCCGGAGGCTTTAACTTTATTCAGCCGGGGTTTGACCCCCCCACTAAATGGGAATACCAATATGCATTCATCTCACCACTTACAGAAGTGGGGGGTTTCTGCTGAATGAAGTTAAACATAGAATATTTAAGGAGATAATCATGGAAAAGTTTGGACGCTTAATATACAAAAACAGGAAGCTTGTGCTTGCTTTATGGGCTGTATTCGTGATCGCATTCGTTTTTTTTGCCCTCAAGCTTCCATCAGTTTTGGGAGGCAGTGGCTTTGAATATGACGGTACGTATGATGAAGTGGAGAAAATCCTGGACAAGGATTTCGGAATACCCGAATCATCGATTATCCTTCTATTTGAAAGGTCTGGAAATGCCAAAAAGGATGCTTTTAAGCGTTACATTGAAGAAACGATTGACCATGTAGATCGCCTGGAAGGGACCGATATTTACCGTTCACCTTTAGAGTCCCCGGACATGATGAAAGAAAGCAGGGCCTATGCCTTGATTGAGCTCCATGGTGACAAGGATAAAATCGGCTCCAAGATAGAAAACATCCGGAAAGAATTGAAAAAAGAGGGCAATTTTTCGGCAGGATTGACCGGCAGACAAGTTATTGAGGAAGATATGAGCAAGGCTGCACAGGACGATCTGGTAAGGGCTGAGCTCATCGGAATTCCAATTGCCATCATTGTTTTGCTCCTTGCATTCAGAGGAGTGATTGCAGCAGTCATTCCGCTTCTAACCGGATTTGTCAGCGTAATTTTTGCCTTAGGGCTTCTTTATTTTACAGGACAAAAGATGGAGCTTTCCATATTTGTTCTGAATACAGCTCCAATGATTGGGCTTGCGCTCGGCATCGACTTCGCCCTCCTATCCGTCAACCGCTTCCGGGAAGAACTGGGCAAAAAGCCTGTGGAACAGGCGGTGATCACAACAGTCGCAACGTCGGGTAAAACGATCATCTTTTCCGGATTTTGCGTATTGCTTGGCATGATAGGCATGCTGTTCATCAATGTCGGTGTCTTTCAGGCAGTTGCGCTTGCAGGGATAGCCGTCGTCTTCACTTCCGTTTTGGCGGCCAATACATTCCTGCCGGCTGTCCTTGGAATACTGGGACACCGCATCAACAAATGGATGATACTAAGGTCAAAAGAAAAAGAAGTAAGCGGATGGCACAGGTTCGCCTCTTTTGTCATGAAAAGGCCAGTCATCATGGCTTTTTTGGCTGCTGGAATACTTTTTACCGGCGCCCTTCCGGTCGGAAAGATGAATCTTTCCATCCCTGAAGCGGACGCCTTGCCAAAATCCTTTGATTCAAGAACAGCCCATGAAAAGTTCGAAGAAACATTCAGTTCGGACGATACTGTGACCGTCCCCATCATCGCCCGTACTACTGACGATATCACTGAAAAAAATTCGCTGGAGGAATTGGAAAAAGTCACCAAGGAAATTGAGAGTGATCCGCTCGTTACAAAAACAGAGTCCATCTTTTCCACAACAAATTTGAATCCGGAAGAAATATACGCATCTTTGAGTGTTCCGGACACAGCCAATGCTATCAAGCCTGCCATTGATCAATTAACAAATGATAACCAGGCCCTCATCCAGGTAACATTGGATGCTGCTGCGTCCTCAGATAAAGCAAAAACATGGGTTCGTGAATGGAATGAAAAAGATATGACAGTCCCTCTCCTAGTCGGGGGACATCCCAAATTTCAGCAGGAGATTTTCGATGAAATTTACGACAAGATCATATACAGCCTTGCGTTTATTTTGCTGTCCACATATATTGTCCTATTTTGGGCATTTAGGTCGGTTTTGATTCCGTTAAAAGCGATCTTGATGAACATCATCAGTTTAAGCTGTACCTTCGGGATTGTTGTCTGGCTGTTCCAAGGAGGGCATCTTGGCTTCCATCTATCGGACATCGCTTTGATGATACCGGTTTTTGCCTTCAGCATCGTTTTCGGTTTAAGCATGGACTACGAAGTGTTCCTCATTTCGCGTATCCATGAGGTTTATTTGAAAACAGGCGATAATGATCGGGCGACTTTGGAAGGGTTGATTTCCACAAGTAAGATCATAACATCCGCCGCAGCTATCATGATTGTTATCACAGGTGCCTTCGCTTTTACCGGCGTTGTTCCGGTTCAGCAGATGGGAGTAACAGTCGCCATCGCTATTTTTATTGATGCAACCATCGTACGGATGATGTTGGTTCCATCACTCATGAAGCTTCTTGGCGATTTGAACTGGTGGGTACCGTTTAAAAAGAGAAATGCCTAGGAAAATGGAGCATCGCAGTTTATTGCGTTTGCTCTTTTTTGTATATATATTTTTGGAATCCATTCCAACCCGTTTCCGTAATCCGAATCAAGCCATGCAATAAGTTTACTGTTGTAGAGGGGGCTTTTTATTTCGTGAGTATTTTTTAGTTTTAAGAGTACTTTCAGGGCATTTACCAATTCTCAAGAGTATTCTCCAATTCCCAAGAGTATTTTCCAATTCTCAAGAGTATTTTCCAATTCCCAAGAGTATTTTCCAATTCCCAAGAATATTTTCCAATTCTCAAGAGTATTCTCCAATTCCCAAGAGTATTTTCCAATTCTCAAGAGTATTTTCCAATTCCCAAGAGTATTTTCCAATTCCCAAGAATATTTTCCAATTCTCAAGAGTATTCTCCAATTCCCAAGAGTATTTTCCAATTCTCAAGAGTATTTTCCAATTCCCAAGAGTATTTTCCAATTCCCAAGAATATTTTCCAATTCTCAAGAGTATTCTCCAATTCCCAAGAGTATTTTCCAATTCTCAAGAGTATTTTCCAATTCTCAAGAGTATTTTCCAATTCTCAAGAGTATTCTCTGAATCTCAAGAGTATTTTCCAATTCTCAAGAGTATTCGTAAATATGGAAAGTAAGTGCTGCAATCCAGACGCAAACTACAGGGAATGCACTGTAAAAAAGCCGGGAAGCAAACGCCTCCCAGCTTTTCCCTCCTTACTCATCACTTTTTCTAACAATAAACGGCCACCAATTCGCTTTGCCCAGCATGTTGATCATCACTGGAACGAACAGCGGTAAAATTACCAAGGCATAGAATAATAGACCAGACAATACTAAAGTGGCAATCTGCAGCATCGACAGAACGCCCGAAGGCAGCATGGCCGCAAAGGTTCCCGCCAAAATGACGGCTGCGCTCATGATGACGGTGCCCATGTTTTTCATGGCGAGGATAATGCCTGCTTTAACATCCAGTTCCTTATATTCCGAAAAGCGGTCCATCAAGAAAATGGAGTAGTCGACGCCAAGGGCGATCAAGATTACGAACCCGAAAAACGGCGTCACCCAGTTGATTCCCGGATAGCCAAGTATATTGACAAAAATCACTTCGGTCATGGAGATGGAAGAATAATAGGTTAAAAGAAGCGATGCAATGATATAAACTGGCATGACGAGTGAACGCAGTAAAACAACCAATATCAGGACGATACCGATCATCATGAAGGTGACTGTTTTTGTATAATCCAAGTCGGACATGGATTCCAGGTCACGGTTCATGCTTGTCACGCCGCCGATTCCGACGTTCGCCTGTTCAAGCTTCGTATCTTTCGTCGCTTTGGCTATCGTGTCTTCAATATTTGAAACCATCTCCATTGATTGTTTCGCATATGGGTTGGAATCGAGCACGATATCCATTGTCGTCATTTTTCCGTCAGCAGACATGTAAATGTCGTACACTCTTTGAAAATCTTTGTCTGTCAGTAATTGGTCTGGAATATAAATGCCGGATTGCTGCAAATCAGTATCTTCCGCTATGTCGTCCAGATGTTTTTTCGCTTCCCCGAAGCCGTCTTCAATTTTTCCGAGCCCATCACTGCTTTGGGATAAACCGTCTCCCAATTGATTAAGCTGGTCACCCATCTGCCCGAATCCGGATTGAAGTTTTTCCTGGCCGCTTGCGATTTCTCCCATCCCTGCTGCAATAGCTGGGATTTTTTCAACGACCTGATGCTGGCCTGAAGTCGCTTGCCCTAATCCTGATTCCAATTCGCCCAAGCCTTTTTCCACTTCTTTCATCCCTGACGAAAATTGGCCTAAGCCTTCAACGACATCCGACAAGTGCCCGTTAGCCGTTGCCAGGCCAGATTGGACCTTGCCCAATTCTCCGTTCAAAGCCGATACAGTTCCGCCGGCAATTGCCACCTGCTTCGTAGCACTCTCGACCCGCGACTGGATATCAGCAAAATTCGGATCGCCGGCGATTTCGGGGTGGTTCTGAACCAGTTTGCCAAGTGGTTCTCCAAGGCCCGCGAGTTGCTGCTGCGCATCTTCCAGACCGGCAGGCACTTTACCGTATTCGCTGATAAGCTGTTCCAGCCCTGCCTGCGCTTCTTTGTACCCATTCAGCAATTCCCGGGTTCCTGATTGCAGTTCGGCTGCCTGGCTGCTTGCCTGCGCCACTCCTTTTTTCAACTCGCCCGCACCGGACGTGCCCTGGCGGATTCCATTTTCAATTTCACTTAACGCGTTTTGCAATTGGCCGACACCTGATTGAAGCTCTTTGGTACCAGCTGTCAAATCGCTGATGCCCGCTGTAGCTTTCTCCAGCTCAGGCTTGGAATCTTTGATGGAAGATGCCGCTTCATTCAGCCCATCCTTTATCTTTGAAATGCCTTCATTCCCTTCACCAATCCCTTTACCAAGTTCATCCGCCTGTTTTTTCACATAGATCTCTTCTATTTTATCACCTGTCGGGCGCATGACACTTCGGACTTTTTCTACATGATCCAGTTTGTCAAGATCATTTCCGATTGACTCGATCAGCGTAAAATACTCCTTCGATTTCATCGAATCGTCGTTTTCGAGCACAACTTGTATCGGCATGATTTCGCCAGGTCCAAAACTGTCAGCCACAATATTGAATCCTTTGACAGACTCATATTCGTCGCCAATTTCATCCAGCGAGTTAAAAGACAGGTCACCATCATAGCTGACTAGAAGCGGAACAGTAAATGCGGCCACAATCCCAAGTGCAATCAGAGGGCGAGTAATAGCAAGATTGCCCATCCATCCCCAAATCCTGCTTTCTTTGTGGGAAATGTCTTTTTTTACCGGCCAAAAAAGAGCTTTTTTCAAGGTCATCATAAAAAACGGAACTAGTGTAAACAATGCTATAATCAGAACGAACACACCGACTGCAACTCCGACCGCCGATTGATACAGCTTGAATGTCGCAAAACCAATCGAAGCAAAACCGATCATCACGGCAACCGCACTGTAAATAACAGTTTTTCCAGCAGTCTTATAAGTCGTGACAATTGCGGACGGAATATCATAACCTGCCGACAATTGTTCTTTATAGCGGCTTAACAGCAAAATACAGTAGTCCGTTCCGACACCGAAAAGCACGGCAACCATAAATGTCTGTGTAAAATTGGAGACGGGAAAATTGAGACCGTCCACCAAGAATGCTACAACTGTCGAGCTCACCAAATATGTCATTCCAACGGTCAACAATGGCACGAACGGAGCGACCGCCGACCTGAAAACCAGTAGCAAGACGACCATAATAAAAATGACAGTGATTACTTCCGTTTTTTTCAGCCCTTTTTCGGAACTGATGATTACATCTTCACTGATCAGCGAATTCCCCGTCATGTATGTATCAACGTTATCTATCTTTATTTCCTTTTCCAAGGGATCGCGGACATCTTTCACTTCCCTGCCGTCCATCTTGACATCGATTAACGCAATCACTGTATTTCCATCTTTTGAGACAAGCTGGCTCTCCAGTTCCTTGTCATCAAAGTGAGAGGTGATTCCATTGATACCCAGCTCGGATTTTTTCTTCTCCAAATTGCTTATCGCTGCTTGGATACTTTTGTGCTGTGAACCGGACAGTTTTTTATCATCATGGAATACAACAATGAAAGCCTCTGTCCCCTCTTCCTTCGACGAATGTTTGGCAATGATATCCGAAGCAACCGAAGAAGGATATTCGTCTGCGATTGTCAGCTGCCCCTTATCCCTGACAAGCTGGTTCATGTCCGGTGATTTGATGATCAAGGCAACGGCCATAACAATCCATAAGGCTAGAACCACCCATCTGAAACGTAAAATGCTTCTCATGATTTTTCTCCTTCATATTTCTCAATATAAGTGGCAATTTTCTCAAACACATTCAAAAAATTCTCCAACTCATTCTTTGGGATATCACGTATAATAGCCTCAACAAATTCGTTGATTTTACTTTCCAGCGTTTGGTAAAATTCCTTCCCTTTTTCAGAGACCCTCAAATAGACATTTCTGCGGTCCTCTTCGTCCCTTTCACGTTCCAGCAAACCTTTTTTCACAAGCTTATCGACCCGTACCGTAATGGCGCTTCTATGCACATAAAGCAGGCCGGCCAATTCAGAGGCGCGAATCGGCCCATTTTTGTAAACCATACGAATGAGCGTAAACTGCTCAAGCGACATTTCTTGTAAAAGCTGCTCAGAAACAAGAGTCGACATCCCTTTTCGTCCGTGTAGCATAATACTCATGAATCGCTCAAAGATTAATTGTTTATTATCCAAATTAATTCTCCCCTTCAATAGTTGACCCCCTAAACCATATAAAAAAAGAAGGGATGTGTCAATGTTAAAGCGAGGGAGTTTGAAGAACAATAGATTGTATTCTGAGCTTACTAACTGTATTCACGAAAAAGTTCAAAAAACCCTTTCGGAGGTTCAAGCACTGCGGCTTAAGGACGATTTTTTCTTATAATCCGCAAATAAAGCTAAATTGAGCAGAACAAGAGAGATCGCCATAACAAGAGGAATCACCCAGGGGTGGCTGGCTCTTGCAAACCCTAAAATCATGACCATGACAGAAATCACTGGAGCGTAAATATAATAAGGCATCGCCTGGTACAGCCAACCATATGGGAAAAGATGGGCAGCAGTGATGATTGCAAAAACCGCAACCATGTCTGACGGAGAATGTACAAAAACCAAAAATAAGATAGGAAAATACATCAACTGCGCCAAATTCAGAACCAATCCTAGATCGCTCAGAGGAAGCCCTTTGCTCCTCCAGTCTACTTTAAAAAACTTGGACAAAGTGACTGCCATTGGAAACATGATCCCTGAACACCAAAGCATCAAAATATTTTTCCATTTTATATCCAGAGGCAGAAAAAAAATGAATGTAAATATAATCCAGACGATGACAGCCGAAGATAAAAAAGAAATACCGTTTTTACTCTGTGTGGCTAATTCATTTTTCATGTCTGATGTATTCATAGCTTACCCCCTAATTGAAAGTGTGTGCATATCTTAAAAGTCTATCATGTACCCTGACAGATGAACACACAATTTTTAGAATAATAGCAATTCGTTTTATAGAATGCGAATTATATACTGTTTCCACGGATCTAAACTTAGGCATTTTTAATGTCATGGTAAACTACATTAAGAAAAGCGCAAGGCGCTTAGCCTTAGACGACAAGCACAAGGCAAATTGCGAGGAGGCAGTTCTTCAGCCACCACAGCAATTTGACTTGATCCTTGCGCCGATGGCGCCTGGCCTCCTCAAGCTGCCACATCCTTTTGCTTCGCTTGCACTAGTAATTCCTGTACATCGGCAGGCTCAGGGCGCGACATCCTGTCACTTCGCTTGCACTAGTACTTCCTGTACGTCGGCAGGCTCAGGGCGCGACATCCTGTCACTTCGCTTGCACTAGTACTTCCTGTACGTCGGCAGGCTCAGGGCGCGACATCCTGTCACTTCGCTTGCACTAGTACTTCCTGTACGTCGGCAGGCTCAGGGCGCGACATCCTGTCACTTCGCTTGCACTAGTACTTCCTGTACGTCGGCAGGCTCAGGGCGCGACATCCTGTCACTTCGCTTGCACTAGTACTTCCTGTACGTCGGCAGGCTCAGGGCGCGACATCCTGTCACTTCGCTTGCACTAGTACTTCCTGTACGTCGGCAGGCTCAGGGCGCGACATCCTGTCACTTCGCTTGCACTAGTACTTCCTGTACGTCGGCAGGCTCAGGGCGCGACATCCTGTCACTTCGCTTGCACTAGTACTTCCTGTACGTCGGCAGGCTCAGGGCGCGACATCCTGTCACTTCGCTTGCACTAGTACTTCCTGTACGTCGGCAGGCTCTGGGCGCGACATCCTGTCGCTTCGCTTGCACTAGTACTTCCTGTACGTCGTAGCTAGACATATAAAATCTTAATTTGAACAAAATATTCCATCAATTTTATACTTTCTTATCTTTCAAAAAACCCGCCCGGACATCCGGGCAGGCATGGTTCACATGATGATTAAAAAGTTGTCAGCTTTTCTGTAGGATTGGTTCTTTCCCGCTGTCTCCGCCCAACGACTTCTTTATCAAAGTATCCAAGGTGCAAAATACCGACGATTTTTTCACCCGTCTCTACTCCGATGGCCGAACGGAATTTTGGATCATGGATATGCAGAGGTGTTTTCCAGCAGACCCCTAATTCTTTTTCCCAGGCAAGAAGCTGGAAGTTCTGTAATAGACAGCTTGTTGCGGAAAAATCTTCTTCCCAAACTTTTTGGCGCGGATCATCATTCATCACCGCGACTAAAATCGCAGGCACCTCTTCGAATTTCCTTCTTGTCGCAGCATGCTTCGCAGGCTCTTGACATTCCAAGACCGCATCGATAAAAGCTTCTTTACGGTTTCCGGAAACAAAAATGAACCGCCATGGCTCCCTATTTTTATGATTGGGCGCCCAAACCGCATCCTCCAATAACGATAACACGAGCTCCTGGCTCACTTCTTTATCAACAAAACCTGTTTTTACGGTAGTTCTATTACGAATGATATCCGCAATCGAGTTTGTTGCAAGCACTTTTACATTACCCCCAAATTTTAATTGAGAATCTCTATCATTTATCATACCATGAACGCTTTTATTTTCAAAAGGATTTTACCCTCTGATCAAAGGCAACGTGGAAGAGCGTTCACCTGAAACCTTATACGCCTGCAAAATTCTCCTTGACGACATCTCCACAACTTCTATGTTACTGTGGATAGTTGCAATCGGTTCATCCTTTTTCACTTCATCCCCAATTTTTTTATGTAAAACAATACCAACGCTCAAGTCGATCACCGAATCCTTCGTAGCACGGCCAGCCCCAAGCAGCATGGCGGCTGTACCGATTTCATCAGCAGTAATTCCTTCCACAAAGCCAGCCGCCTCGGCCAAAACTGGAATCTTATACTTGGCATCAGGAAGCCTCTCCGGATGATCGACAACCGAGGCATCTCCTCCCTGCGCTGATAATAAGGTTTTGAAAGCCACCAGCGCCTTGCCGTTCTCGATGACTTTCTCAAGCATGGCATATGCCTCCGCCTCTGTCGACGCTTTCCCTGCAAGAACAACCATCTTACTGCCAAGGACAAGACAAAGCTCATGCAAATCAGCAGGGCCCTTCCCTTTCAACGTATCGATCGCTTCTTTCACCTCTAATGAGTTTCCGACTGCAAATCCAAGCGGCTGATTCATATCGGAAATAACGGCGGCCGTTTTCCTTCCAACCTGTTCTCCAATTTCAACCATTGTTGAAGCGAGAGCCTGAGCATCTTTCATCTCTTTCATAAAAGCACCAGATCCCACTTTTACATCCAAAACAATGGCGTCCGCACCAGACGCAATTTTTTTGCTCATGATGGAACTTGCGATGAGAGGAATCGAATTGACGGTTGCAGTTACATCACGAAGGCTGTAAATCTTTTTATCAGCTGGTGCCAGATTTCCTGATTGGCCAACGACAGCCAGTTTATTTTTATTCACCAATTCGATGAATTGCTCCTCAGATACTTCCACATGGAACCCTGGAACTGCTTCAAGTTTATCGATGGTTCCACCTGTATGGCCAAGTCCCCTCCCGGACATTTTCGCTACTGGAACCCCGACCGCAGCTACAAGTGGCGCTAAAATCAAAGTGGTTGTATCCCCCACTCCTCCTGTAGAATGTTTGTCAACTTTGATCCCGTCGATTTTGGATAAATCAATTTGGTCTCCCGATTCTGCCATAGCCAACGTCAATTCTGCTGTCTCTTCCGCTGTCATTCCTTGAAAATAAACAGCCATAAGCAAAGCAGACATCTGATAATCAGGGATTTCATCCTTACTGTATCCGTCAATTACAAAGCGAATTTCCTCGGGCGTGAGGACCACTCCCTCTCTTTTTCTTTCAATAATATCTACCATACGCATAAACCGACACTCCTTTGGCAAAATATTCATTAATGTGATTATCAGTTGAATAACGTTCATTGTCAAAAAGACACTTTACAAACAAATGAATACCAACTATAATAAATTTATAAACTTACAAAAAGTAACTTTGGTAGGAGGAATTATAATAATGGCCAATTCTACATGGACACTTGACAAAGCACACAGTGAGGTTGAATTTTCAATCCGACATATGATGATTTCTAGAGTTAAGGGAGGATTCAGGGATTTCGATGCTGAAATCGAGGCAGATCCTACAGATCTAACAACTGCAAAAATTCAATTTACTATTGACATTGCAAGCATCGACACTGCCAATGAGGATCGCGATAACCATCTCCGTTCCGCCGATTTTTTTGAAGTAGAGAAATTTCCAAAACTTACTTTCACTTCAACCGACATAAAAAAACAAGGTGACGATTATGCAATTACAGGAGATGTTTCCTTGCATGGCGTGACAAAATCCGAAACATTCATCGTGACTTCAGGCGGTGTAGTGAAAGATCCTATGAGCGGTGCACAAAAAGCCGGTTTCAGCATAACAGGAACAATCAAAAGAAGCGATTACGGCTTGACATGGAATGCTCCGTTGGAAACAGGAGGAGTACTTGTCAGTGACGAAGTAAAAATCAACATGGAAGTTCAAGCTTCAAAAGCATAATAATGAAGAAAAGTGCAAGACGCCAGGGTCAGAGCGGACGATTCCTAGTGATCTCCAAGCGCTACGTTCTGTAGCTCCAGCTGGATCTGGGCGCGCCATTAAGTAAAACAACCACGCGGATAACATGAAATCCGCGTGGTTGTTTTTATTATTCCGTTTCTCCTATTCTTTTCTGTTCCTTTAGGAGATCCCTAATTTCAGATAAAAGTTCAATGTCCGGTTCCACTTCCGGCTCCGGCTCTTCTTCTTCTTTCTGGATTTTTAGTTTAACCAGAAGCTTGATAAACAGGAAGATGGAAACCGCAATGATAAAGAAATCAACAATACTTTGAATAAATATGCCATATTTAATCACGGAATCACCAATTGTAATCGACAGCTTTTCAAAGCTATGTCCGCCTAGAAGAGCTCCGACTAAGGGCATGATAATATTATCAACCAATGAGGAAACAATTTTTCCAAAGGCCCCGCCAATCACAACGGCTACAGCCAAATCCAATATATTGCCCTGAATCGCAAACTTCTTAAAATCTTCCCACATTCCCATCAACCTTTCAAAAAAGATGTCTCTTTCATTCTACATAAGAATCGAAATTTCACAAGAAAAAATATATTCCGGCTATCTGTTGCAAGAGAAGCGGCTTTTAGAGAAAATAATGGTATAAAGAGAGAATGGAGAAGAAGGATCATGAATAATCATAAACGCACTTCAAAAAGTATCGTTAGTTGGATTCCCCCACTCCTTCTTGCCTTAGGACTGGTGATTGCCATAAGAGCTTTCCTGTTTTCTCCCATGATTGTGGATGGCGCATCAATGGAGCCCACACTCCATGATCATGAAAGAATCATCGTCAGTAAAACGATTTCCTGGACGGGAGAGGTGAACAGAAGCGAAATTGTCATCATCAAAGGGGATGACCCAAAAACCAATTATGTAAAAAGGGTCATCGGGCTGCCTGGTGACATGATTGAAATGAAAGATGATCAGTTATTTATAAATGAACAGCCAATAGAAGAGCCTTATCTCAAGAAGAATTTGAAAGCTGCGCAAGAAAAAGGAGATAATCTAACGGAAGACTTCGGGCCCATCATTGTTCCCGAACACAATTTTTTTGTCATGGGGGACAATCGTTTCAACAGTATTGACAGCCGGAGTCGGCTCGGGTTTTCTCTCGGATTCATTGAGAGGGACCGGATTATCGGAAAGAGTAAATTCGTCTTGTTCCCATTGAAAAATATCAGGTTAACGAAATAGAATGATGGTGACTGTCCGAGTTGGAATGGTATATCTTTACGATGTATAGATCTGGCGGAAATAGCTTGGCCCCCGAAGAGTACAAGACGAAGTTTGAGGTTGATAGTTTGAACCTGGAAAAATGATGGTTTCAGTCTATTCGGGCACCAAAGCAGGGCAAAAACCTTATCGCCGTGAAGATCTTCTCAAGCCTATCTTTAGAATGGCTTCCGTTCCTTCCGCTGGATCACTTCAGACTGTCGAGAAACCCTCGACAGCCTTTTTTATATGAAAGCCTACCAAAATGAAAGACTGCAAACCTATATGAGAAAAACTTTACTTTGATGAGGAGATTGATCAAATCGTCTTATAGATTAAACACTCCAGAAATATTAAAAATATGCCCTCTCATTTTTTAAAAAGAATGAGAGGACATGACCGTAGCAGTATTCAGTGAAAGTCTTTCAACCGGAGCTAAAAATTCGCAGTAGTCCCAAATCCTTAATACTCAAGTGTTTTCCCTTAACTGCTCATTTGATAAATATTAAATTGATTTTTCCCTTTTTTCTTTGATTCATAGAGCGCACGATCCGCTTTATTATACAGGCTGTCGACATCGTCTTCACCACTTGCCATGGCGATGCCGACGCTGATGGAAACATCAATTTGATTCTTTTCACTGATATCCCGGAACAGGCGCTGCATTCGTTTAATGAGCATAGAAGCAGACTTCTTCAATTCCTCTTCTCCGATATCCGGAAAAATCACCACGAATTCATCTCCGCCCAATCTGGCAGCATGATTGTCTTTTCCTGCACTTATAAGGATTTCGTGGGCTGCCGCTTTGAGTATATGATCTCCTTCGGTATGGCCTAGGCTGTCATTCACCATTTTGAAGTTATCAAGGTCAATCATCATCAATGCAAGATTGCCTTTCTTTTTATCTAGATGTTCTTTTACCAGTTCTTCAAAGGCCGCCCTATTATTCAGTCCTGTTAAAAGATCATGAAAAGCGAGATACATCGGTCTTGCCACCCGCCGAGCGATAATCCAAGAAATGACGATAGCTGCAATGAAAATGACAGAGAACTGGATGAGAAATTCCTTGCGGCTTTGGTTCAGCGCCTTGTTCAACTCATCCTTGTTATAAGCGATTTCCACAACTCGGCTTGTGGAATAGCCTCTTTGTTCCTCAGCTTTGTACGGAACATAATGATATGTAATCTTTTTCCCGTCTATCTCCTGCTCTGTCTCCTTGACTTTTCCGGTTTTCAAGGCTTTTCGGAAAGTCTCCCACTTATCTAGCGAGTTTCTCAAGTCCTCTTCTTCCTTTTTAGAGCTGCCTAAGATGAATCCTCCACTATTATAAACCTTGATGGACTCAACCATAGAAAACCGCTCTTCCAACTCTTTTTCAACCTCAAGGAAATTGAAGTGCTTAAAAATCTCCCCATCTTCCAATGAAACACCCAGCTCAATGATATATTTTTTATCTGGTGTAGGAATATAGCTGAACTTCTTTATTTCACCACTGTTCAAAGAGATATCCATTCCATCATGAGAGAATTTCCCCTCATTCCTTCGCTGGTCCAGCAGTTTGGAAAAATTGACGCAGCATGCACCAAAATCAAGTCCGATATCATCATGCACACTGCTGAAAGTCACGACGTTTTGGTTATTCAGGATATATACATCCATTTTATATTTCTCATTTAATCTCTTAAAATCCCATTGCTCAAAGTCCGGATTTTTTTTATATAGGGAGATTAACTCCTCCGAATAGTCTTCCATCATCTCCGCCATATCCTTGTCAAACAGCATATAAGCCTTGTCGATGGAATGCAAAGAACTCAATATATTATCTTCAATCATACTAAGCTTCAGTTCATGTTCCTGAAACAGTTTGTTCCTAATTTTTTCTTGGTTGATTAAAGCGACTACTAATGATATGAAGATGGAGAACGCTATCATAATCAATGTTAGCTGCAGTCTGAAGTTTTTATTCATTGGAGGCTGCACTCCTTTTATTAAACAAAGATGATGAGGACAATTATACTATTTGCTGAATAAGTTGGAAACTAAAAATTGGACAAATAATTGAAAAGGACTTTTGATAGCCCTAGAAGTCCTTTATAATTAAGTACAAATCCATTTATTTCTCCACCCTTTTATAAGTGAAAGGCAAGTTTTCTATTCTTTTTTGCGGTTTATTACTATATTTACTATTGCTACAATTTAAAAAAGAAAGACTTAAACTTTAAAAGGAGAGATGAATAAATGGATGCAAGAAAATTCCGTAATTGCGTAGGTCACTTTGCAACAGGTGTCACGGTGATAACCTGTGAAACCGAAACAGGTACACATGGACTGACAGCCAACTCGTTCACCTCGGTTTCTTTGGACCCGATGCTTGTTTTAGTATCTGTTGATCGAAACGCGAAAGCTTTGAACACCCTTAAAAATAACAAATTTATTGTAAACGTTTTACAAGTGGACCAGCAGGACACTGCCATGCATTTTGCGGGTCGGCCAAAAGAAAGCTTACCTTTTGAATGGGAAGATGGAAAACTTGGAAAGCGTATCAAAAATTCATTGGCATTTATAGAGTGCGAGCCTTGGGCAGCATATGATGGTGGTGACCATGTTCTTTTTCTCGGAGAGGTAAAAAACTTTGAATATCATACCGGGCAGCCTCTTCTTTATTACTGCGGGCAGTTTTCCGAAATTGCGGCAAAATAATGTTTCGTATTGCCATTTTTCCTAAAATGAACTGGGGGTAAGAGACGGATGAAAGCTAGCCAATTATTTTTTGATAATCTGCTGGAAACAAATCCGCGTACGGGTATGATTACTTTTAATCATAAAAGAATGGTATTGGTTTCAGTTGAAGCCCTTGGTCTTTTACGCCGCGACTTAATTAATACCCTTGGTATAGATAGAGCCAAGGGATTCCTCATGAGATATGGCTGGGAATGGGGGAAAAAAGACGGTGAATCCCTAACATCCATGTATAAATGGAAAAATCGCAAAGAATTAATCTTAGCAGGGCCGGTACTGCATACACTAGAAGGAGTTGTGACGGTAGAGCCTGATCAAATAGAGTTGAATGAGGACTCGCTTTACTTTACAGGTTTTTGGAGAAATTCGTTTGAAGCAGAAGAGCATATTGAATGCCATGGACATGGCTCAGATGAAGTATGCTGGATTCTCTCTGGCTATGCCAGTGGTTATTTAACAAGCACCTTTGGAAAAGATGTCATTGCGTATGAAGAGATATGTGTAGGAAAAGGTGATCCTTATTGCCAGTTTACAGCCAAAACAGTCGATCAGCTTGAAGGTAAACACAAAAAATATCTAAGCTATTACAAAGCGGAATCCCTAGTATCAGAATTGGACCGAGCTTACAGGGAATTGAACGACATCAACCAAAACATTGTTGAAGCAGATAAATTCCAGCAGGATTTAACTGACTTTCTGCTTGAGGACAGGCCACTTGCCGAAACAGTTGAATTTGTTGCCAATTCCATACAGCGAAGTCTTGTAATCGATTATTACAACAGGAAAATTGAAAGCGCTTTTTCAAATGACTTTGATGAGACAGTCTACAATAATTGGTCGGACAATTTCATTTATACGGAAGAAAAGAACAATGACATATCCACCTTCCCAATTAGAGCGAACAATATCAATCTGGGACGTCTAGTTGTGATCGGCCAGAAGAAAATGTCCCAAAAAGACCAGCTTATCATTAATAGAGCTCTCTCTGTCTTTACCATTCAAATGTATCATGATTGGAAAATCGCTCGCTCCCTCTGGAAAAAGAAAGAAAATTTCTTTGAAGAGATTATCAGCAACTTTGATAGCGGAGATTTCGAGAGGTTCTCCCACCTATTTCATTTTCTACCAAGCAATAAAAACAGGGTTCTTTCCATAAAAGTGGAACCTGCGGAATCCAGGCAGGATGTCATGCAATGTATAAAGCTCAACCCTGCGAATACTAACAAGGATATATTTACGAATGATGATTATATCTATATCGTGCTGACGAATGAAGAAGACAGAAAGCCCCTTGATGAGGCTACAAATATGTTATCCCAGCTAAGCAAAGAATTCTGCAATCTCAAATTTTATATTGGTATAGGCAGAGAGTCAAGAGACATGGCGACATTGAAAAAAAGCTATGAGGACTCCCGGTCAATCAGCGATTTTATCCATCTTACCAATCCTGCCTCCAACATTATCTCTATATATGAAGACGTCAAGTCTGTGATGATGTTTTTAAAAGGAACCGATCAAAACGAGCTGATTGATTTTTATAAAAAAACAATCGGGGAACTTGTAGATTATGACAGTTCCAATCAGTCTAACTTCTTAATCACTTTAAAGACTTATCTTGATAATAATGGAAACCTTCAACAGACTGCGGATGAACTTCACTTGTCAATAGCCGGGTTGCGGTATCGCTTGGAAAAGATCGAGGGATTGTGTGACGTGGACTTAAAAACCGGCGAAGGGCGCTTTAATTGCCAATTGGCGCTTCAGGTCTATTTCGCAATATCAATTAATAACAATAAAAGCGAAGACGATGATTCATTAACCTTAAACGCATAACAACAGCCTGTCGGATTATTCATCCAACAGGTTTTTTTGTTGCTTTTAACAACACCGTAAAATCTGCTAGTTATTTATTTTATATCAGTATTATTTTGCACTTAAAATAATTCTGATAAAACTAGATAATAAAATCATCAGTTGAAAGCGCTTCAACTAAATCCCCCCTAAGGAGGTTTCATATGATTACGCAACAGCAAAAAACACAATTGCCTTTGACCGGAAAAGAATACTTGGAGAGCTTGAAAGATAACCGTGAAGTATGGATCAACGGCGAAAGGGTCAAAGACGTAACTACTCATCCCGCCTTTAGAAATGCGGCGAGATCCATTGCACGCCAATACGACGCGTTACATGACGAAAAAACGAAATCAATTCTGACTACTGAAACGGATACCGGAAATAACGGGTATACGCAAAAATTCTTCCAATATGACAGAACAGCCGATGATCTCCTCCGTTCAAGAGACGCCATCGCTGAATGGGCCAAGATTACTTACGGACAGATGGGAAGATCACCCGACTACAAGGCTGCTTTCTTAGCCACTTTGGGGGCGGATCCAGAATACTACGCACCTTATGAGGAAAATGCAAAATTTTGGTATAAAGAAGCACAGGAAAGGAACTGGTTCTTTAACCATGCCATTATCAATCCCCCTGTAGACCGCAACAAACCAATGGAAGCTGTAAACGGTGTCTTCATCCGGGCGGAAGAAGAAACTGAGGAAGGAATCATTGTAAGCGGTGCAAAAATGGTGGCTACCGGGTCAGCTTTAACCAACTATAACTTCGTTGCTCATTACGGAGCTGTTCCTGTGGGATCTGAAGACATGGCCCTCGTATTTATCACGCCGATGGATACACCTGGTGTCAAACTGATCTGTCGTCAGTCTTATGAAATGCAGGCAGCTGTCATGGGAAGCCCCTTCGACTACCCGCTGAGCAGCAGATTCGACGAAAACGATGCTGTTTTGATTTTTGACCGGGCATTGATCCCATGGGAAAATATTCTAATTTACAAAGACGTAGAAAAAGCAAACAACTTCTTTCCTGAAAGCGGATTCCTTCATCGTTTCACCTTTCACGGAGTAACAAGATTAGCAGTAAAACTGGACTTTATTGCTGGACTGCTGCTAAAAGCTGTCAAAACGAACGGTACAGATCAATTCCGCGGTGTACAGGCAAATGTCGGTGAAGTACTGGCCTGGAAGAACTTATTCTGGTCACTGAGTGACTCGATGGCACTGAATCCGGACGAAGGTAGAAATGGAACCGTGCTTCCGAACCTTAAATATGGACTATCCTATCGTGTATTTATGTCGGAAGGCTGGCCGAAAATCAAAGGGATCATCGAAAATGTCGTAGCCGGAAACCTGATTGTTCAGCCATCGAGCGCAGCGGATTTTAAAAATCCTGAATTGAGGCCTCTGATAGACCGCCTTTATCGCGGTTCCAACGGAATCACTTCTCTTGAAAAGATCAAGCTGATCAAATTGCTTTGGGAAGTTGTCGGAACAGAATACGGCGGACGTCATGAGTTATATGAGCGAAACTACTCCGGAAACCATGAAAATATCCGCTTGGAAAACTTGACAGTAGCCAATCAAACCGGTGAGGCGGATAAATACATCGCATTTGCCGATCAATGTATGGCTGACTATGACCTGGACGGATGGGTAAATGACACTTGGATTAACCCGGACGATGTTAACTATTTTAAAAACTAACCCCATTCGGCATGAGGAGGAATCATCATGAGAGTTATGAATGATAACGAGCTTTCCCTACCAGCTTCAGTTGTGTCCATCGGGGCATTTGACGGCTTGCATAAAGGGCATCAGGCACTGATTAAACAGGCAGTTAGAAGAGCTCATGAGCTTGAAATACCTTCTGTTGTTTATACCTTTGACCCTCCTCCTCGAGCCTATTTTCAAAATCAACGGGTACTGACAAGCATAGATGAAAAGCTGGCCCTTATCGAAAAATTGAATGTCGATTATACGATTGTTGCAAACTTCGACCAGCATTACGCATCAAAACCACCGGCTGACTTTATCGCAGAGCTGAGTCGATTAAATACCCGCGAAATTTGGGTCGGAAGTGACTTTCATTTCGGAAAAGGGAAACAAGGAAACATTGAACTGCTCTCAAACTATTTCACTATCAATATTCATCCTTTCATCACCTGTGAGCAGGGTGAAAAAATATCATCCACTAGAATCCGAGAACTGCTGCAAAATAATGATTGGTTGAAAGTTTACCAGTTATTAGGAAGAAATAACCTCGAAACCATAGATATCTAAATATTGAGGAGGAATATTCATGCAAAAACAAGTAACCAAGAAGAACGAGCGCGTTGAAGAGGTATTCAATTTGTTTATCAAACACATTCAGAATTTTTTAACTGAAGCAAAATTGAATCATGAGGAATATACAAACTTCGTCGACTGGGCGGATCGGTTAGGTCGGACTGGAGAACTTCCCCTTTATGCAGATGTTTTCCTTGAGACCCATGTGCTTAGGGCGATGTATACTGACAAGCCAGGAACACAGCCTTCTCTCCTCGGACCATACTTTGTTGAAGGTTCTCCGCTAGTGGAAAAAGAACCGGGAAAACCATTGGTTCTCACGCAACGTTCGAATGAACCGGGTGAACCTCTGCTCTTTAAAGGCAATGTGAGCAGTACGGACGGTATGCCATTAGCGAATACTCGGGTGGAAATGTGGCAAAATGACGACTCTGGTAAATATTCATCCTTTGATTCCGATGCTCCAAAGTACAATTTAAGAGGATATTTCTATACGGATGAAAACGGAGACTTTGAAGTACAATCTATTGTTCCACTTCCTTATTCCATTCCGGCGGACGGACCGACAGGAGAGTTCTTGGGCTTTATGGACCAACATCCAATGCGGCCAGCCCATCTTCATCTCATGTTTGAAGCCGAAGGACACGAAACACTGATTACTCAGGTCTTCTTTGAAGGTGACGAGTGGCTGGAAACAGATGTGGCGGACGGAGTGCGTACTGAACTCGTAACAAAGTTAGAAGACAAGAACGGCCGCAAAGAAGCTTCATTAAACTTCGTGATGCGCCGGGAGTAAAGTATCATCACTAAGGGGCATTGCAAAATGTCCCTTTCGCTTTTGCCTAAAAACCAATGGAATCGGAGGAGATACTTCGTGTCTGTCATCAAAATCAAACGCATTACCACAGAACTATTAGATATTCCCATCAAACGTCCGCACCAATTTTCAACTGAAAAAGTGGCTACTAAAAGCTTTGTATTAACCCGAATGGAGTTGAGTAACGGTGTAGTCGGCATCGGTGAAGGGACTACTCCAGGAATCTGGTGGAACGGAGAAAGTGTAGAAACGATGAAACTCGTTATCGACCAATATGCCGCCCCCCTTCTATTGGATGAAGAAGCTGACTATATCGAAAGACTCCTGCAGAAACTGAACCGGCAAATCCGCGGCAATGCCTTTGCCAAAGCTGCAGTCGAAATGGCTTTGTTCGATGCACTTGGAAAAACATATGGTGTGCCAGTTCACCAATTGCTGGGCGGTCTGCAACAGGACAGGATCCAAGTCAGGTGGGCGCTTGCATCCGGGACCCCTGAAGGTGATATCGAAGAAGCCAAGAGTTATGTTCATTCGGGCACCTATACCAATTTCAAAACAAAATCTGGACATGACTCTCCTGGAGAAGATGCCTTGCGTAATATCCGTATAGCGGAAGGACTCAACGGTCTCTCCACAATTGGTATTGATCCGAACGGCTCTTGGGATCGAATTACTTCAATGAAATGGATGGATGCATTTTTTGACGCAGGTATTGATTTTCTGGAGCAGCCCCTGCCTCCCGAAGACATCGAAGGGCTGGCATGCCTGTCTTCAATGAAAAAAGTACCAATTATGGCTGACGAAAGCCTAGCTTCTGTTCAAGATGCCTTGCGGCTAGCGAAAGAAAAAGCGGCAGATATTTTTTCATTGAAAATTCATAAATCAGGTGGTATGAAAAATACTGTCAAGATTGCTGGAATTGCTGAATCAGCTGGGATTGCCTGCTTTGGAGGGACTTCTCTTGAAAGCTCTATAGGGACTGCAGCCTGTGTTCACGCCTATGCATCAATCCCGAACCTAAACTATGGCAGCGAGCTGTTTGGTCCAGCCTGGCTGGCGGATGATCTTGTGAAAAATCCGCTCACTATCAAAGATGGCTTCATTTTTGTCCCAGAAGACCCTGGCCTTGGTGTTGAACTGGATGAAAAGAAAGTGGAGGAATACAAAAGGAAAGAAGAGAAAGGAGCGTTGTCAAGATGAGACATTTGCCCGCCCCCTCCCTCACCTTTTTATGCGATATGGAGCTGACAGTTGAGGGAGCACACCTTCCTGGGAAAACCCCCAACGGAAACAGGCGGATCATCCGTGTCACTGGGGGCTCTCTGCGTGGTGATAAATTAACAGCTGAAGTAGTTCCTGGAGGAGATGATTGGATCACTGTCCAAGAAGACGGCACAATCATTCAAGATGTACGCATTCTTCTCCGCACGAATGACGGAGAATTGATTATGATGGCGTACCGCGGTATCCGCACTGGAGACCCTGAGGTCCTTGAGCGACTAGACAACAACGAAGAGGTGGATCCGGACGAGTACTATTTCCGCACAGCTCCCATATTTGAGACAGCCTCTTCCAAATATAACTGGCTGAACCGGCGGCTCTTTGTGTCAAGAGGCATCAGGCTTCCCGGAAAAGTCAATTATTCCATTTACACGGTTGATTAAAAATGGAAAGTAGGGATTTAATAACATGGGACAATATGTGACGACAAACAAAGGACGGACCTTTTATATCCATGAGACACCTGGTGAGCAGGGAACCATTATTGGCTCCCACGGTCTGACCGGCAATCACAAGCAACTTCATTACTACCAGGAAGCTTTTTCAGGCACATATCAGTTTATTAGCTATGATATTTTAGGCCGTGGAAACAGCGAAGCAGCAGCGGGAGACAGCTCCATTTATACCCACGCTGATCACCTGCTGGATTTGATCGCTACGCTGGAAATTGAGCGTCCCATCCTTCTTGGATATTCGATGGGAGCGTATATCAGTGCCATTGCCGCCAGTCGGCTGGCCAATACGGAAAGCCTGATCCTCCTTGATGGCGCTGGCCTGGCAGATGAGTCCACAAGACAGCTCGTTCTCCCATCTTTGGAGCGTTTGAAAAAAACCTATTCGAATCCGGACCAATATATCGAGGAAGCAAAAAAGCTGTATACTCGTCTGAATATTAATTGGGATCAACAGATGGAAGAGGCGGTCCATTATGAAATTGCAAAAGATGAGCGCTTCTGGAGAAACAAGTCCAACCTTCAAACCATCACACGTGACTTTGAAAGCTTCTACACTTTCCAATCCGCGAACGTGTTGGCCCATATCGCTTGCCCTGTTTTCCTTCTAATTTCAACCGGAAGCATTGGAGATAAAGGACCACTTTTCCAAGAAGAGGGCTATGCTCAGATGAAAAAACAGCTCTCAAGACTTCAGACAGAAGTCTCTCCAGTCAACCATTATGAACTGGTATTCAATAAGCAGCCGAAGATCTTCAGCCAAATCCAAACATTTTTATCTCATAAGGAAGTGAAATCATGAGAGCCATAAAGCTGACAAATGCACGAGAAGCCATACAAAAAGTAGTTCGAACCGGAGACTCTATCATGGTCGGCGGTTTCGGCCTGATTGGAAGTCCGCTGACATTGATTGATGAGTTGACGAGACATTCCGCAACAGATTTGACGATTATTAGCAATAATGTCGGAGAAGCCGGGCGAGGTCTAGGACTTCTCCTGCAGCAAGGAAAAATAAAAAAGGCAATCGGCTCATATTTTACGAGCAACCGGGAAGTAGCCCAGTGGTATAACCAAGGAAAGCTTGAAATACAGCTTCTTCCTCAAGGGACTTTTTCCGAAGCCATTCGAGCTGGAGGAGCTGGGATAGGGGGCTTTTACACAAAAACAGCCGTTGGTACCGAACTCGCAAAAGGCAAAGAAACAAAAGTAATCGATGGCGAGACATATCTTTTTGAAAAGGCCTTGAAAGCCGATGTGGCTCTCATACGTGCCAAAAAAGCAGATACAAAAGGTAACCTGGTCTATTACAAAACCGCCAGGAATTTCAATCCAATTATGGCAACAGCAGCAAACTATGTCATTGCTGAAGTCGATCAGATCGTAGAAGAAGGAGAACTTTCTCCCGAAGAGATTGTGACCCCTCACCTCTACATTGATGCCCTTGTCACGAGCCGGCTGATTCTTACGAAAGAAGGGGTGAAGGAAGCATGAGCATCAAAGAAATGATTGCTAAACGGGCAGCTAAAGAACTCACTCCCCATTCGATTATCAATCTCGGAATCGGGATCCCCACATTGGTCCCTAATTACCTAGATCAAAGTCAGTTTTTTTTGCATACAGAAAATGGCCTCTTAGGGGTAACCTCTGTAGAGGAAGATAAGATTGACCCACTCCTTGTCAATGCCGGGAAACTTCCTGTTGGGGAGGCTATTGGGGCATCTTACTTTCATAGCGCTGATTCATTTGCTATGATTCGAGGCGGCCATGTCGATGTCGCTATTCTTGGCGCCCTGCAAGTGGACGGCAGCGGACTTGTTGCCAATTGGGCTATTCCTGGCAAGGACATCATCGGAGTCGGTGGTGCCATGGACTTGCTGTCCGGGGCTAAGAAGATTATCATCACAATGAGTCATGTATCGAAGGATGGCTCCCCCAAGTTCGTAGAAAAGTGCACGTTTCCAATCACTTCTACAAGGATTGCAGATGTCATTATCACAGACCTGGCCGTTTTTATTTGGGAAGAAGAAGGTTATGTATTAACCGAGCTGATGGGTAACGCGACTTTGAGCGAAGTAAAAGAAAAAACAACCGCCCCATTCTCCATTAGTGAAGAGCTTCTCCAAAAGGAGGAAAGCTAATGCGTGAAGTGGTAATCGTCGATGCGGTGCGGACGCCTATTGGAAGATATAATGGCGCCTTGAAGGACGTTCGGCCAGATGATTTGGGAGCCGTTGTAATCAAAGCACTGATGGAACGAAATCCAGATCTGCCACCGTCAGAAATCGGAGACGTAATTTTTGGGAACGCCAACGGAGCAGGTGAAGACAATCGAAACGTGGCGCGTATGTCACTCCTCTTGGCAGGACTCCCTGAAACCGTCAGCGGGACAACCGTCAACCGGCTGTGTGGTTCTGGACTGGATGCCGTCAGCCTGGCAGCCCGATCAATCCTGTCCAACGAGGAAGATGTGATCATTGCAGGCGGAACGGAAAGTATGACTCGTGCCCCTTTTGTGATGAGCAAACCGGAGAGAGATTTCCCGCGAGGAAATATGGAATTATTCGATACGACCATCGGCTGGCGCTTCATCAATCCGAAGATGCAGGAGTTGTACGGGACAGATTCCATGCCGCAAACAGCGGAAAATGTTGCCAAAAGATATGGAATTTCACGAGAAAAACAGGACGAATTCGCGTATCTCAGCCAGCAGAAGGCGAAGGCTGCGATGGAATCTGGGAGGTTTGCGGAAGAGATCTCTCCAGTTATCATCAAGGACCGAAAAGGCAGAGAAACGGTTATAGAAATGGATGAACATCCCCGCCCGGATATCATACCAGATAAGCTGAAAAGCCTCCCTCCCCTATTTGCCGGAGGAACAGTGACTGCAGGCAATGCCTCCGGTGTAAATGACGGTGCGGCTGCTCTGCTGCTCATGAGTGCCCAGAAAGCAAAAGAACTTGGATTGAAACCTCTTGCCAGGTTTATTGCATCAGCGACAGCCGGGCTGGAGCCGGCAGTTATGGGCTTGGGTCCTATCTACTCGACTCGCAAACTATTGGAGCGTACTGGATTGACAATAGAAGATTTTGACCTAGTAGAGCTCAATGAGGCTTTTGCCTCCCAATCACTAGAATGTGTCAAACAACTGGGGCTTCATATAGACAAAGTCAACGTCAACGGCGGCGCCATCGCACTTGGGCATCCCCTTGGGGCCAGTGGCGCCAGAATCTTGACAACCCTCCTCTATGAAATGAAGAGGCGAGAAGCAAAACGCGGGCTAGCCACCATGTGTATTGGTGTGGGACAGGGAATCTCACTAATCGTGGAGAATGCCCGAGTTTAATCATCATTAGCAAGGCCTGCTAAAGATAAAAAAGCGGAAACGGCTAGTCAGCGCGGGCAAACAAGACAATTTTAGAGGAGGCAGTCCTTCATTCATCAACTTGATCCTTACGAGGCTAGATGCTGGCTGGCTCAGAACGCGACATCCTGTCGCTTCGCTTGCACTTGTACTTCCTGTACAGCGGCTGGTTCAGAACGCGACGTCTTGTCGCTTCGCTTGCACTTGTACTTCCTGTACAGCGCAGTTAGACAATGAAAAAGCTCCCTTTTAATAAAATTTTTCATTACAAAGTTATACTGCTTTACTCAAGAAAAATAACGACTTTTTAACTGAGTCGTTATTTTCTTTTTTATTCTATTTCTTTAAGTACCGTTTCTATATTTGTTAAACGAACATTCAACTCATTTATTGCTTTCATCTGCTGTTGTTGTAAAGCTGAACTCTCTTTATCTAATTTTAATCGTTCCTCTGCACGCTTTTCCACTCTTCGAACAACACGGATAATGTACATCAGTATAACAATAAACAATACTACCGGTAAAAGTAGAGTTCCCAATGACATTATCCAAAATAGAATGTCCCCCATTATTTAAGAAACCCCTTTCATTTTATTTAGTTGAACCTTCTTACTCCTTCCTTTTCTTGATGGTTAAACTATCAGCTACAGTTGAAATCAAATGTTCATCCAATTTTATGCAAAAAGGGCTAATTTCATAAAATTTCATGGCTTTTCCATCTTCAGCAATTTCATGCTGTCCCTTTATTAATTGAGCTTCCTCCAATTTCCGTAAATGTAAATAAAGCAGTGGTCTACTAATGCCTAATTCCCTTGCTAATTGGCTAACATATTGTCGCTCTTGATGAAGTACAGCGATAATTTTCAGTCGATATGGATTAGAGAGTGCTTCCAAGATTTTTAATAGTTCATCACCAGAATTAATATTTTCCATATGTAATAATTTTATTACATGTATAACAAATACACAACACTTTAGATCACATCTTTTAAATCTAGAAAGTACATGACTAATATACTAAATCGCTTCCCGGATATCTCAACAAATCTAAAATTGTAACTATTTCTAGAAACTAGGCGGACAGATCGCTTAAATACTTACTTGGAATATTAATTTTAAAAAACAGTTTTGTTACAGTCTGCGAGACCTTTTTCTCAATTATTGTAATATGAGACTACAAAACACTATAAAATGACAAAAAGTGCTAAAATGATCATAAACTTGGAAAAAGGCGGTGGTTATGATAAAAAGATCCATAATCTGTTTGGCTTCGGTGCTTCTTATTTTTTTACATACAAATATTACAGCTAAAGCAGCAAGTACCATTCATATCGCAGTCAACAAAGCAAATATTCGGAGTGAGCCCTCCAATACAGCCAATATCGTTGCGAAAGCAAGCAGGAACGAACAATTCCAAGTGCTGCAGGAAAAATTCGGATGGTATAAGGTTCAGCTCCCCAGTGGTGGTACGGGCTGGATTGCTGGATATATTGTCGATAATGGCGGTCAAAGCATTGGAATGACCAAAAAGGGCAAAATTACAACCGATAATGTCCATGTCCGAAGCAATCCCTCTTTAAGCTCTAACATTATTGGTAAATTACATAAAGGCGACCCGGTAACAGTGACTGGTGAGAACAATGGCTGGGCGAATGTTACTTATAGCAATCAAAGTGCCTGGATCAGCAAGCAATTCATCCAATTTGGAGGAGCTGCACAAGCAAACAAAAACGAGTCTTCAGGAACCGGCGGATTCGCCTATATTTCAAATGACCAGACCAATCTCCGGGCTGGCGCTGATACATCGGCTCCCGTCATCACAAAAGGGTCAGCAGGAGAAAGATATCCAATTGTTGGACAAGAGGGTGACTGGTATAAAATTACAACGGCAAGCGGCCGGGAGGCGTATGTGGCGAGTTGGCTTGTTTCATCCAATAAAAATACATCCTCAACAGGAGAACCGGCAGCCCAATCAACAAATCAGACTTCGGGACTTTCCGGAAAAACAATTGTTCTTGACGCTGGACATGGCGGGAATGATCCAGGCTCTACCAATCAAATAGGTGTATCTGAAAAACAACTCACAATGCAAACGGCGAAACGGCTACAGCAAAAACTCAGCGCCGCTGGGGCAAATGTCATTTTAACCCGTTCGGATGATCAATACGTCAATCTTGACTCGCGGGCTTCAGCCGCAAACAACAACAATGCCGATGCATTCATCAGCATTCATTACGACAGTGCCGCCAATCCTGAGGCAAACGGGGTCACCGCATACTATCACCACGGGTATCAGTATGACCTTGCCAGTAGCGTCAATGAAGTACTTAACAGTTCACTCTCTCTAAACAACAAGGGAACACGCTTTGGCAACTATCATGTCATCAGGGACAATAGCAGGCCGGCAACCCTACTTGAACTCGGCTATTTAAGCAATCCACATGAAGGGCAGTATATTGTAACAGATTCCTATCAAGAACTTGTTTCAAACAGTATCTATAATGGACTGCAATCATACTTTAAATAAAAAACGAGGCGGACTTTCCGCCTCGATTTTTATATCTATTAAGAAGCAATATTTAACTCGTCACTTTGTTTCGTTGCAAGCGAAACAACAATCATGACGACAAAGCTGACAGCAATACCATAGATAATCGGCGTCGTTGCTGTAATTCCTTGAATGGCAAGGCCGGCCAGTATCACGATTGAACTTGCAATAATCGCATAGAACGCTGCTTTTCCAGTGGCCCTTTTCCAAAATAGCCCCAAAATCACCGGAGCAAAAATTCCTCCTGACAATACAGCGTAGGCTACATCAAGAGCCACAAGAACATCTTGAATCCAAAGAGCACAAACGATCGTCAAAATTCCGATCACTGTTGTCACTATTCTTGAAAGCTTCAAATATTGTTTATCCGTCACATCTTTTTTGAAAAAGCGCTTAATAATATCATTTGAAATTAAGGTTGAAGAAGCCAGCAAAGTCCCGGAAGCGGTGGACATCAATGCCGAAACAACTGCCGCAATAACCAGGCCCAGCACCCCTGATGGTAATATCGTAACCGCCATGCTAGCAAATGCATTTTGAGTATCCCCTAAATTAGGCACAATAACAAACGCACACATTCCGATAATTGCAACTGCAAGTCCATAAAATAAACTGTACAATCCGGCAGCAACTGTCCCCGCTCTTGCAATCTTAATTGTTTTTGCAGTTAAAATCCGCTGCCAAATATCTTGAGCCACTACCATTCCAAGTGCAAATAATAAGAAATACTTGAAGATTTGGTGACCACCGATTCCTGAGAAACTAAAATAAGTATCAGGTAAATTGGCTTGCAAGCCGGCCCAGCCACCGGCTTTGGATATTCCCAAGGGGAGCATGATGAAGAAAATACCAACTGTCTTAATAACAAACTGCACAATGTCAGTCATAGTAACAGACCACATGCCACCGAGGATTGTATAAAACAATACGATTCCTCCGCCAACCAACATTGAAACGCTTAAATTCCAGTCAAGCAGAACATTTAAAATGGTTCCCATCCCGATCACTTGCGTAACGGATACCATCATGGCGTATGTCGCTGCAATCAATGCACTGACAAGCCCCACTTCAACGCCAAAACGTTTGCTGAGATATTCACTGATCGTCATTACTGAAAGTTTCGAAATGCGTTTCGCAAGGAAAACTCCTAAAAGCATAATTCCTAAACCGAGCATGACAACAAGCCACATGCCTGAAACTCCAAATTCATACCCAAGTTTGGTAGCACCGATTGTAGAGGCGCCGCCCAAAATAACGGCGCCAAGACAGCCGAAATACATAAAAAACCCCAAGTTTCTTCCAGCCAGCACATAGTCTTCTGGTGACTTGGCTCGTCTTGCGCCGATCACACCGATAATAACTAACATTAATAGATATGCAATCATAATGATGACATCCAGTGAATTAAAATTCATCCGACTTCCTCCCTTTACCCTCAGAATTTTACTTCTGAGGGTTCTCCTGCTCCAGTTCACGCCTCTTTTTCAAGGCAATTAATGTAATCATTTCATAGATGACAGCCGATGCCAGCACCGCAGTGATTTCGTTAGCGTCATAAGACGGTAGTACCTCCACTAGGTCAAAGCCGACAATGTCCAATCCGTCAAGTCCCCGGACATATTCCAGCGCTTCATAGCTGGTCGGTCCTCCGATTTCAGGCGTGCCAGTTCCAGGGGCGAAGGCTGGGTCGACAAAATCGATATCGTACGTGACAAATACCGGGCGATCCTTCACCCGCTCATGGATTCTTTTCATTACATTTTCAAAGCCGATCTGACGTACTTCCTTCATCGGAATGACCTCAAAACCAAGATCCCTTGCATCCTGAATGTCACCCGGTCCGTAAAGCGGCCCTCTCATGCCGACCTGGATGGAATGCTCCATATCAAGCAGACCTTCTTCAGCCGCACGTCTGAACGGTGTTCCGTGCATATACTTTTCACCATAATAATGCTCCCACGTATCCCCATGGGAATCAAAATGGACGAGTGCCATTTTTCCGTATCTTTTATGGAAAGCCCGCAGGTTTCCCAGTGAGATGGAATGGTCTCCGCCCATAATAACAGGAATGACGTTCTTCTCAAGCAGCGGCATCAATCCTTCAACCATACTGTCGTACGTACGGAGTGCATTTCCTGGAATGACATTGATATCACCGTAATCGACCCCTGAGCAATATTCAAAAATATCGATGTCCATATCCGGATTGTAGGGACGGAGCAGCACGGAAAAATCACGGATATGCTGGGGGCCGAACCGCTGGCCTGTCCGGTTGGATGCTGCCGTATCGAAAGGAACACCAAGCACGGCGAAGTCTATATCATCAGTTGTTCTGACCTGTTCCAATCTCATAAAAGTCCTGTTGCCCACAAAGCGTGGAGATTGGGATGAGTCTATAGGTTTGTACATATGTTAACCTCCTAAGATTCTAGATGAAATATTTTCCTTTCCTATTACTCGCAAAAAGCATGCCAACTGTATATGCCTCCTATCTCTGTAAATCCCAATTAAAATAATCCGGATCTGCATCAAAGAGGAGTTTATTGATGCGAACCCGGATTTCAATTCAGTTATGAATTAATACCATATTTTTGCAGCTTTCTAACAACACTTGACTGGCTGATTCCTAAATAATCCGCCATTTCATACGTAGTTTTATATTGTCTGTAAGCCCTTTTCAGCCAACGGATTTCCACATTTTGTAGTGCTTCTTGTAAGTTTTCCGCCTGTTCAGGGATCTCCTCTTCTTCCTGTTCATAAGCAACGGAATGAGAGTTCCTCTGATGAAACGGAAGGGCGCTAGGATAAATGATCCGATTTTCTGTCGTAATAACCAGACGCTCCATTAAGTTCTCTAGTTCTCTAACATTCCCCGGCCAGCTATAGTCAAGTATTTCATGGATTGTCGTCGCATGAAGCACCTTATCTGTTCTATACTTGTCATTGAACATCCCCAGAAAATACTCGCATAATTGCAACAAGTCATCCTTCCGCTCCCTAAGAGGTGGAATAGTAATCGGTACGACATTCAGCCGGTAAAAAAGATCTTCACGGAATTTTCCTTCCTTTACCATCTCTGCCAAGTCCCGGTTCGTTGAAGCAATAACCCGAAAATCAATCTGTTTAGGCTCTGTGCCGCCGACTCTCGTCATTTTCTTTTCCTGAATCACCTTCAGGAGCTTTGCCTGGAGATTTAACGGCAGCTCCCCTACTTCATCTAGAAACAGCGTACCTTTATTGGCTAATTCGATTAGCCCCGGCTTCCCTTCCCTGCTTGCTCCAGTAAAAGCTCCTTTTTCATACCCGAACATCTCGGATTCAAATAGCGTCTCCGGTATGGCTCCACAGTTTACTTCAATGAAGGCCTCCTTACTGCGACTGCTTTTTTCATGAATCGCCCTCGCAAAAACGTTTTTTCCGACCCCTGATTCACCTAGAAACACAACAGTTGCATCAGATAGCGCCACCCGCTGAATAAGCTGCCAAACATTGCTCATCTCCTTGCTTTTTAATACAATGCCATCTGTATATTGTTCCTTATCCCTCAACTCTTGAATTTCCGACTGGTAATATTCCATTTTAACTCTCAGTTCTTCAAAATCTTCCTTGATTTGACGGAGCTCGGTCAAATCGTGTGAGAAGCTGATAACTCGAATAATTTCTCCATTTGCATCGAATACAGGCATAGCAGTCGCCATGACTGTACGACCCGTGAGCGTATTCTGCATCACCTGGATTTCTTTCTTTTCTCGAAGCACTCTTTTTGTAACTGATGGCGAAAATACCTCCATCTTCTCCAAATCATCGACCGTTTTTCCGATCAACTCTTCGATTTTCAATCCATATATGGATTGGCAATTAGGACTACTTCTCAATACTTTTCCCTTTCCATCGGTAATAACGATATTATCATTTGATGTTTCAAGAATAGCCCGTAATTCCAGCTCACAAATATTTTCTTCCATCATTCACTCTCACTCCTCAAACAATATCCGAACTCGTATGTAAAGATATTCTATCATAGTAGTGATTGAACACATCCGGCTTTGCTATGGGGGTTAAAGCTCCTTCCAATATGTTTCCACACGGCTTTCCCTCTGCACCAACAAATGACTTCTTTTTTAATCAATGCAGACACGTTATTCATTCTTTTGCTTGATTTGCCAAGCGCATCTCTTACTTTAGCATGGGCATTCTTTATTTGCAGTTCTCTAATTAAAGCCATCGCTGAACAAGAGATTTGAAATCAGCAAACTAAACTTTGGATCAGGTAAAATACGTTTATAAAGTCAAAAAGCACACAACATTGCTGTGCGCCTAGTCTGTAGTGAAAAACATCCGCTCTCTATGAACCTCCCACCACTTAAAACACCCGTTTTTGAAGTGGGGGTTTCCTAACCAATCGACAAAAAGCTTCCAACAAGACAGGCGGGTGACACCCATCTTTTGCGG